>JAZQSL010000053.1:0-38068 GCA_045630125.1 Alloprevotella sp. | reverse complement strand
AAAGGAAGCAGGGGTGGTGCATGAGGGTGAGTTTGTGGCGAACCATCTTGCCGTCAATAATCCCAATGTCCTGCCTATGTTGCAGTTCATTGACCATGCTCAGAAGAACAATACCATCGCCTCAGTAACTTCGGCAGATGTCAGACGTGCCGTCGGTGGAGGTGGGGGTTGGGCAGATACCTCACGACCGAAGGCAGGTTCTTCTTCACAGGTACAGATTATTGACTCCTCGTCCCGTGATACGGCAGATGCTATCAAGCGTCTGAATGAAAACCTTGAAGCAGGTATCCGTGCTTCGGTTGCCATTGACGGGCAAGACGGATTTGAAAGACAGTGGAACCGCTATAACCAAATGAAGAAGAGAAAATGATTACCTTACTACTTGATAACAAAAAAGCCATTATCAAGAATGGCTCTTCGATAAAGTTGACCCGTGAAAATCCTTTCTTTACCGACTCTGGCGATTATACGCTAGATGTCGTGCTTCCTCTGCAAGGGTGCATCGAGAACCAAAGGATTTTCGGTGTACTCCACTACGGGAGTATGTCGCACAAAAAACTAGCGAGCAAAGTGTTCTCCTTCAAACTCTATACGGAAATTCTTTCCTTAGAGGGGCGTGCCGTTGTTACAAACGTGACGCATGAAGAAGTAAAGGTGCAGTTACTATCGGGTAACTCTGCACTGAACTTTGACTCGCTAGGGGAAAAGGGTGAAAAGTATATTGACGAATTGGATTTAGGACGTGCGTTCGGGGAAGAATGGGATGCTAGTCATCCCGATGAAGAACAAACGTCAATAGGTACAATCAAATGGCTGTACTCTTCGGCGTTTACCGCTGCACAGAGGGAAGATAAACTTCATGGTACGTTGTCAAAGACGGACTGTGTGTTTTTTCCTGTATATAGTCAGGCTGATGGGGCGTTTGCTAATCTTCACGAGTATTCCTATTGGGGAGAGGCGGTATGGGTGGAAGCGGACAAAAAGCGCTATTGGCGTGATGATGGGGAGAGTTACATGTTCCCATTTGACAAATGGTCACAACATTTACCAAATTCTACTAGTGACATCGACCAAATCACATTAGACGAAGCAAATATTGTGTTTGCTCCACAGCCTTACCTTGCCGTCATTGTTGAGCGTGTCTTGAAGGAGTTAGGCTACACCCTGAACCCAAGAGCTAACGCCTTGCGATCTGGGTGGTTTGCCCAAATCTTTATTGCTAACGCACGTGAGGCTATCCACTATGCGGATTGCTTGCCTCACTGGACGGTCAAAGAGTTCTTTGATGAATTACGCAACACTTATGGAATGATTGTACTAGTAAGTGGTACGCAAGCGACCATTGTTAGCCGTAGTACCTTATACACGACTAGGCAACCCATTGAGATAAAAAACGCGATTGACGAACGCAATACGGACATCGACACGGAGAGTGAACAAAAGGATACAACGTCCGGAAATGTCGGATATGATTTTACGGATACTGCTGACAAATGGTTGTGTATAGGAGAGGATGCTTATGAGTCAATGAAGGTCTTGAAGGTACGTGATGCGGATTTAGTCAAGACTTTTAATAACCTTACAGAGGAGGAGCGTGAACAAAGTAACGTTTTGCTTTATGCTACAGACTCTAATGGTCGGTACGGTATCTTCAAGAAGTTGGATGGGGTGAACTTCCTCTTCCCTGAAGTGGACCAAATTGGACCGCTATTCCGTGATGATGATTTCAAAGTGGACACAAGATTGAAGATTGTTCCTTGCTTCATGGCAGAAGATATTCCTGTCAATCGGGTAAAGCGTGACTGGGGTACAGCTATTCTCGAATACTCTCAATCTAGCGTTTATCCCGTGGACCCAACGAAACATGAACTAGATGGAGCTGAATATGGTGGGTTCCACGTTCCTTTCCTTATTACGGCTGATACTCGCATGGCATCCACAAGGTCGCCTTATAATCTTTATAAGGCTGTCATGGAAGGCGTGGACACTACAGAAGAGGAGAACGCGAAGCAGGAGGTCATGGAGGTAGCGTGTAACTGTGGACTCAGATATTCTCAGACGTTTTTCCCTAATGTGAACTATCAACCTGAATTGACCAAGGCAGTAAGTATTCCTTATCCCGTTGGTGTGCCGTTTATGCGCTCTCGCTTTACGGACAGGGAACCGAATTTGGCAATTAACCACGTGGCGAATTGCTATCAGTTCTTACTGCATTATCCTAATTCTCCCATGAACCTATGTTTGACGGGTGGAAAGTTAGATATTGACACTAGAGTCTTGCGACAAATTTCCTTTACGGACAATCAGACCAATCCAAATGCGCTTTTTTATATAGGTGGCAGAAAGTATGCTTGTCAAAAGATAGAGGTGACTATTGATGAGAATGGGGTACAACCTCTAAAGAAGGGGTACTTCTACGAAATAGAGTAATATCTTTGGCGAACTTTTCCCGTAACCTGCCCAACCACTCCAATCGGATCCTTCAAATAGTTCCGAGCCGATATGCCCAGGCGGGAAAAGTTCGCTTACCATGCGGACTACTTATGCTTATTCTTATACGGGTCAGCGGTGGAGAAGATGGCTTCTTGACCTATACGTCTGCGCTTACGCTTGGGTGTTCCTACTTTTTCGGAAATCAAGCTCTTGAAATCCCTAGCAGTCTCGCTGGGGCTTTCTTGTTTTATATCTTCAGCGGTAGGTGTCTCATCAGTCCGTTTACTCTCGGTCGCAGATGGAACTTGCAAAGACTGTGCTTTGCAGTCCTGACGTTCAGCAGACGATGCTGGTTGTGCGGTATGCGACGGGGCGCATGGGGGTTGGGGAGCCGCACTTACATCATGCTTACTGCTGAAGGCTTCCTCGTTTGACGGACTCTTTGCTTTCGACACGGGAGTTGATGGGGTGGTTTCTTCTTTTTTACTACTTAAACCACCTTTGAAGTGCTTGGTTTCCTCATGAACGGTAAGATTATCACCTTTCAGATATTTATTCGTAGTGCTAATATCACTATGACGTGCCTGGTCACGTGCCACTACGATACCTTCGGCATTGGCCAAGTCTCTAATACCTGAGTCCTTTAGTGAATAGAACTGCTTGCTATCATCCCATTTAAGTGCTTCGCGTACCTTTACGAAATACTCACGGAAGATACGACTATCTGCCATCGTTTCGCTTGGTTTGAAATCCTTACCGAAAAGATATGAATGTCCAGGACGGTCAAATATTTTGAGTTCTACCATGAGACGGATGATTTCATCATTGAGACCTACCATGCCATCACGTCTGTTCTTACTGATACTGCCAGGTACAAATACACGTTGTTCTTTGATTTGTATATGTTCCAATTTGATTTGTGCCAACTCAATAGGACGGATGAAAGTATAATACTCCATCAAGCATGCCAACAAGTAATGCTTGTTGGTTTTATTAAGATGACTTTGGAGGGATGAAAGTTCACCGACAGAAAGCGCATTGCGTTTCTTAGGTTCTTCTTTCAACTTCTTGATCTTGGATGTCGGGTTTTCTTTCAGATAACCTTTTTCTACCATCCAAGCACAGAAAGTTGAAAGCCACGTAAGATAATTGTTACGTGTGCGTGATGAACTTTCACGGTCAATAAGAATGTGGTCGAGGAAGTCGGACAACAAGAATGTGTCCACTTGATAACAAAATTTGAGGGGAGTGGCACGAGTCTGTAACCAATCACAGAAAATACCTAAGTAAGACAAATAACCATAAGCTGTCTTACTCTTCATTGATTTATTTTCTTCGCTACGACTCAAATAAGCCTTGTAAAGTTCAAGGCACTCATTGAAGGGAGTGTGCTCTCTGGTACTTTCTGTTTTTACCCATACGTTCCAACCAGAACGAAGACGTGCAGTAACGCTTGTGATAATTTCAGCAGCACGTGCTTTGCGGTCTGTTGTTTTTTTGATTTTATTCAGGCAATACTTCTTTCTACGAAGAGCACCTTTGACGGGGTCAAAACAATAAAAATCTACGTACCAATTTTTGCCAGTATGAAGGACAGGAAGACTGTAAGGAAGTACATCATAAAGGCTGTTTTGTGAGGCTGTGCAACTATACATTTTTTTTGACATTTTTTCGCCGTCATTTCCTGAAACGGAGACAAAATGTCTGATTATACTGCGTCCCATTTTCGTCCCACTTGTTTTTGCTTAGTGGGATAAAAACAAAAAATGTATGCGATAAATTGCTTTATCTGCATACATTTGTTTGCTTTTTAGTTGCGGAGACCCGACTCGAACGGATGACCTCCAGGTTATGAGCCTGGCGAGCTACCAACTGCTCCACTCCGCGATGTACGATTGACATCGTTTCTTGTTTGCGAGTGCAAAGGTAGTAACTTTTTTCTTACTGACCAAATATTAGCGATTATTTTTTTAGAAAAGATGGGGATTTTACGATTTTGGGCAGGGAATGATAGTGGGATATTATCAATTTCCTGCCTTAAAAGTTCTATTTTTGTCAAAATTTTTCGCATTTTTGCCTTCGACACATCGCAACGTTTTGGGCGACTACAAAGATACTAGCAGGGAATAGTTGATCGTATCAGCAAGGATATTTATCCCTGTCGTATCGTATTCGGTCAGTGGGTAGGATTGCGCCATCTGAGGTATAGTTTCTTCTGCAGAGGCTCTGTGCGCCATCAGTTCACCACTTTGTTTTAACGGAGCGGGCATTGTACGTATTTGATAAATGGTATCACGCACAGTGTGATATACAGTATCATAGATGGTTTCGACTCGTGCTGTTTGAGCGTCATCTTTTTCCTCATTACCGTTTGATGGGAAAGTGAATATACCGATAATATATCCCACACAAGCAGCAACTGCTACGCGGGTCCACCAGGCGAAGACTGGGGCTTTGCTTGCCGAGTTTTTTCTGGGCGACTGGGGCGGTGTCAGTCCGACATTCTGCTCATCGCGTGTAGCCTGCGCTGCATTTGCTATTTGTTTTTTAAATCCTTTCATAATCTTTCAGTTCATGTTTCAAGTAGTTCAACATTCTGTGCAGGCGAGACTTCACAGTTCCCTCCGGCATCTCTAATATTTGCGAGACTTGCGCTATCGTCAATTCTTCTTCATATCTCAGGGCAAAGAGGGTACGTTGCTCTGTGGGTAACTTTGCAAGCGCTTCACTCAGCGCAATCCGCATCGTCTCTTGATCTATTTTCAATTCCGAATCATCGCTATCAGATTCATCGTACCGCATGGTTTGTTCGACAGTAAATTTTTCCTGCAACTCGGCGTGGCGGAAATGGCTTCTACTGATATTATAGGCAATAGTGTACAGCCAGGGGCGAAAGGCAAAGTCGGCTTTGTATTGATGCCTTGTGTGCCATACTTTCATAAAGGTCTCCTAGCAATCATCCGCTGCCCTTTCACTATCTTGGTGGTACATACGATAGAAGAATCCCATCAGCCTTTGTGCATACCTTTGATAGAGTTCGTCGAAGGCCCATTCGCATCGTTCCTCGGCGACCATTTGCATCAAATCCTCGTCCGCCAAATGCTTGCCTTTCTTCTTGTGCAAAAGTCGTATCATTGGCAAAATTGTTTCAGGTATTCGAGGTAAGTGGCTTTGGTACTTTCAGGCAATTGTGTATTTACCACGGAGGTTTCAAGTCTTTGCTTCAACCAATCTGCCTTAGCCGTATTGCCCATTTGCTTATACTTCTTGATGTATTCGGCTAACATCACGACATAGTTAGCTTGTATCATTTCGCTCCCTTTCCAATAGGTTTCGGGGCGAAACTTGGGCAAGTACAAATATTCGTAATGATACTTGTGAATAACCTTCTTTGCCGCCGCCCAATTATCATACGGCACGGGACTATATTTGAGCAACAATCCCTCGCGATACAGGTTGTTTGCAATCAATCTATATGAATCGACCAAAGAGGCTTCGCAATAAATGGGACGTCCTGTATTTTGACTCAGATATTTGATAAATTCCACCGCATTTATATCATCGTTGGCAGAACTACCGACGGGATTGAGGCTGGGTGTATAAGGCGCTATGCCCAGTTTCTTGCAAATACTGTCTGTATATTCCTTGATGCAGAGAAAACTACTCACCACGATCATTTTGTCCTGATGCACACGCATGGCACGCTGCATCATTATTTTTGGGAAAAGGTCCATATCTCCGCGCCCTATATAAATTGCATTTTTGGGTAGTCCCTCCAGTTGATTGTAACTATACCGCAGCACATAGTCGGGGTAATAGGCGTGATGATATTGCCTTGTCAACAGTTCGTCAAACAGCTGTGCTCGTTTGCCAGTTCCCTCTGCCGCTCCACAACGCCACAGATAGCCCATCAGACCATCCACAGTCGCAGGGTCAATATCTGCCGGTATCATATCCAGCGCTCTTTCGGCGAAATCACTGTGCTGACCATGGTCAACCCAGTAACGACAATAATTATAAGTGAATGTGCCGGGAATAGCTTGCGCCATACGATTCATCACATACTCTGAGGAATCTGCAGGAGTCACATTCTCATTAAACCAATACTTCAGATAGTATTTCGCATTGAACAGGTTGCGCCAAGCCTCTTCTGATTTTGGAGACTTTTGAACTTCTTGCTCCCAGGCTTTGGCTTGCTGGGCGTACCACGTAGAATCTTTTCCCGATACAATGACGGGTAAAACGGTTTCAGCACTTTGTGCAATTGACAATAGGGGGAATAATAACGAGAGAGCTATGGTGCTCAGGAAATTCAGATATTTCATTTCTTGGGGTTTTGATACATTAAATTATGGGCTATTTATTCTCTGTGAAGACTCTTCATTATTGCATACGCTCAAAGTCTGTTTTCGTTCCACAAAGTGCAAAATATTTTTTGAGAGACAAATTTTATCAACTAATACTAATCTTTCACAAACGCCGTATTGTTTTTGCCACAAACATTTGCTATGACAGAAAATCAGTGTATTTTTGCCTTGACAATAATAGGACAATACATAAAAATGACAAATCATCGATATATGGCAAAAATACTTGTGACAGGCGGCAGTGGCTTCGTGGGTAGCAGAATAGTGAAAAGATGGAGCGGGGCATACAAAATCCTTACGCCTCGACACCATGAGATGGATATCACTGATACTGCAGCCGTGATGCAATACTGCAGAGCGCATAAGCCAGACGTCATCGTTCACACGGCTGCTATTTCGAATACGGGATACTGCGAAGAGCACCCCGAAGAAAGCCTACGGGTCAACGCTACGGCGGCTATTGGCTTGGCAGAAGCGGCTGCTGAGATTGGGGCAAAGTTTATTTTCTTCTCAAGCGACCAGATTTACAATGGCAATACGGAGCAAGGCTTGCTTTATGAAGACATCGACGTCGCACCAGTGAATCATTATGGCCGACACAAGTTGCTGGCAGAACGGGGTATTATGGAATTAATACCCGACGCTGTACTATTGCGCGCCACTTGGATGTACGATTTGCCAGCAGAGGGTTTGCCAGCACATCCCAACTTTATAACAAATTTGCTGAACGCTGCGAGCACAGGCCAACCTTTCCACTTTGCCATACACGAGCACCGCGGCATCACAGACGTGAGCGAGGTAGTCGAATACCTACCCAAGACCTTCGAACTACCTGGCGGCATATATAATTATGGTGCGGAAAACGAACTCAATACCTACGAAACGGCACTGCGCTTTGTAAAAGATTGGCAAGGTGAAGAAACGGCAAAATCTATCGTTGTGCCCGACACAGAAAGGTTTGCCCAGCAACCACGCAATATCTCTATTTCGACCGACAAAGTCACAGCGTTGTCATTGGGCGAAATCGCTTTTACAGATACGTTGGAGGGGCTAAAAAGATTCGTTCGGGAAAACCATCTATCCGAATAACATTTGCAACAAAAAGTACTCTTCGGGGATTACGACTTTGCCGAAGCACTACGACTATAAGTGACGAGCACAACACCTCCGAAGACGGTCGCAGCGGCCAAGACTTTCTGCCAACTAAGTGTATCCATTCCCACACAAATACTCACGGCAATAGCCACAATAGGTTGGACATAGGAATACATACTGACCAAAGTCGGACGAATACGCTTCTGTCCAAAAGGAATCAAAAAGTAAGTGATAAATGTTGAACAGATAATCAGAAAAGCCAGTTCGGTCCAATACACATTATCAGGCACGCTGTAATCAAACATCACGATTTCGACTACCGCCAAAGGGAGTGCCATAAGCGTAGAGAAGAGAAAAATCCACTTCATAAACGTGATGACCGAATACTTGCAAATAGTGGGTTTGAACAATCCCAGATAGAGCGAAAAGCAGAGCGAGTTGGCTATCATCAGCAAGAGTCCCCACACACTGGTCTGGACGGCAGTACTCGCCCCCGTCGCACTATTGAGAATCAAATAGACAATGCCGCAAAAACTCAACGCCACTCCGCCAGCCTTTCTCAGGGTGATCGGTTCGCGCAAAGCAAAGTAGGCAATAAACATCGTATAGATGGGCGAAAGCGAAGTGACGATGGAGCAATCCATTGGCGTGATAGAAGGGATGGCTATCAGAAACGTCATTTGCGTAAGGAAAAATCCCAACACAGCTGCCATAAAGATTTTCAGATAATCCTTGCGGTCCACTTTCTCTTTGGGCAGAAAACTGCCAATAAGCCAAAACAAAAGTCCTGCTCCCAAAGAGCGAAGACAGAATAGCGCTACGGGCGAGAGGAGTTGACTTGTGGTCAAATCCTTACACACAATAATATTTATCCCAAAGATGGTATATGCGATAAAGCATGCCAGATGTCCCAGAGTATTCTCTTTCATAATAGGTCTTGATGGTATAAATGCAGAAAATCATCTGCCAGAAACGACACCCTTGCTCGTTTCATCAGAATGTCAGCGCAAAATTACGACGTTTTTTCGGCAAGAGCAAACATCAGATATTTTTCTTACCTTTGTCTGCCTTTTTGAAAGGGATACAGAATAAATTAAAGGGATACAAAATAAAAACGTATCTTTGCACCGAAATAAAATACAGAAATATGAGTTTATCAAAATTTGAAAGCGAAGTAAAGTATATTGCACAGGATGTCGACACCGTGTATGGCAGATTCGCCGACCTGCGCAACCTCAGCGTGTTGAAAGAACGCATGTCGGATCCCGCAGTGCGCGAAAAGTTGCAAAGCCAATTGCCTGCGGACAAAATAGAAGAAGCCGAGCGCCAATTGCAGAACGTCGAATTTGAAGAAGACAGCATCTCTTTGGCATCACCTATGGGCAATGTCAAATTGGCTATCGTAGAGCGTGAAGCGCCTAAGTGCATCAAATTCCAAAGCGAGGGTTCGCCCATCCCTCTCTACGTTTGGATTCAACTCCTCCCCCATGGCGAGGGCGAATGCAAGATGCGCGTCACCATTGGCGCCGAGGTGAATTTCTTCATGAAGGGCATGGTGTCAAAACCTCTGCAACAGGCAGCAGATGGACTCGCTAATATCCTCTCTACTATTCGCTAATTGCTATTTGGCATTAGGATTCATTTCAAGGCACAAAACGCAGACTTATGAAACTTTGGCAAAAATCCACTATAGTGGCTGAAGAAATCGACCGATTCACCGTAGGCCGCGACCGCGAACTGGACTTGTATCTCGCACCCTACGACGTATTGGGTTCGATGGCGCATATTATCATGCTCGAAAGCATTGGTTTGATCGGACATGAAGAGTTGCCTCAACTACTCGAGGCCTTGCGCAAAATATACGACGACGCCACCACAGGGCGCTTCACTATCGAGGATGGCATCGAGGATGTGCACTCACAGGTCGAACTCTTGTTGACACAGCGTCTGGGAGATATGGGAAAGAAGATTCACAGCGGTCGCTCACGCAACGACCAAGTGCTGGTGGACCTGAAACTCTTCACCCGCAATGCCATCCGCCGTGTAGCAGAAAGCACCCTGCGTCTATTTAATGCGTTGCAAGAACAAAGCGAGCGCTACAAAGACGTACTGATGCCTGGCTACACACACCTACAAGTAGCCATGCCGTCATCGTTTGGTCTATGGTTGGGCGCCTATGCTGAAAGTTTGACAGACGATATGCTCTTGCTCGAAGCCGCCTACCGCATGACCAACCGCAATCCCCTGGGTTCGGCAGCAGGCTACGGTTCGTCCTTCCCCCTGGACCGCGAGATGACCACACGCCTATTGGGTTTTGACAGCCCCGACTACAACGTGGTATATGCTCAGATGGGCCGCGGCAAGAACGAGCGCAACGTCGCATTTGCTCTGGCTGGCATCGCTGGCACCGTGGCAAAATTGGCCTACGATGCTTGTTTGTACAATTCGCAAAACTTTGCCTTCATCCGCCTGCCCGACGAATGCACCACGGGGTCAAGCATCATGCCGCACAAGAAGAACCCCGACGTATTCGAACTGATACGTGCACGCTGTAACAAGTTGCAAGCACTGCCTTCGCAAGTTGTGATGATGACGAATAACCTGCCCTCGGGCTATTTCCGCGACTTGCAGGATGTCAAGGAGGTATTCCTGCCCGCATTCGATGCCCTGATTGAGTGCCTAGATATGACCACCTATATCATACAGCGCATGACGGTCAACGAACACATCACCGAGGACAGTCGATACGACTTGATGTTCTCAGTTGAGGAGGTGAATCGCCTGGCAACCGAAGGTATGCCTTTCCGCGATGCTTACAAGAAAGTAGGCCTTGATATCGAAGCGGGCAAGTTCCGTCCCAACAAATCTATTCATCATACCCACGTAGGCAGCATATCCAACCTGTGCAATGCTCAGGTGGCCGAATTGATGCAAGGCATCTACCATCGCTTCGGATTCGAGCAGGTAGCGGCAGCCGAGGAGGCATTATTGAAATATCACGAAACACTTTAATCACAATAAGTCTCACCCCTGTGAAATTTATCTCAACATTTTCAAAAGGACTATTCACCTTCATCACCAGCGGCATCATCATGATCCTGTCGCTGGTTTCTTGTTCGGGCGACATCGACCACGAATTTGCACAACATCGTGCTTTCTTTCGCTATCAATACGTCTACACCGCACAACCCCTCTATGCTGCGCTCAACAATCCCGGCATGTGGTGCAGCATCACTTTTCCAAACGGCTATTACCGTTTTACATTACTCGACGGCAGCACTTATGAAGTTCCTCCCACTGCCCTCGATTCATATACACCTCCAGAATGTATCAGTGGCTTTATTGTAGGCACACCCAACCTGCCGGACTTTTCGGGCCGTTTTGATATTCGTGCCTACGACAAAGTCTGTCCGACATGCTACGAGGAGGCCGCCATACAGCGCGCTTTGACCTTGACGCACGAGGGTAGGGCAGAATGCAGTCGGTGCCACTGCGTCTATGACTTAAACAACGGCGGTTTACTGATCGAAGGCGGACCAGGAGAAAAACTATTCCGCTACCGCATCAATTACGCTCCCGTGCAAAATATCCTAATCATACAAAATTGATTTTATCTGCTCTGCCACGCCCCCGACTAACGCTGTCTTTTCGTACATAAAAAATGCGAAAAATTTTGACAAATGCAATTGCGCTAAAAAATCGAGTTTGGGGTGCGACATCAGACTTTGTTGAAACAATCCAAGGCTTTGTTGAAAAAAAATCTTGGATAATTTTTACGAGATGTCGCAAAGTTTTCACAAAGCCTTGACTTTTTTCAACGAAGTCTTGGCTTTTTTCTTTACTTCAAAGCCCAGAATTTATAGTTCCAACTGCATATTTATGCATATATGCCATCGAGGAGTAGGGCTCGTGTAAAAATATGCGCATATCGCTGCATATTCTGTGCCTCCATACTCGCGCTGTAGCAAAATATATTTTTCGCAAATGAAAATACGCGATTCTCGCCCTCAAAAAATGCGAAAAATTTTGACAAATTTGGCGTCGTGCGTCATGGGTCTTGCTACAGATTAGTTTTGCCTGTTCATCTTCGCCTGCTCGTCACACCTAATGTCCTCAATATTAGGCTACGTCACACCTTGTGTGCAACTATTGTCTGCAGGGCTTATGGTTATTTGATTTTTTTCTTGTAAATTTGTAACGAAATGAAGGCATCTATTGACAACAGAATACCCCTGCTGGGGATGACGCCTGCCGAGTTGAAAAACGTGGCAGAGGAATTGGCTTTGCCTAAGTTTGTGGCGAAGCAAATGGCAGACTGGCTGTACAGCAAGTGCGTGGCTGATATTGATGGTATGACAAATCTGTCGAAGGCGGCGCGCGAGAAACTGTCGGCTAAATATTGCATCGGACATCATTCGCCCGTGGAAGCCATGCATTCGGTGGATGGCACAATCAAATACTTGTATCGCACACTGGATGGACACTTCGTCGAAACGGTCTATATCCCCGATGGCGACAGAGCTACCCTGTGCGTGTCTTCGCAAGTGGGCTGCAAGATGGGCTGTGCTTTCTGCATGACTGGCCGTCAGGGATTCAATGGCTCGCTTAGCGCCAGCGAAATTCTGAATCAGATATATGCTTTGCCCCAACGCGAGCGATTGACGAATATCGTGTTTATGGGACAGGGCGAACCGTTTGACAACTACGAAGCCGTACTGCGTGCCACACAGGTCTTGACCGAGGAGTGGGGATTCGGATGGAGTCCGAAGCGCATCACTGTCTCTACCGTAGGCCTCAAGAAGGGTTTGCAGCGCTTCCTGGATGAAAGTAAATGCCACTTGGCTATTTCCCTGCATCATCCCTTGCACGAAGGACGTAGCGCCTTGATGCCAGCAGAAAGGGCTTATTCGGTGGCCGAGATGGTGGCACTGTTGAGCAACTATGACTTCTGCTCACGCCGCCCCGTAGATGCTTCGGTACCAAAGCAGCGCCGATTGTCATTCGAATATATCGTCTTTCGTGGCATCAACGACTCGATGGAGCATGCCCGTGCTCTGGTCAATCTCCTGCGAGACCTGGATTGCCGCATCAACTTGATTCGTTTTCACGATATCCCAGACACACCGCTCCATGGTGTGGACGATGCTGCGATGATCCGCTTCCGCGACTACTTGACTTCGCATGGTCTCTTCACCACTATACGTGCTTCGCGCGGTCAGGACATCTATGCGGCGTGCGGCTTACTCTCGACAAAGAAGGAGGAAGAAGAAAGAAATCAGGCTACGGATCAGGCTTAAACCATTTGACCTGAATGTAATCAGAGGAATGTGGGCGGAAAAGTTGATTACTTTGTATCCGCTCAGGTCATATCCTCGAATCTATAATCCCTATAACCTATAAACCCTTAATACCGAATTATGGCATTTGATAAAAGAAACCATAGCAACCGCGTTCCCGTATTTGAAGGAAACAAGGAAACAGAAGAAGCACCCCAGGTACAGCGCTTCAGCCGTCCGCCGATGAAGGTCGGAATTACTCATGGCGATACAAATGGCGTGGGCTACGAAATTATCCTCAAAGCCTTCGTCGACGCTCCTATGTTTGATTTGTGCACTCCCGTCGTTTACGGTTCGCTGAAGATAGCCCTTGCACATGCTAAGGCTTTGGATATGAAAGTGCAGTTTAATGTCGTGGCATCGGCAAACGAAGCTTTGCCTGGCAAAATGAACCTCGTAGAATGTGTCCAAGGCGATGTGCCCCTGGAATGGGGTAAGGTGAGTGCAGAAGCAGGACATGCAGCCTACGTTGCGCTGGAACGAGCTACCGAGGACTTGAATGCTGGACAAATCGAAGCACTTGTCACTGCGCCCATTTGCAAGGAAGCAATGAAACTGTCGGGCTTCAAGTATGCTGGTCACACAGAATATCTGGCTTCCGTTTCGGCCGAGGGACAAAATGAACCCTTGATGATATTGCAAAACGAGATGATGCGCGTGGCCCTTGCCACTGTACACGAACCTTTGCAAAAAGTGGCTGGACAATTGACTCAGGAAAAAGTAGAAACACGCCTTCGAGCACTATATCAAAGTCTGCGTCGCGACTTCTTGCTCTCCTCGCCACGCATTGCCGTGCTGGCGCTCAATCCCCACTCGGGCGATGGCGGAGCCCTGGGTGCCGAGGAACAGGAAATCATATCACCAGCAATACAAACATTGGTGGACGAAGGTGTCCCCTGCTTTGGTCCCTATTCCGCCGATGGTTTCTTCGGAGCCGCTATGTACACGCACTTTGACGGTATCCTGGCGATGTATCACGACCAGGGCTTGATACCACTCAAAGCCCTCGGCATGGACAGCGGCGTCAATGTGACAGCAGGCCTTTCTTTCGTTCGCACTTCGCCCGACCACGGCACGGCTTTCGATATTGCCGGTCAGGGAAAAGCTGATGCAGCATCAATGCGCAGTGCTATCTATGCCGCAATGGATATTAAGCGTAATCGCAAGGCTGATGATGAGGCAAAGCAAAACCCCTTGCCTAAATTGTATCACGAACGTCGTGAAGACAGCGAACGCTCTCGCCACACGCTCCCCCAAGAAAAAGCAGAATGAAATTTGCCATCATCGCAGCGGGTGAAGGTTCCCGATTAGCACAAGAAGGCATTTCGGCGCCAAAACCACTGGTGAAGGTAGGCGGCGAAGCCTTGATAGAGCGTCTCCTACGTATCTTTCATCAGAATGGAGCAGAGGAGACAGTTGTCGTAGTCAACAAATTGCACCCAGAAACCGAAAATTATGTAAGCCGACTGAAAGAAAGTGGTAAGTACGGTCCTATTACCATGGTCGTACAGACTACACCTAGTTCGATGCACAGTTTTCATGCAATCAGTGCATATTTAGGCGATGCTCCCTTTTGTCTGACCACCGTTGATACGATTTTCAGAGAGGAGGAGTTTGCCCAATATATCCGAGACTTTGCAACGTGTGAAGCAGACGGCGTGATGGCAGTGACAGACTACGTGGACGACGAAAAACCCCTTTATGTCGGTACAGATGCCGAGATGAATATCACCGCCTTCAACGATGCCAACTGTGGCGATCAATATATTTCGGGTGGCATCTACGCCTTGTCGCCACGCGCCCTTGTCACTTTGCACAGATGTATGGCCGAGGGACAAAGTCGTATGCGCAATTTCCAGCGAGGTCTGATACAAGATGGCCTACATCTACGGGCCTATCCTTTCTCCAAGATATTAGACATTGACCATGCCGAAGATATTCAAAAAGCCGAGGCTTTCTTAGCAGCCCGCGAAGGATAAATAGACGAAGGTGTGCGCTTGATAATCTTTGAATACAACTTATGACACGAATATTAGGCATCAGTCGACATCCACGCTTTTCTCCTAACTCCGAGGAAAGGGATGCAGCCATTTTTGCTAAGGTTTGCGAAAAGTTGGTGGCGCATGGTGTGGAGGTGATGACTTATCCTGAAGCCGAGGTCAAAACCTTTTCACCACAGGATTGGGCGGCGGTGCAACCAGACGTCGTCTTTTCGATGGCACGCTTTGATGCCGTGTTGTGTCAGTTGGAAGTTCTGTCGCAACAAAGTATCCCTGTGCTCAATCAACCTACGGCATTGCGAACAGCGAGTAGGGAAAGTTTCTATCACACCCTGCATCAGGCAGGTTTGCCCTGGGTCGAGACGCATTTGTTGAGACCTGCTACAGACTGCTTCCCACCTTGTGACTATCCCCTTTGGTTGAAACGCAACGATGCCCGTTCGGAGGTGGCTGGAGACGTCGCCTTCGTTACAGATGCCGAAACCTATCTGGCAGCAATGTCGGACTTTGTGCAAAGGGGGGTAGATGAAGTTGTCGCGACACCACACGTCGAAGGTGATTTGATAAAGTTTTATGGTGTCAAGGGTACAGACTTTTTCTACTACTATTACCCTACAGCGGAGAATGATTTTAGCAAGTTTGGTTTGGAAAGGCATAATGGTTCGCCACAAGGGTTTCCGTTGAACGAAACCTACTTCAAATCTATCGCAGATCAGACGGCGCACCTCATAGGGCTTACTATTTATGGCGGAGATGCCGTGTTGACAGAGCAAGGTGAGATCTACTTGATAGACTTCAACGACTTCCCGAGTTTTTCGCGTTGCCGAGATGCCGCAACTACGGCTATTGCCGAATGTGTGTTAAGTGAAATCCGTCGGGAATAAATATTTGTTGTAAAAGGAATAAATATAAATAAAATAATATGAAGGAATCTACAAAATTGTCGGCGACATATAAATCCAATGACACAGAAGAGTGGCTCGACATCTACTTCACGCGCCCATTGGGTTACTTGTGGGCAAGATTCTTCAACGCCTTCAATGTACATCCCAACGTGGTGACGATACTTTCCATTATCCTGGGTATAGCAGCCGCAGTGATGTTTTATTTTGATGATATCTATTATAATATTATCGGCATCCTGCTGCTCGTGTGGGCGAATTTGTATGATAGTGCCGACGGACAAATGGCACGCATGACCGGCAAGAAAACACGATGGGGCAGAATCTTGGACGGATTCGCTGGCGATGTGTGGTTTTTCTGTATCTACGCCGCAATTTGCTTGCGTCTGACATTCCAACCCATTCCCTTCTTGCCACAATACAATTGGGGAATTTGGATTTGGTTACTTTGTGCGTATGCAGGCTTTATTTGTCATGGCAAACAGTGCCAGCTTGCGGATTATTACCGTAATGTTCATCTCTATTTTATCAAGGGTGAGAGTGGCTCGGAATTGGATAATTTTAAGAAATTGAGAGAAGAATTCTATTCGCTCTCATGGCGTGAGTTTTGGGCTTGGAAGGCTTTTCTTTACTTCTATGGCAATTACACTCGTGCCCAGGAAAAACAATCGCCAGCGTTCCAAAGTTTCAAGGCTAAGCTGGATGAAATGTACGGCAGAAACCTTCCTGCAGATTTGGTCAAGGATTTTCGCGCGGGTAGTTTGCCTCTGATGAAATATGCCAATATATTGACATTTAATACCAGAGCAATCGTCTTGTACGTCTCGATTTTGTTCGGACATCCTTGGATTTATCCTGTCTTTGAGATTACAGTGTTGCTAGCTCTCTACTATTATATGCGTGGCCGTCACGAGGCTTTGTGCAGTCATCTGGAATCCAATTTGTCAAACTACGCAACAAAGAAATAATATGAAACCACTTATTCGCAATCTCTTCCTTCTTTTTGGCGTCGGTGCGATTGTTGTGATGGTGCTCACATTCGAGGGCGACTTTGCCCAAATTTATGACAATATTGCTCGTGCTGGATTGTATTTGCCAGCCGTTCTTGGCGTGTGGGTCTTTGTCTATGCACTCAATGCCTGGGCTTTTCAGATGATAGTCAATTCTGGTACGCACGACAAGCACCTTTCTTATCGCCATTCCTACAAGTTGACCGTCTCGGGCTTTGCCTATAGTTATGTCACACCTTTTGGATTTGGTGGAGGACCTTACCGTGTGATGGAATTGTCACACTATATTGGTACGCCCCGTGCTATGTCCAGCGTAGTGCTCTATTCTATGATGCACATCCTGTCGCATTTTTGTTTGTGGACCACGGCCGTGTTTGTTTTCATCATATTCTGTTTCGACAAGATGGCACCTTGGCTTTGGACCCTATTTGGTATATATATCGCCATCTTACTTTTGGCGTTGTGGGTCTTTGCATACGGCTATCGCAATGGCATGATCGAGAAATTGTATAAGCCGCTCCTTTATATCCCCTACGTCAAAGGTCCTGCGCAAAAGTTCTACGACAAACATCAAGAGGCGATGCAGAAAGTTGATGAGAATATAGCCTACCTGCGCAGTCAGCCCCGTGCCTTTTGGGGAAGCCTGGCGTGCGAATACTTTGGCCGCGTCATCAATTCATTAGAGTTTCTATTCATTCTCTGGGCATTTGATATGGACGCAACGTTTTGGGAAGCCCTCTTGATTTTGGCTTTTACCTCGTTGATGGGTAATTTGTTGTTCTTCTTCCCCATGCAGTTGGGCGCACGCGAGGGAGGTATGGCTATTATCGTAAACATCCTGGGCATTGCTGCAGGTGGCGTCGGTGTCTTCGCCAGTTTCTATACCCGTATCCGAGAACTATTTTGGATTTTCGTAGGTGTATGCCTGGTGAAGTTTGGTAATAAACGATTGATGAAATAGCTCACACAATATAGACTAAGTGATGGAAATAAAAGCATTGATATTCGACTACGGCGGTACTTTGGATACCGACGGCATGCACTGGTCGCACATCCTGTGGCAGGGATTCCAACACGCAGATCAGGTGTGCGCTTTTACCAATCCATTGTCGGTGGTATCCTGGCAGGCTTTTCGTGATGCCTATGTATTTGGCGAGCGCACTTTAGGCAGAGAGGAAATCATAGTTCCGACCGACAACTTTCACCAAGTATTGTTGAAGAAAGTAGACCTTGAGCTAAGCTATTTAGTCGAGCAAAAGATTTGGATGCCCACGGAGGCAGAGCGACAAAGTGCAATACAATCTATAGCGCAATACTGCAACAACTATGCCAAACGCAATATTGACAGAGCACGTGCTTTATTGGACAAATTGTCACACACCTATCGTCTCGTCTTAGTGAGCAATTTCTACGGCAACGTTCGTGCAGTTCTTCAAGACTACGACTTGACCCATTTCTCCGCCGTTATCGAAAGCGCCGAAGTGGGCATTCGCAAACCAGATCCTGCCATCTATCGCCTGGGTATTGAGGCTGCTGGTGTAGATGCCAGCGCTTGCTGCGTGATAGGCGATTCCTTTGGCAAAGATATTGTACCAGCAGAAAGCCTCGGTTGCCAAACGGTATGGCTGAAAGGCAAAACTTGGGAGCGCGAGACTGTGGACGAATCTGTCCCCACTCACATCATCACTTCCTTGACAGAGTTGGCAAATATCTTCTGACTTTTTTCACGCAAAGTACTTACGTAAATATTATTAATTACAAAAATATACTGATATGAACGACATTCCAAAATGCCCTAAGTGTGGTAGCGAGTACACTTACTTTGATGGTTCGCTCTACGTTTGCCCTGATTGCGGTCACGAATTCAATGAAGCCGAACTAGAGGCTGCCGAGGAAGTAACTGTACCCCGCGATAGCAATGGTGCCGAACTTTTTGATGGCGATGCAGTCACAGTGATCAAGGATCTCAAGGTGAAAGGCTCATCTATGGTAATCAAGCGCGGTACAAAGGTGAAGAGTATCCGTCTGACCGATAATCCCGAAGAAGTGGATTGCAAAATCGACGGCAGCGGTATCGTGCTCAAAACTTGCTTCCTAAAGAAGTAATCAAGCACTTCACACGAAGGGCAGACAGACTTAGATATGGTTTGTCCGCTTTTTGTTTTTCATTTATCAAACGTGATTTCGTTACAGGAAATTCTTTAAAATTTCACACATGTCGCTTTTGAAGCCTAAAGCCTTTTTATATTATACAATGTATATTTACAAACACATGAAGAGTAAATACCCAAACATTCTATGATAAATATCAAATCGCTGTTTTGCAAATTTATTCAATTTTACTGAATCACTCCCTCTCTTACCCCTCCTAATTGTCAATTTAAGTTACTCTATCTCTCGAAGTATAGAAAATCCGATGCTGGTCAATGTTTCCTATGGACTATATCATGTAGTACATATGGTGTTTTAGGGTAATAATATGACGGATATTTAATAATAAGCGTAGCCTAATATACAACAATGATGCCCTGCGGAGGAGCAACTCTTGCAGGGCATCATGTTTTTTTGTGTCCGTTATTATCGTTAGGCAACTGCTGCGATGCATGCTGCTAAGAAGATTACGATGAAAGCGAGCAGTATGATAAAGACGTAGTACAGACTGGTGAAGATAGACTTCATGATAGCCTTGAACCACGATGTCACACCATACACATTGCGGAATGCCAAGGTGAGGTAAACGCAGGAGCCAATGATTAGTATCCATTGTAGCAACCCAACGGGTGGGGCAATCGTAAGGTGAAGGATGTAGATAAAGAGAATGAGCAGTTCAAGAATTGCCGTATAATGGAGAGCGAACACAAGGTGATGGAGCACAGGGCGCTTTTCCTTGCGTTGTACAAGGCGCAGAGCAAATACCACAAACGGAGCTGTGAACAATACCATCATAGGAAAATACTTCGTGGTAAACTTCACCATCTTGGTCCATACGGTATTCAGGATCACAAAGTTTTCGTTATTGGTGATTTCCGTAGAACTGAAATGGTAATATCCATTGCCCTCAGGCACAATTATTTCATCTTCGAGTAGCATGCGGGGTATAGCAACTCTCCAAGCATCAACCTTTTCGTCCTTTGTATCTTCAATTGTTTCGAGGTTGGTGAAAATCTCTGCATGTCCTGTGGCTAATTCTAATGGAGCATGCAGAAGTACAGTGTCACGTGGACTTGCTTTTAACTTTTCGAGGTATTCCTTGTCATTCAGGATAAGTCCCATCTGGATTGCAGCAGTATATCTGCCGTCCTCTGTAAAGCCTTGCACGGAGTTGCTCAGTTTCTCGGAACTACTGAATACGAATAGGGTGATAAAGACAAAGAGCAGGAACATATTCAATTTAATGGGGTGCTCCTGACTGATGAATTTCCCAGATATGTATTCGTTTGTTAAATGTCCAGGACGGGTGACTAAAAGTTTTAGCGTGCGGAAGAAACGTGGGTCCCATACGAAGGTGTGGTTAAAATATACCTTGATGAATGCACGTATGCTTGGCACTTTTGCCGTTACTGGTTGTCCGCATGTATGGCAATATTTCCCTTTTAATTCTGCCCCGCAGTTCAAGCAGTGTTCATATGGGAGAGTGGCAGACTCTTGTTCTGCGGTTGAATTCTTTTTCTTTTTCAGCATTGTTTATTAACTATGTTTAATTTTAAACTGCAAGATTATGCATAATACGTTGCATTAAAGTTCTACTTGTGTCAGTGTGCAAATTTACGTATTTAGATTTTATTTACAAAATATTTTTTTGCTGCAAGTTTTATTAGTCGTATAGTTGTCTTATCTCCTGATGAACCGTAAAAGAAAAGTAAACTTTCCGTTGAAAAATTTTGTCGGTCCGATTGATTTTCCTATTTTTGCACTCGAATTTAAAACAGACAATGCGGAAATAGCTCAGTTGGTAGAGCACAACCTTGCCAAGGTTGGGGTCGCGAGTTCGAGTCTCGTTTTCCGCTCACATAGGTCGCTCGAATGGTGGAATCGGTAGACACGAAGGACTTAAAATCCTTTGGCCAGTGATGGCTGTGCGGGTTCAAGTCCCGCTTCGAGTACAAGGAACATCCTCTAAACTTCTGGTTTAGAGGTTTTTTGTTTTTTTTCTGGGTGGCCCCAAAGTACTAAATTACTGAAACTTTTTGTTGAAATCTATAGAGTCAAGAGTCAAGGGTCAAGAGTCAAGGGTCAAGGGACTAGAGACCAAAGCTCACTGCCCAAAGCTCATTGCTCGTTGCTCATTGAGAAAAGCAGTATTTTTTGAAATGACATTTTTTATGCCGTAATGTCGGATATCCTTAATTTTGCAATATAAAAGTTTCGGAAATTACTCAATCTGTTTCGAACGTTACTTAGATTATGATATTCATTAACCTTTAAAACTTAAAGTTATGTAGACATTAGCTATAAGACAGAGCCACCTGCATCCTTATACAAGGGGCGGATATATGACAAAGATAATGATAACTACATTTATAGAATTATAAGTGAATACGAACAAGGTATTGAGTTCACGATAGAGGAAGGAAGCAAGTTGATGCGGATTAAATACAGCAAATATCCATAGTCGAGTGTTTGGGCTTCAATGAGTAATGAAATGAATACTAATGATGGCAATATTTGAGATATGAAAAAGAAAATAATTTTAATAGCATTTTTTAGTTTAATAGGCGTAATATTCCTTTTCCTGTGCGGTTGCTTTAGTTTTACAAAAATCTATGACAGAAATGGTGCAGGTGTACAAATTCCAAAAGAAATCCGCCAAAAAGTAATAGCTGAAACGAGAGGTAAAAATGCGATTCAAATCGCACAATATTGTTCATGAGCGAGTGCAGAAAGGTTAGATATTGACCACAGTCTGGTCAATCGTTTCGAGGGCGTTTTTGGATGCTTCCAATTTCTGTATGGTCTGCGCAATTTCTTCGGCATTCATCGTGCCCCATTCGTCAATCCAGTTGGAACAGCGGTGAACCAAGAGCAAAGCGAACTCACCCATAACGATACGTTTGGCACCCATGGCGATAATGGTTGCAGCACTAGCAACGAAGCCATGAAGGTGAGCAGTAACGTTCCCATGTTCCAAGAACATTTGACGGATTTGCAGGGCATCAACGACGGAACCGCCCAAGGAGGAGATATACACCGTGCAGGGTGCATCTCCAACCTTGGCCAATTCGCCTTGAATAAAAGAGGCTGAGAAGGGATAGCCTATTGAACCATTGATGTAAATATCGTATTTCATTTTTGTGTTGGATTTGATGCAAATTTATCCAACATATATAGAAATAGAAAAGACAAAAAAAGTCCGAGCGTTTGCCCGGACTTAGTGAACATTATTTTTTACTATTTTTTGGGGGGAGGAGATAAACAAAAGAAAATAATCATGTACGAATAAAAACAAACGATTATTGCTCACTTATAAAATTAGTAATTAGTAATACATTTCGTTGCTGAAGTCGTAGTTGTTCCTCCTGCCCCAGTGGCTTTGCATTTGACATAGTATGTTGTTCCTGAGGTCAATCCTGTAATAGTAGCTGTAATATAGTCTCCGCTTACTGTAGCTGAAACGCTAGAACTTGGATTACTACTTTTTCCATAATAGATTCTAGCAGATGAGACTTTGGCTTCCGACTTATTATAGATTTTATATTTAATCTTAAGTGAAGTTTTAGTGGCTGTAAAATCGTAAAATCCCACATCGGGTTTTTCATATGTATTATTCCCTCCAGAACCTTCATTTGAACTAGAACCTGCTGACTTAAATACATGTACAAGTTCGTCATTATCTTTAATGATTAATTCTGAACCAGAAATAGTATATTCTGCATCCATGATATTTCCTGGTCCAAGGACAAACCATTTAGTCCAACTATTGCCTTCCCAATCAAAAATATTGTCAAAGTAATCACAATATGTTTGAAGTTGTAATCCATTCTCATTTATACTCCAGCTTCCCGCATAAGAAGGAGTATTATATCCGTTTATGTATAAACAATAGTAATTGTTAAATTTAACTTTATTTGAGAAAGTAAAAGTTACTCTGCCCTTAAATACATCGTTAGTACTACTAAATTCACCATCAACATATATGTTGGAATACTGATAAGTCCAGCTCGTATTAAAAAGTTTTGAAGAAAGTGATGCAATATTTTCATCAACTGTAGGTTGTTCATCTTGTGGGTCTTCGATGTTTTCTCCATCTTTATCGCATGATGAAAAGGACATTAATATAAATGAGAATGTCAGATACCAAAGAATAATTTTAAGTTTCATTTTCTTATTATTGAATTAGTTGCCTACAAAATTATATATTTTAAGCCAATATTACAAGAATAATTATAAAAATATCTTTAACCCATCTATTTCAAAAAGAGTAATATCCCGAAACTCACGGATGAGCCCAGAAAGTGGAACCATAATTCTGTGCGTTCCCTTACGCTTGAAGCCGCCTATGCAGGTGGCTTCTTTGTATTCTATAATCTCTCCAGTAGAGAGTTTCCAAACCTTGAGATTATGCGGTCGTTTATCTTCCAAAAGAAGGATAGCATCTTTCTTATGTATTGATTTTGTTTTCATTAGTAGAAGGTTTCATCAAATGATTCATCAAATGTTCGAACCGTATCAAAAGGCTCATGCAAAGCAGCACGTGCAGACTCACGCCACGTGATAGTCGCCTGTTGTGGTGTATAAAGGTCGTTAGAGATTTTGAAGTCGCAGTCCGTGATACAGACTTCGCGTCCCGTTGATTGCACAAATACGTCTGTTGCACTACAGAGGTCAGCAAAGAGGTCAACGAGGTGAGGAGGGATGACGCCCGTGTGCGTAGTATGCTCATGATTTAATAGGTTCAGCAGTAATGATGTGATAAAAAAGGAAATCGCCCCGCAGTGATATTCTAAATTAAGCGGTAGAATTTCTATATAAAAAAACCAAGACCTTTTTTAAATTTCGCGACGGCTAATTTAAAAAAGGTCTAGGTTTTTTTGAATGAGGTCTTGGAAAGTTTTTCAGGACCTTATTTCATCTTATTTTCTGTCTGAAATGTGGTGATCGTATTGACTACCTCTTCAGTTTCGTCAGTAAGTGTGAGACGTAGGTTCTTGTAGAGTCCCTTGTCCATCAGTTCAACAAGGAGAGGGTAGAAGGGCATAGTTTTTGTCCAGAACGCTGTGTCAAGAAAAATCATTGGGCTGGAGAAACCAAAGGTGAGGTAGTGATTTTGTACTGCTTCCTGGAAGACTTCCTGCACTGTGCCTGCACGGCCGGGAGCATAGATGATGCCGCCATAGGCTATGGTCAGAAGGGTATCCTCGCGCACGCTGTTGGCAAATAGTTTGGCGATGTGTGTGGAGAAAGGGGAAGTCCATTCGTGGCCGTAGAGCCATGTGGGAATGCTTAGGTTGGCATACTCGGTCTGAGGATAGTCGCGCAGGATGCTGAATGATGCAGTTAAATAGTCAGGATGATCCTGCGTGGGAGCAGCGACAAGTCGGGATAGGGCTTCACGGAATACCTCTTCGCTACGACCTGCCATCCATGCACCAAATCCCGTAGCCTCCATAGCACCGCTACCGCCGCCCGAGACCATCAGTGTGCCCTGCTCGGTCAATAGTTTGCTGATACGTGCCACCTTTTCATAGATGGCTTCGTCTCGTTTCATCGCATTGCCGCCCATCACTGCCACCACCTTGCGCTGATCATATTGCGACAGCAGGTGCTTCAATCGTTGCATGATGCAGAAATCGTGCATATTGCGTGCCAGGGATTCGAGTGTGTCGTCTGTCGTTTTGCCGTGCTCGATGAAATGATGATACACCCTTTGGTCATAACAATGCGTGAACGTCTGCGGATCGTTGATGTCAAATCCTGCGTATAGCATGTCTGTGGTATAAAGACTTTGGGGGTCTACCACAAACGGCACGCTTTCCATATATGTGGCGAGCTGCTCTGAGTGATGTCGCTGGCTTATTATCATAGATGGTACCCTTTATTTAGTCCCAAATACCATTCTTTCTGCCTTCGTAGCCTTTAGTCAATGATTCTCCTGCACCGACCTCAGTATTATTGTTAATGATGGTATCCTTGGTTGATGTAAGCAGAATATGTTGGTCGAGTACCAAGTCAATAGTTTCTGTCTTGGGATTGCAATATGTCTTCTTCATAGTTTGTCAATTATTTCTTGATGAATACCTTTTTGCCGTTAATAATGTTCAGCCCAGGTTGTGGTGCTTTGATTCTAATGCCTTGCAGATTGTAGATCACAATGGGTGCATTGTTGTTGCTTGCTTGTGTGATCTCTGTAATATCATCAAACCCCAGGCGGATAGTTTGTGCGGGGTTGCCCAAGGTCGGTACATCCCATTCCAACCAACATTTGTTTGCACCAAGGGTGCTACTTGTACCGCTTGACAAACGATAGAAACCTACAACACCATCTTTCTTTGTAAAGATAAATTTTATATTCTCACCGCTTTGAGTAAGATCTTGTTTTACAAAGTTACCCTTTAACAATGAACCATTCAAAGACGTTTTTGCATCAGTGTCGTCCATTGTAATAGTAAGACCGTAGTCTCCTTTGTCTGCTGCAATAATTGCAGGAGTACCCGCTTTCAAAGTTTCTCCAGGACCCGCAATGGCGTTCATAGTGCAATCGTAAACATCGCTATCACTTTCTTCAATTCCTTTTAGCGCAAGGTCGTAAGCATACATACCTTCTGCCATTACTACACTGAAGGGGAGGCAGAGAGTTGCCATACCAGCATCAGTGATTGTGAGTGGGTAACTGTCTGCTCTTGTAAGTGTAAATGTGGCAAGATCTCCTTTCCCTGCTTTGTCATTACCGAAGACGAGGTTGTTATAGTCGTTTACATATTTAATATCATCTGTTGTACTTGGATTGCGCATTTTGAAAATCCCTGTTTCAACTTCTTCAAAAAGGTAAATGCCAGCTTCTGCAGCATTGTCTGAGAACATCAAGTGATTCCAAGCGCTAAGGTTTGGTGCTTTCAAATATTTGCCTTGAGCAGAAATATTAAAACCGGCACCCGATGGAGTGATCGTAAAATACTTGTCGCCTGCGGCTGTTGTGCGGTATGTGCCAGTAGCAATCAATTTATAACCTACATTATTCGCATTGTCCTTATCTTCATTGTAACCTACAAAAACGGGTGCATAAGCATCGCCGTTTTTGTAGTTAATAGTATAAACACCATTGAACTTAGGATTGATAGAGAAGTAGAAAGTCAACTTCGTACCATCGTTCAAAGTGATAGTTGCTTTATGAGCACCATCTGCAGTACCAGCTTTGATAGCAACCTTGCTTAAATCAGTCACAGTACCATCAACGGCTTCACTTGTAAAACTACTAATTTCTGTCAATTTTCCAAAGTAAGGAGTCAAATCAATAGTAGCACCAGCTGTTGCAGGAATGGTAGCCATGCTTGAAATATCGTTGTCAAGATAACGGTAAGCATAGTGCGTTCTGCCGTTTACTGTAACAGGGATGATGTATTTGTTCAAAAGGTTAGTTGCCTCTTCTACAGTATTACCTTCAGGTTGGCGAGTATATGTAGAAGTGTGTCCAGCTTGACCTTCAGTAAGAGGAGTAGTGCTAATAGCAGTTTGACCTACTTCGTGTGTCATACCGTGTGCCCAGTTCCATTCGAAGAATTTGTATTCTCCATCAGTGCAATTGTTGTCGAAGTAATACTTCCAACGAGGGAGATAAAGGTCCTTCATCAAACCTTGCCAAGAACGGTATGAATAGTCGTTCAAGTTTGTACCAGGCGAAGACCAAGTAGAGATGATGGTACGCGCATTGTTGTATTCGTACCAGTCTGGAGTCGCAGTAGTAGCGCCAGTTACTTCTGCTGCCGCATCGCGGGCTTCTTGTGTCCATTTACCGAGACGGAAGTTCAAGTTTGTACCTTTGAATTTATCCACATCTTCGATCAGTGAGAGGAATGCATCACGACGTGCTATATATGTAGTGCCGCTTATGCCTTCTGCATTTTTTGCCGCCTTAATACCCAACAAGAGGTCATAAGCATAGTCTGCCATTACGGCTCCACCAAATTCTACGAGGTCGTAGTTATAATTGCTTTCAAATACAGAACCTGAAGTGAGATTGAGTACATCCTTTTGGCCGAGCAATTTATATACAGCATCAATCAACATTTGACGGCGAGCCTTTGTGTATGTGCTACCTGCTTGATTGATTGTCTTACCCCAATAACTTGATGGTTTTGCATCCAAATTGGGTCGAGCCGCCCATACATCTTCTACAGGACCTTGGATGCCGTCTGCACCATAGTTTAAAGGACCTTGACGGAGCAAACTCCAAGCTTCTTTAATCACCTTGTTATCCTGACCATAACGAGCCAAAGCATAATTGCTTACCCATTCTTCTACATTGGGTTTTGTTCCATTCATCCAAGGCAATTGATAAATCAAATCGTAAGTAACAGGAGTTTGTTCGATCGCTTCAGGAGCAGTACCAATACCCTTGATGCTTGCATATTTACCCTTAAACTTAAAATAATTGTCTGTCACATTCTGCAAACGACCCATCAAACCTGAGCGACCACCGAAGTTGGGGATAGCGCAGAATACAGCGTCTTGAGGAGCATAACCATTGTAGCCATCGAATGCGGGAGAACCATCAGAGAAGAGGTCGAGTACGATAAGTTTGCCTGCTGGAACAGCTGTGAGCGAATATTTCTGCGTAGCGCTCCACTGCCATTGTTGAATCACCCATTGTGAACCTGGCTTGGCAACCTCCATCGCAGCATAGAGTGCTTCATAGTCTTCCATCGTACCAGCACCACCACCTTCGTGGAAGGGGTCCATAGAGTAATATTGACTTTCGCCCATCACTTCGTGCAAGCATTTATAATAGTCTGCTGCGATTTCTGCATAATTAGTATTGCTTACGCTCAAAAGGAGAGGACGTACGAAGTCGCCAGCCCAGTTGCCACCATTGCCGCGAGTTGCATAACCTGACTTAGAAGCAAAGTTTGTGGGCACCATACCCGACCAACCGGGAAGTACTGGTTGCATGCCAAGCGCACGCTGTGCATCAACGATTTGTTTGGCAAGGTTCTTCTGACGTGCATACCAAGCATCGTCTTGCACACCACCAGCACCAGCCAAATTGTCGTAACCGCTCTTTGAACCAGCAGCAGTACCACCCCAACCTTCAAGGTTGTTCATTGCCCACCATGCGATAAAGGCAGGACCAGCAACGAAAGCTTTGGCTTCAGCATCTGTATAACCGTATTTGCGCTTACCACCTTCTTCCATAGTGAGGAACTTGCGCCAAACTTCTTCCATGCCGACGAGTTGTAGCGGCATATTGATACCGTGGAGCGCCATCCAGTCGATTTCCTGTTGCCAGCGTTTCCATGTCCATGAGGTCATAGAGTAACCGAAGGTACAAGTGTTCAGATAATAGCGGTACTTAGCATCAGAAGCATGCATTTCCGTCGTTGCGGGCAAAGGCAAGTTTGAAAGGTCTGCGTATGCAGCGCCACTCACCGTCTTTTCGTTGAGTGAGTTCCACGCAATATTAATCTTCGCAATGTGGTTCAAGTACCAACCGAGACCTGTTGTAATAGCACTGATGGTAGTACCCTTAATCAAAATCTTGTTGTCCTCTGCGTCAAGTACAAATACTTCCTGCTTTGAATTGAGCGAGGGGTCGAGCACAAATTTGAACTTGTCGGCTGCACCTTCGCCACCAATACGATTGGCAAGCGCTACGACTGCTGCGGGATTGTCGATAATTTCAACCGATGTATAGACAAGCGTAACGGTTGCGTCATCTTCATTGACAACCACCTTCCATGTATAACCAGGAATTTCTGTGGCTGTAACGGCATTGGCATCAAATTCCGCAATATTGATAGTAGCACCTGCTGTAAGCGATTCTTCATTATGCGTTACAACTACCTCATTTTCGCCGTTACCGGAAATCTGGAATGTATAGTCCTTCGGAGCTTCATAAGACATCGCAATATTAAATGCCTTAGCATTCATGGTCGTGTTCTCTGTTACAAAAGAGAAAGAGAATGCACCACCGAGGTCGATGCTGTTGGGGAGAGTGATTTCAAAGTAGTCGTGTCCTTCATCTGCTGCGCCCCATGATCCACAACAACAACCAGCACCATTGTTTCCTGCATTGATACCATCAAGCAAACCTGCGTATGATTTGTTGTAGTTGCCTGCGAAATAAGTTTCCTCGAGTTCAACCTTTGTACCTTGCGCATCAAAAAGTTCAAATGAGTCAAAACTCATTCGGTTCTTACCATTCTTGTAATAAGCACCAGACTCCGTCAAAGTAAAGCGAATCTTATTGCAGTTGCCATCGTACAAAATCTTGTTTGAAGTGAAAGTGTACTTGCGATTAGATTCTGTTCCTGGTGTAGGATAATCCACACTCTTGCTCAGAGGTGTAATTTGCAAATTCTTTACGTTGATGCCTGTTGGCAAACCATACGCTAGTTGTGAAAATTCTGCAAGTTTGTTGTTCAATGTGAAATCATTTACTGCAACAGTTGCACTCGCATTTGTAGTCTTAATCTGCAGTTGATTGTTGCCATTGTAAGAGATCACAGCGCTGAAGTTACCTGTAGAAGTTACATTCGCAATTTGGTGGTCACCTCCATCAAATACAGCATTCAGTTTGCCACCATTCGTAGAACTTTGCAAATAGAGCTGCAAACCTCTATATCCATCCCTTTCAGGGAAGGCATTACTACCAATCGCAAAGATACTTGTGCCCCATTGATTGTAAGAAGCACCGTTGGGGTTCTCTACATCCATAGAGATAGTCCAACCTGTATTCTCTTCTACTTTATCCCATCCTTGAGTACTAATATCTTCGATGTTAACTGTGCCTTGTGCACCACTGCCTGTAATGTCTACTTTTGGCGAGAAATCCTCAAGGGTAAACTCAAGTCCAGTATCTTTATCACAATAAAGTGGTTGACCTGCACTTGGGGTATCCATACTGATAAATTTACCATCAGCACGAGCAATTGTATATACTCCTGTCGAAGGTTCATTTATAGTCCACTCGTACGCAGTAGAACCAATCACTACATTCCAATTACGACTAGACGCTTGTTGTACATAGTTGCCCTTAGCATTTTTCATCTTCCACTTGCCATTGGTTCCTGCTTCAAAGTAAATAATACGAGGTCTTGCATTCAAACTAATGTTGTTGGTTGTACCTCCAGCATTGGGTTCATTGATTCCCATAGTTTGAATGTCAAGATACAAACCTGAAGTCTTTTCCTTTAATGCATACATCTTGCCTGCAGTAGGGTTGAATTCCGCCCAACAGTTGACGATGCTAAACAGCATTAGGAGTAATAGTGAAAAGGATTTTTTCATAATAGAAAATATTTTAGATTTTTTGATTTTAATACAAAGTATTAGATGTATTCTGCAAATGTACGCATTTGTTTTGAAAAAGAATAATGAAAAATGGTGTTTTATTTGTCAGCAGAGTGGTTTGATACAGCCTATAGGCTTTTGAATTGAGGGATAGCAGAAGTTCTTTAATCGTGTTTTGCCAAATTTTGTCAAAATATTTCGCATTTTTTGAGGGCGAGAATCGCGTATTTTCGTCTGCGAAAAATATATTTTGTTACAGCGCGAGTACGGAGGCATAGAATATGCAACGATATGCGCATATTTTTACACGAGCCCTACTCCTCGATGGCATATTTGCATAAATATGCAGTTGGGACTATAAATTTGTGGCTTTGAAACAAAGAAAAAAGCCAAGACTTCGTAGAAAAAAGTCAAGGCTTTGTGAAAACTTTGCGCCGTCTCGTGAAAAAAAACTAAGACTTTTTTTGAATATAACTTTACTTCGTTTGAAATAAGTCTAATTCTTTTTCTATTTGCTCAATGCTGTTTGTCAAAAATTTTCGCATTTTTTTGTCCATGGCTTGGTATACAAAATCCATAGCTTGGTACGCGAAATCCCAATGCTTGGTACTGAAACAGCCTTAGAATATTATTTTAAGATTAAATTTAGGCACATCAAAATCCCCCTCGTTAGCTCACATTTGCTATCAAGGGGGATATTCTGTGCGCCGTGCGAAATGTGTTTTTGCTTAATATTTGTGCTCCTCTTGGCTAAGTTCTTGTTTCGTCAAACTCTTTTTGTCAATCATGCGCCATGCATAAATGATATAGGCCAAGACGAAGGGGATGATAAGGGATACCCATGACATAGCAGTCAGGGTGAAATGACTCGAACAACTATTAGCCAGTGTCAACGAACTCTGCAAATCTGCAGTGGAGGGATAATATGCGGTGTGATTGTAACCCACAGTCAAAAGCAGAGCAAGCACTGTGAGCACAGTGCCCAATCCCGAGAACCAAATACCACGATGAAAATTAGCTTTGCATAATGTCATAACGATACCGCAAAGCACAAGTGCTACGCCCAGGAGCAATAGGCAAAGTACAACGGGCATCTCGAGCAAATTGTTTAGATATTTATAGGGTTCCACATATATTTCGCCCGTCTCGCTCACTGCAAATCCATCCGTAATCAATAGATGCACCAAAAAGGCTACGAAGCAGAGCAGAAAGGGTAGGGTGTCGATCAATACTTGGCGGCGTAGTTTGGGGCGAAGTCCAGCGTCTTCAATATTGTTGAGCAGGTAGAGCGCACCCAATACGCGGGCTAAAAATAAGATGGCAATACCCAGGATGACATTCCACGGATTGGCCACAGCGTCCAAGCCATGCCATGCATTTGCCCATTGGCTAATCACGGGACTTGTGCCGAAAGCGCCCATGGCATCCTTGCTGACTGTGAAGGCTGCGCCGTGAAAGAATGTACCGACTGCTGTGCCGAGCAACAGGGGACCGAATACACCATTGAATACCAAGAAACGGCGATAGGCATTTCGACCTAACAGATTGCCGGGTTTGGATTGAAATTCATAGGCTACGGCTTGCAGTACAAAACTTACCAGGATAAGCATCCACACCCAATAGGCCCCACCAAAACTTGTGCTGTAAAATAAAGGAAAGGAAGCGAAAAATGCACCGCCAAAGGTGACAAGGGTCGTAAAGGTAAATTCCCATTTTCTGCCTGTAGAATTGATGATCAAACTGCGTTCTTCTTCATCTTTTCCCAAGCGGAAAATCAAGGTGTTGGCGCCTTGCACAAACATCAGGAATACGAGGATACCGCCCAACAGGGAAACGATAAACCACCAATATTGTTGTAGAAATTCGTAAGTCATAATTCGTGTGATTTTAATGAGGGGTTAGTCTTCCATTCGAAAGTTCTTGATGGCCTTGCACATGATACGAATCTCGGCAACGAGGAGTATTGTAAACAATGCAAGGAAAAGACAGAAAGTGACTTGTACCGAAGATGCAGAAATACCCGATACGGCAACACCGACCGGCATCAAATCCTGAATAGCCCAGGGTTGGCGGCCTACTTCAGCCACTATCCAGCCAGCCTGTCCGGCCAGAAAGACCATCGGTATGCTCCACACGCCCCAGTGTTGCATCCAGCGCTTTTGTGCCAAGGTGCCGCGGCGCTCAAACCAAAGCGTAAGACAAAGTAGTAGAGTCAGCAGACAGCCAAAGCCTATCATAATGCGAAATGCCCAATATACGATAGTGACGTTGGGTACCAAATCTTCTTTCTTCTCAATATGTCCGTATCCAAAATAGGCTTGATTTTCCTCGAAAGTCTGACGCGCTTGAATGGCAGCTACTGAGTCTTTGTTGACCGTCTTACGGTATTCGGCAAAGGCATTTACAGCCTGCCTGCCGCGTCTTATTTTTTCATCAGCAGATGGGTGCACTTTGCCCTCGTTGTCTGTATAGCCGTTCAGCAGATCTTGTATGCCTGGCACGACACCCTCGGTATCGTGTGTGGCAAGGATTGAAAGTGCTTTGGGGACTTCGATGCCAGGTACAATCGAAAAGGGAGCGCCTGCACCACCATGCTCCAGACCTTCGGCAGCAGCCAGCTTCATCGGTTGGTTCTGCGCTATTTGAATGCCGGCACGGTCTCCGGTAAACATTACCGTCAGGATACCCACCAACCCTACTACCGAGGCTACACGAATACTGGCCAATGCAAAACGCTTGTTTCTTCCACGCAACAAATACCAACAACTCACACCGACTACAAATACGGCACCAGTCATCCACCCGCTTGATACGGTATGAAAGAACTTTGTTACGGCCATTGGTTGGAAGGCTACAGCCCAGAAGTCTACCATCTCATTGCGCACGGTATCGGGATTGAACGCCATGCCTACGGGGTGTTGCATCCAGGTGTTGGCCACCAATATCCACCAAGCAGAAATAGTGGCGCCAAGGCCGGTCAGCCACGTCGATGCCAGGTGAAAACGCTGACTCACTTTGTTCCAGCCAAAGAACATCACTGCAATAAATGTCGCCTCCATGAAGAAGGCCAAAATGCCTTCGATGGCCAAGGGCGCACCAAAGATATCGCCCACAAACCAGGAATAGTTGCTCCAATTTGTGCCAAATTCAAACTCCAGAATGATACCTGTTGCCACGCCGATGGCAAAGTTTATCCCAAAGATCTTTTGCCAAAATTGCGCCGCCTTTTTCCAAAACTCATCCTGCGTCTTGACATAGATGCTTTCCATTACAGCCATGACTACCGCCAAACCTAATGTGAGCGGCACAAATAGCCAATGGTAGCAGGCGGTTAGTGCAAACTGTGAGCGCGACCATCCTACGAGTGTTTCTTGAATCATTTCGTTCATGATGATATGCTTTTTTTGATGATAGACTTGTTATTCTACGATATTATCCACCCTTTCGCCGCTCAGACTTGTAGCTACGGTATGCTGTTTCTCGGCTTCGCTCTTTCCGGCTAGAGCTGGTTGGAAAAAGAAGACGCGCAAGATGGCAAACATGATGAAAAGTTTCAGCAATATGATGATCCAAAGCGTGCGGCCCCAGGTCATATTGCGAAATCCCTCGATATAGAAATGCCATATTCGTATGAATGGGTTGCGGGTGTGTTTCATGGTGTCAAAAGTAGAGATTTATCTTTTAATGGCAATAGCCTTTTGAGATTTTTTATGAATCTGAGCGAAAAAGTGTTTGCTCGAGGCGAATTTTAGTCCACTTTCTTACTTATAATAAGGTAGACATAATATATATAATATACGCGATTCACTATTATTGGGTATTGCTGAAACAATAATGTTTTGTAATTTTGCAGCGTAAATAAGTAAAGTATAAATAGTCTCCTCATGAAATACCTCTCCGACTTGAAAAATGGCGAAACGGGATTTATCTCTACCATTAGTGGTGGGGACTCTATTCGTTTGCGTTTGGAGGAACTGGGATTTGTACCAGGTCAGGAGGTGACGCGCACTTACGCTTCGCCTTTGGGTAGCCCAATCGTCTATGCTATGTTGGGGCAAAAAGTCGCCCTCAGACGTGGTGAGGCTCAGCAGATAGCTATCGAAGCAACAGCTGCCGAGGCTTTGGAAAATGGTCGGAAAGCGGCGAATGTGATGGCCTCTGGCAGTTGGACGTACGGCGGCGAACAGTCTCGTGCCCTATCATGCGACAGTCAGCACTGCCACGGTTGCACAGGATGTGGACAAGCGACGAAACCGCAAGACGCCCCCACCGAAGGCGAATTGACCATAGCACTCGTGGGTAATCCCAATTGTGGCAAGACGGCTTTCTTTAATGCTGCATCAGGTGGGCACGAACGCACAGGAAATTATGCTGGTGTCACGGTGTCGAGCGTTGTCGGCAGGACGACTTTCGAGGGCACTGCCTTGCGTGTAGTTGATCTCCCTGGTACTTATTCTCTGCGTGCATTTACACCTGAAGAGGCTTTTGTGGCTAACGAATTAGCAAAAGGCGAAATCGACGTTATCATCAATGTACTTGATGTGAACAATCTGGAGCGCAATCTGCTTCTGACACTTCAATTGCAAAAGACGGGAGTACCTATTGTGGGCGTACTTAATATGTATGACGAGTTCGAGCAGAGTCATAGCGAACTGGATATTCAGTTGCTCGAGTCGCGCCTCGGTATACCGCTCGTCCCAGCCGTTGCAAGCAAGGGTAAAGGCGTAGCAGAAACTTTACGCCAAGCCATAAATGTGGCAAAAGGCCGAATCCAACAGGATACTGTTTCTGCAGAAAGTGAAGAAAAGACTGTTGCGCCAATGTCTGTGCGCTCGTTGGCGACAAATAGTATTCACAAGAAATCGCAACAGGACACAGATCCTCATGCTCGTGTGCATGCTTTCCTAGATGGCATCTATCTGATTCGCGAGGGTAGGGCACAGCGTTTCACCGCATGGGTAGATCGCTTCTTGGTCAAAGCGCCAATTGCCTATTTGCTGTTCTTTATGGTGATGGGTATGATTTTCTACCTTACATTCCAGGTGGGCGCTTATCCCATGGGCTGGATGGAAGATGGCGTAGCGTGGTTGTCAGCCCAAATCAGTGGTATGATGGCCGAAGGGCCTTGGCGCGCCTTGCTCGTCGATGGTATCATGGGTGGAGTGGGCAGCGTGATCGTCTTTCTGCCCAATATCTTGATTCTCTATTTCTTTATCTCGATACTTGAAGATTCGGGCTACTTTGCCCGCACCGCTTTGCTGGCCGATCCTTTGTTCCGACGATTTGGTCTACACGGCAAGTCCTTTATCCCTATGCTCATGGGCTTTGGATGCAGTGTACCCGCAGTGATGGCTACCCGCACTATTGATAGCCGAAAGAACCGCTTGATCACAATGATGACCTTGCCCTTCATGTCGTGCTCGGCACGCTTGCCGGTATATACGATTTTGGCTGGCGCCTTCTTTCCCGACTATGCCGCTTTGGTAATGCTGGCGCTCTATGCCGGCGGCATTCTGATGGCACTCGGCGCTGCGTGGGTGCTCAACCTCGTTTTCCACCGCAACGAAGAAGGCTATTTTGTGATGGAAATGCCACCGTATCGCCTGCCAGTAGCCCGAGGCATATTGAAGCACACCTGGGAAAAGGGACGACAATATCTGCAGAAGATGGGCGGCATCATTTTGATAGCAAGTATCGTGGTTTGGGCATTGGGTTACTTCCCTCAAAGCGACAAAGACTTGACGCCGGCCCAGCAGCAAGAGCAGTCTTATCTGGGTCAGGTGGGCCGTGCCATTACTCCCGTGCTCGAACCGTTGGGCTACGATTGGCACTTGGGCGTGGGCATTATTGCCGGAGTTGGTGCCAAGGAGTTGATGGTAAGTAGTATTGGCGTGCTCTATAATGTGCCAGTCGACGAAGGTGGAGAAGCAGAAAAACATAGCTTAGCTGAAGGTTTGAAGCGCTCGGGCACCACGCCTGCAGCAGCCTTGAGCTATTTGGTATTTGCCTTGCTCTACTTCCCCTGCTTAGCCACCCTGGCTGCAATCAAGGGCGAGAGCGGGCATTGGAAATACGCCTTGTTCACTGCTGGCTACACCACGGCTATAGCCTATGTCATGGCTTTCATAGTATATCGTATAGCACTATTGTTTGTATAAATCTCATTTTTTTATTGAATATGAATAAGGTCTTGTTTTTATTGGCGTTTGTTTTTATTTTATGCTCAGTAAGAGGCAACAACGATTCTTTTGCTTGTACTAAGGTTGTCGATGTAGAACCCATGGTTGAAGTTGAGCAAAGTCCTAAAAAGGCAGCTTCCACCAACAAACAATTGCCACCTAAGTCAAAGTTGGAACTTACTCTTGAAAAGATGGGGATGCTTGATGTCAAAAAAGAAATCCCTGGCATATATGTCGATTTGATGTACACACGTGCAGACAATTTTACTGGCAAAGTGCTTTATCGCAACCTCAATCGTGCGTATCTTCACCCTGATGCAATGGCGCCGCTCAAACGTGCTCAAGCCATCCTGAAAAAGCGCCGTCCTGATCTTTCACTCAAAGTCTACGATGCGGCTCGCCCAATGTCCGTGCAACAAATCATGTGGAACACCGTGGCAGGCACTTCAAAGAATATCTATGTCAGCAACCCCAAGAATGGTGGCGGTATGCACAATTATGGTGTGGCCGTCGACGTTACACTTTGCCACGCAGCCACTGGCGATACCATCGGCATTGATATGGGTACGCAAATTGATTATCTTGGTAAGTTAGCGCAACCTCGATATGAAGCTGAGTTCTTGAAAAGTGGAAAACTGAGTAAAGAGGCTTATGAAAATCGCAAACTACTTCGTGAAGTAATGGTCGAGGCGGGATATAAAGTTCTCCCATCAGAATGGTGGCACTTCAACTTAGTCAGTCGCAGTGTAGCAAAACAAAAATACAGGGTGATACCTTAGAACAATGCATAAGTGCAGATTCTTGTCGTGAATCAGCACTTTTTTGTGGCATTATCAAGTGTTCGCATCTCTTATTCATCAGCAGAATCTACCACAGATATTCCACCCCTTTCAAGCTCTCTTCATATAGTCCCAAATCCCCACAAAAAGTATCCAAAGCTTTGTGAAAATTTTCCTAGACCTTTTTGAAAAAGTTAAGACTTTTTTTATACGAGACGGCGCAAAGTCTTTATCAATTAAAATGAGAAAAAAGGAGTAAGGATAGTATGTATATTTGTGTAAGTTATTTTAGTGTTTCCTTTACTTTATTTATATCAGAAGGCTCTAGACGAGTGCAGCTAAATATTATGTAAATCGACTCAAGCTAATTTATAGAATCCGCCTATAGTCTAGTAGAAATGTCGTATCGCAAAAGACTACATACCCAACCTAATAAGGCTGCGATCCATCTCGCTCTTTTTCTCACCCTTCTGCTTAAACGAGTTGAAGTTGTAGGACATGCCGAGCCATAGCATGCGACTCTT
>JAZQSL010000052.1:0-55694 GCA_045630125.1 Alloprevotella sp. | reverse complement strand
TACCACTACGCGCTCCGCACCGTTGATGACGAACGTACCGCCGGGGGTCATATAGGGAATCGTGCCGAAGTAGACGTCCTGAGTCTCGGTGTCGAAATCCTCGTGCTCGGGGTCGGTGCAGTAGAGTTTCAGCTTAGCCTTCAGGGGCACGCTGTAGGTCAAACCCATCTCCAAGCACTCCTCAATCGAGTAGCGGGGGGGATCGATGTAGTAGTCGATAAACTCAAGCACAAAGTTGTTGCGAGTATCAGCAATGGGAAAGTTCTCAGCAAAAACTTTGTACAAGCCATCATTTTTTCTCAATTCCGAGGGAGTGTCGAGTTGCAAGAAATCTTTGAAAGACTTAAGTTGCACGTCCAAGAAATCAGGATAAGGCATCGGATTCTTTACGGACGCAAAGTTGACACGTTGGTTGATTACTGTAGAAGACATTCGTTAAATGATATGTTTGTACTTGTTATTAGACACAAAAAGGTAAAGAACCCTCTACCAGAGGATCCTTTACCGAGCCCTATATCAGGGTTAGATTTATTAAGCGATTTCTACTTCAGCACCAGCTTCTTCGAGAGCCTTCTTCAATGCTTCAGCTTCTTCCTTAGAAACGCCTTCCTTAAGTTTAGCAGGAGCGCCGTCTACAGCTTCCTTAGCTTCCTTAAGACCTACGCCGCAAGCTTCCTTAACAGCTTTAACAACTTGGAGTTTTGCAGCACCTGCGCTCTTGAGGATTACATCGAATGCAGTCTTTTCTTCTGCAGCAGCAGCGCCACCTTCAGCAGCAACTACAACAGCAGCAGCAGCGGGTTCAATTCCGTACTCTTCCTTGAGGAAAGTAGCCAACTCGTTTACTTCTTTTACAGTCAAATTTACCAATTCTTCTGCAATAGCTTTGATATCTGCCATTTTTGTATAAGTATTATTTGTTTTTATTCTAATTATTTAATTTGAGGTCAAGCCACTATCTTATTATTATTTGGACTTAACTTCGTAATGTAATGCTTATTATTCAGCCGCATTTTCTTCTTTGTCGAAGCGTGCTTCGAGACCAGAAAGGATATTGCGGAGAGGAGATTGAAGGAGTCCAACGATTTCTGCGATAACCTCGTTCTTGCTCTTGATTGCACAGAGAGTAGAGAGGTGTTCAGCACCAACATAGAATCCTTCTTCTGCATAAGCACCCTTCAATGCGGGAATTCCGTTCTTTCCAAATTCCTTGATCAACTTTGCAGGAGCATTTGCTACGTTCGACAAGAACAAAGCAGTTGTTCCTTTAAGACAAGGGAGGAGTGGAGAGTAGTCAACTTCAGCATTAGCAAATGCCTTTTCAAGAAGAGTGTTCTTTACAACAATCATCTTAACGTCAGTACCGAAGCACTTACGACGAAGTTGGCTTGTAGTTTCAGCATTGAGTCCAGTCACGTCTACGAGGTAGAGGTGTGCATATTCTTTGAGTGTTGCACCGATTTTCTCGATTACAATTGCTTTATCTTCCTTTCTCATGATTCAATACTAATTTTAGTTTTCGTCAACAGATTTAGGGTCAATCTTAATACCCTTACTCATTGTAGAGGAAAGATAAATACTCTTGATATATGTACCCTTAGCCGTAGCGGGTTTCAACTTGATGATAGTAGCGATGAATTCCTTGGCATTACCAATGATTTGCTCAGGAGAGAAAGAAACCTTTCCGATAGAAGTATGAACAATACCAGTCTTATCCACCTTAAAGTCGATCTTACCTTGCTTTACTTCACGTACTGCCTTAGCAACATCCATTGTTACAGTACCACTCTTTGGGTTTGGCATCAAACCACGAGGACCGAGTACACGGCCGAGGGCACCGATTTTACCCATGATAGCTGGCATAGTGATGATAACATCAATATCTGTCCAACCACCCTTAATTTTTTCGATATATTCATCGAGACCTACATAGTCAGCGCCTGCTTCTTTAGCAGCGTTTTCTTGGTCGGGAGTACAGAGGCAGAGCACTCGTACAGTCTTACCAGTACCGTGGGGAAGTGAAACAACACCACGTACCATTTGGTTCGCCTTACGAGGGTCAACGCCCAAACGTACATCGATATCAAGTGAAGCATCAAACTTGGTAGTAGTGATTTCCTTTACCAATGTAGCAGCTTCCTTCAAGGTATAAGCCTTTCCTGCTTCAATCTTGTCAGCGACCAATTTCTGATTTTTTGTCAGTTTACTCATTGTCTTAGATAAAAATTGAAGTTAATTATTAACCGGGAAAGTCACCCTTAACCGTGATACCCATGCTTCGTGCAGTACCTGCCACGAGTTTCATTGCAGATTCGATAGTGAAACAGTTCAAGTCAGGCATCTTGTCCTCTGCGATTGCGCGAACTTGTTCCCAAGTCACTTCAGCAATCTTAGAACGGTTAGGCTGAGCCGATCCGCTTTTCTTCTTAGTCACCTCGAGCAATTGAATTGCTACAGGAGGAGTCTTAACGATGAAAGAGAATGATTTGTCATTGTAGTAAGTAATGACAACTGGCAACACCTTACCTGCTTTTTCCTGAGTTCTGGCGTTGAACTGCTTGCAGAAATCCATAATATTAATACCCTTAGAACCCAATGCAGGACCTACGGGAGGTGAAGGATTTGCAGCGCCACCTTTAATCTGTAATTTGATTAATCCAGCAACTTCTTTAGCCATTGTTATTATTAAATTTGAATGTTATAGAAAGAATTCAGCACGTAACAATACTTATTCTTTCTCTACTTGCATAAAACCAAGATCAAGACCTGTGCTGCGACCAAAGACCTTAACAGTCACGGTCACTTTCTTCTTCTCATTGTCTACCTTTTCGATAACACCAGAGAATCCATTGAAAGGACCTTCAATCACCTTCACAGCTTCACCCACTTCGAAAGGAATGGCAACGTCTACAGCTTCTTCCTGCATTTCGTCAACCTTACCCAAGATTCGATTCACTTCACTTTCACGGAGGGGAGTTGGATTATCCAATCCACCTAAGAATCCTAATACATTTGGTGTAAAACGGAGTTCGTGGGCGATTTCGCCTACAAGACGCGCTTCTACCAAGACATAACCAGGGAGATAGTTTCTCTCTTTTACTACGCGCTTACCATTACGTACTTGGACAACTTTCTCAGTAGGAATTAACACTTGAGCGACATTGCCACCCAAGCGTCCATTTTTGATTTCAGCATCAATGTATTCCTTAACTTTCGCTTCCTTTCCGCTAACAGCACGGAGCACATACCAAGACATTTGTACTTCTGCCATTGTCGTTATGCTTTAGGATAAATAGCCTCCATGACGAACTTGAACACTGAATCTTCAGCAAACACTACCAAAGCGATAATGATGGAAGCTACTAATACTACTATCGCAGAATGAGTGAGCTCCTTTCTAGTTGGCCACGTGGTTTTATTAGCTAGTTCTTCGTATGATTCTTTACAATATGTGATAAACTTCTTAAACATACAATTTATCTTTTTAGCACGGGAAGAGAGGCTCGAACTCCCGACACCTGGTTTTGGAGACCAGTGCTCTACCGACTGAGCTATTCCCGTAAAATAGTCCTCGCCTCATAAGCGAGGACTATGATTTATCTAACTATTGATTAGTCGAGGATTTCTGTGATTTGACCAGAACCTACTGTACGACCACCTTCGCGGATAGCGAAACGGAGACCAACGTTCAATGCAACAGCGTAGATCAATTCTACAGTGATTTCAACGTTATCACCAGGCATTACCATTTCAGTACCTTCTGGGAGGTGGATTTCACCTGTACAGTCCATAGTACGAAGGTAGAATTGTGGACGATACTTGTTACCGAATGGAGTGTGACGACCACCTTCTTCTTTCTTCAATACGTAGATAGAAGCCTTGAACTTTTGGTGAGGTTTGATTACACCTGGGTGAGTGATAACCATACCACGCTTGATTTCGTTCTTGTCGATACCGCGGAGGAGGAGACCTACGTTGTCACCAGCTTCACCTTGATCGAGCAACTTACGGAACATTTCAACACCAGTTACAACTGACTTCTTGTCTTCACCGAGACCGAGGATTTGAACTTCGTCACCAACTTTGATAACACCAGTTTCAACACGGCCTGTAGCTACAGTACCACGACCAGTGATAGAGAATACGTCTTCAACAGGCATCAAGAATGGTTTATCACGGTCACGTTCTGGTTCTTGGATCCAAGTATCGCAAGCTTCCATGAGTTCCATAATCTTATCTTCCCATTCAGCAACACCGTTCAAACCACCGAGTGCAGAACCGCGGATGATAGGAGTATCTTCTTCGAAGTCATAAGATGTAAGAAGTTCGATCATTTCCATTTCAACGAGTTCGAGCATTTCTTCATCATCAACGCTGTCACACTTGTTCAAGAACACAACAAGACGTGGTACGTTTACCTGACGAGCGAGAAGGATGTGCTCACGAGTTTGAGGCATAGGACCATCAGTTGCAGCACAAACGATGATAGCACCGTCCATTTGAGCAGCACCAGTAACCATGTTCTTTACGTAGTCGGCGTGACCTGGACAGTCAACGTGTGCGTAGTGACGGTTAGCAGTTTCGTACTCAACGTGTGCAGTGTTGATAGTGATACCACGTTCCTTTTCTTCAGGAGCATTGTCGATAGAATCGAAAGAACGCAATTCAGAAAGACCCTTCTTTGCCAATACTGTAGTAATAGCAGCAGTCAAAGTAGTTTTACCGTGGTCAACGTGACCAATGGTACCGATGTTTACGTGCGGTTTTGAACGCTCGAATTTCTCTTTAGCCATAGCTGTATAAATATTTATATGTGAATAATTTTCTATTATCTCTCAAAGAAGAGCTGTTAGCGAGACTTGAACTCGCGACCTCTTCCTTACCAAGGAAGTGCTCTACCGCTGAGCTATAACAGCGAAGGTGAGCGGAAGACGAGGCTCGAACTCGCGACCCCCAGCTTGGAAGGCTAGTGCTCTACCAACTGAGCTACTTCCGCATTCCTTAATGTTGGTAAGTGGGCAAAGATGGATTCGAACCACCGAAGGCGTAAGCCAGCAGATTTACAGTCTGCCCCATTTGGCCACTCTGGTATTTGCCCTAATTTCCTTAAATTTCGTAGCCGAAACTTGCAGCCGCTCCGAAAAGTGACTTGGAAACGGCTGCAAAGTTAGGCATTATTTTTTACCCGCAAAACTTTTTCGGGTATTTTTTTATTTAGCACGTTGTTTTTCTTTAAATTTCTCTACTTGCTTCTGCAACGCTTCAACACAGAGATCTACGCCTTCTTCGAATGTATCGCAAGTTTTATCTGCGTGCAGATTTCCACCAGGCATCGTAATACTCATTTGCACTTCTTTGTTCATCGCAGTTTCTGGCTTTACTACTTTGAGTACCACATCAACTGTTGCGTCTTCACAAACCTTAGCAAATTTTGCTGTTTTCTTTTCAATAAACGCTTGCAACTTTTCTGTTGCATCGAAATGAATGGATTGTACTCTAACTTGCATAGTGACCTCCTTTTTTCTTTTATACTCTTTTCAGAGCGTGGTTCTATGAAATATAATAATACGCTTAGATTCCATCTGACAGAGGCCGGATGAAACCCTCTGCTTTCAATGGCGAATATACTACTTTTTTTTATTTGCAAAGTAATTTTATCCGTTATTTTTTCAAAAATCGGTAGAATATTAGGAACATTTCGGGATTTCAGATAATAAAGTTTGCTTTACAACATATTTTACACGCCCTGCCAACTACCATATCAGGCGTTGAATAATAGGAGAGTCTATCTGGGCATCCTAAAGCCTCTACATATTTTATATTTACAAGGCCACGCCGAATAACATATATATATTAATAAAAGAACATCGCCATAGCATGACGATGTTCTCACTCAATATATGCTATCAATTATCCATTGAGTACAAACTCTGCCAAAAGTTGTTGCAGACGTTTAACGTCAACGCTTTTGCTCAATTCTTTTTCCAAAGGTTGTTCAAGGCCCTTAATCCACAATGTAATCTCAGCATCATCATCAAATGTGCCTGCAGTTTCAATGCGGAAGTGATCTATAGAGCGATAAGGGTAAGAGTGATAATCTCTCTTGCTACCCATACCTTGGATATCCAATAGGATAAGACGCTTGTTAGTAAACACCCACTTATCACGGAATACTGCAAAAGCAGCTACGATTTGCTCATTTGAGCATAAAAGTGGAGCAAACTCGCCTTGGATCTGGTCTAATGAAACTTCTGTTGCATTACCCATAAGTTTGTCAAATAGTCCCATAGTTTATTATAGATTTAAGGGTTAATAATAATTTATCATATTTCGCAACAAATATACAAATAATTTATTAAAATGCAATAATCCATTTTAATCCTTTATCTCATACCACAGCAAACGACATCACACATCACACATCGCACGTCACTATCTGTATTTGAACACAAATCCAATAGACAAACCATCTCAATCAGGCAAGGCAAGAATGAGCAGGCTATGGTTACACAACAAGAGTTCACTTCCCTACCCTGTCAAAAAAGTCAAGACCTTGTGAAAATTTCGCGACGGCTCGTTTAAAAAAGGTCTAATGTTTTTTGAAAAAGGTTAGACTTTTTTTTTAGAGATGTCATATTGTGGCTTCTGAATAGGTTTCCACGTATCACGGGTATCACGCGAAACAATTGTCTCGCGCAGAATTCGCTGAATTGACTTAACGTGAGATCTCTAAACAGTCCGTTCGCCAGAACTGCTGCGAGACACGTGTGATACGCCGGCGCACTTCAACAAAAAACAGCCGACGACACTCCATGGGGAGCGCCGTCGGCTATTATATATTATAGGTATTGATTATTCCTTGACAGGAGTCATCTTAGTCTTAGCCATATTCACATAGCAGCTTGCGTATGAATATGTACCATAAACTTTACCAGTAGCTTGCAAAGAACCATCTGCACCGATTTCAAATACGAGGTCTGCAGAATCAGTATCCTTCACACCAAAGTTTTTCAAGACAAGTTTGTTGTCTACGAGTTCATAAGGAGCAGATGCAGACATAAACTTCGCGCCGTTCAGACGGAGGTCAAGAGTTGCGTAACCCGCTTGCAAGATACCTTCTGCAGTGCTGTCAATATAAAGTGTACCTACGATAGAAGGCACTTCTGCTTCATAACCACTTGCACCCAGATAGAAGTCACCAGTGTACTTCTTTGCCAATTGAGCATCTGCTATTTCTGGCACGAGACTTGCTGTAGTCAAGTCTACGTTCATGCTACCAGTCACACTGTAGTAGGTTTCGCGACCAAGGATACGGCCATCTTCTGTCACGGTGAATACGACGTCAGTAGTCTTTGTTCCACCATTGCCGTCGCCTACCTTCACGCCTTTGAGGGTGAGTTTGGTTTCGCCGAGAACGTAGGGTACGCATGAATTGATCAAATCCTTGCCATCAGCACTACAGATCAGTGTAGCGTAACCAGCCTTCTTGCCGCCGTTAGCATCTTGATCAATCAACAACTTACCAGCCACCTTGATTTGAGTTTCGCCAGATGTGCCGTTGTATGTTGCAGTGTAGACGTCAGCCAATTCTGGCATTTTCACTTCAGGAGCAACGAGAGCGTTAGCTTGGTCGAGCACAACGTAGCTATTATCAGATGTCGAATAGATACGTTGGCCTGCGCCAGTGTCCTTCAACCATGCCTTTTGCTTGTCTGCAGAAAGCTGGAAGACGAAGGTCATACGGTTTGTACCACGAGAACCAGTACCAGCCAATACTGTAGTCAAGGTGATAGTATTGTCAGAAGCATTATAGATATACTTTTGGCAGTCAGCAACAGCTGAATAATACTTAGTATCGCCATAGATTTGGATATCGAGTGCAGCGTAACCAGGTTTTTCCTTACCCATCAAGTTTTGATCCATGTAGAGGTAAACCTTTTGCTTAGCCACTTCAGAACCACCTTCGAAGCAACCGAGTACCTTTTCGTTGATATACTTCGATGGACCTTCCCATTTATCTACCACTTGTTCGGTGTAAGTCATCGCATTCATATCGAGGATGAACACACGTTGTTGGCCATTGTAGTCAACCGTAGCTACACCACTTTCCATCACGTAAGAATATTCCTTACCATCGATTTCCACTGTACCGAAACCATCGAAGTAGATAGAACCGGCTTCACTACCCTTTGGCAAGTAATAACCTGCTTCCTTACCTTGCATAGTAATAGTAGGTTCTTCATTGCCTGAAACGTAAGTATACTTTGCAATAGTTTGACCATCTACCGAGATCATCGCTTCAGATGTTTCGCCGATGCTTGTACCTTTCTTGAAGGTCAAAGTTGCTACCTTTGAGATGTAGCCATAGTTGTCCATCCATACGTGTGTCAACTCGCCAGTATCTTGATCTTTCATTTCCAACAGGCCCTTGTAAGCATCGCCAGTACGGAATGCGCCGATATAGGTGAAAGGTTTCTTACCAGTCACATAAATGCGGGTATTTTCGTGTCTGTCTTGGTTGTAGTCGTGAATAGAGATCACGACATAGTCGTTCACAAGGAAAGTACCATTCACACCATAAGTGGGTTGGTCGCGGAGTTCAAGGTCTGCGCCTTCTTCGTCATCTTCTTTAGGCTCTACATAGTGAGTAAATCCGTTGCTGCCTTGCTTGTATTCGAATACGTCAACAAAGTTGTAGTTCATCGCATCGTCAGACTTGATATGACATGTACCATTCGCCTTGAGTTCCATACTCAAAGGAGGAATGTTGTCGCGATCTATCAAACCATTTGCTGCAGTATATTCATAGCCTGTGTACTTGCCCAGGAAATCGCAACCGAGATAAGTATTCAATTCCATTGATGTGCTGCGAATCACAACGGGTTCGTTGGGCATATAGAACGCCCAAGCATCGATACCGAGCAAGTTGTTTTCCTTTACATCCAAGAATACGAACCCTTCGATATCGCTGTAGACATTGCCAGTGAGTTGACCGACAATTTCCAATTCGTGAACGTAGCCAGGTTCAGGACGCACATCAAAGTGAGGCTTGCCGTTGGGTTTATCGCCTGTCCAGTTCAGTGGTTTGTCTGCGCCCATCAAGTGATCGTTGTTGATACAGTCCAGCATCACGATAGGTGCATGGGGATCACTTTCACATTTGATTTCCAAATAATCACTGCTCACACCCTGATACATGATCGAAGCAATTTCTGCCATAGAGAAATCATAAGTTGCCCCAGTCACCAATTCGATGTGAAGTGTAGTATATACATCTGATGCAGAATTGTCCTTCAAGTAGGTAAACTTATTGATATCGTCTACCATAAAGGATTGAATCAATCCGTTGCTACCCATGATGTCCAAACGGTCGCATACATAGGCTTGGCTCACTGATGCAGACAGGAAGAGGATCAGCGAGAGAATATATTTCATCATCGTTTTCATTTGCCTAATGTAATTTTGTGAGACATTCCGTTAACTTTCACAACATAGTTGCCTGCACCCAAGCGGTTCAAGTGCAATGTATAGGTGCCACCATTTGCCTTTTCTGAAATCAGGCAACGGCCATCAGCACCGAAGACTTGCACATTAGCACCTTCTGGCAACTTTGAAAATACCAAAGTACCATCTTGCCATTGCATGCTTTCTGCATCAGCCTTAACGCCATCGATACCTACACTTTCATCAAAGGTAAAACCAATCAATTCGCTTGATGCGTATGACACTCTGAAATTCTCTGAACGGAAGACTACTGTTGTACCGCTAAAGGTAGTAGTCAATCCTTCGCTCAAGTTGATTTGCGCCACATCGCCACTCTTGAGTGAAACCAAGACGCTGCGGTAACCATCCGCCAGCATGGTTGACACGCCTACTGTCAGTAGGAACAACGCCAACATAAGTTTTTGTTTCAACATAGCTTTATTGTTTTATTATATTATTATTTAGATTCTCCCCTACGTAAAAGTCCGCACACCGACCACTCCGCCAAATGCGGTGCAACCGGTGTGTATTTTTGACTATTCCATAGGCCGTAGTTTTTTATGCAAGTTATTTACCTGTATAAGTAGCTCCTTTGCCTGTAAAGGAAATACTCAGTGTCTTCATCGAACCGCTTGGCGAAGAACTCCAAGGTGTAGTATATGAATCCAGCAAGTTCAATTGCACATTATATACATCGCCTTGCTTCGACACGTTCAATTCACCTTGTTGTGTCTTATTCATATAGTCATTGTCCGCCGACGAGTGTTGAATTTCCTTATACTTCACCTCCCAAGTGTAGGCTTCGGTTTGCGCCAAGTTGATTGTGCCTGTACCGATCAAGGTACTACGCAATTTTATCATGGGCGTGATCATCGCATCGTTTGGTGTATTATTACCTTCGCTCATGAAGTAGAAATAAGTATAACCACCGCTTTCCTTCACTTGCATTTCGGTAATATCCACCTTACTTATCACTTCAGCATACGCATTAGAGACAGTAAATGAATTACCCACGCTTTGTGTCAGCATCATTTCGTCGAAATTGTCCACCATCTTGGTTTCACCATAGTAGTCTCCGGTCAAAATAGTACCGTCTGCGAGCATGATATTGTAGGTAAAATACACACCATTCTCGCCTACCGAGGGGTCTGAGTAGGCAGTGATGTAACCAGTAGTACCGGCGTCAGCCTTAATCTCAGTTTCGTCTATATAGTTAATAATGGTGAGCGTGTAACTACCGGGGTTTTGTGCCAAATCCACCTTACCCGAGTTGAATTTACTGTTGGACAAAGTGAACAGCACAGCATATTCGCCATTGTGCATATCGATGACTTTGTCTGATTCAACGGGGCCAAAGGCGAAAGTTCTGGTACCTGTCTCAGCATCTACCTTGGCAAACACAGTACCTACTTTGTTGGTATAAATATCGCCTGCGCCTGGGATGATAGTAAAGCGGTTGGTCGCTGTATATCCGGCAGAGAATGTACCACGATAGGCTGCACGCAAACGGCCACCGCTATAATAAGCCTCGAGACTTACGGTCAGCGTATTTCCTGTCTTATCTTTATTGACGCGGAGCGAACCTTTAGCATCTTTTACGGTAGTATTTCCGTTGATCTTAAGGCGCACTTCTTCTGCCGCAGCAGTACCGAGTGTATATTGCACGCCAAGACCACCTTCGGGCAGGGTAATCGAGAGCAAAGGTGTTGATGCGTCATCACCAAAGAGGTTGTAGGTTGTACCGCCATCAGACTTCACCTCGCGCACAGTATTGATATCGTAAATTGTACTACCGATTTCGCACTGCTTTGCCAGTTCTTCAAGTTCGATGGTAGTGAATTCTACCTTTTCTACTTCCGATACGCGATAATCCACCTTGACGCCATCTGTCGTATATACCGACATGATTTCCTCTTTTTGCTGCGCTGACATTGTCAACGCGGCAAAAGAGAAAGCCAATGTTAATATTTTTTTCATTTTCATCGTTTGATCATCTTAATTGGTTCACATGTGCCCACTTTCACTACGTATACACCCTTTGGCATATCTTTCAGAGAAACTTTTGTAGCACCCAATTTAGACCACACCTTCTTACCGCTCATATCATATACGTTCACTTGGTCTGCAGGTTTCACAAAGCCCAGGAGCAATGTTTCTTTGTCGAGATAAGTGTAAGTAGGTGCTTGTTCGAGGCTACCGATACCAGCAGGCAATTCAAATTGTGGCAACACTTGGCCAGACCATTTACCTGTAATATTGTAACCAGCGTCGTCGAATACGTTGATGTCTACGGCGTAGGTATCACCTTCCATCCACTTGTAGTCGAACGAACCAGCGTATGCAGGAGCCAAACCATCGGCTACCATATAGCGGCCTTCAGCGAAGTGATACCAGCGTGTACCTGTCAGGTCACCGCCATTGTGGAAGTAGCCCTTCATTGATTTGAAGAGACCGATATAGTAGTCCCAGTTTTCTTCCATCACAGAATATGTACCTGAAGGAGGTGCAGCTGCGCCCAATTCTGTGATGAAGTTCAGACGGAAGATATCACCGCCGTTGTCTACGATTTCTTGGTCCAAACCTGAAGGCGAACCGATATCCAGATAGAATCTGCCGTAACCCATGATATCTTCATCCTTCCACAAGCGTGCTCTTGGGATTTGATTGAGGTCCAATTCATAGTCTTGTGTCAACGTAGAAATGATGGCGCCTTCTGGAGTATCCACCGAGTTGTCAATAAGGTTGATTCTACCCTTGTAAGTACCCTTCACTGTGTAGTCGTCATCTGTACGCAAGTCTACGACCACAGTATATACGCTATCTTCGTCAATTGACACTTCGACTGTACCATCTGCGATGTAGCAGACAGCAATATCCATTGTTTCGAAACGTTGTTGCACGAAAGAACCCATTACGATAGTAGTACCCATATAGTCTACCACAGTACCGGGATAGTAAGTCCAACGTTGGAAGTTCTTAGCTACCTTGTAAGTACCAGGCTTAACGTGAGCTTCCTTGAAGTCACCAAACAAAGTATTGAAGAGGTTGATCTGCAAGCAGTGACCTACGCCAGTGTGCGCACCGGTTTCTCTGTCGAAGTCGCAGTCGTAGAGGTTCAACGCGATATTACCAGTCTTGCTTTGGAACAAGTCGCCCATATAGCAACCCAGCGCGCCGGTAAAGTTCAAATCCAAATCCTTACCAATCAAAGGATAGGGGCTGTTCACCGTGCTCTTTCTCTTATAAGTAGGTTGTCCCTTGTAAGTGAAGGTATAAGTATTCTTACGATAAGTACCCTTAAACTTCACTACCAAGTCGCCGTCTTCAGCATAAGATACTTCAACGTCACCCGACAAGTCTACCATATCCACATTCTCGCCTTCGTAGTAATAGAGAGCCGAGTAGTCTGGGTTGAAAGTGATGTTTTCTGCATCCAAGCTTGACTTATAAGTACCAGCAGGGAGAGCAATAGGAGATGTAGGGTCGGCATAGAAGTCCAAAGCTACGACCCAACCATTTGTAGCCTCAACAGGAGTCACTGCACCAGAACTTGCATCAAACTTTGCATCGAAAGATGAAAGAATCATGTAATAGTTGCAAGGCGTACTTGCTTCATAATATACAGCACCAGGGCAGTAAGTCATTTCAAAGTCACCAGAAGCTGGCAGAAGCTTTGGCGCAGCAGTTTGTGCTGGCACTGCTTTCTTCACAAATGGCACTTGCTCTTGTGCATTCAAAGCGATAGAAAAAATCATCGCCAAAAGGAGTAATGTTTTCCTCATCTTATAAATATTTTTAGGGTTTGTACAGAATTTTGAACCAGGTAAGTTCCCGCAGGAATACCTGAAAGCGAGATTTGGCAACGGCCACTGGCATCACAATCTGCCTGGCGTACCACTGCACCATTCATCGCCACCACAGCCACACGACCGGTGCATCCGCTCACAGACACTTTGCCACCGAGCAGAGCTATGCTGAAGCTGGGAGTAGTCATAGCATTTTCGATACCCACTGGCACTTCTTCAAAAGTAAAGCTATTGACATTGTCACGTGCAATAGTTGCCGAAGCCGTTGATGAGGTTATCACCATATTCTGCTCGACAAATTCCACCTTTGGTGTATCTGCCAGTACAAAGGAGCGACGACTACCGTCTGCCATATTCACGACCAGCATCGAGTCTGCCCAAGCGAACAAGGGAAGGAAAAACAGCAATGTGGTCAAATATTGACGAAAATTTCTCATACCTTAATATTATTGTATATCACTAAGTGCTAAAATCAATTAGACACACTACGTTTCAATCAGCAAAAATACGCAAAACTTTTGGTTTTCTTATATTTTTATGTCTTTTTTACAAAAAATATCATCTTTATTCATCAAAACCACATCACACTGCTTCTAACGAGAAACGTTTTCGTCAACACAGACCTCAGATAATAAAAGAAGACAAGCTATCCCCCAATCTCAAAAAAAGCAGACAGGCACACATTATATATTTATATTAATGCCTATATTTGCACAATCTTAATCTTATAAATTTATAAAACTATGAAGAAAATACTTTGTTTTGTCATCCTACTTATGACAATCAGTTTGAGTGCTAGTGCACAGAAAGTTGTTTACAAATGTACAGGCGACAAGGTTCGCGTAAGGGCCGGCGCTTCCCTCAATGCAAAAGTCCTATATGACGAAATCGCAGGCGAATCTGCCTATTTGTACAAAGGCAACTTTGTTGTAGGCACAGGTAAGAAGCAAAATGGATTTATCCAGGTGACCAACGAAAAACTGCTGGAAACTACATGGGGCACCGGATGGGTTTCTGCTCAATTCCTAAAACCAGCACAACGTTGCAACGCATGCGGCGGCAAGGGACATTTCTCTAAAACATGTACTATTTGCAAAGGCGATGGTTGCATGGAATGCGGTGACACAGGCAAAGCACCATGCCAAAAATGTTGGGGCGTAGGATATAATTAATGGCACATTAAAATCCATCATTTCAAAACAATCCTGCCCTAAACAAGCAAAATACATTTTATCCCCCACCCTATAGCAAACGAAGGTGGGGGATTTGTTTTTTCATATCGGACAAGCATTGCACCACCCCCACCCTGCCGTACCCGACACATACATTCAATGGCATGCGCCATCCCTCCTCGCCCAATCTGTTCAATGTCAAGTATTCCCAACGCTTCCACCAACGCCCCATCATACCATTTCGCCACTCCCCCACTCGTCCCGACACATTTCACCCATTCCCCCAACGTTGCTACGGAAATGCTTTGACAAATCGGCGAAGCGATTTTACCTGCCGCTTTGACTTAGAAAATCGACATCAAAACGCAGCATAAAAAAACTTAGACCTTTTTTAAATTTCGCGACGTCTCGTTAAAAAAAGGTTAGACTTTTTTTCAACAAGGTCTTGGTTTGTAAAAACACGCTCTGGCGAGGCACAAAATTCATCTTTCGGCAAAGATTGCCGCCGCTTATGCCGACAGGCCATATATAATTATATATAGAAGTAATTGTAGCCCAAAGCAGGCCAAAGAACACCATAAAGCGACATAGAAAAACACAGAAAATGCACCAAAAAGAGAAAAAAAGAGGGTAAAACTTGTTGCATATAAAATAATTGCCTAATTTTGCACTCCGCAAGAAGAATGAAATAAAAGTAACAAAATAATAATAAACAAATCTCAAAATGATTGTAGTACCTGTAAAAGAAGGCGAAAACATCGAACGCGCCCTCAAGAAATTCAAGAGAAAATTCGAAAGAACTGGTGTTGTTAAAGAACTCCGTGCACGTCAACAATTCGACAAACCTTCTGTATTGAAGCGTTTGGCTCGCGAACGTGCTGCTTACGTTCAACAACTTCGCGCACAAGAAGACTAATTAATGTTTAGTCGCCATCGTGCGAAAGAAATAATTCGGCTCACATCTACGACAAGTAGTTGCGAGCCGAATTTCGTTTACAATTATATCCACTTCGTAGCCACAAGAATAAGAAAATGCCATTAGATATACATAATCCTTAAAAAAAATGTATATTTGCAAAGAGAAAACCTATATAAGTCAAACTTAAATCATATTGCACCATGAAAAAAGCATTATTCATTGCATTTGCAATTTTTTCGTTGCTATTCTCACAAGAGTCACAAGCCCAACGTTACGACGTACCCTCTATCCCCAAAAAGAGTAGCACAGTTACCAAGGCGGGACCTGTATATGGCACACAATACGACTGGCTATCCGTACGCTACGCCAACTACAACGACGTCTATGGTCTGGACCGGGGACAATTGAGAGTGCTGCGCAACTCCATCTATGCGCGCCATGGCCGCAAGTTCCAAGACAAAAATCTGCGCGCCTATTTCAATTCGCAAAGATGGTACACACCTCTCTATAACGAGATTCCTGTTAGCCGCCTTAACAAGTATGAAAAGGCGAACATCGAATTCTTGAAAAAACTGGAACAATAGGCATTCCCAAAAGATAACCCTAAATTATAAAATCATAAATCATGAAAAAGAACTTACAAAGAATTGGACGCTGGATGCTCAGTGCTTGTTTGCTCTTTACTACAAGCGCTCTCTCAGCGGAAGTCAATCCACAACCCTTCGTCATCCCCGAATTGCAATCATGGGTAGGCGCAGAGGGTAGCGTAGAACTCTCGGGCGTACTACGCGTCAGCGGCGGCGACAAAGAGTTGACTCGCGTGGCAAATGCCTACGCTGCCGACTACAAAACTATGTTTGGCAAGACGCTCACTGTCAAAAAAGGCGCACCACAAGCGGGCGACGTACTTTTTGTACTGAACAAGGGCGATCAAGAACTGGGCAAGGAAGGCTACCGTCTCACTATCGGCAACCACATCACCGTGACTGCAGGAACTGCTCAAGGCGCATTCTGGGCGACTCGTACTTTGCTCCAATTGTCTGAACAATACACTGCACTTCCCAAGGGCGAATCTGTCGACGTTCCCGTGTACGAATTGCGTGGTTTTATGGTAGATGTAGCGCGCAAGTTTATGCCTATCGATTATCTGAACGACTTGGTTAAGGTAATGGCTTACTATAAAATGAACGCTCTCCAGGTGCACCTCAACGACAATGGTTTCCGTCAATTCTTTGGTGGTGATTGGGACAAGACTCCCTCGGCATTCCGCCTCGAAAGCACACAGCACCCAGGTTTGACCTCGAAGGATGGTCACTATACCAAGAAGGAATTCATCGATCTCCAAATTCTGGGCGAAAACAACTACGTAGAAGTCATCCCTGAAATCGACGTACCAGCACACAGTTTGGCATTCGTACACTACAAGCCTCAACTCGGCAGCAAGGAATACGGTATGGACCACCTCGATATGTTCCACCCAGAGACTTATCCTTTCATCGACAGCGTATTCCGCGAATACCTCGAAGGCGAAAACCCTGTATTCCGTGGCAAGCGCGTGAATATCGGTACTGACGAATACAGCAACCGCGACAAGAAAGTGGTAGAAAAGTTCCGCGAATTCACCGACCACTACATCAAGTTCGTAGAAAGTTTTGGCAAGCAAGCCATGGTATGGGGCGCGTTGACACATGCTAAGGGCGAAACTCCTGTCAAGAGCGAAAATGTCATCATGAACATTTGGCACAATCCTTATGCTCAACCCAAGGATATGAAGGAACAAGGCTACAAGCTCGTTTCTATCCCCGACGGCCTCGTATATATCGTACCCGCAGCAGGCTACTACTACGACTACCTGAACTGCGACCACCTCTACACACACTGGACTCCTGCAAACATCGGCGGTGTACAGTTTGAAGAAGGCGACCCCGATATCCTCGGCGGTATGTTTGCTGTGTGGAACGACCACCACGGCAACGGTATCTCTACCTACGACGTGCACCACCGCACCTACCCAGCGCTCCAAACTATCGCTGTGAAGTGCTGGACAGCAAGCAACACAACCCTGCCCTACAACGAATGGGATGCTAAACGTTGGGCATTGAGCGAAGCTCCTGGCGTGAACTGGTTGGGTCGTATCGGTCAAAAGCAAAACCTCATCATGAAGATTGCCGCAGTAAAACCTGGCGACAAACTCCCCTACGAAGAAATCGGTTACGACTACACCGTATCATTCCAGGTCAAGGGTGCCAAGGAAGAAAAGGGTACAGTACTCTTCAGTTCTGCACACACCAAGTTCTACGTCTCTGACCCAAGAGAAGGCAAGCTTGGTTTCGAACGCGATGGCTACCTCAACACATTCAACTATCGTATTCCCGAAGGACAAACTGTCAATATCACTATTCAGGGGAACAACAAGATGACTCGCCTCTATGTAGACGGCAGATTCCGCGAAGAACTCGGCGTGAAGCCTCTCTACGTGATGAACGACTACCGCAAGGTGAACTACATCTCTGACCCTAATATGAAGAACGTAGAACTCCACAATACCGATGGCGACAAGATCTACTATCAACGCACATTGGTATTCCCACTCCGCAACGCCGGACAATTCAACAGTACTGTTTCTGACTTGAGAATTTGGAACTACCTCAAGCAAATGTAATCCTATCATTTAGACTTAATATCAATGAGCCGCTGAATGCTATTCGGTGGCTCATTAATATTTGAGCAACATCCATCATTTTTTTATTTATATATATAACATGTTGTCAAAATAGTTTATCTTTGTGTACTATCTTTTAGAAACAAGAAGCAAATAATTAATGTTTAACTAAATAAATGAAGAATACTATGTATTTATTAATTGCCACTGCAGTCTTATGTTTTGCATGTTCCTGTAATGAAGCAAAGACAAACAACAACATTGACAACAACATAATAAAAGTTGACGAGAATTCAGAGGAAGCAATACCTCAAGGTGCCAAGACACTGATGAAAGTCTACCCTAACAAGGTCAAAGGGTATGCTGACGGCAAGCTTATTATGGCTAATGGAAGTACCATTCTATATGATGACGGCAAGAAAAAAGACTTTCTTAAAATGCTTGACAACTCCGACCCTGAAGACATGTTCAATATGCAGTATAAGACCAATGGTATCCCAGGATACCTTGAGGATGCAGGTCGTTCACGCTCAGAGCAGCTCTTCAAATCAATGTATGGTAAAAGTGAAGCAGAGGTAAGAAAGAACCTTGTGCAGGTAAATTGGTTTGGCAAGAAAGTACTATTCACCAAAGTCAATGGAGCAGCTGATAGCCTCCGCGCCGTAGCAGCCGAATTAGCTAAATTACCATCAGAGTATAAAAAATATCTTCCAACTGCAGGAACATTTAATTGGCGAGCAGTCAGAGGTGCCAACAGACTAAGTTCACACAGTTATGGCATCGCGATAGATATCAATACAAAGTATTCAAACTATTGGTTGTGGGAGAACAAAGGAGCAAAAGAAACTGACCGCGTCAAGTACACCAACCGAATCCCCGAAGAGATAGTTCGCGTCTTCGAGAAGCATGGCTTTGTATGGGGCGGTAGATGGTATCACTACGACACTATGCACTTTGAGTTTCGCCCTGAACTCTTAGAATAACGTGAGTTTTTTAAGGACAACCTTAAAAAATGCGATGAATACGCTAAAAATGCGAAGCATCTTATGAGAGATACTTCGCATAATTTTGTATACAAATATAATACATTTGTTTTATTTATTTTGACTTATCACCAATCTCCCTTTATTTTTTTTAACGAGTGTTAATGTTAAACTTTGTTGTACGAAGGCTGATTTTCACAAACCCTTGACTTTTTCAAACAAACCCTGGGGGAAATCAAAAAAAGTCTTGACTTTTTTGCACAAGGTCTGACCTAGTAAAATCGCGATAAATAGGCAAAAAAAATGCGAAATATCACCATTTCAGAGATACTTCGCACAATCTTGTATACAAATATACTACATTTTTCTGCCATTTGCAAGTGCCATTTTTTACCTCATGCGGTTTTTCGCGTTTTAGTTAATAAAACAGCAACTTCTTGACTATAAAAAAAGTCAAGCTTACCACATCTGCCAATAAGGCGAAAATGGTTCGCTTGACTTAAACTTTGGAGGGATATTTCCCGTCTATTGTTTAATTGATAATCAATTCATCGATAAAGAGGAAACCTACGTTACCCTTTGCGCCGTGCCATTTGGGCAATACGTGTTCTGAGAGCGCCTTCACCTTGACGAAACGCACGGTTTCAGCGGGGAAATTGTAGCGGTGCTCGTAGATTTCATCAGGATCGCTTTCCTTCATTTCGGGGATGTCTTTCTTTACTACGGTGCGGTAGTTCACGCCATCGTCCGACACGCTGATTTCCACGCCGCGCGCATCCATCACCCAGTTGCTCTTGAGGATAGTCACATTGAAGCCCACTTGCGAGATTTCTTTGGGTAGTCCGAAGTCCACCACTGCTTCCAGATCTGTACCACTGAAGGCAATCCAGCGACCTGTATTATAGTTGTTGGTTTCACCCCACATACCATCGGTCAGCATCTTGGCACCACCGTATGTATATTGGTTGTGCGAGGGCTGGAGCAAGGTCACCTTGCAACCTGTAGCCTTGTTGAAGTTGAAGTTCTCAGTCAACGTGCGTGTCTTTCCACTTGGGCGGAACGCAGCAGCCTTGAATGTAGCAGTTTTGTTGATCAACACGCCATTATCATAAAGCGCAGACTTTTCTGTAGGTTCACTACCATCCAAAGTATAACGAATATCCGCACCGTCAATAGTGCTCATTTTTGCGATGATTCCGCCCTTTTCTGGCGAAGACACGTATTCTGCTTCGGCATCAAACACATGCTTAGCATAGTTGTAACCCTGCAGATCGTACAATTGGATGAAACGAGGCAAACGTTGACGGAAGGCTTCGTAGTCGCGCTTTTCTTGGGCTGTCCATTGGATTTCGCTCAATGCAGCCATACGTGGCAACTCCATATATTCCACCTGGCGATAGTTGGGGATATATTCTGTCCACAGGTTAGCCTGTACACCCACGATATGTTTAGCCTGCTCTGCAGTGAGCGACTTGGGCATAGGATTGTATGAATAGACGAGCGCCAAAGGCAAGCATCCACCGATAGCGATAGGTTCGTTTTTGATATCAGCGCTTTGATAGTAGTCGAAATAGAGGTAAGTATTTGGTGTCATCACAACGTCGTGACCTTGCTTAGCAGCTTCCACACCACCAGCCTCGCCGCGCCATGACATCACAGTAGCACCTGGTGCCAAACCGCCTTCGAGGATTTCATCCCAGCCAATCATCTTTCTGCCTAAATTAGCGAGGTGTTGACCTGCGTGGCGGATAATATAACTTTGCAAGCGTTCTTCGGCAGTGTGCTTGTGGTCGGCTTCCAATTTTTGCTCTTTGATACGAGCTTGGCACTTGGGGCAGTCCTTCCATCTCACCTTTGGACATTCATCGCCGCCCACGTGGATGTATTCCGATGGGAAGAGAGCTACGATTTCGTTGAGCACATCGTCGATGAATTGGAGAACTTTGTCATTACCGGCACAGAGCACGTGATCTGATACGCCCCACATCTTCCACACTTCGTATGGGCCACCTGTACAACCGAGTTCGGGATAAGCTGCCAGTGCGGCTTGCATGTGACCGGGCATATCGATCTCGGGCACGATGGTGATGTGGCGTTCTTGTGCATACTTGACGATAGCACGTATTTCCTTTTGTGTATAATAGCCTTGGTGTGGTGTACCATCATAGTTTTCGGTATTGTGACCAATGACTGTTTCGGGACGATATGAACCCACTTTCACCAATTTGGGATACTTCTTGATTTCTACACGCCAGCCTTGGTCGTCGGTCAAGTGCCAGTGCAGACGGTTGATATTGTGCAATGCCAGCATATCAATGAATCGGCGCACAGAGTCTGCTGTGATGAAATGGCGAGAAACGTCCAAGTGCGCACCACGGTACGAAAATCTTGGCGCATCATTGATTTCTACGGCAGAGAGAACTTTGCTCTTGTTCGCACCTGCCAAAACTTTGCGCAAGGTCTGTACACCATAGAACACGCCTGCCTGTGTTTTACCCTGAATCAAGACGCCTTTGTCGCACACTTTGAGGCTGTAACCTTCGGGCTTAGCAATTTTGTCATCCAACTGCAACAAGATTTGATTGCCTTGACCCACCTTTGTAGTCAATTTGAGTGACAGGCCTGTGGTCTGCTTCACATAATCAGACAAGAACTGTGCTTCACGTTTCAGGTTCTTGTCACCCTTTTGATAGCAGATTTGGGTCTTTTCGTTCAGTGTGAACGCTGTACCTTGTTTCTGTACGATTTGATTGGGCAAAGGAACTACGTCATAATGGGTTTGCTGAGCAAGAGATGGCAAAGACAAACCGAAAAAGCCAAGCGCTAAGATGGCGGCATAGAAAGATTTGCGAATCATAAGTGAATATTTATTTAATATATGGTTTTACTCGTATTAAAGCATTAAGGCATCTATTCGTTTTTCCTACACATTATTTTGGCATCATCGCATGAAATGCGCACTCCTGTAGTAAACTTTACAAAGGTATGGAATATTTTTGTATTTTTGTAAAAAAATGAGAGAATAATATCTATCAAGTGCGGCTATCATGCTCATGCCATGCCTGCCACACGCATCCTTACGTTCAATTATCATGAGTTCAAACGAAAAAAATCAGGCCACCCTGCAGCGCTTTCTGACCTACCTAAAGGCAGACAAGGGATACTCTCCACTCACATTGACAGCCTACGAGGGAGACTTAACTGATTTTGCAAAATTCATCGATTCCACCGAAGAAAACTTGACATGGCAAGATATTGATGCGGACCTCATCCGACGATGGGTCGTAGCCAGCAGAGAGGAGAAAATCAGCCCTCGCAGCATCAAGCGCCGATTGAGTTCGGTGCGCTCTTTCTACAAATATCTACTGATGATGGGAGAAGTGGCCAAGAATCCTGCACGACTGGTCAAGAATCCTAAGGAAGACAAGCCCCTACCCTATTTCCTGCGTCAAGAAGAAATCGACCAGCTCTTGGACCACACGAAATTTCCCGACACATTCGAGGGAATGCGCGACCGACTGATCATACTGACCTTTTATAGCACGGGCATACGTCGGGCTGAGCTCATCGGATTGAATATTGAGGACGTAGCGCTATCAGCAGGAGAAATCAAGGTAACTGGCAAGCGCAACAAACAACGCATCATCCCATTTGGTCAAGAACTAAAGGAAGCATTTGCGGTATACATCACAGCTAGGGCAGCACACCTCAAGCAATCCGTATGTACAAAAAATGCGATGAATAGGGCTTTTTTTATATCAAAATCTGGTCTACGAATATCTGAAGCAGATGTCTACAAGGTCGTATCAGGTTATCTATCGCTGGTCACTCTGCAAAAGCACCGTTCGCCACATATCCTGCGCCACACCTTTGCCACCACGATGCTCAACAATGGGGCAGACCTGCGTGCCGTACAGGAATTGCTCGGCCACGAGAGTCTAAAAACTACCGAGATCTATACCCACACCACTTTTGCCGAACTAAAAGAAATCTATGCCAAAGCCCACCCGCGTAGCAGAAGCAAAGAAGACGTCGAGGAATAGCAAATTTTACGATGAAATGGGACTTTTTTGAACAAAAACCACGATTCATCACTCCGAATCAAGCAACAATTATCGGACCACATACTTTTAGCCATCAATTATAGTATACCACAGAGTCTATTCGGCGTTTTGTCCAAAGACATCACCACAGACTCTGCGGCAGGCTCCAATATATGACTTCTGCACGTATATCCCTATCACATCCCTCCTATCAAAAAATCCCTATACAAACGAGACTACTATGAAGAAGTTCGCCTTTTCCCTCTTTTTCACACTTTGCGCCCTGCCTATCTTAGCTCAGCTCAACGTGCAGTTGCACTACGACTTCGGCCAGGCTATTCATGGCGAACAACTCTCCAACCGTCCACACTGGATAGCCACTATCGAAAATTTCACTCCCGACAAATGGGGCAGCACCTTTTTCTTTGCCGAGGGCGAGTTTGCCGACAAAACAGTGAAAAGTGGCTACGCAGAAATCGCCCGCGAATTGCAGTTCTGGAAAGCCCCTTTCGCTCTCCATATCGAATATAATGGCGGGCTATCCGCCGATGCTGGTGGTTACGACGACGCCTATCTGGGTGGAGCCGCTTGGAATTGGGCAAATAGCGACTTCACCCGCACATTCTCCGTGCAATTACTCTATAAATATATGGCAAGACAAGCCAAAGGCAACCGCCACTCGTGGCAACTCACCACCGTGTGGGGCATACATTTCGTCAAAGGGCTATGTTCCTTCATTGGCTACGCAGACTTGTGGCAGGACAAGCGCGTGAATGGTTCACTTGTACTGAGCAGCGAGCCCCAATTTTGGGTAAACCTCAATGCCCTGAAACGTATCGACGACCAGTTCAACCTGAGCGTAGGCAGCGAGTTAAGAATCTCCAACAACCTCGTCTGGCCCACCACCGGCACAAACAACCGCTTCTATGCCATCCCCACCCTCGCCCTGAAGTGGACGTTTTGACCCATTCCGAGGGAAGCATATCTCCCCTTCGCCACCCCACCCCGCCCTATGATTTCACAACCCTAGACCTTTTTCAAAAAACATTAGACCTTTTTTAAACTAGCCGTCGCAAAATCCCCAAAAGCTCTTACTTTTTTTCAACCATGTTACACTTTAGGAACAATTCTATTGTGAATTGCTTTCAAATTAGTACTTTTGCATAGGTAGAAACATCAGCTGCAAAGATTTCGGTCATTTCGTAGTTGTTGTGAATTGCTTTCAAATTAGTACTTTTGCATAGGTAGAAACATCTCAATCTTCATATTATGATAATTTTCAGATGTTTACATTGCAAATTAGAAAAGGAAAAATCACATTAGTTTTTACCTCAAGAAAGGACTGCAAGTTATTTTTGCAGTCCTTTTGAATTCGAACATATCAGAACAATTCTAATTGCAACCCTGGTAATTGAGGCATTTGTGTCTTTTTCCCATGAAACAACTGAATTGCCCCAAATTGTTTGTCTGTGATGGTCAAAATACCTACTTTCCCATATTCAGGCAAATACGATTTAATTCGTTTTACGTGAACTTGTGCATTTTCACTACTGGCACAATGGCGTATATAGATAGAAAATTGAAACATGGTGAAACCATCCTGGACAATTTGTTTCCGAAACTTAGTAGCAGCCTTGCGGTCGCGCAATGTTTCGGTGGGGAGATCAAAAAATACCAACACCCACATAACACGATACTCACTTAATCGGTCCATATCTTCTATTTACTTTATCTCGGGATATACCACTTTTCTCAGTTCTCCACTAAAGCATTTATTAAGAGATGCAGTAGTTTGAGTTGCAGCAACCATCAGCGGACTACGCACGCCACCTATCAACACATCAAGGGTGGGAATCGCAAGCAATTCTGCCTTCCACTCACGCGTCAATTCTTTGCCAGGAAGTCCTTTGCGTTGAATCAGCTTGAATACATGCTCGTCCACATAAGGTCGATAGGGTTCCATTATATCATCTGCCAAGCAATAGGCATTGTAGCGATTGTGATGATGAATACCTAATGTAGGTAATAAGCCACTGGACACGAGCGCACGGGCAATAATTGCACGCAAGATGGCATATCCATAATTTAGCAGATTGTTGGGGGACACGCCATCACGATCGCGTACGAATCCTTCTATGTATTGACCAAAAAGGTGCTTCCAGTAATACGCAGCAGCTCGTCCTTCCAAATTGTCAGAATCGCCACTTCTCACATCCTTTGCCCATACACGCATACAATTCACTTCTATATCTCTACACTTCTGCAACACTGCAGCCTGATTGTTTATTTTGCATTGCACTGTTTGCTGCCACAATTGTTTTTTCAAAGGCAGTGAGGCCTCTATCTGCTGACGGAAGCGTTCGCTCTGAGTGGTATTACCACAAAGAGGGAGCATCAGCCCCACAGGCATCCCTCTGTCGTCACAAGTAATGAGGGCACAGTTGTTGGCAAGCAGAGCATCCATCACTCCCGTAGTGAGGGTGATGCGCTTATTATCCAACACCACAACCCCGATGTCCTCGATGGGTTTCGTTATTACCGCCTCTTCCTTTATACATTCTGCTAGTCCGGAGTTGCTTTCTACTTCCGGCATCTTAATCACCAGTTGCTTATTGCGCAATGACAAATAGGTAGGATTGCCAAAATACAAGGTTCGTTTAATCATAGTGACAAAAGATTTAAAGGTTAAACAAAAGAGACAAAAAAGGGATTACTGCATTAGCAATAATCCCATTGGTCTATTTAATATTCTCCGACAGAAACTATTTGGCCAATATGGTCGACACGGACTTTAATTATTTTATCTAAACCTTTTGAACTTCTGAAATCCGTCCAAAGAATCCCTTTAACTGCTGATGTCGAATTTGCTATACTACTTTCTAAATGATGTCTAAAAACATAATTTTTGAAAGAGAATTTCTGCACCCTAAACAAATTCGGGCTTATCAATGCATAATTATCGGGATCCAGCAAATCAACTTCTCTCGGATCAAAACCTGTTGTTTCATTCGGGAATACGAAATATTCATTTTGCTTCATGGTGTAGAGGAATTTCCACCCTTCGTCACGTTTGTATTCCCTATCAACAGCAGGAAGGCCTTGATTGACGCGCGCCACTGCCTCGTAGAAAGAGACTACACGTTCATCCAACTCCATGCGAGGTTCACCATTTTCGTCGAGAGTGGGATTCCCCTTCTTATCAAGTACTGGTTTTTGATAGATAGCAACATGGTGATTGTTGGATGTATTCACGAAATCTACTGGTATTGTATTACCTTGTTCGTCGAGCACCAGGCGTCCCTCTTTGTCACGTTTGTCATGAAGTGATTGCGCATTGCTCACACCATAGATTGTGACTCGCTTGATACATATACCTTGCGCCTGATTTAGCCATATCGGATTTTCCTCTAAATTGATAAATGCCTTCTTAGGGTCGCCACCAAATGCTTCGAGGCGCGCTTCGAGTAATTTGCGAATTTTGGCATCCACCACCTTAGCAACATTCAAGTCGGGCGAAATGTCCTTGCGAATGGTGTAGGTCGTATCAAAGTTTACGGTTTTCACCTTGGATGGAACAGCCTTCGTATGTGCTTCGTTCAACCAGATAGGGTTCTTATCCAAAGCATTCTTTCCTGTAAATGCTTTCTTGGGATCTCCGCCAAATTCATTAAGGCGCCAAAGCAAGGCCTCGCGATATATTGCCTTGCAGACGGTCGCTATCTTTTCCACATCAAAGGCAGAGCCTACAGTTTCTTCCTTTGTCGCATATTCTCTGCGGCTACCATAGATAGTTTCATTGTGCAATTGTCCACGAGGTGTAAGTTGTACTTTAGTATAGGCACCTCCCTTAGGTTTATGTACTTTATTGACATTGAGGGTAACCACTTTGTTTTTCGCCTTAATTGAGACAAGAATCTGCTCCAAGTGTCGCAAGGCTTCTGCCCTGAATGTATGCAAGGGGATTGGTGCTTTGGCACGTCCGTTTTGGAAATACGCATTGCGTATAGCATATAGTTCGGATCCCTCTTGATGAGCTGCATTCTTATTGTTGAAGTATTGAACAAAAGCAGGCTTAGTGAATGCCACCGTAAGAGCATCCATAGCATGATGGCGATGATCGTTGCGCTTAGTCCAATCTGTGATACGTCCGATTTGACGACCATCACGATCTTGGTGATAGGAAACCTTGCCTATGGCAGCATATTTATCCCAATTCAATTCTTTCATAACATCAATCAATTCCCAGTCCTTGCGCAACTGCTCGGTGATGTTTCCGGAAGTCGCTACAACACTGCGACAGATAGTATGAAGCATAGACAAGGCTCGCTTAGCAATATACTGTGTATTGCGCAAGTCTCGGTCTATAAAATCCTCTGGAATTTCAGCTTCGGTCATCTTCAACTTCTTCAATTTCGTTTTCTGCTGTGCAAAAAGCGACGTACAAGTTGAAAGGTAACGTTTCTGTCCTTCTTCACCATAGGTTTCACGCACAAAGTCATAAGCCGTCTGACTACCCTTATTTATATTGACAGAGCGGTATTCCAATGTCTTGTTAGAGAAAGAGTCGTCAAAGAGTCTAGCTTTGGGGATAATATGCTCGATATCTATTTCTTTTGAAAAGAGTTTTTCGCGTGGTATGTAGATATCTGAATAAAGTGTTTTATATCCATTTGCCTTGAGTTCTTCGTAAAGGCGATAACGAATAATATCGTTGCGCGAGGGATGAGATATTCCAAACTCCTTCTGCAATAGTTCGCGGATTTGTTCTTGCTGTTTGGTCGCGACTGAAATAGCTTTGGTCATCTGCTCACGTTCCTTCTGATTCTTCTTGAGCTCGCGTGCCAGTTCTACACGGATTTCATCTGGGCGTCCGTAAGTATTGATAATTTCATTGACCACATTCACCATTTGGTTGAGAATCTTCTCCACAACAGGGTTGCGCAAGGCGTTTTTAGGCAACAGTTCGAGTTGGTTCAACAATTCTTTTTGCTCTATTTCTTCCTTAGTCAAGGAACTTGCCGAATGGCGATAACCTGCATAGGTGCAAGCGACGTCATAACCGCACCCTTCCTTCATGTAAGGCAGAATCTTGCGAATAGCCTTGGCACTTAAACTGCCATAGTCATCTTCAAAAACAATATCCATAAGAGGTCCTACATAATCTGTAGGACAATTGCACAACGCCGTCAATTTCTCTTTTAATTTACTATCACCTGTAGCAGAGTTATCTCCCTCGAATGAGTAAAGTAAATGCCAGAGTTTGTAAGAGGTTTGTTCGTCTAAAGCTTTGTCCAGATAAACCTGAGTATCTAGAATATTGCAGTTCCACCCCAAAGTTTCAAATACGGCATAAGTCTGAGATTTAAGGTCTGATGTTGATTTTTTAAAATCAAGGGGGTCATGGCCACTCAGATCCATCATCTTACTGAATGCTTGGTAGAGCGAGTGTCCCGTTGTGTTTCCTTTTAGGCATTCAAAATTAAGGTCAAGCGACTCCGTTTTACCAAACAATAAATTCAGCACTTGAGACTTCTTCAATTCTGCCTTAATAGAGAGTTCCTCTGCCAACATTTCTTTTTCTTCCTGAGTAAGGCGCCTTCTACCTTCTAGTTCTAATGTTTCAGCTGCTTCTGTGGCATTACTTGGAGATATGATATTTTTCTTCGCTCTCTTTTTCTTACCAAAATCATCTACAACAAGAACTTCAACATTATTGAGTGTCTGCCAAATTTTGAAATCTTGAAACAATAGTGAAGAACGTGGAACAACACGACTACCCACAACTATCGTCTTCGTTTTCCCATTGCACACCACCTCTTTCTCCTTACGTTCAAATTCACACATACTAATGAGTGATTTTTGGCTTTTCAAACGACGTTGGTAGAAAATTACAACATCGCGAATCTCTGCCTTTAATTCTGGAGTCAACTGAGAATGGAAACGTGCTTGACTTTCCCATATCGTTTCAAACTCGTCCATATAATCCTGGCGATAAAACACGAGATTCTTCAAACTATTATGGCGATTTTCGTTAAGCAGATTCATCAAATACTGCCCTACAGTAATATTGTTGAAGAAAAGGTTCTTGCTTCGATCACTAATCGCTCCTAAATAGCCACTAGACTTGTTGATATCTGCATTGATTTCCTGAAAGACAATTGCCAATTCCTCAGGATGCATTTTCTCTGAAAGGGCCTTATGCCTCCACTCATAGTTTTCCTTTTTCAACTCTACTCCTTTGACCTTACGATTGGGTTTAGTAAGCTGAAATACTACATTCTTTACTTCATTTTGTGCTAAGGCTTCATTCCAAACCTTACGCTGCTCAGTCCAGACAAAATATTGAGCTAGAGTATCCCATGTTTGAGAAGCGTTTTTCCCAACGAGTCTTTCCTTAAGTTCAAAAGTAAGAACTTCTGGATAAAATTGGGCCTGATAATCCCAAATACGATCAAATTCTTGTTGGAGGTCGGAACGATAAAAGTCGGGAAGCATTTTTTTGCCCTCGCTTAAAATCTGAAAGCACAATTGTCCTGGAGTAATATTTTCATCATATAACCTTTTCGCTATAGTCATCCCATCTATCAACTTACCATCCTCACCACTTTTAGCCTTACGACTACTCTTATAACCTCTCTTCTTGTTTATCATAAGGAGCACACGTGCGAACTCTTCTAAAGAGATTTTATCTACCACAGCCTTCGCACGTAAGTTATATGTTTCATAAGTGGATTTAGCTCCATTTTCAGAAAGCAACGTTTGATCTGTTATAAAACCATTCTTCCGAAGAATGCTCAATAAGGTAGCACGACGTTGCTTATACCGCTGAAGATTACGATGAGCACCGCGTTTAAGACGTCTCACTTGATTCGTCTCAACTGCTTTACCTTTTTCAAAGTTTGAGGATTCGTCTACAGTTAAAGGATTCACACGTACCCCTAACTTTATAATAGAAGATTGTTCTGACTCATGTTCTGCTTCGTTAACCAAAGCCCAACCAATACTTGTTGTGCCAAGATCTAGTCCCAATATTCTTTTCATGGTATATTCTTTTTAAAATTATGTCCAAATATAAACAAATAAATAGAAATAGGCGGGAAAATTTGGTGGAATCATTTAAATGCATTTACTTTGCAGTACTAATTTGAAGCAATTCTCAATAAGGATTTAGTTCCGTTGTGAAAACATTAGGTTGCCCTCGTCCTATATCGGGGGCTATTTTTATATCTACTGCTGAATAGTCACAAGGGGTGTTTATCGTGAATTGCTTGGCTAGCCAGCTACACTTAACTACTATCCACTTTTTGTTTGTATATCTCATATCTTTATTGCACTCCAAATGCAACGGACTAATTTGGCACAAAGGTAAAAGTTGATTAGAGGTGCGACCTTTGGTTCGTGTTATTCGTGAAATTGACTTGCGCGACCTTCGGTTCGTGTTCTCTAAAATAAAGAGATTAATTTTACCGGACAGCATTAATTTTATTTATTCCTCTAAATGACTATCTCATGATGGCTATTTGTGGAGATAAAAGGAGGTTATATATACCAAGATGTACTTACAAAAAAAAGGGAAACAGAAAAAAATAAAAAAAAATCAGATCATTGGAACTACCTGTGTAAATCGGCGAAGTGAAGTGTTTTCTGAATGTTAAAAAAGTCAAACAAGAGCCATTAAGATGAAGACGGGGTAGCGAGCATTGTAACTTTGCATCAGTATTGGACATAAACGTTCAACCCGAAGCGTTGATGAATTTTATGAAAGATACTGCGCTCTTTGACTTAATGTACACAATAATTAGAAAAGGTCATACTACCTCTCCATACGAAAGACATAAAGGAGACGTTGGATTTGCCGCAAAAAATATCTGAAACGAAGAACGGGAGTTTCGGTGGCATTTGGCCTACTGGGTATCATTATACAAATAGGAAATTGGGGATAATTTGCTACAGTTCGTGCCCAGGCTCTATATTAATGCATCAAATAATGGGGGGAATAGAATTATAGAAAGTGATGCAGAAGGTTTACCTTGGTGCAGGGAATGTGAAAGAAAGAGGAATGTGTGCTGATAGATATGTGAAAGGGACTACTGAAGATAAAAGAAGGGTGGCAGGAGAGAAGATATACAAAGAGGGTGTGCCACCCTGGACACACCCATCTTGAAACATATTGCGATTGAGAATATTATTCTGCTGCTGTTTCTTCTGCTGCAACTTCTGTAGCTGGAGCTTCTGCAACTTGAGCAGCACTCTTCTTGCCTGAACGACGAGTACGAGGAGCTTTCTTCTCAGTCTTAGCCATGTGTTCGTTGTAGTCTACCAATTCGATGAAGCACATTTCTGAACCATCACTTGGACGGAAACCAGTCTTGATGATACGAGTGTAACCACCAGGACGGTTAGCTACCTTTTGTGATACTTCTCCGAAGAGTTCTGTTACTACATACTTGTCTTGGAGGTAACGGAAAACTACACGACGTGAAGCTGTAGTGTCCACCTTGCAACGAGTGATAAGTGGCTCAACGTACTTCTTCAACGCTTTTGCCTTAGCAAGAGTCGTATTGATTCTTTTGTGCTTAATCAAAGAACATGCCATGTTAGAAAGCATAGCTGCTCTGTGAGAAGCTGTACGGCTCAAATGATTGAATTTCTTGTTATGTCTCATTTTTTATTATTCCTTATCTAATTTATATTTAGAAATGTCAGTTCCAAACGACAAATTTTCTCTCTCAAGCAACTCTTCCAATTCTACCAATGACTTCTTACCAAAGTTGCGGAATTTGAGAAGATCTGCCTTGTTAAACTGTACAAGATCACCTAATGTATCAACATCAGCAGACTTGAGACAGTTGAGAGCACGAACAGAGAGGTTCATGTCAACAAGACGTGTCTTGAGTTTTTGACGCATGTGAAGGATTTCTTCATCGAATTCTTCATTATCCAAATCAGCGCCATCCTCGATGGTAATCTTTTCATCAGAGAAGAGCATAAAGTGGCATATGAGAATCTTTGCAGCTTCTTTCAATGCATCCTTTGGATGAATGGAACCGTCCGTAGTGATTTCGAGCACGAGCATATCGTAGTCAGTCTTCTGCTCAACGCGGAACGGCTCAACTGCATACTTGACATTACGGATAGGAGTGTAAATAGAATCGATAGCAATCGTATTAACATCTTTGCAGAACTCGCGGTTTTCGTCAGCGGGGACATAACCACGACCCTTGTTAATGCTGATTTCTATCTGCATCGTGGCTTTGGGTTCGAGATGGCAAATCACTAATTCAGGATTTAACACTTCAAATCCAGAAAGGTACTTGTTAAGGTCACCTGCCTTGAACTCAGTAGAGTTAGATAGAGTGACGCTAACTGTTTCAGTTTCGAATTCTTCAACTAACTGTTTGAAGCGTACCTGCTTCAGGTTGAGGATAATGTTGGTTACGTCCTCAATTACTCCGGGCACAGAAGCAAACTCATGCTCAACACCATCGATTTTGATGGTGTTGATAGCAAAGCCTTCTAGCGACGAGAGCAAGATGCGACGTAGCGCATTTCCGATGGTTGTGCCGAAACCGGGCTCCAAAGGACGGAACTCAAACTTACCGTACTTAGAGTCATTTTCCAACATTACCACTTTATCGGGTTTTTGAAATGCTAATATCGCCATGAATATATTCAGTTTATAAATTAGTTTTTAGAGTACAACTCGACGATCAATTGTTCCTTGATGTTTTCAGGAATATCTGCACGTTCGGGCTTGTGAAGCATCTTACCAGACTTAGTTGCTTCGTCCCATTCCATCCAAGCATACTTGCTGTGGTTGAAACCTGCGAGCGAGTCAGCAATTACTTCCAAAGACTTAGACTTTTCACGAACTGCGATGATTTGACCGGGTTTTACGCTATAAGAGGCGATATTAACGACTTGACCATCTACTGTGATGTGCTTGTGGTTAACCAACTGACGAGCAGCAGCACGAGTAGGAGCGATACCTAAACGGTATACTACGTTGTCAAGACGGCATTCCAAGTTTTGAAGAAGTACTTCACCGGTAATACCACTGTGTGAAGCAGCCTTTTCAAACATGTTACGGAATTGCTTTTCCAAAACGCCATAAGTATATTTCGCCTTTTGCTTTTCTGCCAACATGACACCATATTCAGAAGTCTTACGACGACGTGAATTACCATGTTGTCCTGGAGGATAGTTACGCTTTGCAAGTACCTTATCTGCTCCAAAAATAGCCTCACCGAACTTACGAGCGATACGAGACTTAGGACCTGTATATCTAGCCATATTTTTCCAATTATACGATTAAATGATTATACTCTTCTTCTCTTAGGAGGACGGCAACCGTTGAATGGCAACGGAGTTACGTCGATGATTTCAACTACTTCGATACCTGCGCCATGGCATGCACGAATAGCAGATTCACGACCATTACCAGGACCCTTAACATAGGCTTTCACCTTGCGAAGACCGAGATCGTAAGCCACCTTTGCACAATCTTGAGCAGCCATTTGAGCTGCATAAGGAGTGTTCTTCTTTGAACCACGGAAGCCCATCTTACCTGCTGATGACCAAGAGATAATTTGACCTTCGCTATTTGCCAAAGATACAATGATATTATTGAAAGAGCTGTGTACGTGCAATTGACCCATTGCATCAACTTTTACCACTCTCTTCTTAGTAGCGACTGTTTTCTTTGCCATATTCTATTTATTATTTAGTAGCTTTTTTCTTATTTGCAACAGTCTTTTTGCGACCCTTGCGAGTACGTGCATTGTTCTTAGTGCTTTGACCACGAACAGGAAGACCAATACGGTGACGAATACCACGGTAGCAACCGATGTCCATCAAACGCTTAATATTAAGTTGGATTTCTGAACGGAGGTCACCTTCTACCTTAAATTCTGCACCGATAATTTCACGAATCTTTGCAGCTTGATCGTCTGTCCAGTCCTTTACCTTAATATCTCTATCAATACCGGCTTTGTCCAAAATCTTAGCCGAACTACTGCGACCAATACCATAAATGTAGGTCAAAGCAATTTCGCCTCGCTTATTTTGAGGCAGGTCTACACCAACAATTCTTATTGCCATATAATTATACTTTTAATATGCGAAAACTGGATTAACCCTGACGTGTTTTGAATTTAGGGTTCTTTTTGTTAATCACGTACAGGCGACCCTTACGACGCACGATCTTGCAGTCAGCAGTGCGCTTCTTTAATGATGCTCTTGTTTTCATATTCTTGTTTTTCTTTATTTGTATCTAAACACGATTCTTCCTTTTGTGAGGTCGTATGGACTCATTTCAACTTTCACCTTATCTCCAGGGAGAATTTTAATGTAGTGCATACGCATCTTACCAGATATGTGAGCAGTGATTTCATGCCCATTCTCTAACTCAACCTTGAACATTGCATTGCTCAATGCTTCTACAATTGTTCCGTCTTGTTCGATAGCTGTTTGTTTCGCCATGTTAATTATTTTGTCGTTCTACTTCTTCAATACCTTCAAATGAGGATAAGATTTCTGCCTTACCATGATGGATTGCAATGGTATGTTCGAAATGCGCAGCAGGTTTACGATCTCGAGTGATAACACTCCAACGATCTTCCATCAGCTGAATCTCTGGACTACCTAAGGTAATCATTGGTTCAATTGCAATACAAAGACCGTTTTTCAATTGTTTTCCTGTCCCCTGTCTACCATAATTTGGCACTTGAGGGTCTTCGTGCATTTCTAGGCCGATACCATGTCCGACGAATTCCTTGACTACGCCATAACCATATTGTTCACAATGTGATTGTACTGCGTAACTGATGTCTCCGATTCTACGTCCGACGATTGCCTGATCTATTGCTTTGTACAGGGACTCTTTTGTCACCCTGAGCAATTGTTTGATTTCTTCTGAGACTTCGCCTACACAAAATGTATAACATGAATCTCCATTGAAACCATCAAGCAATGCTCCACAATCGACTGATACTATATCACCTTCTTTCAAAGGCTCGTCATTGGGAATCCCGTGAACTACAACTCCATTGACTGAAGTGCAAAGCGAAGCAGGAAAGGGAGAACCATATGGATTTGGGAAACCCTTGAATGTAGGAACTGCTCCGTGATCACGGATAAATTGTTCAGCCAAGGTGTCTAACTCGCGGGTAGTGACACCCGGCTTTACAATTTTAGCAACTTCTGTGAGAGTTTGACCAACCAGTTGATTGGCATTTCTCAGCAGATTTATTTCATCCTCTGTTTTTAAGTAAATCATCAGAAGTTGTAACGATTAATTAATATGCAGACACAGACGCACCGCGAGAGCGAGTGTGACCTGAGTTCAACAAACCATCATAACGTCTTACTAAAAGATGACTCTGTACTTGTTGGATGGTGTCGAGAACAACACCCACAAGGATCAACAGAGAAGTACCTCCAAAGAATTGTGCGAAACTTTGTTTTACACCAAACAAACCTGCGAATGCTGGCATGATGGCGATGATTGCTATAAACAAAGATCCCGGCAGCAAAAGGCGAGTCATCACCTTGTCTAAATAATCTGCAGTACTCTTACCGGGTTTGATACCTGGAATAAATCCGTTGTTGCGCTTCATATCTTCTGCCATTTGAACGGGGTTCAAAGTGATAGCAGTATAGAAATATGTGAACGCTACGATAAGTGCAACATACACTACATTGTAAGGGATACTGGTATAATCACGGAAACTACTGAAGAAACCATTACCGTCGCCTGTTGTAGAAAGAGTCAAAGGAATGAACATGATTGCTTGAGCAAAGATGATAGGCATAACATTTGCCGCAAACAACTTCAAGGGGATGTATTGACGTGCACCACCAACTTGACGATTACCTTCAACACGCTTAGCATATTGTACAGGAACCTTTCTTGTTGCCTTTACCAAGAGAATAGCCAAAGCCATTACTGCAAGGAGAGCCAAAATTTCGAAGAGGAACATAATAAATCCACCACCTTCGGCACCTGACCATGCTGATACAAATTCTTCAATAATAGCAGACGGGAGACGGGCAATGATACCAATCATGATGATCATTGAAACACCGTTACCAATACCCTTGTCGGTAATGCGCTCACCGAGCCAAAGGATAAACATACTACCAGCTGCAAGGATAATCGTAGACGTTGCAAGGAAACCAAAGCCATCACCTGCTTCGAATGCAGGACCAACTTGGTACTTTAAGTTAATCAAATACGCTGGTGCTTGGAACAAAAGAATTGCAATTGTCAACCAACGGGTATATTGATTAATCTTGCGACGACCGCTTTCGCCTTCGCGTTGCATCTTTTGGAAATAAGGAATTGCAACGGCACACAACTGAATGACAATCGATGCTGAAATGTAAGGCATGATACCCAACGCAAATACAGAAGCATTTGAGAAAGCACCACCCGAGAACATGTTCAACAAAGACATCAAACCTTCGCTAGTTTGTTCTTGCAAAGCACCTAACTTGTTAGGATTGATACCAGGCAATACAATGAATGAGCCAAAACGGTAAATAGCAACAAAGAGGAGAGTGATGAGGATTCGAACTCTCAAATCCTCAATTCTCCAAATGTTTTTAATGGTCTCGATTATCTTTTTCATGAATAGAGATTGGATTAGATTTTAGTTGTTGTACCACCAAGAGCTTGGATAGCAGCTTCTGCAGTCTTAGAGAAAGCATGAGCTTCAACAGCCAACTTGATAGTCAACTCACCATTACCAAGAATCTTTACCAATTGGCGAGAAGAAATAAATCCTGCTGCGATCAACTCTTCAACACCAATCTTTTCATAACCATTAGCTTCTGCCAAAGTCTGAAGAGTAGAGAGGTTGATAGCCTTGTATTCTACACGATTTATATTCTTGAAGCCGAACTTAGGTACGCGACGTTGCAAAGGCATCTGTCCGCCCTCAAAACCTATTTTCTTGCTGTAACCAGAACGTGACTTAGCACCCTTGTGACCACGAGTAGAAGTACCACCCATGCCAGAACCTGGACCACGACCGATACGCTTACGTGTTTTTACAGCACCTTCTGCAGGTTTTAAAGTATGTAATTTCATAACTTCTTCGTTGTTTTATTTATTCTACGACAGTTACCAAGTGGTGTACTTTACGAACCATACCCTGTACTACAGGATTGTCTTCCTTTTCTACTACTTGATTCATCTTTTTCAATCCGAGAGCATCGAGCGTGCGCTTTTGATCGATAGAAGCACCAATACGGCTTCTCGTTTGTTTGATCTTTATTGTTGCCATAGTAATATTATCCTCTAAATACTTTTTCCAAAGATACACCACGATGCTGTGCAACAGTGCGTGCATCACGCATTTCACTCAAAGCCTTGATAGTAGCCTTAACCAAGTTGTGAGGGTTAGAAGAACCCTTAGACTTAGCCAAAACGTCAGTTACGCCTGCGCTTTCCAATACAGCACGCATAGCACCACCTGCTACTACTCCGGTACCTTCTGATGCAGGAAGAATCACTACTTCTGCGCCACCAAACTTAGCAGCTTGTTCGTGAGGTACTGTACCCTTCAATACGGGAACCTTAACCAAGTTCTTCTTTGCAGCTTCAACACCCTTAGCGATAGCAGCTGTAACTTCGCCAGCCTTACCAAGACCGCATCCGATTACTCCCTTGCCGTCACCAACAACGACGATTGCTGCAAACGTAAAGGTACGACCACCTTTGGTTACTTTAACTACGCGATTGATAGCAACCAGTCTATCTTTCAATTCTTCGCTATTAACAATTACTCTGTTTGCCATAATCAATTAGAATTTAAGTCCACCTTTACGTGCACCTTCAGCAACTTCTTTCACACGACCGTGGTAAAGATAACCATTACGGTCAAATACAACAGTTGTGATACCAGCTTCAAGTGCTTTTTGAGCTACAAGTTCGCCAACCTTAGCAGCTTGTTCCTTCTTAGGCATAGCTTCCATACCCAAAGATGATGCTGCCACGAGTGTGCTTGCAGTTTCGTCATTGATGATTTGTACGTAAATCTGCTTATTGCTTCTGAATACGCTCATGCGGGGACGCTCGGTAGTACCAGAGATTTTATTGCGAACCCGATATTTAATCTTAATGCGTCTTTGTTCTTTCTTAGTTGTCATAATCTTACAAATTTAAAATTACTTAGCACCTGCAGACTTACCGGACTTTCTACGGATTTGCTCACCGAGGAACAAGATACCCTTACCCTTGTAAGGTTCAGGCTTGCGGAATGAACGGATTTTTGAGCAAACCATACCGAGAAGTTGCTTGTCGCAAGACTCTAAACAAATATACGGGTTTTTATTTCTCTCAGACTTTGTTTCCACCTTGATTTCAGGGGGGAGTTGGAGGAAGATCGCGTGAGTGTAACCGAGAGAGAATTCAATCAAGTTGCCTTGATTTGAAACACGGTAACCTACACCTACGAGTTCCATTTCCTTCTTGTATCCTTCTGATACACCAACTACCATGTTGTTAACGAGAGAACGATACAAACCGTGGTAAGCATGCTTTTGCTTAGTTTCCACGTCTGTGTTGTTTTCGTCAACTGTGAGTGTGATAACGTTGTCTTCAACTGTTACGATGATAGAAGGATCTACAGCTTGGCTTAACTCACCCTTTGGTCCTTTTACAGACACTACATTATCCTTCAGCGTTACAGTAACTCCTGCAGGGATGTTAATCGGCAATTTACCTATTCTAGACATATTTCCTCCTATTATTAGTAAACATAGCAAAGCACTTCACCACCGATCTTCAAGGTAGCAGCTTCTTTGTCTGTCATTACACCTTTGGACGTTGAGATAATTGCAATACCAAGTCCGTTGATAACTCTAGGCATATCTTTGTAACCTGTATACTTACGCATACCAGGAGTAGATACGCGGGTCAAGCTCTTAATAGCGTTAACCTTAGTTTGAGGATTGTACTTCAAGGCAATCTTGATTGAGCCTTGAGGACCATCTTCAACAAATTTGTAGTTGAGGATGTAACCCTTGTCGAAGAGAATCTTAGTGATTTCCTTCTTCAGATTTGACGCAGGCACTTCAACAACTCTGTGCTTAGCCTGAATTGCATTACGCAATCTGGTCAAATAATCTGCTATTGGATCTGTCATAATAAAAATTGTTTAATTAATCGGGACTGTCCCGACAATATTAAAAAATTAAAAATAAATTACCAGCTTGCTTTCTTTACACCGGGGATCAAACCGCTAGAAGCCATTTCTCTGAATTGGATACGAGAGAGACCGAACAAGCGGATATATCCTTTTGGACGACCAGTGATCTTGCAACGATTGTGCAAACGGATAGGGTTAGCGTTGCGAGGAATGCTTTGGAGTTTACGTGCTGCTTCGTATGCTTCTGCAGGATCGTTAGACTTGTTAACAATTTCCTTCAATGCTGCACGCTTAGCCGCATACTTGGCTACTAACTTGGCTCTTTTTACTTCGCGAGCCTTCATGGATTCTTTTGCCATATCTCAATTAGTTATTTTTAGCGTTTTTAAAAGGCAGACCGAACTCTTTCAACAATGCGTAACCTTCTTCGTCTGTTGGAGCAGAAGTCACGAATGTGATATTCATACCGAGGATACGATCGATTGTATCGATGTTGATTTCAGGGAAGATGATTTGTTCTTGGATACCGAGGGTATAGTTACCACGACCGTCGAACTTGCTTTCAATACCCTTGAAGTCACGGATACGAGGCAAAGCCACGCGAACCAACTTTTCAAGGAATTCGTACATCTTCTCACGACGAAGTGTTACCATAACACCGATAGGCATCTTCTTACGAAGTTTGAATTGAGCAACGTCCTTCTTAGAAACTGTTGCTACTGCCTTTTGACCAGTGATTGCAGTAAGTTCGTTAATAGCTACTTCGATGATTTTCTTATCAGCTGTAGCCATACCCAAACCCTGATTGATAACAATCTTCTTGAGTACTGGGATTTGCATTGAAGAAGAGTAGTTAAACTGCTTCATCAAAGCCGGAGCAATACGCTCGGCATATTCCTTCTTAAGGTTTGCTGTATTACTCATTATTTAATCTCCTCTCCTGATGTTTTAGAATAACGAACCAACTTACCATTCTCATTACGACGGCGACCTACGCGAGTAGCCTTGCCAGTCTTTGGGTCAACCACATTCAAGTTTGAGATGTGGATAGGTGCTTCCATCTTTACGATGCCACCTTGAGGGTTCTTAGCGCTAGGCTTCTGACTTTTAGAAACCATATTTACGCCTTCGACGATAGCACGTTGCTTTTCTACAAGCACTTTGAGGACCTTACCAGTTTGTCCCTTGTTTTCGCCTGCGTTAACGTAAACTGTATCGCCGCTTTTGATATGTAACTTACTCATACTATCTGATTTCTGTATTAAAGTACTTCTGGTGCCAAAGAAACCACTTTCATGTTGACTGCACGGAGTTCACGAGCAACAGGACCGAAGATACGGCTAGCTCTCAATTCACCAGCGTTGTTCAAGAGTACACACGCATTGTCATCAAAACGGATGTATGAACCATCTGGTCTGCGAATCTCTTTCTTAGTACGTACGATCAAAGCCTTTGATACTGCACCTTTTTTAATATCACTCGACGGTATCACACTCTTTACAGAGACAACGATTACATCGCCGACAGAAGCATAGCGTCTTCTAGTACCACCGAGAACTCGGATACAGAGTGCTTCACGTGCACCGCTATTATCTGCTACTGTTAATCTAGATTCTGACTGTATCATAATTACTTAGCTCTTTCTACAATTTCAACCACTCTCCAACGCTTTGTTTTACTCAAAGGACGAGTTTCCATGATCAACACAGTGTCACCCATGTTGCAGTCATTCTTTTCATCATGAGCATGGTACTTCTTAGTCTTGGAGATAAATTTACCATAAATAGGGTGTTTTTCCTTGAACTTAGCTGCAACTACAATGGTCTTGTCCATCTTGTTGCTAACCACAACACCTTGTCTTGTTTTTCTTAAATTTCTTTCCATCAGGCGACCATTTTATTTGTTAAGTTCACGCAACACAGTTTTCATTTTAGCGATATCACGACGTGCAGCTTTGATCTGTGCAGGGTTTTCCAAAGGAGAGATGCTGTGGTTCAAAACCATTTGGTTGTACTTAGCAACCTCAGCCTCGATGCGCTCAGCCAATTCATTGGCAGGGATTTGTCTAATTTCTGCAATTTTCATAATCAAGCATTTTTATCGTAATCGTGTCTCACTACAAACTTTGTGGTAACAGGAAGCTTTTGTGCTGCCAAGCGAAGAGCTTCTTTAGCTACTTCAAAGGGTACACCTTCCAATTCAAAGATAATACGTCCTGGGGTAATTGGGAATACATATCCTACGGGATCACCCTTACCCTTACCCATACGTACGTCAGCTGGCTTCTTAGTAATTGGTTTATCTGGGAAGATACGAATCCAGCTTTGTCCTTCACGTTGCATGTAACGTGTCATTGCGATACGTGCAGCTTCGATTTGGCGACCAGTGAGCCAGTGTGTATCAAGGCTCTTTATACCAAAACTACCGAAAGCAAGTTGATTGCCACGTTGTGCATTACCTTTGCAACGGCCTTTTTGTGGTCTTCTGTATTTTGTTCTTTTTGGTTGTAACATAATACTCTAAGTGTGAATTAACGGTTGTTGTTTCTCTTGTTACGGAACTTGCGGCCATTGCCATTATTGTTTCCGCGTCCGCTTTCCTTTTCAGGAGTGAAGTTTGGAGTAAGATCGCGCTTGCCATAAACTTCACCGCGGCAGATCCAAACCTTGATACCGAGGATACCAACTTTTGTCAAAGCTTCAGCGTGGCAATAGTCGATATCAGCACGGAGTGTGTGCAAAGGAGTACGTCCTTCTTTGTACATTTCGCTACGTGCCATTTCAGCACCATTCAGACGGCCACTGATTTGCACCTTGATACCTTCAGCGCCAGCATGCATTGCATTAGCGATAGCCATTTTGATAGCGCGACGGTAAGCGATTTTGCCTTCAACCTGGCGAGCGATGCTCTTAGCAACGATAGTAGCATCAAGGTCGGGCTTCTTCACTTCGAAGATGTTAATCTGTACGTCCTTGTCTGTAATTTTCTTGAGTTCTTCTTTGAGTTTGTCAACTTCCTGACCACCCTTACCAATGATTATACCTGGGCGTGAAGTGCACACGGTAATAGTGATAAGTTTGGGGGTACGTTCGATGACGATGCGTGCTACGCTAGCCTTTGCCAAACGTGCGTCAAGGTATTTGCGGATTTTGCTATCCTCGAGCAAATTGTCACCGAAGTTTGAGCCTCCAAACCAGTTAGAGTCCCAACCACGTACAATACCAAGTCGGTTGCTTATCGGATTTACTTTTTGTCCCATACTATTTCTTATTAATCATTAGTTTTAGTACCCACGAACACTGTCACGTGGTTTGAACGTTTACGAATTCTATAACCTCTACCTTGTGGTGCAGGGCGCATGCGCTTAAGAGTTACACCTTCATCAACAAAAATCTTGGTTATGAACAATTCGCCATCTTCAGCCTTACGCTCATTCTTTTGTTCCCAGTTGGCGATAGCCGAACGAAGTACTTTCTCTACATCTTGAGATGCTGCCTTCTTTGAGAATCTGAGGGTACCGAGGGCGCGATTCACCTCCATGCCGCGTACCATGTCTACTACGTAGCGCATCTTGCGGGGTGAAGAGGGAACATTTTGCAACTTAGCAAAATATTGGGTTTTCAGGGCTTCTTTTCTTTTTTCAGCCGCTAATCTTTTTCTAGCTCCCATTTATTAATTTCTCTTTTTAATTTCTGGATTGAATATCCCGTTTATTATTTTTTCTTGTTACCGCCGTGGCCACCGAACTTACGTGTGAGTGCAAACTCACCGAGCTTGTGTCCTACCATGTTTTCGGTCACATAAACGGGGATGAATTTATTTCCGTTGTGAACTGCAATTGTATGACCCACGAAATCTGGGGAAATCATTGAAGCTCTAGCCCATGTCTTAACTACGCTTTTCTTGCCGCTTTCATTCATAGCAAGCACCTTCTTTTCCAAAGATACAGCGATGTATGGACCTTTCTTTAATGAACGACTCATATTGTTCTTATTCTTTTAGTGCTTATTACTTCTTATTGCATCTTTCGATTATGTACTTGCTTGATTGCTTCTTAGGTGCTCTAGTCTTCTTACCCTTAGCATACAAGCCTGTACGTGAGCGTGGGTGTCCACCACTTTGACGACCTTCACCACCACCCATTGGGTGATCTACTGGGTTCATTACAACACCACGGTTGTGAGGACGACGTCCCATCCAGCGTGAACGACCTGCCTTACCTGAGCTTTCGAGAGCGTGGTCTGAGTTACCAACACTACCTACTGTAGCTTTACAAGCGCTCAAGATCTTGCGAGTTTCGCCTGAAGGAAGTTTGATTACACAATAAGCACCTTCACGAGAAGTCAATTGAGCGAAGTTACCTGCTGAACGCACGAGGAGAGCACCTTGACCAGGACGGAGTTCAATGTTGTGAATCACTGTACCTACTGGGATGTTCTTCAAAGGAAGTGCGTTACCAATTTCAGGAGCAGCATCTGCGCCAGAGAGCAACTTGTCACCAACTTTCAATCCGTTAGGAGCGATAATATAACGCTTTTCACCATCAGCATAGAAGAGCAATGCGATACGAGCCGAACGGTTTGGATCGTACTCAATAGTCTTCACTGTTGCGGGTACACCGTCTTTTTCTCTCTTGAAGTCGATGAAGCGGAACTTTCTCTTGTGACCGCCTCCGAGGTAGCGCATAGTCATTTTACCGACGTTGTTGCGACCACCACTTGCGCGCTTACCACATACGAGAGATTTTTCAGGTACGGATGCAGTAATTTCTTCGAACGTACCTATAATTTTGTGTCTCTGCCCCGGTGTCGTGGGCTTAAATTTACGTACTGCCATCTTTTATTTAGATATTGCTATAAAAATCGATTGTTTCACCTTCCTTCACAGTCACGATAGCTTTCTTGAAAGCATTTGTGCGACCCTTGAGAAGGCCAGCCTTTGTGTAACGGCTCTTATTCTTGCCTGCGTAACGCATAGTGTTTACATCCACTACAGTCACACCATACAAAGCTTCAACTTCAGCCTTAATTTCGAGCTTGTTTGCTTCTGGGCGAACAATAAAGCCGAACTTGTTTTGCTTTTCTGAGACAGTATTCATCTTCTCAGTAACAATAGGTTTGATAATGTATGCCATTTCTGTTCGATGCTTTATTTAGTTAAAACTTCATTGATTTGTCCAAGTGCGTTTTCTGTTACGAGCAATACACCTGCGTTCAATACGCCGTATGTATTCAAGTCAGCTGCGCAAGACACTTTCACTCTTTCCAAGTTACGTGCAGACAATACTACATTCTTGTTTACGCCTGGCATCAAAACCAACACCTTTTGACCTTCTACCTTGAGATTCTTCATGATCTCAACGAAGTTCTTAGTCTTAGCTTCTGCCATTTCGAAGTCTTCTACAACTACGATAGCATTTTCTTGAGCCTTGTATGCGAGTGCACTACGACGAGCCAAAGACTTAACTTTCTTATTCAACTTGAAAGAGTAGTCACGAGGTTGTGGACCAAATACACGAGCACCACCTACGAGTACTGGTGAGTTGATATCACCACGGCGAGCACCACCACCACCTTTTTGACGGCCGAGCTTGCGAGTTGAGCCACTCATTTCACTTCTTTCCTTAGCCTTAGCTGTACCTTGACGTTGAGCTGCGAGGTAACGACGTACATCGAGATAGATCGCGTGGTCGTTTGGTTCAATACCGAAAACTGAATCATTGAGCGCAACTACTCTGCCAGTATCTTCACCTTTGATGTTTAATACTTTTACTTCCATTACTTCTCAACAATTACGATTGAACCTTTGCATCCTGGCACGCTACCCTTAATCAAGAGCAAGTTGTGTTCAGGAATCACCTTTAACACTCTCAAGTTCTGAGCTGTCACACGTACGTTACCCATTTGGCCGCCCATGCGCAAACCCTTAAATACCTTAGCGGGGTAAGAACAAGCACCGATAGAACCGGGCTTACGTGAACGGTCATCTTGACCGTGAGTAGTTTGCCCTACACCACCGAAGCCATGACGCTTCACAACGCCCTGGAAGCCCTTACCCTTAGAAGTACCGACAACGTCAACAAAGTCAACACCGTCAAACAATTCTACGGTCAAAGTGTCACCCAAGTTCAATTCTTGTTCAAAACCTGTGAACTCGGCCAAGTGACGCTTGGGAGTAACTCCAGCCTTCTTAAAGTGACCCATCAAAGGAGCAGAAGTATTCTTTTCCTTTGCATCTTGGAAGCCTACTTGCACTGCAGCGTAGCCATCCTTTTCGACACTTTTAATCTGAGTTACCACGCAAGGACCAACTTCAATCACAGTGCATGGCACATTCTTGCCATCAGCACTGAATACGGATGTCATTCCGATTTTCTTTCCTAATAATCCTGGCATTTCAGTTTATTTTAAAATAATTAAGTTAATTTTCTCGCTAATTCCGTAGCCCTCAATCACCGTCATGACCATGGGGCGGAAGGTTATCACTAACCGCGGCAAAAGCCATCAAAATAAAGCAGTTATCGAAATATTACTACTTTTCGGAGTGCAAAGGTACGAATTTATTTCTAATCTGCAAACATTTACACATCTTTTTTCTAAAAATATTTTATTCTCGCAGAGTTAGTTAGGACCTGACACAGCACATCAAAATATGAAGGCAAATCATCACACATTCATCACCAAGAGAAACATCAATGCATCCAGGAAATATGTTTCACAACATAATTCGAAAAGAAAAAAGATCTTTTTACACCCTAAAGGATACAAAGTCCATCCCAAAATTCACATCAGCACATACACATATATTATATATAGACAATCTATCACTCCCTCCACCTTTATTGCGTGAATTCGGTATAACGCAGTCAACAACACCTGCAAATAAGATTAAAAACAGACAATTCAAATCATTAGTTCACTTTTTTTTCAGAACCTACGCTTTTCTCAAAAAGCTCATAGGATGTACGAATTTCATAGGATGAGACAAAAATTTCACGAGATGAGACAAAAATTTCATAGGATGAGAAAATTGTCTCAAAGAATGAAATATTTTTTGAGACACTTTTTACCTCAATCAAAGATTTGCAAATGTGCGCAATATAAAAGAGAAATCCCAAAAACGATAAGTGCGAGAGAAACATGAGTGGCTTGTAGAATCAGTTTCTTATACCAAACTCACGTAATATATTATTATAGACAATCTATCCAAACTTTCTCCCATTATAGCAAAGGCCACATTTCATTTTCACACTTTCAGCACCTCGTTCTTAACAAATGTTTAGAATTAAACCATCAAAACTATGACAATCCGGCAAAATATTGTACCTTTGGCAACCGTTGAAGAACTAAAAACGTTCAACGACTACACAAAACGAAAATTTATGTTAGGAAAAATACTTTTATTGATATTCTACTTTACCGCACCTGCTGGTATTCTATTTATTTGCCGCAAAACAAAAGTGTTCAACAAAATCGGCCCAGTACTTACCCTTTACCTCCTGGGCGTACTGGTGGCCAACATCGGTTTGTTTCCATCCGAACCTGTGGCGCACGGAAAACTAATGAATTTTCAAAATTCCATTTCTGAAATACTCGTGCCCTTAGCCCTGCCAATGATGCTATTCGGTTGCAACTTCAAGAAGTTCTCTTTGGGCAAATCTCTGGGAGCTTTAGTCCTCGGCATCCTATCCGTTATGACATTCGTATTTATTGGTTACATTGCATTCGACGGCAAGTTGGGCGAAGAGGGAGCCAAGATGGGCGCTACCTTGACTGGTCAATACCTTGGCGGCGCAGCCAATCTGGCAGCCATCAAGCAAATGCTGGGACTTGGCACCGAAAACTTTGTCATACTCTCCACCTGCAACCTGATTGTATCATTCTTCTACCTGATGTTCCTTATGGGTGGAGGTGTACAACTTGCACGCAAGATTGTTGGAAAAAGAGGCAACAGCGAGCAGTTCATAAATGTTGAAGAATATACCGAAGACAATCCCTATAAGGATTTCGGCAAGCGAAAGAGCCTCATACAACTCTGCAAAGTATTGCTTGCCTCCGTCATCGTAATGGGCATATCTGTATATATCGGCACACTTGCCTCAGATGGCAACGGCATATCTATGATCGCCCTTATCCTGTCTATCACCACCATCTCGCTACTACTCACATCATGGAAAGAAGTACGCCAATGGGACAAGAGCTACGACGCCGGCATGTATCTCATCTACGTATTCTGTCTCGTCATGGCAACAATGGCCGACCTCAGCAGCATCGACTGGAACCAAAGCCTCTATATATTAATATTCCAAGCAGTGATCATCTTTGGTTCACTATTCCTCACGATCATTCTGGCCAAACTATTCCGCATCGATGCTGACACAGCAGTCATCACCTCCGACACACTAGTCAACTCTCCCATCTGCGTGCCTATGATTGCTGCAACGATGAAGAACAAGGACGTCATCGTCACCGGCATCACCAATGGTCTGGCTGGATATGCTATAGGCAACTACATCGGCTTCTTGATGTACAACCTCTTCTTGTGGCTATAGCGAGAAAGTTCGGGCAAGCACACCAACGTTTGCCTAAGCAAACTAAGCCATCCATACTCATCCCCACTCCGAGCCACACACATCTCCGAGTTAGCACTCGCTTAGCGCAAGTCAAGTTTTATCATCCTATATTTATATAGATAATATCATACGCCCTCACGTGAATACATTATTTACGTGAGGGCGTAGATTTAAGTCAACAATTCAACCTTTGATAGACGATTTCCACATTTTCCCAATCTATCACTTGGCCATCAGCATCTTCAAACTGATCGCCAATTTCTGCTACGAGTTCCAGGAAGTCAGCCTTAGCCTCCTCCTCTGTTGCACCGTAGCCACAAAGTTCTTCTATTTCGGCGGGATAAACTACGAAGTCAATGTCTTCTACTTTTTCAATGATTATTTCTATTTGTTTCATAAGTGTACTGGATTTATTAATAAAAGGCAGAACAATGCCCAACCCCAAAGCAGGCATTCCCAAATAAATCACCCTTTCTTAATTCATCATCAAACCACAACCTCACTCTGCCGACCGCCCATCCGCAGAAGGTTGTATCTTATCTTAATTCATCATCAAACCACAACGTGCGTTGCACCGTACTTGCCAACCTCCTGTTGTATCTTATCTTAATTCATCATCAAACCACAACTCGCTCACTCGCAAGCCTTGTGCATAGCCAGTTGTATCTTATCTTAATTCATCGTCAAACCACAACTTTCATAACTTTGGTAAGGTTTAATTTGTGTTGTATCTTATCTTAATTCATCATCAAACCACAACTTAGGCAGTTGAGTGCCACATATCGCATGGGTTGTATCTTATCTTAATTCATCATCAAACCACAACCAACAACTTACCAATAACTTTTTTGCTTACGTTGTATCTTAATTCATCATCAAACCACAACCTATATCTAATATTGGGCTAAATCTCAAAGCCTTAACCAAACTTTAAAAGATATAAAATATGAAATGATGACGCTTATTGGGGCAAAAATATCAAAAAAACTCCAATTGTATTGGTTTCTTTTGAATTTTCTGTTCGATCTTACCCCATATATTAATAATATTTGCATATTGCTTATCCGTCACAGTAAGAGGTGTGGTAAAAACCAAGGTGCGTTTTAGCATATTTATTTAAAAGTCACATCACCCAAAGGTGAAAGTTCAAAATCAATTCCTTCTACGAGTGCATTAATTTGTGTATGAAGCATCGTTATCGCAGGACGTAACGATTCTCCTTGTTTATATGCTCCATTTTTTGATTTTAAATCTTTGGCAGGACGAGACTCGGATGTATGACGTAATTTCAAAACACCATAAGCTGCATTTGATACCACCATACTACTTAATCCAATCACTTTATACAATCTCGCCGACAAATCTCTACTATTCAAAGAAAGCAATTCATTCGAATCTTTTTCATAAAGTAGAACTAATGTGCCGATCTTTAACGTTTGCTTTAATGGGAGTTGACTTCCGCCACATACAACACCGCTATTTCCGTTTTTTAGGCTTCCAACTGCATCCAACATATTTACGAGTTTAAATTCTCGACGCAACCTACCCTTAACCACTCCCTCGTAAATTGCCATACAATAATTACTATCGTTAACGACATGGTATTGCTGTTTGTATTCTTTCACGCTTTGATCACGATGGTGGCGTATATGCAAGGGGGATTTCACAGAAGGGACAAAGCAACGCACCTTTTTAATCAAAACACCCTTTTCCTCATTCATATATATAGGTTGCGCTATTGCCTCCTTGAATACACGTCCTTGCAATGCTTGTTTTATTTTTTGGCGTACAGCATCATCTACGATATTATCCAGGTCTTTTTCACTGGTGAACGACGTTATATCCCTGCGAACGACGTACTTTATTTCTCCATTTCTCTCAATAGCTCCATAGTAGGTATCATTGTGCAAACTACTTCTAGCACAATCACCCTTTGCTACTTTTTTACCTTTACCACGAATTTCTACTTTACGTGAGGCTTTCTTAGGCATATTATCCGGAGTATTATGAACAATGAGCAATTCTTCTGCAATACTCTTCACATCCTCGGTAAATGTTGGCCAAGGTTTGCGGAAATGCGGTTTCTCTGAGGAATGTCCCCACACTCTTTCCTCCAAATGGTGATAATATTGAGCAGAAGCATCCATTTCACATTTACCAATACATGCTATGACGATGGCATCAATGCAATGATGCGCATGATTGTCGCGACATTTCTTTTCATAGAGGTCTTGTAATCCCCACATCTTGCGGAAGTCAGCAGTCACAGCCCCCTTTATACTATACACTTGGTTGCGCTCAGGACGAGTAATATCCTTGAAATAACTCTTTAGATACAGTCCTGCATATTTAGACACCAAACCTATACCCGCTCCCTGACGACGCGCAAAGCCTGCTGGTACTTCGGTCATCGTAAAACGACTATACTTACTACGCCAATAGTCACGCTCGATTCTCAATTTATTCTTCTTTTGTATACGCAGGTCGTTGCTCGCTTTGTCTGCGCTACGTCCGCGAGATAGTTTATCTATTTGCTTAGACAAATCATCTACCCTAATCTTCCAATCTTTGATACGCTCAAGTATGATTTCGTGTTGTGGCAATTGAGATGGGATTTTCGCTTTTTTAATCTCACGATTATAACGACTATCGCAAAGTGTAAGATTCTCTTGTGTACTATCACCGCCAACACTACGAGGAATGGTGTGCTCGATATCAAACGAGGGTGCTGCACCCAAGAAATCTACCAAAGCAATTTCTTTACCAGTATAGGGGCATATGTGTTCTTGCTCCTCCCATAACTGATATTTTAGGATATCTGTAGCTGTGGGTGTAATACCTAGTTCACTGATTTCCTCTGCATATTTCTTGTGTTTCTTCTCCTGCTCTCTTTGCCATTGATATAATGCCGCACGCTGATTGGCATCGTGCAACTCTCGGGCGTATTCAATATGCACATGGGTATCACGATTTACAATGCCTTCCAGGATGAGGGCATTTACCACTTTACGCAATTGGTGTAGCGAACGCATGGCCATAGGATTGCGCACTGCGCTTGTCATTGGGCTACCCAACAAGATCACATTATCTTTGCCTGGTTTTGCATCAGGATAGGTCTCTATCATAGACGGATGATATAGAGCCTTGAATCGCTCTGTCGGTACATTAAACTCTTTAGAAAGATAATCTTTAATCTTCTCAAAGACGGTTTCTCCCTCTACACAGTATTGCTTGGGGTTTTCAAGGATCGCTAGTATTTTCTGCTCTACGGCTTCGCGACGATTATCGTCCTCCCAATTGTCTTCGCCGACTATTGCTGGCACTTTTGCTAAATAAACGGCATGACTATATCCAAATCCTCTGCGTAAAAATGGCAATATATTACGCAGTGCTTTGAGTGACATAGAGGCATAATCTCTGGACAATGTTATCTTGGCAAAAGCATTGGATTGTTCGGGTGTCAACTGTAGTTTTTCTGTTGCGAAATCACGCAGTTTTTCCTCACTATTGAAGAAGAATAGTACCTTCCATATATCATCAGCTATTTCCTCTATGGTCTTCTCTGTACCATCTTGATTCAAGGGTTGTGTATATGTCTCTGCAATACCAGCCTTCCAGTCAGTTCCAAAGATTGCACGCAATTGAGCCATCGTTGGGCACCCACTAACACTTTGACTCATTCGGTAATTGAATACATAGGGTTTGTCGGCCTGCTCATCACGAGACATATAGTGTCCCTTGCCTGCGATTTCCTTTGCTATATCTTCGAAATCAAAAGAGGGTTTGCTTTTTCTATAGAAAAGTTTCTCTATCTTATCCCACTCATTCTGATTGAGAGGTCGAAATTCGTTATCATAAGGTGTCTTGATGCGGATGTTATTCACGAAAGACAGCATGCGATACTCCTCAAACAGATAGTGTGATGTGCTTACACGTGATTTATTCTTTTCAAACACACATTTGCCCACACTCTTGCGCTGAGATTTGAGAGGGCGTTGGAAATATAGAGCACGTGCCAATTGGTCACACAAATCCTGTGGCAAGTTTTGTTTCTTGCAAATCGCGTTGAACTCCGACAGATAGTGTGCTTCTCTATCGGTGTATCTTGTGCGAATCCTTTCTGAATTACCATGTTCCTGATATAGTTTATAATAATATTCTCCGAGATATTTGCATCCGGCTGTATGCATTTCCTTGTTTAATTGAGAAATACCCTTCTTTACCGCACTCTTATCACTATTATCCTCAGAATTATCAAGTCTATTGCTTAAAAAACCACGACGTTGCGCCAAGTGATACAAAGCACGTCCTAACACAAAGCGATCACATTCTTTGGAGAAATCAAGTTCTTGCGTCAAACAGGTAAAGCGGCAAGCATAGGGATTCTTGCCTTCTGTATCACTTGTACGCTGCCAAAACATAAACTCGGGTTTGGCTGGGTAAATCTTTCTATTGTGCCATAATTTTAAATCTTCGTTTGAAATCGCTGGACAAAGATTGTGTTGAATAAGCACCTTAAGGACTTCTATTTTTCGCAAACGACGACGGAAATATTTCTTACGAGAAGAACGGTAACCTGTTCTTTCTGCCGCTTTGCTTGATTCGATGCCTTTTTCAACCTTGACACCTTCTTGGAATATCAAGACGCCTTTCTTGATCAACTCGTAGTTATTGTTTTCATCACGATCAACAACAGCCCAACCAAGACTATTTGTACCCGTATCTATTCCTAAGATTCTCTGTTTCATAAAATATTTCTTCGAGATGTTTTGCTTATTTGAAAATTGTTCCTACTTTTGCAACGGATAAAGAAATTTATTCATCATCTTATCACAATAAGGCTATATGCCGAAGGATAATTCCTATAACCTCTCCTCGGAGAGGTTTTTTGTTTATATAACCATCCGCAATATTACAAAAAAAAATTACAACGACAAAAGCTTTCGACATCTCATTATTTATAGATGTATTAGGAGGAAGTATCTATCGTGTCGCAATTGAGCAGAATGCATGTACCAGAATCTACCTACGCCGAGTATCTGGGGCACTTAGCACAATGCAAAAATACAAGAATTATTGTAACCCCTGCGGATTTATTTAGATGCAAGCCTTGTAGCTGAGGGTAAGCCATGCTTTCAATGCCATAAAGCCTCCCAACTCCCCCACTCCACTCCCAAAAGGAAAAAGTCAAGGTCTCGTGAAAATTCCACACACGCAGACGAGCTTTGCAAGGTTTACGTTATTTGGTGTAAGATAGCAGGGAAACGACATTTCACTTGAGTTATTTTGTCAGAGACAACCATGGTTAATACTTACTCTCTGCTGTCACTCGGGTGGTTTTATCTCCGACATATCACCGACATTTGGGGTTTCGGAGACACTTATTTGCAGCAAAAATCATAAAAACAATGGATTTCTTGCATGAATGATATTTTTATTTGTACTTTTGTACAATCGTAACTGCTGTTACGGTAATGCACATTACGATAAAACTTATAGATATGAGATTTTTTGATAGAGAGCAAGAATTTGAAAAGCTTAGAGAGATTGAGGATTTGTCTCATGAGGTTGCCCAATTTACCATCATCACGGGAAGGCGTCGTATTGGTAAGACGGAGATGGTCAAGAAGTTTTATGAGAACAAGACCATGCTATACTTTTTTGTTGCTCGTAAAGCGGAAGCCGATCTATGCGATATATTTGTTGACGAGATTCGCACAAAGCTCAACATGCCCATGCTTGATGGCAAGGGAATGTCTTTTGCTGCCGTATTCAAATTCATTATGGAATTGTCGCAAACTCAGCACATCAACCTTTTTATTGACGAGTTTCAGGATTTCTATAGGGTAAACCCATCTATATACTCTGATATGCAAAACATATGGGACAGCTATAAAAATAAGGCTCACATTAACCTAATTGTGGCAGGCTCTGTGAACTCTTTGATGAATAAGATTTTCAAGGATAAGAAGCAACCACTTTTTGGTAGACAGACTGAAACAATGCATGTCCGGCCTTTTAAGCCCTCGGTTCTGAAAGAAATCATGTCTGAATACTGCCCTAACTATAAAAAGTCTGACTTGTTGGCTCTTTATACGCTGACGGGCGGTGTGGCTAAGTATGTGGAGTTGTTTATAGACAGAAAAAAGTTTACCGAAAAGAAAATGATGGATATGTTCTTTGAGCGGGACTCATACTTTCTGCCAGAGGGTAAGAACATGCTTGTGGAGGAGTTTGGAAAGGATTACGGTATCTATTTCTCAATACTGACGCTTATAGCTCAAGGCAAAAATACACGTTCAGATATAGAAAATGCTCTCAATATAAAAGAACTATCAGGATACTTGAAAAATCTTAGTGAGGAGTATGGTTTGATAAGTAAAATGCAACCCGTTTACGAGAAGTCAAGTAATAAAAATGTGCATTATGCCATCAACGATCAATTCCTGAGATTTTGGTTCCGATTCGTATACAAATATACGCACATCATCGAAGCTGGCGGTAATGATAAATTAAGGGCGATAGCAGAACGTGATTTTACAACAGTCAGCGGAAAGTCTCTTGAAAGCTACTTTAATGAAATGCTGAAAGAATCGGGAGCGTACACTCGCCTCGGGTATTGGCATGACAGGAAAGGCGAAAACGAGATTGATATTATTGCAGAGGACGAGTTGGATAACAAGATTGAATTTATCGAGGTCAAGCGACAAACGAAAAACTTTGATGAAAACGTTTTGAGAGCCAAATCGGAATTGTTCTTCAAAACTGTCGGCACATTTAAGGGGTACGTGGTTATTTATAGAGGACTATCTATAGAAGATATGTAATTCGGGAAAACTATTTATATGAGCATAGATAATAGAGTTTCATTCCATAGATGGGGTGAGACTCTTTTTTTAGGATGCCATATTTCTATGTTCTTCCTATGCAGATGAAATGTTAGAGGCTACGAAGGAAGGTGTTCCGAACAGGTATTGAAGCAAAAGTATGAGTGAAGGGGGAATTTATTTGTCATCGTAATGTCCATAGGCAGTAAGCACAAGCACTTCGACTTCCATGTCACGGATTTCATAGACAAGACGGTGCTTTTTGTTGATGCGGCGACTCCATTGTCCGACACGGTTACCAGAGAGTTGCTCGGGTTTTCCTGTGCCGGTGCGAGGATGATTGTATAGTTCTGCTATCAACTTCAGTGCTTTCTTATATGCCGCTTGCTCGTTGTGAAGAAGTTTTTTGAGGTCGTGCTGGGCATCCTCCGTAACAATCACGTTATAGACGGTCATAGTGCCCTTATGTATTTGTCAAGTTCTTCTACACTTGTAAACTCCATTGAGGGTCCTTCTTTTGCCTTGTCAATACGGGCAAGGAACTCCTCTTTGGTGAGGAGTGTGGGGTCTTCTTTTTCGGCAACAAGCTTGCGAAGATATTTTGCAACTCGGTTCATCAAGCGTTCATCTTCGGCTATGATGCTCATGTTGCGAAGAATTTCGGCATTCATCTGTACTGCTGTCATAACTCTTTCCTTTCTTTTCAACTGCAAAATTAGAAACTTATTCCGAATAGACAAAATATTCTGAATAAATTAACCATGCAAACCACGACACGATAGGCTCTGAAAATCAAAAGATAGCCCAACTGTTTCCTAATTGCCTTACGCAATGATTAGGCAAAGATGATTTGGATGATGGCTATCCTACCATATACATATATGACGGATGGCAGAGGAAATAAGTTTCCCGATTTGTTGTAATATCAATACGTTCAAAGGCAGGGAAAATGATGCCAAATGTGAGGTCGGGAAACTATACACGTTAAGTTTTCTGAACAAAAAAGTCCCTCAAAATCAGAGGGACTTTTAAGTGTGTTTTTATGTATGGGAAGGTGCGTTTACCAGATGTTG
>JAZQSL010000051.1:0-16913 GCA_045630125.1 Alloprevotella sp. | reverse complement strand
ATGCAATATATTCGTTGATGAGATTCGCACAAAGCTTGGTATCCCAATGCTTGACAGCAAGGGAATGTCTTTTGCTACTGTATTCAAATTCATTATGGAATTGTCTCAGACTCAGCATATCAACCTTTTTATTGATGAGTTTCAGGATTTTTATAGAGTGAATCCATCTATCTATTCCGATATGCAAAATATATGGGATAGTTATAAAAATAAGGCTCACATCAACCTAATTGTGGCAGGATCTGTGAACACCTTGATGAATAAAATTTTCAAGGACAAGAAGCAACCACTTTTTGGTAGACAGACAGCTACAATGCATGTTAGACCTTTTAAGCCCTCAGTCCTAAAAGAAATCATGTCTGAATATTGCCCTGACTATAAGAAATCAGATTTGTTGGCTCTTTATACCCTGACTGGCGGTGTGGCTAAATATGTTGAGTTGTTTATCAACAGAAAGAAGTTTACCGAGAAGAAGATGCTTGACATGTTCTTTGAGCGAGACTCTTATTTCTTGCCTGAGGGCAAAAATATGCTTGTCGATGAATTTGGCAAGGACTATGGCATCTACTTCTCAATACTTACACTCATTGCACAAGGTAGAAATACACGCAACGAAATAGAAAATACACTCAATATAAAAGAGTTGTCTGGCTACTTGAAAAACCTAAGCGAGGAGTATGGTTTGATAAGTAAGATGCAACCCATCTACGAAAAGTCAAACAACAAGAATGTGCATTATGCTATCAAAGACCAGTTCTTGAAATTCTGGTTCCGTTTCATATACAAATATACACACATCATTGAGGCAGGTGGTAATGACAGATTGAGAACGATAGTTGAGCGCGACTTTTCAACATTCAGCGGTAAATCCCTCGAAAGCTACTTCGTTGAAGTAATGAAAGAGTCTGGCGAATATACTCGACTTGGATATTGGCATGACCGCAAGGGAGAAAATGAGATCGACATAGTAGCCGAAGATGAGTTGGAAAACAAGATCGAGTTTGTTGAAGTTAAGCGGCAAGAGAAAAACTTTGATGAAACAGTATTAAGAGCCAAATCCGAGTTATTCTTTAAAACTGTTGGCACTTTCAATAACTATGATTTTATTTATAGAGGACTTTCAATAGAAGATATGTAATTTGAGCTAAGCATATTCACTCAAACACTTAGAGTTTCATTCCATAGCAGGAGTGGAACTCTTTTTTTGTACTCTCTATTCCTTCTGATTTGCAAATCTTGCAACTGAAAGGGAGCAATGATTTCTACGTTATAAAGCATCCCGCCCTCCCCCACTCCACCCCAAAAGAAAAAAGTCAAGGCCTCGTGAAAATTTCGCGACGGCTCGTTAAAAAAAGGTCTAATGTTTTTTAAAAAAGGTCTTGACTTTTTTTGAGGGGCAAATTAAGGGAGGATGGAAGCGAAGGTGTGCAACATTTTTTTCGCTTTTTTATGGTTCATAAGGGAAAGAATGGGCGAAAAAATTTGGTGGGCTGACGGATACCCACTACCTTTGCCCACAGATGGTCGGAGCACGAACGCCGCGCGGCGGGGTGGCATACGACCCGAATAATTGGACCATAAAAACTATTTATTATGGCAACTAAATTTTATAAATGTGCGCATTGCGGCAATGTAGTTCACAAGTTGGTGGACAAGGGCGTACCCGTAGTTTGCTGCGGACAAAAGATGGAAGAACTGGTACCGAACACCGTAGATGCCAGTGGCGAAAAACACGTGCCGGTGGTGACACGAGTGGATGACTGCCGTTTGAAGGTGGAAGTAGGTAGCGTGGCGCACCCTATGCTGCCGGAACACCACATCGCTTTCGTGTATGTGGAATGCGAACAGGGCGGTATCCGCGTGGACTTGACCGACAAACCCGAAGCAGAGGTGTGCGTATGTGGCAACAAGCCGGTGGCTGTGTATGAATACTGCAACCTGCACGGATTGTGGAAGACTGAACTATAACGACACTACGACACAGGACGCGACGTCCACATAAAAACAAATACGACCTGGGGCTCTCGAGATGAACCTCAGGTCGTATGCTTCATTGTAGATTTACTACAATATCTGTGTAGTCACAGATCTTTCTTTATATCGCGCTTGACACCATACGCATCAGCGCACATACACTTTCCTACCATTGACGATATAAAGGCCTTTCTTCAATTTGCCAAGTCCTGCGGGCGATTGATGCACGGCGCGACCACTCAAGTCGTAGATGCGCAGGGATTTGCTCTGTTGTACTTCAACACCGGTCAGGGCGGTGACGTGCGAAGCGCCATAGACGTAGACATCGTGAGCGGGCATAGTATCGGGCACGTCCTGCCAGCCTTCGAAGGTCATGTGCTCGCCCAAATCAACGGCGGGGGGAACGATCTTTTCACCATACTTCACCTGCTGGGTAGCATAGTGCGCGCCGTCCAGGTAATAGTAGACGCTATAAGTATTGACTTCGTAGGTAGCAGATACGACCAAGTCGTGAGCAGGCATCACTTTGGGCAGGTCTTCCCACTCGACAAAGGTGTGACCTTCCTTGTCGGGCGCAGTGGGTGGGATGATTTCGGCACCAACCTCGAGGGTGTCGGTAGCAAACGTTTTGCCGTCGACCATATAGGTGATGCTGTACGTCAGAGTGACTGCCGATTGCACTTCAAACGAGGCCTTGGCATTACTCAAAGTCATTTCCTTGCCCGAACGCAGGGAGAAGCGTATTTTTGACAAGACAACCTCATATTTTGCCGGCGCCAAAGTAGTCGTAGCACGGAGCTGTAGCGTAAAGATGGTGCTGGCACCCCTGCCGGGTATGGCCGCGTTGGCATCGGAATAGGCAATGACTCTGTATATCCCACCGCTCAACGAACTGCCTAAGAGGGTGTGTCCCATCAGGCGAGACCCTGGAGCGAGACTGCCTTCTACCACCTCGACACCGACAGGCAGCGTGACGTCCATCTGAAAGGCGGTGAAATTGGTCTCTGCGGCGTCGAGTTGGACATCTAGTGTCCAGGACTTTCCTTCCTCCAAGGTTTCTATATAGCCCTTGACTGCATTTTGCGAGAGGGCACGCTCTGTCCCCAACATAAAGAGAAGGAGAGAAATAACGATATAGATGATGCTGTTTTTCATACCTCAGAGATTTTACAATATTACTTTTTTACCATTAATGATATACACGCCGTGCTGCAATCCGTCGAGCGACTTCGCGCCCTGCTTGATCAGGCGACCGCCGGCATCATAGATATCCACAGCCTGGGGTTGTGCTGGCGCAACGACTTGCTGAACAGGTGTAGCTTCGCCAAATTGGAAACGCACAGAAGATGGGCGCACTCGGCAATCTTCGCCCACGCTGTTGGTCAGTACGGCATTGTCGATGCTCAGGACACATTTGTCGGCAGGAACGGCGGCAAGAGGCGACAAGTGCAAGGCGATAGCCATCTCGCCCACGGGGAGCAACGCCCCGGCTGGAGAATACACGATGATGCGATAGCGAGTGTCGTCGAGTTGCTCCAGGCGATGCGAGAAAGCATCGAGCGAAGCAGGCAATACGATGTGTGACACTTGCATCTCGGCTGGCACGATGACATCAAATTGTGTAGCAGAATAAGCGCCCTCGCGTATCTCAAATTGGAGATCGGCGGTAGCAGAGGTTTCGGCTTCTTCCACCGCAAAAGGTGAAAGTTTGACTGAAGCTTCGGCTGGCGTCAACTGCATCTGACGTGTAGCTGACACGCTTTGATTCATCACCAACGAAACGAGGTGTACGAGGTCGTTGATGGTCACATCGGCGTTGTCATCAACGTCAGCTTGCTGGATGTCGAAGGTTTCGTTTTCACGTTGCAAGAGGTGGTTGACCACACATACCATGTCGGCCACTGTGATATAACCGTCCATATTCACATCTCCCACGGTGATGGGCAAAGGTGTATCGAGATCGTAAGGCGTCAAGATACCGAAGGAATATTCCGCACGACGGCGCAACCAGTCCTTGGTGCGCTCTACGATAGGTTCATAGTTGTTGCCATCGCTCCACTTCTGCGCATTGTGCAGAATAGAAGGTTTGGCATAGGCATAGTAGTCGTCGACGTATTCTATGAGTTCGTCGAGGTGATTTTCTACAAAGTCTTTCCACTCGGCGTAGCTGGCACGCTTGACTTGCTCGCTATTCCAGCGCAGGGCCTTGAAGAATTGAGCACCATTCTGAGTGGTGAAATAGTCGTAGTAGTTGACTTCGGGGTGTGTACTGCAATATTGACTATTATTCTCGTAGCCGTATGCCCAGTCAAAGTCCCACACTGGACCGAATACGTATTTGCTGTGCAGAGCCAGGAGGTCTTCCTTGTAGAGATGGCAACTTTTGGGGTGACGCAATTCCAGATTCATCACCAGTTCGTTGACGAGCAAGAAGCGGGCGAGCATATCCACATCCACAAGGTTTTCGTATGCCGAGCCGCCATTGCGCAGCACGTTGGTGAGATTGTTAAAATCATTCTTAATAAGCGTGAACTGCGCATTAGGGTCTGCGTATTCAGAGAGGTCGGGGTCCTTGACATTGACCGGAAGCGAATAGGCTGAAGTCGTGAAGCGATAGGTCTCGTCGTAATAGGTATCGAGTTCAAGTCTTGCTGCGTTGGTCTCGTCATCCAGGTCGATACTATTGTTAGAGAATCCGCATTGTTGTGTAAAGTTGTAGCTACCGCGATAGTTACCATTCATATACAATTCGACTGGAATAATGCGATTGGCACCAGCCGTCTCGATCATGGCAGCAACCTTCATCGCCATAGCATTTGACAACATTGACCCGGTCTGTCGGTTGGCCAACAACACCCAACTCTTGCCCTTGGTCAAGCCAAAGGGTTTGACGCTGCTATCAAACTTCAGACGATAGGGGCTTTTGCCTGTTTCACCAGCCCAACTACTATTTCCACGGCCGCGAATATTGACAGAATCCTGCATACTGGGGAATACACCGGCACCATCAATCGTGATATGGGCACGCAGGTAAGTTTCTCTGTCGGCAGGCATCTTGCCGCCCTCGATGTTGATATCTATACGCGGCACTTGGGTGGCTTTGTCCGTCAACCACTCTACATCCACCGCCACCTTTCGTCCGCTTGGCATCCATGTCATTGCGTAGATAGCAGGTTGCAGCAATTCGGACTCGGTGATACTGATAATTTCTGCTTTTGTAAGCACCAATTCAGCCAGGCAAAGGTAGTTCTTATAAGTCGCTTTGGTCATTTCAAGGCGAACTCTATCAAATGGCTTTTCTGCAGAGATAATGGGCGACGTATAACGCAACGAGTAGCCATTAGTAGGGAGTCCGTCGGCTGTAGTAAGCTTTTTTACCTCGGTCCAGGTGGCGCCGCCGTCGGAACTTACTTGCACAGAGAATTCGCTTGGACATTTATTTGCCGCATCAGGACGTGTGACATATTCAAAAGAGAAATGCGAGATTTCCTCGGGCAAGGCAATATCTATATAGGGCGACTCATCAAGTGGCAGAGGTTTGTATTCTCCACTGCCCCACGTAGAGTGAAAGATAGTTTTGATATTGCCGTCGAGCATCTTGCCCAATGTTTCCGACACGGTATTGGTGGGTGCATTGGTGCTGAGCATTTCTTCGGTCAAAGCAATTGGTGTCTGCTTGTACTTGACTTCTGGCGCGCTCCACATTTCGTCCTGAATCTTTCTGTATTGCAGTTCGCGCGCCTTGCTGTCCGTGAGCACATAGGTCACAGTTTTATCAAAGCGCAAACGGGATACTTTGCTCACCTGCTCTACCCCATTGACGTAGGCCTTGGCTGTGGGCGAGCTCAACTGAAAGGATGGCGTCAGGCGCTTACCAATGGCACCAACTGTAGCAGTGACTGCATCAGGAGTGACGTTGGCTTCGACGTCTACAAAGACTTGATCGTTGTACTTATTGTTAAATTTGAACGAGGTAAATTCTGGTAACTGCGGCGCAGCACCTAATGAATCGACTTCGCTTGCAGAATACACAATGACCGAATCATTGACCAAAGTGATCTTAAGTCCGCTATCATCTTTCTCAAATGCCTTGTACACTTCGACAGGGAAAATATCCAGTCCACCATTGCTGAGATAGATATACAAAGGTTTCTGCTGTTCGGCAAATAGACTTATTTGCAGTCCAAGAACGAGCGACAATAAAAGTAATAACCTTTTCATATATTATTAAGATTACAGGTTAATAGTCCGTAGTTTTGTAGATTTTTCGTCAAATCCAATGCCTACATGGCGAAAGTACTTCTTTTCAAAAAAACGACCAAAAGTTTTTTACATTTTATCTTTCTTTACCAGGACTAATGCCATCAACCAATTGGGCAGGATGCGCATTATAGGCACAAGCATTGCCCAGCGCGTGGTAATCGTAGCAACACCTTTGCGACGGTCGATAGCACGCACAATAGATCTCACAGCCTTTTCGGGCTTGAGCACCCAAAAGAATTGTTTAGGATTTGCAAGCAGAGGTGTGAGTACAAATCCAGGGCGTATATCTGTCACACAAAGGCGTCCGCCAGTACGCATGGCACGTTGCCTTATCGCTTCCAGATAATGCGACTGAAAGGCTTTAGAAGCGGAATAGGCGGGCGCAGGAGCCAAACCTCTAACGCCAGCAATACTGCTGATAGCTGCTAAATGGCCAAAACCTTGCTCTTTGAAATAAGTATAAGCCCAATCCACGATTGCTGTCCAGCCGACAACGTTTGTTTCGATCATAGGGCGTTCCGCTTCATAGGAGAGCACAACATTTTGATTGCCTACGCCCGAACTGAGCACCAACAAATCCATACCACCCATCTGCATCACTAATGCTTTCAGTTGTTCAACGCATGCTTCGGGTTGTGTCACATCACAAACTGCTGTATATACGTCTGGGTGCCCAGCGGCCACCTCTTGCAATAATTGCAGGCGACGTGCTGCGATGCCTACGACACATCCTCGTGATATATAAGTCTCGGCTATTCCTCGGCCCAAACCCGATGTTGCGCCCACGACGAGTACGCGCTTAGGGGTATGTTTTTTCATATATTTATCTACTATTTGATGTGATTATTTACTCTCTTACAAAACGCCCGGTTTCTGTGATATGAAATCCTGTATGCTTTGCACGCTCTACGACCTTATTTCTTTGATTGTTTGCCTTCGACTTCAAAGATTTTCCTACACGCTTACCTGATTTCTTTTGAGATGGTTTTGTTTTTCTCATTGCTTCATTATTTATATTAAGGCAATAATGACATTTCACGGATTTACGTAGCAAATATACGAGATTCCCACAATATAAGCCCCAACCAAATACGTATTTTCCGCTACGAATAAACCTTTTTTAGCTATTCACCACTCTTTGCATTTTAATTAATAATATCTATATTTGCAACAATACTAAAGAAACGTGCCGATATTTGTCGGACACTAACACACATACAATAAGAGATAAGCAACGACTTTTCAATAATAAACCTACAAAAAATGAAGAAGATCATCAACCCCTTTATCAACCTGGAAGGATATAATTGCTTTGGCTGTGCACCCAACAACCCATTTGGCGTAAAGATGGAGTTTTATGAAGATGGCGAGGATATAGTCTGCCATTGGACACCCCGAAGTGAATATCAAGGTTGGCTTAACACCCTGCACGGCGGAATACAGAGCGTTCTGCTGGATGAAATCTGCGCTTGGGTGCTGATGCGCAAACTGCAAACGGCAGGAGTTACCTCGAAAATGGAAACACGCTTTTTAAAGCCAGTCAGTACGAACGACACAATGATAACACTGCGCGCTCATATTGCAGAACAGAAAAGAAATATCGTCATTATCGACGCTACGTTGGAAAACAGTGCAGGAGAAATTTGTTCACAGTCACGCTGCACCTACTTTGCATTCCCACAAGAAAAGGCTAAGCAAGAAATGTTTTTCAGTGGATGCCTTACTGAGGGGGAATAGTCTCACTGAGACCTATCAAAGGCATCTTGTATAGAAAGAATACATAGTAAAGCAGTCCATAAGTCTATATGCTATTCCCCTTCGTATTTATTGCAAAAGAGTAAGACATCTGCTGCAATAGAATAAGGATACAAAAAAAATGTTCTCGCATGAGCGAGAACATTTTTTATCTGAAGTGATTTCAGACTACACTTTAATTTCAACTTCAACACCACAGGGGAGTTCGAGCTTCATCAAAGCGTCAACAGTCTTAGCAGTTGAGCTATAGATGTCGATGAGACGCTTGTAAGTAGAGATTTCGAACTGTTCGCGGCTCTTCTTGTTAACGAATGTAGAACGGTTAACAGTGATGATACGCTTGCGAGTAGGGAGGGGAATTGGACCGCTAACTACTGCACCTGTTGCTTTCACGTTCTTAACGATCTTTTCTGCTGACTTTTCAACGAGAGTGTGATCGTAAGACTTAAGTTTGATACGAATTTTTTGACTCATTTTTATTTTTGTTTAATGTATTCCGCAGGCGGTTCGGACTAAGAGTCATTCGTTAGTCCGATGCCTGTCGGGATGTTAATTGAAGTTTACTCTTATTTGATCAAATCTACGCGACCCTTAACTTCTTCGAGCACAGACTTAGCGATGCTGTTAGAAACAGGAGCGTGGTGATCGTATTGCATTGAGCTTGTAGCACGACCAGAAGTGATAGTACGGAGAGCTGTAACGTAACCGAACATTTCTGCGAGAGGCACAGTAGCCTTAACGATACGAGCGCCGCTACGAGCGTTGTCCATACCTTCTACTTGACCACGACGCTTGTTCAAGTCACCGATTACGTCACCCATATTTTCTTCTGGAGTAACAACTTCGAGCTTCATCATTGGCTCCATCAAGCAAGGACCTGCTTGAGCGCAAGCGTTCTTGTATGCTTGCAAAGCTGCGATTTCGAATGACAATTGGTCAGAGTCAACTGGGTGGAATGAACCGTCGAGGAGCTCAACCTTGAGGCTGTCGAGAGGATATCCACCGAGCACCCCGCTCTTCATTGCGTTTTCGAAGCCCTTTTGTACTGAAGGGATGAATTCCTTAGGAATGTTACCACCTGTTACCTTGTTTACGAATTGGAGGCCGCCTTCCTTGAAGTCTTCATCTACTGGACCAACGTTAACGATGATATCAGCAAACTTACCACGACCACCAGATTGCTTCTTGTAAACTTCGCGGAGGTTCACAGTCTTAGTGATAGCTTCCTTGTAGTTTACTTGTGGCTTACCTTGGTTACATTCTACCTTAAATTCGCGCTTCAAACGGTCGATGATGATATCGAGGTGGAGCTCACCCATACCAGAGATAACTGTTTGACCGCTTTGTTCGTCAGTCTTAACTGTAAATGTTGGGTCTTCTTCAGCCAACTTAGCGAGACCTGTAGAAAGTTTGTCGAGGTCCTTTTGAGTCTTAGGCTCAACTGCGATACCGATAACTGGATCGGGGAAGTCCATAGATTCGAGTACGATTGGTGCACCTTCTTCAGCGAGTGTGTCACCAGTACGGATATCCTTGAAACCTACACCTGCGCCGATATCACCAGCACCGATCACGTCAACAGGGTTTTGGTGATTTGAGTGCATTTGGAAGAGACGGCTCACACGTTCCTTCTTACCAGAGCGAACGTTGTAGATGTAAGAACCTGCTTCTACCTTACCTGAATATACACGGAAGAATGTCAAACGACCTACGTATGGGTCAGTAGCGATCTTAAATGCGAGAGCTGAAGTCTTTTCGTCTTCGCTTGGCATACGAGATTCTTCTTCGTTTGTATCTGGGTTCATACCGATGATAGCAGGAGTATCCAATGGAGAAGGCAAGAACATACATACGTAGTCGAGGAGTGTTTGAACACCCTTGTTCTTGAACGAAGAACCACAAGTCATAGGAACGATATCGAGTGCGAGTGTACCCTTGCGGATAGCAGCAACGATTTCTTCTTCTGTGAGGCTTTCAGGATCTTCGAAATATTTTTCCATCAAGGTTTCGTCTTGCTCAGCTGCGAGCTCGATCATCTTGCCGCGCCATTCTTCGCATTCGTCAACCAATTCAGCAGGGATATCTTCTACAGAGTATTCTGCACCCATGGTTTCGTCGTGCCAAAGGATTGCCTTCATCTTGATCAAGTCAACGATACCCTTGAAGTTTTCTTCTGCACCGATGGGCACTGAGATAACGCAAGGAGTTGCACCAAGTACTTCCTTCATTTGGCGTACTACTTCGAAGAAGTCAGCACCAGAACGGTCCATTTTGTTAACGTAACCGATACGAGGAACGTTGTACTTGTCAGCTTGGCGCCATACAGTTTCAGATTGAGGTTCAACACCACCTACTGCACAGTATGTAGCTACTGCACCGTCGAGTACACGGAGTGAACGTTCTACTTCGGCAGTAAAGTCAACGTGTCCCGGAGTGTCAATCAAGTTGAACTTGTACTTGTTACCACCCCAAGTCCAGTAAGCTGTAGTAGCTGCTGAAGTAATTGTGATACCACGTTCTTGCTCTTGGGCCATCCAGTCCATTGTAGCAGAACCGTCGTGTGTTTCACCGATCTTGTGTGTCTTACCGGTATAGAAAAGGATGCGCTCACTGGTTGTAGTCTTACCAGCGTCGATGTGCGCCATGATACCGATATTACGGGTCAAAAGTAAGTCTTGCTTTGCCATTTTAATTATTTGGTAAAGGGATTAAAATCTGAAGTGAGCGAACGCACGGTTAGCTTCTGCCATACGGTGCATATCTTCCTTACGCTTGAATGCGCCACCTTGTTCGTTGTATGCATCCATGATTTCAGCTGCGAGCTTGTCAGCCATGGTCTTACCACCACGCTTACGAGCATAGCCGATCATATTCTTCATAGAAACTGATTCCTTGCGGTCAGGACGGATTTCAGTAGGTACTTGGAAAGTAGCACCACCGATACGACGGCTCTTTACTTCCACTTGAGGAGTTACCTTGTCAAGAGCAGCCTTCCAGATTTCGAGAGCTGACTTTTCTTGATCCTTCATCTTTTGACCTACGATTTCGAGTGCACCGTAGAAGATTTCGTAAGAAATGTTCTTCTTACCATCGTACATCAAGTGGTTAACGAACTTAGAGACCTTTACATCTCCGAAAACGGGATCCGGAAGGATAACGCGTTTCTTTGGTTTAGCTTTTCTCATTGCTTTAAAAAATTTGGTTGTTAGACAGGTTGCAATCAAAGTTCTTCAACTCCCCTTTGGGACGTTTACTCAACCTCACTGCTGACCAAAATTAATTTGTTTTTTTTACTTCTTAGCTGCTTTAGGACGCTTAGCACCATACTTAGAGCGACGTTGTGTACGGTTTGCTACACCAGCAGTATCCAATGTACCGCGTACGATGTGGTAACGTACACCAGGGAGGTCCTTAACACGACCACCACGTACCAATACGATGCTGTGCTCTTGCAAGTTGTGACCTTCTCCTGGGATGTAAGAGTTGACTTCCTTAGAGTTTGTCAAACGCACACGAGCTACCTTACGCATAGCTGAGTTAGGTTTCTTAGGGGTTGTAGTGTACACACGTACACAAACACCTCTACGCTGAGGGCATGAATCCAAAGCAGGAGACTTAGACTTGTCTGCTGCTACGCTTCTACCCTTTCTTACTAATTGTTGAATAGTAGGCATAGTTTTGATTTTTAATTTGTTATATATATTATTTGTTTGTATCTAAACTGGAATCGTAGGTGCACACTACACCTTTCGGGCGGCAAAGTTACGAAGTTTTTTTGAAACTCGCAAGGCTACAACAAAGTAATTATTACCACTTTGATAAGTTTTTTATTTCATAATGCTTGAAGTGAGCGGTTCTCCATACATTGAAAAAGGAAGCACACGGCACCTTTTTCAAACGCGAAACAGGCTTTCCCCAGGTCTGAATATTGATGTAAAAATAAGTCGGCGCGGAATCTAAAAAAACCAAGACCTTTTTTAAAAAAAGCCTAACCTTTTTTGAAAAAGATTAGACTTTTTTTCGAGGGGTCTGTTTCCCCACATTTTTTATCCTTTAAGGGCAGATATAAGGCTTACTCTATACCTTAATATATAATAATAAGTGCGACATTTCCACTTTATCCATTCAAGCGTACTTTATTGCCTGCCCTATTCGTGCTTGACAAATCCGCAAGCTTCGATAGCTTTGACCACGATGTCGATGCACTTTTCGCATGTTGGCACATCCACGGCTTCTGCCATGACACGCACCAGGGGTTCTGTGCCCGAGGGACGCACCAAGATACGGCCATCGCCGCCCAACGCTGCTTCTGCTTCAGATATGGCAGCTTGCACCAAAGGCGCAGACATGACTAAGGTCTTTTCGGTGACGGGAACATTGCGCAGCACCTGGGGAAATGTTTTCACAGGCTGGGTCAATGCCGAAAGCGTTGTCTTCTTTGCAAGCATCACTTCCATCATTTTAAGGCTTGTCAGGATACCATCTCCCGTCGAAGCATACTTGCCAAAGATAATGTGACCCGACTGCTCGCCACCGATGACATTTTTGTTGGCCGCCATATATTCATACACATACTTGTCGCCAACTGCGGTTTTGACATAATCTATATCCAGTTCGTCAAGCGCCTTGAACAATCCCAAGTTGGACATTACTGTCGCCACTACGGTATTGGTTTTCAACTTGCCCATCTCTTTCAGGTAACGTGCATATATATACAGGATTTTGTCGCCATCTACGACATTTCCCAGTTCATCTACACACAAACAACGGTCTGCATCGCCATCATAAGCGAAGCCTGCATCTAGACCGTTCTCTACGACAAAGCGCTGCAGTCCCTCGATATGCGTGCTGCCTGCATCGCGATTGATATTCGTACCATCTGGTTCGGCATTGATCACGTAGGTTTTCGCGCCAAGGGCATTAAATACTGAGGGTGCAATATTCCATGCGCTACCATTAGCACAATCCAGAGCAATCTTCTTGCCTTTGAAAGAATAGAGGCCCAACGATATCAGATAGCCGATGTAGCGATTTCGACCCTCGATATAATCCACAGTACGTCCTATTTTCTCGCGAAGGGCGTAGGGTGGTATACCGGATTTGCCATCCAGGAAATCTTCTATCAAGCAGATAGTCTCGTCATCCATTTTCTCACCATTACCATTCAGTAGTTTTATCCCATTGTCATAGTAGGGATTGTGGCTGGCTGAGATCATTATACCGCAATCAAAGCCGTCGCATTTGGTGACATAAGACACGGATGGTGTGGTAGTAACGTGAAGCAGATAAGCATCAGACCCAGAGGAGGTGATGCCTGCCGCCAAGGCATATTCAAACATATAAGAGGAACGTCGGGTATCCTTACCTATCACGATTCTTGCCTCTCTATTTTGCTTTTCAGCCTTTTGTCCGAAATAGTAACCGAGATAACGGCCTATCTTGAAGGCAATCTTTGCCGAAAGTTCCACATTGGCTTCGCCACGGAAGCCATCTGTTCCAAAATATTTTCCCATTTTTTGAGATTATTTACTATCAAAAAACAAGGTTGCCCTATCCTTTCAAACAGAGCAACCTTTATGTTTATTATATTAAAGATTACACCAAGTGCGCAATCCATTCTTCGCGGTCGCCAGGCAGGAGGTCGACCATTGGTATCTCGATCATCGTGTAGCAACCGGGCTTTTGGCGCATAGTGGCACGCGCTACGCACACGAGTACTTGTGCTGTGAGCGCAGGGTTGTTGATGCGCATATTGAATTCGAAGAGTTGATTTTGTGTCACACCCGACACACCCTTGCGCGTCATATTCACGCCGTGACCCATATCGATGACGTCGTCCACACAGGGAACTTCGATGACATGTGTCTCGTCGTTGACAAAATAGGGATCTGCCTTGATCGCTGCTGAGACTGCGTCGAGTGAATAACCTTCGTTCAACTCTACATACACCATTCTGCGGTGAATACCTGTACCCGTGGGGATAGTCATCGAAAGGGCTGCCTTGACGCCTTCGATAGCTTTGACTGCTACGGTGTGACCCATTGACATACCTGGACCAAAGTTGGTGTAGGTGATACCCTTGGGCGCAATGGCTTGTAGCAATGTGCGCACAACTGAGTCGCTACCTGGATCCCAACCCGCAGAAATAATGCTGACAGCACCAGCTTCCTTAGCAGACGCGTCTAGAGAGCGACGCAAGTCAACGATTTGCGAGTGAATATCAAAACTATCTACAGTATTGATACCCTTTGCGAGCATCTTCTTTGCATATTCTTCTACACTGCGTGTGGGAGTACAGAGCAAAGCGACGTCTACATGACCCAAATCTTCGATTTCGCTGACTACCTTGTAAGCAGAAAGTTCGGCGGGACAACCTTGCGCACCATTTCTGCGCACCACACCTGCGATTTCAAAGTCGGGTGCAGCCTCAAGTGCCTGCAACGCATATTTTCCTATATTGCCATATCCAACGATGGCTGCAACTATTTTTTTCATAACCTTTATACGATTTATTAAGTCTTAGTAATAATAAGTGTAAGCTTTGGTAAAAAGAGCAACTCTTAGTAAAAAGAGTGAGAAGAACATGATGCTCTCTCACTCTCGTATTCTTCATTAAGCGTCACCTTCGGGCATTCCAAAAGGTGTAGCTGTACGACCACCTTGAGGTTGTGTAGCGTCCATACCGGGAAGGTTGATTGGACCAAATGCAGCTTCATACTTCATCACATTATCTTGCAAAGCAAAAAGCAAACGCTTTGCATGCTCAGGAGCCAGGACAATACGGCTCTTAACATTTGCTGTAGCTATGCCGGGAAGCACGCGCACAAAGTCGAGCACCATCTCAGCACTGCTGTGAGTGATAATTGCCAAATTTGCGTATGTACCTTCTGCCACTTCTGGAGTAAGCTCTATCTTCAGTTGATTGTCATTGTTTTTATTTGCCATAATCTTTATATTTTGTCATTAATATTTCTTACGCATGCTCTAAATGATACATTTCTCATTCAAAACCTTGCAAATTTACAGAGTTTGCGCGGATTGACAAAACAAAGCTACGGCATTTTCTGTCATTTTTACCTTTTTGCTATAAATTCTTTTGAGTTCAACCTTTGTTAGATTGTAGATACACTTCTCTTGCTTGGGGGGAGAGACTTAGATAGCTGAAATATTTTTTCTCTTGCCCATTTAGGATAAAGAGTAAATTTTAAGGGCAGACTGGCCGCACGGAATATCCGTAGAAGCGGTCCCACTCTTCCCGATCCACGCTACTCGAAGCGAAGAACAGAAGGCACGCGCGGCTTGAACTGTACGTGCCGAGCGAACTCGACCAGTAGTAGCCAAAATCACCTTCACCCGACTGATTGGCATGGCGTTTACCTGCAGCTGGCAAGAAGATACTACGTCCATTTATTTTGCTCTTTACTATATAACCGTTAAATTCATTATGAGTAGTCCAAGTCCAAGTGCACTTTTTTTTCAATTCAATCATTTCTTCTTCGGTTGGCATACGCCAAGAGCCACCCCAATTGGCATGGGCTGCATCGTCGGAAAGGTCTAATTGGGTCTTATTATCCACAGTGCTATAAAGGCTGTTTGTACAATATTTTGTCAATGTATCGTAAGAACCTTCACACCATTTATAGGTACCCCAAACATAGGTAGTAGTTTTAGGACTCGTCTCCCCCCAAGCGAAGTAATTACCATTTGCCTCAGGATATTTGGCACCGACATTGCATGTTGCCCATTTGACACAGAGACCGAGATCGACGTAGTCATGACCATTTTCTGTACCATCGACTTCTAAGACATATACATCATCCTTATCGACATGTACATCATCCTTATCGGGATAATTAACTACCCCAATAATTAGACCAACAAGAGAGATTACGATAAATGAAACTAAAGACCATTTCTTTAAAGAATAGTACTTGCCCTTATCATTCTGAGAAACTTTAGATTTTAATCCCGTTGGCTTTGTTATTTTCAATTCATGAGAAGAAGAAAGGGATTCAGAAGTTTCTTCATCAACCTCCAATGAACCTGCATTATCCTCTCCATTATTTATTAAACCATCATCATCCGTATTTTTATCTACCCAAGCGGATAAATTTTTTATCATTTTTTCGACCTGTTCCTTTTTAGATAAATCTATACAATCCACCCTTCCAAAGCGAAATAGAAACCATCCTTCTAACGTGGCACCATTCAAAAGTACAGGAATAACTTTCTTTCCACAATTCTTAGCATACATCACCTCCTCCTTAGTCCACTTCGACTTCATCGAATTAGGAGATAAAAAATAAAGTACATACGACGAATTTTCAATCGCTTTAATTATCTTTTCATCAAACTCCTCCTCCGCCGGTTCTATTCCTGTAAGGTCAAACCAATATGTCAAATTAGGAATCCTGGCCTTTAAATCCTTTACAAATTTCTCAACAACATTTAAGTCCTTACGAGAATAACTTATAAAAACATCATATTTCATATCTTTCAGAACAAATTTAATATCGCAAATATACGAAAAATATACTTATTCTGTTAAAAACATCAAATTATCTTAGAAACTTCAAAGAAAATAAAACTAAAGCAAAAAAGATATACGGACCTCTCTATCATTTTCAAAAGCACATTATATCCCTAAACATTCTAAATCAGCAAACGCTCGAAAGCCTGAAAATCTATGAGATCTTGAAAATATAGGAAACATTAAAGTATAGATATTATAGAGTTTCTAGTGTTTCTAGATCTTCTAGACAATCTAGAGAGCAAAGCCTTCTCTTCTATCCAGGGCTAGACAAAACGAAAACCGCTTGAAAAGATCATTTCGTCTTTCCAAGCGGTTCGTATAGGGCGGCGGCTACCTACTCTCCCACCTGTCGGCAGTACCATCGGCGTGGACGGGCTTAACTTCTCTG
>JAZQSL010000050.1:0-2702 GCA_045630125.1 Alloprevotella sp. | reverse complement strand
AGTTGCTCCTCATTCTCCATAGCTCTAAACTCCTCGTTATGCTTCTCTAGTTCCTCTATCTCTTCCAGATCAAACCAGTAGGCATAGATACCACGTTCTACCATTGCTTTAGCTTGCGCGTAGATGAGTTGATATGGCAATGTGATATGGAAAGGATTTTGAATGTTTTCCACCTCGAATGGCAACCATCGGCGGTTGCCCGTGACGTCGGTTAGGAACTCTCGGTTGTTGGTACTTGCGCAGAATGATGCTAGCCGCATTTTTCGTTCTTTGAGTCGCCCATAAGCAGCGCGTTCGTTGACATCGGTAGAGGTGAGTAGGGACTTGACGATATTCATCTCCCTACCACAAATAGCATCCAACTCATCGATGTTGAGCATAGCATTCTCGCACAGACGTAGACGGTCGTCTTTGCTGATTTGACCAGATAGAGGCAACTTGCTGCTGTAAGCGCGTAGTTCAGGGGGGATCAAATGATCCAACCAGGTGGTCTTGAAGATACCTTGACGTCCTACCAGGACAAGTACCGTGTGATTTACTACCTCGTCTTTCATCCACGATGCTACCATGGCAACGAACCACTTCTTGAAGCACGCCCGCCATAGTCGATCTGCGCTTGGTGTAGTGTCGTGTAGAGTTGTATAGGATGGCGTAGTATTGTTTTCCATAGGCGCGGCAGGGAGTTGATTGCCGCGCAAGTTGTCGATATTGTCGTTATTTTTTACCCTCACCTGCGAGGCGAGCCAATCAATCCAATCGGGTTGATCGGGTGTGTAGGGAGGAAGGGATTTGAGCCACTCGCGTATTGGGTGCACCGTAGGCACCATATCCGATTTGAGGGCAGTCCACATCTCGGTGATGGAGATATTTACGCCGCTCTCGTTTACACACTGGCACACCATCGTATTGATGTCTTTGTCGGTAAGGTTGCGCCATCGCTCCTGCCTCTCGCCTATTGCCAATTGCCCATCGCCTATGCAGTGCGCGCAGCGCACCTGCAGCCTATCCGTCACGATGTCGTGGCGAAGATATCCAAACTGCAAATAATTCTGTTCTAGCCACTCGCAGGCTACTTGCTGTCGAAGTTCTTTCTTTGTCATAATTTGTATTATTTTTTCGTGGTTATTTTTCGTTTCTGAGTGCAAAATTACGACAAAAAAAAGGCATATCAAATTAATGATACGCCTATTCCGCAACTCCGCAACTTACTCCGCAAAAGTGCGATTATTTACTGTTTTGCGGAGCCAATTCCGCAAAAAATTCCGCAAAAAAACTATGCTTCTTCCCACAATTGTCTGCCTCTCTGCACGCTATCCGTAGAGAATTGACAGATATTTTGATGCCAGTTCAGGTGTTTAGCTCGCTCTGCATCAGAATGGTATTGATCCAGATTAATCAGTCCTCTCTCTTGCAAGGCATACATGGCTTTTGCTCTTTCCGCTTTGCCTTTCACAGCCTCCAATGCCTGCTTGATTTCTTGTTCGATATAGGCAGGCACATGCTCGGATGAAAACAAGGACATGTCAATCTCTTGTACCTCCTCCATTACTTGAGCATCTTGAACCTCTGCATGTGATTTCGTGTTCTCGTTTGTGCCAAGAATCTTCTTGGCGTTGTCAAAATACATTTCGCCGTGATTATCCTCGATAATCTTTCCGACGTTTCCTAAAATTGTAATTCCCATAGTGTATGCTCCCTTAAAAGTTCATTGTTCCGTGATTGTCTTGTATGAGTTTGTCTAATCCTGTGATAGTAGTATTATCATATTGCCCGATAGGTGCGTTGTAGTAGTTAATAGTGAGGTTTTGTATTACGATGGGTTGTGCGGGTGTTATATCTGCAATGATGTCTTTGACTGCTTGTTTGATAGATTTTTGTATCCTTTCCACCCGAGAGTGTTTTGTCGAGCGGGAGGTTGTTGATGTTGTCGTCAAAAATAATGGCTCTTGTTGTATTACCGCTTGCTGTGTTTGGTATTTATTTACCAGATATCGTATTTTGTCTTTAGGTTTGTGCCAATAGGGTATCCAGCTGTTGCCTTGTTGGTATCCAGCAATTTCGTGGTGTTGGTCATACCATGTGGTAAGTTGTTGTGCTAGATATAGTGTAAGTGCATGTTTATAGTAGGGGCAAGCTTCTTTGTCGATACGTGATACGATGTCATCTACCGAATCAGAGCGATTCAGCAAATCGTTGAATATCACCTGAATATCTTTCCATGTAGGTAGATCGGGATAATTTTGAGGAAATATTTTAGTCAGGTCGGTCATTATTTTTAAGGTATCGAAAGCGACTGCAAAGATAGAGAAAACTTATGAGTCTTGCAAATCTTTTGGAAGAAAAATTTTCAACAGATATGTTGATAAAGTTTGCAAGAATAAGAGGTATAGCGAGATATGGATTTTTTCAACAATTTAAAAAATCCAGCCCATAGCCAATAGCCAATAGCCCCTCGCCTCTACACTCTACACCTTACACCCTACACCATAAATTCCCCTCGCCTCCTCGCCCGCCACAAAAAAAAATCGCCATTGGCGTTGCCAACAGCGATTTTCTTATCGTCTGACTTAGCGTTTATAAGCCAGTTAAGGTGTCGTCGAACTCGTCATCGTCGTAGTCGTCATCGATGAGTTGACGCATACCTTCGCTGAGGTGGTACAAGAAGAACATGGTACCATAGTTAACATGCGATTGGGTGATAC
>JAZQSL010000049.1:0-10361 GCA_045630125.1 Alloprevotella sp. | reverse complement strand
GAGAAGAGGACTGTTTCAGTTTATAGCTCATAAGGCTAGATTTCACAATAGTTCACCTCTCTCCTTTGGTTAACTTTTTTTGCAAAGATAGCACTTTTCGCTTACCTTTCTTTTTCTTCGCAAATCTAAAGGATTTCACAGATTATACGGTTTTATTATGTCTAATATTGCATAGAGCTATCGCGTCTAGAATTCTCCACGTATCGCGCGTATCACGAGGATTAAAAAGATACGTGTAGATACATGAGATACGCCAGAGACAAAAACACCAGGAAATTTTTATTTAACCACGAATAAACACGAATATACACTAATAAGGCCTCGGATCACGAGGATTAAAAAAGATACGTGTAGATACATGAGATACGCCGGAGACAAAAACACCAGGAAATTTTTATTTAACCACGAATGAACACGAATATACACTAATAAGGCCTTAACACGGTAAACTTCCACCTTTGAATAAGGTAGGAGGCGGCTCGGAAAAGCAAATATTAAAAAACTGCGGTTTTCATTTTAACTTGTGCTCGCCTTTCCACCTTTGAATAAGGTAGGAGGCGGCTCAGGAAAGCAAAAATTAAAAAACTGCGGTTTTCATTTTGCTTTCCGCTCGCCTTTCACTACCTTTGTACTCAGAAGGATAAAGGGATGATAGGTAGAGAAAAAAGGCAACCTGTCGCTCTATACTTAAAATGCTTACGAAAATCAATTAATAACCTCAATAAAATCTAAATTACTATGGCTATCGAAAAGACATTAGTGCTACTGAAACCTTGTACCTTGCAACGCGCTTTGGTAGGTGAAATCGTGAACGTTTTTGAACGCAAAGGTTTGAAGATCTGCGGCATGAAGATGATGATGCTCACTGACGAATTGCTGAGCGAGCACTATGCGCATTTGAGCGAAAAACCTTTCTTCCAACGTGTGAAGGATGCGATGATGACTGCTCCTGTAATCGCTTTGTGCCTGGAAGGTGTTGATGCTATCGCTGCTGTTCGTGCGTTGGCTGGACCTACCAACGGACGTAATGCTGCGCCTGGTACTATCCGCGGTTCGTATTGCATGAGTTTCCAAGAAAACATCGTACATGCGAGCGATTCACCCGAAACTGCTGAGGTGGAACTGAATCGTTTCTTCCGCCCAGAAGAAATCATCGAATGGAAACAAACTACATTTGATTGGCTCTATGCTAACGATGAATTTTAATTGACCCAATATAAAATATTATATAGGAGGATGCACACTGTTACAGGTTGGTGCATCCTCTTTTTGTTTTATATCATAGCAGAGCGGTTATAGCGAAATAAAGTATTTTAAGTTTCCACGTATCTCGTGTATCACATGTATAATTTTATAAACAGCTGATAACACTGATGCAACTATTTTATTGTGTTCAAGCGTACGTAGAGACGTCACATTGGGGCACATAGAATTCACCATGTATCACACGAAGGCTGTGATTTAATCGTGTCTTGTGTAAAAAAACTGTTTAATCAGTTTAATCAGTTGATAAATTAATTTTCTCCACGTATCTCGTGTATCACTTGTATTTTTATATAAACAACAGATGACACTGATTAAACTGTTTCATTATAATTGATATTGTATAATGCGATCGCCTATACAATAGACAAGAACAGATATTGTTCCAAGAAATCAGTTCAATCTGTTTCATCTGTTGTTAAATTACAATTTGAGCAGATTGTTTTTATCTCACGCGGAATCCACAGAATTCGCAGAAAGCACTTGCTTCGCTCGTGCTTGCCATTCGGGACATTCTGCACTTTTCCTCTGAGTCAGGGGAAGTACCGCCTTAGGCGGGGAAAGGGTATGTGATTCAACGTATCTTGTATGAATTTTCTGTGTAGATACGAGAGATACGCTGGCTTTAATAGAATCTGGCTATGTTTCTATCTTTGAATGATTCAAAAAACACAATGTTTCACGCTCCAGGTTTTAGGTTAATTTAAGAATATTTATGATTTCACTACAATTAGGTAAGGTGTTGTACAAAAAATACAAGACTTTATTCAAACAAAGTCTGAGATAATTTCAACAAACCCTTGACTTTTTTCAACAAGTCGGCGCGAAATTTTCACAAAATCTTGACTTTTTTCAACGAAAAATAGGGTAAAAATAAGGGGAACTGCCCATATCCAGACAGTTCCCCACTTTCGTATCACAAAGATACAATATTTTTCGCCGAAATCCAAATCGGTATTAACTTATATTCACAAATGTTCCACGGGAGTTTTTCTCTTTCTCAAGAATTCTGACATAACGCGTCCAGCCTCGGCATATCCTTCATGATACAATGAGGTGAGTTTCACGACATCGCTTTCCAGTCGGTCCACGACTATGGGCAATTGTGGACGAATCACCAACACCTTGCCTTCGTCCTCCATACGTTCGATCATTTCCAACTGGCGGTTGTAATACTCGTTCATGTGGCTCAACACCATACGCAGACGTGGATATTCGGAGTAAATGATTTTGGGAATACGAAAGTCCTTGTCTGAGGCACGATAACCGCGATTGCGCGTCAGTACGACAACGTTGAAATCGTGGCCTGTCTTTATGGCACGCTCCACGGGAATAGAGTCCACAATTCCGCCGTCCAGCATCGGAATGCCATCCACGTGAACAATAGAACTGACAAAGGGCAAACAACTCGACGCTTTGACAACATCTATCAAGCGCACAGGATCATGATCTTCTGACAGATAGCAAGCCTTACCCGTCCGCGCATTGGTCGTCACCATTTCAAAAAGACATGGATTCGAGAAGCATGCATCAAAGTCAAATGGCAAGATTTCATGGGTCATCGTATCGTACATAAAGTTGCGATCAAATATACTACGCTGCGACCACACATATTTCAGTCCGATATACTTATACTTCTCCAGCATATCGATATTACTAAGTTTGGCACGACCTCGCTGGTGACTCATATACGACAAGCCATTACAAGCCCCTGCCGAGACACTGACGGCATAGGAAAATTCTATATCATGGTCCATAAAGTAATCCAGCACACCACTTGTAAAGACGCAACGCATTCCGCCGCCTTCGAGTACTAATCCTACATTTTTTTCAAATCTCATATATACAGTACATTAAATTATTGGGCAAATATAGCGCATTCCACGAAAAAAATGCGTATTTTTGCAACTATTAATACTTTACACCTATTTATTTGCAAACTGCAACGTCTGCCACAATCGGTCGACGAATATTATTTTCAAAAACAATCTACCTAAACACCTAAAATATGCTTTTTCAAAAATCCACTTATACTGAGCGCCGAAATGCCCTACGCCAATTGGTAGGTAACGGTCTCATTGTGCTCTTTGGCAACAATGATAGTCCTATGAACTATCCTGCCAATGCTTACAAATTCCGCCAAGATAGCAGTTTCCTCTATTTCTTCGGTCAGCACCGCGATGGTCTCGTAGGTGTGATTGATGCTGATTCGGGCGAAGAAACCCTCTTCGGCAACGAGATTGATATTGATGATATCGTATGGTATGGCGAAGTGACCAGTGTGGTACAAATGGCTGAGGAATGTGGCGTAGCAAAGACTGCACCGATGGCAGCACTCAGCGAATTGCTCAATCGCGCTAAGGCGGCAGGTCGCACTATCCACTTCTTGCCACCCTATCGCCACGAAACGATGCTCACCATCACCGACCTGCTCGGTATCCACCATAGTGCACAACGTGCGGCTGCTTCGCAACAACTGATTGATGCTGTCGTAAAATTGCGCCTGAAGAAAAGCGCTGAAGAAATCGAAGAGATGGAACGCGCGGCTGAGATTGGTTACGAAATGCACACTACAGCGATGCGTCTGTGTCGCCCTGGTGTGACTGAAGCTTACATCGGCGGTGTGCTGGATGGTATCGCATCAAGTCTGGGCGCTGTGCCTTCGTTCCAAAGCATCGTATCAATGCACGGCGAAATACTGCATGGTTATCCATCAGCTCGTCCCCTGGAAGCAGGTCGTCTGCTTCTTTGCGACGCCGGAGCAGAAACACGCGAACACTACTGCTCGGACCACACACGTACCACTCCTATCTCTGGTAAATTCACTACCAAGCAAAAGGAAATCTATGATATTGTCGTAGACTGTCACGACCTTGCCTTGACTCACGCACATCCTGGCACACGCTGGTGGGACGTACATTATGGTGTATGCCGCTTGATGACTGAGCGCCTGAAGGATTTGGGACTGATGAAGGGTGACGTGGACGAAGCTGTTAAGGCTGGTGCACATGCATTGTTCTTGCCCCACGGTCTTGGCCACGCTATGGGTATGGACGTGCACGATATGGAGGGACTTGGACAAGTCCACGTGGGCTATGATGCTGAAACACGCCCCGCCGACCAATTCGGTATCGCATCATTGCGCTTTGCACGCCGCTTAGAAGAAGGCCACGTCATCACTGATGAGCCTGGTATTTATTTCATCCCAGCTTTGATTGATCACTGGCGCAAAGAAGGCATCAACAAGGATTTCCTCTGCTTTGACAAGATCGAAGAATACAAGGACTTTGGCGGCATCCGTATCGAGGATGATGTGCTGATCACAGCAGATGGTTGCCGTTTCCTAGGCAAGCGCCTCATCCCCTATCACACAGCAGACGTAGAAACGTATATTGCTGAGCATAGAGAATGTTAACTAGGCATGACGAATATTGAGAGATGAGAGATAAAAGTTTAGAGTTTAGAGTTTAGAGAAGAACTCGTTTACCCGTTTACTCATCAACTTGTCAATTTGTCAACTCGTACACAAAAATCTATTAATTTATAAAAACTTTAGACCAATGAACAAGATTTTTATGACAGCCGCATTGGCATGCTTGGTTTCAGGCACTGCTATAGCGCAAGAAAAAGAGAACTCGGTAGAATATACCGTAGTAAAGGAAAACAAGATCACTTCTATCAAGGACCAAAACCAAAGTGGTACTTGCTGGGCATACTCTGCACTCGGCTTCTTCGAAACTGAATTGCTCCGTATGGGTAAGGGCGAACACGACCTCTGCGAAAGCTTCCTCGTATACAACACTTACATGGACCGCGCAGACAAGGCTGTGCGCACACACGGCGACGCAAGTTTCTCACAAGGTGGTTCATTCTATGATGCAATCTACTGTCTTGAACACTATGGTATGGTGCCACAAACAGCGATGCCTGCTCCAGGTGAACTCTACGGTGACTCACTCTTCAACTTCAACCAACTCGATGCTGTAGCTTCTGCTTATGTACAAGCTATTGCTAAGGGTAAGCAAAAGAAGATCACTTTGACTTGGAAGAATGACTTGAGCAACATCTACAAGAACTACTTCGGCGAACTGCCAAAGGAATTCCGTCACAACGGCAAGACTTACACTCCACAGAGCTACGTGAAGAGTTTGGGTCTTAATCCTGCTGACTATGTATCGCTCACCAGCTACACTCACCATCCTTTCTACTCAAAGTTCATCCTTGAGATCCAGGACAACTGGCGTTGGGCTGAAAGCTACAACCTCCCACTCGATGAATTCATGGAAGTAATGGACCACGGTGTACGCAATGGTTACTGCTTCGCATGGGGCTCTGACGTCAGCGAAAAGGGTTTCGATGCTCGCAAGGGTGTTGCGACAGTGCCTGCTAATGGCAAGACAAATGACAAGACTGGTTCTGACGCTGCACGTTGGACTGGCGACAACTTCAAGGGTGGCGCTGTGATCAACACTGGCGATGATGAAATGACTATCACTCAAGAACTCCGCCAAAATGGTTACGACAACTGGGAAACTACTGACGACCACGGTATGGTAATCTACGGTATCGCTAAGGACAAGAATGGCAAGGAATTCTTTATGGTGAAGAACTCTTGGGGTGAATATGGTCCTTACAAGGGTATGTTCTATGCTTCTAAGGCATTCGTTGCTTACAAGACTATGAACATCGTGATCCACAAGGACGCTCTTCCTAAGCACATCGCTAAGAAGTTAGGTTTGTAATTCGCATACCTATATATATTATATAAGGAGTCGGACATTTGCGTTCGACTCCTTATTTTTTTACAACAAAAATCCCGCATTTTGACAAAATAAGACATTTTCAGCACCTATTGATTACTTCTACACAAGAACACTCAACATTTATTTACAAAAGCATACCAATTTTGAATATTTATTACTACATTTGCCAGCACATAATGTATGAAAAAGACACTTTGACTGAACTAAAATAAAACAAGAGGCCGAGCTGCGAATAAAACACTAAAAAGGACAAAGACTACGGCTTCAAATCTTTATCTTGAAATACCACAAAACAATTTTATTATTCACTTAATTATTAATCGTTATGAAGAAAATGTACTTTTTCTTATCGCTTTGTCTTGCTATGATTGGCCTGACAGCGAATGCTCAGATAGCTAGTCTTTCTGAGTTATCAAATGAAAAGTGCTACGCCGTGTCTAATGCACGTACTTCATGGGCTACTTCAGCTACTGCGCTCAAGACTATCAAAGACTTGGGTGTCACAGCAGACGAAACAAGCCCTGCGCAGCAATTTGCATTTGTGACAAATGACGAAGGTGCTACCTACTACCTCTACAGCGTAGGTCAGTCTAAGTTCGTCAACCTCGACGGTTCACTCGGCAACAAGCCCGTGAATCCCATCAACTTCAAGACAAGCGGTGGCAAGTTCGTGATGTATTTTGATGCTTCTCACTACATCAACTGTGGTGGTTCTAGCCAAATGATCATCGACGGATGGAACATCGCTGACGAAGGTAACATGTGCGACATCAAGGCTGTAGCTGACTTCGACCCAACTGCTGCACTCGCTGCGTTCAACGCTGTTGACGAAGCTGAAGTTGCTGCAAACCTCGAAGCTGCTGAAGCTGCTTTGGCTAAGGCTGGCGTAGGTTATCCTACTGCTGACTGCGGTACTCGCACTGCTTTGGTTGCTGCTGTTGATGCGGCTAAGGCTCAAGTAACTGCTGAAACTGCTAGTGCATTGTCTGCAGCGCTTAATACTTTCTTGGCTGAAACAAATGTGACATTGCCTGAAACTGGCAAGTACTACACATTCACAATGGTGGCTAAGAATGGCAATAAGTTCTACTTGAACTACACTGGCGCAGACGTTGCTATGACTGCTGTGACTGGTGAAGAATTGCCTGAATCTGCTAAGTTCCTCGCTACTGCTAACGGTGACGGTACTTATACATTCCAAACAAGCGATGGCAACTACCTCGTATACCACACTAAGTATGCTGGTGTAAACTGGTTGGAAGGTGGTGGTAACACTACAGGTTTCCAAGCTGAAAAGGATGATATGACAAATATCACCCTCGCTAAATTGTCTGCTGCTGCTACTAACGTATCTGCAACTGATGCACAAGTATTCGGTCTCGTGAGCTGGTATGGTAAGCGTGGCTATGACACTAGCAAGAACGAAGATGCTATGGGTTACATGGTATTGAAGACTGACGGTACTGACTACGATGGCGCTAACGCTCCATTCTGGAATGACAACTACTCTTCTGCATTCCTCGTAGAAGAAGCTGAAGTTGCAACTCCTGAAACTCCAGAAGTACCTAATGCTGAATTGGCAGAAACTTACACAGGTACTTGCAATATTAACTTCATGGGCGCTCCAACAGATGCAAATGTTTCACTTGACTTTGATAAGGACAGCGAAGGCAATGCTAAGGCTGGCTATGCTTATTTATTGTTCTCTCATGTAGAACTTGGTCCTGTTTTCAATGCAGAAGTGCCTTATGAAGTTAAGGGCAACACTGTTGTATTGAAAGGCATTGAAGTTGCTACAGGAGAAAACTCTGATGATACTAAGGAAGTGGATTTGACATTCACAGTTCAAGAAGACGGTAAGCTTCTCAGCAACGACCAAGTATATGGTCCTGGCTTCTTGTCATCTATTCTCTTTGATTTCTCACAATGTCCTCTCAGTCCTAAATCAGATGTTGTAGAACCTGAACAACCTGAGCAACCAGAAGTTCCTGCTGGTCCAGTTGTTATCACTGATGTAGCTCAATTGAGCAATGCTAAGTGCTACACGCTCGTTTCTTCTGACACTGGTCGCGGTGGTATGTATGCACTCGCTGACAAGGTGGATATGTGCGGTGTGACTTACAATGCCGGTACTGATGCTTGCCACAGTGTAGCTCTCGACAACGCTGATCCTAAGCAACAATTCGCATTCGTGGCATACGAAGGCAAACTCTATCTCTATAGCGTAAGCGAAAAGAAATTTGTGATGAAGAGCGGCGATACCAACGCACTCGTTGGCGAAGCTCCATTCGAACATGTAGTTGTAGAAAAAGTTGGTGAAAACACATTCGCTCTCCAAGCTAATGGCACTCATTACTTCACAGCTTCTCCTGGTTGGTGTGCTAACCCAGAACGTGGTACTTGTATCCAATCTACTCTCGACAGCCACTCTTCAGACAATGGATGGGACAATGGTGCATGGTACACTATCACTGAAGTAGCAGACTTCGACGCTACTGAAGCGCTCGCTATGTTGGCTCCTGCTCCTGTTGAACCTACTACTGTAGTAGCAGTAGATCCAGCTTGTGGTCACTACGAAGTGATGCCAGCTACTATCAAGGTGACATTCAGCCAAGAAATCGGTGCACTCACATTCAGCCGAATCGGCACAGACATTGGTTCAGATGCTTATACACTTACTGCAAATGATTTGAACATCAATGGCAAGGAAGTGTCATTCACAGTACCTGCTCAATATGTAGATGGTGCAAGAAAAATGTTGATCATGCTTGCTATTCAAGATACTAATGGCAACCCAGTTTCTTACTCATCAAATGAAGATACAGAAATCGAAGGTTACGTGATGTTGGAATATACTGCAGAAAGCAAACCTGCTGCTACTCCTCTCGAACTCGTTTCTGTAGATCCTGCAGACGGTGCTGAATTGGAATCTGTAAGCAAGTTCACATTCACATTCAACAAGCCTGTGACTCTCGGCGAAGAAGGTGGCGTAGTACTCTACGTTAACGGTGAACCTGGAGGTCAACTCGAAGGCTTCGTTTCTGAAGAAGATGCTAAGGTCGTAACATTCGTTACTGAAAAGGAAATCTCTAACTCAGGTAAGTACATGCTCTATGTAGCACCTGCTACATTCGTAGACGCTGATGGCAATACTAACGAAGAAATGAAGTTGAACTACCAAGTTAAGGCAGCTGTAAACAGCTTCACTTACGCTTATGTTACTCCAGCTCAACACCAAGTACAAAAGTCTTTGAAGGTCCTCACTATCGGCTTCATCGGCGAAGTACAAGACGTAGTATTAAGCAAGTCTATCAACGTAGTAGACGCTGAAGGCAAGACTGTCACTACTGCTAAGTTGGGTCTCGACGACTACGACTTGAACGCAGTAATCGTTACATTCAAGGACGAAATCACTGCTCCAGGTCAATATTCTATCACTATTCCTGAAGAATACGTATTCTCTTGGGAACAAACTTACAACCCTGAATTCACATTGACTTTCACTATCGAAGGTGAAAAGCAACCTCTCGAAATCGTATCTGTAGATCCTGCTAAGGGTTCAGTGATCCCAGCTATCAGCATGGTTAAGATCACATTCAACCAAGAAGTGACAGTACCTAAGATGTTTGGCAATGCTAAGCTCTACTACAATGGTACATACTTCGATGATCCTGCATTATACGTAGACAAGACAGATGCTAAGGTGGTATACATCGACATCCAAAGCGAATATAAAAACAAAGCAACTTGGAGCTTCGAAATCAAGCCAGGTGCTATCGTAACTAAGGATGGTACTCCTTGCGAAGAAATCTTGCTCAGCTATGAAGTTGGCGATATCACTTGCATCAACGGTATCAGCGTAGAACAAATGAACGATGTTTATACGCTCGACGGCCGCAAGGTAGTTGTTACTCCTGGTCAAAAGATCAAGAAGGGTCTCTACATCGTAGGTGGCAAGAAGGTTTACGTAAAGTAATCCTCGTCTCTGACACTTAATATATCTCTATACATCTCCCCTGCCCCACTCGGGCGGGGGAGTTTTTTTGCTCTCTAGCTGATCTTATGGATGTTATCTCGCTGATGTTTTTTGGCTCACGCGGAATAATATTTTCACGCAGAATCCGCAGAATTCGCAGAAAGCACTTGCTCAGCTCGTGCAGCCGTTCGGGACATTGCAGAATGCGACATAAAACTGTGAAATCTGTGAAATCCTTTAGATTTGCGAAGAAAAAGAAAGGTAAGCGAAAAGTGCTATCTTTGCAAAAAAAGTTAACCAAAGGAGAGAGGTGAACTATTGTGAAATCTAGCCTTATGAGCTATAAACTGAAACAGTCC
>JAZQSL010000048.1:0-74925 GCA_045630125.1 Alloprevotella sp. | reverse complement strand
AAGTAAATCGACAGTAGAAAATTTACACCCGAACATATCATGCTATATACATAGTCATTATATATTCTCCTTGTACTTCTCTACAAAAAGTTTTATGGAATTGCTTTCAAAGAACGCTTCTTTTTAAAGTCGCTCACCAGGCCGTTTCCTGATTAGCGAGTGCAAAAGTACACACTTTTTTAATAACTGCCAAATGTTTTGAAACTATTTTATCAAAAAAGTTCTATTTTCGGCAAAATCGCCCCTTTTCAAAATTATTTTGACAAATAGAGTTTGCAAAACAGCAAGAACTAAAACTTCTCTTCTGCTGTCCATGCCATATATGGCCGAGCAGCAAGACTTGAATTATAATACTTCCTATCTCCCGTAACCTCTTTACCCAGGAAAGATGGTTTTTCAAAATATTCATCAGAAGAATCTAACTCTACCTCTGCTACAACAAGCCCATCATTATCACCAAAGAATTCGTCTACCTCAAAAACATGTCCCTCAAAAGGAATAATCCATCTCACCTTATCTATCGCACCTGGCTCACATAGTGCAAACAGAGACAACCCCTCGTCATACGTAATTTCCTTTTCAAATTCATAACGAGATAGTCCACCATCCTTAGAAGGCCCCTTAATGGTCAAGAACGCTTTCTGATCAGTAAGGCGCACCCTAACCGTACGTCCTTTTTGACTACAAATATACCCTTGCTTAATACGCACATGCGACGTTGCCAAAGATTTATAGTCACCACAAACCAAAAACTTTCTTTCAATCTCGATAGACATACCTTATTATATATACGGAAAAAACCAGCGCTAAATAATAGTCAAAACAAGATTTGACAAAGAAATGAATCCCTGCCAAAACTATTTTATCTAAGTTTCTTGCGGCGCTATCGCCACAATATAATCTTAGGCGTAGAATATGCTATATCCAGCAATAATCAAAACCGCCAAGAGAATCAAGGTAAAGAAGAGTCCCTTGAACACCTTTCTTGCTTGTTGTTCCTCGCGCGCTTCTCTCGCTTTGATCTTCATTTGTTGTTTTTTACCCATAGTATTTAGATTTAAGGTTTATATTTTTATTTAAAGACAGAGTTCTAAGAACAGACTAATGTATAAAACCTGCCTAAACTGAGTATCTTACGATTGCTCCTGCTCAGAGAATTCCATCAAGTAAGCCTTGATAAAACCATCGATCTTGCCATCCATCACACCGCCGACATCACTTGTTTGATGTCCCGTACGATGATCTTTTACTCGGCGGTCATCGAACACATAACTGCGGATTTGGCTACCCCATTCGATCTTTTTCTTTCCTGCTTCAATCTTCGCTTGTGCCGCACGACGCTTTTGCAATTCGCGGTCGTAGAGTTGTGAACGGAGCAAACGCATAGCATTTTCACGATTTTCAAGTTGCTTACGGCTCTCTGTATTTTCAATCAAGATTTCTTCTTCCTCACCAGTATCTGGATCTTTGTATTGGTAGCGCAGACGAACACCTGTTTCCACCTTGTTCACATTCTGTCCACCAGCACCGCCTGAGCGGAATAAGTCCCAACTAATCTTTGACGGATCTACGTAAACCTCAATAGTATCATCCACGAGTGGTGTCACAAAGACAGAGGCAAAACTTGTCATACGCTTACCCTGCGCATTATAGGGCGACACACGCACCAAACGGTGCACACCATTCTCCGATTTCAGGTAACCATAGGCAAATTCGCCTTCGAGTTCCATAGTCATCGTCTTGATACCAGCTTCGTCTCCTTCTTGCAGATTGGAAATAGTAGTTTTATATCCATTAGCCTCGGCGTAGCGCATATACATACGCATCAACATCGAAGCCCAATCTTGGCTTTCCGTACCACCTGCGCCAGAGTTGATCTTCAACACGCAACCCATAGCATCTTCTTCCTGGCGGAGCATATTTTTCAATTCGAGTGCTTCTACTGCCTCAATAGTTTTAGCATAAGCCTCATCCACTTCTTCCTCTGTCACCATTTCCTCTTTATAGAAGTCAAAGGCCAATTCCAGCTCATCAACCAAGGTTTTCACATCCTTGTAACCAACAATCCATTTCTCCAAGCCTTTGACCTTTTTCATTTGTTCTTCTGCCTTTTTGGCATCATCCCAAAATCCAGGTGCCTGAGTTCGGAGTTGTTCTTCCTCTAATTGTATAATTTTAGCGTCTATATCAAGGTAGCGATTCAATGCTTCTACTCGATCCTTAGCTGCCTTGAGTTGCTCGATTGTTATCATTTTATTGTTTACGTTTTATCTATACTTTATATAATTATATAGCATTAAGCCTGCTCAGCCTCGGCATACATCAGCTCGATTTCCTTAGCATATTTTTCATACACCACACGGCGTTTCACCTTGAGTGTATTGGTCAGTTCACCCTTTTCCATCGAGAAGGATTCTGGCAAGAGGACAAAGCGCTTCACCTTTTCATAGTGCGCCAAATCCACTTGAAGTTCCTCTATACTATCTGCAATGACTTTGATGATTTGAGGGTTCTTGCACAAATCTTCTCTCGAAGCGTACTCGATACCATTTTCCTCTGCATATTTTTCTACTACCGCAAAGGCGGGCACGATCAAGGCCGAAACAAACTTGCGTTCATTAGCCACTACGACTACAGATTCGATATATTTATCAAGCGAGAACTTTGTCTCAATCAATTGTGGTGCGATATATTTGCCATTAGATGTCTTAAACAAGTCCTTGATACGTTCTGTCAAATAGAGTTCGCCGTCCTTCATATATCCAGCGTCGCCTGTGTGGAACCAGCCTTCTTCATCAATTGCAGCACGCGTTTCTTCTTCTTTCTTATAGTATCCAGGAGTAATGGTCTTACCACGGAGGAGCACCTCATTGTTTTCGCCAAATTTAATCTCCAGTTTGTCCACCAATCTACCCACAGACCCCATAGTCACCACCTGATCATCGCGGTCGCACGACACGGTAGCTGTAGATTCTGTCAAGCCATATCCCACCTTGATATTCAAACCTGCAGCGTGTACAAAGCGTTCCACATCGGGAGAAACAGCAGCACCAGCCGTAGGGAAGAAGTTTGCACGTTCCAGACCGAGCGTCTTACGCAGAATCTGAATAATGGTGCAATTAAACAAAGCAAATTTGATGCGCATGCCCAATGGAGGAGTCAGCCCCTTCGAAGTATATTTCTCCCAGCGTTCGCCACCCACATTCAATGCTGCACGAATCAGCACACGCATGGGCAATGGACCATTCTCCATCTTGTCCAACACTGCATGATATACCTTTTCCCAGAAACGAGGCACACTACACATACATGTGGGGTGCACTTCTTGCAAAGACTTTTGTACATCTTGTGGACGAAGGTTCACTGCCATCTTTGCACCCTCTGCGATACTGAGGTAAGACCAGGCACGTTCAAACACGTGAGTAAAGGGAAGGAAGTTGAGGACAACGTCCTTTTCAGAGAAGTCGAGCACGGCATCGTTCACACGGAGCGCTTCGATATACATCTCGTGAGTCAGGATCACACCCTTGCTATTACCAGTCGTACCACTGGTATAGAGAATGTTTGCCAAATCTTTAGGACTCGCATCTGCCACACGTTGCTTCAATTCTGCTTCATAATCTCCGTTTTCACCGAGTTTCAAGAACTCATCCAAATACATCGAGCGCGTATCGCCTTCTTTTTTGACAACAGATGAGTCAAAAATCACCACTTGCTGAAGCGTAGGGCATTGATCCGCCACTTCGCAGATCACATCGTATTGCAATTGTTCGCCGACAAAGAGCAAACGGATTTCTGCATCATTCATCATGTACACTACTTGTGCACCACTGCTTGTCGCATAGAATGGAATCGTCACCGCTCTCACACCATACGCACCAAAGTCCACAAACAGACATTCGGGTTTATTTTGCGAGAATGTAGCAATATTTTCTTGTACTTTCACCCCCATCGAAAGGAGCGATTTTGACATCTGGAGTACTTTGTCAGAAAACTCACGCCATGTTATAGGTAACCATTTACCTATTTCATAGTCGCGATACTTCATTGCCACGGCATCCTGATACTTATTGGCTTGCTCGTGAATTAATTTTGAGAAATGGCTTGGATTAAGCATGTGTGTATATTTATCTTAGATGTGCAAATATACAACAAATCCAGTAGACTACAACAGTTTTTCACATTTTCTCATACCAAAACGCACCATTTTTTGCACAATAGGTCGAAAAACGTGCAATCTAATTACAAAATGCATTTATCATTTACATTTTGGCATATTTCACCATCTGTGTCCTTCAATAAGGTTTAATGCTTCAACACACCCATTTTATCACAAGAAGTCATAGCTTTTTAAAACCCGAGGCACATAATAAAAATATCTACAGCTCTGTTAAAAAAGCGTCCTCTTTTAGCATCCTATGACGGGATATGCTAAAAGAGGGCTCTGAATGTATCTATTCGAAGTCTTGAATTATTTCAAAACACCGAGTTCTTTACCAACTTTGATGAAGGCAGCGATACACTTATCAAGGTGTTCGCGTTCGTGACCAGCTGAGATTTGTACGCGGATACGAGCTTGATCCTTTGGTACTACTGGATAGTAGAAACCTGTTACGTAGATGCCTTCTTCTTGCATCTTTTGTGCGTAAACTTGTGAAAGCTTAGCATCGTAGAGCATCACTGCGCAGATAGCACTTTGAGTAGGCTTGATATCGAAACCTGCAGCGATCATCTTGTCGCGGAAGTAAGTCACATTTTCTACCAACTTGTCGTGGAGTGCATTGCTTTCCTTCAACATCTTGAACATCTCGATAGAAGCGCCTACGATTGATGGTGCCAAAGAGTTTGAGAAGAGGTAAGGACGTGAGCGTTGACGCAACAAGTCAATGATTTCCTTGCGACCTGTAGTAAATCCACCCATAGCACCACCAAATGCCTTGCCCAATGTACCAGTGTAGATATCTACGCGATCGTAAGTATTGTAGAATTCGCTCACACCGTGACCAGTAGCACCAACTACACCAGCAGAGTGGCTTTCGTCTACCATCACGAGGGCATCATACTTTTCTGCCAAGTCGCAGATCTTGTCCATAGGAGCCACGTTGCCGTCCATTGAGAATACACCGTCAGTCACGATGATGCGGAAACGTTGTTCTTGTGCTTCTTGCAAGCAACGTTCGAGGTCTGCCATGTCTGCATTTGCATAGCGATAGCGCTTAGCCTTGCAAAGACGTACACCGTCGATGATAGATGCGTGGTTCAATGCGTCAGAGATGATAGCATCTTCTGCTGTCAAGAGGGGTTCGAATACACCACCGTTTGCATCGAAACAAGCAGCGTAGAGAATTGTGTCTTCTGTCTTGAAATAGTCGGAAATGGCTGCTTCAAGCACCTTGTGCATATCTTGTGTACCGCAAATGAAGCGTACTGAAGACATACCATAGCCGCGTTGATCCATGATGTCTTGTGCGGCCTTTACCAAACGAGGGTGGTTAGACAAACCAAGATAGTTGTTTGCGCAGAAGTTGAGTACTTCCTTGCCATTCACTTGAATAGCGGCTTGTTGAGGACCTTCGATGAGGCGTTCGTTCTTGTAGAGGCCAGCTTCTTTAATGGCTTCTAACTCCTGTTGGAGATGTTGCTGAAATTTTCCGTACATATTTATTCGTTTTATATAAATATAATAGTTTTTTAGTTCAGAGTTCGTTCAAAGTCTTTCCTACTGCAAAGGAACGCTTTTTTTTGCAAATATCGCATCTTTAAGACTGAAAATCTGTGAAAATTTGATAGCGAATGATTATGCTTAAAAAACAAGCATCGCAGTTTGTCTACCCTATCAATTGCAAATAATCGGCGATTCCATCGCGAATTTCTGATAGCTTAATATATTCGTCTGCCGTGTGTGATCGTGCTGAATCACCTGGACCAATTTTGAGCGAAGGGAAAGGCATGAGTGCCTGGTCGCTCAGTGTGGGAGAGCCAAAGGGCACTTTTTCCATATTGATGCATTTCTGCACCAAATGGTGTTCAGAAGCAATGTGTGATGAATTCAGACGCGTTGAGCGTGCCTTGGACTCGCTTTGCAGATTTCTGCCGATTTCATCGAGGATTTCCTGATTTGTGTAGCACTCGTTTGATCGCACATCTATGGTAAATCGACATTCATCGGGCACGACGTTGTGCTGTGTACCTGCCTGTATGATCGTCACACTCATTTTCACTTCACCCAATAAGGGGGAAACCTTTTCAAATCTATAGTTCTTGCACCATGCAATATCTTCCAGCGCCTTGTATATAGCATTCACACCCTCATTGCGCGCAGCATGTCCGGCTTTGCCATATGCCACGGCATCGATCACCATCAAACCCTTTTCTGCAATAGCAGGTTGCATGTTTGTGGGTTCGCCTACGATAGCAACGTCGATTTTAGGTAAATCTGATAGCACTGATTCTATCCCGCCTTGACCAGAAACCTCTTCTTCTGCCGATGCCAAGTAGACAAGATTCCATGGCAAATCATTATCTGCTTCACACAAGCGGAATACTTCGTATAATGCGACCAAGCCTCCGCCACAATCATTGCTTCCCAAACCATAGAGTACATCACCTTCAACATACGGTGTATGTGGATTGTGCATCCAACCCTTCACAGGACGCACTGTATCTATATGGGCATTGAGCAACAGAGTCGGACGCTCTGGCAAAAAGACAGAGGACACACACCAGACATTATTGCCCTTTCGGCGTGGCGAAAGGCCATCAAGAGAAGCAATTTCTTCGATGAAATCGGCTAATTTTGTTTCTTCTCTGCTATATGAAGGAATCGCAATGATTCGCTGTAGCATTTTGATAGCTCGCTCTGCCGACTGATTAATATTAGCTGTATTATACATAAAATTTGCTCTATAATGGGACCAACGCCCTACCCTTCTATACTTGCTGCCACATTCCCGTCAAGATGGGAATATTGCAAATAGTGCAGTAGGATTATTTATTCTTACTTGCATTTACATCAGGACGATGCGTATTCCATTATTCTTATTTATTAAGTCACCACATACTCATGCTGATGCCATGCATTGCATCCTTATAGGTAGAGTTACAACTTATTTTTCAAAATACTCCCACCTATCGTAGAAATCATTCCACTTATAATAGCCGACCATCTTACCCTTGGCATCAAACACCTCCTCGCGTTTATAGAAGTCATTCCATTTTTTATAGCCGATCAGGTTACCACGACTATCCTTGATATCCTCGCGTTTGTAGAAGTCGTTGTATTTGCTTGTTGACTGCAGATTTCCGTGCGCATCCTTTGTATCTTTGCGATTGTAGAAATCGTTTTGCTTTTCCGTCTTCTGCAACCTGCCATTTCGGTCAAAATACTCCATTCTATCGTAGAAATCGTTGTATTTTTCCCAACCAATCAACCTCCCATTCGAGTCAAAATATTCTGTACGTTTGTAGAAATCGTTCCACTTCTTAGTCATCTTTTGCGCAGAGACTGACAAAAGACTACATAGACATAGGACAAGGATAAAATAGCGTTTCATCATAACATTTACATTTTAGTATGCCAAAGTTAGATATTTGGTACGAATTTACAAACCGACAGGCATTAAAAATCCTTCATACCTTCATAAAAATCTCGCAAAACGGCGAGGGACTTCAGTTCGGGAAAATTCGGGATATGTATACGATAGAACTCGTTGATGACTGCCAGAAAATGATTGCGTTCACTGCCTGAGAAATGAAAGAGATGCATATTTTCGTACCTCATCCTGAGCAGGGTCGGTATCAACTGCGCTTCGCGGGGTTCCAAGTAATCATTGTGCGTGGGGCGGAATTGTGTATACGAAGCTGCACGCAGATCGAAATAACCACCAGGGATATACAATGGGCGCTCGGGGAATAGCCCAATGAACTTCGTCAGGCGCAACAAAAATACGAGGTGAAAGTTGGCATACCTATTCGACTTGGCATCCAACCATAATATAGAGTTGTAGAGATAGGCGAAAAGTTCCGGCGACGAAGGTTCGCTACGCAAAGCATGGTTCAGAAATTCGCCCAGGAACATAGCAATCGTCACCTTCTGCGGCTCCATAGGAATAGAGACCAGCGGTGTAGAAACAGACACCGTCTTGGGCGTAACAAGTTTTGCATTCGGCTTTTCTTCCCAGGTCAACTCAACCAAGGACAAGGGAAAGAAGAAAATATGCGTCGATCTAATCTTTCTGCCACGAGCGATACGAACAGAAAAAGTGCGATAGCCCACTTCCTCTGTCAAGACCTGTGCGATCAAGGTCTCATCATTATATTTCAATGTATTGAGAACTATGCCTCTTGATTTCGACAACATTTGCGCTCGTATACGATTTGCTTATACATTGTACGGCAGTTTCCTAATTCAAAGCTACGAATAAAATCTGAAACAACAAAAAAGTCGGAACATTGTCCCGACTGTATCTGTCCACCTTTTATTTAGGCTTATGCTAAACCGTTAACGTGAAGTTGAAGACTTGACTTAAGGTTTGCAGCTTTGTTCTTGTGGATTGTGTTGTTCTTGGCAAGCTTATCAAGCATCTTTTGCACCCTAGGCAAAAGTTCTACTGCTGCTGCCTTGTCAGTTGTAGCGCGCAATTTGCGAACAGCGTTACGCATTGTCTTAGCGTAGTATCTGTTGTGAAGTCTGCGTGTCTCTGTCTGACGAATTCTTTTAACAGATGATTTGTGGTTTGCCATTTTCTATTGTTTATTTTTTTAGTAGTCCCTAGGGGAATCGAACCCCTCTTTTGAGAATGAAAATCTCACGTCCTAACCGATAGACGAAGGGACCAAGCCTTTCTTGCTATCAGCAACCCTCTCGGGCTTGATTGCGAGTGCAAAGGTACTGCTTTTTTTTATACCACCAAAACATTTCTCACTTTTTTTTCAAAAAAATGCGTTTTTTCTCAATTCTGCCATATTTATTTAGGAGAAGGAGACTATTTATGGTTATAAATTACCATCCATTTCTGCGCAGAGCCCTTGTATATATATTATATAATTAGGAGCAGAACTCATATCAATCATCCGAATAATCGACGTTACTATATTGCTGGAAGGCATTCGCTGGATACACAATAGTCAGATCAAACCGCTTTGCCATTTGCTCCAGATAATATCTGACGGCATCTTCTGAATACTCCTCTACCCTATCACCCTCGGCTATCGCCTTGACGTGCCACTGATTGGGATACATCACCAGTGAAATATGAAGGTCGGTGTTCTGCACTAAGTCATTTTTCGTTTTTACATATTCATAGATGCCGACATAGACCAAGCAGGACAGAATGATACCAATAAACACGGCTAAAGCCCACGCATAAGTAATCGATGCATGTGTGCAGACATAAGCACATGTAATAAGAGCTATCAGCCCTGTCATCCCAGACAACACACGACGCAGTGGCTTATGATTGTAATACTTGTTACTACACTGCACACACGTAGGATATTCCACCTGAGCACGAATGTGCTTATAGGGATTGTTGGTTGGAAAATAGTAAATGCGCTTTTGCGCAGAAGCCTCGTCACAAGCTCTACCACAGCAGTGACACTTGGCTGAATGAGCACCAGAGGGTTTGATTTGGATCATATCATTCTATCACGGCTTTTATGATACGTATATCCCCCAGGGGGCGATCATTATCATCGGTTTCTACAAACTGCATACCATAGACCACTTCATCCAACCCCTCGACAACTTCACCAAACACTGTATAGTAGCCATCCAAGTGTGGTGTACCACCAATTTCGCTATACTTTTGTTTCATTTCAGGTGTGATAGTCATCTTGCCCCCAGTATTGTCTTCAAGTATCTTTCTATATTTCTCCAGCGTTCGTTCGTGTGGAATTCGTCCCCACACGATATAAAACTGCGAACCACTACTTCTCTTTTCTGGATTCACTTCATCAGGTTCACGAGCTGCAGCCACAGCGCCACAATGGTGAAAGATTTTGGGCAAACAGATCTCTGCTGGCAATGTATATCCAGGCCCACCGTCACCAAGCACCTGTCCACCCACAGCATCCTTACTATTAGGATCGCCTGCTTGTATCATAAATTTTTCGATCACACGATGAAACAGCAATCCATCATAATAGCCTTCACTCGCAAGTCGCAAAAAATTGTCACGATGTTGTGGAGTCTCGTCGAAGAGCGCTATCACGATGTCGCCACGATCTGTCTGCAAGCGAACACGCCTACGCGCATCTTGAGCAAAGGCAGACGGCAAGAGCACACCTAAGCCACATATCAAAAATAAAACGTTAAGCCAACGCATAGACCTATATATATTATGCCTTTCCTGTAATATTATACCTTTGAAGTGGGAACAAGTTCTATTTTACCAGCATCTTCAAGTCTGTTTCGACGTGCATAACGACTGACACTAAGAATCATACCGAAATAGACACAATTGATAATCGTCGCTGTTCCTCCACGACTGATCAATGGCAGAGTCTGTCCCGTAACAGGGAATAAGCCTACAGCCACCATCATATTAATGCTCGCTTGAAATACAAGCAGTATAGCTAACCCCATACATAGGAATGCCGGGAAGTTTCGTTCACACCGACTGGCCAAACGCCCAGCTCGGAACAGGAGTATTATATATAATAGTACGACAAGTATTCCTCCCTCGATACCGAGTTCCTCGATAATTATGGCATAGATATAGTCAGAATAAGCTTGATAGAGATTGTCGCGCTCTACAGAATTGCCAGGCATACGCCCTACGACATTGCTCGACGCCACTGCCACGTAGGCACGTCCCACCTGTGGATTCTCGCGAATAAACTGCGCTGCTTCTTCCTTGCTGCCTTTCTCAATACCGCTACCATCATCGCTGTCGGAAGAGAACATATCCGTGATACGTCCAGCCCAGGTGTCAAAACGGTGGAATATGGTTTCGTATAGTACGCCATCTTTGGGCACAGCAAAAGCCAATGCTACTGTCAATACCACTATTGTCACACCAGAAGCAACGAGTTTGCCCAATTGCTTCCAAGGCACACGTCCGACCACCATCATTGCAAAAACCACAGCAAACAAGATCGCCGCTGTAGAGAGGTTTTCGGTAAAGATGAGCAGGCACACAGGGACGGTGACATAAAGGATTTGCTTGAAGGCCTTAGGATGCGCGCCCTCTTCGCGTTGCGAGTTGCCCAGGATCAGTGCTACGGCTGTGATCACTACACCCTTGGCCAACTCTGAGGGTTGGAAACTAAATGCGCCCAAGGGGATCCAGCGCGAACTATTATTGACATCTCCACCGATGAAGAATGTCAGAATCAAAAGCCCTACACACAATGGCCATCCCAATATGGGGACCAACTTGAAGATACGGCAAGGGATTTTGTGCACAATAACACAGAGCACTATACCTACTGTCAAGAAGGAGGCTTGCTTGATCAAGGGAGATAGATAGTTGCCGCTTTTGAAAGACAAAGTGCTTCCTGCACTATATACCTCGACCACAGAGATCAGGCATAAGAGGAAGAAGACGGTCCAAATAATGGAGTCGCCTTGCAGTATTTTCTTTAACGTAAAGTGTCTACGGGGCGTCGTTTCCAAAGACGCATTTTCCAGTTCTGTCATTATATGTAGGGATTGAGAGATTGAGATTTTTAATTATGGAAGTCGGGAAGAGCGGCACCTGACTCATTAAAGTTCGTGCACACGTTCTTTGAATTGCTCGCCACGGTCTTCCATATTTCGGAAGAGGTCGAAGCTGGCACAACAGGGGCTCAGCAATACCGTATCGCCGTGCTCTGCATATTGCGCACAAGCGGCTACACAGTCTGCCATATTATTTGTATCAGAGATGGCTACACCAAGGCCGTCAAACACCTGATGCAATTTGCTATTGTCTGCACCCAGGAAGACCAACGCACGGCACTTTTCCTTCACCAATGGGACTATAGCGCTATAGTCATTACCCTTGTCCTTACCACCAATGATCAATACGACGGGGGTCTTCATACTATCCAGTGCACAACAGCAGGCATCTACGTTGGTCGCCTTTGAATCGTTGATATAGGTCACACCGTCGACTGTGCGTACAAACTCCAAACGATGTTCTACGCCTGGGAAGTCGCCCAGGGCTTCGATGATAGCATCCATCCCTACCCCAGCACTTGATGCGGCTAATATTGCAGAGAGGCAGTTACGCAGATTGTGTTTACCCTTCAACGAGAGTCTATCCAATGGGACATCCAATGTTTCGGGCACTTCGACATGGCAAGCATCGCCTTGAGCATAGCCCACGCTGCCTTGTTCTGCTGTATCCGAGAAACCGAGTTGGCGGCAAGCGGGTTTCATCTTTTTCAGTTCAAGTGAGATATAGTCGTCGCCCATCCAATAGACAAAGGTATCCTCAGGGCGCTGATTTTGCAGGATGCGCATCTTGGACTCCACGTAGTTTTGCATACAGAAATCGTAGCGGTCCAAATGGTCGGGTGTGATATTGAGGAGAACGGCGATGTCGGCGCGGAAGTCGTACATATTGTCCAGTTGGAAGGAGGAGAGTTCGAGGACATACCATTCACGGGGAGACTCTGCCACCTGACGCGCCAGACTGTGCCCAATATTGCCTGCCAAGCCAACATCATATCCTGCCTTTTTCAGAATGTGATAGATCAGCGATGTCGTAGTCGTCTTGCCATTGCTACCTGTGATGCACAACATCTTGGCATCGGTATATCTGCCGGCAAATTCGATTTCGCTCAGTATCGGCGTGCCCTTTTCAAGGAAGGCACGCACCACGGGCACGGTATCGGGGATGCCGGGGCTTTTCACCACCTCGTCGGCGTCCATCACGCGCTCCAGGGTGTGTCCACCCTCTTCCCACTCGATGTGATATTGATCGAGGGTGGCTTTGAATTTATCTTTGATGGGGCCATTGTCGGTCACGAAGACTTCATAGCCCTTTTGTTGTGCAAGGATGGCTGCGCCTACTCCACTTTCGGCTGCACCAAGAACGACTAATTTCATACGATATATTGTGGTGTGTATGATGACTATTTTGTGGGCGAAAAAGGAGGCCTCAAAAAAACCGTTCCGGAATTTCAAAAAACCTAAACCTTTTTTCAACGAGACGTCGCGAAATTTTTACGAGACGTTGCGGTTTTTTTTCGCCCCCGAATCAGCGTACTTTTAATGTTATTATAGTAATTGCCGCAAGTATGATGGTGGTGATCCAAAAGCGCACCGTAATCTTCGACTCGTGCCAAGCGCCGCGGGGCCAGTTGCCCAGCAGATATTTGCAGTCGGGCACCATCTGCTCGGGCAGGGTGCGGAAGGCATCGTGAATGGGCGTGCGCTTGAAGATGCGACGGCATTGGCCGCGCTTCTTGAAGAATTTGAAATATTCTACTTGCAAAATCACACTGAGGCTTTCAAAGAGGAAGATACCGCACAAGACGGGGATCAACAATTCCTTGTGAATGATGATAGCCAGTACCGCAATCAAACCACCAATGGTGAGCGAACCCGTATCGCCCATGAAGATTTGCGCAGGATAAGCATTGTACCACAGGAAGCCTATCAATGCGCCGACCATAGCACAGATGAATATCACGAGTTCCTCGGAACCGGGTATATACATTATGTTCAGATAGCCGGCATACTCTATGTGACTCGAGACGTAAGCCAGTATCCCCAGCGCCACACAGATGATGGCGGAATTGCCTGCTGCCATACCGTCCATCCCGTCATTGAGGTTGGCGCCATTAGACACCGAGGCTATCACTAAGATGGTCATTACGACGAAGAGTATCCATCCGGCCTGCTCCTTGTACTTGCCCATAAAGGACATTACTTCTGCATAGTCCAGGTTGTTGTTCTTTACAAAGGGGATAGTGGTCTTTGTAGACTTGACTACCTCTTCCTTGTGCACAACCTGAGCAACGGCTCCACTTGTCTGCACCTTGACATTCTCACGAATCACGGCATCGGGACTAAGATAAAGGGTCAACCCCACAATCAAGCCCAAGCCCATCTGACCTAAGAGCTTGAATTTGCCGGGCAAACCATCTTTTTTCTTCTTGAAGATCTTGATGTAATCATCCAGAAATCCTACACAACCGAGCCATACTGTGGACACGAGCATCAGTATCATATAGATATTGCGCAAACGGCCCAGCAACAGACAAGGCACCAGAATGGATACGATGATAATGATACCACCCATAGAAGGTACGCCCACCTTCTTGACGCCGTATGGATCGATGCTGACATCACGTTGCGTTTCGCTGATGTTACGGCGTTTCATGAATTTGATAAACTTCTCGCCAAACCAAGCAGAGATAATGAGCGCAAAGATGAGCGCCAGCAATGAGCGAAATGATACATATGACCAGAGGTGAGATCCCGGTACGCCCCATTCTCCTAATAGACGAAATAAGTAGTAAAGCACAGCTATTTAATTATTATATATAGTAACGGTTTCTATTGTTCTATTTGTTTTATCTACGCATCTTGCATCAGTCAGTAGTCTGCGCCCTATTATCCTTGGGCTGGCATACCGAATGCAAGGCGCACTTCTTCGTGATCGTCGAAATGATGCTTCACGCCTTCGATTTCTTGATAAGGTTCGTGACCCTTTCCTGCCACCAGAATGACATCGCCCGGCTGAGCCAAAGCCGCCGCCGTACGAATCGCTTCGCGGCGATCAACGATAGAGAGGGTGCGTTGTCTTTGTGTATCATCAAGGCCAGCCAACATATCATTGATGATATCTTGTGGCTGTTCGAAACGTGGATTATCACTGGTGATGATCACTTGGTCACTGCCTTTCGCAGCTTCCTGTGCCATCAGTGGACGTTTGCCTTTGTCACGATTACCGCCTGCACCACAAACAGTGATGACACGAGACTTGCCGCGCACGATCTCATTGATCGCAGACAATACATTTTCCAGCGCATCTGGCGTGTGTGCATAATCGATCACTGCGCTTACACCCTTTGGCGAGCGAATGGTCTCGAATCGTCCGTTCACGGGATGCAGTGACGACAATACGCACAGGGTTTCTGCCTTTTCCTTACCCAACATCAACGCTGCGCCATATACTGCCAACAAATTCGACACATTGAAGCGACCAACAAAGCGCACGCTCACTTCTTGTTCGTCGATGTCGAGCAACATACCTTCGATACTTTCTTCAAGGATTTTACCCTTGAAATCTGCAGCAGTACGCGTAGAATAAAGACGTTGCTTCGCCGCACAATTCTGTAGCATCACTTCACCGTTCTTGTCGTCTGCGTTGCTGATGGCAAAGGCCTCTTTTGACAAACCGTCGAAGAATGCCTTTTTGGCGTCGCGATAGTTCTCGAAAGTTTCGTGATAATCCAAATGATCGCGGGTCAGATTGGTGAAGATACCGCCTGCGAACTGCAAGCCGCCGATGCGATGCTGATGAATAGCATGGCTGCTACATTCCATAAAGGCATATTCGCAACCAGCTTCTACCATTTCGGCCAAAAGTTTATTCAGCGTCACAGCATCAGGCGTGGTGTGGTCAGCAGGAACTGGAACGTCGTCAATATAATTGCATACCGTAGAGCAAAGTCCACACTTGTGACCAAAAGCTCTAAAAGTCTGATACAGCAAAGTAGCAATCGTCGTTTTGCCATTAGTACCTGTCACGCCGACCAATTTAAGTTTTTTCGAGGGTTCGCCGTAGAAATTTGTTGCGGCAACACCTGCGTAGCGCTCGGTATCGGTAGTTTGCACATACACTACACCTGCTTGGGGTGCTGTGGGAAGAGCGTCACTCTGCAATACGGCAACGGCACCATTTTCCAACGCCTTGTTGATATAGGCATGACCATCGACTTGCGTACCTTTGACTGCGACAAAAAGATCTCCCGCCTTCACACGACGTGAGTCTATGCAAATGCCAGTTACCGTGGTTTGCAAATCACCACATACGGCAGTGGTGGGAACATTGTGTAGTATTTTTGCTAATTGCATATACCTATTCTATATTATTGTAAGTATTATAAATTTTCGTTTACGCTAATTTGAGCGGATTCACCCTTGTTTTTTTATTGTATCCTTTTTTTCTGGCACGACTGCTTGCTGAGTGGTAGGCTCCTCCTCTTTCTTTTTATTTTTCCCCCGGACAGGAGACAAAGTCAAATGGATGGTTTCACCCGGCTTAATCTTATGTCCCTCACTCAAACTTTGCTCAGACACAGAACCTCGTCCTGTCACCTTCACTTTTAGGCCTTGTTTCTTGAGCAAGTAGACAGCATCTGTCAATCCGTAGCCTTTGACATCGGGCACTACACCTTTTTCAAAGTTATTGCTCACCAATTGCGGAATACCCTCTTCGGCTTGATTCTTTCCCCACACAACGGTCTGTCCTGCCCAGTTAGAATTAGTACGATGTTTCACGTTCAATTCATTCAAGACCCTCTGCGATGCAGCTACATTACCATGCTGCACTTTGGGTGGTAGCTTCACGATAGCTTCCCCAGCTTCGTCATAACTACGTGCTGCAGTCTTTGCCATCACTCGCTCTGCGATGATACGAAATGCACTCGTACACATATTACCATAGGCTGGCAACCTCTTCTGCATATTCACCACACAAGCATACTGCGGATTGTCTGATGGGAAATAGCCCACAAAGGTGATAGAGTTTGACGAAGTTCTACCAGAGCGTAACCAAATCTGTGCCGTACCAGTCTTTCCAGAAAATGGCACTAGGTGTGAACGATGGCGCTTTGCTGTACCTGTACGCACCACTTCTGCCAAAGCGTCTTGCATATATTTGATATTTTCCGGAGTACCTATACTTTCGTTGAGCACTCTCGGTTCAAATTCTTTCACAATCTGACCATCTTTCATGATAGCCTTAACCAGTCGGGGATACATCAGTTTTCCATTATTGGCAATACCCGCATAGAAATTGACAATATTCATTGGCGAGAACATAGTCGCATAGCCAATACTCATCCAAGGCAAGTCGACAGGAGACCAATATCTGCTTTTATCACTTGGATTCCTTATGTAAGGTTTCAAGTAACCATCGAGCGGCAGTTGGAGATGGGCGGCAGCACCTATGCTCTGGATACCATCATAGAAGGCTTGTGGGTTGTCATGATAGGCATTGTCTATCATAATACTAGTTCCCGTATTGATGGATTCAGAGATAATTTTATGCACATCCACCGTACCGCTGACCAAGTGGTCATCTTTCATCGTTCTATTAGCAAACCTATGCGTACCGCTTGTCAGCGTCAGATGATCCTTAGTCGTGATTCGTCCATCCCTCATGGCTACGAGGAATGATATGGGTTTGAATACAGAGCCTGGTTCATATCGTGCAGAAATAGCGTTTGGTGTATACTCGAAGTAGTACCCTTCGCCTTTGTTCTGCAGACTTACCATCGCCTTGATATCGCCTGTTTTTACCTCCATTAGCACCACTGCTCCCGAGTCGGCATCCAATCGTTGCAGCTCGTTCTTCAACGTTTGCTCACACAACTCTTGCATATCAATGTCTAAGGTTGTGACAACATCCGACCCATCGACTGCAGCTAAATCTATATTGGCGACATTGGCGCTGCGCACTTTTTCATAATGCATATACCCCTTTTCTCCAGCCAATACACTGTCAAAGGTCAACTCCAAACCAAAACGCGGTCTGTCTTTATAGTCGCCCACCGTACGATACGCCAATTGGCCATAAGGCTTTTTGCGCAATCTCACTTCTGTAGCACCCATGTAAGCAGACTTGCTAAGCAGGGGAAGCTTTCTGAGTTCGCACAATTGCAGATAGGTGATATTTTTATTTTTAATCTTCCGGCGCGTCTTTTTATTCTTATACTTTGCATAATCCAACTCTGTCGGATAAAGAGGGAAATTCTGACAACTATCTTTTGCCCCAGCGAGCAAATAAGCCTTATATTTCACGGAATCAAGTCCTGGCAATACGCGACATATCCCCGCAACGATCTTGTCAACATTCTTGGAGAACAAAGTATCTCTATTCTTTTGGTCCTTTAATCGAACCAAAGAATCTTTTTCTCTGGACTTAAAATCCAAAGCTATCGTATATTCAGACAGAGATACTGCCAAAGGACGACCATCGCAAGCCAAGATACTACCACGCACTGGATAAATGGGCACACTATCCACTTTCAGCAATTCACTACCTCCCAACCAATAATCACGCTTAATGGTCATGGTATAAAGTGCCTTGCACACGATAGCCACACCCAGAAATGTCAAAATCATTGCGATAACGGAGAAACGGGGTGCAACCTTCTTGCTTGGGAAATTTATTTGCTTATTCGGTGTGCTCATTTTTCGTTAAGGTTAATATAGTAAAATGGATCGACAGTAGGGTGAATAGTTGTATCTGGAAGATTTTCCAGAATACTCTTATTTCTAAGAAAAGATGTAAGTTCGCTATTAGCAACTAAAGCACGCTTCCTTCGGTCTTCCAGTTCTCGCTTCAACTTTGTTTGCTTCAACAATTCGCTTTGGTAAGAATACCTATTGGTCACATATAATATAGATAGGACACCCAAGAAGAAAATATAAAAGAATTGACGTCTAAACCAATCACTGCCCAGGATGTCACCACCGATGATACTTTTCAGACTTACCTCTGAGTCTTCGCCAGCCTCGTCGATTTCTTCTGCACGAGTTTGTTTCTTTTCTTTGATTTCTTTTTGCTGTTCAACTTGTATTTCTTCAGCAGCTTCACCCTTTTCTATAGGCACATCTACGCTTGACGCTTCGTTTTCAAGAGCGTCAAGTTCACTTTGTGCAGCACTTTCTGCATTTGCTGCGATTTCAGCTATATCAAAAAGGTTAATATCCTTTCTTTCTGTATTATCACTCATTGTTTGTGAGGTGCCTTATATTTGTTAGAATAAATCACACTTTGAATCGTTCACTTTTGCTTAGGCAGCGGTTTTTCGGCGATACGCAACTTTGCACTACGGCTTCGGGGATTGAGCTCCTGCTCTTCCTGTTCGGGCACAACGACCTTATTGTTGAGCGGGCGCAGGGGGGCAAGGCGATTGCCATAGAAGTCTTGTTCGATTTTCCCTTCGGCATTTCCCGCCTTCATGTAGTTCTTCACCAAACGGTCCTCGAGCGAGTGGTACGTCAATACGACCAGTCTGCCACCGGGAGCCAGGAGTTCGCTGGCTGCCTGAAGCATTTCCTCGAGCGCTTCCATTTCGTGATTGACCACGATACGCAGGGCCTGAAACACCTTTGCCATATCCTTCTTCTCTCTGGCAGCGCCGAGCAGAGGTCTGATGCATTCCACAAAAGCACCGGTGCGATAGAAAGGTTCGTTGGCTCTGGCCTTGACAATAGCACGCGCTATCTGCTTGGCATTTTTCATTTCACCATACAGGCGAAATATTCGGGTCAGTTCCTCCTCGGAAGCCGTATTGAGCAGTTCTGCCGCCGTTTGTCCAGCACGGCCATTCATACGCATGTCCAGGGGCGCATCGAAACGGAAGGAGAACCCACGCGTCTCGTCGTCGAAGTGGTGACTTGACACGCCGAGGTCTGCCAGCAAGCCGTCGATTTGCTCCACGCCGTGGTAGCGCATCCAGTTGCGCAGGTAGCGGAAATTGCTTCGCACGAAGGTAAAATTCTCAGCGCCTTCGGGTATATTTCTCTCAGCATCGGCATCTTGGTCGAAGCTGTAGAGGTGCGCTCCCTGGGGCAGACAGCGCAATATCTCGCGACTATGTCCACCGCCGCCGAAGGTCACGTCTACATAGACGCCGCCTTCACGCAATTCCAACCCTTCGACACAGGGTTTCAGCAGTACAGGGACATGATATACGGGGTTTTCTGACATGGGTATAGTTTTACGCTTACAAAATTAGAGAAAAAGCTACATATAAATACGTTAAATGCATGACATTTTTTTCACCAATTTAAGATATTTTATTTTGCCCTCAAAATTGCGCACTTGACTTCCTATTTTCATCGCTTGAGCTTTCTACTCAAAATAGAGCAAGGAATGCCCTCACTTCTATCATCACAGAAATACAAAAAAGCCTTGATTTCACAAACCAAGACTTTTTTTTCAACGAGACGTCGCGAAATTTCACGAGGCGTCGCGAAATTTGAAAAAGGTCAAACCTTTTTTTGAGCAGACGAACGGACATAAAAAAGTGTGATGCAAATGCACCACACTTTATATAGATTTGTTAGAAAACAATTACTTCTTAAACAAAGGCAGTTTCTTGTCAAAGCTGAAAGGCTTATCCATTTTTTGAACTTTCATAAAAGAAGGTTCTTTCTTATTTGTCAACTGCTCTGTTAATTGGAATGTATCAACTTCAGGGGTGCTGTTAAAGTATCCCAGGTCTATATGCCAAACGAGAGCAAAGTTGAATACACCCTTTGATTGGTCATATACACTGAGAGGAGTTGTTTTACCAGAATATGTCACACCATCAGATACATAAATTTGATAAAATCCAGGTACTTCTTGAGGGTAGATTTTACCTTCGTTAGCATCATAATAGAGGCCAGTTTCTTGTTTCTCTACTACCAAAGATCCATCCGCATTCATTGTGAAATACATTGGTTTTTGGCTGTACATGTATGGTGAAATAATAAAGTTTTCTGGATATTTGTCGCTTTGATAAAGCACTGCTTCAAATTGCATACCAAACATATTGCAAGTATATACACCACCGAAGATAGGCAAGAATTGTTCTGGTTCTGGATCACTTACTACACGGTCCAAAATGAGTGTTTCAGCATCAGTAGTAGCAACCAATTGGAACTTACCGTTGAATGCGAGTGTGTAAGTTGCAGCACCTACAGTCACAGTAGTTGTGCCGTGAGCAGTAGTATATGTACCAACTTCGTCAGCACCACCATTCTTGCTTACGATAGCAGCGCCAGCACCTTCAGCATTAGCTGCAGACAAGAAGAAGTTGTAAACTACAGAAGAGTCAGCATTTGCAGCTTGCCACTTACCTTCTACAGTAGGAGTGCCTTGAGCCTTGAGCAAAGTAGACTTGTCGCTCTTTTCGCCGTAACCCAATTCGTATACCATGTTACCATTTTGCAATTTGCAGATATAGAGTTCACCTGCTGCTTCATAGTAAGTATTGCTTGACTTAGCAGAGAGGATACCAGTCTTTGCATCGTAAGCCATTTCTTCAGATACGAAAGTAGTACGTACAACTGCGCTGTCTGAAGTACCAGGTTTACCTACGCGATAAGAATAAACTGTAGGTTCGCCCTTAGCATTTTCAGTCACCACGAGGTTGTATTCATATTTGCTATTAGCGTCGTATTGCGAAGTGTAGTAACCCACTTCCAACTCGGTGCCATAGTTGTGGTCCATACCTCTGTCGATATCTTCTTGCTCGTTACAAGCAGAGAACAATACCACAGCACAAAGGGCCAATAAAGTATGAAGATATTTCATTGTGATATTACCTTATTAGTTCGACATGTTATTTTGGCCAGTTGCCTACCAAGTTCTTGTTAGTCTGCAAGTCGTTGCTTGGGATTTCCCATACCATCTTGTAGTAGCGAGCATCGTCTGCAGGAACGTAGAGTTCTGTAGAGAGTGTTGGGTCTGCATTGCGGAGAACATTAGCACCAACGAGTGACTTTTGAGGAGCCATACGCTTGATACCATCACCCCAACGCTTCAAGCAATCCAAACGGAAACCTTCACCAACCATTTCGCGAGCCCACTCATCCTTCATTTCTTGTACGAGGAGTGCACCTGTCTTGTCTGTTTCGCTTGCACCGCGAGCCACACGCAAAGTGTTCAAGTAACGTTTAGCAGCAACTTCGTCAGGAGTAGCCTTGAAGAGAGCAGCTTCAGCAGCAATCAAGTACATTTCTGCTGTACGGAACACCTTAGGTGCGTTGTACCAAGCTGTTTCGTCAGTTTCGTTAGACTTACGCAAAGCAGGGTTGCCAGGGAACTTAGAGAAGATGTAACCTGTACCGATGTATTGACCAGAGCAGAGTTGATCTTCGTAGAAGTAAACTTCCTTACGAGCATCCTTAGCTTCGTACAAATCCATCAAACCTTGAGTTGGGAAGTAAGAAGCACTTCTGAGCTTTTCGCTTTGATTGAAACCGAAGTAAGCAGAACCCAAGCTACCACCTGAACGTTCGTCAGTAGTGAGGAGAGGTTGGTAGATGATTTCAGTACCTGCGTCTTCGCTCCACAAAGTCCAAAGGTCACCCTTCTTAGTCAATGGGTACTTAGTAAAGAGCTTTTCTGCTGCAGCGATAGCGTTGTCGTATTGCTTGCAGTAGAGGTATACGCGAGCTTGGAGAGCAGTCACAGCTTCTGCAGTAGGAGCAGTGATATCGTCGTGTACGTTAGCCAAGAGAGTAGCCGCCTTTTCAAGGTCGCTCAACATGAGGTCGTAAGTCGCTTGCAAAGATGCACGAGCAGGCTTAGCATTTACGTCTACTGTAGTAACGAGAGGAAGACCTAATTCGTTAGCAGCAGTCGCAGGATCATATTCCTTGCAATAACGAGTCACGAGGTTGCTGTAACCATAAGCACGTGCGAAGTATGCAGCACCCATAAATTCTCTTACAGCAGCTGAGTCAGCAGCACTTTCTTGTGCTACATTTTCTACATTGTCGAGGATGTAGTTTGCAGTATTGATCAAGCTGTAGTTACCACTCCAACGACCATCACCATTAAATTGGTTTGTAGTCCAGCTCCAGTCTGATTCTTGATAGTAAGAAGTTGAGCTTGTACCTTGGTTGAACAAGTCAGTTTGTACTTCTACTACAGTCTTAGTACCGTCACCAGCGAGGCTACGGAGACTAGCCAAAAGACCAATATGGAAGTTGCTCGCATCTTGTACGGTTTCCCATGCTTTCTCTGCAGGAATAGTTCCTTCAGGGAATTGGTCAAGTTCGCAAGAAGTCAGCACGGGGAGTGCCAAGGCTGCGCCCAAGATGGTTTTAACTATATATTTGTTCATGGTTGTTAATTTTTAGTTTGATTAGAATGTTACGTCGATACCCAACATGAATTGGCGAGTAGCAGGATAGTTACCAACACTCAAGTTAGAGTCGATTTCAGGATCCGCACCCTTAAATGGAGTTACAGTGAAGAGGTTGCGAGTGATGAAGCTGAAACGTACGCTTTGGAAGAAGTTAGAAGCATCCATCCACTTCTTAGGCAATTCGTATGCCAATACCAAGTCCTTCAAACGGAGGAACGAAGCATTTTGCAAGAGGTGAGTGTCGAATTGGCTTTGATATTGGAATGCTGGCAAAGATGCGAGGTCACCTGGTTGCTTCCAGATATCCAACATGTCGCGGTCAGCATTACCCTTGTTGATTTCGAGGTTAGACTTACCAGTGTTCCAGAGGTAGTTGTTGTCAACCAAATATTTGCCAAGAACGAATGCGAAGTTAGCATTCAAAGTCAAACCCTTGTAGCCAGCAGAAAGGCTGAAACCACCAGTGTGGGGAGCGTAACGGCTCTTGCCTGTATCTTGGTAGAGGTTTTCGATTTGAGTTTCGTCCTTAGTCATAGTTTCAGGATTGAAAGTATGTACAGGTTCACCCTTATGACCTACCTTGTACCACATTGGCTTACCATCTGTTTGGTCAACACCTGCGTAAACTGGCATGTAGAAGTTCAAACTCTTACCTACTACGTAGTTGAGGAGGTATGACTTCATTTCCCATTCTTGGAGACCGTAGAAGAGTTCGTCGATCTTGTTCTTGTTGTAAGCGTAGTTAGCGCCGAAGTTCAAGAAGCCGTCGCGAGTCTTGATGATGTCGTATGAGAGAGTCAATTCGATACCGCGGTTACTCATTTCACCGATGTTGATAGCTTGGCTACCGAAACCTGTTGTAGTAGGAATGGGCACACCCATCAACATATCCTTAGTCTTACGGTGGTAGAAGTTAGCTTCGAGGTTTACTCTGTTGAAGAAGCTAGCAGTGAAACCAACGTTAGTTTGGATTTGCTTTTCCCAACCAAGTTCTGTGTTTGAAGGTTGTGCAAGACCCCAACCTGGAACACCACCATATTGAGTATCGCCGATCAAACCGAGGTGAGCGTAGTTACCGATTGCAGCATTACCTGTAGAACCGACACTAGCACGCAATTCCAAGTTGTCCAACCATGTTGCACCGCGCAAGAAGTATTCGCGCTTCATGTTCCACATCAAACCTCCTGAATAGAACATCGCAGAACGGTTTGTCTTACCGAAACGTGAAGATTGGTCATTACGTACGGTGAAGTTAGCGAAGTACTTGTTCTTGTAGTTATAATCTGCACGACCGAAGAATGAAAGGAATTGGTAGTCAGAAGAACTTTCGCCTACGTCAGCGATAGTAGATTCTGTCATGTTGCCAATCATCAAGAGGCGGTCGTCTGTTGAACCATGAGCACCTGCTGAGAAACCTTCAGAGTGATATCTGATACCTTCTTGACCGAGGAGGAGAGTCACATCGTGATCTTCTGCGATCTGGAAGTTGTATTCTGCAGTATTAGTGATAGTCCATTGAGCAGAGCGTGAATCGCTGATGCCCTTACGTGCTTGACCATTTTGACCAGGGAACCAAGTGAGGACAGCATCCTTAGTGTTTGAGTTGGTAGCATACAGACCCAATTGAGACTTCAAGTGCAAGCCCTTCACTGGAGAGATGTCGATGTAAGCATTACCATTGTAGATGATGTCGTTGGTATGACGTGGCTGACCTTCTTGCAACCAGTGGATGTCGTACATACCATCACCGAGGTAGAATTGGTGAGTTTCTGCTACGCTGGGGTGATATGGATCCCAGTAGCGTGGGTTGCTCAATACCTGAGTGGTGTATGAGTAACCACTACTTGAGTTAGCACCAGTATAACCGTTAGTACCGCGGTCAGTGTAGATGATATTTTGGTTCAAGCCCAAGTTCAACCATTCCTTTGGTTTAGCATCCAAGTTAGCACGCAATGTGTAGCGTTGCATGTGTGATTGCTTGTCCACACCCTTGTTGTCGAGGAATGATCCACTCAAGAAGTAGCGAGTGGTGTTGCTAGCACCGCGTACAGAAACGTCTGTTTGGTATTGAGGAGCAGCATTGTCGAAGAGGAACTTCTGCCAGTCTGTGTTTGCGCCGTGAGCCTTGTATGTTGCATAATCTTTTGCAGAGATGATGCCGTGTTCCAATTGGAAGTCGAGCAATTCTGCAGCAGACATCAAGTTCTTGCCGATAGGTGCAGCCAATTGGCTCCAACCTACTTTTTGGCTTACGCTCACTTGAGCCTTTTCGCCTGAGCGACCTTTCTTAGTTGTGATGTAGATTACACCGTTTGCCGCACGCGAACCGTAGATTGATGTTGCAGATGCATCCTTCAATGTCACTACGCTTTCAATATCGTTTGAGTTCATCAAACTGAGCATTGAGACACCTGCAGGAGTACCGTCGATCACCACGAGGGGTTCGCTGTCTGCACCGAGAGATCCGACACCACGCACTGTGATGCTTGATGAGTTAATAGAACCGGCGTCACTGTTTGAGGTCAAGACTTGCATACCTGCTACTTTACCTTGCATAGCGTCGGCGATGTTGGTTGAAGGCTTGTTGGCAATTTCCTCGCTATTAATCTTAGTAACGGAACCTACCAAAGTACCGACCTTACGAGCCGAACCATAACCAACAACTACTGCTTCTTCCAAAACTTTTTCGTCGTCTTGAAGCACAACTTTCATGTTGCTGGCAATGCTTACTTGCTCTTCCTTTTTGCCGATGTAAGTCACTTTCAGGTGCTTTGCAGATGCAGGAACGTTCTTCAATGTGAAGTTACCGTTAGCATCAGTAGCCACAGCACCTTTTCCGCCTACCACACGTACTGCCGCGCCAATCACGGGTTCACCGTTAGCATCGAGGACGCGACCAGTTACGAGCTTCTGCGCTGAAGCAATACCTGCTGACAACAGCATGGTAGCTCCCAAAAGCACTAACTTTTTCTTCATAATATTACCATTAAATTAAACATGATTTTTCAATCGAGAGAAGTCTTCCCGTTGTTATACGGGAGATAGTTTAGCTTGTCTTGTCTTTGTTTGCCTAAGTTTTTAAAAAGAGAGAGTGCTTAAAATCCCTCATTTATGTACCAAAATGAACAAAGTAAGGGAAAGTAAGTTCTGCAAAAGTAGGTTTATTTTTTTATCCTGCAAATAAAAATCGGTTTTTTTACTACATTTTTTTACACTTTCTTTCGATTTCTTTCATTTTGCCACAAAAAGAGGTCATTTTTACCGCTTTTGTAAGCATTTTTACACCACTGTTTTTTATTTTGAAAGGGGATGTGTCAAAAATATCGTAACGTTTTGTATGGTTTTGGCTGATTTTTCAAGCATGATGCTAAGCAAAACCTTGAGTGGACTTACCAAATAAGCAAAATGTGGGGCTTGTCGTAAGCTAACATCATGCACACGATAGCCCAATGCTGGTCTCGTGAAACATATTGTTAACCCTTGTTAATCCCGATTTGCATTTCGATCGAAAATGTTGTATCTTTGTAGTACAAAGGTGGGGAGTTGGCCGAACCAGGCTAATTCCCCCTTTATTTTGCCCCAAATTCGGGTGAAAAAAGTCAAGACCTTGTGAAAATTTCGCGACGGCGCGTTGAAAAAAGCCTAGGTTTTTTTGAAATTTCTCCAGGGTTTGTGAGCAGAAAGGCTTTCCTATTTTGAAAAAGGGTTGTTGCAAATGAAAATTAAACCTAAACATTCTAAAAAAAACCAAAAATCCTGCCCCGTGAAACATTTCTATCTTGCACTTTCCTACCTCCACATAGCAAAATATATGCACATATACGCGCGTGCGTCATTTCGTGCGCCTCGTGCGCGTGCGTTATTCTAATTTATTTATACCTTTGCAGACGGAATACAAATTAATACCTATAAATAATATGGCAAAAAAAGCACTTTTGATGATTCTCGACGGTTATGGTATCGGTAACCGCGGCAAGGGCGACGTGATCTACCAAACGTCTACACCCTACATGGATTCGCTCTTTGCGAACTATCCCAACTCTCAACTCCAAGCCTCAGGCGAAAACGTAGGTTTGCCCGATGGTCAGATGGGCAACTCGGAAGTGGGTCACCTCAATATCGGTGCAGGTCGTATCGTATACCAAGACTTGGTGAAGATCAACCGCGCATGTGCTGATGGCTCAATCCTGAAGAACCCCGAAGTGATCTCGGCTTACGAATATGCTAAGAACAATGGCAAGAAACTCCACTTGATGGGCCTCACTTCAAACGGTGGTGTACACTCTTCATTGGATCACCTCTTCAAGTTGGTGGAAGTGGCTAAGGAATATGGCGTGCAAGAACGCACCTTCGTACACTGCTTCATGGACGGTCGCGACACAGACCCCAAGAGCGGTAAGGGCTTCATCGAACAATTGCAAGGTGTATGCCAGGCTAATGGCGCCAACATCGCTTCGATCGTAGGTCGCTTCTACGCTATGGACCGTGATAAGAGATGGGAACGCGTGAAGGAAGCATACGATCTGCTCGTCGAAGGCAAGGGTAAGCAAGCTACCGACATGGTACAAGCTATGCAGGAAAGCTACGACGCCGATGTGACCGACGAATTTATCCTGCCTATCCACAACGCTACAGTGGACGGCACTATCCAGGAAGGCGACGTGGTGATCTTCTTCAACTACCGCAACGACCGCGCTAAGGAATTGACCATCGTATTGTCTCAACAAGATATGCCAGAAGCAGGCATGAAGACTATTCCTGGTATCCAATTCTACTGCATGACACCATACGATGCTTCGTTCCAAAACGTACACATCCTCTTCCCTAAGGAAAATGTGAACAATACGCTCGGCGAATACATCGCAAGCAAGGGCTTGACTCAACTCCACACTGCTGAAACTGAAAAATACGCTCACGTGACCTTCTTCTTCAACGGTGGTGGCGAAGCTCCCTACGCTGGCGAAGACCGCATCCTGGTGGCATCGCCAAAGGTGGCTACCTACGACCTGCAACCCGAAATGTCAGCTTACGAAGTGAAGGACAAATTGGTAGCTGCTATCAAGGAAGACAAGTACGACTTCATCGTGGTGAACTTTGCAAACTGCGACATGGTGGGACACACTGGTATCTACGAAGCAGTAGAAAAGGCTGTGAAGGCTGTAGATGAATGTGTGGCTGAAACAGTAGAAGCAGCTAAGGCTGTTGGTTACGAAACTGTGATCATTGCTGACCATGGTAACGCTGACAACGAGCTCAATGCTGACGGCACACCCAACACTGCTCACTCTCTCAACCCAGTTCCATTCATCTACGTTACAGAAAACAAGGATGCTAAGGTAGAAGATGGTGTATTGGCTGACGTTGCTCCATCTATCCTCCATATCATGGGCTTGGAACAACCCGAAGAAATGACTGGTAAGTGCTTGATCAAGTAATCTGCACACCATATTATAATAAGACTACCGCCCGCTGGACAAACCATGCGGGCGGTAGTTTTATTTTATGCGAAAAAAGTGATAAAGTCAACAATACTGCATTTTATCTTTTTGTTCCTATTTAATAGAAGTGTTATGTCGCTAATGATATCCTTACCTATAGTCTAACTCTTTTTTGAAAATACGCCCTGAAAGGGCAATGAGCCCATAGCCCAGGGTAAACGACGTCAGGAGTGGCACCCTAGGTAGAAGATATCAATGAATTAGCGCCCTGAAAGGGCAAAAGCAAACTTAAATACTACATTATTTAGCGCTTTTGCCCTTTCAGGGCGCAGTTTGGGGATATATCAAACCCAGGGCGTCGGCTCACGATGTCCGCCTTGCCCTGGGCTATGAGCTTTTGCCTCTTCGAGGCGTACTAATCATTTAGGGAATAATTACGCAAAGATTTACTGGCGATGCTACTTCACCATCACTTTCTGCGTTCCGCTTTCGCCATTGTGCAAAGTGTAGCGTACGACATACACGCCCTTGCCGAGACGATGCGCTGTCGATTGGTTTTTCCCACTGATGTCGTACAATTGTACTGACTTCACGGGGACGTTGGCATGCAATTGACCATTCGCATCCAACTTGAAGCAAACTTGGGTAGCTGCATCAGCACGCACGCCGTCGATACCATTGATCAGGTGGTTCAGCTTGTTGCTGCCGGCATTGAGCACTTCGTTTTGAGTCATATTCTCCTTGTCCACCTTGTGTACGAAGGCGATCACTTGGCAATTGTCCCACACCCAGTCTGCATTCCACGCTGCCGCAGGAAATTCCACCGAGAAGGTGTTGTCGGCATTCACGGTCAGAGGGTCGCCGATGCTTTGGGTGTTGAATACGTGGCGCTTGATACCATTGTGGCGGAATCTCTCCTTGATATCAGCAGGTGCACCTTCGTCGTCCAATCCCAATTGCACATATTTATCCGTAGGCAGACCATTTTCCACCAAATATACGGACAGATAGAGCGGAGTGCCCGATGCTGCCATCTCCGAATTGATGCGGCCGTGCACATGGCAGGCTACGGCATCGGCAGTCTTGTCTACATCCACCAATATTTCTGCCATTGCGGGTTCTTCGACTGCGGCTGTCAATGCTGCCAGATAGGGTGCAGTCGAGGCTTCGCTTGCGCCAAAGATAGGTGCTTCTTCGCCCTTCGCCACACGACGGTCGTACATCACGGCGGGGTTGTAGGTGTAGTCGCTACCGAAGAGGTAGAGCAAGTCCTCGTCCATAGGCAGGGTGAAGGCATCCTTTTGATAGCCTGTGTGGTGTGTGACGTAGAGCACTGGGTCGGGGAATTCCTCCATCGCCTTGTCCAGATAGTAGATCATGAAGGGGCAGTTGGTGCACAACTGGCTGGTAAATTCCTCTACCAATGGGATGCGCAGGAAGGCATCGTGTGTGACGTAGAGTTGGTTTTCGCCAGCAGCCGCCTGCTGTGTGGGCACACCATTGGCATGTGTGACGTTCAGTCTCAGCCATTGTGCGGTACCCGTCTCGGCTCCGGCGCGCAGGGGCATACTGATGGTGCGGCCGCCGTAGGCTGGTATTGGGGTGTCAAAGGTGATCTCGCGCACCTCGGGCTCTGTGTCGCCCTGGCCCAGGGTAGAGAGTGTCACGCTTTGTACTTCTTCTGCAGAGTGGTTGAGGAAATACACCTGTGCGTCGAACATTCTCGATGGGGCTACGGTGCGTGGCCACGATGCGGCTTGTGCGTAGACGGTCTTCTGCAACTTTTCGCCTGCGGCATCGTCCAGTATCGCCTGGATGAACAATGTGCCGCGGTCGGAAAACTCTTTCCAACCGTCGCCTTTGAGATTGATCCACGCACCGCCGGGTACTGAAGCCTTGGCGTAGGATACGAGGGGGTAGGCTACGCTGCGTGTCTCGTAGACTTGCAAACCGAGGAAAATTTTCTCGTCTCCGATAGTCACGGGCTCGTCGAACAGAATCTCATTCCAACCCTCGTCGAAATTGCACAACGTCTTGGTGGGCGTAGCGTTGACATCGCCCGCAGTGTGCATGATGAAGGAGCGCTGTTGGCGTTTCTGTGCATACTCTGCACGTAGGTAGCAGCGCACACCCTTTACCTGATGGCCCTTGAGGCGTTGCATCACAGGGTCGGTGGTTGGGTCCAGACAGATCATACCGGCTACGGTGCTATTCTCGCCCGTACCCTGTGCCTGAATTTCTTCGGCCACGAGTTGATCTGGCGTATAGCCGTAGTGCACGGATGTCTGTGCGTAGACAGTGAATGAGAGGAAGGTCAAAAGACCTAAAAGTATCTTTTTCATAATATAATGATGCTATGTGTGAAAGTACGGAATTTGCAAATGCCCAAACGAGATAGCCCGCGTAGGTCTATTTGCAAATTCCTATATCTGGATATTGTGAAATTACTTCACCAATACCTTTTGACCATTCTTGATATAAACACCACCCTGAGTAGGATTCAATACACGGCGGCCCATCAAATCGTAATAAACCGCAGGCTTGTTGCTTTCGTCAGTGACTACGCTGCCAACACCTGTATTGTCGGTGCCAACAAAGGCTTCCTTGCTATTGATGACCTGACGCTTCAAGTGAGGATTCTGGTCGCCACGATTCAAGAAAGCAATGACGCTGAGGTTTTCCTTGTTGTAGTCGTCGTACACTTCGGCGGTGAAGTTCATCGTGAAGTCGCCTGATGCGTTTGAAAGCTTCTTACCCCAAAGCGGAGTGAGATTTTCGCGGATGATATTGTAGTGTACATAGCGGTTGCCCACTTGTTCGCCTTCCTTGTCGTCCCAGAATCTTTGGTCGTAACTTTCTACTTCGTTTTCCATCAAATATACGGTCAAGTAGAGGTGCTCGCCTTCTGGCAATACGTTGTCTGCTACGTTACCGTTTACGGTGATGTTCACATTTTCACCCTTAGCGTCCAAATTAGCTTTAACATCTACGCTAGCAAATGTGGGGTGCTTGAGGATATCATTATAGTAAGCCACCTGGATCTCTGATGGATAGAGGATACCCATGTGGATAGGATAGTTGAGGCCTGGCACAGGGTTTGAACCATAAAGCGAACGGTTGATCATCATATCGGGCAAGAATACGCTCATTGAGTCATTATTCACCATACCTAGATGCAATTGGATCGATTCGTCGGGATCGCCAATCATAAACTTATCATCGGTGTGTTGGCATACCAAGGTCATCTTGTCCATAAATGGTTCGTAACCGCCCATAAAGTAAAGGTCGAAATAAGTAGGCACTTGGTAGTTGTTTTCCGACATGAAGAATTCAATCAAAGGTCTGTGTGTGTATTGCTTTGAGACTTCTGCAGGCACACCAATAACCTCTGCTTTTGTTGTAGCAACCTTTTTGGGCGCATTACCGTTCACTTTGTCAAAAGTAATCTCATGTACACCAGTTTCGAAGCAGTATACGGGCAACTTGAAGTTCTTGCGCATACCTGGAGTGATAGGTGCTGTCATCTTGATTTCATCTGTGCGCACCTGGTCGCCGATTTTGCTTGTGATGTGCAACGAAGTAATGTTGTTAGAACCCTTGTTTTCCAAATCGTATACACCAATGTTTTGTGTAGACGTAGGCACGATTTCATCATACTTGACACCGTGGCACACCAGCATATCCTGGAATTGACCAGCTGTATCGGAAATCTTCAACATAATAGGCATGACACCCATACTTCTTGAGTCGTACCAAATTTCCTTACCATCTTCTGTAGTCTCATCGTTGAAGAGGAAACAACTATTAGCGACGTTGGTAGGATAGAACTTAGGAATCGAACAAACGTTCTTCTTCACATTCACATAAAAGCCCACGCAGAGCGTATCTACGTCGGGAATGGTGATGTTCTGAGTCACGCGAACTTCGTTCCAACCGAATTTCACAGTTCCGCGACCTGTCGCAATGGTTTCGCCATTGAAATTTCCAACTCTGACAAAGCAATCGTATGTAGCACTACTTGCAGCATCGTCCCAGCCACAGCGAAAGGCGCTGATCTTACCGCCAATGTAGTCCTCGAACATGTCTCGTGTCAACTTGATGCCGACACCGACCTTTGAATCGTGGTCCAGTGAAAGGCCATCGTACTCGTAGATGTAGTCATCGTACTTGCAGTGTCCTAAATAAATATTACCTGCGGTTTGTGCAAAACTTTGTCCTACGAAAAGACTCAGCACAAATACTAATGCTAAATGGAGATAATGTTTTCTCATAAGCAAGAAAGTTTAAGCGTTATTTTCCAGTTTTAGTTTTTAATTAATTTTATTGACCGCAAATATAAGTTTACATTTCAGAACGACCAAGTGTAAATACTAATTTTTCTCGTTTTTAGGAAATTTTATGACGGGATGACGGGATATATATAAATAATGCGACAAATTGCTTTATAATTTGTCGCATTATTAACTATTGTTGTTACAGCAGATATTCTGCTTACAAAATGTTTCTTTGATGGAATTCTTTCAAAATCTATACCGACAGCGAATTGGAAATAATTATCGCCAATACGACAGAAGTGATAAAGGCATAGAGCCAATCTCGCTCGCGCAGGAAGTCGAACAAAGAAAGGGTGACGCGCAGGATAGGGGTCAAGAGCAAAGCGATCACACCCGCCTGTATCCAGCTGTAAGCATTCATGTCGAGGATGCCAGCCCAGATGCCGCCCAAAGTAGTGTACGCCTCGGGATGGGCATCGTTATAGGAAAAATGCGAATAGTCAGGCATCGGATCTGCGCCGTGCTTCCAAAGATAAATAATGCCTCCGACTAGAGCTATAAAGCAAGCTGTGAAAACACCGATGCGTAGTGTATTTCCAATAAGTTGTTTGATATCTTTCATAAGCTTACTCAAATCCTCCTGTCAGACCTTGATAAATCATATTAAGTGCTACTAAAAGTATGGCGATGCTAAAGATCCTGCGCAGGACGCGTACATCTAATTTCTTGAGCAAACGTACCCCTGTTAGCGCACCAAACAGCACACCTATCAGGACTGGGCAAGCGATGCCGGGAACAATGTTGCCGCGTTGCAGGTAAACCACCGCAGATGCGCAAGCTGTCACGCCCATCATAAAGTTGGATGTAGTGGTGCTGACCTTAAAGGGAACTTTCATCAGGCCATCCATCGCAATAACTTTCAGTACGCCGCTACCGATACCAAGTATTCCGCTCAACACGCCGGCAATGACCATTACTGAAAAACCGCCGCCTACGTTTTTCAACTCGTAGGATTTGAACGATCCATCCTTTTGTGGCCATTCGCCGAAAAGCTTTAGTCGCTTTGCGGTCTCACTGCCGACTACGCCTTCGTGGTCACTTTTCTTGCGCTGCTGCATTATTGCTGTCAAGATAAGGACTCCGCCATAAATGATGGCGATGACTGAATTATTAAGCCAAACTGCTACGATCGCGCCGGCGACTGCGCCAATCGTGGTGGCGATTTCAAGAAACATACCCAGACGGATATTCGTTATTCCCTCTTTCACGTATGCGCTTCCAGAACCTGATGATGTCGCGATAGAAGCTACGAGCGCGCCGCCAATGGCATAATGAAAATCTACGCCGAAGGCTAAGGTCAGAACGGGAATAACGACCACGCCACCGCCGAGGCCTGTGAGCGATCCCAATAGTCCTGCCAAATAGGAGGCGGCTAGTAGGATTAAGGTAAAGGCGAGGACGGTCATCCGAGCAATTCCTTAACTTTTGCCGAGATAGCCTTACCGTCTGCTTTGCCTGCGAGTTGTTTTGTAGCAGTGCCCATCACTTTTCCCATATCCTTTGGACCTTCAGCACCTACAGCTGCGATGATTTCTTTGAGCGCTGCTTCCAATTCTTCTGCGCTGAGTGGCTGTGGCAAGTAGCTTTCTACAACCGCTGCCTGAGCATTTTCTTCTTCAGCCAAGTCTGGGCGATTTTGTTCAGTATAGAGTGCAGCGGTGTCGCGACCTTGTTTTGCCAACTTAGCCAGGATTTTCATCGCAGTCTCATCGCTGAGCGTATCGTTAGCACCTGGTGCAGTTTTTGCTTCGATAAAGTATTTTTTGATGTTGCGCAATGCTTGCAAACGTACTTTGTCTTTCGCCTTCATTGCAGCTACGATGTCCTTGCTTACTTGATCAAATAGTGTCATATCGTTATTTTTTTCTAAGTGTATTATGTAATGCTTTATAATATATATACGTAGTTTTATAATATATATGCATAGCTTTATATTATATATATGTGTAGCTGTGTCTGATATATTGAGAGAAAAGTAAGAGGCATTTTCGACGATATATTATCTTTTTTCTCCTACATGTGTCATTTCTTTTCTACTGGCTGCTTTTGATGTTGTTCAAATCATTAACGCTACGTTGGAACGTAGGTTTGTTTTCTACGTTATAGACTATTTCTTCGTTCATCAAATCTTCCTGGCTAAAGATATACACACGATTTTTCTTACGAATCTTCCTGCGGCTTTCTATATTGCCATAGATATTCTCAAACATTCTTGTGTGTAGTTTGTTTGGATCATCAAACACACCTTCCTTGTTCTGCACTTCATTAACCTTTTTGCCAAACAAACGAATGCCTGATGCCAGAATGGTAATTTTGACCTGCTCGCCAAGCGAGTCGTCGTAGGCCAATCCCCATTTAGTTTCGACGTGCTCATTGAATTCACTCATAAACTGAGATAATTCATTGATTTCATCCATCATCAGTTCGTGTCCACCAGATTTTGGCGAAGTGATACAGAAGATGATCTTGTCTGCTTCGTAAATGTCGTTGTTGTTCAGCAATGGGGAATTGAGCGCCTCTTGTATCGCCTTTGTTGTACGTCCCTCACCGCTAGCAAAACCAGAAGACATCACTGCTACGCCTCCGTCACGGAGTACTGTGCATACGTCTTGGAAATCCAAATCAATGTGACCATGCATATTGATGATCTCAATGATACTACTTGCGGCCTTAGTGAGTGTTTCATCGGCCTTACCAAAACCTTCAAGAACAGAAAGGTTGGGGAAAATTTCAACAAGGCGTTGATTATTGATAATAAGTATTGCATCAACTTCCTTAGCTAAAGCTTCTACGCCATCTAATGCTTTGTCTATTCGTTTTTCGCGTTCGAAAAGGAAAGGTGTTGTCACAATACCGATAGTTAGTATTCCTTTCTTTTTGGCTTCGCGTGCAATGATTGGGGCAGCTCCTGTTCCAGTACCGCCACCCATTCCTGCAGTGATGAATACCATCTTTGTCTTTTCGTCAAGCACGCGTTTTATATCCTCAACACTTTCTTCTGCGTACTCACGACCTTTTTCAGGATTCCCTCCACATCCCAGACCGGCACCAATCTGTAATCGATCGGGCACAGGGGATGAATCCAGCGCCTTGCTATCTGAATTGCATACTAAGAATCTAGCATCTCTGATACCAGTGCGATACATGTGTGCCACAGCATTACCGCCGCCACCGCCTACGCCAATGATTTTGATGATAGGAGTATTTTTCTCCTCAGCCCATTCAATCAATGGTTCATTGTTTGTATTTTGCTTATTCATCATATTATTCTGTCTTTTTTCAAGAGGGTGAAACTATTTTTGAGGAGATGGTGAAAATGTTTGGGATGGAAACGAAATTTTGAAGGTAGCAGCCACTACCTTCAAAATTTATTTAGCCTTATTACCTTAAGAATTCAAAACTACTTTTGTTGTTTTAAAAGGTTATAATTTGAGCGTTATCTTCAGGTTCAATAATGTCCAGTTCGATAGAGTTTGCCGCTTGTGCTTTTTCTCTGATTTGGTTGAGTATTTCCTTACTGCGCTTATAAGTTGGCGTAAGTTCTATCATAGAAATTACTTCTTCGTTGTCAAGATCGCCCAATTCAAACAGATAAACCTTAGGACGCTTACGCATACCACCCTGTCTATCATTGGTTGGATAGAAGATTTCGCGACGATCATCTCTTTCTTCTTTTTTCGCTTCATCCGCCTTTCTTCTCGTCTCTTCGTCCTTATCCAATTTCTCTTGCATACCAGTCACATTGTTTATACCGAAACCGGTAGCAAGGATAGTGATTTTGACTTTCTTTTCCAATGTTGGATCTGTCGAAAGTCCCCATTTCGTTTCGACGTCGTCGTGGAATTTTGACATAAATTCGTGCACTTCGTTCATCTCGTCCATCATCAACTGATCGCCTTCGCTTTCTTTACAGAATGAGATAGAAAGGAGCACCTTTTTCGAATTGAATATGTCATTATTATTGAGCAACGGAGAGTGCAAAGCATCTTCGATAGCCTTAGTTACGCGATTATCGCCTTCGCCATATCCCGTAGACATGATAGCCACACCGCCATCTTTCAAGACAGTGCAAACATCACGGAAGTCCAAGTTGATGATGCCGTGCATGGTGATGATTTCTGCGATGCTACGTGCTGCGATTGACAGGGTGTTGTCTGCTTTTTCGAAAGCAGAAAGCACATTAAGTTCAGGATATATTTCGCGCAAACGCTCGTTGTTGATCACCAACAGAGCATCGACATGTTTTGAGATTTCCTCTACGCCATCAAGTGCTTGGTCGATTTTTTTATTGCCTTCGAAGAGGAAGGGGATAGTCACGATACCTACTGTCAATATACCCATATTCTTTGCCTCGCGTGCAATGACTGGTGCTGCTCCCGTACCGGTACCGCCGCCCATTCCGGCTGTGATGAATACCATCTTCGTACCGTCATCCAGCATTTCATGGATTTCCTCAAGGCTTTCCTCTGCTGCTTCACGCGCTCTCTCGGGGCGGTTGCCAGCTCCAAGACCTTCTTTGCCCAATTGTATAGTTGCGGGTACTGGTGAGTCGCAGAGTGCTTTCGAGTCTGTATTGCAGAGCACAAAGTTTACATTGTGTATGCCCTCGCGGAACATATGGTTCACAGCATTACCACCGCCGCCACCGACACCGATGACTTTGATGATTGAGGATTCTGTACTAGATGTACTTCCCTCGGGTATATCTATTATAAAGTCGTTGTCAAATTCCATCATATCAATATATTTAGAAAGTTTTTTAAGACTAAATGGAGTTCCTGAAGATATTAGTTCATATGATCTTCTTCAGTCACCCACGTCTTTGTTGTGTCTATAAACTTTGTCCACAAATTCTTTATTCTATTCTTCTTCGCTCGTCTTTCAGCCTCTTTGCGTGCTTCTTCGGCAGCAGCAGCCTCTGCGGCGGCAGCAGCAGCGGCTTCTTCGGCAGCGGCAGCAGCAGCGGCCACTGCAGCAGCTTCTTCTTCAGCTTTGCGGCGTGCTTCTTCTTCAAATATGTCGAGTGAATTTGCGCCGAGGTCTCCGCCGCAGCAGTTGATTTCTGCTTTATCGATAATTGCGAGGACTGTATTGTAAGAACCATCTTTATTGAATTCGCCGTTGGCACCACGCACATTCAGACGTGTTTTGTTGAGCACCTTGCTTTTTTCAAAGTGCAGGTGTTCCTTCACAGCCTTTTCAATATCTTTGATTTGCACCCCGCCACCTGTCAGGAAGATACCTCCGATGAGGGTATTGCTATCGTACTTTTTCTGTTTGATCTGGTGATCTACGTTGAGGAAAATTTCTTCCATTCTTGCTTCGATCAAACCACAGATTTCTTCATATTTTGCAGTGCGACCATCCGCCAACTTGATGGGATCTTGATTCGCTTCCAAGTAGTCAGAGTAAGCAGATCCGTAGGTCAACTTCAGTTCTTCGGCTTCTTTATCCTCTATTTGGAGTGAACAGAGGTCACGGTTGATATTTGCGCTACCAAGCGGAATAATCGCCAGGTGACGCAATATATTGCTCTTATAGATTGCCACCGATGTGGTTTCTGCTCCCATATCCACCAAGACACAGCCTGATGTCTTTTCACGTTCGGGAAGCATCGCTTCGGCAAGCGACAGTACAGAAATAGGCATCTCTGCGACATTGACATTGGCATTGCGGAAGCAATTGATGATATCTTCTCGATGCGATGACTTAGTCACTACATTCAGGAAAGTTCCTTCAATTTTTTCAGCGCTCATACCTTCTGGATCGGCTATTTGCTGTGTACCGATTTTATAGTATTGTGGGATAGTGCTTAGGATTTCACGCTCAGCTGTACTGGTTGCGGCATTAGCCTCGTTGATTTCTGCCAACACATCCTTATTGATCAAAGTCTTTTCCGCAAACATTCTTTCCACGCAATTTGATGTCGTATGCATACCCATACCTCCGACACCAACATAAACGTGGCTGATAGTTTTCTGCAATTTCTTCTCTAATTTTTCTTTAATATTAGAGATACATTGTGTCATTTTGTTGACATTATTGATGCGTCCCTTTCGAATGAAGCTATCCGAGGGTTCTTGAGCATAAGCCAAGATTTGTATGGCGCCATCTGGTTGTTTTTGCCCTGCCAATGCAGTTACCTTTGATGAGCCAAGTTCAATTGCTACGATGAAGTTGTCTGCTACTGCCATATATGATACGTTGTTTATTATTTCTATGTTTTGTGATTAAGTTCTGTCTCATCTTTGTTGTTCGACAGCGAATATTGTCACTTGTTTATCTCTTTGTATTCGTTATTTACTCTCTGCCTTTCGCCTGGTTGCTACGATTTGATTGTCGAAGGCTATTGTGATATCGCTGTAAGTATTCCATCCTGCCTCGGGAAGCACGTCATAGAATGCTCTGAGGTGTTTAAATTTCTTGTCAATACTATCAGTACTACCAAAGTGTATCACTTGATCCTCGCCGACTCGACCATACAAGTCCACCTTTCCTGATTTGTCGACATAGATTTGCGAGATTTGTGATTTCCAAAATGTGTCAGTCTCAAGAAACATGGCCAAGTCGGGTAATTTCTCTTTCGAGAACTGCTTTGATATATATCCTGATGCGACGACTACATAAGCCAAATAGTCGGAGGTCGACAATTGAGTACCCTCTGCATCGATATAATAATCTTCACCTTCATTGGGCATCACTCTCAATATCGGTTTGCGCTGAGCTATTTCGATATTGACCACACCCTGTGGTGTCTTATAGCATGATGCTGTCTTGATATATTTGTTTTTCAGGAGGCAGGCCACGATTGCCTTTCCCTTGATCGAATCAAGTTTTTTACCAACAGGATGCAAATTTTCTTTCTTGAGCATCTTTTCAACCTCGGCCTTGTCGATAAACCCATCTGTCACGCTATCGGCATACGACAATTCTACTTTCGAGCACACCACATCGTTTTCCACCTTTGGGGAGTGGATAAAGGTGTAGCCCCAATAGACTACGGCAGCCAACAGTAGGAATAGTTTCAGTAGGGTCTTCATTGGTTGATTGGATATTGCTTATTTGGTAGACTTGCCGACTTACATTCTCGCTGACAACACTTCTGCTATTTCGCCCATTTGGTTATCCAGGTCGCCTGCGCCGAGGATGACGAGCAAGTCAAATTCTTCTTGCTTCACCAATTCGAGCACTTTGTCTTTTTCTACGAGTTGTTTCTTCACACCGTCGCTCATCGCATCATAGATCAGTTGGCTGGTCACGCCGGGGATAGGCAATTCGCGGGCGGGGTAGATTTCGGTCAAGTAAACCTCGTCGGCCAGCGAGAGTGCTTCGGCAAATTCGCGGTAGAAGTCGTTGGTGCGGCTGTACAGGTGGGGTTGGAAGATCGTGGTAATCTTTCGTCCCTCGAATACTTCGCGCAGTGAAAGGATGCTTTGACGGATTTCCTCGGGATGGTGGGCATAGTCGCTCAGCAGTACCACCTTGTCGGTCTTGATCTTGAAGTCAAAGCGACGACCTACACCTGCAAAGGTCTTCATCGCTTGGCGAATTTCTTCGGCATTTGCTCCTGCAAGTTGTGCCAAAGCCATTGCTGCGATTCCGTTATCGATATTGATGCTGACGGGTACGCCTAATTCTACGTCGGTCACATTGCCCAGTGGCGATACCAGGTCGAACACGATGCGTCCGCCGCCGATTCTCAGATTTTCGGCGTGAAAATCGCCGCTGGTTCTGCCATAGCTGTAGCAGCGTACACCGTCTTGCAATTTCAGGTCGATCTTGACATTTTCCTCGATGACCAATGCGCCACCAGGTTGCACCAGGCTGGTGTAGTGACTGAAACTTTCCAAATAAGCCGCTTCGGTGCCATAGATATCCAAGTGGTCGGGATCAGCCGAAGTGATTGCGGTAGCAAATGGGCGGAGGTGGTGGAAAGAGCGGTCGAATTCGTCTGCCTCGATCACCACATAGTCGCTATTTTCGTCCAGCAAGTAGTTTGTGCCATAGTTCTTGGTAATACCACCCAGGAAGGCGTTGCATCCCACCTTGCTTTCGTGCAACAGGTGTGCCAGCATCGACGTCGTAGTCGTTTTGCCGTGCGTGCCAGCTACGCACAAACCCTTTGCGCTGCGTGTGAGCAAACCAAGTACGTATGCTCTTTTTTGAATTTCAAAACCCTCTGCGCGAAACCATGCCATTTCTTTGTGGTCGGCTGGTATGGCTGGGGTGTAGACCACCAGGGTGTGCGCCTTGTCGCGAAAGGTTTCGGGTATCAAGTCGGGATCGTCTTCGTAATGCAACTGAGCCCCTTCAGCTTCAAGGGTCTTGGTCAGTTCACTTGGCGTTTTGTCGTAGCCGCCCACAGGCATCCCTGTAGCCAGATAGTAGCGCAACAGAGCACTCATACCTATGCCGCCGGCACCGACAAAATAGATCGACTTGATATCTTCAAAATTCATTATCTTACACTTTTTTAGGATTAAAATATGAGCAACAAAAAGGCCCAAATACACTTCTTTGCAAAGTTAAGAATAAAATTCCAATTTACATTTGTAAAGTAAAGATTTTTTTCCATCATTTTCTAAAAAAAATCGTTCCACTTTCTGCGGCATTCCACTCAGCCACTTTCGTCGCATGATATGAGCGCGACAAACTTCATAGCGAGAAATGCAGAACAGACTATAAAATAGAGGGTTAAATGCCCTACCCTCCAGCAAACATATTGTGTTATTTTTTCAGAAAAGTCAGAGTTTTGTACTGGATCTAATAGGGTGTAAAAATTTGCTTAGACCTTTTTTGAAAAAACCTAGACCTTTTTGAAATTATCCAAGGCTTTTTTTAAAAAAGATTAGACTTTTTTTCAAGCCCCCAAAATCTAACGTTTCTGCCCCTTGATTTTGCGCGAAAACCTCAAAATTTGTATGAAAATATTAAAAGTCTTCAAATTTGTAAATAAAGTGACGAATTTCGCCCCGACTTTCTATTTGTTCACTTATCTTTGTGGCGATTTAATACTAAATATTCAGAAAATATGACCAAAATAAGATATGCTTTTTCCCTACTTATATTAAGCCTCTGCGCAATCCTGCAAACGGCTTTTGCACAAGAAAAAATCTTCGAGACGACCTTCGCTTCGTCCGAAGAATTCAACAGGTGGCAGGTCATTGATGCTAACAACGACGGTGTGACCTGGCGCTACAATCCCACCTCGTCGCGCGGGCACGCAGGTTATAGTTATCACTATTCCAATGGGGGTGACGACTGGTTGATTTCGCCTAAAATCACGCTTGACCAGGGGGCGCAATTGATGATCAAATACAATTATTGCGGCAGTTTCTATTCGGAAAAGTTGGAAGTCTATTTTGGTCACTCTCCTGAACCTGCGGCGATGAAACTGATGGGTACTTACGACAATCTGAAGGACCAGTCGTACACTTCTTGCTTCTTTGCAGAAGTGACTAAGGGTCAAGACTTTTACATTGCATTTCGTGCTGCATCTTTGCCCAACAAGCAGCAATTGTTTATTGCCTCTGTAGAGGTGCAAAGCATGGGATTCGACGTAGCAAAGGATTATCAAAACAAAGCCGTTTCGCAGTCGGGATTGACCCTGGCGACCGACACGCGATATGTGGTGGCTGGCGAAAATCAACCTGTCGAATTTGTAGTCTTCGATGGTGCGACGGATGTGACCGAACAGGCTACATTACATGTACGTACGCCCGCGGGTGTGAGCCAAGAGGTGGACGGCATGCAATACACCTGTGACGCAGTGGGTGACTATCGCTTTTATGCCACCCTTGGCGCGAAGAGCACCAGCGACGCTCCGCTCGTAGTCAGTGCTTTGCACGAGATGCCACTCCTGCCCGAGGATGTACAACCTGAATCTACGGAATACCTGCGCCGAGCCTTGTTGATACAAGGCACTGGGGTGGACTGTCAATATTGTCCCAATGGCATCGAGGCGATTTGGACTTTTCACGATACATACGACCGCGCAGATCAAGTGTGCCACATCGCGCACCATTCCTACTATGTCACCGATCCGCTCTACTGCGAAGCGGCTGACGTTATCAAGTTCCAGACGCCTTTCAGTGGTTATCCCAACATGATGGTCAACTTCTCTCGGGATTGGGCGACATCGGGCGAATCAGTCAACGGTTTTGGTTATTTCCTCAATCAATCCTTTGATGCAGCGCTTGAGGGAGTGTCGCAAACCAATATAGCCCTTTCTGCACAATACAACGCCGAACGAGGTAAAATCTCTGTATCTTGCGGTGTAAAGCCTAATGCCACAGGACTTTTCCGCCTGACCGTCGCGCTTGTGCAAGACAGCGTATATGCGCCACAACGGGGTACTTACGACCAACGCTTCTACGTTCACGAATCCGCAGTACGTGCGCTCTCGCCTGCGGATGGCAATGGCGTCTACCTGAATGGGGGTAAGCACGAAAAAGCGGGTAAAGTATATCAATATAATTGTGAATTTGACGTGGCAGACTTGGTGCAACAGTACTACAACCTATACGCGCTCGACGTCCTACGTCACGCCCGCATTGTCGCCTACATGAAGCGCTTTGACGGCGTTCTGGACAATGTGGCATCTTGCAAAATGAACGACGCTCAACCCTTCGCTTACGCTGCCGAAGGTCCATCTTATCCGACCGTAGGTGTAGACAAAGCAAACTTTGACCTCAATTCACCCGCCACCCACGTCGACGTCTACAACCTTTCGGGCGTATTGCAAAAGTCTGTTAGCGGCGCCAATGTAAAAGGCCTTAACCTCCCACGCGGTATATATATATTACGTGAGAAGGATGGTGAGGCGACAAGGGTTAGAAAGGTTTTTGTGCGGTAAGATCACCGTCTCACTAGATAAATTGATTAGAGGTTATATCAGAACGAAGTGAACCCTAGAAGCTTTTGTCCAACTTCTGGGGTTCACTTTATTTGTGCAAAGAATTATATTATCGGTCAAATAACAAAACTTAATTGACTACTTCTTTACATAACCCGTAGCCCGTCCCTTACCGACCTTCTCGATGAAACCAGCCTCAAGCAACTCTTTCAAAGTTCGTTCAATGGTCGTTTCGCTAATATCAGGGCAAAGTGTGGCTATGTCTATTTTTTTCACCACACCTATTTTTTTTTCAAATACCGCCTTTACTCTTTCCGCCTTAGACAACTTACGGTATTTGAGATGCCCTATGCGGTCTTGGAATTCATTGTATCCTTTCAATACCACTCCAAGGTAATATCTGACAAATGAGGTATAATCACTTTGGTCATTATGCCATTCGATAGAACTATTTTGTAAGGCTTCATAATAGGTTTCCTTTGTTTTTTCTATCAACATTTCCATACTTACATATTTCCCTACGATATACCCGCTACGATAGAGTAATAGCAAGGTCAGTAAACGGCTCATACGTCCGTTGCCATCATTGAACGGGTGGATACAAAGGAAGTCAAGTATAAACATCGGAATCAGCAGCAACGGGTCATATTCAGCACGTTCAATAGCATTGTTAAACTCGTTGCATAAGTTCTCCATAGCCTCAGAAGTCTGAAAAGCAGGAACTGGCATAAATCTAACTCTCTGCTGTCCGTCCTTGCCTGATTCTGCAATTACATTATCCGAATTTTTGAATCTACCTCCTGCATCGCTACTGCTGAAACTATATAGGTCGCGATGTAGTTGCAAGATATTGTTCGGACGGATGGGGATATACTCGTAGCTATCGTGAACGGTAGCCAAGACCTCCCTATATCCCGCAATCTCCTCTTCAGATCGGGTACGAGGTTCAGCCTTTTCCATTACCAATGCTTCCAATCGCTCGTCTGACGTATAAATTCCTTCAATCTTATTGGAAGCCTTTGTACTCTGAATCTTGGCTAGATCCAATAGTGCAGTCAATACATCAGACTCCGCTTCTATATACAACTCCTGTTTCCCTCTGAATTCATGCAAAGCGGACAACATATTGACAATGTCGGGTGTCAATAGCTGCTTGGGAGTTTCCTTGTAATCAAAAGTGTGCATCTCTTTATATTATTTGTTACAGCAAAATTAATGTTTTTCTGCATCATAAAAGAATAATCTGCATCATTTTTGCTACTTATGATGCAGATCCTGGTAAAATGATGCAGATAAGAGTGTTTTTTAGTCACTCATTTAGGAACTGTGTTCTTATGATGACAAGTAGGGACGCGACCATTGCGTCCAGGTCACGAATGGCTAATATAATACAATTTCACCCACGCAGCTGCGGACGCAATGTATTGCGCCCCTACTTTCAAATTATGTATCAGCATCTATGCCACAAAAATAAAATAAAAATTCCCGAATCGCTGACTTCGCATTTATTTACTGATACTCCAAGCGATTTTTACTCTCTTTTTTTAAATCCTTATCGACGCTAAAGATGAAGACGCCTTCTGTACTGTCGTATCTTTGCAACGTCGTCTCGCGCACACGCGCACAGGTACATTATTTATATAGCGCACCTGCGACAAAACGATCTTTGACTTATTGCACAAAAATATTTTGCCAGGGATGGTGAAATGGGATGCAGACGGCGAAACATGTGCTTGTGATACAAAATGAAATCGAGTTGGAAGAACTTGGTGTGTATTTCTTCCAACTCGACAACTCAGTGGGTGTATCTAATCAGTATAGATGTCTATTTTCAGCCTTTCGCCAGTCTGATCACTTCCTCTGCAATATCCCTTGCAGCATTGGGGCGTGCCAATGTCTTGATGTTTTGCGACAAACCCTGCAGTTTTTTGCCATTCTTGACGGTGTTTATCGCCTCTGCAATGAGTGTGTGTTCCGCTTCGGCGTCTGGTACGTAGAGCGCGGCGCTCTTGTGCACCAAAGCCATGGCATTTTTCGTCTGGTGGTCTTCTGCTACGTTGGGCGAGGGTACCAGGATGACAGGCTTGCCGAGTAAGCAAAATTCCGAAATACTGCCTGCACCCGCTCTGGATACTACGAGGTCTGCAGCCGCATAGGCTACCGCCATGTCGCTGATGAAATCCATCACGTGCAGGTTGTCGGGTTTGCCGGCTACCTTTAATCTTTCGGCGATCTCGTTGGCGTAGAACTTGCCGGTTTGCCATACAAATTGTACGTCCTCCTGCTGGCGAATAGTCTCAAGTTGTGACAACACGCTCTCATTGATAGTGCGCGCTCCCAGGGAACCGCCTACGATAAGGATGGTCTTGGCCTGGGGATTGAGTCCCATTTTCTCAGCAGCCTCGTCGCGTGTCAATGAGGCGTCGAGCAAATTTTGACGCACAGGGTTTCCTGTGAATTTGATGTGCTCTGCTGGGAAAAACTTTTCCATGCCATCGTACGCCACGCAGATGCATTTTGCCTCCTTCGCCAAGAGTTTATTGGTGACGCCGGCGTATGAATTTTGTTCCTGGAGCAGGGTGGGGATGCCCATCTTGCCTGCCATGTTCAACGTAGGTCCGCTGGCGTATCCGCCGACACCTACCGCCACATCGGGAGCAAAGTCCTTGATGATCTTCTTTGCCATTCTGCGGCTACGGAATAGTTTGATCAGTACGCTGACGTTTTTCCACAAGCGCTTACGGTCGAAGCCTGCTACGGGGAGTCCTTTGATTTCGTAACCGGCTGCTGGCACACGTTGCATTTCCATTCGGCCCTCTGCGCCGACAAACAGGATTTTTGCATTGGGTTCTAATTCCCTTACGGCGTTGGCGATAGAAACTGCGGGGAAGATGTGTCCACCCGTACCGCCTCCGCTAATGATTACTCTTAACTCTTGGCTCATAGTGAATGAGGTTTTTGAAGTTGTGAGAGGCTATTTTTCTTATTTCAAGGTTTGGCAAAGCTTTTCCAGACCTTCGACATTTTCTACGACGTGTAGATAATCCAGTGTTTCCTGGGCGATCAAACCGCGCTCTTGCAATTCTGACAAAGCCTTGACGAGTGTGGTCCAGCAGTCGTCTGCATTGTAGAGCACCAAATGTTTTTTGCTTATACCGATGCAGACTTCACCCAGGATGGTGAAGATTTCATCCAAAGTGCCTATTCCACCGGGCAATGCCACGAAGATGTCGCTCTCGCGAGCCATGATGGCTTTGCGATCGCTCAGGTCGGCGCTATGGAAGCAAACGTCCAGTGTGTCGCTGACCAGTCTTCTTTCGACTAAGATCTGAGGCACTACGCCCAGGACGCGGCCTCCGCTTTCCTTGACCGTACTGGCGAGCAATTCCATCCAACCTTTGCGCGCCCCGCCGTAGACTAATGTGCGTTTGGTCTGACCAATCCATTGACCGACTGAGACCACGGCCTCACGGCACGCCGTATTGTCTGGCTCACGCGAAGCTAAGAAGACACAAATTCTTTGCATATCTTGTTTCTTCAAGCGCCAATACTTACTTTGCAGCGATGCATTCGATTTCTACCAAAGCGCCTTTGGGCAAGGTCTTGACCGCGACAGCTGAACGAGCGGGATAGGGCGCCGAGAAGAACTCTGCGTAAACTTCGTTCATATCTGCGAAGTCTGACATGTCTGCCAAGAATACGGTGGTCTTTACGACATTATCCAAAGTGAGGCCGACTTCTGCCAAGATGTGCTGCATATTTGTCAAAGATTGACGTGTGAGTTCCTTGACGCCGCCTTCTGCAAATTCGCCAGTTGCTGGATCGATAGGCAATTGACCTGATACGAATACCATGCCGCCTGCTTCAATCGCTTGGCTATATGGACCAATCGCTGCAGGAGCTTTTGTTGTTGAAATTGGATTTTTCATATTATTTCCTTATTACAGGGTTCAAAATTCTTTGTTGCACAGTAAAAATGTAAATACTTCTTTTACTGAAACGAGACTTTCGAATTACTTCAAATAATCGTCAAAATAGCGAGTGATACGTTCGTGTAAGTGCACCATATCCTTGCCCATCATATTGTGACCTTGTCCTGGATATACAAAGTAGTCGGGCTGTGTGCCAGCATCTGCTGCAGCGCGAAGGAAGGAAAAGCTATGCTGCAATACACATGTGGGGTCGTTCAAACCGACGATGATTTGCAATCTACCCTTTAGATTCTTCGCCTTGTTGCAAAGATTATTTTCTGCGTATCCATCGGGATTTTCCTCGGGAGTATCCATGTATCTTTCGCCGTACATTACTTCGTACATCTTCCAGTCTATCACGGGGCCGCCGGCTACGCCAACCTTGAATACGTCGGGGTAAGAACAGATCAAGTTCGTAGTCATAAATCCGCCGAATGACCAACCATGCACGCCTATTCTGTTGGCATCAACATAAGGCAAAGTTTTCAGGAAGTCTACCCCTTTCATTTGGTCCTGCATCTCAATTTCACCGAGACGGCGGTGTGTCACGCTTTCAAACTCGAATCCGCGATATTGTGAACCGCGATTGTCCACGACAAATACGACATAACCCTTTTGAGCCATGTAGATTTCCCAAGGACGATAACCATGATTGAAACTTTCTTGGACATTGTGGGCGTGAGGTCCACCATAAACGTAAACTACTGTAGGATATTTCTTAGCAGGATCAAAGTCGACGGGTTTTACCAAACGATAGTACAAAGGTGTCTTACCATCGGCTGCAGTAATCGTACCGCCTGTGATTTCGGGTACGTTATATTCTTTCCAGGGTGTAGCAATTGGGGCAACGATGTTTTGAGTTTTACCATTTTGAGTAGAGATCAAATCTACTTGGCGATACATATCAGGCTTGCTCCAAGTGTCACAAAGGAATGCGCCTGATGCTGATAATTTTGCATTATGTACGCCTTCGCCGTTGTCTAAGCGTGTCATTTTTTTGCCCTTCATGTCTACGCTATAGAGGTTGTGGCGTACGGGCGATTCGGCATTTGCTTTGAAGATGATGGTCTTGTTTTTCTCGTTGAAACCGAGCATTTCGATCACTTCAAATTCTCCTTTGGTCAACTGCACGAGACATTTGCCCGTAGTGTCGAACAAATAGAAATGGTTGTATCCATCTTTGCGCGATTCCATCACGAATTTGTTATTATCCCAAGGCAAGAATACGATAGGCGTCATGGGTTCTACATACTTCGCATTAGTCTCAGTGTAGAGTACACCTTTCTTTTCGCCAGTCGTTGCATCGTATGCCACAAGTTCCGCCTTGTCTTGCGTACGTGGGAGTTCGAACATATAAATAGTGCTTTCGTCGGGACTCCAAGCGATATTGGTAAAATAGCGGTCAGTTGGGTCGCCAGCATTCAAGTAGATTGTCTTACCGCTTTGGGGATTGTAGACACCCACCTTAACCTTGTGGCTAGTCATGCCTGCCATAGGATATTTTTCCGGCGCCAATTCTGCTACGCGCTTACTGTTGTCGATCAAGGGGAAGTCTGTCACCATACTTTGGTCCATACGATAGAAGGCGAGGAGGTTGCCCTTGGGGCTCCAGAACAGACCTTCGTGAATGCCGAATTCATCTCGGTGCACGCTCATACCATATTGTACTTCGCGAGTGCCGTCTGTGGTAATTTGTCGGTCTGTGCCGTCAGCGGTCACTACGTGTAGATTCCAATCCTTAACGTATGCTCGTGCGCCAGTCTGGGGTGCTGCCTTTTGTGTCTGGGTACCGTAGATGTGAGGAACGAAGCCTACGATTTCCTTGCTGGTCCAGTCATATTCTGCCCAACCTTTGTCCGCATACACCTTGGCAATAGTTTTGTCGCCTTTGGGGAATGTAGTGTATGTCAGGTTGCGTACTTTCCCATGCAACTTTTCATCAACAGCAGCGTTGACTTCTTTTGCGGTAAAAAGGCACTTTTTGTTGCAGATTTTGCCCTTTTCATCGAATAATTGGTAGACTTCTTCTACATCGGTTTGTAGCAAACAATCTCCCCACCATGCTGTGTGGATGCTACGGGGCATAATGTTGTAATAGTTGCTTCCGCCCCACATCAAGTCGTCCAGGGTGAAACTTTTCTTATCTTGTGCCATCATTGTCATAGGAAGGAGGGCGCAGAGCAGGACTGCCCACTTTTTTGTGAGTTTCATCATAATGTATATCTTTTAGTCTCTTGATTTCTTAAAATCGCGTCTTTTATTGCTGAATCCACCGCGTCTTTCGCCACCTTCGCGATTGAAGGGCTTGCGTGGTCCGCGACTGTTTCTATCATCATTTCCGAAGTTTCTTCTGCCACCGCGATCATTTCTTTCGTCGTTTCTAAAACTTCTTCTGCCGCCACGCTCTTCGTCGTTGCGATTTCTGCGATTCATCACGCGTTCGAACTCTCTGTGCTTATTGCGGAGGATAGCATATTCTGGATTTTCGTCCTCATCCTCCTTGTTGGCAAAACGATTGTTGAATTCGCCACGATTTTGCTTAAATCTTTTCTTTTCAGCCATACGTCTGCGCTCTTCGTCAGTCTTGACTTCGCCACCGCCAGCACGGAATTCGTCCAACTTGCCGCTGAACATTTGGTATTTTCTAAATTCGCAATCCAACGAGCCGTTGTACAATGGAATCTTGAAACTTGGTTTCAGGCCGATAGCATCAAAGCAATCTTCCTTGTAACTGATCACCCACGCTTCGCCACCTTGGAATTCGTGCTTCATGCAACGGCCAAAGGTCTTGTAGAGTCCCAAAAGGTCGGGCGAAGTGATACGTTCGCCATAGGGTGGGTTGGTGATGAGCATTTTGGCGTTGCCTGGTTTCTTGAAGTCCTTCACATCTTTTTGCTCGATGGTGATACAGTCGCTCACGCCGGCACTTTTGGCATTTGCTTGAGCGATTTCCACAGCGCGCAAGTTCAGGTCATAGCCATAGATGTGGTGGTTGAATTCGCGCTCTTCGGAATCATCGTTGTAGATCTTGTCCAAAAGTTTGCGGTCGAAGTCTTTCCATTTTTCGAAGCCGAAAGTTTTGCGGAAGATACCAGGGTAGATATTTTTTGCCATCAATGCGGCTTCCACGAGGATAGTTCCCGAACCGCAGAAGGGATCTACGAAATCAGAGCTGAAATCCCAACCCGAAAGTTTGATAAGTCCTGCAGCCAATACTTCGTTGATTGGCGCTTCGCCTTGACCTACGCGATAACCGCGGAGGTGGAGGCTGTCGCCCGAAGAGTCGAGTGAAAGCGTACACTTTTCTTCCGCGATATGGATGTTGAGGCGGATGTCTGGATTAGTGATGCGGATGTTAGGACGATCTCCAGTTTCATCGCGGAAATAGTCTACGATAGCATCTTTCACTTTGTAGGCCACAAACTTAGAGTGACGGAATTCTTGCGAGAAGACTACAGTGTCCACTGCAAAGGTCGTATTGTTGTCGAGGTACTGCTTCCAGTCGATAGAGCGTACTGCATCGTACACATCGTCAGCGCCTTTTGCCTTGAAGTGTTTGATGGGTTTCAAAATGCGCACGGCTGTTCTCAGACAGAAGTTAGCACGATACATCATTTCTTGGTCGCCTTTGAACGACACCATACGGCGTCCGATTTGAATCTCGTCTGCACCTAACTCTGTGAGTTCTTGCGCCAAAACCTCTTCAAGTCCTTGAAAGGTCTTGGCGATTAGTTCGAATTGTTCCATGGATGATATTTTCAACTATTTTCTATATCGTGCAAAGTTAAGTCTTTTTGTCGTTTTTTGCAAGCGGCGAGGACGAAATAATATGTCATTTTTTTCAGCGCACAGGGTTTCGCAAAGTTGACTGAAGTTTTTCGCGATCATGAATTCATAAAAACGCATAGGGTTTTGGATAAGAAAACACTGCCATCTGACAACCTAAAAATGTGCTTTGGATAGTTAACGAATTGTCAACTATCGAAAAACACGATTTGGATTTCGCGTAAATTTTTCGTATCTTTGTGGTAGAAAAGTAGGGAACATCCACAAATAGGACGTTCCCTATTATTTTTTAAGTGCTTTTCTGATAAAAACACCCGTTTCATCGTGAAAACTTCGCGACGTCTTGTTGAAAAAAGGTTAGGTTTTTTTTAAATTCCGCGCCGACTTTTTTCAACAAAGTCTTAGTTTGTTATTGTTGCATCAAACCTTGTATTTGGCAAATTAACATTTACGCTTAAATAATCCTAAAAAAAACACCCCGCCGTTTGCTGTATTTCTCAACCTGCAACGGCGGGGCGATATATAATCAATCAGAGGTGAAAGATTGTCAGAATTTCAAGATTTAACGGAGGGGGTGTCTATTGCTCCATCTTCAAGACTTCTTCTGCCAGAGCTTCCAGTTCCTTGTACCAATCTTCTCCGAAGCGGCGAATCAAGGGTTCGCGCAAGAATTTATACACAGGCAGATTCAGTTCGCGACCTTTTTTTACAGCAGCGCCGCAGACATTCCAACGGTGGTAGTTCAATCCCACCGAGCCGTTGCTCAATTTCTTCTCGCGAATAGGATATAGCGCGCAGGAAATGGGTTTGCACCACGATGTGCGACCCTCGCGAAAGGCACGTTCGGTAGCGCAAAAGCAGCAACCGTTGGCATCATAACAGGTGAAGGCACAATCCTTGCCACGAACGATCGAAGTGACCAAATCGCCTTCGGGGTCATTGTATGCCACACCCTGTTTGTCGAGCACGCTTTGGGCCTCGGCGCTCAAGTCGCCCCAGACGGTGTCGAGCACGTTTTCCAGTTCGCCCACCTCTTCCAATGTCAATGGCGCACCGGCATCGCCCTCGATACAGCAGGCTCCGCCACAAGCATCAAGGTCGCAACAAAACTTTTCGGTCAGAATATCGGGCGAAATCAATACATCGCCAACTTGTAGTATGGGTAGCATCATGGTGAAATTGTGTATTTTGTATGAATATTCAGTATATTTTTATCAGATATCTGTTTTAGGTATGAAAAATACGTTTTTCTCCCATTTCATCGGGAAAAATCCTACCAGGCAATAGGGTCAAGTTGATGAGAAATAAGGTAGTCGTTGGTCAGTGTGAAGTGGTGATTACCAAAGAAACCGCGGTAGGCAGAAAGTGGCGATGGGTGAGCCGAACAAAGCACTAGGTGGCGATTGCGATCAATAACCAAACCTTTCTTCTGAGCGTAAGATCCCCAAAGCAGGAATACCAGATTTTCGCGTTCTGCAGAAAGGCGTGCGATGACAGCATCTGTGAATCGTTCCCAACCCTTGCCTTGATGCGAACCAGCTTGGTGTGCACGCACGGTCAGAGTGGCGTTGAGCAACAATACACCTTGTTTTGCCCATCTTTCCAGACTTCCATTGCGAGGAACAGGGCGTCCCAAATCCCCCTCGATCTCCTTAAAGATATTTTGGAGTGATGGCGGATGTGGCACACCTTCGGCCACCGAGAAGCAGAGTCCTTCGGCCTGTCCCTCTTCGTGATAGGGATCTTGGCCGATGATGACGACTTTTGTCTGGTCAAAGGGGCACAAGTCAAATGCATTGAAAATCTTCCCCCCAGGCGGGTAGCACACGCCCGTACGATATTCATTGCGCACGAAGTCGGTCAGATCCTGGAAGTAGGGCGCTTCAAATTCCGCTTGCAGTCGCGACGCCCAGGAAGGGTGTATTTTTACATTCATAACTTTTCTTTAAAACGAAGACAAAGGTAGAACTTTTTTTCAAAATACTCTCAAAAAACCTCCTTATTTGCAACAAAAACAGAACGGATTTCACGACGTTTTTGAAAACTTTCCTATTTATATTGTGTGGTCATGCTTTTTTTTCTACTTTTGCAGGCGAAATTAAAAAACACTCAAAAACATTATGCCAAAGAACTTAGTCATCGTGGAGTCTCCGGCTAAGGCCAAGACTATTGAAAAATTCCTCGGCGAGGACTACAAAGTCATGTCTAGTTTCGGACACATTCGCGATTTGAAGAAGAAAAATTTTGGTGTTGACCTCGAAACTTTTCAACCCGAATACGAAATACCCGCCGACAAAACCAAGGTGGTGAGTGATCTGCGTGCACAAGCCAAGAAGGTGGACACTGTATGGCTGGCATCCGATGAAGACCGCGAGGGAGAAGCCATCTCATGGCACTTGGCTGAGGTGCTGAAACTGGATCCTGCTCGTGCTAAGCGCATCGTCTTTCACGAAATCACTAAGCCCGCGATTCTTTCGGCGATAGAAAACCCCAGAAATATCGACCACAACCTTGTAGATGCTCAGCAAGCGCGCCGTGTGCTCGACCGCTTGGTTGGTTTCAAACTTTCGCCAGTGCTTTGGCGCAAGGTTAAACCCAATCTCTCGGCAGGTCGTGTGCAGAGCGTGGCAGTGAGGCTGATTGTGGAGCGAGAAAGGGAGATTGAAAACTTTCAAAGCGAAATGGTCTACCGAGTAGTAGCCAACTTCGTATTGCCCCAATCACAAGATGGTGAAGGTACGACAGTACTTCTACGTGCAGAATTGAACAAGACATTCAAGACCGAGGCTGAAGCAAAAGCATTCTTGGAATCTTGCAAAAATGCCGAATTTACCGTAGAAAGTGTTGTAAAACGTCCAACAAAGCGTACACCTGCACCTCCATTTACGACTTCTACACTGCAACAAGAAGCTTCTCGCAAATTAGGCTTCCCCGTAGCAACAACGATGCGCGTGGCGCAATCACTCTACGAAGCGGGGTGGATCACCTACATGCGTACTGACTCGATGAACCTCTCGCAATTGTGCCTGAATAGTTGCGGCCCTGTGATCAAGAGTCTGATGGGCGAGGAATATCATCACCGTCATACCTATCACACTCAGGCTAAAGGAGCGCAAGAAGCCCACGAAGCGATTCGCCCAACAGATATGTCGCGCGAGAATATTGACGGTACACCACAGGAGAAACGTCTGTATTCACTCATCTGGAAACGCACCATCGCCAGCCAAATGGCTGATGCAAAATTAGAAAAGACTGTGATCACTATTACAGTAAACGGTCGCGAAGAAGTGTTCCAAGCAACGGGCGAAGTTCTGCTTTTTGATGGTTTTCTCAAGGTCTATCGTGAAAGCCGCGACGTGGAAAATGAAGGTGAAAACGAGGAAGCCCTCCTTCCACCACTCACCGAAGGCGATAGATTGGCTTATGCAGATATTTCTGCACGTCAGCGCTATTCGCGCCAACCTATGCGCTACACTGAGGCCTCTCTCGTACACAAGATGGAAGAGCTCGGCATCGGCCGCCCTTCTACCTATGCGCCAACGATTTCTACAATCCAACAACGCAAATATGTAGAAAAGGGAGACCGTGAAGGTTTTCTCCGTACTTGTGACGTATTGACGCTGGCACAAGGCAAAATTTCTGCTTCACAAGTCGAAGAGCGTGTGGGAGCAGAAAAGGGTAAACTCCTGCCTACTGATACCGGTACCGTGGTGAATGATTTCTTGACAGACAATTTCCCAGAAATATTGGATTACAACTTCACTGCAAACGTAGAAAAGGATTTTGACCACGTAGCAGAAGGTAAAAAAGAGTGGACTTCGCTGATTCAACAATTCTACGGAGACTTTTCGCCCAGCGTGGATCGTGCGATGGAGGAAAGAACAGAATTGCGCGTCGGCGAAAGAGAAATCGGTATAGATCCAGAGAGCGGAAAACCCGTAAAAGTGCGTATTGGCAAATTTGGACCAATGGTGCAAATCGGAGTCGCTGGCGAGGAGGAAAAACCCCGCTTCGCAACGCTACCAGCCAACTTGAGCATGAATAGCATCACCCTGGAAGAAGCACTGGAACTTTTCCGCTTGCCACGAAAGTTGGGCGAGTACGAAGGCGAAATAATCGAGGCCAATACAGGACGCTTTGGCCCCTACGTACGTCACGCCGGCAAATTCGTGTCAATACCTAAGGGCGAGGATCCCCTTGAGATATCGCTCGAACGTGCGATAGAATTGATTCAAGATAAGCGAGATTCTGAAGAAAAGAGTCATCTGAAATCATTCGACGAAGAACCCGATATGGAAGTCCGCACCGGCAGATATGGCCCCTATATCGTGTACAAAGGCAAGAACTATCGCATCCCAAAGAATAAAGCAGCAAATGCCGCAGACTTGACCTTGGAGGAATGCCGAAAGATCGTAGAAACACTGGTGAAATCGAAGAAAAAATAAATTTCCATCCTTTGGCGACTCAATTAGATAAAATCTCTTTTACAATCTGATAGGGCTATGACAAACGACGCTAAATGTATCATTCTCGTAGGTTATATGTGTGCCGGTAAGACTACGGTAGGCAAGGCCTTGGCCAAAAAGATGGGGCGCACCTTCTACGACCTGGACTGGTATATCGAGGAGCGATTTCACTCCAAAGTGCCTAAAATCTTTGCCGAACAAGGGGAAGAACGTTTCAGAGATTTGGAGCGACGTATGCTTCACGAGGCAGCTGAGTTTGAGAATATTGTATTGTCTTGCGGCGGGGGTACACCATGCTTCTTTGATAATATGGAATATATGAATCAAGTGGCAGAAACCTACTACTTGAAAGCCACTCCCGAGACCATTTGCAGTCACCTCAAGATCAGCAAGGGCGAACGTCCATTGTTGAAGGGGAAAAGCCCTGAGGAATTGCACGAATTCGTATCGCAGCAGCTGCAGGAAAGGGGCCAGTTCTACGAAAAAGCACAACATATCATCGATGTCAACGTGCTGGACAATTTTGACAAGATAGACCTTGTCGTAGATGATATTTTGAAGACTAGAGGCTTGAAAGAATAGCCAGTAAATTTAGAATTTTTGAAAAATAAATAATAATCAACGTCGCCTTGACGTAATAATCTTTTTTCACCATGAGAAAATGGCGTATTGAAGACTCAGAAGAACTTTACAACATCAAAGGTTGGGGAGTCAACTATTTTGGTATCAACGAAGAGGGCCACGCCTATGTGTCGCCCAAGAAGAATGGTGCGAAGATAGATTTGAAGGAAGTGGTAGATGATTTGGCCCTGCGTGATATTTCCGCCCCAGTCTTACTCCGCTTTCCCGATATTTTGAACAATCGTATCGAGAAAACGGCAGAATGCTTTGTCAAGGCAGAAAAGGAATACAACTACCAGGCAGACCACTTCATCATCTACCCCATCAAGGTGAACCAAATGCGCCCTGTCGTTGAGGAAATCATCAGTCATGGTAAGAAATACAACCTAGGTCTTGAAGCTGGTTCAAAACCCGAATTGCACGCCGTATTAGCTACTAATATGGATAGCGACTCTCTCATCATTTGCAACGGCCACAAGGACCAAAACTTCATCGAACTGGCCCTGTTGGCACAAAAGATGGGAAAGCGTGTGTTCCTGGTGATCGAAAAGATGCACGAACTTGAAACTATCGCTCGCACTGCTGAAAAGTTGGGCGTACGTCCTAATCTCGGTATACGTATCAAGTTGGCGTCGTCTGGTACTGGTAAGTGGCAGGAAAGTGGTGGCGATGCGTCAAAATTTGGTTTGAATTCAACCGAACTACTAGCAGCTTTGAGTCAATTGGATGAACTCGGCATGCGCGATTGTTTGAAGTTGATTCACTTCCATATCGGCTCGCAAATCACAAAGATTCGCCGCATCTCAACAGCCTTGCGCGAAGCGGCACAATTCTACGTGCAATTGCACCGACTCGGCTTCAATATCGAATTTGTCGACTGCGGTGGTGGACTTGGTGTCGATTATGACGGCACGCGTTCCAGCAATTCGGAAAGTTCTGTGAACTATTCTATCCAAGAGTACGTCAACGACTGCGTATACACCTTTGCCGATGCCTCTAACAAGAACAATATCCCACACCCCAACTTGATTACAGAAGGCGGTCGCTCGCTCACAGCACACCACGCCGTATTGGTGCTTGATGTGTTGGAAAGCGTATCAATGCCCCACGCTTCGGAAGATTTTCAGCCTAGTGAAAACGACCACCAATTGGTGCACGACATCACAGAAATTTGGGACAAACTTTCTACCCGCTCAATGTTGGAAGACTGGCACGATGCCGAAGATATCCGCGACGAGGCGCTTGATTTGTTCCGCCACGGCATCATCGATCTCAAGACACGTGCGCAAATCGAGAGCCTCTACTGGAGCATTACTCACGAAATCTCGGAATTGGTACACCATCAAAAGCACGTGCCAGACGAATTGCGCAAATTGGACAAGATGATGGCGGACAAATACTTCTGCAATTTCTCTCTGTTCCAAAGTATGCCCGACTCTTGGGGCATCGACCAACTTTTCCCCATCATGCCCTTGCATCGCCTGGAGGAAAAACCCACACGTTCTGCAACCTTGCAAGATATTACCTGCGACTCGGACGGAAAGATCTGCACCTACGTCAACTATAATCAGCAGACGACCTATCTCCCCCTTCACCCCGTGAAAACAGGTGAACATTATTATATAGGTGTCTTCTTGGTCGGTGCTTATCAGGAGATCCTCGGAAACATGCACAACCTCTTCGGCGACACCAACGCCGTGCACGTCTCTATCGACGAGAATGGCTATAGCATAGACAAGACCATCGACGGCGAGACCGTTGCCGACGTGCTGGAATATGTACAATACGACCCCAAACGCCTGGTACGCCGTCTCGAATCCTGGGTGAGCAAAGCAGTGAAGGAAGGCAAAATCACCATCGAAGAAGGCAAGGAGTTTATTTCTAACTACCGTGCTGGATTGTATGGTTACACTTACCTGGAGTAATACATATTATTATATAGCAACTACAACGGGAGGGAAATATGATTTTCTCTCCTGCTTTTTTTATTATCCAAGATGAATCCTGGTGCGAGTGGATGAAGAGGAAATAAGATACTTCTTGTGCGATAGTAAATTCTCTGCTATCACCACAAAACATTTCGCGCATACATAAATATATTGTACAAAAAGTCAAAGAGCACTTGTATTCGCATAACTTAGTCTGTTTATGCTACGACCAAAGTGCCATCAGCGAATACAAGTGCAAAGTTAATATATGCACAGAGGCGTCTTCATCTTTATTGATGTTAATAGATTTTTTTAACATTTCAAAATCGCCAGACTCCCCTAACAAATACAGGTGTTTGCGCAGATGAAAACTTTTTTTATTTTTTTCGAAATAGGATAAATATTTCCCATTCCATGAACGACCAACATACAGTTTGACTCTTTAGATTGGCATTCCAAAATGAACTATTCATTTTTTCATCTGCTACAAATTTTACGACATACCACCTCATTCAAAGAGGGTTCAAATTCTTTTCAAGGATAATAATAATATTCTTCCATACGTCCTAAGCTACAGAAATAAATATTTAGAAAAGACTGTAGATAATATTTTTTAAGACTGCAGAACAAGGCTTTCTCGAAATAAAGTCGTTACTTTGCCTTTAAGAGTAAAATGTAAAGACAAACAACCTTCTTATAAAATACACAGACATGTATTTAAAACGAATTATAATCGTAATCTTTTGTACGACGAGTCTCCTCACGACTTGGGCACAAGGGCATAAAAGAATGTGGAACGATGTAGATCAGGCGATGCGTAGCGATCTGCCCACCACGGCCATACAATTGCTACACAAAATCAAGAACCTATCGCAGACAGAGCACAACAAGCCACAAGAGCTTAAAGCCTATATCCGTCTCTACCACCAGTACGAAAAAGTAGCTGTCGATAGTGCCTCACAATGTTTAGTCGATATGGAGCGCCGCCTTGCCGCCGAGGACGATGCAGTGATGCGTGTGCTTTGGCATCAAGCCTTGATGAAAATCTACGCCGACAGACGTGCCGACACAGCAAGTATTTCTGCGGCACGGCGTCATGGCAAAGCCTCGCTCCTACCCTTCGATGAATTGGGGCAAACCAGTCTTTTGCCTTATCAGGACCTGTTTGAAAGCGGCAGTGGTGACGCTTATTTCAGCCAGGATCTTCTCTCGCTAATAGCCCGGGAAGTGCTGCGGCAGAATAGGGTTGTCGACCCTGATCAACGCCCCTTGTTATACGCGCGACTTATAAATTATTATCGCAACAAGGGAAATCGCGAGGCGACGTTGCTATGGACGCTGGATAGCATTAAGCATGCGCCGATTTCCTACGATGTTTTGCCAGAAAATCCCAAGTTTAGGGCTTTGTGCCAAGTCGCACAGGAATTTCGCGACCTCCCGCTCAACGCACAGACTTATTTGCAGTTTTTGTCCTTCACCTATTTGCCACAAACCGCCCAGCGCGATAGCATTGTTATGGCTAAGGTGGAAGAAGGTCTGCGTCTGTATCGTCGGAGCAACGAGGCGAAATTGCTGAAAAAGCACCTGGCCGAATTACAACTGGCGCAAGTTGAAATCAGCGGCATGCCACAGGTGCTCTATCCCGATGAAATGGCACATTTTGTAGTTGAGGAAAAGAATATGCAACGCGCCGAACTGCGACTGTATCGTCTCGGAGTAAATGCCGCACAAGTTCATCAATTGCGAAAGGGGGAAGTGCAATGGAAGAAGTATCGTCAGGGACACCCTACTATATATAATATCAAGACTCCGACACTGCCACCATACCAGGTGCAGTCTGACACGTTGCACGTCTCGGTGGCAGAGCCTGGTATCTACGAGTGCGCCCTCTACGTGAACGGCAAGTGGGAAAAATCCGACATCTTGCACGTCAGTTGCGTGCGTCCTTTGTGGATAAACGTCGATAAGGACTCGGTGCGCGTAGTCTTGTTGGATGCACGAAGCGGAAAAGTGGAATTAGGCGGTGAAATCGTTCTTTTTGGCAAAGACGGCAACAAAAAGAGGAGCATCTATGCCGACAAAGATGGCTATATCTATCTGTCAGGCGAGATGTTGGGCAAAAACTATTTACCCAAGGTGGGCGGAGATGAATATATGTTGCCATTTACCCCTGCTAAAGATTATTATAGGTCATACGACCATCACACGATGCGTAGCGAAACGACTCTGCAGTTATTTGCCGATCGTGCGATATACCGCCCAGGGCAAACGATCCGTATTGGTGGCGTCATATTTACCAAACGCGGCGACGATTATAATACAGAACCCAAATTTCCTATCACACTTCGCCTCTACGATGTCAATCGCAAGGAAATCCAGACATGGGACGTTATCTCCGATGAAATGGGCAATTTTAATGAAGACTTCACCTTGCCCAAAGCATGTCTGACGGGCTATTTTTCTGTCGTAGCACAAGGGAAAGGTGGTCAAAGCACTTCTCTGCGATTCAGAGTGGAGGAATACAAACGTCCCACGTTTACCGCCGTGGTCAACGATCCCACAGCATCATACGCCTTGGGCGATACAATAGTCCTGGTTGGCAATGCACGAAGTTACACGGATTTGCCCGTAGTCGGCGCCAAAGTAAAATGGCGCCTGAGCCGCTCGTCGTGGTATCATGCCGATGAGGAGCAATATGAGACCACAGGTGAATGCAATACCGATGAAAACGGACAATTCAGCATCCCCGCCTATTTGTGCAGCGATACGAAGAAAAAGGATTTCGCTCACTTTCAACGCTACTTTTATACCATAAATTATGATGTGACGGCGGAGAATGGAGAGACCGCCTCGGGCAGCATCGTCCTACAGGCAGGCACCAAAAGCTATTGGCTGGATGCTAATTGGCCTGATGTCGTTTGTCGCGAGAATACACCCCAATTGCAAGTCAATTGCTTTAATGCAGCGGGCAAAGCGCAAGAAAAAGAATTGCTGTATGCGCTGTGGAAATATGATACGGACAAATCAGGTGCTCTGACGGATAGTATTTGCGTGGCTACGGGAAGTTTGATTACTGGTAGACCTGTGAGCGCCGAGGTCTTGGCTAATGCTTCTTCGGGTAAGTATATGTGGACATTCTCCCTTTTGGAAAATGGCAAGGTTTTGGAAACTTTGCGCAGAGACTTTATCCTTTTCTCCGAGACCGACACAAAAGTAACGGACTCATCGGTATTTTGGCACCACATCAGACATAGCGAAAAGCAGGATTCGGCTTATGTGATGATAGGTTCGGCTTGTGATAGCGTCACCCTATTCTGCGACAAATTTGCAGGCGGAAAGTTGTTGGAAAGTCAACGGATCGCATTTTCAGATTCAATAGTTAAGTTCAATTTAGCCTATCATCCATCGTACGGCGAAAGTGCGCGTTGGTGCTTTGCGTTTATGAAGAACGGCCAGGTTTATACGTTTAGCGTGGATGTGTTGCGACCTGCGCCCGAAAAGAAGCTTTGTTTGAATTGGGAAACGTTTCGTTCGCATTTGACGCCTGGGCAAAAGGAGGAATGGAGACTTTGTGTCAAATACCCCAATGGAAAACCCGCAGAAGCTTCACTTATGGCAAGAATGTACGACGCTTCGCTGGATGCTTTCCTACGACAAGATTGGCGTTTCTCTAATATCGCATTTCCGCGCCGTTTGAATTATCGCTATTGGCATTGGTCACAATATTATAATAATACATTGTGGTTCCATGATGTCTTGCGCAAGAGATACCACTATACACCTTTGACATTCGCACAGTGGGATAATTCTATTTTCTACGATGAAATGGAGGAAAATATGTTGTATCAGACTGCCGTGCCAAGGGTAAAAATGAGTGCAACCAGACAAACTTCGGCGAAGAGGAGTAATGCGATGGGCGAAACCTACCTGGCGAAAGATATGGCAACGGCTGAGCGCACGATGGATGCTTTGCCTGTGCAGGAGGTTAAACCCCGAACAAATTTCGCAGAGACGGCGTTCTTTTATCCTAACCTAAGGACAGACGAAGCGGGCTGTGTGAAGATTTGCTTCACTCTGCCGCAAAGTTTGACAACGTGGCGTTTCGACGCTCTGGCACATACGGCGCACATGGATTATGGTAGTTTGGACACCACAGTAGTGGCGAGAAAAGAATTCATGGTTCAGCCCTCTTTGCCAAGGTTTGTTCGTTCGGGAGATAGGTTTGCTGTGCCTGTGACGTTGCAAAATCTGTCGCAGCAGTCACTCCGTCCCAACGTGGTGCTGACTATTGTGAATGAAGCGACGGGCGAGCAAATTTATAAGCAAGAAAAACGCGATTTCATCGAAGCGGGCACATCGGAAACCTTGACTTTCGAGTGCGAGGTGCCCGAAGACACCGACCCCACGTTGTGGATTTGCCGCGCGACGGCGCAGAGTGAACACTTTGCGGATGGCGAGGAGCACTACCTGCCCGTTTTGTCCGACAGAGTGGAGATTTCTCGCTCCGTTCCCTTCATTTTGATCGACAAGGGTACGCACACGATTCAATTGGATTCGCTATTGCAAGCCGAGGGTAGTCGCAATCACACCTTGACCATAGGCGTGACCAGCCACCCTACGTGGACTGCCGTGCAGGCGTTGCCTGTTTTGACAGACAAGAAATGTTATGGCGCCAGAGATTGGGCTGCGCAATATTATGCTTTGGAAATGTCGAAATACATAGCACACCAGAATCCAGCAATCAAAGATGCCGTCTTGGCGCAAAAGGGAAGTGGCAAGGAAATCAAGGAAAGAAATCTGGAGGGATTGGACAGTAATACGCCATGGTTGTCGTATGCAGAAAGAGAGGCGAAACGTGGCGAAGAGCTCACGAGATTGTTTGACGAGGGAAGTTGGGCGGTGAAGATGGCTACGGCTTATGAACAATTGAAAGGACATCAGAATGCAGATGGTTCATGGAGTTGGTTCAAGGGTATGCAGGGGAATTATAGCATTACCCTAAATATCGCCACACTCCTGGCAAAAGTGGAATCGACTACGCACAATACAAAAAGCACAACGATGCTGACCTCGGCGATGAAATATATTGACGCGGAAATAGCAAATCAGGTGAAAAATCTGCGATCAAATCGCGAGAAAGATAAGCAAACGCCCCTTCTGACCTCATCTCAAATCAACTATCTGTATCTATGTGCGATTTATGGTAAGGCGCTGAATAATGATGGAGAATATCTGCTGAATTTGGCCAAAGAACAGTTGGCGCAATATCCGCTTCACAGCAAGCCCCAACTGGCTGTGGTGATGGCAAAGTATGGCAAAGTGGAACAAGTTGTGGCTTTGCTGAAAAGTCTCGACGAATATATGGTGGTATCTCCGACTATGGGCAAATATTACGACAGCAGAAAAATGCGAGAAGTATCCGAGTCGCAACGCCTGTTGATGCAAACGGCCACACTCGAAGCCATGAGTCTGCAAAAGGATGTTTTTTGCGATGAAATCGAGAAAATTCGTCTCAACCTCGTGCAGTCCCTGCGCACACAAGTATGGGAGGATACACCATCTGTGACAGATGCGCTTCACGCCCTATTGTTGCCTGCTGGCGGTCAGAGCAAGTGGGTGAAAGGGCTTGAAATGAAGCCTACACTGTATTATACATTGTATGCGGGCCGACACATTGTGGATGCGCCTTCTAACAAAGACTACACCACAGCTTTGGGCAATTATAAAAAGGTGTATGATCAGAGCAATTCGTCTTTGTTTACAAGCAAAGGGGCGCCTAAGCAACAAATCAGCCTGAAACTTCGACAAGACTCAGAGGGATTGGCGTGGGGATATGCAACGGCTACTTTTACTCAACCCTTGTCCAATGTGCAACAATCTGGTGCAGGATTTACGATGAATGCCGTGTGCGAAGTACTACGAGAAGGCAAATGGGAGAGAGTGAATGACAAAACAAAGTTGGCAGTAGGAGAGCGCATAAGATTAGTGATGAATATCAGTGCAGACAGGTATTACGATTTCGTACGCCTGACCCTGCAACATCCTTGTGGTTTGGTGCCCGCACGCCCACTGTCGGGCTATGCGCATAGCGGCAATTTGTGGGCCTACCGCGCCGTTTCGGATACAGAAACCCTCCATTTCATCGAAGAAATCAAGAAGGGAAAATCCCTATATGTGGAAGAGTATCTCGTGAATAGAGCAGGCCAGTTCCTATTCGGCACGATGCAAATCCAATGTGTGATGGCACCTGAATTTTCGGGCAATTCCATATTACCTTTTAGGACTATTGCGGCAGAATAGTCCTACTTCTTCTCCCCACGAAAGATGATGTTTTCACAAACTTAGACCTTGTTGAAAAAAACTTAGACCTTTTTTAAACGAGACGGCGCGAAATTTGAAAAAGGTCTAACCTTTTTTCTACGACTTAAAACGCTGGGGGAATAAAGCCTTATAACCATATAAAAATAGGGCGTATAGATCAAAAAATAGCAGGATGTACCTACTGGCGCATCCTGCTATTAATTTATTTAATCCGATGGATTACTTTACGAACTTCTTAGTTCCACCTTGAATATACACACCCTTTTCAGGAGCCTTATTCAATTTGCGGCCAGAGAGGTCGTAGATAGTGTTGTCCTTCACTTGTACACCAACAACTTCAGAGATAGCAACTGCTTCCTTAGTGAAATCGATCTTCACAACATCACCCTTAGCACAAGGGATAGTCACGATACCGTTTTCGTCTACTTGCACAGCCACTTGCTTACCGTTCACAGTGATACCTGCATTTGGCAAGTCGATCAGACCAACCTTGCAACGTACACGGAGAGGTGCACCTGCGTTGCTCACGATCTTAGCGTTTTGGCACTTACCGTCGAGCCATTCGAAGTCTACTGTGAAGTTACCGATAGCCTTCATACCCTTCACCTTACCAGTCTTAGCCCATACTGCGGGAAGTGCAGGGAGGATGCTGATATAGTTGTGTGCACTTTGCAGAAGCATTTCAGCCATACCAGAGCATACACCGAAGTTACCATCGATTTGGAATGGAGCGTGAGAGTCGAAGAGGTTGTAGTAGATACCACCTTGACCTTGGTCAGTGCCATAAGTTGTAGAGTGCTTCAAAGCATTCTTGATAATGATGTGAGCATGGTCACCATCTTGAGCACGTGCCCAGAGGTTAACCTTCCAACCCATTGACCAACCTGTAGCAGCGTCGCCACGATGCTTGAGCGCGTTGACAGCAGGTACGAAGTATTCGCTTTCAGGAGTGATTTGGTCCATTGGGAAGAGAGCCATCAAGTGAGAGATGTGGCGGTGGCCACGTTCACCTACACTATATGGAGAGTACTTCCATTCGCGGAGCAATTCATCGCCTTTCTTCACGCCGTTGAATGGGTTACCCCATGCACCGTCGTAAACTTCTGTATGCAAACCCTTGTCAGTCTTTTCGAGGTAGAGGTTCAACTTTTCAACGTCAGCAGCACTGAGGCCCAATTCGTCAGCACCGAGGATATCGATAGCTTCGCGGATGTTTTGGAACAGGTAGCTGATCATTTGTTGAGCGTGAGCTGTACCGTCTTCCTTTTCATTACCGTGTTGTTCAGCACTGAATTCGTCTGGAGCAACATAAGTACCGTCGTATACCTTGCGGTCTTGGATCAAACGGTGGAACCAGAATTGAGCACAATCCCACATTACAGGGAACGCCTTCTTCAAGAATTCCTTGTCTTGAGTATAGCGATAGTGTGTCCAGAGGTGGCTAGTGTACCATACGTTAGCTACGAGGTAGTTGTCACCCCATGTACTCATACTGTTGTAAAGTGAGCTTTCGGTGAGGACGCTCCAACCGTAACCACCATTGTACTTCTTACCCACTTGCTTCCAACCTTCGCTTTGTGCACCACGTATGATGAAGTTCACGAATGGTTTGTGCAAGTCAGAGAGGTTAGTGATTTCTGTTGGCCAGTAGTTCATTTGGATGTTGATGTTGGTGTGGATGTCCGAGTTCCATGGAGAATCTGCACCCTTGTCGTTCCAAATACCTTGCAAGTTGTTTGGCGCAGCGATAGGCTTGCGGTTTGAGCTGATAGCGAGGTAGCGACCGAAGTGGAAGTAGAGTTGTTCGAGGAACAAGTGGTCGTTGGCCTTACTGTTAGCACCAGTGTTGTTAGGATAGTAGTTGTCGATCAGAGTCTTTGTATCCACTGTAGGCGTAGTCAAACCGAGGTCGAAAGTCATACGCTTAGTGATAGCAGTGAAGTCTGCTACGTGATCCTTTTCAACAGCGTCGAAGCCCTTAGCTGCAGCAGCTTCGATAGTCTTCTTCACATTGTTGTCGATATCAGCAACGCTTTCGTTGGTGAAGTAGTTGTTGAGGACGTTCATGTCGCCGTTGAAGTTGGTAGCACCCTTGAGGTAGAATGTCACTTCAGTAGCATTTGATACGCTGATGCCGTTGCCTGTAGTAGTGATTACTGCACCTTCGTCAGCCACAACGTGCAAACGTGTAGCATACTTCACAGTCATAGCACCAGAGAATGATGCTGTACCGTTTTCGTAAACCACCTTACCTGCGTTGATACCTGTACCTGGTTCGAGAGTGAACACGAGGTTGAGCTTGTCTGCACCTTCGCTCTTGTATTGACCAGCGATGACTTGGTCGGGAGCAGAACTGAAGTACTTGCGGATTTGCTTTGTACCGTTAGCGTTCTTGAATTCTACGCCAGCGATACCTTCTTCGATATCGAGGTAGCGTACGTAGTCTGTCACGCCTTCAGAAAGGCTACCATCTCTGTTGGCAATAAGCAAAGAACCGAAGTTCATAAATGTACGGCTACCACTGCCAGCACCGACTACGTTAGCCGAGCCGCTCCAGAGTGTCTTTTCGTTGAATTGCAATTCTTCTGTAGCTACACCACCATATACCATGCAGCCCAATTCACCATTACCGAGAGGCAAAGCGTATTCCATCCAAGGATTGCTTACGCCTGCAGCTTCAGCAGAAGTAGTGTACCAAAGTGTGTTAGGATTCTTTGGCGAGAAAGTCTTGACACCTTCGATGTCAGAGATTTCGTGTACGTATTCATCGGGATAGTTAGCATAGTCCACTTCTTCGATGTAGAACATACTACCAGTGTCGCCGTTTGCAGCAGCACTGTTGTTCCACAATGCGAGATAGTTGCCACGCTTGTTCCAATAGTTGCTTGATGAGCCCTTGAGCTTGATGTAGCTAGCTTGACCGTTGAAGTTGAAAGTACCATCAAAGACAGTAGTGTGGCTTGTAGCAGAGGGGTCAACCATAGTAGCACGAGCGCTAGCTTCACTACCTGTCATGCCCAACACCTTGAACAAACCTGTAGAGTAGTTGTAGATTTTGTATCCACCGCCTGTTTGAGCTACGAATGCCCAGATACCCTTGTTGTCCTTAGCTGTGTTGGTGTTAGAGAGGAGCAAGTTGCCACCATCAACATAGTCGGGAGCAGTACTTACGAAACCGCCGTGACCACCACGAATAGTGTAGAACTTAGTGTTGTTGTCGAAATAGCTGAGGTAGATGGTTGTACCATCAATCTTAACTACTGGGAATTTGCCGCTAACAGTAGAAGGAGTGAGTTCGCTCTTCTTCACAGCAGCTTCAACAGTGAATGTGTCGCCATTCTTGTAAGCCTTACCATTGTAAGTCACGCTTGCGTTGTCAGCACCAAGAGTCAACACGGTGTAAGTCTGAGGACCTACAGCCACTTCGTTGATCACATAGCAGTTACCCGCGTCAGTTGTAGTCCAGCTGTTCACAACGATACCCGCGTCCATTTGTCCGCTTTCTTGTGAGTCCATACCGTTGCCACCGATAGTCAACTTCCAAGGATAGCTGCCGCCTACATTTTGAAGTGCCAAAGCAGCTGTAGGAGATGCGCTGAAACCACCAGTAGAACCTACGTACTTGCCAGCACCTACGCTGTAGAGGTAGTAGTTTGATCCCTGCTTTTCAATACGGAATTGTTGATTGGGATCTTCTGGGTTTTGAGTCACTGTGCCTACCAGTTTACCTGTGCTCGACGCAATTTCGCCGGGAACCTTAGTACTGTAGAGCAAGAACGCACGAGCACTACGCAAGGTGTAAATCTTGTTGTTGCTCAACTGCGAGAGACTAGTCACCTGTTGTGCCTGCATTGCAAAAATCATGCAGAAGAAGGTGAGAAGCATCAGAGAGATTTTTCTCATAGTGAAAGGTTTTAAAAGTTATTAGTTAATTGAGTTTTATTTCATACAATGTCTGGCAAAGATACACAATATTTATATAAATGACAGACTTTTTAGTTAAAATTGTACGACGGCTTAGGGCACTTTTAACAATCCAGGACCTTTTTTGAAAAAAACCAAGACTTTTTTTTAACGAGGCGTCGCGAAATTTTAACGAGGCGTCGCGAAATTTCAACGAGGCGTCGCGAAATTTAAAAAAGGCCTAGGTTTTTTTATTCAGTGTAAAATGGTTGTAAAACTGTGCGCCTGAAATGTCAAAAAAAGACAAAAACAAGGCGAAATTTGGCATTTCAGTCTCAATTGTTTATCTTTGCAGAAAATTATAAAAATGTTCAAATTCCTGCACTTTTGTCTAGTTTTGCTCGGTTTTTCTGTGTTTGGAGAAACTTTTGCGCAAAATGCGACTCCATCTGCCAACCCCACGATGTATGTGGTCGACGCGAATGGAGAAGGGAGCGAGATGACCTCGTTTGATGGTTCCGCTCCAATAATCGCAACTTTTACTGCGAATGTACAGGACGAAGGCGAGTATACGCCACGCTACGAATGGCGATTTACACGCCAGGGCGAGAGCGAACCGTTCTTGGTGCGCTACGACGAGGAGACCGAGTATACTTTCCAGGAAACCGGCGCCTTTGAAGTAGTCCTGCTGGTGAGTTTCGTACTCGGCACAGATACTTTGGAATACGAACAAGACGCGCCATTTGTCATCACCATCAGCGAATCAAAACTGGAAGTGCCCAACGCATTCACACCCAACGGCGACGGTGCCAACGATGTGTTTCGTGTAAAGGAGGGGTATCAGAGTATTGTATCCTTCGAGGCAAAAGTCTTCGACAGATGGGGAAAATGTCTCTACACCTGGACAGACTTGGCCGGTGGTTGGGATGGCAGAAGCGGAGGACATGAAGTGCCCGACGGTGCCTATTACCTGCACATCAAAGCCCGCGGTGCAGATGGTCGGAAGTACAATATCAAAAAGGTGATCAACGTGCTCCGTCGATACACCGAAAATATGGGAGGTGGGTGATGTTTTTGCACACTCAGCGCCCTGAACAAAGAGGGATTTAAACCCTTTGATCCAAACTAAACAAAAACGGAAATCTATCGCTTAGCATAAACAAATTCTCATGTCTGAATCAAAAAAACATTCAGCCCCAATGGACGCCTCCGCTGATCATAAATCTGCGGAGACGAATTTGTCTTTGCCAACCAACGACCAAAAGCGATGGGTGGAGATCATCGGTGCCCGTGTGCACAACCTGAAAAACGTAGATGCGGCCTTGCCTCGCGGAGGTATGAGCGTGATCACAGGGTTGAGCGGATCGGGCAAAAGTTCCCTGGCCTTCGATACACTCTATGCCGAAGGACAGCGCCGATATATCGAGACTTTTTCAGCATACGCTCGCAATTTTCTCGAAAACCTGGAACGCCCCGATGTAGACAAGATTACAGGCCTCAGCCCTGTGATTTCGATTGAACAAAAGACGACGAACAAGAATCCACGTTCTACTGTCGGCACAGTGACCGAAATCTACGACTTCCTGCGTCTACTCTATGCCAGAGCAGGCGAAGCGTATAGTTATGTGACCGGCGAGAAAATGGTAAAATATACCGAGGAGAAGATTATCGACCTGATTCTATCGGCCTACGAAGGCAAGAAAGTACTACTCCTCGCTCCCGTGGTGCGCAACCGTAAAGGACACTACAAAGAACTGTTCGAATCCATCAGAAAAAAAGGGTTCTTGACCGTCAGAATCGACGGCGACATCCGAGAAATCCTGCCCGGTATGAAAGTGGATCGCTACAAAAACCACGACATCGAAGTGGTGGTGGACAAATTGGTACCACAGAGCAAGGATTATGAACGTCTGCGCAAAAGTGTAGCACAGACTTTGGAGCAAGGCAAGGGCTTGATGATGATTTGTCTGCCCGAAAGTGGCGAGGTGCGCTTCCTGTCTAAGCATTTGATGTGTCCCACGAGCGGCGTTTCCTACCGAGAACCTGCGCCACACAACTTCTCGTTCAACTCTGCCCAAGGCGCCTGCTCAAAGTGCAAGGGCTTGGGTTATGTAAATATTATTGACCGAGAAAAAGTAATTCCCGACGAATCGCTCTCAATACGCAAAGGAGGATTGGCGCCGTTGGGGAAATATCGTTCGACGTTGATATTTTGGTGCATCGAAGTAGTGCTGAATCAGTACGATTTGACTTTGGATACACCAATTAAGGATATTCCCGAGGAGGCTTTGGATGAAATCTTCAATGGCTCGGCCGAACGATTGCGCATCCCCTCCTCTATCGTACATACTACCGATGATTACTACGCAGACTTTGGCGGATTGGTAAAATATATCCAACAAATGGCAGAAGCCGATATGACGGCAGCAGCACGACGCTGGGCAGAGCAATTTTCCAAGACCTCGGTTTGTCCACGATGCGGAGGCGCACGACTCAACAGGGAGGCGCGCAGTTATCGCTTTGCCGACAAGACGATTCACGAACTGGCGACAATGGATATCGCTTGCTTGTACGAATGGCTCGACGGCGTGGAGGAAAATCTCAGCACCAAGGACAAAGTCATCGCCACAGAAATTCTGAAAGAACTGCGTACGCGATTAAAGTTCCTGATTGACGTAGGATTGGGGTACTTATCCCTGGATCGTGCTACAATGACGCTTTCAGGAGGTGAGAGCCAGCGTATCCGTTTGGCTACACAAATTGGTTCGCAATTGGTCAACGTGCTCTATATCCTGGACGAGCCCAGCATTGGCCTGCATCAGCGCGACAATGTCAAGTTGATAAATTCACTACGTCAGTTGCGCGACACAGGCAACACCGTTGTGGTGGTAGAACACGACCGCGACATGATGCTGGCCGCCGACTATGTGATAGACATGGGGCCCGGCGCTGGACGATTGGGCGGAGAAGTGGTATTCCAAGGTACGCCCGAAGAAATGCTCAAGGGAAAGACGCTCACCGCTCAATATCTGAATGGCGAACGCAAGATAGAAATTCCCGCAGAACGCAGAAAAGGCAACGGCGAAGTATTGCGCTTGATCGGCGCCAAGGGGAATAATCTAAAAGACGTTAGTGTGGATATTCCGCTCGGCACCTTAACTTGCGTTACCGGCGTTTCGGGTAGCGGAAAGTCTACCTTGATCAACGATACTTTGTTGCCGATACTCTCGCAGCACTTCTATCGTTCACTGACCGAACCTTTGGCTTACGGAAGTATCGAAGGCTTGGAAAAAGTCGATAAAGTGGTCGCAGTAGATCAAAGTCCGTTGGGCCGAACTCCGCGTTCGAATCCAGCCACCTACACTGGCGTATTCTCAGATATTCGTTCATTGTACGTCAATCTGCCCGAAGCAAAAATCCGCGGTTATAAGCCCGGTCGCTTCTCCTTTAATGTCAGCGGAGGTCGCTGTGAAGTGTGCAAAGGCAACGGCTACAAGACAATAGAAATGAACTTCTTGCCCGATGTCTACGTGCCCTGCGAAGCTTGTCACGGCAAGCGCTACAATCGCGAGACCTTGGAGGTGCGATTCAAGGGGAAGAGCATCGCAGACGTGCTGGATATGACCATCAATCGCGCCGTCGAGTTTTTCGAAAACGTGCCGTCGATACAGCATAAGATTAAAGTGCTACAAGACGTAGGTTTGGGTTATATCAAGTTAGGCCAATCGTCTACAACCCTTTCCGGTGGAGAAAGTCAACGTGTGAAATTGGCCACCGAACTGGCGAAACGTGACACCGGCAAAACGATTTATATCCTGGACGAACCTACCACAGGTCTACACTTCGAGGATATTCGCGTACTGCTCGGCGTCTTGCAAAAATTGGTAGAGCGAGGCAACACCGTCATCGTGATAGAGCACAATCTCGACGTCATCAAAGTAGCAGACTATCTCATAGATATGGGACCGGAGGGCGGACGCGATGGTGGACAAGTCGTAGCGTGCGGTACACCCGAGGAAGTGGTGAAACAAGGCAAAGGCTACACTGCACAATTCCTGAAAGAGGAACTCGAAAGAGGGTAGATGTGGTATCTATATAAATAATATAGCAGCTATAGTGGCTACAGTTTCTATCGACACAATAAAATCTATGGTCTCTGTGAAATCTCTGAAAAAATCAACCAAATAATATATTAATAACACTTTAAAAAATTTAATCATTATGTTTGAAGGACAACCTAAAGGCTTATATGCCCTTGCCCTTGCCAACACTGGTGAACGTTTTGGTTACTACACTATGTTGGCTGTGTTTGCTCTTTTCTTGAGAGCTAACTTTGGTCTCGAGCCAGGTACTGCTGGTGCGATCTACAGTACATTCCTTGGTCTCGTTTACTTCTTGCCATTGGTCGGTGGTGCTATGGCCGACAAATTTGGTTTCGGCAAGATGGTAACTATCGGTATTTTCGTGATGTTTGCTGGTTATTTGTTGCTTTCATTGCCTTTGGGTGGCGATACATTCGCACTCATCGTGATGGCACTCTCACTCCTGTTGATCGGTTTCGGTACAGGTTTGTTCAAGGGTAACTTGCAAGTAATGGTCGGCGACCTCTATAATGAAAAGAAGTACGCAGACAAGCGCGACTCTGGTTTCTCTATTTTCTACATGGCTATCAACATTGGTGCCCTCTTCGCTCCAACTGCAGCCGTTAAGATTATGGAATGGGCACAAACTGACTTGGGTTACAGCGTAAACGACTCTTATCACTTCGCATTCGCCGTAGCGTGCGCATCATTGATTCTCTCGATCGCAATCTATTACTTCACTCGCAGCACATTCCGCCACGTGGAAGGTGGTACTAAGAAGGCGGGCGAAGAAGCCGTAGTCGAAGACCTCCCCGCATCTGAAAACAAGGCTCGCATCGTAGCGCTCTGCCTCGTATTCGCCGTAGTAATCTTCTTCTGGATGGCATTCCACCAAAATGGTTTGACCTTGACTTACTTTGCCGACGAGTTCACTGAAAAGACTTCAACTGGCGTACAAAGCATGGCATTCAACGTGTGGAACCTCGTTACTATCATTATCATGGTGTATGCCCTCTTCTCTGTATTCCAAAGCAAGAAGGGTAGCAACAAGTTGGTTTCTGGCCTCGTGCTCTTGGCTGGTGCAGCATTCCTCTACTGGCAATATACTGGTGTTGAAGGCGAAGTGGCTGTAAGTGCTCCAATCTTCCAACAATTCAACCCCTTCTACGTCGTAGCATTGACTCCAGTGAGCCTCGCTATCTTTGGCGCGTTGGCTAAGAAGGGCAAAGAGCCCTCTGCTCCTCGCAAGATTGCTCTCGGTATGATCATCGCTGCAGTAGGTTTCGCTGTAATGGCATACGGTTCATTCGGTTTGCCAACTCCTGAAGCACAAAAGGCATTGGGCGAAGGTGGCGAATTTGTTTCTGCTAACTGGCTCATCAGCACTTACCTCGTGTTGACATTTGCTGAATTGTTGCTCTCTCCAATGGGTATCTCGTTTGTATCTAAGGTAGCTCCTCCAAAACTCAAGGGTATGATGATGGGTGGCTGGTTCGTAGCGACAGCGCTCGGTAACATGCTCGTATCAGTAGGTGGTTTCCTCTGGGGCGGCATCGACCTCTGGATCGTATGGACAGTATTTATCGTACTCTGTCTCCTTTCAGCCGTATTCATGTTTGCTATGATGAAGCGCCTCGAAAAGGTTTGCTAAGTCGATAGTATAATATAAACGACACGCCCCCTTCTTTCGCATGAGAGAAGGGGGATTTTTGTTGGGCGAAGATCACACTTTACATTATATATAATACACGTACGCGCGCGAGGGATAAGATTTTCACAGAGCACCAAAGGCCGAAATCGCAGTCCTAAAAACCTTGAAAAAAAACTGCGACGCCTCGTCAAAAAAACATTAGACCTTTTTCAAATTTCGCGACGTCTCGTTAAAAAAAGGTCTAACCTTTTTGAAATTCCGGAACGGTTTTTTTGAAAAAGGACTGGGGCTGGAAAACGAAGAAAAAGCGTCGGTAAAACAAAATGCCATTCAGCGTAAAAAAATAAAAATGGCAATAATATAGGTGTTGTCCACGAAAACTCGTTTGTTTTATTTAGAGCCACTAATGAACACTAATTTTCACTAATATCCATCCGGTCTTAAATGCTCCGCAAGGCATTAGTGTAAATTAGTGCTTATTCGTGGTTACAATAATAAGAGTACAACATCTTTGATGTAAGGATGATTTGTG
>JAZQSL010000047.1:0-7099 GCA_045630125.1 Alloprevotella sp. | reverse complement strand
GCAGGGATGAGACGATACATAAACGCTTGGCGTTGACCGAGGAATGTGTAGCCATAACGCACTGCACGACGAAGGATACGACGAATTACGTAACCTGCTTTTGCGTTAGATGGCAATTGACCATCGGTGATAGCAAATGCGATTGTACGAATGTGGTCAGCCACTACGCGCATAGCCACATCCACTTTTGCATCTTTAGCATACTCAGTGCCACAGATTTCGCCTACGGCTTTCAACAATGGTTGGAACACGTCAGTGTCGTAGTTAGAAGTTTTGCCTTGCACAGCCACGCAAAGACGCTCAAAGCCCATACCAGTGTCGATTACTTTGTTAGGAAGTGGTTCGAGCGAACCATCTGCTTTGCGATTGTATTGCATGAACACGTTGTTCCAAATCTCAATCACTTGTGGGTGGTCGCCATTCACGAGGTCGCGACCATTGACTTGAGCGCGCTCAGCATCAGAACGCAAGTCGATATGGATTTCCGAGCAAGGACCACAAGGACCTGTGTCGCCCATTTCCCAGAAATTGTCTTTCTTGTTACCGTTGATGATGCGGTCTTCTGCAATATATTTAGCCCAGATTTCAGCTGCTTCGTTATCGCGATCGAGGCCTTCGGCTGCAGAACCTTCGAATACTGTCACATAAAGACGGTCTTTGTCCAATTTGAGCACTTCGGTAAGGTATTCCCAAGCCCAAGCAATAGCTTCAGCTTTGAAATAATCGCCAAACGACCAGTTACCCAACATCTCAAACATAGTGTGGTGGTAAGTGTCATGACCAACCTCTTCCAAGTCGTTGTGTTTACCACTCACGCGCAAACATTTTTGCGAGTCAGCCACACGTGGATATTTGATAGGGTCGTTACCCAAGATGATGTTTTTGAACTGGTTCATACCAGCGTTAGTAAACATCAATGTAGGGTCACCTTTGATGACCATAGGTGCTGAAGGAACGATTTTATGGCCTTTAGAAGCAAAAAAATCGAGGAACGATTTACGAATTTCTTTTGATGTCATAATATATTTAGACTTTTAGTAGCGAGTAACGAGACTTATACTCGGCTTCGCTTCGTTTTTATTTATATTTCAGTACAATATGCACGACTAACTTGTCGGCACAATCAATTTGCAAAGTTACAAAAATTTATTGAATTATACAATAAATAAATTAAGATATAATATACTAAATCAATAAACCAAAAACATAAAAATCTATTAATTACTACGATCTTTTTGATTACATACATGGCATACCTACCGTGCACTAAAAAGACGATGTGTCATAATACCTAAATTGCTGCGTTGTTCTCAATATTAAGCTTCAGTCATGTACTTCAGTACACTCCTTTCAGCTTAAATTTCAACGCCTTGCACTTTAGGCATTCTAACACATCTAAAAGAGGCTGTGCCAAAAATTTCATTTTGACACAGCCTCTTTTTTACAAATGTATTCTTTTATTAGAATATATCTTTTATCATAATAGTTTGTGTACGGTCTGGGCCTACACTAACTACTGCGATTTCTGTATTTGTCAATTCTTCGATTTTACGGAGATATGCCTTAGCTGCTGCTGGAAGTGCATCGAAGTCGCGAACGTCTTCAATCTCTTCTTTCCAACCTTCCATTTCGATATAGATTGGATTGCAACGCTCCAACGCGCTAAGTGTTGCAGGTACGTAATCAATCACTTTACCATCGAGCTCGTAGCCAGTACAGATTTTCAATGTTTCAACGCCTGTGAGCACGTCAAACAACATAATGCTCAAATAGTTAATACCTGAAATACGGCAAGCGTGACGAAGTCCTACTGCATCAAGATAACCCACACGACGAGGACGACCTGTAACAGTGCCATACTCGTGACCGCGCTCGCGAATGTAGTCAGCCAATTCGCCTTCCAATTCTGTAGGGAACGGACCTGCACCTACGCGTGTTGTATAGGCTTTACAGATACCGAGTGCACGATTGATGTAGCGTGGAGCTACACCTGCGCCTAGAGGTACGCTTGCTGCTGTTGGCGATGATGATGTCACGAATGGATATGTACCGTTTTCGATACAAAGCATCACACCTTGAGCTCCTTCGAACAACACTTTTTTGCCCTCTTCGATCTCTTTATTCAAAAGGATTGATGTGTCGCAGATATATGGACGGAGTACTTCGCCATAGGCAAGGAATTCTTTGTAGAGGGTATCAAAATCCATCTCTTCGAGACCTAAAGCACGAAGCTCTACATTCTTTTGTGTGAGCGCATCACGGAGGCGTTCTGCAAAATATTCAGGGTCAATAAGGTCGCCAATACGGATGCCTACACGGCTATATTTATCGCAATAAGCAGGACCAATACCTTTTTTAGTAGTACCGATTTGTTTCCCACCTTTCAATGCTTCATACGCACCATCAAGAGCAATGTGATATGGCATAATAACCGCTGCACGGTCAGAGATGAAGAGTTGGAAATCTGTGATTCCACGTTGTTTCAATCCCTCCAATTCGGCGATAGTAGCCTTTGGATTGATAACCATACCATTGGCCATTACGTTCTTGATATGTGGATTGAAAACACCAGATGGAATTGATTGGAGGGCATATTTATTACCTCCAAATGTGATGGTGTGACCAGCATTGTTACCGCCTTGGTAGCGCACTACAACATCGGCTTTCTGACCAAGATAGTCTGTCATTTTACCTTTGCCTTCATCGCCCCATTGCACACCAACAACGACTAATGTATTATTTATTTCTTGCATTGTTTATATATAGATTTTTAGTAACTAGTAGCGAGTAGTGAGATTTACTCAGCTGCGCTTCGTTATATTTTTTATTACTCACCTTGTCTAAGGTTCGTGATACCCTCTTAGGCATTATTACTCACCTTATCTAAGGTTCGTGATAATGGGCTACGGTTCGGAAGAGGGGTAAAAAATAAAATTCTTTGTAAAAAATCAAAACAAGTTTGATTTTTTGAATCTTTGCCTATTAATTCTGAATTGAAGTAAACTTCATTCAGACTTAATAGTCAAAGATTCTGAATTTTATTTTTTTATGAATTTTATTATTTTCTCTTCGCTCACCTTGCACCATTATTCCCACTCGATAGTTGCTGGTGGTTTTGAGGTGATATCATAAATGATACGGTTAACACCTTTCACTTCGTTGACAATACGACGTGAGATAATATCAAGCACATCGTAAGGGATGCGTGCCCAGTCGGCTGTCATACCGTCAATTGATGTAACGGCACGGATGCCAAGTGCATAGTCATATGTACGTTCGTCGCCCATCACACCTACGCTTTGCAAGTTTGTCAACACTGTGAAGTATTGCCAGATTTCGCGGTCAAGACCTGCTTTAGCAATCTCTTCACGAAGAATAGCATCACTTTCGCGCACGATATGGAGTTTTGCTTCTGTGATATCGCCAATGATACGAATTGCAAGACCTGGACCTGGGAATGGTTGACGCCATACCATCGCTGAAGGGATACCTAATGCTTCGCCCAACACGCGCACCTCGTCTTTGAACAATACGTTCAATGGCTCTACCAATTTGAATTTCATATCTTTTGGAAGACCACCTACGTTGTGGTGCGATTTGATTGTTTGTGCTGTTTTAGTACCCGACTCAATCACGTCTGTATAGAGTGTGCCTTGTGCCAAGAAGTCGAAGTCGCCGAGTTTTGCACTCTCTTCATCGAAGCAGTAAACAAACTCGTTACCTATGATTTTACGTTTACGTTCTGGATCCGACACTCCTGCCAATTTGCCCAAGAAACGTTCGCGTGCATCGATACGCACTACGTTGATACCGAACAAATCTTTACACATATCCATCACTTGGTCGCCCTCGTTTTTACGAAGCATACCGTGGTCGATAAACATACATGTGAGTTGATCGCCAATAGCTTTATGGATAAGCACTGCTACTACTGTAGAGTCGACACCACCGCTCAATCCGCACAACACTTTGCGGTCGCCCACTTGTTCGCGGATTTTAGCGATTTGCATATCGATATAGCTCTCCATTGTCCAATTCTTTTGTGCTTCACACACTTTGAACACGAAGTTTGCAATAATATCTGTACCATATACCGAGCCGCGCACCTCTGGGTGGAATTGCACGAGGTATGTTTTCAATTCTGGATTATAGATAGCCGCTGCAAGACCATTATCACTCTTAGCTGCCATACGGAAGTTTTCAGGATGACGAGCTACGTGGTCGCCGTGCGACATCCACACGTCTTGTGTCTTTGGAAGTCCATCAAACAAAAGGCAGTCGTCTTCTACGTGAATAGGCATTTTGCCATACTCTTTTGTAGTACCTTTTTCGATTACACCGCCATAGAATTTGCTTGTCAATTGCATACCATAGCAGATACCGAGGATAGGCAATCCCATAGAGAAAATTTCTGGGTCGCAATTGAATGCATCTGCTTCGTATACCGACTTAGGTCCGCCACTGAAGACGATACCTTTCACGCCTGGTATTGCGCGAATTTGCTCAGCTGTGAGGTCGTGCGAACGCAACTCGCTGAACACGCCCATCTCACGGATACGGCGTGCAATAAGTTGGTTGTATTGCGAACCAAAGTCGAGCACTAATATTTTGTCGTAAGTCATATTAAAAGTTGAGAGTTGAGAGTTGAGAGTTGAGAGAACCATTCGGCACTAAACCCTAAAATCTAAGAGTTAAAATACATTATTTTCTCTATACTCTAAACTCTATACATTAAACATTATTTTGTGTAGTTAGGTGCTTCTACTGTGATATCTACATCGTGTGGGTGCGATTCACGAAGACCTGCATTTGTGATACGCACAAATACGCTATCACGTTTGAGCGATTCGATATCAGGAGTACCGCAATAGCCCATACCTGAACGGATACCGCCACAAAGTTGATAGATAGTGTCAGCCAACGCACCTTTGAATGCCACACGACCCTCAATGCCTTCTGGCACAAGTTTCTTAGCATTTACGTCTTTAGCTTGGAAGTAACGGTCAGCCGAACCACGTTTCATCGCAGCCAACGAACCCATACCTACATACACTTTATATTTACGGCCTTGGAATACGATTTCATCTCCAGGGCTTTCAGAGCAACCTGCAAACAATGAGCCTAACATAACCACATCGGCACCTGCTGCAAGTGCTTTCACGATATCGCCTGAGAATTTGATACCACCATCGGCAATAACGCATACACCTTTATCTTTACAGAATTCAGCCACCTCTGCTACAGCCGAAATTTGAGGTACACCCACACCTGCCACAACACGTGTTGTACAGATTGAACCAGGACCGATACCCACTTTCACGCAGTTAGCACCTGCCTCAATCAAGTCGGCAGCAGCCTCTTTTGTTACGATATTACCTGCTACGATATCAAGATCAGGATAAGCTTGACGAATAGAGCGCACAGCCTCGATGATGTTGTGAGAATGACCATGAGCCGAGTCAACTGTAATAACGTCAACACCAGCTTTTACAAGTGCATCAACACGTTTCATCATATCTGCTGCCACACCTACTGCAGCACCACAACGAAGGCGACCGCTAGCATCTTTACATGCGTTAGGATAGTTACCCACGTTGTCAATATCTTTCGATGTAATCAAACCTACCAAACGACCTTCTTCATCTACGATAGGCAATTTCTCGATACGGTTTTTCCACAAAATCTCTTTTGCTTCCAAAAGCGAAGTACCGATTTTAGCTGTCACGAGGTTATCTTTTGTCATCACCTCGCTCACTTTTGTTTCGTCTGGAGTAAGATATTTCAAGTCGCGGTTTGTGATGATACCAACAAGACGATTGTCGTCATCCACCACAGGCAATCCGCTGATACGATATTTATGAAGCAAAGCCTCGCAGTCGAGCAATGTGCTATCTGCTCTCAAAGTCACAGGATTAGTAATCATACCACTTTCATAGCGTTTCACCAAATCCACTTTTGCTGCTTGTTCCTCAATGCTCATGTTTTTATGGATAAAACCAAGACCACCTTCGCGAGCAATTGCAATCGCCAAAGTTGATTCTGTAACAGTATCCATAGCCGCACTCACAAGCGGAATATTCAACTCAATATTACGAGTCAAATGTGTTTTAAGACTAATTTGTGATGGCAATACGTTCGATTTTTGTGGAACGAGCAACACATCATCAAAAGTCAAACCTGTTCTAATGTTATCGAATTTCATATTTTAGATATTTAGTAAAAAGTCGTAAGTAGCAAGACAACTGCATTCAAAGTCTTACGACTTTCGACTTATTACTTATTACTTATTTATTCTTCAATTCCGTTGCGTTTGTAAATATAATCCACTTGTGAGAAATAATAGTCCAAAGTAAAGCAAGCATCCAACTCTTCGCGAGTTAAGTAACTCATAACTTTTTCATTCTCAGCAAGCAATTCTTGATAATCCAAACCTTCGCCCCAAGCACGCATAGCGATAGGTTGAACTGTATCGTATGCCTCTTCACGCACAAAACCTCTCTCAATCAACGCATTCATCACACGTTGAGCAAAGATAACTTTCTTAGTGCGATAGATATTAGCCAACATTTGATCAGGGAAAATCACAATATTTTCCAAAATACCTTTGAAACGGTTGAGCATATAGTCGAGCAACATAGTTGCATCAGGCAAAATGATACGTTCAGTAGCCGAGTGCGAAATATCACGTTCGTGCCACAATGCCACGTTTTCAGCAAATGTAGCCATATAACCACGCATCACGCGCGCACAACCACAAATATTTTCAGAAGAGATAGGATTACGTTTGTGAGGCATAGCCGACGAACCTTTTTGTCCTTTACCAAATGCCTCTTCCACTTCGTGCACCTCAGTACGTTGCAAGTTACGGATTTCGAGAGCCATTTGTTCAAGCGACGAAGCAATCACAGCCAAAGTAGCCATATAATAAGCATGACGGTCGCGTTGCAACACTTGAGTAGAAACCAACGCATGATTAATGCCAAGGTGCTCACACACATACTCTTCGATGAAAGGAGGGATGTTTGCAAAGTTACCCACAGCACCACTCATCTTACCACACTCAACATCTGCCGCAGCACGCTCAAAACGCTCAATATTA
>JAZQSL010000046.1:0-322528 GCA_045630125.1 Alloprevotella sp. | reverse complement strand
TGCCGCTGGTATATTCGGTGTAAGCCTATACTTTAATACCAAACTGGGGGAGTTTGAAACCAGTGCTAAGAAGCAGATTAAGGAAGCTATAGATGAACTGAAGAAAGAAAAGTGATGGATTAGCCTACTACCTATAATGGGTGGTGGGCTATTCTTGTATTAAGGGGTATGGGGTAAAATTTTACAGTAGAACCCTTCCTAACCTCGCCTGCCCCTTCTTTACACGAAAGTACTATTTCAAAAACCAAAAACACTAATATCATCTACCATAGGGGATTAGAAGTAGTAGAAAGAACTATAAAAAATGGTACAGATAGAAGTTTTTTTGTTGCATTCTGTTTGAAATTAAAATAAAGTTTGTACCTTTGCATCCGCAAATCGACATAATGCACCAATCTGGACGCTCAGAAAGGTGTGGTGAGTGTTCTGAGCCAGTAGCAATACTGATAACACAAGCCAGTAATTTATTTAATAACTTAAATTTTTTATTATTATGGCAGATTTTGCATTTCTGGAGAGTGTTATCAAGAGTGGTAATCGTAGCAAGATGTTTGAGTGCTTCAACACTCATTTCTCTGCAAAGATTGATGATGTAGACCTTGTTAGCAAGGCGAACATTATGATTCCTAAGCTGGAGGAGGCTATCAAGAACTGGAAAACGGTTATTGAAGTGGTCAAACCAAAGGCTGCTGAAGAACGCGGTAAGCGTTTGAAGGACAAGATGGCGGAACTTCGCAAGATGTACACGCCTGAAGAAATTAAGGAAATTCTTGGTGAATAACATTTTTTAGGTAGGCTACCTTCGGGTAGCCTTTTTATGTATATCAAGTAGTAGTACAGTGGTACTTTCTACTATTACATATAATCCATCTGGTGTAGTGCCTTATAATCTGGATGCTCAGAAAATCTGGCGAACTTCGGTTCTAGTTCTACACCTATATTTATATCCCTATGGAAGTAAAAGAAAAAATGGATTATGAAGCCCTTAATGCTATTATACTTAGTGATAATGTAGTAGCACAAAGAAAATGTTTTGGTACTGTGTTTGGTAGTGATAAATCAGTAACTACCATAGCACGCAAAGCAGAACAGATGTTATCCTACTGTAAAGTTTGGGCTACTAACTGGGAAACTGTACAAGAAGCTATAGCCCCAGATCTAAAAGTAGTCCGTAGAAAACTACTGGAAGAAAAACTATCCAGACTAAGTAAGGAAGATAAGGCATATATATTAGAAGTCTTATGCACTACTGATTAATAAGAAAGTACTTTAAGGGCTAGGGCTATCCTTCTGGGGTAGCCCTTTTTAGTATAAGGACAAAAAAAATATGTAGCGGATACTACATATAACATCTAAAGAAGTAGGTGGTTTTTGCGGTTTTTATGGTACAAACACCCTAAAACTATGTAACGAAACTATAAAATCGTGTTAAATTGTTGTCACACTGTTGGGGATGACAGTAGATGCGCATCCAGCAATCAATGTATTACTTTTAGTTTCTATGATAGCATTACAATTATCTCGAGAATCATAAACGGGATTGTCGGGAGCTACTTTTATTTGAGTCAGGCTCTTGCAATTCAAAAATGCCGACTCTCCAATGCTATTAACACTGCTGGGTATGGTGATTGAGGTCAGGTTAGAGCAACCATAAAATGCCAACTCTCCAATGCTAGTGACACTGTTGGTGATGTTGATCGAGGTCAGGCTAGAGCAATTATAAAATGCCCACTCTCCAATGCTTGTCACAGTATATTTCACCCCACCTCTCGTGACAGTTGATGGGATTTTTACAGTTTCAGTATTTGCTCCAAGATATACCTCAACATATCTATTACTTTCATCAATAACATTGTATGTCAAACCTTCAAATTCAAATTTCTGAGCATAACCCAGGGTGCAGCACATCATCAGGATGAGCGCAACGAGATGTCTAAAAATTGTTTGTTTCATAGTGTATATCAAAATGTAGTAAATAAATTAATAGGTCTATATATTTATTTGTGGAGATTGGGGATTTGCTCCACGTATCTCGCGTATCACGTGTATGTTTTTTTGCTTTACCACGAATCAACACAAATATTCACGAATTTCAATGGCCACCCACCGCCGACTTTTATAGTTTATCGACGGATGATGCGCGCCCCCTTAGGAATATCTAATTCATCTACATTCGTGATATGTTTAGGCAGTGTTATTGTAGTCAGGCTCTTGCAACCATCAAATGCCTTCTCTCCAATGCTAGTGACACTGCTAGGTATGTTGATAGAGGTTAGGCTAGAGCAATACGCAAATGCCGACTCTCCAATGCTCTTTACGCTGCTTGGGATAGTGACTGAGGTCAGGCTCTTGCACCCAAAAAATGCCAACTTTCCAATGCTTGTCACACTATTGGGGATGGTGATGGAGGTTAGGTTCTCGCACCCAGGAAATGCCTCCCCTCCAATGCTAGTGACACTGCTGGGAATGGTGACTGAAGTTAGGTTCTTGCATCCATAAAAAGCTTTCTCTCCAACCTTATTGACGGTATATTTTACGCCATCTTTTGTGACAGATGATGGAATATTTACAATCTTAAGGTTTTCGACATCTCCTACAGGAGCTATCAACTCTACGCATCTTTGATTGCTGTCCGTAGAATAATACATGTACTTACCGACTTCAAAGATTTGAGTTCTGCCCACCATGCAGCACATCATCAGGATGAGCGCAACGAGATGTCTAAAACGAGTTTGTTTCATAGTATATAAGTATTGTTGAAATTTATGGCACAAATGTAGTAAATAAATTTATTAATATAGATGTATACATCTGTATATTTATTTGTGGAGATTAGGTTTATGGCTCTACTTCGTTTGATATATCACTTTTGCAGACTCCTTTTTGCATACCCCTTTTGGGGCATACCCCCTCCGCTCCTAACGTCGCTCGTCCCCCTGACTCAGGTGGACATTGCGGAATGAGGTTGACCAATGAAAATTCGTGTCGATTTGTGTCGATTCGTGGTAAAAACTAAAAATACATGTGATATGTGCGATACGTGGAAAATTCTCTCCACTCTCCTCCCTCCTCCCTCCACTCTACTCTCTCAACTTTCAACTTTCAACTCCTCTCTCCTCTCTCCTCTCTCCTCTTTCATCTTTCATTTCTCCTCTCTCACCCCCTTGACACGTTCAAACACGTCGGAAGTCACCATTGGCACTTCGTGGAGGTGGCCATCGGCATATTCGCACACGTCCACCAATTCGGTGGGTAGATTCACGCGCAGGTGGCCCTGCGAATCGGTCAGCACGCTATAGTCCTCGGCGTTGTGCAGATAGCCACTCACCGCCTTGATGCAGCGGCGGATATTGCTGACGATCGGGCGGCGTATCTCGGGCATTTCGAGATTGGGCACCTTGCTTTTGTCACCATTAAATGCCAGATAGAGCAGTGTATATTTGGTCTGAATCTCTGCCATACGACGCTCGTAGGCTTGCCTTTGGCGCACAGTCTGAGGTGAAGAGAAATCCAAACCGCCACGATCATTTTCCATCAGGAGAAGCGCATAGAGGGCCTTGTCGCGGCGGTGCAGCCCCTTGATCTCACGACCAAGACCAGGCAATATGAAACGCTCGCCCACAAAGTCTACGAGAAGGTTGCTGCGCACACCCTTTTGGATGACATAGACATCGAAGAGCTGCTTGTAAAATCCGTAATACATGAACTGCCCCTCTCGGTCCTGAGAATGCTTCACCACACGCGCATCCGAACTGAGCAGGGAGGTGTAGGAGTCGACAAAGTCGCGCACCAAAGGCAATACATCATCGTCGACCGAAATGCGCAGGAAGTTGATGAAAGGACGCTCGCCCACATAGGTGTTGCCAATCTTGATAAGCAACGACGGCGAGGCCTCTCTGAGCGCAGCCATACCCATGCGGTTGACCAATTGGTCGGTTAAATATTCTGCGGTAGTCACCTGTACCAACTGCTTCATGAGTAGCCTCACCTTGTCCTCGGCAATCGTAGGCGCAAGAAAGCGCGTCACCTCGGTAAACAGTGATATATCGGTGGAGCGGAAGTGCTCGGTGATCATTGGGATATAGGAAAAGTCGAAACCAGCCAAGTGCAACTCGCGATCGATTGTGCGATAGTCGCGCCTGATGTCGTCGTTGATCTGCTGGTCATACTTTGACTCAATATATACCACTTGGTGGTCGCCAATGGCCACCTCGGGCGCATAGACCGAATAGACCTCGGCGATGCCCTGATTGTCCTTTTGCAGACAATACATCAGTGCTATCAGCATCAATGCCTCCTCGTTCGAACAGAAACCATCGCACAGGATCAAGTCGATCGAGGCTTGCAGCACCGACTTACGTAGTGCCTCCTCAGATTTGGCCAACGTATCGACAGCTTCCGCCAAGGGCAAAGTGGCTGCTGACACCTCCTCGTCCTGCGTAAACTTATATTTCCGTCTCAACTCGGCATAGGTATGTATCTCCTTGCTATCAATGACTGCATCAGCCTTGATCAAATCTCTCAGCACGCGGATGATCGCCGTACGTTCCTTGTGTGTCATACTTTTATCCTATTTCTTGAATAATAAACTACAAACTACTTTCGTCGCCCCTGCTTCTTGTAAAAATAATACAGCAGCGGAATCATCAGCAGGAAGAACACCAGCCCCTCTGTCAGTACAATCCATCTTGGCTGTTTCGTTAGCCAGGAAAACAAATAAGGATTGACAAACTGCAGCAGGGTATAGAGCAATGCTATCCCCGCACTATCCTTGACAGCCCTCTTTAGTTTGTCATTCATCTTCATAAAAACCTTCTTTATATACTACCTTGCAAAGATACGTATAAGCGAGCGAGAAATATGAAGTTTACTTCAATATTTTTCAAAGCGAGCGCAAGTATCTTCGGGATTTTTCTCAAAGATACAATACGCCCAGAGTGTCGGCTCACAAAGTTCGCCTTGCCCTGGGCTATTTGTTGAAGACCTTTTAGGCCTTAATTTTTGAACGACGTTTAGGGTCGAACGATGTAGAATGTTGAGGATTTAAGAGTCCTGTATTATTTATGCCTCTGCTGCTCCTGTAAACATTTTATGAACTTAAAAAATGTCGAATTGCGACTTAGTATGATTTTTTACGAGTTCAAAGTCAAAGTAAATAGCGCAACTTACAACGTATAAAAATAAGATAGAATTATAAAAAGTCCTTTGTTCATCCAGCTATCGAATCGCCGTCAATATCTTCTGTAAGTTCATCAATAAACCCTTCGACACCCTCTTTCAGTTCGTCGGCATATTCGCCCATTTCATTAGCATAATCATCAAGGATATCTGAGAAGTTTGACATTGTATACTTCATAGCGACAGCTTCATATTTACCCTTCAAACGACCAATCCTTTTGCGATCCTCGGTGGTGTAGTCATACTCCTCCATTTCCTTGAGCAAAGCATCGTAAGCCTCAGTCACGCCACGCCAATCTTCCTTGGAATAATCCTCATATTCCGCCTCAACCTCAGTGACCAATTTTTCCAATTCGTCGATTTTAGATTGTGCAGGGTTGCAAGCGACGAGGGCAAGCATCATACTTACCACCACACAAATATTCCATACAAACTTTTTCATTATCATAAACCTTTCTTTATTTAAATGTATTAAAATAATGTTTTTATCTCATCCCACACAGCGATGACAATAACTGCTATCCCTATTATCTTGCAGAGCATAGCCACTGCTTTACGCAAATTAGCTTGTTTCAACCATCCCTGCCGTATCTCTGGAGGTGATTGTCAAATTTGCGAGATTTGAAGACTCCAAGATTACGTTCGTAAACGTCCTATACCAATAAAAATATACCCACCCCGTCCCACTCTTGGGCTGGCGAGTAACATGCAAATATATACACTTTTTTAGAAAATGGGAGCACGAGTGTGAAAAAATATTATCAAATTGGCGGCAAATGTGTTGTAGGGCATAGTTCGACAAATTCAGTCCGACTATTCCGAATGTTTGGCCTTCTACTTTTGCACTGTCGACATTGAGGCTTGTGTATCGGGCGAAGTGATTCGCTGGCGATACGTATTGTTGCCTCGCATCACTGCAGATATGTGCTGCGCGCAGTGTTTTTGATAAATCCTTTTTCCAACTTTTTAATGTGTAAAAACACTATGACAATTTTGAAGAATTTGGGATTGCAAAATCGCAATCCGCTTAATCTACGCTATCAACCGTCTCGCCACTATCTGGGTTTGCACCCCACGATGCCGTGTGTGAAGGGGTTTTGTAATTTTCTGACTTTTGATTATGGTTATCGAGCTGCTGTGGTGGCTATGCTTCGCTTGATTCGCGACTATCCGTGTATTTCGGTGGTGCAGATGATTCGCTGCTTGACGATGTTGCCGCATTCGCATTTTACACTTTATGTGGCGTGTATTTGTGGCCGCAGCCGATTGGGAGCGATGGATACGGTGCTGCCCGGCGGACCGCAGATTGGGCGCTTGGTGGCGGCCATCGCTCAGCAGGAGACGGGGCTGCACCCTGTGCCCGAATATATTGACGACTTGAGAAAGCGCTTTGGGTTGTAAAGATTATTGGAGGAGACTGATGAGAAATGAAATATCACTTTATACGCCACCTACAGTACGGGCGGAGCATGGCCGCTGTCCCTTGTTTGTCTCTCGCCGCGAGTGTGCTGCGCTGCTGTTTCCGACGTCCAGCGTCAAGGGAGCTGTGGCGGCGATGCACCGATGGATTGAGGGGGACGAACAGTTGCGCAAGGCGCTGGACAAGATGGGCTATCGGCCGCGCACGAAGTGGTTGAGCCGCCGTGTGGTGGAGGTGCTGAGGCGATTCATTTAACGCATGATATGCGAGGGCTGTGATTGGCTCTCGGGGAGTAGAAAAAAAGAATGATTCGATGCGGAGTAGGTGCTCTGCATGGAATCATTTTTTTTGTTGGTGCTTTGAGAGTGGCGGATGGTCTTTGCCATTTTTCTCTGCACCTATTTTTGTTGAAACGAAGTGTGTCGGTGAAGGTAGGTGGAGTGGGGAGGGGGAAAGTGCGATATGCCGAATAGAGCCAAATGGTGCTGCGTCTGCGCGCTCACATCCACGAACCGCTCTGCACCCCAAGACAGTTCAGAGAAGCGCGGGGCATAGGCTCATAACTGTTGCGCTCCTGCTTAGCCTTTCACCTCGTCCAGTTGTATCAAACCGTTGGCTATGGCATAGATGATCAGGCCTGCTGTGGAGTGGATGTGTAGTTTCTGCGAGATATTGCGGCGGTGTGTCGTCACGGTGTGTACGGACAGGTATAGGGCGTCGGCTGTTTCCTTGTTGCTCATCCCCTTGGCTACACACACTAGTATGTCCTTTTCTCTCTCGCTGAGTTTGTCTAATTTTTCGCCCTTGACCTTCACTTTGGCGGGGTCGTCGGCATACATGACTTCGGCGCTTTGCATCAGGCGCTGTTCGGCCAGTTTCACGGCGGGTACGAACAGATGGTCCTCGACTTCGCAGTGTTGTGTCAAGTCCTCTTCGCAGAGCATGATGTTGAGCAGTACCTCGTTGAGCAGGAAGTTGTTCTTTTCGGGATAGTACTGGATGATCACATTCTTCAGCTCCTTCAGTTTGTCTGCCATCGGTGTGTGTTTGCCCTGAAAGGTGGCAATGCTGTATTCGCGCTTCATGTAGCCTTGCAACAATTGCTGTACGTAGGCAAACACCGTCTTGTTCTCGTTGACCATATGTTTGCGTACCTCGCGCACGTACTCGTCGTAGAATTTGATGATGAGCAGGGCGATATCGTTGGTGCCCGAGCAGTCCAGGGCTTCAATCAGTTTGCGTCGGATCTGTGGCAGATAGAATTCCAGGTAGTATTCGTGTGCCTGGCGCAGGTATTCAATCAGTGCTGGCAGCGAGATGCGTTCGTAGTAGTAGTCTCGTCCTGTACAGTAGTTGACCACTTGCAGAAAGGTTTCTAGGTCCACATGATGTGCGGTGCAGACTTCGGCGATAGATTTGTCGCCAAAGCCCAATGGTATGCCAAATCGGCCCAGTATCAAGATGATTGTGCTCTGGTCGCGCACCAGGTCGCGCATGCGGTCGGTAGATGTATAGGGGGTCAGAGATTTTCCCATAGTCGTCAGTGTGTATCAAGGGTGGAATAAGTGCCTTCGCCTCTCCCCATTGTTCAGATCAATGCACGCCGCTGTACAAGGTGTACTGGCACAGGTGCGGTGCGCTATGGGGCAGGTTTGGTGGGACAAAGATACGCAACTCTTGCGAGGTGTGCAATACCTAAATGTGATGAAAAGCTTGAAAGGGGGTAAGAAAAAACCCACCAAAATTCTTATATTATGAGCTTCAAAATCGTGTATAAGATTTGGAAAATGAGGATTTGCAAAATTACGATTTGCTTTAAAATAGCAATCTAATTTCCAAACGGGGTAGCTGTAAAATTCCCCTCCGCTACCCCAATTTTGGTGGGTTTGTGCACAAATATTATTCTTGAAAATGCCTTGGCGAAAGGGCCGTGAAAAAAAGGTTAGACCTTGTTGAAAAAAGTCTAATGTTTTTTGAAAAAGGTCTAATGTTTTTTGAAAAAGGTTAGACTTTTTTTTCAGAGGAGAATTTGCCGTTGTCGAGGGGCGGGTAGTGGGGTGAAGCTGGGGGGCTTGCGAGGCCGTGCAGACTCACTGTCGTTTCAGTGCATCTGCCGCCCAGCGCAGGTAGGTGGCCGCCTTGTCATCAGCCTGTGCGGCATAGCGCAATTGCGTCTCGTAGCGGTCCATCTCGTTCTCGGCATAGCGCGAATAGGTCTTGGCGCGATCTATGTCTCCGCGCTTGGTGTAGTAGGCCGCTTCGCGCTGGTAGTCCTCGGCCTTCTTCAGGTGATAGGCGGCTTCGCGTCGGTATCCATCGGCCTTCTTCTGATAGTATTCCGCTTCGCGCTGATAGCCCTCGGCCTTTCTGCGGTAGTAGTCGCTCTGTGCCGATGCGCCAAGTGCGAATGTGGATAGGATGGTGAGTAGTAGGAGAAATCGTTTCATAGTGTACCTCCTGTGTTATGTTAGTAGTGGTTGGGGCGGGGCGTATCAATCGTATTTGCGCTTGCCCACCAAGGTGAAGAAGCGTTTGGTCATCGAGCGCCAGATATTCTTCCATTGACCGTGGCGTACGTTGATCCACAGTTCTTCGAACGAGCGGCCCACCTTGATCCAGGGATGTCCCCAGCCTTGAATCTTGTACACGCGGCGGCGATAGGCCACGTGGTCAATGACGTACTTGGGATGGCGCAGGGGGAATTGCAATTCGTGGCGACCCATAGTGAAGAGGCGACGATAGCCGCGGGGCAGCATCTCTACCGAACCCGAGAAGTGGGTAGAGTCCTCGGTGATGCCAATATTGTTGATCTGGTTCAGACGGGGTACGACGGCCAGTTGCGAATTGAGCAGCAGGCACGAGTGGAAGATAGTCTCATAGAACGCCTTGCCTTGCGCGCGGTGAGCATAGCAACGGGGGATCAGCTCCTTCCACAGTTTGCGCTCCTTGGCCAGTGCGTGCAGGCGTTGCATGGCTTCCTCGTCGTCCAGGAAGGTGTAGTGCTCGTCCCAGCGGTCCAGCACGCGGCGCCACGATGCCCAGCCCGAGATAGAGAAATTGGTCGAGAAGAAGTAGTCGCCCTCGCAGTCGCGCGTCTTCTCGTCGGGGTTGAAACCACAGATCATACCGATGCGCTCGTCGTGCTCGTAGCGGTCCAGCATCTCCTTGCAGAAGGGGAAGAAGGACTGTGTGGGCACATCGTCGTCCTCGAGCACGATACACTTGTCTACGTGCGAGAAGGCCCACTTTTGCGAGATGTATTCCGAGGGGTCGCAGCCGTAGTTTTGCTCCTGATACATGGTGTGCACTTCGCACTGCCAGTCCACCTGACTCACCACTTCGCGGCACGCCATAATACCCGGCATATCGCGCTCGCCACGTGGTCCGTCCTGGTAGAGGAGCAGGCGCGAGGGGCGTGCCTTCTTGACCTCGGCAAATACCTTTTCGAGGACGTCGGCACGATTGAAAAACAGGATCAATACGGACACATCTATCTGTGCGGGAGGGAGTGTATTCATGGTCTAATGTCTATTATAGTGTCTATAGGGTAGGGGGGATGACAATATGCAAATGGGCTGGTGATATTGGGCCACAGGAGAGGAATCAATCCTCCTTGGCAGCCCGCTTACGCATCAAGTGATCCAGGATTACCTTGCGCATACGCATAGACTGCGGAGTGACTTCCACATACTCATCCTCCTTGATATATTCCAGCGCCTCTTCCAGCGAGAAGATGATGGGCGGAATGATACGCGCCTTGTCGTCCGAACCCGAAGCACGCATGTTGGTCAATTGCTTTGACTTGGTGACGTTGATCACCAGGTCTTTTTCGTGTACGTGTTCGCCCACCACTTGGCCGGCATACACGCTGTCTTGGGGAGAAATGAAGAATTTGCCGCGGTCCTGCAAGTGGTCGATGGCATAGGCAAAGGCAGTGCCGCCCTCCATAGCAATCATCGAACCATTGGTGCGGCGCATCATGTCGCCCTTGTAGGGTTGATATTCCTTGAAACGGTGTGCCATGATAGCCTCGCCCTGGCTCGCTGTGAGCACGTTGGTACGCAAGCCGATGATACCGCGCGATGGGATCAGAAACTCTATATCCACGCGGTCGCCCAAGCTTTGCATCGAGGTCATTTCGCCCTTGCGGCGGGTCACCATATCGATCATCTTCGAAGCGAACTCTTCGGGCACATTGATGGTCAGTTCTTCAATTGGTTCGCAGCGTTCGCCGTCGATCTGCTTATAGATCACCTGGGGCTGACCCACTTGGAATTCGTAGCCCTCGCGGCGCATCGTTTCGATTAGTACGGACAGGTGCAGCACACCGCGTCCCGACACGATCCAGCGGTCGGCGCCCTCGGTCTTCTCTACGCGCAATGCCAAGTCCTTTTCCAACTCCTTCTCCAGGCGGTCGTTGATATGGCGCGAGGTGCAGAATTTACCCTCCTTACCGAAGAATGGCGAATCGTTGATGGTGAAGAGCATAGACATAGTGGGCTCGTCGATAGCAATAGTGGGCAGTGCTTCGGGCACTTCGAAGTCGCAGATAGTATCGCCGATTTCGAAACGTTCCAAACCGACCACGGCACAGATGTCGCCGCTGCCGACGCTCTCGGCCTCCTGGCGTGTCATGCCCTCAAAGGTGTGCACCTCCTTGATCTTGGTCTTTTCCATCGAGCCGTCGCGGTGTGCGATGGTGATGTTCATGCCTTTCTTCAAGGTACCACGGTGCACGCGGCCCACGGCGATGCGGCCGGTATAGTTGGAGTAGTCGAGCGAGGTGATGAGCATCTGTGGCGTGCCCTCCAATTGTTCGGGCGCGGGGATTACTTCGACGATCCGGTCCAACAGATAGTCGATCGAATCGGTAGGCGTACTCCAGTCCTCGCCCATCCAGTTATTCTTGGCCGAACCATATACGACGGGGAAGTCCAATTGGTCTTCGGTCGCATCGAGGTCGCACATCAAGTCGAACACCATCTCGTACACTTCCTCGGGACGGCAGTTGGGCTTGTCCACCTTATTTATCACCACGATAGGTTTGAGTCCGATCTGCAACGCCTTTTGCAGCACAAATCTGGTTTGTGGCATAGGGCCCTCAAAAGCATCGACCAACAGGATGCAGCCGTCTGCCATATTCAGCACACGCTCTACCTCGCCCCCAAAGTCCGAGTGCCCCGGAGTATCAATAATATTGATCTTGGTGCCCTTGTAATTGATCGACACGTTCTTCGACAGGATGGTGATGCCGCGCTCGCGCTCCAGGTCGTTGTTGTCTAGGATCAATTCACCGGCATTTTGGTTTTGTCGAAACAGATTTCCTGCCAACAGCATTTTGTCGACAAGCGTAGTCTTACCATGGTCTACGTGAGCAATGATGGCGATGTTGCGAATATCTTGCATAGGAATAAATAGGTATTGCTGGCTGGTGCTTTGCTTTGGACAAATATGTTCAGATAGCGATGTCCTTTTTGCAAAAACTTCAAAAAACAGCTTTACAAGAAGCCCCGGCCAAGTTTCAAGGCGCAAAGTTACAAAAAAGTAGCGGGGGATTTCAAAAAAACGGCGCTAAACTAATTCTATATCTCTATTTTGAGGCAAAATGTCTTGCTCGGAAACTAAAAAAGCGGCTGCTGGAAGGACAAAACCTTAATCAGAACTATTCCCCAAACCACCGAGTAGAAAGAAACAAAGCGCTGAGCTGAGGAAGAAAAAATCCCCAACTTATATTTCAAAGTCGGGGAGGAACGGGATTTATTTATTCGATATTTGATCAAAGTTTGTCAACGTCAACTTTCCACTTACCTTGGTGTTTGACCAGATGTACATTCTTTGCTTCAGAGGATCCTTCGAAGTGCATTTGCAATTTAACTACAGCACTTTTGCCATCTTGGGATATGGTCTCTTCCAGTACAGAGAATGTCACACTCATTATTTCGGGCGTTTCTTTAACTAGTTCTTTGAATTGCTTCTTGAACTCCTCTTTCAAAGCTTCGTCTATCACTGCCCTTTGCTCTGGTGACAATTGTTCGAGCAATGCGTACACTTCTTCTAAGTCTTTGCTATAAAACAAATCAAGGCTGAAATCGCTCTTCCCTTGTATAACCTTCATAAATTTCAAAGCAACTTCGCTGGGGGTATTGCTGTTTTGATGAATACCATCGATGGTTGAAGCAGAAGTTATTGTGGCAAGGGGGTTAGCTGTGAGTGACAATGCAAATAGGCATGTCGCGAGGGTGAATATTAACTTTTTCATAATGTAGGGGATTTAAGGATTTAATGTGTTTTTGCAAATATAGAGATGAATGTTGAAGTGACAAATAGTGATGTGAAAATGTTCTTTAGTTAATATATTATTTCCACTTCTCGATATCTAATTTCCACTTACCACCTGATTTCACCATATAGATATCCTGTGTAGACGATTCTCCTTTACAGACAGCCTTTACCTTAACCACAGCCGTTTTACCATCAGCAACGATTTTCTCACTGACTACTGAAAATTGTGCTTCTGCAAACTCTGGATGCTGTTGAAGTATAGTTTTACACATCTTCTTAAACATCTTCTTCGTCAAAGAATCCATAATTTTCTTTTCGCCAGGTGTAGCATCCTTGTACATCTCGTCCAGTTCTTTGCTATAAATGACATCTGTGCTCAAAGTACCATTCTTTATCGCGTTGAAGAACTTCAATGCCCCTGCGCCAGGAGTATTGGCACTTTGTAGTACACCATCGATGTCCAGGGCTACACTAAATTCTGCTGAAGTGTTAGCAGAAAGAGAAAATGCGAACAGGTATGCGAATAAGGCAAAACATATTTTTTTCATAACGTATGGATTTTGGATTTCTAAATGTATGTGCAAATATATATATTTATATTGACACAACATTATCTGATAGTCGCAATCTCTTTATTTAACCCATGAAATAAAAAATAAGGGAGATTTGCACCGAGGTATTGCCCTTTTCGCTAATTTTGTGCTATGAAAGAATAGGGGTTATAGTTTCTATAGAATTCTAAAGCCTATATAATTTCTAGGGTTACTATAAATCCCTTCCCCCTTAACCCTTTACCCCTCCCCCTTCCCCCTTCACTATGTCCCAACGTACCCTACACACCACAGACGACGGCAGCTGCACACTATACGTGTCCGAAATTGACGAGCACTACCATTCCACCAAAGGTGCCCTGACCGAATCGCTACATATATTCATCGCGATGGCACTGCGCCACCATTCGTCGCCCTCGCCTCGGGTCCTGGAGATAGGACTGGGCACAGGGTTGAACTGTCTGTTGACCTTGTGGGAAAGCCGACGCACCCAGCGCCCCGTGCACTACACCAGCATCGAACTTTACCCCTTGGCTGTGGAACAAGTCCTGCCCTTGAACTATCCGCATAGGGTGGCGGAGGCTCTGGGTCTGACTGCCGACGAAGAAGCCCTGCTCCAGGCCGATTTTGCCGCTTTGCACAGCGCACCCTGGGGCGAGGATGTGCAATTGTCCGAGCATTTCACGCTACACAAAGTCAATGCGGACTACACGCAGCATACTTTCTCTGCCCCCTTCGACGTGGTTTACTTCGATGCCTTTTCGCCCGAGAAACAACCCGAGATGTGGTCGGCTGAACGCTTCTCGCATTTGTACGGACAAATGGCCGACAGCGGCATCCTGACTACCTATTGCGCAAAGGGCGTAGTGCGCCGCACACTGCAAAGCGTAGGTTTGACAGTAGAGCGTTTGCCGGGCCCCGTGGGTGGGAAGCGCGAAATATTGCGCGGGACAAAAGCGGACTGAGGTATTTCCCCAGGGTGCGCTGAGCTTGGACAGCCCATCCCCAGTGCGGCATTTTGGCTGGGAATGAACGGCTGCTGCCTATTCGCCGTATCTAGGGACATGATGTATGTAAAATAAGATAAAAAACAAATGATACAATTTCAATGTGACTACAACGAAGGGGCACACCCCCTGATCCTGCAACGCCTGCAGGAGACCAATATGCAGCAGACCATCGGCTATGGCGAAGATGAACACTGCGCCGAAGCGCGCCGACTGATACAGCAAGCCTGTCAAAGGGATGTGGATGTGCACTTCCTGGTGGGCGGCACACAGACCAACACCACAGTGATTGCACACACGCTGCGCCCCTATCAGGGTGTGATAAGCGCTGTGACAGGTCACATCAATGTGCACGAGACGGGCGCCATCGAGGCCACAGGTCACAAGGTGCTGGCGATTGAGTCGACTGATGGAAAACTGACCGCCGAGCAAATCAAACAGACCGTGCTGGCGCATCAAAATGAGGATGGCCCCGAGCACATGGTGCAACCGGGCATGGTGTATATCTCCTTCCCCACAGAGGTGGGCACTATATATACAAGGCGTGAACTGGAGGCCATCAGTGCCATGTGCCGCCAATATGCACTGCCCCTCTTTGTCGACGGAGCGCGCCTGGGTTATGGGCTCTGCGCACCAGGTGGAGACGTCACCCTCCCCATGTTGGCACAATTGGCCGACGTGTTCTATATTGGTGGCACCAAGGTGGGCGCCCTGTTTGGCGAAGCCGTAGTGATAGCCAACGATACACTGAAGCGCGACTTCCGCTACAGCATCAAGCGCCACGGCGGCATGTTGGCCAAGGGCAGACTGCTGGGGCTACAGTTTGCCACCCTCTTTGCAGACGGATTATACATACAGATGGCACAGCACGCCATCGACGAAGCCATGCGCATCAAGGCGGCGCTGCAGGCACGTGGCATCCCCTTCTTGATAGACAGCAGCACCAATCAGCAGTTCCCCATTTTCAGCAACACTCAGCTCGAGGCGCTGACTCGTCACTTCCTCTTCTCCGTGTGGCAGCGAGTGGACGACGACCATACTGCTGTGCGCATCTGCACCAGTTGGGGCACTCAGAGCGCCAATGTCGACCTGCTCATCAGCGCCATCGAAAACATGGGGAGATTGAGGGGTGAAAAAAACCAAAGCTTTTTTTGAAAAAAACGACGGCAAATTTAAATTACATTAGACTTTTTTTCAACAAGCCTTACTCTTCTGAAAAAGGCAGAAAATGGTGTTCTGAAATAAATGTCAAACCCACCAAAAATATAGATTACAATGAAAATCCCTGGAGTGAGTTTTTCCTGGAAGCGTGCCTTGGGCATCTCCGAGGCTAAGCGCAAAATAGCGAAGAAGACAGGCATCCCCCTGACCAAAGGCGGACTGGAGCGCAAGATAGGGTCGGCCATCATCAAGGCTATATTTAAGAAATGAACGTCTCCGAATCGTTATCAATTCTCCACCTGCAATGATCACGCAAACCACCTTCAGACTATCGCCTAAATCGCGCGGATGTCATCTCATCACACGCGAAGTGATGGCGCTCCTGCCGCAGCCTTTGCCACAAGTGGGGCTGCTCCACCTCTTTGTGCAGCACACCTCGTGCGCCCTTTCTATCAACGAAAATGCCGACCCTGATGTGCGCACCGATATGAGCAAAATCATGGACCGCCTGGTGCGCGAGGGCGAACCCTACTACGACCACACGATGGAGGGACTCGACGATATGCCAGCCCATGCCAAATCGTCGCTCTTCGGTGTCAGCCTTACCATTCCCATCACCGACGGGCGCCTGAATCTTGGCACCTGGCAGGGCATCTACCTCTGCGAATTTCGCGACTACGGCGGAGCGCGCACACTCGTCGCCACTATTTACAGTTAAGCCATGTATCAGAAATTTATCATCAATCAAGACGGCGTCCTGAAGTTCGGCCGCGTCTATCAGCACCGTGACCTCCTGGACTGGCACGAAGATTGCCCCTATGGCGGTGGACTTTGGAAAATAGACGAATCCTGCGGCGCCATCCTCCTCTACGGCCGCTCCTTTGCCTTCGGTCTGCCCGACTTCAGCGGCCTACGACGTATCGACTGGAGCACCCTGGGCGGCAAACCCCGCCCTCTGCTCTACCTGCCGCACTGGCCCAACGAAGAACATGTCGTGCCCGTGAGCGTCACATCTTCTTCTTATTAATCTTGCCCTGCCTCACATTAATCTTGCCTTGCCTCACGGCCCTCCTTTATAGGCAAAGATTGGCAGACAGCAAAGGCCCTCGTGTGATTTAAACTGAAACAAACAGATATCTCTGCACTGCATCTGTTTTTTCTGTTTATTGTATAGGCGATAGCATTATACAATATCAACTAAAATAAAACTGTGAAATCAGTGAAATCAGTTGATTATAAAAAATATTCGTGTTGATACGTGTGATACGTGGAGAGCCATAAAAAACCAAGACCCTTTTGAAAAATCATGATGTATTCTTCAAAAAGGTCTTGGCTTATTTTTTTAAACTTTATTGACTGGATTTATTACAGATTCTTCAGCAAATCTGCAGCTTCTTTATGTCCTTGGTCTGCCGCCTTCTGTAGACACCTTTTAGCTTTACCTGCAAATTCTTCTCTCAATAAAGTGGTTAATAAATAGGATTGCCCAATCAGTGCTGTCTGTTTAGAGAAAATAAAAGCGCGGACTAAAACTACATCTACGTTTCAGAGGAATCGCCAAACACCGCACGACAATAAATGAGTAAAAGCTCACGCTATTGTATGAACGTTAATTGTCTACTTCAAAGCCTTGCCGTCTACGAAAGCCTTGCCGACTTGTTGTCCAAGTGCGTGATAGGCGTGGTTGATGGGATTGTAGGTGATCAGTCCCATACGATTTACGTCGGGTCTGCCCTCTGTATCCAAATAGGATTCATCCACCAGAATATTCAGTATTTCTGCTACGATATAGTAGCCCTCTTCGCTCACGTCGATCTTCTTGACGATACGGCATTCCAGGGTCATGGGGAAATCAGCGAACACTGGTGCATTGGCATGTTTAGCCTTGGTGGCAGTCCATCCCGTCTTTTGCATTTTCTTAGGGTCGTCCTTTGCACTCACTATACCCACGTAGTCCGCAGCCACCATGGTGTGCTTTGTAGCAAAGGCCACAGTGAAATCAGGGCAGCGGTCCAGATTTTCTGTAGTAGCATGTGCGCCCATAGATATCATGATTTCTCGCGCATCCCACTGTCCGCCCCAAGCCGCATTCATGGCGTTGGGCGTGCCGTCTGCATTGTAGGTGCCGATGATAAGCACCGGTTGTGGCAACATCCACGATTTTTGTCCGAAGTTTTTCATCATTTGTCCCCTTTCTTTACTCTACAAACTTGATCTTACTCAAATCACGTGGTTTGGCTTCGGGTGCTTCGTCGGGATAACCTACACCGAGCACGTAGCGTAGTTTGTAACCTTCGCTGAAACCCAATTTATCAAGGTAAGGTTTGGCTTGTGGATTGGTGGTGAGGAACATCGATGGGCCAGCCATGATGCAGGTGCCGAGACCGAGGTCCTGTGCCGCCAAACACATATTTTCGCCCATCAGACCGACGTTCAGTAGTGTCATACCGGTAGGGTCATCGGGACAAGCTACGGCGATGATCGCGGTAGCGTTGCGGAAACCATTGCGGAAGCCGGGAGCGTCGCTTTTTACGAAACCTGGCATATCTACCTTCATCAGTTCGGTCACGGCATCGAGGTATTTGGCATCATCCACGATACGTACTTCCCACTCCTGCTTGTTCAGTGCATTGGGCGCGTTGACGCCACATTCGGCAATTTGTTGGAGGAGTTCGCGTGGCACGGGTGTGTCCTTGTATTGGCGGATCGAACGGCGCGACATGATAGCGTCAATCACTGTAGTTTCTTTCTTTTCCATAGTAGTCTTGACATTTTGGCAACCGCTCAGCGATACGATCAGAGCGATGACTGCCAGTGTGATGGATTTGAGGTTCATTGTGATATAGTATTAGTGGTGATAAGTATTATCTGAATGGTCGTAACTTTTGAAATAATCAGAAGATTTTTCGCATTACCCCTTCTCAGTCGAATACCTTGAATTCATAGCCCTGCGCTTTGAGCCATTCGATGGCAAGAGGGAGGGCGTATTGCAACTTCTCATAACTTTTCACCGAGTCGTGGAAGGTGATGATGCTGCCAGGACGTGCGTAGCGCTGGACGTTGCGCAGTACGTCGGCGCCGTTGAGTCGTGTGGAATAGTCGCGGGTCACGAGATCCCACATCACAATCTTGTAGTCGTGGTGCAACTTGTGGTATTGCCACCATCTCATCCAGCCGTGCGGTGGCCTGAACAAATCGGTGTGCAGGTATTGGTTGGCTTGCTCGACGTCTTGCAGATATTGCGCAGTGGTATGGCGAAATCCGCTCAGGTGGTGGAACGTGTGATTGCCCAGGCGGTGTCCGTCTGCCACGACCTGCTGGAAGATGTCGGGATGCTTGCGGATATTGTCGCCCACCATGAAGAATGTGGCCCGCACGCCATATCGTCTAAGCACCTCAAGCACCCACGGCGTCACCTCGGGGATGGGGCCGTCATCAAAGGTCAGATAGACGGCACGCTCCTCGGGATTGATGCGCCAGAGTGCTTGAGGATATAGCCAACGTAGGAACTTGGCTGGTTGTTCGATTATCATCAGTTCAGCGAATCGTTGGATGCCATTTCAAGTGCCCTGTTTGCTTTGAGCATTTCTTGTCCAAAGGAAGAAGCCTCCATTTCGCCTTTCAATTTGTCAAGACGTTCGGTCAAGCCTAAGTAACCGAAGCCAGGTTCTTCGGCGAGTTCTTTGAGCGTATTGTAGAGTTCGCTGAAATTATAAACCAGCGTTTCTATTTCTTCTTTAGTCGTTTCTTGCATGCCCGACATGGCGATTGCAGCATTGATCTCTTCCCAATGTTTTTCGCACGTTGTGATCAGATTTTCATACGTCTGCTTCATCTGAGGTGAAGCATAGAGCGCCTTGAGTGTTGCATTGAGATCGTCTGCTACAGCCTTGTTCAGCGTGAATGAGCCTTCGTCTGCCATTCTTTTGATTTCGTTTAGGCAAATCGAATGTTGTTTGTATTCGCGGTTCACACTTGCGCTTTTGTTGGCCATGTGTCCGCCTGTCAAATCGTTGGCCCATGTGAAGTATTGCTTGCTGTTTTTGATCAGGCTTTGTGCGATACGATTGGCCTCGTCGTCTTTGCCCAATTTTCCCCATTGTTGAATGAGGGTCAGGTCGCTGATGTCATAGGGGATATTGCTTTCGGGCAATACTTCCTTGCACTTTTGGATAGCCTTCAGTGCGCGGTCCTTGTCGCCCTTAGCGATCAATTCGTCAATCAGTTGTGTGAAGATATGGCGGTGAGTACCACACATGCGGCGCACGGTTTCGTCGAGGTAGATGCCAGGTGCTGCCACGTTGCCGTATTTGAAGCGGTTCATCACGTTGTCATACATCTTGTCCACGTCGATAGTGCCAAGGCCTACTTTGAAAGGTGTCAAGCGGTAGGCGAGGCCTTCGAGCACGAGGTAGTTTTCGAGTCCCGCCATGTTGCCTTGTCCCAAAGTGACGGACATATAGATGGGGCGCTTCCAGTCATTTCGTGCCAACATTTCATACATCATGATTTCGTCCTTGTACAGCGTCTTCTTATCGCCCAGGTCGATCTCCATATATTCGGGTATGCTATCCTTGCCGTTGGGCAGGTACATATTGCTCTTCAGGATTTCTTCCTTGTTCACCTTGACGTGGAATTGGCCAGTAGGCAAGTAACCCTTGGGACGAACATAGTTGTCGATGAGCCAAGAGAGTTCGTAGGGGTCAACGCCTGGATTAGCCGCAGCGTAGGCATCGAGCGCCTCACGTTCGTTCTTCACGTGGACTACGTTGTGTCCTTGATGATTGTCGTATTCGATGCGTGTCCATGCTATGGGCAATCCTGCCGACTTGTGTGCTGGGCGTTTCATTTGGTCGATATACCAGTCTGTACCCAGGTACGAGAGGTTGCACACACGGGTGTCGGTGCGGAAACCTTCGACTTCGTGAGCATACCACAAGGGGAAGGTGTCATTGTCGCCGTTGGTATAGATAATAGGCATACCCTGGTCGGTCAGAGTGGCCAGATAGTTCATACCAAAGTCGCGTGCAGCGTAGCGACCCGAACGGTCATGATCATCCCATGTCTGACTGACCATTTGCAGAGGTACGAGTAGGCAGAGCAGCGTAGGTACTACGGCAGCCACGGCAGGACTGATCCAAGGCTGGCGGTAGCGTTCGCGCAAGGCTCTGAGACCATCGCCCATCGCTGCTACGCCCAAACCGATCCAGATAGCGAATGCGTAGAACGAGCCAGCGTATGCATAGTCGCGTTCACGGGGTTGTGAAGGCGTTTGGTTCAGATAGAGCACGATGGCCAGACCTGTCATGAAAAACAGGAAGAATACTACCCAGAACTGTTGCACACCGCGCTGTCCCTTGAAGGCTTGCCAGAAGAAGCCCAGCAGTCCGAGCAACAAGGGCAGACAGTAGAAGACGTTGTGCCCCTTGTTGTTCTTCAACTCGTCTGGCAGCAGATCCTGGTCGCCCAGGCGTGCGTTGTCGATGAATGGGATACCGGTCAGGAAGTTGCCGTGTTGCAAATCGCCCAGACCCTGTATGTCGTTTTGGCGACCTGCGAAGTTCCACAAGAAGTAGCGCCAGTACATGAAGTTGATCTGGTACGACATGAAGAAGTCCAAGTTGGCCCATTGTGTAGGCACGATGGTTGTAGCCTCGTAGGTGTCACCCGAAAAGGCTGTGCGATATTCTTCGGGCAGAGGTACATCAAATTTTACCTCTTTGAAATAGGGCAAATTGCTAACGAAAGGCATTGCCACTGCTTTCTTCCACGATTCGGGATTCTCGGGATCGGGATTCATGCCAAACCATGAATTGTATTGTCCAGCGTGGTTTTTAGAGTGCACACGGGGGAAGAGCATCTTGGTAGCGGGGAAATATTCGTAACCCTCGATGTCTTGGTAGCTATCGTATTTGTCGCCCTCTTCGCCGTCGGCATTGATGTGTTGCTTGTAGGCTGTTTTTTCCTTTAGCTTAAAATTGCCATTTTCATCGTAGGCCAATTCCGACATATACGTTTCGCCGTTTAGCAATGGTGTGCGGCCGTATTGTTCGCGGTTCAGGTACGAGCCCAGGGTGAAGATGTCCTCGGGCGAGTTTTGGTCCATCGGTGTATTTTGCACCGAGCGCACCACGATCACAGCGTACGAAGAATAACCGATCATCATCACGAGCATGCACAGCAATGATGTATTGAGGAAACGCTTACGCAAGAGGTACTGACCATTCACCTTCTTGAACAAAGCGATAGCCAAAGCCACGAGCAATGTTAAGCCCAAGATCACCGAGGTCTTGCCATTGCCGATGAATGGTACACCGAGCAGAGCGACCGAGGCGAGATAGAACGCCACCATCTGTGTGCGGTTCTTGCCGTAAGTCGTATGGATGGCGTACAATACGACGCCGATCAATACCAGGATATAGACGATCAAACCAGTGTTGAAAGGCATGCCCAGGGTGTTGACGAAGAAGAGTTCGAACACGCCGCCTACCTTCACGATGCCGGGCACGAGACCGTACAATACGGCTACGACGAGCAGTGCCGATACAGCCAGTGCGACGAGCGAGCCCTTGAGTTGCGCATTAGGATTCTTGCGGTAATAATATATCAATGCGATCGCTGGGAGGCAGAGCAAGTTGAGCAAGTGCACACCGATCGAAAGCCCAGTGAGGTAGCAAATCAGGATGATCCAACGGTCTGAATGGGGTTCGTCGGCATGATCTTCCCACTTGAGTATGAGCCAGAATACCAGGGCGGTAAACATCGAGCTATAGCCGTACACTTCGCCTTCGACAGCCGAATACCAGAACGTGTCGCTCCAGGTGTAAGCCAAAGCACCGGTGAGACCTGCGCCCATGATGAGCACTGTCTGCCACACCGACTGCACCTGGCCATCAGTGCATATCAGTTTGCGTGCCAGGTGGGTGATGCTCCAGAATAGGAACAGGATACAAAAAGCAGACAATACGGCCGACATGATATTGATGCACAGCGCCACCTTAGTAGGGTCGCTGGTGAACTGGGTGAAGAAATTACCCGTCAACATAAAGAAGGGTGCGCCGGGAGGGTGTCCCACCTCCATCTTGGCAGCCGTGGTGATAAACTCAGGACAGTCCCAGAAACTTGCCGTAGGTTCCACCGTCATGCAATAGGTGAACGCTGCCACAGCAAAGGCAAACCATCCCATCAGATTGTTTACTAAGCGATACTGTTTCATAGTTGTGCTGAAACTTTTTATATATTTTTGATGATTTATTTTCTACTTCATCGTGCGTTCGTGATCTTCGCCGGCATGTCTGCACAGGGATACACCACGTCCAATGTGCAAAAATAGGAATAAATTCAGCAATATTCGCCCTTTTTATATTTTTTTGCAATTTGCCGTGCATTTTCCCTGCTTTATGCTCATTTTCTCGCTGTGAAAAAAGGTTAGACCTTGTTGAAAAAAAGTCTAATGTTTTTTGAAAAAGGTAAGGGTTTTTTTGAAAAAGCTTTAACCTTTTTTTGAGCCGAAAAAAATCTCTGTTTTTTTTGATTTTTTTCTTCTTTTTTTGCCTAAAAATTAACGATTAAAGATTGACGATTAACGATTTCGTATTTTTTGTAGTATCAAATCCGACTTTTATACCTATCTTTACCGCAAAATTTTATTCAATTAATCAAAAGTCAATACTCAAGAACCTATGCGAAAAAGATTGTTATTGTTTCTGAGTTGCTTCCTGTTGAGCCTGCCTATGCTCAAGGCCGACTTGCCCTTCCGCAATCACAGATATGATGCGTTCAAGGTGCTTTCGACCAACGACAAGAGCATCGTGTTCATCGGCAACAGCATCACCAATATGAACGAGTGGTGGGAAACCTTCAGCAGCAACCCCAACGTGATGAACCGTGGCGTATCGGGCGCAGTGACAGACGAAGCACTGGCCAACATCGACGCCGTGGCTGCAGGCAAACCTGCCAAGGTGTTTATGATGATCGGTACCAACGACCTCGGCACCGACGGCATCAACAATGCCGCACACGTGTTGCAAAACACAAAGTTCATGGTGGAATATCTGCAAAAGGTATCGCCCGCCACACAGATCTACATCCAGAGCATCCTGCCCAGTACCAACGGCATCCGCACCCTGGAAGTAGAAAAAGAAACCAACGCTGCGCTCAAGGCTTTCTGTGCTGAACGCGGCTTGACCTACATCGACCTGTGGGACGACTTACTCAGCTTGACACAAAATCAGACCCACACCTTCGATGGTCTTCACCTCAAGGCATCGGGTTACCAAGTGTGGGCCAGCAAGATTGCTCAATACGTAGGTTCTCCCTGTGCCTATCCCGACAACGCTGCTTCGGCACAACAACACGGCGGCATCGGTAATGCAGCTTACGCTATGCGCGCCACATGTTTCAGCATGTTGCCCGTACAGAGCGACGACGTCCTCATCATCGGCGATGAAATGATACACGGCGGCGAGTGGCACGAACTCCTGCAAAGCGACAAGGTGAAAAGCCGTGGTACAGGCTGGGGTTTCCCTGGTCCTGGTCTCGACATCACTAGCAACGAGATTCCTTTGATCTTCAACAGTCTCAGCGGAAAAGGCATGCCTTCGCGCATCTTCTTGCATATTGGTGTGAGCGAAGTGACTGGTTCGGCAGACCTCACTACGACTGAAACGAACTACAAGGCTGTGGTCAACAAGGTGAAGGCGGCTGCCCCTTCGGCAAAGATCTATTTGCTCGGCATCCAACCTCATTCCAACGCTACTACCAATACTAATCGTGTAGTGCCTTTCAATGCAAAAATCAAGGCGATTGCCGACGCCGACAGTCAGGTGGAATACGTCGACCTGTACACCGACTTCGTCAGCGGCAACGTGGGCAACAGCAAATACTTCAACGGCAACTACCTCTATGGTATGGGCTACGTCAAGGTCGCTCAAAAGATCGCAGCAGCCTTGAACGATCCCGCAATTGTCGCCCTGACCGACGCACAAGCTCAGGCCAACTACGACCGCTTCGAGATGCGCACGACTTTGGCAAAGGCTATCTTCCAGGTTTCTACTCTGCCCGAAGGCAATGGCGTAGGCGAATATAGCGCCGAGGCTTTGGCACCTTTGAAGAGCAAGTTGGATGCGGCATACGACCTCTTGGTAAATGGTGGCACTGCGGCGCAATTCCAACAAATGGGTACAGAGATTACAGCACAGGTCAATGCCCTGTTGCAAAACATCAACTTGCCTCAAACCAGTACGGCGACTAATGAGGTGTGGTATCAACTCTACACCCCCAACCGCGGCGCTCGCTATCTCGCATCTCAAGGTGCCGGTGCACAAGTTCTGGGCGAAACTGAAAACAACTACGCCAAATCGCACTGGAAGTTTGAAGCACGCACAGATGGCTCTTGGAATATTATTAATAGAGCAGACAATTCGTACTTGAATCCTTCGGCTGCTTACAACTCGGCAATCTCTACTACTGCCTCTGTGCCTAATGCTGGATGGAAACTCAGTTATAGCAACAGCCCTGGTACTTTCATCATCAGCAGTGGTACGGTACAGTTGAACCAAACCCAAAGCGGACTGGGATGGAAGGTTTACAACTGGAGCACAAAGCAAGACGGTCTGGACCGCGATGATTCAGGTTGTCAGTATAAAATCGTATTGGCGACAGAAGATCCTACTGTCGAAGAAGTCATAGAAGGCGCTATTTCATCACCAAGCGAAATCAAGGCGGGCTGGTATCAAGTAAAGGTGCTCAGTGGGTCTATGGCAGACATGACAAATGCTATCAATGCAGGTAAAAACTATATACATACGGTGAACGCTGAGTTCCGTCAAAACGCGACAAACCACTATCCGCTGAAGTATGCGGCGCTCGATAGCAACAATCCCGTAACTTCTTTCATCTATATCACTCCTGGTGGTACAAACTTCAATGTTCAGGCGCTCAATGGTCACCATCTGAACGCAAATGGTACGGCTGCGCGCACCGCGACCTCGGCTGTTGCGATCACGGGTTCGAATGGTAATATGCAGGTCGGACGTTGGTCGGCCTATGCTTCGGGTGGTAGCGAACAACCCTATGTTGGGCTCTACAGCACTTCGTCGGCTACAAGCAACATCTATCGTGTGCCCACCGCTACGTTGGACAAATACGACATCTATACCGTAAATATGACTGGCGCTGCGGCTGCTAGCGAAATAGGTTCGGATACTAAGGTTTCTTGCAGCAATACTGTCAACTTGGGTTTGGAAGCTGTCTACAATGGTGGATACTTCTTCTTCCCCAAAGGCACTACGGTGACAGCATCTCAATTCTCGGCGCCACAACAAGGCGGCAAGAGCGCTACAATCACTATCTCGGGCAAGACGATCAATGTGGCTTACGAAGAAATCGTAGGGGCTGAGGTAAAATACTCTACGCCTGGCAATGAAACGTGGTATTATATTGTCTCTGCGGCTTCGAATGCTTACTGCGCAGGTAAGGCAATCAAGACCAATGGCGACGGCGCGTTGACCTATGCCGACGTGAAGTTGGATCCACAAATGATCTGGTGCTTCGAAAAGGGTAGCAACGGCAAAGTAGCAATCAAGAACTACGGCGGTAAGTACATGTCGAAAAATCAAGACAAGAACCACGCCGACGCAGGTCTCGTGAGCGAACCCGCATACAACTATACTTTGACACCATGGAGCGGCGCTTCTCAAATTGCCGGTGCTTACACCATCAAATCCGACGCCAGCGCGCAACCCATCCACGCACAACAAGACAATGTAGTGATCGTGACATGGGCAGCTGCCGACAATGGTGCATCACTCTGGGCATTCCAAGAATTGACCGCCGACGAGTTGGCACAAGAAATCACCGTGAAGAATATGAACGTGCAACACGCAGCAATGGCAGTGGGTATCGGTGCAAACGACTACGCTATGTTGCGCATGGGATTTGATGTAGAAGGTTTGACCGGCGAAAAGTCAATCCAAGGTTTGACTGGCTCGCTCAATAGCAACGCTGCAAAGAAAGTAAAGGTGTATCAAGTCAACGATACCTTTGAATACTACGCAGGCAAGGAAGGTGCGACACTCCTGGGTGAAGCGGTGCCTGCACAGGACGGCGCATTTGATGTGAAGTTCACTACTCCTGTGGCTCTGAAGAATGGGGCTGCAAATTATTACTGGCTTGTAGCAGATATTAGCGAAGATGCTGAAGAGGGTGAAACCTTGGATGCTGAAATAAAGACTTATACTTTGAACAACCAAGCCGTTCAGGTGAAGAACGGCAACCCAGACAATACTGCTACAGTATTCCTCAGCGCAAGCACAGTGGAACACCTCGGCACATACGGCTCTCGTTACTATCGTATTCCTGCTATCACTACAGCCAATAATGGTTGGCTCGTAGCAGTGACAGACCGACGTTTTGGTTCAAATGGTGACTTGCCCAACAATATCGACGTCGTGGCGCGCGTCAGCAAGGACAATGGTGCTACATGGACAGAACCTGTCGTAATCGCTGGTTCTGCACCGCTCGGTGGCGACTATGGTCATGGCGACCCTGCTATCGTTACTGACCGCGTCACAGGAGACATTGTCGTACTCGTTACTTCTAAGGTCGGCTTCTTCTCAGGTACTCCTACCAATCCTCCTTTGATTAAGTGCATCATCAGTCACGACAACGGTCTCACTTGGGATGCACCAGTCGATATCACTTCTCAGATCTACGGTGCTACTTGTAGCGATCCCGTGCGCAAGCAGTTCTACTCACTCTTCGTTAGCTCGGGTGCATTTATGCAAAAGCGAGACGGCACACTCATGGCTGTGGCGCCAGTACGTAAGACCTCGTCTACAACACACAGCGAATTCGGCGCACACGTCATCAGTTCGACTGACCATGGTAAGACCTGGACTATGGGCAACGTATCAGCATTGCTCGATGCCGACGAGTCTAAGATCGTAGAATTGGAAAACGGCAACTTGCTCGTATCTTCGCGCCACGGTGGTAGCAGATATTATGCGACTTCGTCAGACAATGGCCTCTCCTGGAGTGCTCGCGGCACATGGAGCCAATTGCAAGAGCCTAATTGCAATGGTGATATGATTCGCCTGACTACTATCAGCGGCGGCAGCAATAAGAACCGTTTGCTTCACTCTATCCCCAACGCTACTTCACGTCGCAACGTGAGCGTCTTCCTCAGTACAGACGAAGGTAAGACTTGGCCTGTGAAGAAGAGCATCTGTCCTAAGGGTTCAGCCTATTCATCCCTGACCGTATTGCCCGACGGCACAATCGGTTGCTACTACGAAGAGGATGGTCTCGTAGACGGCTACGAAATGCGCTTCGTTCGCTTCTCGCTCAAATGGTTGACCGACGGTGCAGACGAAATCTCTGGCGAAGACGTAGAAGTAGGTATCTTCGATGTTCCCGTAAGCAGCCAAACAGAAAGCAATGACTACATCTACGACATCCAAGGCCGCCGCGTAGCACAACCTACTGCTGCCGGAGTATATATTATGAATGGTAAAAAAGTATTGGTGAAGTAAACAGCATCCAATACCTCTAATAAAAGAAGCGTCGCGAAATTTCCTCGCGGCGCTTTTTGTGGTATATAGGGTTTGTATTTTTTATAGAGATTATAGATTTTATAGTTGCTATAGCTTCTATTGATACTAATATAATATATTATCCCTCCTGCATCTCTCGGCGCAGTGGGTAGTCCCCGCGCAGTCGTTCGAAGTCCTCGGGATGTGCGCGCAGGGCATCGCTGTCTCGGCGCGGATCATAGTGGCGCAGTAGTTCGGCATAGGGATGCAGGGGCGAATAGAGTCGGGGATAATAGGCGTAGCCGTCGGGCAGTGCGGGTGGCAGTACGGGAGCGGAGAACGAGGTGCCGAAGTGTCGTGCTACGGCCTGGAGTGCCATGCGCGTGCCGTTGGCCTTGCCGTCGGCAGAGTAACCTGCGATGTGCGGGGTGCCTAGGAAAACTTGCGAGAGTAGTTCGCGGTCGATACAGGGTTCATGTTCCCACGTATCTATGACGGCCGCGCGGATTTTTCCTGCTTTCAGGGCAGCTTTCAGTGCTACCTCGTCCACCACTTCACCTCGTGCCGCATTGATCAGCACTGGGCGGCGGTACAGGGCATCAAAGAAAGCACTATCTACCATATGATAAGTGGCGTGTGCACCCTGTCGTGTCAATGGCGTGTGCAGGGTGATGACGTCGCAGTGTTTCTGTATTTCTTCCAAACCTACAAAACCTTCGTCACCGCGTTCTTGTCGAGGCGGATCATATCGCAAAATACGGCAGCCCATACGTCTGAGCATGCGCTCTACACTACTTCCTACGTGCCCCACGCCGACGATGCCCACGGTGACGTCGCCCAGGCGAATGTGTCCTGCTTCTTCGAGCAATACCAAGGCACTCTGTACATATTGCGCCACACTGTCGGCGTTGCATCCCGGACAGTTGGTCCACGCAATGCCGGCGCGCTGCAAGTATGCCGTATCTATGTGGTCGTAGCCAATAGTCGCTGTCGCCACCATCTGGACACGACTGCCACCAAGCAGGGCTTCGTCGCAGCGGGTACGGGTACGCACGATCAGGGCGTCGGCATCACGCACGTCGGCGGCGCTGATGTCACTGCCGCTCAGATATACCGCTTCGCCCAATTGGGCAGCAGCCTCGCGGATAAAGGGTATTTTGTCATCAATAATGATACGCATAATCGGGGAAAAGGGGTGGTTGAAAAAAAGTCTAACCTTTTTCAAAAAACATTAGACCTTTTTTCAACGAGACGTCGCGAAATTTTTACGAGGTCTTGACTTTTTCAAAGGCCTTTAGACAGAGTGAGAAAATGGGTTGAGGTGCTGCTTATTTCACCTTGGCGGATTGCGGATTTCGCAGTCCCTTTGCACCCCGTAAGTAGGCTTTGGCAGTACCAAAGTTGAGATTGAGATCGAGGCGCACGGGCAGGTGATTATTGTCGTCTGTGATATAGAATTTCACAATTTCCTTTTCCTTGCCTTTCTCTTGTTCGACAAACGAGAACACCAGGCATTTATAGGTGGTGTTGGTATTTTCGATGGTAAACTTGCTCTTGCCGCGATACACGATATATTGCCACTCGCAGCCGTGACCATCTGCCATCAGAAACTTAATGCGTTGCCCCACTTTGTATTTTGCTGGGTCAAATGAGCGGGCACGTATCAGCATCGAAATCATATCATAGGCACAATGGGTGCTGGAGTGCGTGCTCCATTTGGGCTCGTTCTTGTCGCGTTGGTAGCGCATCTTCGTATTGCATTTGCCATGCGGATAACTATACCACACCTTTTCCTGGCGATAGGTCTTGCCCTCGTAGGCGCCTTTGTAATAATACTGAGGCACAAGGTTGAGGTCGGTATACGACACCAACGTGTCGCGCATAGTGAAGAATTTGTCTACACGTCCCTCGGTGTTGGTGATAAGTCGAGTCTTGTAGGCAGGTTTCCCGTTGTATTGTGTCTGTGTGATATTCATGGTCGCCGTACCCGCTTTGATCCATACGAATTTCCAGTTGTAGTAGAGGTCGTAGTAGAGCGTCTCGCCATGCTTAAAGGCCGTATTGGTGGCAGGGCATTGTGCGCTGGCAGACTGTCCGACTGTTAGTGACAGACAGCAAATGATTGCAAACAAAACCTTTCTCATAATAGTGGAAATCTGTGGGGTGAATATTTGGGAGCAACGTCATGGACACGCAGGAGTAGGGCATTGGTGCAGTCGGGCAGAGGTGATGCGGCTGGGGTGCTTGCTCAATTTATGTAGGCTACTTGTCGCGTCCCAATTGCTTTAGTCTTTCCGCATTTTTATTACGCGGCGTATTCTTTTTGTCACCCTTCTGCTTGATGAGCTCAGCCGGTTTTTGCTGAGTCAAAGGCAGAGCGTGCACGTTCCAAGTTTGTTCGATATCCCAGTTAGCGCGAATTTCCAGCGCCGAGGGATAATAGTAAACTTCCTCGGGCATCAATCCCTTGGTATAGTCGCCTGTGTCCCACTTGCCGTTGCCATTGCGGTCGCAGAACAGACGTACGTAGTACTTGCCAGGCTTCAGGTAGAAGAAGTCGGCGCGACCATTTGGCGCAGGTATCTGTCGGCTCACTTTCTTCTCGCCCTCCATCAATTGCACGACGGCTGTGGAATCCGATCCGCTGAGCATGAAGAACAGCGAACCGAAGTCTTCCGTCTTGGGTACGGAGAATTCGAAGCGGAGATTGTCGTTGGTCTTGCCATAGAGCCCCTGTACAGCCGCCGAGTCGATCATGAGCGTGTACTTCTGACCATTGCGCCACTCGCCGCGTATAGTGTAACCGAGAAAATCGTTTTCGGACTTTTCCAATTCGAAGTCTGCCTCCTGCATCAGCGTGTCGACGTGTAGATACAGGTGAAAGGCTGCGGTGTCAAGACGTGTGATGGGTTCGGCAAAGCCAAAGGAAATATTTTGTTCGGGCGTGATGCGATTGGGCGACGGACCGACAATTTTCAGGTGCTCCACCGGAGGTGTTTCCTCTGAGTAATCGCCACGTTTGTGACGGCGTTCGCGCTTTTTCTCCCACTTCTCCAGTTCCTCAGCTTGCATCTTGTTGCGGCGTGCTAGGGTCAATTTTGGCACCAGTTGGAGTGTGTCCGTCTGCATCCTGCATTGCGCCAGCGAGTCGTCGTACATTTCGTACGTATAGGTGAATTGCAGCGTGTCGGGCTCGGTGAAATCGTTGAAGGATTTGAGCCAATACGTAATGGTGTCGTTGCCCGGCGAACGCTGTTCGATGAAAGCATCACGCTCGTCGAAGTTGATGCCCTTGATCGTAGGAATTTCTTTCGAAGGTGCAGTGAAATACACACGGAACCACTCGGGCACATCGCGCTGTGTCTTGAGGAAATAACGCTTCGTATTGACCTCGTTGAAAGCCAAGAGCACCACGTCGTCGGGCGTATAGTGTGTATAGGGAATAGCACGGATCGAATCGATGGTAACAGTGTCGCGCCACACCGTGTCATACCTCGTGGCTGGGTGAGAAGAGGGGATAATTTCCTCGCGAGAGAAAGCCACACGTTCGCCAGCGGCACGTTTGAAATCGCCGTCCATATCTTGCAAAGCATATATGCGGTATTTACCCGGTGCTACGCCTTTTATAGAAAATCTGCCGTCGCCGTTGGTCCGGGCTACACGCTCGAAGGGCTTGGTGTTGAAGGCGCTGTCCGTAGAGTCGCTATGTAGTCCCACGAGTATACCTTTTACGGGTTCCAAGTCGGCAGCGTTGAGCACATGTCCTGCCACCTCCATCGTATCCAACTGTTCGCCGGTCGAGAAGTAGTAGGTAAAGTTACCAAGTGGGTTGCCCTCGGTCACATCCGTAATAGCGTCGGAAAAGTCGATAGTATACGTCGTCGCAGGTTTGAGTGTGTCGCTCAGACTGACTGAGATGCGCTTACCCAGGACTTTGATTTCCGGCACTTCGATTTGGGGCGGAGATACGATGACCTTTTCCACTGCATTTTCTACCTTGATATATTCGTCGAAGGCAATATCTATTTTCTTCTGCTTCGCATTGATTTGTCCCAAGGCAGGACGCATTTCTACAATACGAGGAGGTGTTTCGTCGTAGGGACCACCATCGGGACCCGAACCAGGATTGGCGCAGGCGAAGATCAGACAAAGGAGAGAAAAGGTGAAGAGTGTTTTTTTCATGGGTTTACTTTGTTTGCGCATCATGTAGTTTTGCTTCGCTATATTATTGCTCCGTATGCTCTAGAGTTTACTTTGTTTGCGCATTGAGAGATAAAAGTTGCTCAATCAGTTCTCTGTTGTTTGACAGGCGAGGTACTTTGTGCTGTCCGCCAAGCTTTCCACGCAGTTTCAGCCACTCTGTGAAAAGTCCCGCACGGGCCGGCACGATTTCCAGTGCTTGCAGCGTCAGATCCTTATATCTTTTCGCTTCGTAGTCTGAGTTTAGTCCCTGCAAGGCTTGGTCCAGTATCTGCGCAAATTCATCCACTGACGCTGGTGCCTTATCAAATTCGATCACCCATTGATGTCGGCACTTTCCGGCGGCATCCATGAAGACCGGTGCGGCGGTATATTCGCTTACCACGGCGCCCGTTTTTTCGCAGGCCATACGCAGTCCCTGTTCGGCGTTGTCTACGATCAATTCCTCGCCGAAGGCGTTGATGAAACTCTTGGTTCGTCCGCTGATGACGAACTTATATGGCGACGCCGAGGTGAAGCGTACGGTGTCGCCAATTTGGTAGCGCCACAAACCGCAGGATGTGGTGATCAGCATGGCATAGTTTTTGCCCACCTCAACGCCCCAGATGGGCACGACGTTGGGATTTTCGCTTTCCAACTCATCCAGTGGCATAAACTCGTAGAAGACGTCGTAGTCCAGCATGAGTAGCATCGCCGGATCGTTGGGATCGCTCTGCAGGCCAAAGAAGCCTTCCGACGCATTGTAGGTTTCCATATAATTCATACGGGGCGAGCGAATCAAGGCTTTGTATTGTTCGCGATAGGGTGTGAAGGCTACGCCGCCGTGAAAGAAAACTTCCAAATTAGGCCACACTTCGTCCAAATAGGTCTTGCCTGAAATTTCCAGCACACGATTGATGACCGACAGCATCCATGATGGTACGCCGCTCAAGTTGGTCACATCCTTTTTGACGGCGATTTCTGCGATGCGGTTGCGCTTTTCTTCAAAATCGGAGAGCAGGGCGACACGCTTCTGGGGTACTCGTAGCAAATTGACCAGGGGATGTATATTTTCTATCAGGATAGCGGACAAATCCCCAACGAGTGATTTGGGCAAGTTGTAGTTTGGTGCGTGACTGCCGCCGAGGATGAGCGCCTTGCCGTTGAATAGTTTTGATTCGGGGTGATTGTGCAGATACAGGGCTACGGCGTCTTTTCCCCCAGCGTAGTGTATATTCTTCAAGCCCTCTTGGCTGACGGGGATGAACTTGCTTTTGTCGTTGGTTGTGCCGGAAGATTTGGCGTACCATTTGACTGCGCCGGGCCATAATACATTTTCTTCGCCCTGTCGCATACGGTCGATGTACGCTTTCAACTCCTCGTAAGTATTGACGGGAACTTTTTGTGCAAAGTCCTCGTAGTTTTTCATCTGTGCAAAGCCAAACAAGCGGCCCCACTCGGTATTTTCTGCCGAGCGGAGTAGTCTTGCCAACACGGCGCATTGGATTTCCTCCGCTCCGTTGGTATATTTTTCGATAGCGCCGATTCTGCCTTTGAACAGTGGACGGCCTAATTTCGTCAAGCTCATTTGTGTGTTCTGTATTTATTGTTTTTGGAAAAGGTATTCACCTCGTCAATCTTCGAAAGTAGTGAGTCGCATGTCGCCCTTCTTCATAAATGCCTCGTGCATGGCAAATGCTTTGGACAGCGCGTGTGGTGTGTGTCCGCCGCCTTGTTGTGCGATGCGAAGGTACTCGCGCAGGATAGGGCGGTAGTCGGGGTGCGCTATGGCAATGATCGCCTCGGCACGCTCCGTCGCACATTTGTTGCGAAGGTCTGCCACGCCGTATTCTGTCACGATGGCGTCGACATAGTGTTCGGTGTGGTCCACGTGAGAGCAGAAGGGGACGATAGAACTGATGCGGCCGTCTTTTGTGGTCGAGGCGCAGGTGAAAGTCGCCAGCATCGCGTTGCAAGTGAAGTCTGCCGAACCGCCCACGCCGTTCATCATCCTGGATCCGCAAATCTTTGTCGAGTTCACGTGACCGTAGATGTCCACCTCGATAGCAGTATTTATACTACAGATACCTAGGCGAGCGATAATTTCGGGACAGTTGGAGATTTCCGAAGGGCGCAAAAGCAAGCGTCCGCGGTATTGATCGATATTTTCGTAAAGATCTTTCAGGTGCAAACTACTGATCGTCAATGCGCCAGTAGATGCCGCTGTAATTCTACCCTCGCGGATCAAGCGCAAGGGCTCTTCTTGCAAGACCTCGGTGTAGATGTTGAAGTTGGGCACTTCGGGTTGGCTACCCAGGGCGCCGACCACAGCATTCGCCGCACTACCCACACCACTTTGCAGGGTCAATCGGTCCTTGAAGATGTAGCCTTGTTTCATATTCCATACGAGAAAATCTGCCAGATTTTGACCTATTTGCAGCGTAGCCGGCGTAGCGGGCAACATCTCGCGGGCTTCGTCGGGTGCATTCGTATAGACGATGCCACGGATGCGGTCGGGCGTAGTCTCGATATAGGGCATACCGATGTGTTCGACTGGCTGTGTGATACGCACAGGTGAGCGAAACCACGGCGCCTCTATTTCGTAGATATCGTGCATACCGATCAGGCGTGTCGAGTGCCATGCGTTGAGTTCGATGAATACACCATTTTTTGCCAGGCGACAGATTGTCGGCGCGATGCCTATCCCTGCTGTCAGATAGATACGCACGCGGCCATGAATCTCCTGCACATCGCAAGCCTCGATGATACCCCAGTCGATTTGTCCCGTCACGCCTTGTCGCAGGTGCGAAGCATTGTCCGACAGGTTCAAGTCGTTGTAGCGCACACGTCCGGTATTGAATGCCTGACGCAACTGCGCGTTCACGCTGAAGGGGAATCTGCGGTCGATGGCATCTGCTTCAGCCAGTTCGCCGTCGCAACTTGCACCAATCGAAGCACCCGTCACGACGCTCACCTTGAAGGGGCGACCGGCGGCATGCTCTTGTCGCGCACGCTGTGCCAACTGTGGAATGATATATTTGGGAGAACCTGCAGGGCCGAAACCGCCTACGCCAATCAAGGCGCCGTGCTCTATCTGCGATGCGGCTTCGACTGCTGTGATTTCGGGAATATTCATGTTTGACCTATGGGATTATTTGTTTTTTCTCAAAAGAATGTGCAAAACTACGCTTTTCCTACGGAAATTTCAGCAAAGTTACGTTTTTTAAGCCTAATATCATGCAAAATAGACGAAATCAAAAGGGGGAAGGTGTCATTTTGCTTCGATAATAAGACAAATGTCGGGCTAAAATGACTGAATGTCATATCATACAGGCTATAGAATATGCTTGATAAAGGTGGGGCAATGAGGTGTGAAGTCTGGTGCGTGAAACCATTTGTCAAATACTGTTAATCCTGATTTGGATTTTGTGCAAAAATGTTGTATCTTTGTGATACGAAAGTGGGGAACTGTCCGGATGTAGGCAGTTCCCCATTATTTTATCTCCAAAATCAGGAAAAAAGGACTGGATTTTGTGAAAATTTCGCGCCGGAAAGTTGAAAAAAGTCCAGGCTTTTTTCATTTTTTGCCAAGGCTTTTTGTGAAAAAGGTCTGATGTCTTTTCAAAACCACCTTGCCCCGTATCAAAAACATCTAAACTTTCCTAAAAAAGCATAAATCCCCGAGCGTGAAACATCGCTATTTTTTGTCCAGCATCAAGTAGTAACCCAATTTGTAGCACTTCAGGCACGTCATGCTGGGGCTGTGGCTCATCAATTGGCGGTAGAGCAAGGGGCGAGTCAAACGGTAGGCCAGACGGCACAACGATGTGAGGTGCCAGCGCTTGATGCGGCGCACCAATCGCACCAGCGGCGAGGCCGAATGCATCGGTTCGCCCAAATGATGCAGGGTGCGCAGGGCGGTTTCCACCTTCTGCAGATACGCGGCGTTGGGGTCCATGCCGTCGTGGATCAGGGGATTGTCTATATGCTCAACGGTCAGGCCAAGTTTCTCAAGCATCAGGCCCAGCAGAGCGTCCTCGTAGCCATACTCGGTGCATCGCTCGTCGAATTGTGTCTGGTCGAAGACGTCGCGGTGAAACAGGATGTTGAACGTCGATAGATGAGCGTAAGGGTGCGCTTTGCGGTAGGCCATCTGTCGAACATCTCGTGCCGCCTCTTCGTACTTGTAGCGCAATTCGCAACCGTAGGGACACACTGTGGGCGACTGTATACTGCCGCACACGACGTCTGCTACATCGTGCATCTCCCAATAGGTGGACAGATAGTCGGGGGTGAAGACCACGGCGTCGCTATCGATGATCAGGACGTGCGAGAGTCGGGCTTGCGATACGAGGAAATTCCTAATACGAGCGCGTCCCACATTCTCCTTCCTACAGATGTGACGCGCCTTGGGGATGGCTGTGATGCGCGAGTTCTCCTCTATCAGCAACACATCGGTCGAGCCATCTTCGGCAACGATGATTTCGTAGTCAAACTGGTCCACTCCATAGCGTGCAACCAATGCATCGCCCTGGGCAGCCAGGTCGGTGACCAAGGATACACAATTATAGTTGTATGTGGGAATGAGAATTGAAATCATAAAGACGGCGTATGAATGATAATAGATATGGTGCGTAGGATGGTTGTGGGAAAAGAAAAAGGGTCAAGTATCAATGTTTGCACGTCGGACTACACGGCGCCGATTCGCTTTGGAAATTGATGCTTGACTCTTTTCTTAAAAATTATACAAGGGATTAATTTTGCTTCTTAAAGTTTTCTTTTCCCTTGTCCAGGAACTGTACGAACTTGTCAACGTTTTCGTCGTACGAATAGGACTGATTGAGCGGCTTGCCATTGTGGTCTACCAACACATAGAAAGGTTGTGCGTTGGCGCCAAACTTATGTTGCTGCAAGTAGCTCCACTTATCGCCCACGGTGCGGAGTTTTCTCTCCATTCCGCCCACGGTGACGTCGATGGGTTCAGCCAATTTTTCCTTTTCGTCGACATAGAGCGAGATGACTACGTAGTCTTCTTGCATCTTCTGCTTCACGACGGGCGATTCCCATACAGATGCTTCCATCTTACGACAGTTTACACAGCCGTGACCGGTGAAATCCAAGAATACGGGCTTGCCCACCTTGCGAGCGTATTCCATACCTTCCTCGTAGTTCTTGAATGTCTCGATTTGGTCGGGTTGGAGGTTGAAGTCCTGGGTGTGCATAGGAGGAGCAAAAGCACTGATCGCCTTACATGGTGCACCCCAGAGACCAGGAATCATATAAACCGCAAATGCCAAGGGGAAGAGCGCCAAGAAGAAACGAGGCACGCTAGTGTGCGTAGCTTCGTCGTCGTGAGGGAAGCGCAACCAACCGAGCAGATAAACTCCCAATAGCGCAAAGATAATGATCCAGAGCGCAAGGAATACTTCGCGGTCCATAATGCCCCAACCGTAGGCCAAGTCGGCTACAGAGAGGAACTTCAAAGCGAATGCCAATTCCAAGAAACCAAGGCATACTTTCACTGCATTCAACCATCCACCACTCTTTGGAGCACTCTTCAGCAAAGTGGGGAACATGGCGAAAAGACTGAATGGGAGGGCCAAGGCAATGGCAAAGCCCAACATACCAATCGTAGGCGCCAAAGCCGAACCACCCGAAGTACTTACTTCAACCAACAAGAAACCGATGATCGGACCAGTACATGAGAATGATACAAGGGCTAGGGTAAATGCCATCAAGAATATGCTCAACAGACCAGTAGCCTTTTCTGCTTTGCCGTCGATCGCAGCACCCCAAGACGAAGGCAGGGCAATTTCAAATCCTCCAAAGAAACTAGCCGCAAATACGACGAGCATCAAGAAGAACAGAATGTTAAAGAAGGCATTGGTCGAAAGATCGTTCAGCGCATTAGCACCGAAGATTGATGTAATGATAAGGCCCAATCCTACGTAGATTACTACAATTGATACACCATAAATCATCGCGTCGCGGATACCTTTGCGACGATTGCCGGCACGCTTCAAGAAGAAGCTCACGGTCATAGGAATGATAGGCCAAACGCAGGGTGTGAAGAGCGCTACAAGACCGCCGACAAAGCCCATAATGAAGATGTACCACAACGAACTGTCTGTGATGCTTTCCTCGCCGAAACTTTTCAATTCGTCAACGACTGGTGTCCACAGAGCGTCCATATTGAGCGCATTGTCGCCGCCTGATATAGCGGGCGCTACGGCTGCGGTGTCGACAGCAGCAGTGTCTGCCGACAAGGGTTCCTCTGCTATCGCGGTAGACTCTGCATTTTTCAGAGCCTCTTCTTCTTGCTTCTTCTTAGCTTCTTCCTCTTTCTTCTTTGCCTCTTCAGCCTTTGCCTTAGCATCGGCATCTGGGCCGTCTGTACCATTTAGTTTGCACGATACGGCAGTAGGGGGCAAACAGTTGACGTCGTTGCAAGCGCTAAATTCGAGGTAGCCTTCGAGCGAGTAGTTCTTTTTGGTCAGACGTACGCGCTGAGTGAAAGTACAACTATTCTCAAAGTAAGTAATGTCCATCTCGAACATCGGGTCAAAGGCTGTCTTAGCACCACCACCTGGCTTCAATCCACCGACCAGTTCGACGCCGTCCTTCTTGTCCACACCAAAGATGGCGGGGTTGGGACCTCCGTCGGGCAAGTTGGTAGAATAGACATGCCATCCGGCTGCCGCTTTTCCGCTGAATACGATATCAATCTCGTTGGCGGACACTTTTTTGTAGTTCACGCTGAAGTTTACTTGCGCCAAAGCTGTCACACATGACAACATCACGAGGGCAAGTGTCAGGAATAAGGATTTTTTCATAATGATAAAATTTGGCGCAAATTTACTGCTTTATTTTGAAATTAAAGGTTTTGCGGTGCCGTATGGATATAAAAAATGTGAAAAAAGCGCCTTTTCTCACATTTTGGGGGATAAAAACAAATTTTTTTAGAGCCGTTCGAGCACATATTGTGCCAAATAACAACCAAACGTGGCGGGCATGTACGAGATGGTGCCGGCGGTGGTTTTTTTGTTGCGTTCGCCCTCGACAGCCAACAAGGCATTGCGGTCGGCTTGTTGGTTGGAGAATACAACGGGCAACTTGCGCCCTTTCAGCCCCGCCTTGGTCAATCCGCTGCGCACGCTTTTGCTTAGACCGCAGTGGTAGGTCTGCCAAATGTCGGCAAACTGTATGCTCGAAATGTCGGTCTTGGCGCCAGCGCCCATCGAGGAGACTACGCGCACGTGCTGCTTCAAGCAGGTGGCGAGTAGGGCGACTTTGGGCTGAATGGTATCTATGGCGTCGACGACGAAGTCGAAGTGACCGTCGGAGACGAGTTGTGCGGCGCTCTCGGCGGTCAGAAATTCCTGGCGCAGATGCAGTGTGACGTCGGGATTAATATCTCGTAAGCGGGCGGCGAGCACTGCCACCTTGCTTTGACCTACGGTGGAGTGCAGGGCGATAAGTTGGCGGTTGATGTTGCTTGGTGACACACAGTCGGCGTCGACCAGCGTCAGGGTGCCCACTCCGGCACGACATATCATTTCGGCGGCGTATGCACCCACACCTCCTGTGCCCACGATCAGGACGTGTGCAGCGGACAAACGTTGCATTTTCTCTGCGCCAAGCAACAGGGTGGTTCGTTCGAGGAATGACATAAAATATGTGTTCGTTTTTCAGTGAGAAAGATACACGAAATGGCTCTTTTCCCTATAGAGTTTTGTAGATAAATCAAGGATAAAAAATATTAGCGAAAGGGTGTTGAAAAAAAGTCTAATGTTTTTCAAAAAAGGTCTTGGTTTTTTTAAAAAAGGTAAGGCTTTTTTTGAACAAGGTCTAACCTTTTTTCAGACATCCTTTTCGTGCAAAAAAATGGGTGAGTCTGTCGACGTATTTATCGCATATTCACTGGCACACCACCGCGGATGCTTGTTGCACCATCACTGTTTGTTGCCAACTGAGTAGGGTAGATGATCATCACGCTACGCGACGAGAAATAGCGCTCTACCTGTTCGGGCAAGCGGTCCATATATTTGCGGCGCGAGATGGTGCCACGGCGTGCCACGATGAATACCATCAGGTGATCCTGGCGGGTGTTGTGCGCAATGGAAATCATATCGTTCCACTCAGTATAGACACGGTGTTCGGCAGAAATGCTGTACTTCTTCTTCTCCCAATAGGCCTGCAGATCCGCCAAGGTGCCGCGGCCGCCATACGTAGTGACCTGACAACTGAGCTGCTCTGCCAGCAGCGCGATGCGGTCCGCCCATTGATGGAATCCTGGTTCGAATTCTGCTTTGCGAGGCACCAGTACGTGGATGTGGCGCACAATGTTTATAGGCACTATTGAGCGATAGATGATCAACTGCTGTTCGATGGCCGAAACAAGATCCGAAGACAAGCGGCCGTAGAAGTCGTCGGTCAATCTAGACTTCTGGTGCAAACCAATCATCAGGTCGGAGGCATTAAATTCCTTCATCGTGTGCGAGATACCACTGACGATATTTACCGACCAACGGCTACGTGTGATCAGGCGCACATTCGCCTCTGCTGCGATACGTACTGCACGCTCCAATTGCTTGACTCCTTCCTCTCGCTTCTCGGCATTATCGTCCAACACGACGTTGAGCGCAGTCAATGGCGTGGGCGATTTGGGCGTACGTAGCATCAAAGCGGCATTGATCATAGGCGCCACGGTTTCGGGGTTAGACAGAGCGATCAGAATGCGGTCTTCAGCTTCGCGCGGGGTCTGCTCCTCTGCCGCGCCAGATTCGGCCATTTTGCGCGAAGCGTGCTCTGTGAAGAACGAACTGACGATACAGGTGAACAGGATGAACATCATGGCGCCGTTGAGCACATCGTCGTTGAGCAAACGACTGCCATCGGGCAAAATAATCTTATAGCCCACCAAAACTACCGCCAGTGTGGCTGCAGCACGCGAATTGGTCAGGCCAAACATCAAGATGCGCTCGATACGCTGCATCTTGAAAATCTTCTGCGTACTCCACGCCGCGATCCATTTGCTGACACAGCCCACAGCAATCATTACTCCAGAGATCAGGAAGATTGAGGGATGTTCGACAAAGGCTACGACATTGATCAGCATCCCTACTCCAATCAAGAAATAGGGAATGAAGATGGCATTTCCCACAAACTCGATATGATTCATCAGTGGTGAAGAGGGCGGAATGCTATTGTTCAGTACCAATCCCACAAGGAAGGCGCCCAGGATACCCTCCATGCCGACAAATTCCATCAGACCTGCGCCCAAGAAGACCAGGACCATGACGAAAATATACTGTACGACGCTCTCGTCGTAGCGGCGGAAGAACCAGCGCGCCAAGCGAGGGAAAGTCAAGATAATGAGTAAACTTAAAATAATAACGCGGCCGAGCAACCATATCCACTCGTTGCTGTCCACCCCTTCCTTGAACATACCGCCCACGACGGCCAGGACGAGCAGGGTCAGGGTGTCTGCCACAATCGTGCCACCGACGGCGATCGAGACGGCCTTGCGTCGCGACAGACCATAGCGCATCACGATGGGATAAGCGACCAGTGTGTGCGAGGCGTACATCGCTGCCATCAAGGTGGCGGCGGCGAGACCGTAGCCCAGCAGTGACATGTTGGCGGTGATACCAAGTAGCATCGGCAGAGCGAAGCTGAGCAAACCTAAGGTCAGGGCGCGCCCCTTGATCTTCATGACGTCCTGCATATTCATTTCCAGTGACGCCAAGAACATGATATAGTAAATGCCGACCTTGCCAAAAAGTTCGAAACTGCTGTCGCGGTCCAAAATATGAAAGCCGTAGGGACCGATCAGCACACCTGCGAAGATCATGCCGACGACCGAGGGAATGCGCATCCGCTCGAGTAGCATCGGTGCAATCAATATGATGCCCAACACCACAAAGAATATCCATGTGGGGTCGGTCACGGGCAAATATGTCGACAGTTGTTGAAACATTATATCAGATGCGCTTGAATGTAAAAAATACAAAAAACTGGCGGTGCCCATGTTAAAAATAATCAACAAACACCGTCGCAAGTCTATGTGTCGCTTGCAAAGTAACGAAAAACTTTGCAAATACGGGGTTTTAATCCGTCAGAAAATTATAATTTTGCAACGGATAAATATAAAACAAGGTGTGTGGTGCCACAAATGTTGCAGAACGCAGGTTTGACATATTTGGTAGCACCCCCTTGCCAGTATCAACAGAAATACAAACAAACGACAATGAATGTAGCAATCGTAGGCGCCAGCGGCGCAGTGGGTCAAGAGTTCCTCAGAGTATTGGCCGAAAGAGAGTTTCCCATCGACAATCTCCTATTGTTCGGCTCAAAACGTAGCGCCGGCACCACATATACCTTCCGCGGAAAGGAATATACCGTTCGCGAATTGCAACACGGCGACGACTTCAAGGGCGTAGATATCGTATTCACATCAGCAGGTGCTGGTATCTCGAAAGAATACGCCGAAGATATCACAAAGCACGGCGCAGTGATGATCGACAACTCTTCTGCATTCCGTATGGACGAAGATGTACCTTTGGTTGTGCCTGAATGCAATGCCGAGGATGCTTTGGATCGTCCACGCGGCATCATTGCTAATCCCAACTGTACTACGATCATGATGGTCGTGGCGTTGAAGGCTTTCGAAAAACTCAGTCACATCCGTCGCATCCACGTTAGCTCGTACCAAGCAGCCAGCGGTGCAGGACAAGCAGCCATGGACGAATTGTACGAACAATACAAACAAGTGCTCGCAGGTGACCCTGTGACCGTAGAAAAGTTTGCTTACCAATTAGCATTCAACGTGATTCCTCAAATCGACGTCTTCCAGGATAATGGTTATACTAAGGAAGAGATGAAGATGTATCACGAAACGAAGAAGATCATGCACTCTGACGTCGAAACTTCGGCGATGTGTGTGCGCGTGCCTTCGCTTCGTTCGCACTCTGAAAGCATCTGGATCGAGACCGAAAGACCTATTTCTGTAGAAGAAGCACGTCAGGCTGTGCTGGATACAGAGGGCTTGACCTTGATGGACAATCCTGCGGAAAAGGAATATCCTATGCCACTCTTCCTGGCTGGTAAGGACGACGTCTACGTGGGTCGTATCCGCAAGGACTTGGCTAATCCCAACGGCCTCACCTTCTGGATCGTCAGCGACCAGATTCGCAAGGGTGCAGCCCTCAATGCGGTGCAAATAGCCGAGTATTTGATCAAAGTGGGCAACGTAGGATGACGCTGACCCTTCCTTCCGTAGAACAATTGCCAGAGGTAGCAGCAGAATTCCTACGTCTGGCGGAGGGGAAACGCGTATTTGCGTTCCACGGCAGTATGGGTGCGGGCAAGACGACGTTCACCAAAGCGCTGTGCGACTGCCTTGGTGTGTGCGACACGGTCAATTCTCCCACCTTTGCTATAGTCAACGAATACGCTGATACGGCGGGCGATGTCGTGGCCTATCATTTCGACTTCTATCGCTTGAAGTCTGTGGCCGAGGCTATTGATATGGGCGCCGAGGACTACTTCTATAGCGGTGCCTACTGCTTCCTGGAATGGCCAGAGTTGGTCGAAGACCTCCTGCCCGAGGATACCTTGCACGTCTCTCTGACGGAGCAGGAAGATGGTACGAGATTGATAGAATTTTAGTAAGGCTTTTGTTGTAAATAGCCCGATTGCTATAGACGAAACTCTCTCTAAAACAAAATACACTTATGGGACTCATAGAATTCAGTAAGCTTCCCATTAATACCCTTGTTGGCGCGGATTGGAAGACTTTCAAAGCCATCAGCAAGGGGCGTGAAGTACACAAAGGGTGGCGTGGAAAATATTTTCTCACAAAGGCCGTGTGTCGCATCCTTTCCCTCGTAGCACCAATCCAAAATCGCCGTTTCAGAAAGCGCTTGGCTGCTGGCGAAATGCCCGAAGATCCTGTGTTCATCCTGGGACATTGGCGCTCGGGTACAACGTTTGTGCACAACGTCCTCTCGTGCGACAAGCACTTTGGTTATTGCACGACCTATCAGACCGTATTCCCGCATCTAATGATGTTTGGCCAGTCTTTTTTCAAGAAGACCATGGCATGGCTGATGCCCGACAAGCGCCCCACGGACAATATGGAATTGGCTGTCGATCTGCCGCAAGAGGAGGAGTTTGCCTTATCCAATATGATGCCCTATACGTATTACAACTTTTGGTTCTATCCTAAATACGAACAGGAGTATCGCGACAAATATTTGACCTTTCAGACTATCGACGACAAGGAATTGCAGGGCTGGAAGGCGACGTTTGACAAGCTCGTACGTATCTCCTTGTGGAATACCGGCGGCACACAGTTTCTCTCGAAGAATCCGCCGCACACAGGACGCGTCAGGGAATTGGTCAAGATGTACCCCAACGCGAAATTTATCTACCTCGTGCGCAATCCCTATACGGTGTTCGAGAGCACGCGCTCTTTCTTCACCAATACAATCCAACCGCTCAAGTTGCAGGAGTTAAGCAACGAGGAAATTGAAGCACAGATTCTGACCACCTATACCAAACTCTATGAGCAGTACGAGGCGGACAAGGCGTGCATCCCCGAGGGAAATCTGATCGAGGTAAAGTTTGAGGACTTCGAAGCCGACGCCTTGGGTATGACAGAGCAGATCTACAAAGTGCTCGACCTGCCCGGCTGGGAAGAAGCTCGACCTGCTATCGAAAAATATGTGGGGTCGAAGAAGGGGTACAAGAAGAATAAGTACGAATATGAACCCCGCACTCGAGAACTCGTCGAAAAGCATTGGCAATATGCCCTCGACCAGTGGGGATACAATTTATAAATAACATTTGGGCAAATTTATTCTACAAAAACACTGGTCTGACGAAGACTTTGCACCGTCTCGCAGAAAGAGAATCAGACCTCGTTGAAAAAAGGTTAGACCTTGTTGAAAAAAAGTCTAATGTTTTTTGAAAAAGGTAAGGGTTTTTTTAAAAAAGGTCAAGGTTTTTTTTGACAAGCATTTTTCGCCCCAGAAATTGCATTTACCAAACATCTACTACACCAATATGATCACACTACAAAACAACGAATTGATTTTGCAAGTCGCACTCCAAGGCGCAGAAATGCAAAGCCTGAAGGACGTGCGTACAGGTTACGAATATCTGTGGCAACGCGATCCTGAATTTTGGAACGGCACGTCGCCCATCCTCTTCCCATCAGTAGGCGGACATTGGGACGGACAGTACCGATATGACGGCCGCGTGTGGTCGATGACTAAGCACGGCTTTGTGCGCAAGCAGGTTTGGACCATTCTCGAACAGAGCGAGACTCACGCTGTGCTCTCCTTCACACCTACTGCCGAGGAATTGGCCAACTATCCCTTCCCCTGTCGCATTCAGGTGACCTTCCGTCTTGACGGCAGAAAGTTGACTTCGGCTTTTGCGGTGGAAAATTTGGGCGAAAGCACGATGTATTTCCAAATGGGTGGACACCCTGCGTTCAATCTGCCCGATTATGACCGCAACGAACCGCTCAGTGGTTACATCACCCTAGAGGGCGAGCCCAAGTCCTTGCTCCGTGCGATGGACCAAGGCTGTACTGCGCCCGAGCGCTTCCCTGTGCCATTCGACGCCGAGGGTCGTATCCCCTGTTGCAAGGAAACTTTCGACAATGAAGCACTGATTTTCGACGAACATCAAGTCAAAGCGGCTACCTTCGTACGCAAGGACGGCACAAAGTTGCTCCGCATCGAAAGCGATGCACCGGTGTGGCTCTTCTGGTCGCCCCAAGGTCAGCACGCCCCCTTCGTTTGCCCCGAACCCTGGTATGGTCTGTGCGATCGCATCGGCTTCGACGGCGAACTGTCTGAACGCCCCTACATCAATACTCTGGATGCGGGTCAGACCTGGAACGGCGGCTTTGTCGTAGACCTCTACTAATAGAACGAACACTAACTTATGAAGAATCTTTATATCGAAACCTACGGCTGCCAAATGAATGTAGCCGACAGCGAAGTCGTAGCAGCAGTGATGCGTATGGCGGGTTATGAAATGTGCGACAGTGTCGACACAGCCGACGCCGTATTCCTGAACACCTGTTCGGTGCGCGACAACGCAGAGCAGAAGATCATCCACCGCCTCGAAGCCTTGCATGCTATGCGCAAGAAGGGTCGCAAACTCATCATAGGCGTGTTGGGATGTATGGCCGAGCGCGTCAAAGAAGGTCTGCTCAACGACCACCATGCCGACCTCGTGGCTGGCCCCGACGCTTATCTCTCGCTGCCCGATCTCATTGCGCAGGCAGAACTCGGCGAAAAGGCGATAAATATCGAACTCTCGACCACCGAAACCTACCGCGACATCGTGCCCGACCGTGTGTGCGGCAATCGCTTGTCTGGTTTCGTCAGCATCATGCGTGGTTGCAACAATTTCTGCCACTACTGCATCGTGCCCTACACTCGTGGTCGCGAACGTAGCCGTGATGTGCAGAGCATCCTGGCTGAGGTAAGAGATTTGCAAGAACGCGGTTACAAGGAAGTGACTCTGCTCGGACAAAATGTGAATAGTTACGCATTTACACCCGAAGGCGAAGGTGCTGCGACAGTACACTTCCCCGAACTGCTCCGCCTGGTAGCACGCGAGGCTCCCTCGATGCGTGTACGCTTCACCACCAGTCATCCCAAGGATATGAGCGACGAGACGCTGCAAGTCATTGCCGACGAACCCAATGTGTGCCGCCACATCCACCTGCCCGTACAGAGTGGTAGCAACACCATACTGCATACGATGAACCGCAAATATACACGCGAATGGTACCTGGATCGTGTAGCCGCCATCCGTCGCATTGTGCCCGACTGCGGACTTTCTACCGACATCTTCGCCGGCTATTGTGGCGAGACCGAGGAAGATCACCAACTCTCGCTCTCCCTGATGCGCGAATGTGCCTACGACTCAGCATTTATGTTCAAATATTCTGAACGCCCAGGCACCTACGCCTCACGCCACCTGCCCGACGATGTACCCGAAGAGGTAAAAATCCGCCGACTCGAGGAACTGATTGCCCTGCAAAACGAACTGTCGGCAGAATCCAACCGCCGCTGCATCGGCAAGGAGTATGAAGTGCTGGTGGAAGGCGTCAGCAAGCGTTCGCGTGAGCAACTCTTCGGTCGCACTGAGCAAAACAAAGTCGTAGTGTTCGACCGCCACGAATTCCGCGTTGGCGACTACGTCCGCGTACGCATCACCGAAGCATCATCTGCCACGCTCAAGGGCGAAGTGGTGCAATAGTCTTGCCCACATATCATAGAAATAATACAAGCATTTCGCTCCGACAGATCATAGGTATCGGTCGGAGCGAATATTATTTGTTGATATACGGCGCGTCACCCCCAGGATGTAGGCTATGAAATCCTAGTCAGACAAGACACGTTTCTCGATTTTTAAGCATTATATTTACACAATAAACGCACTTTATGTCCAAGAATTTGACAAAAAGCCCTTTTTCTGCAGTTAAATTACGCTAAAATATAGATAAATGCGAGAATAATTGTAAATTTGCCGCCTAGAACTAAAATAAAAACCAACCAAATAAACATTAACTTATGAAAAAGTTTAATCTTATCAAACTTTTGCTGTTGGTGCTCGTAGCGCTCCCATTGAGCGGACTCCGTGCACAACAAGTGCCCGTGTTGCCTATCGACGAGGCAGTGCGCTATGGCAAACTTGAAAACGGCTTGACTTACTACGTGCGCAGCAATGCGCTGCCCGAAGATCGTGTACACTTCTACATTGCACAAAAAGTAGGTGCGGTACAGGAAGAGGACAACCAACGCGGTCTGGCTCACTTCCTAGAGCACATGTGCTTCAACGGTACTAAACACTTCCCTGGCGACCGCCTGGTGAAGTATTGCGAAAGCATCGGTGTGAAGTTTGGTCAAAACCTGAACGCTTACACTTCGACCGACGAAACTGTGTACAATATCGACGGTGTGCCCGTGAGTGACAGCAACATCGACTCTTGTCTCTATATCCTGCACGACTGGGCTAATGCGCTCTTGCTCGAAACAAAGGATATCGACAAGGAACGTGGCGTGATCCACGAAGAATGGCGTCAACGCACCACAGGTATCATGCGCATCTTGGACCGCCAGTTGCCCAACATGTACCCTGGTTCTCGCTATGGCTACCGTATGCCTATCGGTACAATGGAAGTGATCGACAACTTCGATCCACAAGTGTTGCGTGACTACTATCACAAGTGGTACCACACACAAAACCAAGCAATCATCGTAGTAGGTGATATCGACGCTGACAAGATGGTAGAACGCATCAAGCGTATCTTCTCGCCCATCAAGGCTCAGGAAAATCCTGCACCATACGAATTCTATCCCGTGCCCGACAACGACGAACCTATCTATATCGTAGACAAAGACAAGGAAGTGGCACAAGTGATGATGCAATTGGACTTCAAGCAAGAACCCTTGCCCATGGAATTGCGCGGTACTCAGATGGAAATCGCTATCAACTACATCAACAGCATCATTTGCAAGGTGGTGAACGCACGCCTCAACGAATTAGCGCTCAAGGGCGACTGCCCCTTCACACAAGCTGGCGTGGCATACGGCAACTATTGGGTGAGCAAGACCAAGAGCGCTCTGAGCGTGAGCATCATGCCTAAGTCTGGCAAGGATGTAGAAGCCCTGCAAGTGGTGATGCAAGAGTTGGAACGCGCTAAGCGTTTTGGCTTCACTGCAACAGAGGTGTTGCGTGCGAAGGAAGAGTTTATCAGTTCGCTCGAAACACTCTACAACAACCGCGAAAAGCAAAAGCACAACTTCTATACTCAACAATATGTGCGCCACTTCCTCGAAGGCAATGCAATTCCTGATTTGGAAACAGAATTCCAACTCTACAAGCTCTTTGCACAACAATTGCCAGTGGAAGCTATCAGCCAAACTTTCCAACAATACGTAGTATCGACCGACAAGAACTTCGTGCTCTTCGTTGCATATCCCGAAAAGGAAGGCCAAGCAGTACCTACTGCTGAACAAATGAAGGGTGCTGTCGAAGCGGCTAAGGCGGCTGAACTCACAGCATACGTAGACAATGTAAAGAACGAACCTCTCGTGCCCGAACTCCCAACTCCTGGTAAGATCGTGAAGGAAGCTAAGGCTGACTTTGGCTACACTTGCTGGACATTGAGCAACGGCGCTCGCGTATTCTTCAAGAAGACCGACTTCAACGAAAGCCAAATCCTGATGTCTGCTCAAAGCTTCGGTGGTAAGGGTTGGTTCAACGACAAAGACGTGGTGAACTTCGAATTGATGGATCAAGTGATCAACGCAACAGGTTTGGGCAACTTCACCACAAACGAATTGCAAAAGAAACTCGCCGGCAAGCAGGTGTCTTGCAGCGTATCTACAGGCAACGCTACTGAAAACTTGAGCGGTTCGTCTACACCTAAGGACTTGCGCACTTTGTTCGAATTGATCTACCTCCGCTTCCAGGCTCCAGCCAACGACGTGGATACTTACAACACTATCATCGCAGGTCTGCGCACTCAGTTGGAAAACGTAGAAAAGTTACCCCAAGCTGCATTCTCTGACTCACTCACCAAAACTGTATACGGCAATCACCCACGTGCCAACCGTATCAAGTTGGCAGACCTCGACAAGGCTGACTACGAAACAATCAAGCGTCTCTATACTGAACGCTACAACGCAGGTGGTGACTTCGACTTCTACTTCACTGGTAACCTCGACGTAGATAGCCTCCGCCTTTTTGCTGAACAATACATCGCACCTCTCAAGGCTGTGAAGAAGCGCGAAGGATACAACAAGAAGTTCGAAATGGAACCAAAGAAGGGTGTACACAACAATCACTTCGTACGCAAGATGGAAACTCCTCAGGCTACCTTCATCCAACTCTGGACTGGCGACTTGAAGTACACTGTGAAGAATGCTGCCATCGTGAAGGCATTGGGCTCAATCCTGACAGAACGCTACTTGAAGAGCATCCGCGAAGACGGCGGTATGGCTTACAGCGTCGGCGCAGGTGCTAACGCAAGCTTTGGCACAAAGGAATCTTACATGGTACAAATCTACTGCCCTGTGAAGCCTGCACTCAAGGATGAAGCATTGCGCCTGGTACGCCTTGACATCGACAAGATTGCAGCTGAAGGCGTGACAGCAGAAGAATTGGACAAGGTGAAGAAGTTCGAATTGAAGTCATTCAGCGATAAGCAACGTGAAAACGGCTACTGGCAAGGTTTGATCGGTTCTAAGGTAAACTGGAACAAGGATACTCAAAAGGATTACGAAAAGACTATCCAGGGCCTCACTTCTAAGGATATCCAAAACTTCGTGAAGAATGTATTGCTTAAGCAAAACAATTGCATCACCGTGTCTATGCTTCCTGAAGACATGACTGAATAAGCTTTCTATAAAAGCTCAATAATACGAAAAAACCTCTCTGGCCATGCGTCGGAGAGGTTTTTTTGTGCAATCTGCACTACTGAACAGAAAAAAGTTTGTAGTTTTGCAATACAATGAATCTTGGCGCGTGCGATATCTGATAAACACTGCGCGCAACCTTAAAACGAACGATGATACGCAAATTCGATTTCTTAGTCATAGGCTCGGGTGTAGCGGGAATGAGTTACGCCCTGCAAGTAGCAGAATCGGGCAAAGGAAAAGTAGCCCTGGTCTGCAAATCAAATATCGAGGAAGCCAACACAGCAAAGGCGCAAGGCGGTATAGCATCCGTCACCAATCTGAAACTTGACAACTTCGAGAAGCATATCCACGACACGATGGTGGCGGGCGACTATATCAGCGATCCAGCAGCCGTCGAACAAGTGGTAAAAAACGCTCCCGCCGGCATACAAAGCCTGGTGAAATGGGGCGTGAAGTTTGACAAAACGGCCGACGGCGAGTTTGACCTGCATCGCGAGGGCGGACACTCTGAATTTCGCATCTTGCATCATGCCGACGACACCGGATTCGAGATCCAGCGCGGTCTGATCGAAGCCGTACGCCGTCATCCCAATATCACATTGCTCGAGCATCATTTTGCCGTAGAAATCATCACGCAGCACCACTTGGGCATCGAGGTGACACGCCGCACGCCCGACATCGAATGCTACGGCGCCTATGTGCTCGACCCCGACACCGGACGCATCAACACCCTGCTCTCCAAGGTCACAATCCTGGCTACGGGTGGCGTGGGTGCGGTGTATGCTACCACCACCAACCCCAACATTGCCACAGGCGACGGCATCGCGATGGCCTATCGTGCCAAGGCTACAGTGGCAGATATGGAATTTGTACAGTTCCACCCCACAGCGCTCTATAATCCCAAAGAAGCACACCCGGCATTCCTCATCACCGAGGCGATGCGAGGCTATGGCGGCATCTTGCGCTTGCCCAGTGGCGCCGAATTCATGCATAAGTACGACCGCCGTCTATCCCTCGCTCCACGCGATATCGTGGCGCGTGCCATCGACAAGGAGATGAAGATACACGGCATCGACCACGTCTGCCTGGACGTCACCCACAAGGACCCCGAGGAGACGCGCAAACATTTCCCCAATATCTATGCCAAGTGTCTGTCTATGGGTATAGATATCACGCGTCAGTATATTCCCGTAGTGCCTTGTGCCCACTACATGTGCGGAGGCATCAAGGTCGATCTGAATGCGCAGTCTAGCATCCACCGCTTATATGCTATCGGCGAATGTTCATGTACGGGGCTGCATGGTGGCAATCGTCTTGCCTCTAATTCACTCAGCGAAGCCGTGGTCTATGCCGATGCTGCTGCTAAGCACTCGCTGGAGCATGTGGATGAATATGAATTCAACAACCAAGTGCCCGAGTGGAACGACGAAGGCACCCTGTCCAACGAAGAGAAGGTCTTGATCGCCCAGGATATAAAAGAGGTGGGACAAATCATGTCCAACTACGTCGGCATCGTGCGCAGCGACCTCCGCCTCAAACGTGCCTGGACACGTCTCGACCTCCTGTACGAAGAAACCGAGGAACTCTTCAAACGTGTCAAGGCTACGCCCGACCTTTGCGAACTCCGCAATATGATCAACGTAGGTTACTTGATCACTCGCTGGGCTATCGAGCGCAAGGAAAGTCGCGGTCTGCACTACACGATAGACTATCCGCGCCATGCGTATGATCATGAATAAAAAGAGACAAAACTTATTATAACTACATTTCAGGTAGGCAAGGGAACAACTGATTGAGTTTTTTATTTCCCTTGCCTATCTTTTTTATGCTGTCTTTTCCCCTTTTTACTATGTTCTATTTTGTGAGATCTTTGCCATCTTCGAGCAAAGTTTATCCCCCCCCTCTTTATTTGATGATAAAACTTGCAGAAATTTATAAAAAAGACGCCGCAAATAATGCGGCGTCCAGTAACAATAAATCATTTTTATGAAGACTTACCAAGTTCAAAAATAATTTGAGTTTCTGGTATAAGTATAAAAGCGTTAGAGAAAGAGTTTTTTACTATTTTTTAAGTTCTTCATCCAACTTTTGTTTACCTGCAACAATTGAATTTATGAGTGAATCTAAATGTTTGGCATCGATTGATACTTTGTGCTCATTTATAAAAACCCTCCATTCTTCTCTGTGATTTTGATATAATCCAATTGTTGTCCCATTTGAATTAGTGTAAAGTACCTCTGTGGTTGTTGGTATATAAGATGGTAAAATTTCGTTTTTAAAATAATTTAAAGCTTTTATGCAATTTTCAAGTTCTTTGTGCTTGAAAACGTCAGTTAATACATAAACAGAATTATTAATTCCAAATGTTAAAAAACCTTCTTTTACATTTGAATTTAAATCTGTTATTATAATTGCTTCACAAGGTATTTCTTTGGCTCCATTTATGGTATAAGTTTCTTTTTTAATTAAAGAACCTAATTCAACTCCAAACTGATTTTTGTTTACCTTATTATTTGTTTGTTGAGCATAAAGTCCAAGGGGTAGAACCATAATAACAATAAATGCGAAAAACTTTTTCATAATAATATAATTTAAGGATTAATAAATAAATTAGTCCAATTAGTACTTGTGAATTTAGACAAAATAAAAAAACGCGGACTAAAACTACATCTACGTTTTCAGAGGTATCGCCAAACACCCAACAACCTATAAATGAGTAAAAGCCCACGCTATCGCGTGAGCATTAACTTTTACCCTTGGTTGTTCATTAAATTGGCGATTTTCTGAAAACAAAGATAAAGCTAACGCTTTTTATTTAATATGTCATTAGTTTTTTAATGCTTCATAGGCATAGTATTTATTTTATACACTTTTTCTCCTTTGCAAATGTAGTATTTATTTTTTAATTACTACACTTTTCCTTACACAAAAAAACATCGCAACCAACGTGTGTCGGTAGCGATGCTTTTTGCTTGTTTGAGAAATGCAAGAGATTACTTGCGAAGACCCAACGCCTTGATAAGGGCACGGTAGCGGTTGATGTCGCGAGCCTTCAAGTAGTTGAGAAGGGCACGACGCTTACCTACCAATTTAACGAGGGCGCGTTCTGTAGTATGATCCTTACGGTTGGCCTTCATGTGTTCCGTCAAATGGGCAATACGGTAAGAAAACAAAGCCACTTGGCTCTCTACTGAGCCAGTGTCCGAATTAGACTGTCCGTACTTGCCAAAGATCTCTTGTTTCTTAGCTGAATCTAAGTACATAATTAAAAAAATTTATTAGGTTATTGCTAAATAGCGGGTGCAAAGGTACAACTTTTTTATTGAATACCAAATACTTTTGACATTTTTGGCGAAATATTTCTAGAAGGGCGTAGGACCCCCTTGAAAAAAACCTAGACCTTTTTTAAAAAAACCGTTCTGGAATTTAAAAAAGGTTAGACTTTTTTTCAACGAAGTCTAACCTTTTTTTCTGTGTGTTATTTTGTGCGAAAAATGCACTTCGGATTTACGCCTTGACCATACGCTGTAGAGCTTCGACCAAGCGGCGATTGTCCTGACGGTTGCGGATAGCGATGCGGATGTACTGCCTGCCGCAGAAGGCCTTCTTTGTAGAGCAATCTTTGATCAGGAGATTTTCCTCGTTGAGCAGGTGCAGGGTCAAGTCTGCCGAATTCATTGGCGCGAGGACTTCGCACAGGAAGTAGTTGGCTTGCGAGGGGATGACGCGCAGGAAGGGGATGGCGCTCAGTTCGTCGAAGAATTGACGGCGCTCGACTTGGAATTTCTCGCAGGCACGGCGGTAGTCCACTTCGTACTTGGAGAAGATCTGCATATAGAACTCGGCAAACGAGTTGATGTTCCAAATCGCTACGTCTCGCTTGATGTGTGCAATCATTGCAGTGTCTGCCGACGCCAAAATACCGAGGCGCAAACCGGGCACACCGAAGCTTTTCGAAATACTCTTCATCACAAAGAGATGAGGATAGGCCTCGAGCGTAGTATTGTTCAATAAAGTATTTTGTTCGTAACCCTCGCTGAAATCTACAAACGATTCGTCGACAATCAGGCGTATATTGCGCTCGCCGGTCCATTGTGCCAAGCGCAGAAGGTCTGCATAAGGAATAAAATTGCCTGAGGGGTTGTCGGGATTGACGACGAGTAGTGTGTTGATCGCCTTGTCTGCAAAATACGCCATCAAGTCGTCGGCCGTGTAGGAGAAGTCTGCATTTTGTGGCACGAAGGTCTCTACCTGCTCGGGGCGACAACGGTTGGGATATTCCTCGAATGTGGGGCAAGTCACGCCGATGCGTCCCTCTTCGCCCTCCATCAGGCTCTTGATTAGTTCGGCTGCGCCATTGCCGGGTACGATGTATTCGCGATTCACGCCGAAGCATTTGCCTGCCAACAGAGAGTTGACGTACATGCCCGAGGGGTATTCGGTCAGCAGCGTATTAAAGTTGGCGCGCATCTCGTCCATCATTCTGCCCGAGGGGTAGTAGGGATTTACCAAGTAGCAAAAGTCCAACATGCCGGGGAAGCGCCAATAGCCGCCGTAGCGTGCCATATATTTCTGCTTACGCTCTGCACCTTCGGCAAAGAGGGCTTCGGCTATATCCAGGTCTTGCTGGTCGTCGATCTCGTACCATTTCTCGGTGGTGATGGGCAGTGCTTTCAGTTCGCTCTTGTCGAGGAACGTGATCACGCGTAGTACCTGTTCGTAGTACTCGTTGTTGCCCAAAGCCTTGCTGTAAGCCTCGAGGAAAGGCACGTATTTGTGCTGAGAGAACTCGCGCGAGAATTTATAGATATTGACCGTCTTGTGATAGAAGTCCACCTCGCTATACTTGAAGGCTTTTTTTGGCACGAAGTTTACGATATTGTTGTCATCGTCTATGCGCACCATCGTGCCGTCCATCCAAGTTTGATATTTGGCTACGAGCGCCAAGTTGGGCAGAGGGTCATTGAGGATTAGGTCTAGCATGCTATCGTCGAAGATAAGGTCGCTTTCGACGAGCAGAGTGTCATCTTCTTGCAACTGTTCCTTTGCCAGTGCCAGCGAATAGATATTATTCGTCTTGTCGTACACTGGATTTTCGATGTATTCGATCTTCAATCGGTCGTCAAATCTGGTGCCAATATAATTGCGCAACTTTTCGCCTTCGTATCCCACAACGATCACGACACGACTGAGATTGTGGCGCGAGAGTTGGTCGAGCATGCGGTCGATCAGTGGCGTGCCGTTCACACGTACCATGCATTTGGTGTTGTCTTTGGTCAGGTCGCCGAGGCGTTTGCCCATACCTGCGGCAAGGATGATGGCTTGCATATCTTGAGGTTTTGTTTGATGTATATATTAATATGGTGTAGCCCGAAGGCATGTGGTCGTCAATCCAACTGAGTCTTGAAGAAAATAGCGTGACCCGTGCGGTGCTCCTCGGGAGGTAGCGCCATATAGTCGCGGAACAAATCTTTCAGGTATTGGTCTACGTTGGCGGGGGCTTTGAATCGTTCGCCCTCGAACTCGATCTCGGTCAAGGGGAATACGGTCGAGCGCAAGTGTCGATTGCCATTTCCACTATTGTCTAGGGTATTGGAGTAGTATTCGTCTTTGCGGCAGAACCAACCGCCGACTTTCCACATTGTGGCAAAGAGGGCGCGCTTCATACCGAAGTAAAAGAGTTCGGCGGTAGAGCGCCAGCTGTAATAGTGCTGAGCGTGAAGAATCGCATTGGCACGGCAGTAACCGCGAGCTACCTTGCGTGAAAATTTTGCGCCGAACGAAGGCCATGCGGTCATGGGGAAGATGTCGACAAACAGACCTTTTTCGTACGAACGAGAGAAGTCGTCGCCCGCCTCCACAATCAGTGAGTTGTTGTCCCTGACTTTGTAGATTGGCATGCGCATTTCTGGCTCGTTCTGGGGACATTGTAGCGACAGATGCTTGGGCAATTCTCGGCAGGCTTCTACCAATCGTGGCAATTCCTCTACGGGGATACAAATATCAATATCGTCGTCCCATGGGATAAAACCGCCGTGACGCACTGCGCCGAGCAATGTGCCGCTGTCCAACCAATAGGGAATATTGTGGCGGTCGCAGACTTTAGTTAGTTCGCGCAATATATCCACCAGTTTGAGTTGCATCTCGCGCAGGTGGTTTTGATTGTATTGCTTCAGGTTTTGTTTGAAGTCACCCTGTGCTTGTGTCTTTGGGGTAGTATCTGCAGCAGAAAGGTCAAGCCATTGGCAGAAAATAGGTAGGTCCTCGGGCGCGGTGAGTTTCTTGTTTTTCTCCTCGCCGTCTACCAAATGGATGGAGACGTTGGGCTGATATTTCGCCACTACGCCGCAGTCGTCGGTAGCTTGGAATTGTGGATCCAGCATCGCTTGTTCAAACGCCTGAGCCAGGATTTCGCGGCGGAACGCCTGAGGCGTTTGCATGCTGCGCAGGGTAGAGCGCACCAAGGTGCCCTTCAGTAGATCGGCATCGGCGCTGACGATGGTGTCGGTCACAGGTTGTGCCACCGCTACGGCGTCGTGTTGCTTCAGGGCCAGACATACGCGATCGATGATGGCATCTGATACCAACGGACGAGCGGCGTCGTGCAACAGCAGGTTGACTGCTCGGTCGGCATAGGCGCGCAGTGCAGCCTGAGTAGAGTCTGTGCGCTCGGCACCGCCGCACAGGATGTGCTTCACCTTTTGCCATCCGCCGCGGGTCACCATTTCTTTCACGCGATCCACATAGTCGGGATGCACCACGATGGCGATTTCCGCGATATGCTCGTTGTCATTGAACGTAGCGACGGCGTGTTCCAGCACGGTCTTGTCCCCGAGCATCAAGAACTGCTTGGGTTCGGGCGCGCCAAAGCGTTTTCCTACGCCTCCGGCCAAGACTACTGCGACATTGGGAGTCATTTCCTTATATATTATATAGTGATATTATCAAGTAACTGCTTCGCCGTTTTTCCTTCGGGATAGAGTACCAATTCCGGTGCTATATCGCACAAGGGACGTAGCACAAAATCGCGCTCGGCAATACGTGGATGAGGCAGGGTCAGGCGGGGTTCGTCCATCGCTACACCTTCCATCCACAAGAGGTCGATGTCTATCGTGCGATCGGCGTATTGTCCGTTCACACTCTTGTGCAATCGGCCCAATTCGCGCTCGATTTCCTGTGTCACGTCGAGGATTTTCTCGGGCGTCAGATCTGTGCGACAGGATACGGCGGCGTTGAGAAACAGATGTTCGGATTCGAAGCCCTGAGGTGCTGTTTCGTAGAGTGCAGACTGCCCTTCGATACGTCCCACCCGTTTATCAATCATCTCGATTGCACGACGCAGGTTCTCTTTGCGTTCGCCAGTATTTGCACCCAGTGCCAGATAGAGCATCTTCATCCTATGCCGTATCTTCGAGGATTAGTCTACAATCAAGAGGGCGTCGCCGTAAGGACCGAATTGGTAGTCGCCGTCGAGCGCTTCTTGGTAGGCTTTCATTGTGAAGTCGTAGTCGCCAAACGCAGCGGTGAGCATGAGCAACGTAGAGTAGGGGAGGTGGAAATTCACCAACATTGCATCAGCCACAGAGAAGTCGTATGGAGGGAAGATGAACTTGTTGGTCCAGCCTTCGAATTCCTTGATGCGGCAGTCGGCGCTCACGCTCGCTTCCAGAGCACGCTGTACGGTCGTACCGATGGCTATGATCTTGTGGCCGTTGTCCTTTGCTGTGTTGACGACACGGCAACACTCAGCATCAACGAACATTTGTTCTGAATCCATCTTGTGCTTGGTCAAGTCCTCAACGTCTGTGTTGCGGAAGTTGCCCAAACCGCAGTGCAAGGTGACATAAGCAAAGTTGATGCCCTTAATTTCCATGCGCTTCATGATTTGTTTGGAGAAGTGCAAACCTGCTGTAGGAGCAGTCACAGCACCGATGTGCTTGGCAAAGATACATTGGAAATCTTCCAGGTCTTGTTCTTCAGACTCACGGCCGATGAAACGAGGAATAGGCGCTTCGCCCAAAGCATAGAGCGATTGTACGAATTCTTCGTGTTCGCCGTCGTAGAGGAAACGTAATGTACGACCACGGCTGGTAGTATTGTCGATCACTTCGGCTACGATAGAATTGTCTTCGCCAAAGTAAAGTTTGTTGCCGATACGAATCTTTCGTGCTGGGTCTACGAGTACGTCCCACAGACGGAGTTCGCGATTCAGTTCGCGTAGCAAAAATACCTCGATGCGTGCTCCTGTCTTCTCCTTGTTACCATAAAGGCGTGCGGGGAATACCTTTGTGTCGTTGAACACGAATACATCTTCTTCGTCGAAGTAGTCCAAAATATCCTTGAACATCTTATGTTCGATTTCGCCAGTCTTGCGGTGCAACACCATCATCTTGCATTCGTCGCGATGGGGGGCTGGATACTTTGCGATTTTCTCTTCGGGAAGTTTGAACTTAAATTGTGAAAGTTTCATATCGTATATTTTTTTCTGATTGTCGGGTATAATATATAAAATAAGGTGTGGGTGTGAGCAGGTCTTGGCTCGTATGTAAGGCACAAAGTGTAGCTCACGACATACTACCCCCTCTGCGCATTGGCAAAGGTAAAAAGTGCACTAAGTGCGAGGTGTGGGCTCGGTTTCAACTTCGATTTGCTGCAACCAAAACTCAAATTGCTCCAGGGTCAGACAGTCTTGTATCGTATATTCACCGACGCGTGTGCGGCGTAGGGCTGTCAGGTGCGCTCCGCTATGTAGTGCCTCGCCGATATCGCGAGCCAGAGCGCGGATGTAGGTACCTTTCGAGCAAACTACGCGAATGGTGATTTGCATCTTCTCCAGATCGTGGGCGATCAGACTGATTTCGTCGATGCGTAGGGGTTTTGCACGCAATTCTACGTCTTCGCCCTTGCGCGCCAGGTCGTAGGCACGTTTGCCCTGAACTTTGCAAGCCGAGAAAGCGGGTGGCACCTGCATGATTTCGCCTACGAAAGTCTGCAATACGCGCTCGATTTCCTCGAGGGTGATGTGTTCGGTGGGATAGGTGGCGTCTACTTCGTGTTCGAGGTCAAAACTTGGCGTCGTGGCACCCAGTTGCAAGGTGGCTTCGTATTCTTTCACGCCCGTTTGCAATCGTTCGATATCCTTCGTAGCGCGGCCTGTACAAATCACCATTACACCGGTCGCCAATGGATCCAAAGTGCCCGCATGGCCTACTTTGATTTTACGTCCGCACATCTTTTGTGTGATGAGCCAACGCACCTTTGCCACCAGGCCAAAGGACGTGATGCCATAGGCCTTGTCAAAAGTCAAAATCTGTCCGTCCAGAAAGTTCATCGTAAATCTATTTTTGTACGAGGATAGGGACCTTACATAATTTCCAACTTAATGCCGCAAAGCATCAAGACCAAGATCAAACCACCTGCGATAATGCGGTACCAGCCAAAGGCAACGAAGCCATACTTTGAGACGAAATTGATGAAGAACTTAATCGCCAGCATCGCTACGATAAAGGCTACGACGTTGCCAATAATCAGCGTGCTCAGATTGTCCATGATCAATGCTGTGCCGCCAGTCGAAAGGAGTTTGTACATCTTGTAAACTGTCGCGCCAAACATAGTTGGTACGGCCAGGAAGAAGGAAAATTCTGCCGCAGCCTTACGTGTGAGGCCCTGAGACATACCACCGATGATCGTAGCCATTGAGCGCGACACACCAGGTATCATCGAAATACACTGAAACAAACCAATCATGAACGAACGCTTAGGCGTCATTTCGGTTTGCTCACTGCCCTTGTTGAACAGGCGGTCGCTGAAGAGCATGAAGATCCCCCCTACGACCAGCATCACTGCTACTACGGTCACGCTCTCGAGCATAGCGTCGATGGCGTCGCTGAAGAGTAGACCGAATACGGCGGCAGGTACGAAGGCGATGAAGAGTTTCCAGTAGAAGTCAAACTTGTGCAGCAAGCGTCCCACGGCATTTGCACCCTCGGGAGCAGGTGTGTTGTTCAATTGGAAGAAGCGTTTCCAATAGAGTACTAATACGGAGAGAATGGCACCGAACTGTATAATAAAGGTGAAGGCTTTGACAAAGTCTGTGCTCTCTACGCCCAACAAGCCCTGGGTGATAATCATGTGGCCAGTGGATGATACGGGCAAGAATTCGGTTAATCCCTCGACGATGGCGATAATTACGGTTTCAAACCAAGTCATGTTACACTAAGTTTTATTGTTTTTCTACGACATCTGTTGTATTCTCGCCCTTGTCCTTTGGTTTGCGAATGATAGCATACGCAATAAATAAATAGCCAAAGAAGCACACCACGGGGGCTACCTTGATGCGACGTGCGCTAAAGATTTCAGGATTAAACTCTGTCTCAGTAGTACCGCTGCCAGACATCAGAATCAGTCCCAGAATGACAATGGCCATACCTACAGCCAGAAGGATGAAATTCATCTTGTCAAATGCGAAAACTCGTTTTTGTTTCATGATTGATATGAAATGTAAAGGGGTTATTATCTATTATTTTAAGAAAAGGTCGTTGCTGCGCATACGCAGGTAGTGATTGACCGAGAAGAATGCACACAGCAGTGTCAGCACCAGGCCACATACGAGCACGCTGCCCATAGTAAATATGGTCACTTCGTTGGTCAGCAATTGCGCCATGTATGAATCGGTTTGCGATAAGTACCAAATGCCCGCATAAAGTGCACCATTGGCCAATGTTGCCGAGATAAAACCAATGCCAAATGCTTGTTTCATAAATGGACGACGGATGAAGCTCCAACGTGCTCCGACCAAACGCATCGAATGAATCAAGAAACGTCGCGAATAGATACTCATGCGCATAGTGTTGTGGATTAAAGCAAAAGTAATAAAGGTCAAAAGTCCAGCTACGCTCAGCAAAATCGTACCAATGATAGGAATCAAATAATTCAAATTATCAATTTCCTCAATAGGATAGTGCACGTCCGCAACATAGGGATTCTTCTTGATTTCGGGAGTAATCTTGTTGATAAAATCTTTTGTGGTATACTCGCCCTTCAAGCGTAATTCCAGTTCTGCTAAGATGGGGTTGTCAGAGATAAATTCGCCAGGATTCAAATCCATACTGGCATAGATTTCCTTAGCTCCCTCTTCTTTAGAAATATATTTTATTTCTTGCACATAAGGCTTCGCTTTAAGCTCTGCTTGTAATGATTTTAGTGTTTGGGCAGGGATGCTGTCTTTCAGAAGTACTGCTATGGGCATTTCGGAACGTACCTGATTGCTAAAGTTACGTGCCATGGTGACGAAGAATATTGCCGCACCTAGCAATATAAGTACTAAAGTTGTACTGATACATGTTGTGATGACATTGTAACTACCACCATTTCTTTTCTTCTTTTTCGCCATAATTATAGTAAGCTTTTATAATTTTTATCAAGGGAAAGGTGTACATTCCACCTAAATTCGTACAAAGTTACAAAAGGTTGTCGTTAATTGTGGCTTTTCTTGAAAAAATAATATGATTTTTGTAAAAGTTTTCTTCTTTTGCCTTATTTTATCTCTTTTTTACTTTGATTTTAGAGGTCTGAGCTTAATTAAAATATATGGCGCTTTTTATAGAGCAAACCTCGTGTGTCTTGAACGTGATCTAAAGAATCAAAACGCCGCCCAAACGCATGATGCATTAGGCGGCGAATATTTTCTATTTGCTGTATTGTTGTACGAAAGGGATTACTTGTCTTCAGAGAAGAGTGGGTCCCAAGCGGGCAGACGCGTTGGTTCGTGGTTGTAGAGCTTCAGTAGCTTTTCGGGCACGAAGCGCTTTTCGATCACGACACGGAACATGTATTCGTCAAACCACTTGTCGGTCATGATCAAGTGACCTGCTACGCCACTGTTGGGCCCCCAAGAGTTTTCTACCTTCCACTTTGTGGGCTTACCTTCAGCATCCAAATCCACAGCCATCAATGTCATAGCGTGACTTGAAGCAGAAGCGAACGTGCGGATACGGTCTGCCTTGTCCATGGGGAAATCTGTGTCGAACAGGGTAGCGTAGTCGAAGTTTTCGGTGCTCAATACGCCAGTCTTGCTATCGTAGAATTTGCCCACGTCGCAGCTGAAATACATCATCGTGCTGTCCTTGATCGACGCGATAGCGAGGGGTTTGATTTCCTCGATAGGCAGGTTCAAGTAGGTCCATTGTGCACCGTCGTACGAGTGGCGGTCCATGTCGATGGTGTAGGTGCGGTGATAGGGGCGCGAGGGGTCGTTCATCAACATCACGTAGTTGTTTTTCAAATCCTCGCCCACGTATTCTTCATAGAACGATTTTGGGGTATATTCCTTGGTCGAAATAGGACGACCCTTGGCATCCTTCATCGTCCATTTGAATGTAGTAGGAGGTTCGCCCAGGCAAGTGCTCAGGATGCGATAGATAGTGCCGAGCATCTCTACTTTGCGCTTTTCGAGTACGGCAGGTTTTTGTCCCTTTGCAGCACCTTGACGGAGCGCCAGACCATATTCGCGCAACTTCAGTGCGATGATAGACGACATGCGCGAGGTGTTGTTGGCATTGTACGACTCGGGCATCACTTCGGCAGGTACAGCGCCGTATTTCATCATCACATCTTGCACACCACAGAAGGTGCCGCCGTCGCTCAGTGGATTCTTGAACAACCATTCCACCAGCTTGTCGTCCATAGGCTTATTGGCATTGTCGATCACCGCTTGCAGAAAGAGATTAGACTTCTCCAATTGGTCGTAGAAGAACGAATAGGATTGCGAGAATTGGAAAGCGCCAAGATCATACTTCTTGATCATCTTAGCACGCATCACATTCATACCAGTAAACAACCAGCAGCGACCAGAAGATTGCTGATCGGTGATACCCTTTGAGGGTACGCTGTGCGAGAAGTAAGTGTCGCTCGAAGCGGGGTTGTTGGGGTTTTTAGCCAGTTGGTTGATCGACGTGCCAGCCAAGGCTGTGCGCAGTGCGCGGTCTGCTGCTGTGTTGGGTTGCTCAGACTTGATCTTCTCGAGCATTTCGGGCGTGATGCCGCCCTTGCCCACTTGTGCCGACAGCGTGAGGGCTGGAGCGGCGAGTAATAGGGTCAGAAAGATTTTTTTCATAATTTTTATGTTAAGTATTTATTGTCGAAACAAGAATTATACATTTCGCATCACCCAACCGCGCTTGTTGATGAAATCATACAGACGTGTGGTGACGATGAATACTAGGACTGAGCTCACCCAGCCGGCCAGTACGTCGACCAAGTAGTGTGCTTCGATATAGACGGTGGCGCCGCACAACAGGATGTAGAAAGGTGCCATGTACAATACGTGCCGGCGACGATTCCTCCAGAGCAGGAACATTAATATCGTAGCTACGCCGACGTGCGACGAGGGGAATGCTGCCGTGGGGCGTTCGCCTGCGGTCTGTGCGCTGATGACGAGGTCGCGGAACAGCCCTTCGCTACCAGGCGAGGGACGCATTTCGGTGTGCGAGGCGAGATAGTGCCCCATATCGGGGAATACGCCCGCCGCAGCCTGGGCTTCGCCGATGGCGCAGAAGTAATATTGCGGTCCGCCAACGGGCAGGAACAAGTAGATGCCGTAGTAGAGCAAGAATGAAGCGAGTACGACGAAGGCGGTGCGGTCAAAGCGCTCGGGGCAGTTGGCCAGGGGCGACAATACGACGAAGAATATCATCGGATAGTAGGCAAAATAGCCCAAGTGAAAGAGTTCGCTCCACAGGGTCGAGGAGAAGTTCTGGTTGAATAGCAATGCGGGCTGCATGCCAAAGAGTTGTTGGTCGGCGCCGGCGAAGATATGGTCCAGATAGGGAAACAGACGGCAGAACTCGTAGGTCTCGGGATACCAGAAGTTGAGCAGAAACATCGGGTACAGACGGCGTATGAGCAGGGTCAGCCAACAGGGGCGCCAGCGGTAGAGGGCGATGCACAGGGCTACACCTAATATAATATAGGTGCGGTGGTGTAGCATCTCGTAGGGAGCTGAAAGCTTGTTGCCGTAGACAAAGATCAAAATCGTGGTGAAGAGGATGTAGGCAAACGTTGCCCACTCGACACCAAGTATGCCCTTGTTGTGATTGATAGGTGATAGTGGTTTTAGATCCATTTTTCTTTTTTATACCAAGCAACGGCTGCTCGCACACCTCGTTTGAGGTCGAATTTCGGTGCAAAATCTAGGTCGCGCTGGGCGGCGGATATGTCGCACTGCCAGTTGCGTTGTTTCATTATTCTGTATTTATCGGTGTTGAGTGTCGAACTCTTTTTCCGCCATGCGGCGAAGGTTTCGGCTATAGCGCTGACGATATACAACACGAAAACGGGGGCTGTGATGTGAAATACGCGGCGCACGCCCATCTCCTTTTGTAGTAGGTCGGAGAAGGTGCGGCTGGTATACACCTGGCCATCTGTCAGGAAGTAGGCTTTACCCTTTTCGCCCTTGGTCAATGCGCTGATAGCGGCTTCTGCCAGGTCTTGCACGTAGATGAAGGTGATCTCCTGGCGGCGGTAACCCACGGCGAAGTCGATGTGTTGTGCGATGCTCTTTGCCATGAGAAAGTAGTCCTTATCCCTGGGGCCATAGACGCCCGTCGGTCTTAGGATTACATAATCCAAGCCTTTGATGTCGCGCAGTCCCTGTTCGGCTTTCCACTTTGATTTGCCGTACACCGTATTGGGCACAGGCGCATCGGTATCCAGGATGGGCTGGTATTGCCAAGGGCTGTCCTGTCGTCGAGTTCCCTTCTCGCGAATAGCACCCATGATGCTGAGCGAACTGATGAAGACAAAGCGTCCTGCGAGGCAAGATGTCTTGACCAATAGACGTGCCAAGCGTAGCGTGCCGTCGGTGTTTGTGCGATAGAAGTCGGACTTAGTGCGACACTTGGTAGCACCTGCTGCATGTATCACGTAGTCCCATGCGCCATAGTATTGTCGGTGCTCTTCCAGGGCTTCTTCTAGTCGCTCGTCAGAACTCAGATCGAGGTAGAAGAAGTGGATGCGTGGGTCCTTCAGGTAATCGCGTGAACTGCCCTTGCGGACTGCTGCCCACACTTCAAAGCCTTGTTCCAACGCGCTCTGCACGATGAAACTGCCAACGAAACCGCTGGCGCCGGTGATCAAGACTGATGGAGTTTTTGTGTTGGACATGTGGAAAAATGAAAGGATTTTTACATGGATCGTTTAGTCAAAAATCGGCGCAGAAAAGCAGCGAAAAAACTTCGCGAGGGCTGCCCGAAAAAAAAGTCTAATGTTTTTTGAAAAAGGTTAGACTTTTTTTAAAAAAGGTCAAGGTTTTTTTTCACAAGGTCTTGACTTTTTTTCAGCACCTCATTTTTCAGTAAACGGAAGTGAGATGCGCTCGGCCGAAAGCTCGGCATCGTTCATGAACAAACGTGCGCTTTCGCGGAATTTATCAGCACTCTCTGTGGTCAGATATTGCACTTGTCCGCCCTTGCTCAGACGTTGTTCCATCTCTGGGTGACGCAACAAGTAGTCTGCCAACTTTTCGGACACAAATTCGCCTTGCGATACGATTCTTACCCCTTTGGGCACATATTTTTCGATCTTGTGAAGCAGCAGTGGGTAGTGTGTACACCCCAGGATCAGGGTATCTATCTCGGGGTCCTTGTCCATAATTTCTCTGATACGCTTCTCCACGAAATAGTCGGCGCCGGGCGAGTCATATTCAAAGTTTTCGACCAGCGGCACCCAAATGGGACAGGCATGGCCCGTCACTTGGATCTCAGGGTCCAACTTGCGCAACTCCATATTGTAAGACTCCGACTTCACCGTGCCTACCGTAGCCAGCACACCCACATGCTTGCTCTGCGTAATGCCACACACCGTCTCGACAGTGGGGCGTATCACACCCAGCACACGGCGGGTCGGATCCAGGCGGTGCAGGTCGTTTTGCTGAATGCTACGCAGTGCCTTTGCCGAAGCCGTATTGCAAGCAAGGATAACTAACGGACAGCCCATCTGAAAGAGTGCTTCGACCGCTTGCAATGTGTATTCGTAGATCACTTCGAACGAGTGCGAGCCATAGGGTGCTCGGGCATTGTCGCCAAGGTATAGATAATCATACTGCGGCAGAAGTTTTTGCATCTGTCGCAGGATAGTCAAGCCACCATATCCGGAGTCAAAGACACCGATGGGGCCTGTAGTTTTAAGTTCGTCTTGGTGCATAAGCATTAAGGGATACTATGGTGCTCGTAGGATTAAGGCTCTGTCGCCAGGAGTTTCTCGCGAACGAAGGGCATAGCATCTTCTGTCAACGAAGGGTGCAGGAAGGGGTGGCTGCTCACGGCGCGATTGATGATACATTCGTAGCCGCGCTCCATGCCTACAGCCACGATAGCGCTGTCCAATTGTGCTTTGACGGGCGCCAGGAGTTCGCGCTCCGCTTCGGCGAGCAGACTGTCGCAGGTCTGAGTGAAAGCCAAACTCTTCTCCATGGCTTCTTGCAAATCGCGTTGGCGCTTCAGCATGATGCTTTGGGGAAAGTCCTTTTGGCCCTGCAAAAAGTCGGCAAACATACGCTTAAATGTGGCGTCATTATAGGCCGCTTCGTTTTCATACTTCACACGCAGGTCTGCCAGTTCTGCTTTTGCTTTAGCATAAGCCGGCATTTCCACGAGCAGTGAGTCGTAGTGTATCACTCCATACTTCGCTTGAGATTGAGCTGATATTGTGCCAACTCCTATAAATAGGCTCACGATGAGCAGTAAGAGTGTCTTTTTCATAACTATTCGGATATATTATAGATGAGATGTTTCTGTTGCAAAGTTACACCTTTTTTCTCGTGCGGCAAAGTGTGTGCCGAGCAGGTCTCGATGCGCTCTTATTTCACAACGTCAGTTTCTGACGAAGTCACTGGTCGCGAGTCTGTGGTAGCATCTTCGGCTTGCTTCTTGAAGAAAAGGTACACCTTGACCAATCGGCGGTCATCGCTACTGCGGTGTCGGCTCACATAGATAGGCTCGCCTGCCGCCTCGATGGTGTATTGTGGAAATTCCGCCTTGAATTTTTCGATATCGTCGCCGCTTACGATTAGCACACCCTGGTGTGGCTCCTCCTTAGCCTTGTCTATAGGAATCACGCGGTCGTCCAGATAGAAATTGATGGTGAAGGGGTGCATCCTGTTGGCTTCGACATACTCGGCGCGGTAGGAATAGATTTGCCCCACAGGACAAAATCCCTTGATGTCTTGTGCTACGTCATAGTCGCTCTTGATATTGAGAATCGTGGGTTGATAGTAACCATCCAGGGCAAGGAAGAGCGAGAGTACCATCATACATAGTGATAAGGGGAAGTATTGTGGTGCCTTCTTTCGCTCAGAGGGTAAGGCTTTGATTAGGAAATAGACGACCATACCCACGGGCATTGCTACGGCAATCATTTGTAGCAGAGACATGTGTTGACCTGCTATCGCCGAGACAAAGGTAGAAATCTCGCCGTGACTCATTCCTGCAAACCATTCAGGACGTATGCCGCCCAAACGAATGGCAAAGAAGAGCAAGGTCAGCAGGACACACAATGCGGCAACGAAGCGACCGAACCAGAGTAGAGGACGTGGGTGCTTATCCCTCAACCATAGCACAAACTCGGCGATGAAATACGCCAGGAAAGGATAGATGGGCAAAAGATAAGTAGAGCGTTTGCTCGCGGGAATACAATAGAACAAGAACATCACGACTATGCTCAACAAGGTGAACAGGCGTACGTCGTCCATGCCTCGCAATCTGTCGAAGGCTTCACACCATGCCGACTTGGTCAGACATTGTTTCAATTTCGCACTGATCGCTGTGCTACGCATCTTGCGCCATGCTAATGGCAGAGCGAACAGGAACAACAAGGTGTAGGGTACGAAACCACTCACGACGGTCTGTACGTTATACCACCACGGGTTGATGTGCGAAGCATAGGTCATCTTGCCCAATAGTCTCAGCACGTTTTCTTCATAAATCAAGTCCAGAAAACGCTGTCCGCCATGCGGCTGATGATAGGCCAGATAGTACCAAATGAACAACGGCACAAGTGCTGCAATAGCAAGCAAAGCCAAACGCCAAAAGGCATACCAGAAACTGCGCTTACGCAAGAGCATATACAATCCGACCACCATGCAGGGGAGCAAGACGCCGACGGGCCCCTTGGTCAGCGCGGCGCCAGACAAGCACAGCCAGGCGATCCAGGGTAAACCTCTCTCGCCACGCTCCGTCCATCTGTACATCGCATAGAGCGCCCCGACCATCAGCGCCGAGAGCAACATGTCCACACGACAAGCCACGCCTGCACGGTGTACTTCGAAATTGCTCAAGGTCAAGAGTGCCGCGATCATAGCTACCTCGGTGCCGCGACGGCGTGCATAGAAAAAATAACCAGCCAAGGTCATCAGCGACAAAGCCAACGCCGAGGGAAAACGAGAGGTGAATTCGGTCACCGCACCAGTGATGCTCGACACAGCGGCAATCATCCAGTGGAGCAAAGGTGGTTTGAAAGCTATCTCATCTCCGTTGTTGATGGGCAATATCCAGTTATTATACTCCAGCATAGAGTATGCCACGATAGCCTCTCTGGGTTCGCCGCGAGTATTAAAAAATGTATCGCCAAGGAATAAGAACAACGACAAAAGGCACACTATACATAATATATAGGCCATGATGCGCTGTTGCTTTTCCGTATCGTTGAAGCTAAATAGGCTCGTACTTTTTGTCAGTAGATTCATCTTTTTTGTCAGTAAGTTCAGATGCTTTGTCGGCAGTTTTATTGTGCTTCTTTAAGCAGTAGGCGGGTTGGCAGAACATCAGATAGCGTTGCTCTGTCAACCCGTCAAATATGGTTGTGATCTTTACTTCGCGAGTTTCCAAGTAGCGCCGTCGCGAGTATCTTTGATCTCGAAGCCAAGTGCACCGAGTTCGTCGCGAATCAAGTCGCTAGTTGCCCAATCTTTGGCAGCCTTAGCCTTGGCGCGGAGTTCGAGCAGCATGTCGATAGCTTTGCCAAATGCTTCTTCGCGGTCGGCATTGCCTTCGGCTTCGGCGCGCAGTCCCAAGATGTCTACGGCAAATGTGCGGAAGGTCTGCTTCAGAGCGTCCAAACCTTCGGGTGTGATGGTTTGTTTCTTGTCTGCAAGTTGATTGATCACGCGGCATGCGTCGAAGAGGTGACTGATCATGATGGGCGAGTTGAAGTCGTCGTCCAGGGCAGCATAGCATTTTTCGGTCAGTTCGGCTGCGTACGCTTCGTTCAAGGCTCCATCTGCTACAGGCTCTACGCGCTCCATTTGTGCAAAGGCTTCCATCAATCTTTCCAGACCCTTTTGCGACGCTTGCAGAGCTTCGTTGGAGAAGTCTACAGTCGAGCGATAGTGAGCTTGCAGGATGAAGAAGCGGATGGTCATGGGTGAGTACGCCTGTTCCAACTTTTCGTGCGAGCCGTTGAAGAATTCGTCCAGGGTGATGAAGTTGCCCAAGCTCTTGCCCATCTTTTGGCCGTTGATGGTGATCATGTTGTTGTGCATCCAATAGCGTACCATTTGTTCGCCTTGTGATGCCACCGCCTGAGCGATTTCGCATTCGTGGTGGGGGAAGACGAGGTCCATGCCGCCGCCGTGGATGTCGAATTGTGCGCCCAAATACTTACGGCCCATAGCTGTACATTCGCAGTGCCAACCTGGGAAACCATCGCCCCAAGGCGAAGGCCAACGCATGATATGTTCGGGTTGTGCTTTCTTCCACAGGGCGAAGTCTACCTGGTTGCGCTTTTCGCCCACGCCGTCGAGTTCGCGACTCGCATTGATTACATCTTCCAGGTTTCTGCCCGACAGGATGCCGTACTTGTGGTCTTTGTTGTACTTTTCTACGTCGAAATAGATCGAGCCGTTGCTTTCGTAGGCATATCCAGCGTCAAGAATTTGTTGCACCAATTGTTCTTGCTCGATGATATGACCTGTGGCGTGTGGTTCGATACTTGGTGGCAAGCATCCCAGTTTGTCCATCGCTTGGTGGAAGCGGTTGGTGAAATGTTGTGCCACTTCCATAGGCTCGAGTTGTTCGAGTTTTGCTTTTTTAGCAATCTTGTCTTCGCCCTCATCAGCATCGTGTTCCAAGTGGCCCACGTCTGTGATGTTGCGCACGTAGCGCACTTTGTAGCCCAGGTGCTTCAGGTAGCGGAATACCAAGTCGAATGTGATCGCAGGACGAGCGTGTCCCAAGTGTGCGTCGCCATAGACGGTAGGGCCGCAGACATACATGCCCACGTGTCCGGGATTGACGGGGCGAAACAGTTCTTTCGTACGTGAAAGTGTGTTATAGATAAAAAGTTTGTGATCTGTCATTTTTTCTTTATTTTGCATTTGGGTACAAAGTTAGCAAAATAAAAGTCAATAGAGAGACTTTTTAGACCTAAAATCAGTTAAAAAAGAAGCGAGTCGTTGCAATGAAAAAACTTTGCAAAGACCCGCTTGAAAAAAAGTCTAATGTTTTTTAAAAAAACCTTGACCTTTTTTAAATTCCAAAACGGTTTTTTTAAAAAAGGTCTTGGTTTTTTTTCGTGACCATTTTGGGCGTGTTTTTTCCCTTGGTCTAAGCGTTAATTATTTCACATGCTTTTCGCCGCGATCGTTGATATATACGCCGTGAGTCGGAGTGGTGATTTGGCGGCCGCCGAGGTCGTAGAGCTTGGTATCGCCTGCCTGTCCATTAGTCAGGACTTGGTCGAGCCCTGTCACTACCTCTTCGGTCTTTTCAAAGGTCCATGTGCTGGCACCCCAGAATGGTTTCATCAGGATGTAGCCCCACACATCGGCATTGACGTACCATGAGTTGCCGCCCGCACTGTCGATGATGCAGATACCAGTCTTGCCGTCCAGGGTACGCTCTTCGAGAGTCCAATCGTATGGCTTGCCCAAACGCACCGTTTGGTCGGTAGCATCGCTCGAGATATACGCTGCGGTTTGTGTAGCCTTGTTGATCAGGACGACTGTCGCGTCGTTGTTCTTCACTACTTGCCACAACTGTGTATCGTCGTTGTTTTTGGTCTTAGGCTCTACCTGGTTGGACGAGGTGTTGGCTGTAGCATAGTATTGGCTGAACCATACGTTGTGGATGCGGTAGTAGTGGCCTGGATCGAAGCTATCTGCTACGCCGGTGCGCTCCATGCCGAGGAATTGGTTGTACTTTTCTACGTATTCTTTGTAGACCTTTTCGCTCACGCCACCCTTTTCCACCAGTGACTTGGCTGGAGTGACGATGTCGTTCTTGAGGAAGTCCAAAGCCGACTCGGATGGTTGTCCCATTTCGCCAGGTTTAGCGGTGGTGAGGAGGAGTTCGCATTTGTCTACAAGTCCCTTCAACCATGCAGTGAAATCTTGCACTTCGACGATGCGCCATGTGCCAGGATAGCACAGTGCTGCGACGTCCTTGGCATGTACTTTGCCCGAGAGTTCGCCGTGCATACGCTTCACGTTGCCTGTCACATTTTTGTTGTAGCCAGCGACAGCAGAGATAGTCACTACGCCGGGGATATATGTGAAGTCGCCAGTCGCTACAGTAGCCTTGTCCACACGAACAGGTGTCGCATTTTGTTCGACCAAAGTCACAGCGCTGTTGATGCTAGGCATTTGCAGTGCGAGACCGTTGCATACGTTGCGCAGAGTGTATCTGCCGTTAGCCGCCTCGAAGGTCCAGAGTTCTTCGGGCTCTACTTGTGGTGTGTAGTGGAAACGTACGTTGGTGCCGTCGGCATAGACTGTCGAGCCAGCATATTGTTGTTTGTAATAGGTCGCTGCTGATACGATTTGGTAAGTCTTGCCTGCTTGTGGTTGAACGATTTCGGCTGCCTTGTATTGAGCGATAGCCTCAGCCAAAGCATCTGCTGCACCTTCGTCGCCCTCTGCCTTTTGCAAAGCCGCTTGCAGTGCGTCGTACACTTCTGCCGAAGGATAACCTACGCCGCCACGTACGCTCTCGGCGAGGATATTGCGTGCCAAATCAAGGTTGGCTTCGAGTGCAGTCTGCTTGTTGGGCAAGATGTAGTGTGTAGCGTAGACATAACCCAGGGCGTCGAGGATTTCGTCGTGAGATTGCAGACGCGCATAGAAGTCGTCCCAATTTTTCTTGGCAGCGGGCAACCATCCTGTCTCAGACAGCGCCAAGAGTCGGGGCAAGAGTTGGTATTCCAATTCGTAGGCGTCGTTGGTAGTTTCTGTCCACATATTGCCCTGAACGCCGAGGCAGTAGCTTTCCTTGCCGCCGAGTGCGCCGAGAGGGTTAATGTTGTACACTTCCTCGATAGTATTGTAGAAGCCGTCGCCCCATCCACCGTAATAAGGTTCGTCGACCTTGTGTTGTTCGAGTGGTACTTGCATAAAGTCGAGGTAGAGTTGGTGATAAGGCACGATGATGCTCTTCAATCCGAGGTTGGCTGCCTTAGCACTGAGGTCAAGGCTATTCCACGCCATAATGACGGGCTTCACTGTATTCTTGCTGCTCCAGTGTGCCAGCAATTCGTCCCAAACCACCAGGTCCTTGCCGTGCTTTTCCTTCAAATAGGTACCCAGTTGCTCTACGAGCCAAGATTGCAATTCGTGTACGCCAGCAAGTCCTTCTTCCTGCACACGACGCAAGCAGTCGGCATTGTTAGCCCATTGCTCGGTAGGACATTCATCACCGCCGATGTGAATATATTGGTGAGGGAAAATCTTTGCCACATTGTCCAACACACACTTCAGGAAGTCGATGACCTCGTCCTTACCGATGTTGAGCACGTCGTGAGAGATGCCGCCGTCGATGCGTACGCTATATTGCTTGTTGGGGTCGCAACTGAATTCGGGGTAAGATGTCACTGCTGCAACCATATGGCCGGGCAGGTCGATTTCAGGCATAATTTCGATATGGCGTTCGGCTGCGTAAGCTACAATTTCCTTCAGGTCTTCTTGCGAGTACCACATGCCGCGACCATACTCAGTATCGTCGTAGAAAGCAGCACCGTCGCCAGGATTGCTGAACGAACCGCTACGGATTGCGCCGACTTCTGTCAATTTGGGGTATTCGGGGATTTCGATACGCCAGCCTTGGTCGTCGGTCAAGTGCCAGTGGAAACGGTTCATCTTATAGAATGCCATAATGTCAAGGATGCGTTTCACTTCTTCCTTGTCAAAATAGTGGCGAGCGATATCTAGCATATAGCCGCGGTGACCCAGTGCGGGTTGGTCGGCGATATTGACGTAGGGCACGGTCCAGTGTGTAGCCGAGGTGCCCTTTGAGAAGTATTCGCGGGGAAGGAGTTGCTTCAAGGTCTGCATAGCGTAGAAGAAACCAGCATCTGTCGCAGCGGTGATGCCGATGCCTTGTTCGTCGACTACGAGAGTGTAGGCCTCAGCGCCGAGGGATTTGTCCTCGCTCAGGTGAATGGCGCCCGAGGTGCGGCCTCCTGTAGTTTTGCTTACGGCAAGTGTGTGACCCGAAGCCTTTTGCCATTGCGTAGCGAAGTCGTCTACGTACTTGCGAACGGCTTCGTTGGTATAGGTGATGGTTGTGAGCGATGTGAAATCCTTTTGTCCGTCCTTGGTCACGGTCAAATTAGCGGGGTAGGGTACTAATGAAATGCTGCCCAGAGCGCCAAATTCTGCTTCGCTTTGGAATTTCACAGGGTCGTTCTGGTCGCCCTTGTCCCAGAAACCTACGCCACGATTTTCAGCAGGTCCGCCCCACAGGTTCATAGATACTGCAGAGTTGCCTACGGGTTGGATTTCGTAGTAGCCGGAATAAGTGGAATTGGTGGTCTTCACGATTTTGAATCGCGTAGTTCCTGAAGCCGCGCTGCTGGCTTTTACCATCGTGTTCTTGGCAGAATTGGCAGCACAAAGACGCAGGCCCAATTTGTTGGTGAATGTGTAACCTTCGGAGTCGTTGCCTTCGATTCTCCACAACTGTCCGTCGGCAGCCGTAGCGGCGCTAGTGCTGATTTGCGCATTGTTGGTCGTAGCAGTAAAGGCATTGCCACCATTCATGAAGCGAATCATGTAATAGACCACATTGTCGCTCGTACTAACAGTGGGGAAAGTTTGCGCCCACGCTGTGAAAAACGAAAACAGCGAGACGAGCAGTGAAAATGCTAAGATACGGTGTTTCATAATATAATGTTTAGGTTGATAATGTTTTGCGTACAATATATGTGCCTTTGTTAAGATGAAAAATCACGAGGCAAATTTACATTTTTCTGTAGTATTGAGCAATTATTATGTCTACAAAAGTGGGTTGCGGATAGATAAGACAACGAGGAGCCAGGATGCACTCCAGACTCCTCGTATTTATTCGCGCACCCTATGAGATGCTATGTGTTTTTTTATTTTATATTGGGGTATAAGGTTTATTCCCAATCTAAGATCACCTTACCGCATTGACCAGATTCCATTAGATCGAAGCCCTTTTGGAAGTCTGCGATGGGGAAATGGTGAGTGATCACTGGTGTGAGGTCAAGGCCTGAGATGAGCATTTGTTGCATCTTGTACCAAGTTTCCCACATTTCGCGACCGTAGATACCCTTAATGGTAAGTGCCTTGAAGATAATTTCGCTCCAGTCTACTGTAGTAGTAGGAGGAAGAATGCCCAATTGAGCGATCTTAGAGCCATTGTACATATTGCTTACCATATCGCGGAAGGCAATAGGTGAACCAGACATTTCGAGACCTACGTCGAAACCGCGGATACCCATCTTTTCCATAGCGCCTTGTACAGTTTCGCCCTTAGCTGCATTCACTGTGCATGTAGCACCCATCTTCTTCGCGATGTCCAGGCGATAGTCGCTCAGGTCAGTCACGACGATATTCTTAGCACCTGCAAATTTAGCGATAGCAGTAGCCATTGTGCCGATCAAGCCTGCACCGGTGATCAACACGTCTTCGCCGAGGAGGGGGAAAGAGAGTGCTGTGTGAGTAGCGTTGCCGAATGGGTCCATGATAGCAGCCATGTCGTCCGAGATACGGTCGTCGAGCTTCACCACGTTGCATTCGGGGATGCAGAGGTATTCTGCGAAAGCGCCGTCGCGGTTCACGCCCACGCCGATGCTGTTTTCGCAGATATGTTGCAAGCCACGGCGGCAGTTGCGGCAGTGTCCGCAAGCGATGTGACCTTCACCTGTTACGCGGTCGCCCACTTGGATATTGCGCACACCGGGACCTACTTTTTCCACCACGCCCACGTATTCGTGACCGATAGTCATAGGAGTCTTGATTGTCTTTTGGCTCCATTCGTCCCACTTGTAGATGTGGAAGACGGTACCGCAGATACCAGTCTTCTTGATCTTGATGAGCACATCGTTTACGCCCACTTCAGGCACGGGCACGTCCATCAACCAGATGCCTTTTCCAGCTTCTTTCTTAACTAACGCTTTCATTTTGCTGTAGTTTTTAGTTTATGAAAATTTTTGAATAGTCTGATGCCAAAGTATCGCTCCCGCTACCATCGCTTGGCGCAGGGACAAATACTTTCCGATGGCGAAGTTACTGCAAACTGAGCGGAAGACAAAACGAAAGCGGCATTTTTTTTAGATTTTATTTTCTCTTGTGTGGGATTAGGCAAATCAATGTGAAAATTTATATTGTTTTTCGGCTATTAGGAGGCTATAAAAAAACCTAGACCTTTTTCAAAAAAACCGTTCTGGAATTTAAAAAAGGTCTTGGTTTTTTAAAAAAAGGTCTTGACTTTTTTTTGCACCCTAAACAGGACTATCTTTTGGGGTAGGCAACAGACCACTAAAGTCCGATACCGATACCCACAGACAAGGGGGTGAAGGCTGGGGCAAAGTCGCTGTCGAGCACGCGGCAGGGCGAGTATTTCACAAAGAGCGATAGCCAGCGATAGTTCAACGTGCCCATGAAATCTACCGTCACGCGGTTGCCATGAATATTGCGCTGCTCGTCCTTCACCCTTTCGTATTCCAGATTATACACCGTCTTCATCCTGTTGCGCGCATTGATGTTGAGCATGGCTCCAATGGAGAAGTCCCAGTGTTTGGTCCACGCATAACGATAGCGCAGAGGGAAGGTCACGGCGAAGGTTCTGATGCGCGAATAGTCGTGCGTCGCACCTGCGGGATAGGGCGAAACGATGATGCCGTCAGGGGTCTTTTCAAAGCGCTCACGTCCCGTCAAGCGATAGTTTCGCCAATCCAAACCGAGACCGTACTCGATGCGGTGTTTCGGGTTGGCCAGTTTGTGGCGGATGTGCAGCATATCCCAATAGATCTCTAGGGATTCGCCCATATCAACGTTCACGCCACCCTGTGCGCCGGGAGTGGAAACGAAGCCGAAACCTACACCACCGATGCACAGGCTATTCTTGCTCTCGACCTTGATCTTGGTCGACTTGGTGCTGATGGTTTGTCCGCCCAGACCGATGCCGAAATCCCAGCCACCGCCACCTTCGCTCACTTCGTCAACTACGGCCTTGTCGGTGGAGCGCTGGAAGTGGTAAGCGTAGGTCGGATCATCGCCCGCGCCTTTGATGTTGATTTCTACGTTAGTGCTGTCGGCTTTCACTGTCACTTCGTGTGCATTTTTCACTGTGACCAAAGTATCGCTGACTGCTGTCGCGCCGAGTGAAATACATGTCGCAGAGAGCAGGAGTAGCATCGCACTGCGCAGGCTTGGTGTGTTATTGAAATAACGTGGTTTCATATCTATTATATTTTTAGTGTTTGACATCTGATTAAGGGGAATTTTCAAAATCTCAAATGCTTGCGCAACTTTTCGGCAGAGGCTGGTCCCTCCATGTATATTATGGTCAACTTGGCGCCGTCTTGTTTCTGCGGCTGGGCGTTTTTGAACAACAGATATTGGTGTATGCCGTTCTTGGTGCCCACCTGGCAAAATGCTACAACGATGCGTCCGCCCAGACGCCTCAGTTGCTTTCCCGTTGCCGTAGCCAAGTCCTTTTCGACCAGGCGGCTCACGTCGTCGATCTCAGCCGCAGTAGCCTCGAAGGTCAGACTGTGATACCACTTCAATCCATATTTTTTGACCGAGGTGCCCGACACGATGATTTCGGTGGTAGATGGGCGGTTGGCGATGCTTGTATTTTGCCCGAAATACTTGCCCACGTGCAATTGTTGCTGACCCATTGCACAGCAGAGCACGCTCAGGTATATTGCTGTCAGTAGTAATAGGCGTTTCATCATTCTTCTTCATCTAGTGTGTTAAACATATCGTTCAGTTGCTCTTGCACTATGTCCACTTCCTCGGACTCGCTCACCATTTGCAATGACTCCTGCAGCATGCGGTCTACTGTGGTAGCATCAGTGATAGGCTTGCCGCCCACATAGGCTATTGCCATATTTTCCGAGCCAAGGGCTTGTTGCTGCAAAGTGGGAAGAAATTCCCAGCACATCCATCCGCCTACGATCAATGCGGCGATGGCAGCAGCGGACTTCAATAGTCGTGGCGACAGGGTCAGATGGCGTTTGCCCTGAGGTTTATGTGATGTGCCTTGCGGTTTATATGATGCGCTCTGCGATTTATGTGATGTGCTCTGCGATTGGGATAAAACATCCTGAGTCCTCTGTGGTGTGCCCTTGGTGTCGGCTACTTTTGCGAAAGTGGTTTGGGTTGGTGTCGAAACCTTGGCGTGCATCAATCTGCCCATATCCAGATAAGCGAAGACGGCGCGCAGGGCGTCAAATTCAGCGGCTGCGCCCTCGGGAGTTTTGAGGAATTGCGCCAAGGCCTGCTCCTCTGCCACCGAGGTGAGCCCCTGCATGTAGCGATCCGCCACCTTGCGCGCTTGCTGCGCCGTCAAGGGGAGCGTTGGTTGGGTTTCGTTAGGATTAGGTCTCATGGCGTTGTAGTTCTAAATAAGCATTCATTATTTTTTGTCTCGCTCGCGACAGATGCATCCTGACTGCTGTGGGTTGTAGGTTTAGTTCCTGCGCTATTGTGTCAAAGTCTGCACCATCATATTCTCGGCGTCTGAGCACGTGGCGTGCTGTAGGTGAAAGTTCGCTTTCGATCAGAGCCTCGATGCGGCGGAATCGCTCTTCGGCTTCGTTGGTTTCTGCCTCGGCAGTGCTTGAGGGTTCTGCCACCTCGTCGATATCTATCGTCCCGGTGTGCGACTGTCGGCGCAGGGTGTCGATGCTGACATTTTTCACGGTGGTGGTGATCATCGCAGCCACTTCGCCTTCGCTGCCCATTTGCTCTCGGCGCTCCCACATCCTGCAGAAGGACTCCTGCACGGCATCTTGTGCCTCCATTTCGTTGCCCAAAATCCCGCGGGCCAGGTGTAGCAGGCGCCGATTCAGACGCTGGAACACATTGGTGAATGTTTTTTCGCGCGAGGCGCTACCTGTGTGTTCCGAGGAACTACTTGCTCGTCCCGAGATATCACCTATTTGCTCTGAGGCGCTACCTATTTGCTCCGAGGCACCACCTATTTGTTCCGAGGTAAACCTTTCCCCCAACATATCGCCGTAGTGTGGCGATATGTCGTTGCGGTGCTTCTCTGATTCGTTGTGTTGCATCTTTTGGGAAAGATTGATGTTTAACTTATGGTAGCGGACTTTCTCGAGCGCTTTCTATCTGTATAACGCAGCAAGGTGCGATTTGTAACACAAAAGTGCAATATTTTTTTAACTTTTTTCAAAATTCACAAAGGAAAGACCATTTTTCCAGTATAATAGGGCAAAAGATCACGCGGCCTTGGTAGAAACGACGGGAACGAAATGCAGATTTTTCCACAAAAGGCAAAGACGAGACTGCAGCAGGTGACAAAAAATGTTTATATTTGCAAATGCGTTGCGACTGTGCGCAATTTGATTTTTACACACATTATATATACAGAAGATATGTCATTACTTAGAGTTATCCTTGCTATTATTTTTCCTCCCCTTGCCGTTGTAGATAGGGGCTGTGGTTCTTTTTTGATTGTCTTTATTCTCACCGCTCTGGGATGGATACCTGGCGTGATCGGCGCTTTGGTGATTTTGAACAAGGAGTGATCTGCTGGAAAAAAATCCCCATACAGAATAGACAAGAGAAAGGAAAAAGAAACGAACATGACTGATTCACAAAATTTGAATAAACATACGGCTGCTATGGTGCACCCTGCGGTGGAGCGTGTCGGACTGCTGCGCCAGTGGATGCTGGAACGTGGCTATGCCGCCTTGATCGTGCCCACCGCCGACCCACACGGCAGCGAATATCTGCCCGAGCGTTGGAAAGTGCGTCAATGGTTGACCGGATTCACCGGTAGCGCGGGCCTGGCACTCGTCACCCTGAAGAGCGCAGCCCTATGGACGGATTCACGCTACTTCCTGCAGGCCGAACAGCAATTGGCTGGCTCGCCATTCACACTGATGCGCGAAGGCGAAGATGGCGTCTTGCCGCCCAACTATTGGTTGATGAAGGAAATCGGCGCTGAGCCGCTGACAGTGGGTTACGTGGGCGAGATCACCTCTCTGGACTTGTTGGAAAGCGTCTCTGCCCTGAACGGCATGCTCCACTTCGAGGCGACCGAGAGCGACCCCTTCGACGCACTATGGCACGACCGTCCTGCATTGCCCGACGGCGCCATTCGCGTACAGCACATCAGCGATGCCGGTGTCGAGGTGAGCGAGAAAATGGATCGGGTGCGCTGCGAAATAGGCAAGATCAGCCACAACTCGCGTACATTCCTGCTGAGCGATCTGTCCGAGATAGCATGGCTGTTGAACCTGCGCGGCGATGATATACAGTACAATCCGTACTTTGTCAGTTACCTACTGGTCGAGGAGAAAGGCGCCACGCTATTTGTAGACCAGGGAAAACTGACGCCAGAAGCCAGCCGACATCTGAGCGAAGCCGCTGTAAGCGTGATGCCCTATGATGCGTGGAAGCAAATGCTTCTGACCAGAAAGGAGGACTATGATATCAAGGTCTACTTTACCAAAGCGATGAACTGCGGCGTGATCTCCTTCTGCGAAGCCAACGATGTGGAATACGCCTTCGCCGACTCGCCCATCCCCGCCCTGCGTGCTGTGAAAAATGAAGCCGAGATTGCTGGTTTCCGCCGTGCTATGGAGCGCGATGGCGTAGCGATGGTCAGATTTTTGAGTCGATTGGACGAGCATGTGGCAGAGGGTAGTTTCACCGAAGTCAATGCTGATGAAGTCTTGACCGCACTGCGTGCCGAGGGCGATAGATATTGTTCGCTCAGCTTCGGCACAATCGCTGCATACGGTCCCAATGGTGCCATCGTACACTACGAAGCCGAAGCCGACAGTGCCGCCGTGCTGGAAGCCCGCGGATTGTTGTTGCTCGACTCGGGCGCACAGTACGAAGACGCTACGACTGACCTGACACGCACCATAGCCCTGGGTCGCCTGACCGAGGAGGAACGCAAAGCCTATACGCTGGTGTTGAAAGCACATATATCCCTGGCGATGGGCCGCTATCCCGAGGGCATCACAGGTCTGCAGTTGGACACAGCAGCCCGCTATCAGATGTGGCTCGAGGGTTATGACTTCGGACACGGTACGGGACATGGCGTAGGCGCCAACCTGGGCGTGCACGAAGGTCCGCATCAGATTCGCAAGAATATGACGCCGGGCACACTGCTCCCCTTCCGCGCTGGTATGATCGTATCCAACGAGCCCGGCATCTATGTGGCGGGACAATTTGGCGTACGCCTGGAGAATCTGCTCCTGGCCTTGCCTGCCGAGGAGACACCCTTCGGTTGCTTCTTCCGCTTCGAGACACTCACGCTCTGCCCCTTCGACCTGCGCCCCGTCTATCTGGACCAACTCTCTGCCGCCGAGGTGGCATGGCTCAACGACTACCACGCCATGGTGTGCGACAGATTGTTGCCGCTGCTGAATGACGAGGCTGATAAGCGCTGGCTCATCGAGGCGACACGTAAAGTCGAGGTGCGAGAATGAACTAAGCACAAAGCATAGATTGGTCAAAACAGGCGCTTCTCAATCGCTCCTGGCAGCAAATAAAAAATGCGAAAAATTTTGACAAACGCTGTTGATGAAATAGAACGGCGAATTGAACATAAAATAGGGATTGTAAACAAAAGCCTTAGCCTTTTAGAAAAAAGGTTAAGGTTTTTTTCAAAAAGGTTAAGGATAATTCAAAAAAGGTTACTTGTAGTTTTTTCTACAATAGATCTAATTTGTTGAAAGTTGCTCGTAGTTTTTCCTACATCAAGTGTGGAAAATCCTGCGTTAAGGAGAAATAGAATTATAATTATTACATATTGAACATTTCTTCCCTGTTTAGCGCCCCAAATAGGCTATTTCTAATGCGCCGTAGTTCGCGTAAATCCGTCCCGTTCTCCGCTTGAATGATTCTAAGCGATTCTCGCTCTCCGAAAATGCGAAAAATTTTGACAAAACGTCCTTTTGATTTAAAAAAGAACTGTGCCAAAATATGAATTTTGACACAGCACTATTTACTATCTATTATCACAGACCGATAAAAGAATCATTATCTATCGAAAAGTGTATCACTTTACACCCCCAAAGAATTTCATTTTAACATCCCTTGTCTGAACAAGCAACTCACCTCCTGCAGCAATAACCTGCTGAATATCTTCGCCACCTTTCTTTATTTTAACCAAACAACGAGATGGTCCCAATATTTCAATAATTTCTGCTTCACCGATCAGTTTCTTTGAAAACTCGCCCGCAATATCAAGTACCTTATAAACCTCAAGGACTTGCTTAACCTTAACTCCATCTTCTGATCCTAAACTAACATATACTGTTTTTGCTTTCTTTGCCGAACCTTCTTCTACCTGCAAGATTTTTCCTTCAGATTTGAAAGTGTTTAGAATAAGAACCTTAAATCGATCACCGTTTACACATCCTCGCATCAAACCTTCACGAACTTCGTTTGCAGTTTTATACTTTGATTCAAAGGTCTGATAATCAATACCTCCATCTGTGACGCTGAAAGTTTGCTGAGCTTGCACCATACCTGTTTCACAATCAGTAATCTTTACTGTATAAGTAAAAACACCCTTCAAATATTTGTATCTTCCTTTTACTCTCTTCTGAGTTTTTCCATCGCCACCCTTAACATACTCTACGTCCTCATATGTTTCAGTAGTTACAGAAAGCTGGTCCAAATTAGCTACCAAAATGCTGTTTGAGTTCAAAGACACCATATTTGCAACTTCATTAGCATCCATCGCAGACTCCTGTTTGCGACGCTCCGACTCAGCACGCAATTCCTCCTGGGTTGAATTGTCCTGGTCAACAACAACAACACGACCTGTGTTTTGCACAGCTATGATAATTTGGTTGCGAACCAAATCTGCGTCCTCTCTACAGAAAGAGTTGGAATAAGTAAAGTCACCAATAGCGAGAACTTTCTTTTTAAGTTCTTGTGCATCCGCACTAACACTTGCAATGGCAAAAATAGCCACCAAAAGACATTTGATAAGTTTCATAAGATAAAATTTATAGGTTAATAATAAATTAGTATATCCTTACTATATTGTAGTTAACAACTCGTCTCGAATAATATGCACGCGCCACAGAAGCGATGGCATTAATCCTTGTTTTTTGAATATCCGCCGCCATCTCTAACGTCTTCATTATCCTTGCATTTCTCGCTGATTGCTCTTTATCTATTGTTAAACGGATTTGATTAATAATAGACTTAGCCTCGTTATAATTTGAAGATTCTAATGGTATTTGAGCTGCCAAATTAACAGCCTTCTCATAATCTTTAATCGCATAGGCAGCACGAGCTTCATTAAGAATGCGTGCAGCATTTGCATCTATATATTGCAAATATATTTTTTCCATTAATTGCTGAGATTCATCGTATCCACTAACTTGAGAAGGATAACTAGAAAGCAGAGCTATAGCTTCATCATATTTACCTGTATTAGCTAATGATGATGCATGTGTAAAGATTGCATTTTTATTGCTTTCATAGTACTCACATATCTTTCCTTTTGTAGTTTCAAGAAATTTTTTAAAACTAGGATCGCTACTTTTTAATTGCGAGAACGCATTTCTAACAGCATCACTTCTAACACGTTCTGAAGTTCCTGTAAGCGGCCACGACGCACTTGAAAATACAGTTTTGGTACTTAGATTAGCCACCTTCAAAGTGAGATCGATTTTAACTTTAAAGAAGTTCTTAATTCCACCTTCAATTAATTTTTCCTCGATAATATTTACAGTAGGATATAGTACAAAATCACCTCCATTAGTAGCGACTCCCGAAGTTGACAATATCTTGTCTAGTTTCGACTGCAAAAGTTTATATGCTTCAGGTTTTACACCATCAAGTTCTTCACCTGGCATAACCAGTCCTATTGTAATATTGCTTTGTGCATTAACAGACAAAGTAAATACAATACCGAATAATAAGAGAAGAATTTTTTTCATAAAATTATTGTACATTTATATAGAGAGTACCCCCATTCATGTTTCTATCAACTTGCATACCATGACCTTTGAAGAAATTGGCCAAACTCCTACTGAATTTGTTAATGTTGTAATTTCTTCCTGTTGTTGGATCTTTAAGCGGAATACGCACATCGTCAAAAATCATTTTCTTGGTTGTAGTGCCCTGTATATGATAATAATTTTTATATGAATTCTCTTCCATCCATATCTCTAATAAATCTCTTAATTCGTCTCCATCATCACCAAGTTCCGATGTTGTATCATATTCGGACATCTCACTAAAAGATATATTTACAACAATTGATCTACCATTTATAATCATATCATTAAAAGATTGTTGCATTGTTGTAAGAAAACCATCCATAGCCTTTTGTATAGCCTTGGTTCCCAATTTTCCAAAGTCTGTCGTATAAAACCTACCACTATCACCAATTTTGCTAGCTAGCACCTTGGCTGTTGAAGCCTCATAAGCTTTAATTATCACCCTTACCGAATTTCCATCGTTCTGTCGATTTATACTAATATCTGCTTCAACAAAAATATCTGCGCCAGAACTTTGAATTATCTGACTCTTCAAATCTGTTTGGGCATCATCTTCAAAAGCGGCATTTTGAGATACACTTTTGAAATTTGCATAGAAATCCTTTGTTGGAAATCCTTTATCCGCAAAAGCACCACTAATCTGAGCAATGATCTGACGTTTTTCATTCGAAACATCAAGAGATTTTCGAATATCTGCTCCTTCACGAACAAATGGAATCACCATTATACTTGGTTGAACTGTATTCACTTGGCTCATAACAGCAGAACTTACAAATAGCCCCAATAATAGTAAAATCTGTCTTCTCATATCTAACAATATTAATTTAGTATAGACCAAAACGACGATAAAGATTATGCTTTTCTAAATCCGGCTCTAATGCTCGGACATTTAACGACACTTTAACTACAGCCTCTTTTCGTTTATAGTAACTCAAGGCACTATAATTAACAAAGGAGTAAATGCGACCATTTCTAAACATGTTATCATAATATTCAGCATTAGCATTCATCACATTTTCATCTGTTCCCAACAATGGGCGTTTGTATTCTTTAGAACCTGGAATTCCACGAAATAAGATTTGAAAATATGCATCCTTAATTGCTAGTGCAACTGCTTCTTTCTTTTTGACGTTGAATACAGAAACAGATAACAGAAGTACACCGTTATTTTCTCCTTCATACATGATTTCTTGTGCCCACGAGGTGATAGCACAGAAGCAAAAACAAATGGTAATCAAGGCGAGTCTTTTATTCATACACATTTTACAAAATAATGATTAACCTTTTGAAGTCACAAAAGAGGTTAAGTTAGACAATGTTTCCTGTATTACAGCACGACTCCCCAACTTTAAACAAAAAAAAGACGTAGAGTCAAAGCCTCTCGTCTCGTGGTTCACCACAAACCATACTCTGTAAAGGCTAGACCCTACGTTATGTGTAGGACTTGCCTAATAACAGAGTAATAGCCTTTATTCTTTTTCGAGGTGGTGATTTCGAGACGAATTAGGCCATATAAAATGAATAGAGCTCCCTCTATTTGCTGACAAAGGTATTTATTTTTTTCAAGATAACAAATGTTTTGTAAAAAAAATGGCACACCTCATCAGAGGCGCGCCAACTCTTTATATAGACATTGTGCTATATTTTTTGAATATTATTTCACCAAAACCTTCTTGCCGTCGATGATGTAAAGACCTGCGGGCAAATTGGTTGCCTTTGCACCCCAATATACGCCACTGATGGTGTAGACGCCCTTGCGCACAGCATCGGTTTGTACACCCTGTATGGCTGTGGGATAGATGCGTTCCAAGATATCGCTTTGTGCTGCCACGTTGGGGTTCTCGCGCAATTGCCATGCAGCACCTGCGTCAGTCTTTTCCCAGATAGAAAGTGGCGCGATGTTGTTTTGTGGCGCCGCGCACAGGTATTCTTTGCTACCGCCGTGCTGTGTGATGGCGAAGTTGCCACTGCCCATATCCTCGATGAAGAGTGATGTCACGCTTTCGGTGAATGTCACAGGCTTAGTCTCGCCATTGTAAGCAGGGACGCTGAGGAATTTTTCTGCACCTACGTTGTAGAAATAGAATTTACCATCGAATGGCACAATCATCCAGCTTGAACCCTCTGCAGTCGTATCGAGAGGCTTCGAATAGTTTTGGGTGTAGAGAGGATGTCCTGCATCGCCAATCATTCCTGCCGCCCAAACGTAAGACGCCGAACTAGCATAGACTTCGTCATAGATAGCGTAGGCCTTGAACGTAGGATTGTAGAGTGTGTAAGTCTTATCGTCGCGGATTTCATCAAGGTTTGTGATGATGCCGCCCTGTGGTTCTACGTTCACATCTACGTCAGGTTTGATCGAAGCGTCGATCAGCGCCAACACGCTCAAGTCAGCTTCTACATTAGGGTTGACCATAAATTGCCAAGCCGAACCTGCATCTTGCGTATCCCAAATGCTGAGTGGAGAATTGGTCAGCTGAGGTGCAGCACACATATAGCTGTAGTCGCCACCTCCTGCAGTGAGGGCAAAAGATGAGTTGGACAATTCGACAGCCGTCATACCGACAGGAGTAGATGAGAAGGTGATCTCGCGACCAGCAGTGGTGCTATTAGGATCGGGCGTAGTGAGGAACTTCTTCGCCTCCATATTATATATATAATACTTGCCGTTGAATGTTACTACCATCCACGCATCACTCTTCGCCGCGGGGTCGAAAGGTTCCGCATAGGTCTGCGAAGCCAAAGCATGAGAAGTATCATCACCCTTCATACCAGCAGTCCAAACATAAGAAGTCGAATAAGCAGGAGCATACTTCGCATACGCAGTATAAGCTGGATTGTAGAGCGCATAAGTCACGCTATTCTTCAGCTCAGTCAATGTTGATACGGGAGCGCCCAAAGGTTTCACTTCAGTACCGGGGTTGGGATCGGGATCAGGTTCAGGATTAGGATCTGGGTCGGGATTTTCCGACTTAGCAAACTGCAATGTATATACCGTCTTGCTATTTGCATTTGAAGCGTAGTCGCTACCCTTCACAGTCAAGGTCAAAACGCCAGTAGACTTATTGAAAGACTTTTCGACAGTAGCCCCTGCGCCCTTGACAGTATATGACAGTTTTGATTCGCTGTACTCTTCTGCTGAGAGGTCAAAGCTGCCGCCGTTTTCCGAAGGGTTAAGTGATCTGCCGCTGTATGAAAGTGCAGTCAAAGCGTGATAGTAGATGAAATAGATTTCGTCGATTTGCAATTCGTCGTTAGCACTTCCACCGGGAGTAGGATTAGTGGTAAACGTAGCGAGGAGGTATTGCACGTTGCCTTGAGCTTGGTCGTACGAGAATTGACCTTCGTACTTCACCCAGTTGTCTGATGCGTTGACCAAAACACTTGCTTTACCGATGCGGTAAGATGATTGATCGCTCACTTCGGGATCGCGGAAATCTACGTCGCCATGGAGGATAAAGTTACCACGACCGTTGGGCGAACCGCCACTCTTGAACTTCGCATAGAAGGTCACAGCGTCAGGACGTCCTGCGAAACGCAAACTATGTGTAGCATCGTCGCGCTTAGTATAGTTGTGGTTGCTGGCATCCGCCGGAGTCATGCTACCCATATTGATCATACCGGTAGTGAGGTTACCATTCGCCTTCTTACCCAAAATAGATTTTGAATAAATCTTTACAGCGCGGTTTGTACCATTAGCACCAGGAGATACACTCGAGGGTTTGGGCGAACTACCCTTACCCATACCAGCCATACCACCAGTAGCCGAGTTGAACGAATTCCAACCATTTCCTGGTTCGGTCTCGGAGCCTGTGTATTGTTCAAAGCTTGGGTCAGCGAATTGGTAGATACCTTGTGCCGACAGACCGAAAGCGGTCATCAAAGCTAGAGCAAATGTGAATAATCTTTTCATAAATTCTTTTTATTAGAGATGAAAAACAAAAAAAGCGAGTGTGATCCCTTGTGATGTCTATTGTTGTAGAAAAATCCTTTGATCTATGAGAAAGTTCCTATAATATGAGACATTTTTTCCTTAATCCGCAAAGCAGAAGTGCTGGTCCGCTTTGCCTTATAGAAGGGATAACACTCGCTTTCCGTTATTATTTCTTCAGAACCTTTTGGCCACCTACGATATAGATACCGCGTTGGAGGTTTTGGTTTAATTCCTTACCTACATAGCGACCGTCGATGCTGTACACACCTTGTGTAGCAGGACGAGCAATAGTCACGTTGTTGATACCAGTAGATGTTCTCACACCAACGAAACGCACATTGATTGGAACTTCACCGCCGCCAGGAACGTTAGTCCATACTACGCTCAAGAGCACGTCGAGAGATTCGCCCCAGATGCTGCTGTAGTTGACATCCATCACAGCTGTTGCGTGGAGTTCTTGCTCTGTACCTTCGTTGAATACGAACTTCACAGGTTCTGTTTCACCAAATGAAGTAGCTGTACCGTTGAATCTAACAGGGATGTTGTTGAGTACGATATCGCCGAGAGTCATATCGCCGAAAGCGAAGTTTGGCAACTTAAAGTTTACTGCACCGTCGCCTGCTGCTTCGAGTTCTACCTTTTGGCCGTTGATAGCTTCTGTTTCGTCAGTGATTTCTTCCATCAAAGCGATGTAGAGTTCACCTTCGTAACCGCCTGCGATATCCTTCACGCTGATTTGTGCATCTTGTACCATCTTCTTACCGTCGAATACTACGAAGATTGGCATTGGCTCGTCGCTACCTGGCACGTTTGTCCACATTACGGGCAAATCCACAACGATACGTTCGCCACGGATGTAGCTCAAGTCAGCGTTGAGTTCAGCTGTTGCTTGGAGTTCCATTTCTGTGCCTTGGTTGAATACGAGGTCTACAGGCGATACGTCGCTAAATCTTGCGTGGTTACCATTAAACTTCAACATCAACTGAGTGAGTTCGATGTTGCCGAGTTCCATATCTGCGAAAGCGAAGTTGTTCAACTTGAAGTCTACTGTACCGTTTTCGTTAGCAACGAGTGTTACAGTTTCGCCGTCGATGAATTCTGTATCATCGCTAACGGGTTCGCCCATGTTGATGTAGAGTTTACCTTGATAGTCACCTGCTACGTCTGCTATAGTTTGTGCTACAGCTGAAGCGCTAAACAATGCTACTGCAATAAGAGAGAGTAGAATTTTTTTCATAAGCTTTTATTGTTTTTGGGTTGTTTTGTTATTTCTTGACTTGAATTATATTTTTGTTTGTCTACTGTTGTTCCTTCAAGAGTAAAGAGCGTTGCTACGGGTTTAGAACAAATAATTAAAGCCCAAAGTGCCGTAGACAGGATAGAGCGAGAAGGTGACACTGCTGAAGTCTGAAGGGAAAATACCATTTAATCCCCATTGCAGGTTGACAAATGCCGAGAGGTGTTTGTAGGCCTTAAATTCTCCGCCGACTTGCACGCCGTAGTGGAACTTACGCAAGTCTTTTGAGAAGTCATAGGTTGCACTGGTCACTTCGGTCTTTTCGCCCGTAGGATTCTGATCTCGGATGTAGGCATCCACACCAATGCTTTCGCCCAGTTCGTTTTTGATTTCTTTGCCGTAGGCTTCGCCCGAGAATGAGCCGTCGAACATCCACGATACGTAGGGTCCTGCCGACACGCTCCAGCGTTCGTTGATTTTGTATACACCCAGTACAGGGAAGGTCAGATAGCGATTGTTCACACTGGTCTTGACGTGACCGGTGAAGGCGCCTTTGATCTCGCCGCCGTCGGCTTCTTTGGCTTCCATGTAGTAGTTTTTCACTGTAGCGTCGGTGCTCATTCCCTTAGTCTCGAGGCGTACGCCCAACTGAATACCCCATGGTGTCGCACCAAATTGCTTTTGCATAGCACCCTCGAGGGCGATGCACAATCCAGGATTAAATCCGTCGATGGCGCGAATTTCTGCGGGCAGGGGCAGGGGCGATGTGCCGCCGAGGTTGAATCCTGCACCTACGCGAACGTGCCAGCCGCGCACTGCAGCACGCAGCAAGTTTTCGTCGGTATCATCTGTGTGGCTTCCGCTCTGTGCGAAGACAGAAGTAAAGGAAGCAAGCAAAATGATCAATGTATATATCTTTTTCATAACGTTTCTTTTTATGGGTCTAAAGTCTAGTGTCTAGAGTCTAAAGTCTAGGGGACCCTTGACTCTTGACCCTTGACTCTTGACAATTACTTCCAGACAATCTCCAATTCGTCGATGAAGAGCTCACTACCTATAGCGCCTTCGAATACTTGTCCGTCGCGGCTTGACGAAGCTACGATTGTAATAGCATAGCCATCGTTGTTCATACGTTCGCGATCGAACGTTTTTCCTTCTCTCATGACGAAAGGCAATTCAAACTTAGTCCATTCTTTGGGCTCTTCGGGATTTTCCAGACGTGCTACTGACACGATACGATCACTGGTCAATACGTCGTCGCCGTTGAGGGGGACGAACTTTGCGGGATCTACTTCGTACAACACGGCATACACGTCACATTTGTCACGGCGTCCTTCGACCACTTCCTTGTTCTTGTCGTAGAAGACTTCGCCTGGTGTATATTTATAATAACCTGTCAGCATCACGGGTTCGCCGCCCACCAATTGCAGACCCATACGTGTCGCCTTGCGTGGGAAGAGCATTGCCTGCGAGGTCTTGAATTCGCCGATGAATATGTTTCCTGCAGCGATAGGCATACGTGTGCCGGCGCCGAAGGCACCGGTGTCGCTGGTGCGCAGACGTACGCAGTTGCCTCGCACGCCGAGTGGGTTTGGCGCCGTAGGATAGTCTTCGGCAGTCTTGGCCATTCCAGACATAGCAAAGCCGGCATTCCCCGTTGCCCAATAGTTGCGACGTGGGTTCTGTTCGTCGCTGGGATCTGTCTCATACCATTGATAGAACTTACCGCCATCGTCCAGCACAAAGTGCTCGAAACTGCACACAGATATGGGATGGGGGTAATTGAAAGAGACGGTGTACTCCTTAGACCAATTGCCGTCCTCGGAACGTACGGTATAGAGTTGTGGAGAGGTAAAGTCGCGCATGACACCATTGCCAGGAGTACCCTCGCCAGTAATAAAAATTTGCGCGCCGGGAGTCAAATAAAACATAGGATCCAACTGCGTACGATCTGTGCCTTTCTTGACAGTCACAGATACGGTGGTATTGGTCACGATGGGGTCGCCTATGATCATCGCCTTGTGATTGCCGAGCCACAAGGAGTCGATGCCTGTGATATCGCACTCAGCATTGAGCGGTTCGTCTTGGATGCATGAAGAAAAAGTCAGTGCTGCGCCCAAGAACGCAAGGGGTAAAAAATGCTTCATTTTTGATACACTTTTGTTGAATTTGTGCAAAAAATCGGGGCAAAGTTACGAAAAAATCCTCAATTGAGCGAAAAAAATCAACATTCGTGCGTTCCCTTTTTGTTAATAATTCTGTATTAATTAGAAGATTAGCAAAATTGACCTACTTTTTTATCCTTTTTTACTCTATCTGGTCTATTGGGGTGGAGGCCAATCGTGATACTCACACTATTCGGAAGGGGGCGAAAAGTCGTTGATGTTGTTGTCACAAGGCTATGTTTCACGCCCTGTGGTTTTTGGATTTTTTAAGAATGATTAAGGATTTTAAGGAAGAAGGCTTAGTTTTTTTCGAAACACAATTGACCTTTTTGAAACAAAGCCTGGGGAAATTTGAAAAAGGTCTTGACTTTTTTGAAAAAGTCGGCGCGGAATTTCAACAAGGTCTAACCTTTTTTCACCGAAAAATTGGGCAAAACAAAGGGGAATTGCCCGTGTGTAGGCAATTCCCCATATTTGTAATACAAAGATACGATATTTTTCTGCGAAATGCAAATGCGTTTTAACAGTCGTTAAGAAAATGTTTCACGACATTTTACTCGCATTTTGCTTTCTTGCACAATCCCTTGCACAGCCCCAAGCCACTGCACACAGCACCGAGCAGCAACAACAGCATGCCTCCGATCATCGCATAGGCAACGCCATTGGTCATGGTCAATGTTTGGGGGCGGAAGGTCAGGACGACTTCGTGTTTGCCCGCAGGTACTCGCAGAGCACGCAGAGCATAGTTGACACGACCCAGTTGAACCTCCTGTCCGTCCACGGTGGCAGTCCATCCGGGATAGTAGACTTCCGAGAATACCAGGACGCCACCCTTTTCGCTTTCTACGCTATATTTCATTTCGTCGGGCACCATTGCGGTGAGGCGTGCAGTACCCTGGCCGAGCGCTGTGCCGTCCAATTGTGAGCGGAAGGCCTCGTCTGCCACGGCGTCGTGCTGTGTATCCATACCCTTCAGAGCTGCAATTTCAGCATCTGCACCTTTGACAAAATTAAGTTGGTCCACAAACCAAGCATTGCCATTGGCATGAGGATTTTGCACGGCATAGGCACCATGGCCCACTATGATATATTTCGTATTGAGCATATTCAGTGCAGGCGTAGCAAGGGTGCTGTCTGCCAGGAGGTATTCCTGCATCAATTTGCGACCTTCGGGTGTATTGGCAGCCACACCTTCTTCTTTCAGATAGTCGGCCACGGCGTTAATTCTCGACACCATTTCGCCCAATTCGGGATAGATATGGTTTTCCATCAAGTCATTGTAGCGACGCAACTTGGCAGCGTGATAACCGCCAATAGTCTTGTGGTGTGCAGCCAAGGCATTATTGCCAATCGAATTGGGATCAACGACACGATAGTGCAGGTCGGCATCTGCCAGAATCATCTCGTCGGCAGGTGTCTTTTGCACCATAGCTTCGTGGTGAGAGGCGTCGGTGAAGTTGTCATCGTTCAGGTAGCGCTTGTTTTCTGCCCACATATCAAGCATAGTCACTACTGCCAACACAGTAACGAGCATCCAACCCTTGACAGCACGTACGCGGGTATAGAGCAGGATGAGTGCTGCTGCCAACAGGATGAGCAGGAACGAAGTGCAGGCCGATGAAGCCAGGACGTCGTGGCGTGCCGAAGTGAGCGCCGCCTTGTAGTCGGCAACGGTATAGCCGAGCGCTTGCACGTTGGGCGCGATGTATTGATTGATAAAGTTATTGTCCTTGACAGTAAGCAGATCGCCTACGAGGCTTGGCATTGCCCACAGGATGAAGCACACACCTGCAGTCAGCACAAAGGATGTGATGAAGTAGATCTGGTTCTTGCGCTCGTGGAACAAGTCGCGCTTGCGCAAGATCTGTGCCAGTGCCAACATGGCCAGCAGGGGTATCGTAAACTCGGCCATGACGAGCGCCGAGGATACGGTGCGGAATTTGTTGTAGAGCGGTAGATGATCTATCAGGAAGCGTGTGATGGCAGGCACGTCGTATCCCCATGCGAAGATGAAGGAAATGAGCGTCGCTGCCAGGAGTCCCCACTTCAAGGGACCACGCACGATGAAGCAGCCCAGCACGAACAGGAAGAAGACGATGGCGCCGACATACACCGGACCGACTGTCATGGGCTGTCTGCCCCAATAAGCCGAGGTGATCGGCGAGGCTTCCTCGGTACCTAAACCAAATGCCGCGCAAGTGGTCTGCATGATGTTTTGATACCTATCATTGTCCTGCGTAGCGTCCATCGCCGCGAGACTTTCGCTTGATCCGCCACCACAGAAGTCGGGTATCATCAGCGTCAGCGTTTCGTCCACACCATAACTCCAGGCGGTGATGTAATCATAGTCCAGTCCGTCCTTAGGCGCTTGGACATTTTCATCACCGACCTTAGTCGTTTTGGTCAGTTCCGACTTGCCGCGCATTGACTCCTTACTATATGTATAAGTATGGTAGAGGTTGGGCAAATTTGCCAAGAGCCCCATCATACCAGCCAAAACAAAGACGGCAGTACCACGGAGCCAGCGCTTACCATCTACGCGGGGCAGGAAGCCCTGTGTATCTTCGTCCTCATCAGCATTGGGCTGTGCAGCCTCTTCCGCCTTGCATTTCTTACCACACTTACAGAAAGCACCTACACCAAAGGCCACGATGAGCGAAAGCATGACGAAGCCGAAATAGTAGGACATCTGGATGTGATTGGACAGAATCTGCAGCGCTGCAAAGAAGGCGGTGACGAAAGCGCCCCAAAGGTATTTGCCACGATAGCAAAGGATGAGACCCGCTATCGTTGGGGGAACGAAACCAAGGGTAAGGACTTTCCAAATATGTCCGGCGGCAATGATGATGAAGAAGTAGGACGAGAACGCCCAGGCTATGGCTCCGAAAGCGGAGGTCAAGGGGCGGAAGCGCAATACTCTCATCAAAATATAAAAGCCAATGAGATAGAGGAACACATAATTGAGCACGCCCGAAGTGCCCAAACCATATGCCTTGGACAACCAAGACAGTGCGTCGGTAGACTCGTACGAAGGCGAGATCTGATACGTCGGCATACCGCCGAAGATAGAGTTGGTCCAGCGCGCAGTCTCTCCTGTCGCTTCGCGGTGCTGGATCACATCCTGATTCACGCCGACGGGTTGATCATTGTCGTGACCACCGAGCACCATATCGCCGACAATGGGGGCCTGGAAGTAGAAGAATCCTATCAGCAGAAAGGCTACTACGACCAGAACGTCGGCATAAGATCTCGTGAGTATTTGTTTTACAGAAATGTTCATTACTGGGAAGAAAAAGGTTTTTAATAACGATAATGTTCGGGCTTATAGGGTCCCTCGACTGGCACTCCGATATAATCAGCTTGGGCAGGCGACAATTTTGTCAAATGTACGCCGATACGTTCCAAGTGCAAGCGTGCCACTTCTTCATCCAAACTCTTTGGCAGACGATACACACCAACTTCGTAATCCTTTGCCCAAAGTTCCATCTGAGCCAAAGTTTGATTAGTGAAAGAGTTTGACATCACAAACGAGGGGTGACCTGTAGCACAACCCAAGTTGACCAAGCGACCATCCGCCAGCAAAGTGATGCGATGTCCGTCGGGGAAGAGATAACTATCCACCTGGGGCTTGATATTAGTCACCTCGATGCCAGGCAACTTCTTCAAAGCATCCACTTGTATCTCGCTGTCGAAATGACCAATATTGCAAACGATAGCTTGGTCTGGCATCGCCTTCATGTGGTCTGTGGTGATGACATCGATATTACCAGTTGTAGTCACAAAGATATTGCCAAGAGGTGCAGCCTCTTCCATAGTCAAGACTTCATAACCCTCCATCGCTGCTTGCAAAGCACAAATGGGGTCGATCTCTGTCACAATGACGCGAGCGCCATACGAACGCATACTTTGTGCACAGCCCTTGCCCACTTCGCCGTAGCCTGCTACGACGCACACCTTGCCTGCTATCATCACATCGGTAGCGCGCTTGATACCATCGGCCAAAGATTCGCGGCAGCCGTAGAGATTGTCAAACTTAGACTTGGTTACTGAGTCGTTCACGTTGAAGGCTGGGAAGAGCAATTCACCATTTTCCATCATACGATACAGACGGTGTACACCAGTCGTTGTTTCTTCGCTCACACCCTTCATACCAGCAGCCATTTCTTGCCACACCGTTTTGTTTTCGGCAAGCACAGCTTTCAGGATATTTTTCAATTCCTGTTCGTCCCCACTGCCCGATGGTGTATCCAATACGGCAGCATCCTTTTCTGCTTGAACGCCGAGGTGAATCATCAGGGTAGCATCGCCACCATCGTCGACTATAAGGTTGGGCCAAAGACCATCGCCGAAATTCATAGCTTGCAGTGTGCACCACCAGTAGTCTGCGAGCGACTCGCCCTTCCATGCAAAGACGGGGACGCCGGCTTGTGCCAATGCTGCCGCAGCATGATCTTGCGTAGAATAGATGTTACAAGAGCACCAACGTACCTCTGCACCCAATTCGCGTAGAGTTTCTACGAGAACAGCAGTTTGAATCGTCGTGTGCAAAGACCCCATGATGCGAGCACCCTTGAGGGGTTTTTCCTTGCCGTACTTTTCGCGCAACGCCATCAGACCTGGCATTTCGCTTTCGGCGATTTCTATCTCTTTTCTACCGAAGTCTGCTAATGACATATCGGCTACTTTGTAGGGCAATGTGGAAAATAATTGTTCAGTCATATCGTATTTATTTTATTATTATTTCTATTGGATATATATTAGGTTGATTTTTTTAGCACCCTTGGGGAATGAGACAGATGATTAAGGTTGTCTCCTCCAAGTCCCAGGCAATCCACCGCCGAATAGTCCCTGGCGAGATTTTGTTACGGGTTCTTGCGGTTTGCCGTTGAGTTCGGGATACGAGATACGAGTGTGATAGATGGTCTTAAGGCTATCTATCAACACTTGTTTAGCATCTGCAATATCCTTGAACGTAATGGGACATTCCTTGAAGTGTCCGTCCGCCAATTGTCCGTCGATAATTTTATTGACCAAATTGGCGATGCTTTCTTCTGTATATTCTTTCAGACTTCGTGAAGCCGCCTCGACAGCATCGCACATCATGAGCACCGCTTGTTCGCGAGTGAAAGGATTGGGTCCGGGGTAGGAGAAAAGAGCCTTATCCTCTTCGTCAGAAGGATATTTGTTGACGTGTTGTATATAGAAATACTTCGCCATACCCGCCCCGTGGTGTGTCGTAATAAAGTCGCGGATTTCTTGAGGCAAGTGATGTTTTTCTGCCAGTTTGAGTCCGTCGGTGACATGCGCCGTGATGATCTGTGCACTTTCTATTTCTGTCAATTGATCATGAGGATTTACGCCACTTTGGTTTTCTGTAAAGAAAGCGGGATTACTGATTTTTCCTATATCATGATACAAAGCACCCGTTCTGACCAACTGTGGTTTTGCGCCAATCTTGTCTGCTACTTCTGCGGCAAGGTTGGCCACCTGCATCGAGTGATTGAATGTGCCCTGCGCTTCCTTAGACATCTTGCGCAATATGGGGTGATTGATATTGGTCAATTCTACGAGCGTCACGCTGGAGGTAAAGCCAAACACCTTCTCGATAATATACATCAAGGGATAGGCAAAAAGCAACAGCAAACCGCCCAAGCATATATATATGATACGCTGTAAATCTAAAGCCTGAAACTCTATACCCTGTGCGAAACTGTATGCATAATTGACCAAGATTCCTGTGATCGTAACGAGGGCGGCTGTCTTCATAATCTGAGAGCGTTCAGTCAACTCGCGCAAAGAATAAATGGCCACCATGGCTACTACAATCTGCAGTAGCAGGAAGTCGTAGGCGGTGTATAATACGAGCGACGAAAGCACTGCTGAAACTACCATTGCTACGAATGCTGTGCGCGAATCGAGGAAGACGCGGATAAAGATGGCAATCATTGCAAAGGGGAGTAGATAGACGTTGGAGAACTGATAATCTACCATCAAATAAGTCATCAGCGGGAAGAGCGTGATCAGACTATATGCCAACAACAAATGGTGTGGTGAGCACAAGTAATCGCGACGGAACAAGCGCAAGTAGTAATAGAATAAAGATATCACTATAGCGATAAAAACTAACTGTCCCAGCAGGATCACCCAGTAACCTTCAAGCGGATCAAGTCTGCGTTCGCTTTCACGCTTCATAGAGTCGAGCACTTTTACATGCTGTGCCGTTACTATTTGTCCACGGTTCACAATCAGTTGCCCAGTCTGTACCCGAGTGCTTGAGTCGGATACAGCCAAGGCTCTTTGAAGTTCGACGTTTGTTCTGGTTTCGTCTTTCTCTAAAATGCCTACCAGATAGTTCTCCAACTGATATCGCTTCATAAAGGCATCACTCACGCCATTGGTATTGAATATTACCAACTTTTTGTAAGCGCTTTCTGGCGTTTCCAGTTCGGCTATTGGGCGCACGGTCTCTTTAGTACCATCCACCACGACGATTTGTTTGCAATCCTTGCTCCACAGGTTGTCGTAAGCCTCACCATCCACCACGCCGCCAGCATAGGCTTGAAGCAGGAGAGTTTTAAGTAGTGCTAAGTCGGCAGCATTGTGTCCAGGTACATTAGATGCATTTTTCAGCATCAGACCCACTTGCTCGTTTCGCTTGATGGTGTCCAGTCGATAGTAGGGCGTGAAATTTTTCTTTACACTATCTGTCTCCGCAAAAATTTCTGCTTTCGTTTTATATACAGTAAAGTCGTACGGCGCTATCAATTGTGAGTAGCGCCAAGGACGACCTTCCTCGTAAAGGTAAGCAAATTTTTCCTCTCTGGGCAGAAACCACACCAGCAATAGGATTGCCAGAATGGGAGTCGCATAGGCTACGAACTTTTTTCTGCTTTCCAGCAGGATGGGCTTTCTACGATTTGTCATAATATATGCTATTTTCAGCGTCCTCGCCCGAGGGGCTATTTTTTATTTTTCTTTGTGTATATTATATAAGGTGTGCTATGCAAACCATAGCATCACGATGATCTGTGCCAAGATGACGCGCAAAAACATCGCCAGCGGATACACCGAAGCATAGGCCACCGAAGCCTTGTTGCCTGGCATCGTGTCGTTCACATAATTCAGCGCGATAGGATTGGCCATTGCACCGCATAGCATACCTGCTGTGGCGGCAAAACTCTTTTTCATCCACACCACAGCGACAACTCCCACGATCAATATGGGTAGCATGGTGATGAGTACGCCATAACCTATCCATGCCAAAGCTTCGGGACGCATCACGGTGTCTAGGAAATCACGACCGGCATCCAATCCTAGACAAGCCAGATACATGGAAAGGCCCAGCGAACGTAGCATCAAGTTGGCAGAGGTTGTGGTGTAAGCTACCATGTGGAATCTCGGGCCAAAAGCGCCTATCAAAATTCCCATCACAATAGGTCCACCAGCCAAACCCAGGCGTACTGGATAACTGAGACCTAAGTCAAAGGGCAAGCAACCAAGCAACAGACCCAAGACGATACCGATGAAGATGGTCACCATATTGGGTTCGTTCAAATTCTTCACTGCATTACCCAATTCCTGTGTCACCTTTTCAATACTTTCCGCTTCGCCGACCACGGTCACACGGTCACCCATGCGCAGGGTCAGAGACGAAGTAGCCACGAGCTGTAGTCCCGCACGCTGCACACGACTCACATTCACACCATAGCGATTGCGTAGATGCAGCGACCCCAGATGTTTACCATTTATCTCAGGACGTGTGACTAGGATGCGTTGCGACACCAATTTAGAGTCCAATGCATTCCAGTCCACATTCTTGTCATTCCAGTCCGTGTCGTCGTGTTTGCCAAAGAGAACAGTCAATTGTTCCACCCACTTCTGTTGTGTGATGACCAGCACGCGGTCGCCTTGTTCCACCACAGTTTCTGATGTAGGCAATATCACTTTGCCGCCACGCCACAACCGACTTACTACGAATTTCGATTCATCCAGTCCAGCCACCGAGTAGAGAGATTTGCCAAACACGGCGGGGTTGCACACTTCGAAGGAGGTGATGTGCGCTTCATTGTCATCTGTCTCTGCTGGGGTTAGATTCTTGCCACGGCGCACCAGCCACACGCGCATCAGGATCAGCGAAAGTATCACGCCAAGCATACCCAGGGGATACGTCACCGCACAACTCAGCGCTGCCCCCGTCGAGGGCTCGCCCAGTTGTTTCAGCGTCTGCTGCGCAGCACCCAGAGCCGGTGTATTAGTCGTTGCACCGCACAGCACACCCATCATGTCGCCGATAGGCACCCAGCCCAGCCACGCAATAAGCAGGGCTATCAGCGTACCGATCAAGACGACGGCCAGCGCCAATGCATTCAGGGTCGTACCACCCTGCCGAAAGGCGCTCATAAAGCCTGGTCCGACTTGCAGACCCAGGATATAGACGAACAGGATCAAGCCGAAACTTTCAGCATAGCCCAACATCTTGGGATCAATGTTTAGCCCCAACGCGCCAGCTAAGATACCTATAAAAAATACATAAGTCACCCCTAAACTGATGCCTTTGAACTTAAATTTACTCAAAGACAAACCTATCGCACAAATCAAGCAGATCACAATGACGGCTTGGATCGGCGAAGGCATCAGTAGGGTTTCAGACAACCAGTTCATACATTCTACTTAACTTTATAATCAAACTGAGGTCAATGCCTCATTTTCTTCAAAGTTGTCCCCTATTTCTAAGGAATACATAACCTTTGACGGGGCAAATGTATGACTTTTTTCAATATACCGCAAGCACTATTTTCAGATAATGCACTCCATAGAGTAAAAAAGCAGAGAAAAACCTTGGAAAGTGTCACTGTGGGTTAAAAAAATGAACTTATCACGCAAGGTTTATCCTATTTGTATCATCTCTACAACTATCAAAAAAGAATGGGTCAAATAGCTATTCAAAAACTGTATCTTCATTTGGATAGCCTAGTAGTAAAGTGGGATCAGTAGGTTGCTCCAATCGCATTAAAGCAGATGGTGATGTCATTATAGAAAACGGTGAAATTACAGTTAGTACTAATTACATATAAAATCAATGTTCCTATGACAGATGCAATTTCATAGAAATTATGGCGAAGTTTTATCTATAAAAAAAGAGTGATTTTGAGGAAGAATTCTTTGTTTAGTCGATTATAAAACAGAGAAAAATTTGCAGAGATGTTTTTTTCGTAAATTTGCAAACTGAGGTGGTGTGTCTATAATATTAATGTATAGATTTGGCCAACTCTATCAAAGCGACAAAGTTCTCCCATCGTGCAAACCACACATTAGATAAGTCTTTTAATACCATGACATATAGACACCTTGCTCTATTATTCTGTATACTGACGGGACTCTCCGTTTCAGCACAGCGCGTGGCACAAATTTTCCGTAACGACGGCGTTTGCCTGACCGTCCCCACCGAGGTAATAGACTCACTGCGCATGTCCACGGACGGGCAGCGTGTGCGTTTTGTCATCAGTGGCACAGCACACGAATTGGATGTAGCGGTGGTGGACAGTGTGACCTTTGGCACGGGACAAAGCGAAGTGTGCGTCACCTATACTACCCACGGCCCGAGAGTAGTCAATCCCTATGCCTTTCGTGGGGTCGATGCGACGATACAGGATGGCGTAGTGCGCGTGATCAACAATCGGAGCGACGAACTGACTTATCGCCTGTCGGGAAGCGGAGTGGGTGGATTCAAACTCTACAGTAGCAAGAAGCAGACCTTGGTGCTGGACAATTTGAACTTGACGGCGAAATGCGGCGCGGCGATCAATATTCAGAGCAAAAAGAAAACGACTATCAAACTCCCCGCCGGAACAAAAAACTCCCTGACCGACGTCGCAGTATATACCATGGAGGGCGAGGAAGACCAAAAGGGTACACTCTTTGCCGAGGGACAATTGGTCCTCCAAGGCGAGGGCGATCTGGAAGTCCAAGGCCTCTACAAACACGCCGTATGTAGCGACGACTATATCAGCGTCGAGGGCGGCAACCTCACGGTATCGCAAGCCGTGAGCGACGGTCTGCACACGAATGACTACTTTCAGATGACAGCAGGTCAGGTGACCGTATCAGGCACTCAGGGCGACTGTATCGATGGCGGCGAGGGCTATGTGAAAATCGGCGGAGGTTACCTCAATCTGACGGCTTCGGCGGCAGACACCAAGGCGCTGAAGTGCGACAGCGTGATGTCGATCAGCGGCGGCGAGATGGAAGTGACCCTGAAAGGCGAACAAACGAAAGGACTGAAGAGCGGCAGGACGATGTCGCTGACTGGCGGCCGACTGAACTTCACCTGCTCGGGCGGCGTCGTTGTGACAGACGGAGCTCCCTCCTATTGCTCGGCAATCAAAAGCGACGGACACATCCTGGTCGACGGCGCGTATATAGATATTGTACACTCGGGTACAGCGGGCAAAGGTCTCTCGGCAGATAGTACACTGACCGTCATCTCGGGCGAAGTAAATATCGCGCTGAGCGGCGCAGGCGGCACCTATACCAACGCATCGAACACCAGCGATAAATATACGGCAACAGGACTCAAGGCGGACGGCGATATGCATCTGCTGGGCGGTACACTGACCCTGAGCGCAAGCGGCAGTGGTGGTAAGTGCGTGTCGGCAGACGGCGTCCTGACTATCGGCGATGCTGAACATTTGCCCGTAATCAAGGCCTCGACCACAGGCAGTCAGGTGGGTGGCACAACCAGTGGCGGCAGCACTGGCGGACGTCCTGGAGGCGGATGGCCAGGCGGCGGTGGCGGATGGCCGGGTGGTAACTCCAGCGGCAGTGGCGGTAACCCCAAATGCATCAAGGCTGATGGCAATGTATATATAGAAAACGGCGAAATCACGGTAAGTACTGTAAGCGAAGGTGGAGAAGGCATCGAGAGCAAAAAGATACTGACCGTGAACGGCGGCACTATCATCGGCAATACTTACGATGATGTATTGCAGGCATCGAATGGTATCGTGATCAATGGTGGTAATATCTACGCCTATGCCTCAAACAACGACGGTATCGATGCGAATGGCACAATCACTATCACAGGCGGTGTGATCTTCAGCACAGGTACAAATCAACCGGAAGAAGGTTTCGACTGCGATCAGAATACTTTCAAAATCACAGGCGGTTTGCTTGTGGGTATGGGCGGAGCGACCAGTACGCCGTCATCCAGTGCTTGTACGCAGCGCGTGGTGGTTTATTCGGGCAGCGTGACGCAAAATACGCGTTTGTCGGTATGCAATTCGTCGGATGGTTCATGCATTTTCAGCGTCGTAGCACCTCGCACGCTCAACTCGTTGACCATGGTATTTTCTTCACCCGACTTGCAGGCTTCCACGGGATATACAATCTACTCGGCAGGCTCTTATTCCGGCGGCACTACGTTTCAGGGACTCAGCTGGGGAGGTAGTTACACCCCCGGTACATCCAAGAAAACTTTCACTACTTCGTCGATGGTCACAACCGTCAGATAAAACCGACAAATAGGCTTCATATCTTTTGACTATAGGGTCAATATAAAAATCGCCAAGGGTTGCTTTTGCGCAAATCTAAACAAATGCACGAAAGAACTCTTGGCGGTTTTTCTTTGCTACGTAGCAGCAAAACTTGGTATCCTGTCCGCGATAATTTGCAGATTCACAAATAATGTGTACCTTTGCGAGATATTATGCGCGTACTTCTCGTAAATACTTCCGAACACACAGGCGGTGCTGCCATAGCGGCAAGTCGTCTAATGAAAGCTCTGCATTCGCAAGGTGTAGAGGCGGAAATGCTCGTCAATAAGCGCGAGAGCGAAAACCCCAAGGTACACGCGCTACCCCATAAGTTTTTGCAAAAAATACGTTTCGTGGCTGAGCGCCTGGGCATAGTGTGGGCGAATCGTGGTAGCAGGAAAAATCTATTTGCCATTGACCCCGCGACACACGGCGCCGACATCACACGACTGCCCCAATTCCAGCAAGCCGACATCGTACATCTGCATTGGTTCAATCAGGGTATGTTGTCACTGAACGATATGCAGAAAATTCTGAAAAGCGGCAAACCCGTCGTATGGACCATGCACGACATGTGGCCAGTGACCGGCGTGTGTCACCAGGCTGGTGCGTGCGAACGATGGCAGACTGGCTGCGGACATTGCCCATTGTTGCGTGGCGGAGGCGGTGCAAAGGACCTTTCCACCAAGACCTACGAGCGAAAACGCAAGACCTACGGCACAGCACCCATGACCTTTGTGGCATGCAGTGATTGGTTGGCAGAAATTGCCCGCCGTGCGCCACTGCTAAAAGGTCGTCCCGTGCATAGTATTCCCAACCCTATCGACACCGAATTCTTTGTTTCGAAGGATAAGGCAGGAGCGCGTCAAGCACTGGGTTTGCCTTTGGATAAAAAGATCTTACTTTTCGTCGCCTACAAAGCTACAGATCCCAACAAGGGTATACAATATTTGCGCCAGGCTCTGGAACAGTTGCACGAAAGCGACGCGGCGTGGACAGAACAACTGGCCCTGGTGCCCGTAGGCAAGGAGGCGAGCACACTGCAAGGCACCTTCCCCTGTACACTATTCCCCCAAGAATATGTGAACAGTGAGGAAACGATGCGCAGGCTTTACGATGCGGCAGATGTGCTACTGATGCCGACGCTGATGGACAACCTGCCGAACACGGTGGTAGAGGCTATGGCTTGTTCGACGCCTTGTGTGGCCTTCAACGTAGGCGGCCTGCCACAGATGATCACACCTGGTGTAGACGGCTACTTGGCGCGCTACAAGGATGCGTCGGATTTGGCCGAGGGCATCAAGCAGGTGCTATCCTCGCCCAACTATCCCGAAATGGCGACGGCGGCGCGTGAAAAGGCAGTCAATACTTATTCCGAGGCAGCCGTAGCACAGCGTTTCATCGCCCTTTATAAAGATCTCCTGAAGCCTACAAAAGAGGGAGGAGAGTAAACTTAATAAGCAATATATAACCACTAAATACAAAAAAGTTTAACAATAAAAATGTCAGAACCTCCGCTTAAAATCTCGGTCGCCACTGTGACGTACAATGCCGCCGAGTTGATCGAAAAAACCATCGCTAGTGTCGAAGCACAAGACTATCCGTACATAGAACACGTCATCGTGGATGGCAATTCTCAGGATAGCACGCTCGAGTCCGTTCATCACTACCAAGAGCGCAACAGCGTGGCTCAAGTACGTCACGAAATCGTGTGCTTGAGTGAACCCGACGAGGGATTGTACGACGCGATGAACAAAGCCCTGGACTTGGCGACAGGCGAATACGTCCTGTTCTTGAACGCAGGCGACACCTTTCACGCCGCAGATACTTTGTCGAAGATAGCAGCCGTTGCTTTGCAAGAAAAAGAAAGCGGCAAAACGAAAAAATATCCCGCGGTGATCTACGGAGATACTGACTTGGTTGATGCCGAAGGCAACTTCTTGCGCCGTCGTCGTCTTTCGCCCCCATCACGTCTGACCTGGCGCTCATTCCGCCACGGCATGTTGGTGTGCCATCAGGCCTTTTTCGCTCGCACCGACTTGGCCCGCGCCGCACGCTACGATTTGCGCTACCGATTCAGCGCTGATTTCGACTGGTGTGTACGAATCTTGCGTGATGCAGCACGTCAAAAGTTGACCGCAGCAAATGCTCGCATCACTGTGGCAGACTATCTGAACGAAGGACTGACTACACGCAACCACAAGGCTTCGCTCAAGGAGCGCTTTGCGATTATGACGAAGCACTATGGCTTAATATCTACGCTATTTTTCCACCTTTGGTTTGTCGTGCGCGGCGTGGTGAAGAAATAAGGTTTTGCGGAACCTCTGGCTCAACCGAATCCGGTGAAAGAATGTCTGGCTTATTCACCCTCACAGCTAATCATTCATCCCATTTTCCTAACCCTTTTTTCACAACCAATTTACCCCCTCAAAAAAAAACCTTACCTTTTTTAAAAAACCCTTACCTTTTTCAAAAAACATTAGACTTTTTTTCAACAAGGTCTAACCTTTTTTCAACGGTGCCCAAACTTCGCATTTTCACCCTATGGAATTGGATAAAATTTATCTGAAATATTCTGCCCGATGTGCTCGACAGGAATGCTGTCGTCAGGACTTGTGGCAAAGTATGCAAAGGGCGGGCGTGTCAAGCGCCGATGCTGAAAAAGTGCTGGACAGGTTGGAGGACGAAGGGTTTGTCTCGGCCGAACGCTATGCTCGCGCCTTTGCCCTGGACAAGGTGCACTATGACAAATGGGGCAGGGTGAAAATACGCCAGGCCCTCTATCTGAAACGCATCGACGCCGCATGTATCGACGCCGCTTTGGCGGAAATACCCGAACAGGAGTATCGCGAAATCCTCGGCGATCTGTTGCAAAAGAAGCAGGGGCAAGTGAAAGCAGATACGCCCTACGAAGAACGGCAAAAGGTGGCGCGCTACGTCATCGGCAAGGGGTTTGAACCACATCTGGTTTTCGAAATGCTCGACCTGGATGAATATTGAGAAAATGAGTGATTGGGCGCAGGATGTGTGATAAATATTCCATCAGATCACGCCCAAGAAATATATAGTAAATGCAGTTTTTAATCACTCGAGACACAATGAGAAAAAACGCAGAGCAAGTCAATAATGAAACTATCCAAATAAAAGGTGCCCGTGTCAATAATTTGAAAAATATTGACCTGGAACTACCCCGCGACCAGTTTATCGTCGTCACAGGGCTTTCCGGTTCGGGTAAGTCCTCTTTAGCCTTCGACACCCTTTATGCCGAAGGACAGCGCCGTTACGTAGAAAGCCTTTCAGCCTATGCACGCCAATTTCTGGGACGTATGCATAAGCCCGAGTGCGACTATATCAAAGGTTTGCCGCCGGCTATTGCTATTGAGCAGAAGGTTTCTTCGCGTAATCCTCGCTCTACCGTCGGCACTTCAACGGAGATTTATGACTACCTGCGCCTACTTTTCGCTCGTGCCGGACACACCTACTCACCCGTCAGCGGACAGGAGGTGCGCCGCAATACTCCCGAGGATGTGGTCAACTGCGTGTTGAACTATTCCCCAGGCACCCGCTTCACCGTCCTTGCCCCCGTAATAATTGGCGAAGGTCGAGATTTGGCGGGCCAACTGGAAATGTACATGAAAGCAGGTCTTTCGCGTGTCGATATGGGAGGAGAAATCGTGCACATCCAGGATGTGCCACACGACACGGCGGAAACTTTGTATTTGCTCATCGACCGTATGTCCGTGGATAGTAGTCGTGATGCCATTTCCCGCCTGACGGACTCCGTCGAGACCGCCTTTTTCGAAGGGGGCGGCGAGTGCTTGATACGCATCTATCCCTCGAATGTCCTGCACCGCTTCTCCGTGCGATTCGAAGCCGACGGCATCACTTTCTCTCCGCCCGACGACAATATGTTCTCCTTCAATTCGCCCATAGGAGCCTGCCCCAAGTGCGAAGGCTTTGGCCGCGTGATGGGCATCGACGAACAGTTGGTCATCCCCAATAGCGCCTTGAGCGTATACGAGGGGGCCGTGGCTTGCTGGAGGGGAGAAAAGATGGGAGAGTGGAGAGAGGAGTTCTGTCGCCGAGCACAGCGCAACGGCTTCCCTATCTTCGAACCCTACTACAACCTGACGCGTGCACAAAAGGATATCTTGTGGCACGGCGATCAATTCGAAAAGACCCTGCCCAAGGAGGAACAAGTGCACATCGACGCCTTCTTCCGCATGCTCGAGGGCAATCTATACAAAATACAATACCGCGTGATGCTGGCACGTTATCGCGGCAAAACGATATGCCCCGAATGTCGCGGCGGCCGTTTGAAAAAAGAAGCAGAGTACGTCAAAGTCGGTGGCAAGAGTATCACGGATTTAGTGCGCATGCCGGTGAGCGAATTGCAGACGTTCTTTGCTGAACTCACCCTGAGCGAGCACGACGCACAGGTCGCCGAACGTCTGTTGCAGGAAATACGTTCGCGTCTCGACTTCTTGGTCAATGTCGGCTTGGGCTATTTGACGCTCGACCGCCTCAGCAATTCCCTTTCCGGAGGTGAGAGTCAGCGCATCAATCTTGCTACTTCTTTAGGCAGTTCGTTGGTCGGTTCGCTCTACATCCTAGACGAGCCCAGCATCGGTTTGCATTCGCGCGACACAGACCGACTCATCCGCGTACTACATCAGTTGCGCGACCTCGGCAATACGGTCATTGTGGTCGAACACGACGAGGATATCATGCGCGCCGCCGACTATTTGGTAGATATCGGTCCCGAGGCTGGCGCACACGGCGGACAGGTGGTATGGCAAGGCGCTAGCGACACTATTCCCCAGGCTGTGGCGAGCGGCAATCACACCGATTCGCACACCTTGGCTTATCTGGCAGGAACAGACCAAATCCCCGTGCCCACGATGCGACGTGCGTGGAATAATTATATACGTGTGCGTGGCGCTCGGGCTAATAATCTGAAGGGCGTCGACGTGGATTTTCCGCTCAATGTCTTCTCCGTTGTCACAGGCGTCTCGGGTAGTGGCAAGAGCACCTTGGTGCGCGACATCTTATACCGCGCCTTGAAGCGTCACTTCGACGAAGTGGCCGACCGACCTGGCGAACACATTGCGCTCGAAGGCGACTTGGCGCAAATCTCCGGCGTGGAATTTGTCGACCAGAACCCTATCGGCCGCTCATCCCGCTCCAACCCCGCCACATATATCAAGGCGTATGACGAAATACGCAAGTTGATGGCAGACCAACCGCTGTCGAAGCAAATGGGCTACACCCCGGCATATTTCAGCTTCAATGCGCCCGGCGGACGATGCGAGGAATGTAAAGGCGAGGGTACTGTGAAGGTAGAAATGCAGTTTATGGCTGACCTGGTCCTGGAGTGCGAAGCTTGCGGTGGTAAGCGCTTCAAATCGGATGTACTCGAAGTGAAATTCCAAGGCAAGAATATCTACGATATCCTGGATATGACCGTAGACGAAAGCATCGAATTCTTCACCCAGCACCGCTGCGACAAAATCGCCCGCCGCTTGCGCCCATTGCAGGACGTAGGCTTGGGATATATCAAGTTGGGGCAATCGTCAAGTACGCTCTCGGGTGGTGAGAACCAACGCGTGAAGTTGGCCTACTACCTGTCGCGCGAATCTGCCGAACCCCTTTTGTTCATCTTCGACGAACCCACGACGGGTCTGCACTTCCACGACATCCGCCGCCTGATGCAGAGTTTCAATGCCCTGGTAGAGCGCGGCCATACCGTTCTGGTGATCGAGCACAACCTGGATGTAGTGAAATGCGCCGACCATGTGATCGATTTAGGTCCTGAAGGTGGCCGCGAAGGTGGACACCTGGTCATCGCTGGTACACCCGAAGAGGTGGTGAAGGCAGGCAAAGGTTACACGGCGCGCTATTTGCGAGAAAAACTGCAAGGCAGATAAGCAATTCCTAAAGTCTTACGCTTCTTAGAGCTTGTGGTTGGGGGCAAAAATGTCATATACCTATAGTTTCCCTAAAAACAATTTTTCCACAAAATTCTATTCAAATAATTAAAAGTTTTAACTGCTATAAAAAGACAAAACCTTTTTTAGTAAACCATAGGGTGAGCTAAAAAGGGTTTTGTCTTTTTTACCAAAAGGTTAAACATATTTCCATCTTCCTCTATTGCTCCATTATAAAAGTATATTCTAAAAAAAGCAAATCAATATTTTGTATTTCGGTGCCGTTGTAGTAATTTTGCGATAGAAAACAAAAAAATACTTTTTTTATGGAAAATAGAACCGTCAGAGTGCGCTTTGCACCCAGCCCTACGGGCCCGCTTCATATCGGTGGTGTTCGCACCGCATTGTACAACTACCTTTTCGCTCGTCAGCACGGCGGCAAGATGGTGTTCCGTATCGAGGACACCGACTCTCAACGCTTCGTGCCCGGTGCCGAGGAGTATATCATCGAATCCTTCAAGTGGCTCGGCATCGAATTTGACGAAGGCGTAAGTTACGGAGGCGACAAGGGTCCATACCGCCAAAGCGAACGCCGCGAAATCTACAAAAAATATGTAGATCAACTCTTGGCAGAGGACAAGGCTTACATCGCCTTCGACACACCCGAGGAATTGGACGCTAAGCGTGCGGAAAAGGAAAACTTCCAATACGACGCAACCACTCGCGGCGAGATGCGCAACTCGCTCACTATGCCTGCCGAAGAAGTGGAAACACTGATCGCAGCAGGTACTCAGTATGTGGTGCGTTTCAAAATCCAACCAGGCGAAGATATTCACGTGGACGATATGATCCGTGGTGATGTGAAGATCAACTCGACTATCCTGGACGACAAAGTGCTCTACAAGAGCGCTGACCAATTGCCTACTTACCACTTGGCCAACATCGTGGACGACCACCTGATGGAGATTACTCACGTGATCCGTGGCGAGGAATGGTTGCCCTCTGCCCCACTCCACGTACTGCTGTATCGTGCCTTCGGTTGGGAGGATACTATGCCACGATTCGCCCACTTGCCTCTGTTGCTCAAACCCGACGGCAAGGGTAAACTCTCTAAGCGCGACGGCGACCGCTTGGGCTTCCCCGTATTCCCATTGGAATGGCACGCAGCCGATGGCACTGTATCATCAGGTTACCGCGAAAGTGGCTACTTGCCCGAGGCTGTGGTGAACTTCCTGGCTCTGTTGGGCTGGAACCCTGGTACAGATCAGGAAATCCTTTCTATGCAGGAATTGATCGAACAGTTCGATCTCGCTAAGTGCTCTAAGGCTGGTGCGAAGTTTGACTACGTGAAAGGACAATGGTTCAACCGCGAATATATCCAAAGCGCTGACAATGCTGCATTGGCTCAGGATTTCGACAAGATACTGCGCGAAAACGGCATCGAAGCACCTATTGAAAAAGTAGAAGCGGTCGTAGCTATGATGAAGATGAAGAAGATCAACTTCATCAAGGAATTGTGGCCACTTTGCGACTTCTTCTTTATCGCACCCAAGACCTTCGACAAAGAAGATAAGTTCATCCGCAAAAACTGGAAGGAAAATGCGCCACAGGAAATGCAAGCGCTCATCGAACTGCTCGAAGGTTTGGAAGACTTCTCTGCCGATTCACAACGCAGTGCTATCGATGCGTGGGTAGAGCAAACTGGCGTGAAACCATGGAACGCTTGGCGCGTGATGTTGGTAGGCGCAGGCAAAGGCCCCGACATGCACGACCTGGCAGAGTTCTTGGGCAAGGAAGAAACCTTGAAGCGTATGCGCTACGCTCTCAAAGCTTTGGCATAATCAATAATTGATCGCAACGCAGATGTACTCTCTGGCGATATATCTCTATATGATCATTGTGAACATCGTTGCGCTTTTCCACAAGAAAGCGCGACTGATGACACGTGGTCAGCGCCAAACGTGGCAAACCCTGCGCCAGGCGGTAGGCGGCGACACCTACGTGTGGTTTCACGCCGCATCGTTGGGCGAATTCGAACAGGGACGTCCACTGATGGAACGCCTCCGACGTACGCATCCTGAGCAAAAAATTCTGCTGACTTTCTTCTCGCCTTCGGGGTACGAGGTGCGCAAGGATTATGCCGGGGCAGACATCGTGTGCTATTTGCCTTTTGATACACCAATAAATGCGCGTAAATTTATCCGCCTGGCACGACCCACGGCGGCTTATTTCATCAAGTACGAATTCTGGCGCAATTATATCGACACGTTGTATCAGCACAACATCCCGACGTATAGTGTGTCGAGCATCTTCCGCGAGGGACAAATCTTCTTCCGCCCCTACGGCAGAAACTACGCCCGCTGTCTGCGACGTATCACACATTTCTTCGTGCAGAACGAGGCGTCAAAAGCACTCTTGGCACAAATCGGCGTAGACAACGTCTCGGTGGTAGGAGATACCCGATTCGACCGCGTAATAGACATCCAGCGCGAAGCAAAGGAACTGCCCTTGTGCGAAAGCTTTGCCCAGGGCAGACAAGTCCTAGTGGCGGGTAGCAGCTGGAGTCCCGACGAAGATATTCTGATTGACTATTTCAACCGACACGACGACTGGCGCCTGATCCTCGCTCCGCACGTGGTATCAGAAGAACATCTGCGCGAAATCGAGGGCAAGTTGAAGCGCCCCGCCCTGCGTTACAGCAAAGCCAACGCCGAGAATGTGGCACAAGCCGAATGTCTGATCATCGACTGCTACGGCCTTTTGTCCAGCATCTACCGCTACGCAAAAGTAGCCTATGTCGGCGGCGGATTTGGTGTGGGTATTCACAACGTACCCGAGGCAGCGGTTTACGGCATTCCCGTATTTATTGGTCCGAACAACGGCAAATTCCGCGAAGCCCAGGCTTTGTTGAAAAATGGTGGTTGCATCGAGATACATGGTGCCGAGGATTTCGAATGCGCCATGACCAACTTCACACAACATCCCGACAAATTGCAACAAGCCGGCAGTATGGCAGGACAATACATTCACGAAAATGCAGGCGCCGCCGACAAGATCTTCGAAGCAGTGGCATTGTCCAAACCCCTTAGTATATTATAATATATATATGATATCCATCAATGATGCTCTCAAGGTCTATCGACTCTCTGGGAGCATCATTTGTTTTCTTCACACGCTTGCCATAAAACACCATTTAGCTACGATTGAAACAGGCACAATCCATGCCATCCGAGAGGGCGCAGTGAGGCACAAATTCAGGATTATGACAGAAAAAATAGAGGCTCTTTTGTCTATACTCCAAATTTTGTAGCAAAATATTTACATTTTGTATATTTTTTAGGGTACAAAAATTGCTATATGTAAATTTTATTTCTACCTTTGCGTGCATTTCAAAACAAAAATAAACACAAAAATATGAAAAAGGTTGACCTACTAGATCTGAAGATTCTTCAAATCATTTCTATGGATGCACGTGTGCCTTTCAAAGATGTGGCAGAAGCGTGCGGTGTTTCGAGAGCAGCAATTCATCAACGTGTATTGCGTTTGACAGAAGCTGGTGTCATCACTGGCTCAGGATATAATGTTAATGCAAAGCGCATCGGTTATAGCACATGTACATATGTCGGAATTAAGTTGGAGCGCGGTTCGATGTACCAAGGCGTAGCGGCTGCATTGGAAAAGATTGACGAGATCGTAGAGTGCCACTTTACCACAGGTCCTTATACAATGCTGGTGAAACTCTACTGCCGCGACAACGAACACCTGATGAAATTGCTCAACCACCACATCCAGGAGATCCCAGGCGTCGTTTCGACCGAAACCTTGATTTCACTTGAACAAAGTTTCTCACGCCAAGTGCCTGTGATGATTCCCAGCAAGGATCAAGCCGTAAACTCCAAGAAACTGAAAGCACTGATGGAGCGCATGAATGCAGAAGGTGTGATCGTGGACGATTTGGAAGACAACAACGACTAAAGACCTTCTTGAAAAAAAAGTAGACCTTGTTTGAAAAAAACAAGACACTTTTTAAACGAGCTAAGACTTTTTTAAGAAAAGAACTTGCCTCGTTTTTCCTTTCCAAATCAAGAAAGAAAATATCTCAATCAACGCGACACAAAAAACAACTGAACTCTACACTATGCTTGACCTGACTTGGCAAGGCGTACTATTGGGCGCTGCCACATTTCTAACCATCGGTCTGTTTCACCCCATCGTGATAAAGACAGAATACCATTTTGGTACGCGCCCTTGGTGGATTTTTCTCGTGCTGGGACTCGTTTGCTCCGCAGCGGCGCTGCTGATCAAAGATCTCTTTTGGAGCGCCCTGCTCAGTATTGTGGGATTTTCATCATTCTGGACCATTAAGGAACTGTTTGACCAAAAGAAACGCGTGGAAAAGGGGTGGTTCCCACGAAATCCCAAACGTAAATATTAGGGTAAGAGCGACGCAAAAAAAGGCTTTGCCTGCTATCAACACTATTCCATTTGCAATCTACACACTATGGACTTATTTGATATTAATACCACCTATCGCGAACTGACCAGCCACTATCCCACTCAGCGCGCCTATCCCTTGATCGGTATCATGGGCAATTATGGCGACAAGGGTAGCGAACTGGCAGAAGCCTACTACCGCAGCATCGAAGCAGCAGGTGGTATGCCAGTGGTCATTCCCCCAGTGGACAATCCGTCTCAACTGTACAATCTGCTGGCACGCATCGATGGACTGATGCTCTCGGGTGGTGCCGACGTCAACCCACTGTATTGGGGCGAAGATCCCTTGCCGCAACTCAGAGGTATCAACTCGGCGCGCGACAAGGTGGAACTGCTCGCCGTACGTCTAGCCTACGACTGCGGACTGCCAATGTTTGGTATCTGCCGCGGCGTGCAGGTCATCGTGGCTGCTTTGGGGGGTAAAGTCTATCAGGATACTGCTGCAGAACACGACGGCGGCTATCTGATCAAGCACAGTCAAGATGCGCCTCGCTTCACCCCGACGCATCGCGTTCAGGCCGATAGCGCCTCGCTCGTGGCTAAATTGCTCGGCACAGAGTTTGCCGTCAATTCTTTCCACCATCAAGCAGTAAAAGAAGGTGGTCCGAAACTACGTATCACTGCCCGATCTGCCGATGGTGTGGCAGAAGCTGTAGAGTCCAACGAGATGAAGAGCATTTGGGGCGTGCAATGGCATCCCGAATCCTTTATCATGAACAACGACCGTCGCATGATGCCGCTGTTCCAACACTTCGTGCAAGAGGCCGAGTCGTATCGCAAGGCGCGTGAAGTGCATCGTCGCGTCTTGACCTTGGATTCACACTGCGACACGCCGATGGTATTTGATCAAGGTGTTGAATTGTGCAAGCGCAATACGAATAGTTGTGTCGACCTGTACAAGATGTACGACGGCGCCCTGGATGCCGCTGTGATGGCTGCCTATCTGCCACAAGGAGGCAGAAGCGCTGACGAACTACTTGAAGCAACGATTACAGCAGATCGTATCCTGGCAGAAATTCGCCGACAGGTCGAGGCTGCGTATAGTGTGCAAATAGCCACTATCCCAAAGGAACTTTTCAATAATAAAATGCTTAATCGCAAATCCATCATGCTTGGTATCGAAAACGGTTATGCCATTGGCAAGGACCTGAGCAATATCGAGCGCTATCGCAAGGAGGGTGTAGTCTACATGACGCTCTGTCACAACGGCGACAATGATATTTGCGACTCGGCAAGTCGCTCGAAGCGTGAGCATGGCGGCTTGAGCGAATTTGGCAAGCAAGTGGTAGCTGAAATGAACCGCGTGGGCATGATGATAGACTTGTCGCACGCTTCAGAGGAGACCTTCTATCAAACACTCGAGACCTCGACGCGCCCCGTGCTTTGCTCGCACTCGTCATCCAAAGCATTGTGCAATCATCCCCGCAATCTGACCGACGACCAAGTACGCGCCTTGGCAGAAAAGGGCGGCGTGGTGCAAGCCACCTTCTACGAGGGATTCCTGGTCGAATCTGGCGAAGCAACGATCGACGATGCCGTGAGACACATCATGCACTTGATCGACGTGGCAGGCATCGAGCACGTAGGCATCGGTTCGGACTTCGACGGCGACGGCGGTGTGCGCGGATTGCGTACGGCAGCCGACTATCTGTCGCTGACACGCCGACTCATGGCAGAGGGATTGAACGAACGCTCCCTGCGCAAATTGTGGGGCGGCAACTTTGTTCGCGTGATGAGCCGTGCACAATACAACACGCTCTTTCAAAGCGGATATGCAGATCAATAATTAATCTCAACAAACCCTATCCTACGACACATCAGGTTATGAAATATTTAGCACACATCAGTCTATGTTTTACCCTGGTCACAGTCTTTTCACTCTTGGCTTGTGGTAGTAAAAATAGTGCAACGTCTCAGGCCGAGCAGACTACTACGACACCAACAGAGCAGAAGGTATCAGTGACGTTTAATGCAGATTCGGCCTTCGCATTCGTACAAAAGCAATGCGACTTTGGTCCTCGTACGCCTGAGTCGGCGGCTCACAAAAAGTGCGGCGATTATATTGTCGACCTGTTCAAACATTACAAGTTGCAGGTGACGGAACAACACGCACAGGTCAATACCTGGGATGGCAAGACGTTGCCCTGTCGCAACATCATAGCTTCGTATAAGCCAGAAGCCGAGAAGCGCGTGCTACTCTGTGCTCACTGGGACTGCCGACCTTGGTGCGACGCTGATGCCGACGAAGCCAATCACAAAAAGCCCGTGCTGGGTGCCAACGATGGTGCCAGCGGCGTGGCAGTGATGCTCGAAGTGGCGAGATTGTTGAAGGACTTGCAACCTCAATATGGGATAGATTTCATCTGCTTCGATATGGAGGACTATGGCGCTCCTTATTGGGGTGAAGAGAGTGCTCCACAGGACGGCAGCGATTGGTGTCTGGGCTCACAATATTGGGCACAAAATCCACATGTAGCAGGCTATCGTGCAGAGTATGGTATCCTGCTGGATATGGTGGGTGGCAAGGATGCGCGCTTCTGCCGCGAATACTACTCGATGCAGTATGCTTCGTCCATCATGACCAAAGTATGGGGTGCTGCCGAGGCGGTGGGAGCAAACAAGTATTTCCTCTACGAGGACGGTTCGGTAGCTATCGACGACCACCTGCCTATCAATCAATATTTGGGTGTGCCAACCATAGACATCATCCCCTGTTTGGCTGGCCCACAGGGTGGATTCTCTGCCACATGGCACACCGTGAACGATACTCCCGAGAATATTTCGCGCGAGGTCCTGGGCGCAGTGGGACAAACCCTGATACAGGTGCTTGGCAGCGAGGCTTTTTAATACTTCTTACAACACATAATATAGACGTAATATGACTATCAACGAACTTCAAGACGAGATTATCGAAGACTTCACATTGCTGGACGACTGGATGGACCGCTACCAGCTCCTCATCGACTTGGGCGAGGACGAAGACGACCTGTCCGAGGATGAAAAGGTGGATGCCAATCTGATCGAAGGCTGCCAGAGCCGCGTGTGGTTGGTGTGTGACGAAGTGGATGGCAAATTGGAATACCGCGCCGAAAGCGACGCCCTAATCGTCAAGGGTATTGCTGTCCTTCTGATGCGCGTGTTGAGCGGACATACGCCCCAGGAAATTCTGGAAGCCGACCTTTACTTCATAGACAAGATTGGCTTGTCCGAGCACCTTTCGCCCACACGCAGCAACGGACTTCTGGCCATGGTGAAGCAGATGCGCATGTATGCTTTGGCTTACCAAACCAAATTGGCGCAAGGGTAGGGGGGGATGGCATCTCATGTCGTTTCGGCAATACCATTGGCGTGAAACATATCCTTAACGACTGTTAATCGCGATTTGCATTTCGCAAAAAAATATCGTATCTTTGTGATAAGAAAGTGGGGAACTGTCCAAATGCGGATAGTTCCCCTTTGTTTTGCCCCATTTTTGGATGAAAAAAAGTGAGATTTTGTGAAAATTCCGCGCCGACTTTTTCAAAAAAACCAAGACTTTTTTCAAAAATCCCAAGACTTTGTTTGAAAAGGCTTTGCTATTTTTCAAAAAGAGTTTATGATTGTTGTAACACAGTCTTAATCTTTCTTAAAAAAGCCTAAACATGGGTGGCGTGGAACATTCAAAATTTTCAATCTTTTGGGGCGTTTCTGCTGTATACAAATAGCCACACAATGGAAACGACCAATTAGAAGGGTAGAAAAGAACTACGCTCTCCATTTCAGTGGAGAGCGTAGTCTGATGAGGTGTGTAAACTTGTTCACCAACTATTATTCACCATCACAGTCGGATGCTGTACAGTTGAAGTATATTTCAGAGATGACTGTATCTTGATACTTTGAGCCAGGATAGACATCAAGGATCTCAAATCTAATCGTATGGACATCGTCGCCTAAGCCGCCATCAATATAGAATGACTGCAACGAACGGCTATTTTGAAGTTCAAGGATGCATTTGGGCTTACCATTGCAATACACCTTGAGGCGTTTGACGCGTGCATTCTCGTTCCATGCCTTATCGCTCTTGACATATCCGTTCAGAATTCGTATTCCCGAAATTGAGCATCCACTTACATCTCGATACTCAATCCATTGGCCAACGCCATTGCCCCTTACGCCCTCAACCCATGCTGTCTCGTGGTTTAAATCATAAATGTTAGCTGCTTTGTAATTGGCAGACCCTTGAGGACTAAGCGTGCTCGATGCCACAATGCTGCCCACATCGCCACCACTGCGCATCCAGTAGGTGCCGTTGTAGTGAAAATCATAAAATAATGGATTGCCTGTGTCGTCATAATTACCACTCTCATACGTTGCGTTGCTGATATTCGGAACCTTAAAGACGTTGGATGGTTTGATGGTACGCAACTGTGCCTCTGCTGCAAGGCAGCTGATAAGTGCCAAAGCAATGATTAATACTCGTTTCATATTCTGGTTGTGTGTAGCGATGCCCGTGTGGAGCATCGCTTTATTATATATGTGTAGTATTTACTTGCGTGGAAATTATTCACCCTTGTGCGCTTCGACCCAACGGCGTGCGTTGACGAAGGCTTCCATCCATGGAGTGACGTCCTGTGTGCGACGGCAGCAGGGGTATTGAGGATTTTGCCAGGGGAAGAAGGCGCGTTCCAAGTGTGGCATCATCGCCAAGTGGCGACCGTCTGCGCTGGCAATACCTGCTACGTTGTACTTCGAACCGTTGGGGTTGCCTGGATATTGGTCGTAGGCGTACTTCAATACGACGTTGTAGTTTTCCTCTGCCAAAGGCAAATCAAACTTACCTTCACCGTGTGCCACCCAGATACCGAGGTCTGTGCCCGAGAGCGAACCGAACATCACGCTTTCGTTTTGTGGAACTGTGACACCTACGAATGCGCTTTCGAACTTGTGCGAGTCGTTGTGCAACATGCGTGAGCGCTCTGCGTGGTCGGGGTTGATGAGGTTCAATTCCACCATCAACTGGCAACCGTTGCATACACCGAGCGAGAGGGTATCGCGGCGTGCATAGAAGCGGTCGAGGGCTGCCTTAGCCTTAGGATTGTAGAGGAATGCACCTGCCCATCCCTTGGCAGAACCAAGTACGTCGGAGTTGGAGAAACCACCGCAGAATACGATCATATTGACATCGTCGAGGGTTTCGCGACCGGTGATGAGGTCGGTCATCATGACGTCTTTCACATCGAAACCTGCGAGATAGAGTGCGTAAGCCATTTCGCGTTCGCCATTGGTACCCTTTTCGCGGATGATTGCTGCGCGAACACCGCTTGGCGTACGACGATCGGGCGAGATACCGAGCGATTCAAACGTACCTTGGAACTCAGGCTTGATAGCAAACTTGAGTGGTTGATTCTTGTAATTTGCTGCACGTTGATCAGCACAGCCGTTGAAGCTTTGCTTGGTATCGAGTTCGTGTGAAGTAGCGTACCATACGTCTCTCAGGCTGTCGATGCAGAAGGTGTATTCCTTGCCGTCCTTAGCCACGAGGATGCGACGTTCTGCCGATGGACGACCGATCAATTGGTAACCTACGCCAACTTCGTCCATGATTGCTTCGAAGGCTTCCTTGTTTGTTTCATTCACCTGAACGACTACGCCTGGGTTTTCAGCATAGAGTGCACGAACTACGTCTACGCCTGCGAAACCATCGAGGCAGATGTCCAAACCGCCCTTGGTATTGGCGAAGCACATTTCGAGCAAACAGGTGAGCAAACCACCTGCTGAGATATCGTGACCGGCGAGGAGGAGACCTTCGTTCACACAGCGTTGTACGGCGTTGAAGGCGTCGCGGAAGTATTCAGGATTCTTCACTGTAGGTACATCGCTACCCACGTAACCCAAACTTTGTGCCAAAGCCGAACCGCCGAGGCGCAATTGGTCGAACGAGAAGTCGATGTGATAGAGTACTGAATTGCGAGGATCCTTAGCCTTGCCACAAGCGCAAGCTACGCCAGTGTTGCGAGGATTCTTCACTACGGGGCGAACCACCTTGCGCACATCGCTGACTTCACCGCCAGAACTTACGATCACTGTACCCGGAGAGATGACCTTTTCGCCATCAGGATATTTTTGAGTCATAGAGAGCGAGTCCTTACCGGTAGGTACGTTGATACCCAATTCGCAGCAGAAGTCTGAGAGGGCTTGTACACCCTTATAGAGACGTGCGTCTTCACCCTTTTGAGCGCGGCATGGCCACATCCAGTTGGCTGAGAGGCTTACGCTGTCGAGACCGTCTGCCAAAGGTGCCCATACCAAGTTGGTCAAACTTTCTGCCACCGCCATCACACTACCTGCAGCGGGATCAGCCAGTCCGACTTGTGGAGCGTGACCGATAGCAGTAGCAATACCTGCCTTGCCACGATAGTCCAAAGCTACGACACCACAGTCTGCTAGTGGCAACTGCAATGGACCTTGGGTTTGTTGGTGAGCTACCTTACCTGTGACACTGCGGTCTACCTTGTTGGTCAACCAGTCCTTGCAAGCCACAGCTTCGAGGCGGAGAACATTATTTATATATTGCTGGGGTGCAGCGGCATCGTAGGTAGCGTTTTCGTAAGTACGCTCTACGGTTTCGTCCACCATGACAGTTTTTGGCGAGTGACCGAACATTTGCGCTACATCCAGGTCGAATGGACGCACGCCGTCGGCTTGTTGGAAGGCAAAGTGAGCGTCGCCCGTGGTTTCGCCGACTACGTACATCGGAGCACGTTCGCGTTCGGCAATCTTGCGTACGTGTTCGATATGTTCCTCTTGGATGAGCAAGCCCATACGCTCCTGGCTCTCGTTGGCAATGATTTCTTTTGCCGAGAGTGTGGGGTCGCCTACGGGGAGTTGAGCCATATCGATCAAGCCGCCGCATTCTTCTACCAATTCCGACAGACAGTTCACGTGACCGGCACTACCGTGGTCGTGGATGCTGACTACGGGGTTGACATCCTCTTCGCAGAGTGCGCGCACCAGGTTGTTGGCACGCTTTTGCATTTCGGGGTTAGCGCGCTGTACGGCGTTGAGCTCGATACCGCTTGAATAGCGACCAGTTTCTACTGAAGAAACCGAACCACCGCCGAGACCGATGCGATAGTTTTCACCACCGACCATCACGACCTTGTTGCCCTTCTTGGGTTCGCCCTTCAAGCAGTCGCGCTTAGTACCATAACCCACACCACCAGCCAACATGATTACCTTGTCGTAAGCATATTGTTCGCCGTTTTCTTGGTGTTCGAAGGTGAGGACAGAACCTGTGATCAATGGTTGACCGAACTTGTTACCAAAGTCGCTTGCACCATTTGAAGCCTTGATCAAGATTTGCTCAGGTGTTTGGTACAACCAATTTCTTTCCTTCATCGCACCCTTGAGGGCTTCGTTACGCAATTCGTTGCGGTATGAAGTCATATATACAGCAGTACCTGCGATAGGCCATGAACCGACACCACCACCCATACGGTCGCGGATTTCACCACCTGTACCGGTAGATGCACCGTTGAAAGGTTCCACGGTTGTGGGGAAGTTGTGTGTTTCTGCTTTGAGCGAGATCACTGATTCGATATCCTTGATCACGAAATAATCGCTGGTAGAGTGATCCACAGGAGCGAATTGTTCTACCACGGGACCAGCAGAGAAGGCTACATTGTCCTTGTATGCAGAAAGGATCTTGTGAGGATTTTCGGCCGTAGTCTTCTTGATCATAGCAAAGAGTGAAGAAGGCATTTCTTCACCATCAATGATGAATGAACCACCAAAGATCTTGTGACGGCAGTGCTCAGAGTTGATTTGTGCGAAACCAAAGACTTCTGAGTCGGTGAGACTGCGACCCAATTGCTTCTCTACGCCGTGGAGATATTCGATTTCGGCAGGAGAAAGCGCCAGACCTTCTTGTTCATTGTAGGTCTCGAGGTCCTGGATATATTGAATAGGCTGAGGTTTGATATCAACGGTGAAGATGTCTTGGTTCAAACCTTCGTAGACACGTTGCAACATAGGATCGTGTTCAGCCTCGGCATCCTTCACGGGGAAGTACTCCTCGATGCGAGTGATGCCCTGGATGTTCATGTTTTGAGTGATTTCTACGGCATTGGTACTCCATGGTGTGATCATTTCACGACGTGGGCCGATGAAACAACCTGACAGAGTTTCTGCCTGAAGAAGTTCTGCTTCGCCATAGAGCCAGCAAAGTGACTTGACTTCTTCTTCGCTGAGCATCACGCTGCATTGTGTAGCGATGATGCTTTGTTGTGGGGTTCTAAAAAATAGAATCATAGGAATATGTTGGGTTATAATTATACAAATTGCTACAAAAATACTATAAAGTGAGCGGAAGACAAAATGAAAGTGCAAGAAAATATAAAATCATAGCTTTTCGGGAAAAAATATTACACATAGGTACTAAAAGAAAGCCTTTGATGTTGTGCAGAATCTACTTTTTACACTATCTTTGCAAGAAAATTTGTCTATCAATGAAACAAAGAAATGTTCTTGCACAAAAACTGACGCAGACACAGCAAATATCTGCGTTGCAATTGGCCCTCGCTCAGATGATCGAGTTGCCTATAATGCAGTTTGCAGAGCGAATAGAATGTGAAATGATGGACAATGAAGCGCTTGAGGAGGATGACAAGAATAAAGAGTTGAAGACCGAGGATAAAGTGGACAACGACCTGGACGACTCAGATGATTTGGATTTAGCCATTGGTGACTATCGCACAGAAGACGACATCCCAGACTATCTGCAAGACAGAGCCGAGTATAGTAGAGAAGAGAGGGATTTTGTCGTAGCAGCATCACATTCGCTATATGATGACTTGAAAGAGCAAATCGGCGAACAAGATTTGACACCGCACGAAGCGCAGTTGATAGAATATCTGATTGGTTCGCTCGACAACAATGGTTTTTTGAACAAGGATCTTGAAGCTTTGTGTGACGAATTAGCTATTTATCATAATATATACACAGACGAGAAAGAATTGGGACGCGTGCTGTCCATACTCCATACGTTTGAACCTCGAGGCATTGGTGCCCGAGATCTGAGGGAATGCTTGCTGATTCAGTTGTCTCACCCCGACTATCACTCGCCTTGGCAAAATCAGAGCATTGTAGTCATTAAGAAGTTTTTCAAGCAGTTTATGTCAAAAAGGTGGGACTTGATCGCTGAAGGCATGTCGCTTGACGAAGATGAAGTGGCACATATCAAGCAAGAACTGACACGCCTGAATCCTGCGCCAGGCAGAGCTTTGAACGACGACGAAGTACAGGGTGCGACGGCAGTAATTCCTGATTTTTTTGTCATGGTAAGCGACGACGGCAGTATAGATATACAGATCAACCACGGCGATGTTCCTGAACTTTGTGTGAGCCAATCTTTTCAAGATATTATCAAAAAGTATAACGCCGACGGAGAGAACCTGAGCCGTGCTGAAAAAGATGGATATATCTATGCGAAGCAAAAAGTAGAAGCCGCTCAAAATTTCATCACCTTGATTGAGCGCAGACAGCACACTTTGATGTCTGTGATGCAGTGTATCGTCGAGTTGCAGCGGCCTTTCTTTATTGAAGAGGATGAAGTTCTGCTGACTCCTCTGACACTGAAAGAAGTGGCAGAAAGGCTTGGTTTAGACATTTCCACGGTTTCTCGTGTCACGAGTAGCAAATATGTACAAACGCGCTATGGGCTCTACCCACTTAAGTACTTCTTCTCAGCAGGTTTTGTTTCGGCCGATGGCGAAGAGCTTACTGCACGAAAAGTCAAGACGGCGCTGGCGGAAATTATAGATGCTGAGGACAAGAACTTCCCCCTTGGTGACGAAATCATCGCACAGATGCTGAAAGAAAAAGGCTTGCCCGTGGCACGCCGCACTGTTGGAAAATATCGCGAACAAATGGGTATTCCTACAGCAAGGTTAAGGAAGCAGTAACGACCATACACCAATTTCACTCACTATCACTATTTATGTCACGCAATAGGCACATCATACATACGGCTAAGGTTATTTCGGTGATATTCTCTCCATTCTATTTCCCGATTGTTGCCTTTATTCCACTGCTCTTTTTGAGTTATCTCAGATATACGCCGTGGTTCTTCCGTTTCTATGTATTAGCGTTGGTGTATCTGTTGACCATTGCTGCACCAAGATTAGGCATCTATCTTTATCGCAAGGTCAACGGTTGGACACATCACCAGATGGGAGAGCGCGAACGCCGCTTTGTGCCCTACATCATCTCTATAGTCAGCTATGCCGTACTGCTCTATTTTATGTACGATATGTGTATGCCTCGCTATACCTTTCGTATCATCTTGTGTGCTTTGATCATTCAGATCTTGTGCGCCATTTGCAACATTTTCTTCAAAGTCAGCACACATGCTGCGGCATCAGGTGCGACGATAGGGATACTGACTGCATTTTCATTCTATTTCCATTTCAACCCCATCATTGCTATTGCCGCGGCCATCTTGATTAATGGTCTCGTCTGTACATCTCGCCTTGTGCTACTCCAGCACAAATTGCTCGACACCACACTGGGCACACTGATTGGCATCGTGTGTGGCTTCCTGTGCATCATTTTGTTTTAGGGAAAGAAGAGCGCAATGTCATTACTCAATTTGCAATATTTTATTCAATAAATTAACGACAATAAACATATGAAACCAATCGTAAGCATCATCATGGGCAGCACATCCGACCTGCCCGTTATGGAAAAGGCTGCCCTCTTGCTCGACGAGATGGAAGTCCCCTTTGAAATCAATGCCCTCTCGGCTCACCGCACTCCTGCCGAGGTCGAAGAGTTCGCTCGTGGCGCTGCTTCTCGTGGCATCCGTGTGATTATTGCCGCAGCCGGCATGGCAGCCGCTCTGCCCGGCGTGATAGCAGCCAACACCACATTGCCCGTCATCGGCGTACCCATCAAGGGTATGCTCGACGGATTGGATGCCCTCCTGTCGATCGTACAAATGCCTCCCGGTATCCCTGTGGCAACAGTGGGCGTGAATGGCGCACAAAACGCAGCCATCCTGGCAGTACAGATGTTGGCACTCTCGGACGAAACCGTGGCTGCACGACTCGCTGCACACAAGGAAGGATTGAAGCAAAAGATTGTAAAAGCCAACGCAGATTTGGCAGAAGTAAAGTTCAAATTCAAGACCAATTAATCCCCGTCGAAAAAAAGTCTAACCTTTTTCAAAAAAAGCCTTACCTTTTTTAAAAAAGGTCTTGGTTTTTTCAAAAAAGGTATAGGTTTTTTTTGAGACTGTTTTTTGCCTTACTTTTTTGGATTAACAAGAATAGGAAATTCCGCCTTCTATCAAGTCCTCTTCCTTTTCTCCAATCAGGGGATGGGTGAGGATATTTATGCTAAATCACACCTCAAACATAGTAGACAAATGAACCTTTTCAATTATACCCCTCGAAAATCTCACGAAGCACAAATCAAGGGCTGTCCCATAGGTGGCGATCAGCCCATCCGTCTGCAAAGTATGACCACCTGTGCCACGACGGACACAGCAGGGTGCGTAGAGCAAATCAAGCGCCTGGTCGAAGTGGGCGCAGACCTAGTGCGACTGACGGCACAAGGCACGATCGAGGCTAATAATTTGAAAAATATCAAGGAGGAATTGGAGCGCCAGGGTATCAACGTGCCCCTGGTGGCCGACATCCACTTCAATCCCGCAGTGGCCGACGTGGCGGCAACAATCGTCGAGAAGGTGCGCATCAATCCCGGCAACTACGTGGATCCAGCCCGCCAGTTCAAGGCACTGGAATACACACCCGAGGAATATGCCGCCGAGTTGCAACGCCTTGAGGAACGCTTCAAGCAACTGCTCGCCATCTGTCGCCAGCACGGCACAGCCTTGCGCATCGGTGTGAACCACGGCTCGCTGTCGGACCGCATCATGTCGCACTATGGCGACACGCCCGAGGGTATCGTAGAGAGTTGTATGGAATTTCTGCGCATCTGTGTGCGCGAAAACTTCATGAACGTGGTCGTATCTATCAAGGCGAGCAACACAGTCGTGATGGTGCGCTCGGTACGTCTGCTCAATGATGTGATGAAGCGCGAGGGTATGAACTTCCCCCTGCACCTCGGAGTGACAGAGGCTGGCGAGGGTGAAGATGGCCGTATCAAAAGCGCCGTGGGCATAGGTGCCCTGCTCAGCGATGGTATAGGCGAAACGATCCGCGTCTCGCTGAGTGAAGCGCCCGAAAAGGAAATACCTGTGGCCTACAAACTGGCTTCCTACATTGCCGGCACACGTACTGGTCACCCCTTCATTCCCGGTCAACCTTGCGGCGCTTTCGATTACCTACGTCCAGTGCGCCGCGCCACATGTCCTGTGGAAAATATCGGAGGTCAGAATCCTCCCGTCGTAATATCAGACCGATTGGACGGCAGCAAAGAGGTGGGCAATCTTCGCCCAGACTATATCTATTGCGGACAAAGCCTGCCACGCCCAGAAGAACGCATCGAGGGCGCAGGCTATATCGTCGATGCACCGATGTGGCAGGGCGAAGCAGGAACTTACCCTGTATTTACCACCGAGATGTTGATGTTTGTCAGCACTATCAAGGCGCCGGTGAAATTCCTCTTCCTTACTTTCACCAGCCTGACCGAAGAAGTTAAGGCGTGCTTGCGTCATCACCCCGAGGTGGTGATTCTGGCGCAGAGCACCCACCCTAATCGCACCGGCGAACTGCGTGCTTTGGTGCACGAACTGTGGCGTGAAAATTTGGTCAACCCTGTGGTGATGTTCCAGCACTATCAGATGAACGCGGCAGAGAAGGAGGACTTCCAACTCTGTGTTTCTGCCGACATGGGTGCACTCCTGTTCGATGGTATCACCGATGGTGTCTTCCTTTTCTCATCTCCCGCACAAGGCGAAAAACCCCTGTCGCACGCTATCGTTGATGAAACGGCATTTGCCATACTGCAAGCGGCACGCCTACGCACCACGAAAACAGAATATATCTCGTGCCCCGGTTGTGGTCGCACGCTGTACGATTTGCCCGACACCATCGCGCGAATCAAGGCGGCCACCTCTCATCTGACTGGGTTGAAAATCGGCATCATGGGCTGCATCGTCAACGGACCCGGCGAGATGGCCGACGCAGACTACGGCTACGTGGGAGCAGGTCGTGGTAAAGTGAGCCTGTATCGCGGCAAAACTTGTGTAGAGAAGAATATTCCCACAGAGGAAGCCGTGGAGCGCCTGCTCGAATTAATAGAAAAAGACGGACATGGAACTTCTGCGACAAAGCAATAAACCTACTCAATAATAGATAATATCCAAAACAACTGATGAAAATACTACATACAGCAGACTGGCACCTTGGCAATGTATTCCATGGTCATAATCGCATCGGCGAACATCGTCATTTTCTCGCTTGGTTGCTTGATACTCTCAAGGAAGAATGCCCCGACGTCTTGGTCATAGCCGGTGACATCTTTGATAGTCCCAATCCCTCGGCAGCAGCAGAGGAGATGTTCTACAACTTCCTTGTCGACGCTTCAGAAGCAGTGATGGGGATGCAGATCGTAGCCATCGCTGGCAATCATGACTCGGCGGGTCGTATAGATGCCCCAGCGCAACTACTCAAACGTCACAACATTCACGTACGAGGCACTTTATCACGAAATACCGAAACAGGCGAAGTAGACTTCGACCGACTGATTATTCCCCTAAGCCATCGCAGCACAACAGATGCCCAAGCGGTGTGCTTAGCCGTACCCTACTTGCGACCATCAGACTATCCCACGGGGATGAACAACGGCGAAGGGATGCGCAACCTCTTTGACAAACTATTATATAAGGTGAAAAAGAGTAATCTCAGGGGCTTGCCTATTATTGCTGTAGCGCACTTCTATGCAGCAGGGGCAGAAATCTGTGAAAACGAACATAGCGAACGATTAGTCGTAGGCGGACAAGACTGCATCGCGGCAAATGTGATAGACCCCAGCGTATGCTACACCGCATTAGGGCACTTGCACAAAGCACAAAGCATAAAGTCTGCTGCAGGCGAGATGCAGTATGCAGGCAGTCCCATCCCTCTGTCATTTAGTGAAAGCCACTACAAGCATGGTGTTACATTAATTGAAATTGACAACGAGGAAAAGGTGAATACCCAACGGATACCTTATACGCCATTACGTCAATTGACCACACTGCCTCCGCATGGTAGCGCCACACCTTTGGATATTTTAAGAATGATAGAGAAACTGCCAAAAAGAGGAAGGAATGACGAGGGAGAAGCTTGGCCTTATTTAGAACTAAAGGTGGAGGAAAAACAGCCAGAACCCACATTGCTGCATCAAATCACTACATCGCTCGAAGACAAGGCTGTATATTTCTGTCGTGTAGTCAGAGTGTATCAACAAGACCACACAGCAACGACAGCACACAAAACCTCCAATACGCTACAAACCCTTACGCCCATAGAAATGGCAGACTTAATTTATCAAGATAAGTACAATTCTCCTCTGCCCGACGAATTGAAGCAGCGTTTACTCATTGCCGAAGAATATAGTCTTTCAGAATCACTCCAATGATTTATCCCGTATGAAAATAGACAAAATCACGATATACAATCTCAACTCGTTAGAAGACGAGCAAACGATAGATTTCTCTCAAGAGCCACTCCGTTCTTCGGGCCTCTTTGCTATTACCGGCGACACAGGATCGGGTAAATCTACGCTACTTGATGCGATCTGCTTGGCCCTATATGGTAAAGCACCGCGATTTGATGGTGCACAAAAGGTAGACTCTGCCAAACTACAAATGATTGAAGACGAGGATATGCGTCTGCAAGCCAGCGATCCGCGCAATATGTTGCGCCGTGGCAAAAAGGAGGGGCACGCCATTGTCGAGTTCTCGACAGTAGATGGTAAGCGCTATGAAGCAGGCTGGTATTTGCGCAAAAAGCGAACTGGTACTTTGGATAAAGCAAGCCGTACTTTGCGTTGCATTGCACCTAAAAGGGAACAAATTGACGAACGAGATATTCCCAAACGCATCGAGGAAATCATTGGCTTGGATTATACACAATTCTCGCGCACAGTGATGCTGGCTCAAAATAGTTTCGCAAATTTTCTCAAAGCCAAACGCGAGGACAAATCTATGTTGCTGGAAAAATTGACAGGTACCGAAATTTATGGCGCTATCTCGCAAAAGATATTCAACCTTACCAGTGCTGCCAAAAAGGAAACAGAAGCGATAGATAATCAAGTGATGGGTATCCTCCGAGACAAATTGAAACCAGAAGATGTTGAGGAGAAAATGCACCAAAGCGAACTCTTGCAAACTGCGATCGAACGCAATAAAGATCGCGTCGAACTCTTGCAACAACAGCTCAAGTGGGTAGAGCAAAATGCCGCAGCAGAGGAGAAGGTGAAGCAATGCGAAATTGCACATCACGAAGCGCACAAGGCAAATGTTGCAGCAAGCCCAGACCAACGCCGTATAGAGCGCTACGACAGTGTGCTGGATATCCAACCCACCTACCAATCTATCACTACATGCCGTGCCGATATCGAAGCGCTTAAATCACGCGAAGCAGAAATCGCCCACAATATTACATCCAGCAAAAACCGTGCCGAAACTGTTGCTACCGAGTTAAGGATTGCCCGAGAAAGTTTGCATCAAGCCGAAGCCAATTTGGCGCAGCGCCGCCCTGTGATCAATCATGGTCACTCGTTGATGGGACAAATCAAGGAGGGCGAAGCTCAACTGCACAAATTAGAAGAAGAATTAATTGAAACAAATTCTGTAGTAAGGGGCAGGAGGTCACAACTGGAAAGCAAGAGCGAAGAGCTCAAGAGCACGCAATCAAAAGTAGAGGATTTGCAGTTGCACAAGCAGGAGTTGATCGTACACAAGCAAATGTTTGACAAATTCGATTTGGTAAAGGATAAATTAGGCCTTTACCAGTCAGAATTGCGCCGTAACTCCGAGCTACACCAGAAGGCCGAGGACTTACAGACGCAAGCTACTAAATTAGCAGAAGCTACTCAAAAGTTAGAGAATACTCAGCAGGAGCACAAGAATCAACTGGAAGGGCTACGCACCGAATTGAGCGTCCATCAAGGTGCCAACAATGGTATAAATAGTGAATATATACAGCGCAGACTCACCGACAATAAGAACCGACTCGTACGGCTTGAGCGAGCTGCTGCGCTGTGGCGCCGCATTGCTGCAGGCTATGAACAAATCAGTGAGAAGCAGGCAGAAATCAGTCGTAGCACGGCCGAACAAAACCAATTGGCCGACACAATTGCCGAACTGGAGAAGGGAAGGGATGTGGCAGCAGATGTCTGCCAACGCCTCAATGTGGCACTCACTTTGAGCCAAAGCCAAAATATCGTGCAATTGCGCAAACAGCTCAAGGAGGGAAGTGCCTGCCCCGTTTGTGGTGCGACACACCATCCCTACCATAGCGAAACCGAGCGTGAATTGGGCGAATTGCTCAACAAACTGGACGAGGAATACAAGGAAGCGCAACAAGACTTAGACGCCAAGACAAAATGCTTGGACGATACGCGCACACGATATGCCGAAAATGCTGGACGACTCAAGGCCGAGAAGAATGCACTCGTCGCATTGCAGCAGCAACAAGACACCTACGTGGCAGAATGGAGCACCTGTGCCGACCTGGATCCTGTATTCGACGAGTGTACGCCTACTATCAACAGAAACGCTCGTCAATTGATGATCGAGATGCACACGGATAATGCGAAAAAAGCAGCCGAAGAGGCAGAGGAAGAACTCAAAACCTACAACTACCACCAGCAAGCCATCAATTATCTAAACAAGGACATAGATGCCCTGTTGCAACAGATGGATGGCGAACGCAATCAATGGCAAACCCTGAAGACGGAACAACAAGTCGTGACCACGTCGCTCGACGAAGTGCAGCAGACGCTTTATATATCCGACCGCACTTGCCAAGGGTTCTACAGAGACCTGGAGGCGCTCATCACCGTCACAGGATGGTTCGACCAATGGAAAGATAGCCCTGATGCCTTCAAGATGCAATTGGTACAGCTCCAGCAAGACTGGGCACAAACCTGCCGAGACTTAGAGAAGACACAAGTCGGCGAAGCCAGACTCATCGAGGAAGAGAAGGCGGCCATCGCCAGCTATGAAGAAGCGGATCGCGCTCATCGTAGGAATGAAGATAGCTATAAAGCCGCCCAGGAAGAATTGACGCATAAGCGGACAGAAGTACAACGCTTGTTTGAGGGCAGGACGCCCGAACAAGAAGAAGAATTCTTGCAAAGCCATGTCGACGAAGCGCGCCACACTGCAGAAACTCAACAAAAGGCGCACGAGGCTGCCGAAAGCGAAATCAATCAACTCCGTGGACAACAATTGCGCGCTGCCGAGGAGCGCCAGCTTAAGCAAAATCAGCTCAGTGCCAGTCAGTGCGAGTTGGATATGTGGCTCTTGCGATTCAACCGCGACAATTCACCAATGCAATTAGTGGAACTGGACGAAATATTCTCGGACCGCACGGATTGGAAAGCGCTCAGAGCAGACCTCGAAGAGAAGAAAAATGCGCTACACTTGGCCAAATTGCAACTTGATGCTGCGCAAAGGGCACTGATAGAATTGCAAACCAAGAACTATCGCCCGAAGCGTGAAGAGGAAGCCAGTCAAGCGTATTTGACCACCGAACTGAATAATGTCAAGCAGGAAATCGAACGTCAGGGCGAAACGCTCTCTGCCCTGCGCATCACGCTCGACAAGCACCACAATTGCATAAGGGATGCCGAACAGCTGATAGCAGACACGACCCATTTGCGCGAAGACTACGAACATTGGGCACGTCTATGCACAATATTCGGCAGCCACGATGGCAAAAAGTTCCGCGAGCTGGCACAAAGCTACACATTCGACTTCTTGGTCGAACAAGCCAACTGCCATCTGCGACAACTCTCGCCACGCTACGAATTGCGTACCCAGCCTGGCACGCTCTCCCTTACGGTCATCGACCACGACATGTTTGACGAGGAGCGACACATCCAGTCTCTCTCGGGTGGCGAGACATTTGTGGCAAGTTTGGCCCTGGCCTTGGGATTGGCGTCCTTGTCCAGCGGACAAATCTCTATCGGCAGCTTGTTTATCGACGAGGGATTTGGCAATTTGGATCAAACCTCGTTGCAATTGGTCATGGACGCCTTGTCTCGCCTCGAGACGACTCAGGGGCGCAAGGTGGGCGTCGTCAGCCACACCCTGCAAATACGCGAACAGATCCACCCACAAATACGCGTCGTCAAGTTGCCCACTGGGGGCAAAAGCCGTGTCGAGGTGAGATGATACAGGGTGCGCCGAAATCCTGTATTGCTGTGAAGCCAGCCATCAGCGGCAGCCCCACACGATTGGTTTTTCGCTGAAAATATAGTATCTTGGAGATAATGCAGTGAACTGCCCTCAAAAAAGTGGGGCAGTTCATTTTTTTGTGTTAAAAATCCTGCCACGGGGCTGATAGGTGCAGCGTGTGTTGTCAAAATTTTTCGCATTTTTAGAGCATCGTAGATCGCTTAAAATCATTCACCTCGCTGGTGGTTTGGCTCTGCAAGAAATAGGAGTGGTTAAAATCAATAAAAAATGGGCTAAAATCATGGGTGGAGAAGAAAAAGCTAAGGCTTTGTGAAGTATCCCTGCAAAAAAGACAGATTAAACGTGACAGAACGTGGGTGACAAAAATTGAAAAAAAATAAGGCTTTGTTGAAATTTCGCGCCGTCTCGTTGAAAAAACATCAGACTTTTTTTCAACGAAGCCTTGGCTTTTTCTCAAAAGGTCTAATCTCGCTGAAGCAATATCTTCTATTTCATCAACAGCGTTTGTCAAAAATTTTCGCATTTTTTTTGTTTACTCTCAGCAACCATTAAGACAAAAAAAAGAGGAGCGCCTGCTCCTCTCGATTTATGCCTTGTGTTTAGCCAATTCTCGTGCCACACTCTCGCGGGTGTGCTTCCACCGCTTATGGCTCCAAAGCCACAGGTGCGGTTGGCGGCGTATCATTTGCTCCAGCTTGGTCATATAGAGCTGTGTCAGTTCGTAGTCGGGATATTTCGCGGGCTCCTCGGTCACCAGATGCAGGTGCATGTGATAGTAGCCACGACGCACGCGCTGCACGTCGGCGATATAGATGGCCGCACCCACCTTCTTGGCAATGCGCTCAGTACCTGTGAACACAGGTGTGTCCTGGTGCAAAAACTCCGCCCACTCGTGTATGCTGTTGGGCAGAGGTGATTGGTCCGACACGAAGCCTACGATCGAGCGCACGCCCTCGCTCTTCATCTTCAGTATTTGTCGCAGCGCCTCGTACTTCGAGATACTCTTCGACCCAAAACGTTGTCGCAAGTCCAGGAATAGGCGGTCGAACGCCTTGTTCTTCAGTGGACGGTACAATTGCGCGCTGGGCACTCGGCCGTGCTCTCCCCACAAGGGAATCGAGGATACCCACTCCCAGTTGCAATAGTGGCCCAGGTAGATAAAGGCAAAGGGGCACTTCTCGAGCGACTCTTCCAAGCGCGGCATACCCTCGATGATCATGCGGCGCTTGATTTCCTCCTCGCTTATGGTCAGGAGTTTGATGGTCTCCACGATATAGTCGCAGAAGAAGCGGTAGAAATCGCGCTCAATGCCTCGGCGCTCCGCGGTCGTACGTTCGGGAAACGAGGCGTCGATATTTCTGTGCACTACGCCGCGGCGATAGCGCACCACGTAGTAGACGAGCACAAACAGCACGTCGGACAGCACATAGAGCAGACGCAGGGGCAGATGCGACAACCCCCTGAGTAAAGCAATCAGTATCTTCATGCATGCAAAGGTAGAAATATTTTTTGCACGCGCACACGTAATATTATATATATGTGCCATATTTACAGAAAATCGCGTAATATTTGCTACAAAATGACGATAATTCACACTTTGCCACAATTAAATACATTATAAATCCCTTAGTTTGAAAAAAATCAGTATATTTGCACGCCAAAAAGTATGCAAAATAGAAAATAACTAACATAAAAACACAATTAAAAACCATGCAAAACAAAGGATTTGTTAAGGTCATCGCAGTGCTCCTTACCCTGATTTGCTGCTTCTACCTCTCGTTCTCATTCGTTACCAACAAGTACGAAAAGAACGCAGACACGTATGCTGCAGCCAAGATCAAGGGCGGAAAATATGCTGATGACAATGCAAAAGACAGAGCATTCAACGACTTCCGCACTGCCTATCTTGACTCAATGGGCAACGAAAAGGTGTATATGTGGAAGACCTTGAAGGAGTGTCAACAGTTGCAAATTGGCCTCGGTCTGGACTTGAAGGGTGGTATGAACGTCATCCTCGAAGTATCTATCCCCGACTTGCTCAGAAGCACAGCCGGCACAGACAAGACCGTACAGGCTAACGTAGGTCAAGCAGTCGCTTACGCAGACTCAGTAGCAAAAAGAAATGGCGACGACGTGCTCGACGTATTCGTAAGTCGCTACCAAGAATTGTACGGCAAGGATAAGCTGGGTGGTGCTTTCGGTACAAACCTCGACGGCATCTCGGCTAACTCTACCGATGCACAGGTGAAAACAGCTTTGCTCGCTAAGATCGAATCAGCAGTAAGCAACGCTAACGAAGTGATCCGTACACGTATCGACCGCTTCGGTGTGGCGCAACCAAACATCCAAATCTTGAAGGGCCGCGGACAAATGGGTCAAATCATGGTAGAAATGCCAGGTATCAAGGAACCCGAACGCGTACGTAAGCTCCTCACAGGTAGTGCTAACCTCCAATTCTGGGAAACCTACAGCGCAGCTGAAGTGAGCGGCTTGGCAGAAGTCGTAAACGGTCACTTGCAAATCCCTGGCGGCGGTTCTATCGTCGGATATACTCGTTCGAAGGAAGATACTACTGCTATCATGCAAGCTTACCACGCTAACAAGGCTTCTCTCCCCGCAGACCTCGTATTGGCTTGGAGCGTGAAGGAAGAAACTCAGTCAATGAAAAACAAAGACGGCAAGGTAGAAAATGTCGTGCTTGGTTATGCGCTCTATACTCTCAAGGCTAAGAACGGTGGTCCTTCAATGGAAGGCGACGTCATCAAGACTGCTAAGGCAGACTTTATGGAAGGCAGTAAGCCCGTCGTATCTATGACAATGACCAACCGCGCTTCTGCAGAATGGGCTAAGTTGACAGAAAGAAACGTAGGTAAGTCTGTAGCAATCGTTCTCGACGGCTATGTATACAGCGCACCAAACGTCAACGAAAAGATCGCCGGCGGTAATTCTCAAATCTCTGGTAGCTTTACAATCGACGATACTCGCGACCTTTCAAACGTGCTCAACAGTGGACGTATGGACGTGAAGCTGACAGTGGTACAAGAAGAAACTGTAGGTCCTTCTTTGGGTGAAGCATCTATTACAGCAGGTCTCACAGCTTGTATCTTTGCACTCGTGCTTTTGATGATCTTCATGTGCTTGGCTTATGGTATCATCCCAGGTATGGTGGCTAACTGCGCACTTTTGCTCAACTTCTTCTTCACTTTCGGTGTGCTCACTTCATTCCAGGCTGCGCTCACTATGAGTGGTATCGCTGGTATGGTGCTTTCTTTGGGTATGGCTGTCGATGCTAACGTATTGATCTACGAACGTATCAAGGAAGAACTCAAGGCAGGTAAGAACATCAAGACCGCACTTGCTGATGGTTACGGCAACGCATTCTCTGCAATCTTCGACTCTAACTTGACATCAATCATCACTGCTGTTATTCTTTACAACTTCGGTACAGGTCCTATCCGTGGTTTCGCATTGACGCTCGGTATCGGTATCGCAGCTTCATTCTTTACTGCAGTATGGATGACTCGTATCGCATACGAACACTTCCTCAAGAAAGACAAGTGGACTAAGTTGACTTTCACTACTCCTTTGACTCGCAACTTCTTGGCTAATACTAAGGTGAAGTTCATGGAAAAGGGTAAGAAGTCCGTTATCGCATTTGGCGTATTTATGCTTATCTGCGTTGCATTCTTGGGTATCCGTGGTTTGTCAAAGGGTATCGACTTCACTGGTGGTCGTAACTATGTCATCGAATTTGAAGACAAGAATACAAAACCAGAAGCTGTGGAAGCTGCAGTACAAGCTGCTGTGAAGGCGGATGCTAAGGATCCAGATGCTGCGGTTAACGCTATTTCTGTCGTAACAGCAGAAAGCCGTTGCGTACGTTTGACTACAAACTACCGCATCAACGATACAGCAGAAAATATCGACGACCAAGTTGACCAATTCGTTCACAAGGCATTGAAGGATGCTGGCCTGATCAAAGCAGAGTACGATGTATTCAAAGACCGTCAAAACAAGACTGGTGGTTCTATTGTATCTGCTCAAAAGGTAGGTTCTTCTGTCGCAGCAGATATGGTCAAGGGCGCTATCATCAGTGTGCTCTTTGCACTCGTAGCAATCTTCCTCTACATTTTGGTACGTTTCCGCAACGTAGCGTTCTCAATTGGTAGTGTAGTTGCTTTGACTATCGACGCAGTACTTATTATCGGTATGTACAGTATCTGCTGGGGTTGGGTGCCCTTCTCATTGGAAGTCGACCAAACCTTTATCGCGGCTGTATTGACTGCTATCGGTTATTCAATTAACGACAAGGTGGTAGTATTCGACCGTATTCGTGAAAACTTGGGTCTCTATCCTAAGCGCAACACTAAGCGTGTGTTCAACGAATCTATCAATAGTACTTTGACTCGTACTATTATGACTTCGTTCACTACCCTCCTCGTGTTGCTCTGCATCTTCTTCTTGGGTGGCGATAGCATCCGTTCATTCTCATTCGCAATGATCTTGGGTGTAACATTCGGTACCTTGAGCTCAATCTTCCTCGCTGCTCCTATTGCATACCGCACTTTGGGCAAAAAGAGAGTGATTGGCGATGCTGAATAATTGAGATTCATTTTCCTATTATAAGGGAAATACAAATAAAGATTGAGATGCGTCAAAATACTGGCGCATCTCTTTTTCATTCCTATAATATATATGCACAATATGTACAGGCGCTATTTGTTTCATCTATTAGTTTTGCTGCTGCCTTTCCTTTTTATCTCTTGTGCTATGGCAGAATCTTCACTACGCCTTGCCCCCTATTTCACAAGTGGGATGGTATTGCAGCGCCACCAGCCTATTCGCATACAAGGTTACGCCGATGCTGGTGAAAAGGTACGTGTGGATTTTCTGCAGTCTCAGAAAACAGCCACCTGTGATAAGGATGGGAGATGGCAGGTCTGCCTGCCTGAGCAAAAGGCGGGAGGTCCTTACACTTTAAAGGTGGAGAATGGGGGAGAAGAAGTTGAAGTGCGCGATGTATATATCGGAGAAGTATGGCTATGTAGCGGACAGTCAAATATGCAACTGCCTGTGCGGGAAACAAAGGGCGCAGCGGAAGATATTGCCAGCGCCTCAGAGCAAAAACGTGTACATCTGTATCAAATGCGTCCGTCGCGGATTCCATTTGCCGAAGCCTGGGAGAAAAACTACGTTGATTCTTTGAAACGCAACGAGTACTATTTGCCTGCACAATGGACCAAATGCGATGCAAAGACCGTGGCTGATTTTTCTGCTATAGGTTATCATTTCGGACGTCTGCTTTCGGAAAAATTAGACTGCCACGTCGGTGTCATTTGCAACGCCGTGGATGGTTCGCTGTGCGAGTCGTGGATAGATAGTCAGACCCTCGCGTCAGGATGTCCCGATTTGAATAAAGAATGGTGGACCGAACCGCTCATACAGCAGTGGGCGAGAAATCGAGCCAAGACCAATTTGAAAAACTATCCCGAGGCCTTGCCATACCATCCCTATGCGCCATCCTATCTGTTTGACTGCGGCATAGCACCATTGGAGGGATTGACGCTGGCCGGTGTATTGTGGTATCAAGGCGAGGGCAATGCGCACAATGCCACGTTGCACGAACAATTGTTCCCCTTGTTGCAAAAAAGTTGGCGCACACATTTTGCCGCGCCCCAATTGCCCTTCTATTTTGTCCAACTCTCTGGCATTTCCACCCTACCCACGTGGGGACACTTCCGCGACAGCCAGCGCCGCCTCGGCGTTTTGCCCCACACATATATGACCGTGTCGCACGACTTGGGCGAAGCGAAGAATATCCATCCCAAGCGCAAGCGCGAGATAGCCGAACGCTTAGTTGCCGCCGCTTTGGTACACGAATATGGTCAGACAGGTGTGCCCTGTGGCCCCGTTTATTTGGGCGCAGAACTCAAAGCAAATAAAATCCTCGTGCATTTCCAATACGGCAAAGGCATGTGCACCAGCGACGGCAAGGCACCCAAGGGATTCGAAGTGGCTGGGAAAAACGGCGCCTTCGTTCCCGCCAAAGCACGTATTGTGGGCGAAACCATAGAAGTGTGGAGCGATGCCGTAGCCCAGCCTCAGCAAGTGCGATATGCTTGGGATTCGTTCCCGCAAACGAATGTCGTAGGCAGTAATGGTTTCCCCATTAGTACCTTCTCAGATCGCGTATTTTGACACCAAAGCCATCATTGCTATTTCACAGATTTTCTTTTGAGTGTGAACTACTCTTTTTATGTGATAATTGAGGCAAACCAATCAGTTTGTACTAAAAAAACAAAATAAGGTTAGTGCTTTTGACTTGGTAATACGTGTAAATGACCTTTTATTACTAACTTTGGACATTCAATTAATACAATTTGCTTTTATCTCGGCAAATAATGTTTTAAACCTAAACCAATATGAAAAAAATCTACACTACGCTTTTACTGCTCGGCGGACTTTTCCCACTTGGCAGTATGGCACAACTACAAGTGGTGAACGAATCGCCGTTAAATCCTGACAACGAGCCAGCAGCCGTTCATCCAGTGCCACATCCACGCCAATTGAAATGGCAAGAGACTGAATTCTATGCATTCTTCCACTATGGCATGAACACCTATACTGGTTTGGAATGGGGAAACGGCGATGAAGCAGAATCTCGCTTTGCGCCCACTGGTGCACCCAACCCCGAACAATGGTTGCAAGTAGCCAAAGATGCCGGTATGCGTGGTGGAATAGCTGTAGTAAAGCACCATGATGGCTTCTGCCTTTGGCCTACTGCCACAACGACTCACAATATCACAAAGGCGGGCAATGATTATGGCAGAAACACCAATATCCCACGCGATTTTGCTGCAGCTGCCAAGAAATTGGGCTTGAAGTACGGCTTCTACATCTCGCCTTGGGACCGCAACAGTGTACACTATGGCACAGACAAGTACGTGAAGGACGTCTTCCTGCGTCAATGTGCAGAGCTAGCAGAATATGGCAATGACCAATTCGAAATGTGGTTTGACGGTGCCAACGGCGGTAGCGGCTACTACGGCGGACGCAATACCACAGTCAACGTGGACCGCGCTACATACTACGACGTACCCAACTTGCGCGACACCGTGCACAAGGTTTGCCCCGACTGCGTATTGTGGGGTGTAGGTGGCGAAGCACGCTGGATTGGCAACGAAGCCGGATGGGCTGGCGAAACGAACTGGTCGCCCGAGAATCGTGACTATTCGCCCGAGAACAATGGTATGTATGGTACAGAAAACGGTTGGTTCTGGTTGCCCGGCGAAAGCGATGCTAAGGCTACAAACAAGGGATGGTTCTATCACGATGGCGAATCGCCCCTGACTCCCGAACGTCTATTCCAGATGTATCTCGAAACAGTAGGTAGAAATGCTACACTCATCCTCAATATTCCTCCCAACAAGGCAGGTGTATTGCCCGATGCTTCTGTGAATGCATTGAAGGGTATGGGCGATTTGATCCGTCAACGCTTGAGCAATGACTATGCTAGGGATGCTGTGGTCGAAGTGAGCAATACTCGCACAAAAGGTGCAGGTCGCAACTACGCCGCAGAGAATATGACAGACGGCGACAAGGATACTTATTGGGCTACCAACGATGACGTCACATCAGCTACCATCACCTTGTCTTGGGACGAAGCAAAGACTATCCGCTACGTCGAACTGATGGAATATATAGCCAAGGGACAACGCGTGAAGTCATTCAAGATTGAAACTTCGACGGATGGCAAATCTTGGACACAACGCGGCGGTGGCGTACAAACCACTACTGTGGGCTACAAGCGTATCATCCCATTGAACGGCAGTACCAACAATAGCTACGGCAGCGGATATAGTGCAAAATATGTACGTATCACTATCGAGGACAGCAAGGCTTGCCCACTCATCAGTAAAGTCAGCGTATACTAATCCTATTAAAATTGAACATTATGAAGATCAAAAATATTCTCGCCCTGGCTTCGCTGACTCTCCCTATGACATTGGCAGCGCAAAGCATCAATTTCGAGACACAAGACTATGCCAAGCTTGGCGTATATGATACCTGGGAAGCATCGCCCTTCCGCACAGGTGTACTCAAGGGCAACTATGCCGTCGTAGACAACCACTTGAATCAAGAGGAAGCCGTGCTCGGCAAAGCTCCCAACCCATCAAAGAAAATCCTCGCCGTACAGCGCTCACGCTTCGGTAGTAATACCTTCGGTGTACGTATTGATTTGAAACAAACCTTCGAGTTGACACCACAGACCAAATATGTTCACGTCATGGTCAACCGCCCCTACAGCGGACGCGTGATGGTGATCGGTTTGGGTAAGAGAAGAGATCGTGCAGGTCAATCACCCGAGACAGAACAGTTCTGGGCTATGTCGACAAGCTCTATTCCAGCCAATCGCTGGCAAGACGTAGTAGTCGCTTTCAAGGGTAATGGCGGCATAGATATTTATAGCCTCGTCATCGTGCCCGACATGGAATCTCCGCACGCTTATACCGACGACAAGATATGCTATATCGACAACATTGAGATCAACGACAATCCTTCGCCCAACTATACCTACGACTTCTATCCCTTGAACTTTGGCAAGGATCAGCTCTATACTCGCAACGACCGCAGAGTGACTGAAGTCGGCCTCACTTCTCCTGCCGAAGGTGTGCAGTCGACTACTACATCTAATTCGCCCAACTACGTTTATCAAAACTTGACCAGCAAAGTATTCATGGCTCGTCAGGGCGAAACCGTTACACCTAAGATTGGATACGAAGGTTCGTGGATGCACGGCTACGTCTTCCTCGACAGAAACAATGATGGCAAATTCCAAGCGGTAGTCAATAGCGACTTCTCTCGCCCAGCTGATAGCGAATTGATGTCTTATTCTTACTACGGCACTGAGGATGCTGGTAAGAATAGTGCAGGTGCCAATATCTCGGGCAATGGTCGCAATGTATTGCCTCCTCCAGCTTTCCAAATCCCCACAGATCTGCCCAACGGCATCTATCGTCTGCGCTACAAGGTGGACTGGAATAGCATCGAGAGCGGAGGCCGTATGACCAGCGACAACTCTATTTTGGGCAATGGCGGAGGTATCGTAGACGTCCTCTTGAATGTTCATGGAGACAAGTGCAATGTGAACGACGCGAATAGAAATGGTGAGGTCTTGGCTGCTGATGGCAAGAAATTGGTAAGCTATCAGGCACCTTTCGGCCAGTCCTTCACTATCCGCATGAATCCAGAAAAGGGATTTGAGTATGCAGGCATCATCGTGAAGCATGGCTACAACCTGGCAGGCGATAGCGTGATGAACGACAACGTGCAATGGCGTGCCGTACGTTTCGACCGCAAACTCTTCAACGAAGCACACGAGTTTACCATCCCTGCAGAATTGATGGATGGCGACGTGGAAATCGAAGGCCTCTTTATCGAAGAAGGCACATACGTACCTCAATCAGAGCCTACACGTTACACCACAACAACTATCCAAAATGGCGAATTTGCAGACACTACATCATGGTACACCATGCAAATCGGTCAGGATGGTTATGTCTTGGCAAACAATGGTAGTGCGTCGTACATTGCGCTCAACAATACAGAAGTCAACCAATCCAACCCTGCTCACTTGTGGTGCTTCACTGGTAACGAAAACGAAGGTTACAAGATTTACAACAAAGAAGCTGGCGCATTGAAAGTTCTTGCTGCTCCTACACAAATGCTCGGTACTACTGGTAGTGGTTCTTATCCCACGTTGCAATTAGCCAACGCATTGCCAGCAGGATATACTGCTACATGGAGATTTGCCAATTCATCAGATCTCGGCTCCAACAGCGTGGCTTATGCATATATGTATGAAGATGGCTATCCCGCCAACAAAGTAAACAATCGCGACAATAAGTTGGCTTTTTGGAACGGCGGACAAGATGCAGGCTCTACCCTGCGCATTCTATTCGCCTACAAAGACATCCCGACAGGCATTCAAAATGTGACTATCTCTGGCAATGGTGATGCCACTTATGACTTGTCTGGCAGAAAAGTGAACACTACGCACAAGGGAGTTTATATTCAGGACGGCGAAAAGAAATATATCAAGTAATAATCGTTCTGGAGTGTTTTATTAATGTGTCATGAGCGAAAAGGAGTTACTGCTCTTTTTTAATCATGACACATTAATTTTGTTTTCATTAGATGAAAAGCAATTTGTAAAGTTTTCAATTTGCTATAATAGCAATGAAAGCGCATAGATGAGTGGTCCCATGCTCTAAAAGACTCTTTTTTTGGATTTTTTATGCGCTTTTGATTCGTTTTGCTATGGGGGGGATGAAAAACCTGTCTATTGGGATAAACCACCCGAACATGGGGACGCGCGATTCGTGATTGTTTCACGACCGAAGAATTACGTTTTTTTAAGAAAGTTTAAGACGTTGTAGGACGTCAGTCAAACTTTCTGCAAAGATGAGGAGACCTTTCTCAAAAAAAGCCTTGGGGAATTTCAACAAACCCTTGACTTTTTTCAACGAGCCGTCGCGAAATTTTCACAAAGTCTTACCTTTTTTCGTTCAAAAATAGGGCAAAATAAAGGGGAACTAACCGCTGTCGGACAGTTCCCCACTTTCGTATCACAAAGATACAATATTTTTCTGCGAAATGCAAATCCGTATTAACAGATATTAAGAAAATGTTCCACGGAAATAAGGCGCATTTTCTCTGTATCAAGCTCAGGATTTTCTCCTACTTTCCCTTCAAAATCTTCTGAATGTCGTGCAGTTTGTTGAGCGACTCCATTGGCGTCAGGTTATTGACATCGAGGTGCAGGATTTCGTCGCGGATTTGCTGCAATACAGGATCGTCCAGTTGGAAGAAACTCAGTTGTGCTCCGCCTTGGGTCGATGCGCCCATTTCGCCCTTTGGCATTGCAGAACCGTCGCGCGCATTACTACGTTCCAACTCCTGCAGCACAGTCTCGGCGCGCTTCACAATCACGCCCGGCATCCCTGCCAATCGGGCTACGTGGATACCAAAGGAGTGCTCGCTGCCGCCGCGCATCAACTTGCGCAGGAACACGACTTTGCCGTTGGTTTCCTTCACCGACACGTTCCAGTTTTTCACGCGCTCGAAGGTTTTCTCCATCTCGTTCAGTTCATGGTAGTGTGTGGCGAACAGGGTGCGCGCATGAGCACGTGGATTCTCGTGGATGTATTCTACGATAGACCAAGCGATAGAGATGCCATCGTAGGTCGAGGTGCCGCGGCCCAATTCGTCGAAGAGGACCAGGCTTCGTTGGGTCAAATTGTTCATAATATTTGCCGCCTCGCTCATTTCCACCATAAAGGTACTTTCGCCCACGGATATATTGTCGCTAGCCCCTACGCGAGTGAATATTTTGTCTACCCAACCAATCTGTGCAGACTCGGCGGGGACAAACGATCCCGTCTGTGCCATCAATGTGATTAGGGCCGTTTGGCGCAGCAATGCACTCTTACCAGCCATGTTCGGACCTGTGATGATGATCACTTGCTGACCGTTGCAATCCAATTGGACATCGTTGGCCACATATTCTTCGCCGGGAGGCATAAGCGTTTCGATCACGGGGTGACGGCCTTGGCGAATATCTATAGACAGACTCTCGTCGATCACAGGACGAACGTAGCGTCGCTCGCGCGCTACGGATGCCAGCGAATGCAAACAGTCTAGTTGCGACAGAGCTGCGGCATTGCGCTGCAAGTCGGTGATGTAGGTCGCCGCATCTTGCAGAAGGTCGTTGAATATCTGCGTCTCGAGCGCCAGGATACGGTCCTCGGCACCGAGAATCTTTTCTTCGTACTCCTTCAATTCCTGTGTGATGTAACGCTCCGCCTGTGCCAAGGTCTGTTTGCGTACCCATTCGGCAGGCACATTCTCCTTGTAGGTATTGCGCACTTCGATATAGTAACCGAAAACGTTGTTAAATCCGATTTTCAGACTGGGAATACCTGTCAACTCGCTCTCGCGTTGCTGGATTTGCAAGAGGTAGTCCTTGCCAGAAGAAGAGATTGTGCGCAGTTCGTCTAGTTGTTCGTTGACGCCCGAAGCGATCACGCCGCCTTTGTTGAGCATCACAGGAGGTTCGGGGCGTAGTGTGCGCAGGATACGTTCTTTCAGTTCACTGCAGTAAACCATCTCTTCGCCCAGGCGTCGTATATTTTCTTGTTCGGCTTGGAAACAAGCATTTTTCAGTACTTCCACACCCTCTAGGGCAATACGCAATTGTTGCATATCACGGGGATTAGCACGCCCCACAGCCACCTTGGACAAAATACGTTCCATATCGCCGACACGTGCAAGCTCCTCCTGACACAGATCCCTGAAGTCGGGATTGCGAAAGAAATGCTCGACCCCATCCTGGCGGCGCTGAATAGCTGTGACATTACGCAGCGGAAACAGCAACCAACGGCGCAGCATGCGTGCACCCATTGGCGTGAGTGTGCGGTCCAGGACCGAGAGCAACGATTGGCCACCTTCGTTCATCGGCGCAACGAGTTCGAGATTGCGCACGGTGAATTTATCCAAACGCACAAAGCGATCCTCCTCAATGCGTCTGATCGAAGTGATATGACCCGTATTGTGGTGGTGAGTCAGTTCTAGATAGCAAAGCACAGCTCCTGCCGCAACACAAGCATCTTTGAGGTGATCCACACCAAAGCCTTTCAAACTTTTCACCTCGAATTGCTTCAATAGTTTTTCCTTAGAGGTATTTTCCGAAAAGGCCCAATCTTCCAGCTCAAAGACAAAGTATTTGTTACCAAAAAGACCATTCAGGCGCGACTTCATCCCACTTTCTACCAAAATCTCCTTGGGTGAAAATCCCACGAGCAGTTTGTCAATATATTCCGGAGCACCTTCGGCCACGAGGAACTCGCCTGTAGAAATATCTAATAGGGAAATACCGAGACTCGCCTTACCAAAATGCACAGCGCAAAGGAAGTTGTTCTCACGACTATTGAGCACATTGTCACTAATGGCCACCCCAGGCGTTACAAGTTCAGTTATGCCACGTTTGACAAGTTTCTTTGCCAACTTAGGGTCTTCCAACTGATCACAAATAGCTACGCGAAAACCCGCGCGCACTAAGCGTGGCAAATAGGTGTCTAGTGCATGATAGGGAAAACCAGCCATCTCGGTGGCAGCCTGCGAACCCTTGTTGTTGCGTCGAGTAAGCGTGATGCCAAGCACTTGGGAAGCGGTGACAGCATCACTGCAATAGGTTTCATAGAAGTCGCCACAACGAAAAAGCAAAACCGCATCGGGATGCTTTGCCTTGAGATCGTGAAATTGCTTCATCATCGGGGTGAGTTCTTCTTTTGCCATAGTCGAATTTTACTTAATGTCGTGGGATAATTATTACGTCTTTTGCTTCGTCGGAGTGCGAGAGCAGACGAAAGGCAAAGTTACTGATTTTCTTTGATAGGTAGAGGACCGCGAATCACTTTTTTGCAATGGGCGTATCCTGTCTCAGTAAATTTTATCGTTGCTATATTTAGCAGAATCTGTACTGTCGTTCTATGTCCTCAGTATATCGATACTATTCCGTTTGAATGAAGTACAGATAGGAACAATCCTGTGGCTATAGCAGTACATCTTGCGTGTTGCCTTGGGCTGGTTGGCGCAAGTCAGTAGTGCTATGTTTTGCTTAAAATAGACTGACTAACGAACTGCCAAGTTCGCCTATCCACATCACCAATTGTACAATCAAGAGAATAACGAGGTAGATCAAAAGACAAAGGATGAGACAGAGCACACCCAAAAGAATCGCCTTGCGGTTGACTTCGCGGATGATGCTGTGGTCGCCTTCTATGAAACCAGTCAGGAGGCGTGAGTTCTTGGTGTACGACTTGTTGAAAATATCAAACAGATCGCCAAGAACGGGAATAAGTCCTATAAGTACATCCAGTAATGTATTGAAAATAATAGCAAGCGTAAGCGGGAGACTGCGTACCTTGAATACGCTTACATACAGATAGGGTAGGTTGAGCAAGGCGGTTATTGTGTCACCATAGCCAGGAAGAAAGAAACCGATTATTGGGTCGATGTAATAGCGATCCATCCACTTCGCAATACGTTGGGTGAGGTGGTAGGTACGCGACGATGCGATTCGCTCAGATCTATTTTTATGTCGTTCTTCGGTAGTGTGTGACATGGCGGGGTAGGTGGTCTTAGAATTGTATGTAGCAAGGTGAACAGTAGGGGCGAGAAAGTCTGCAACAAATCCTGGATAGTGCGGGATATGTTACAGACTTTTTTTCTATGAGTTTATTGAAAACAATATAGTCAAAACCTTCGCCAGTATTAACAAGCAAAAGGGAAAAGACTAATTTGACAATTCTGCGTAAGCCGCTTCTTCGGCAGCACGGATCTGCTCTTCGCGTTTTGCTTGCAAGGCTGCCTTTTCCTCTTCCGTCATTTGTGGACGCTTAGGTCTTGCTTTCCTTTTAGCAGGTTTTTGTTCCTGTTTTTCTTCCTTGACTTCAGCAGAAACCTCCGTGCTTTTAGTTGCAGCAGGTTTGCGCTTGGGCGTATTTGCCTCAGCTTTCTTTTCCTTAGGTTGCTGCGCTGTTTTCTTTGGTGCTTCCTTAGTTGGCGCAGGCTTTTGTTTGTTGGCTGCAGGTTCTGATTGAGCCTTAGCGATAGCAGCTCTTTTTTCTTCTTTCTCTTTGCGTTCAGCTACTGGGCTACGGCGTGCGTGGCTGCGATAAGTTTTCTTTTCAGCTGGACGTTCTGCCGGAGCTGCTGTGTCTGCTGTTGTTTGCACTTCCTGTACTGGTGTTTCGATTTCGTCCAATTGTGGCACGGTGAAGTATTCCTCTGCTTCCATCGCAGTACGCTTAGCTTTTGCGTCGAATACACTTTCTACGAACGCTGGTTCGCGGTTCATCTTTGTCAGTGCTTCGCGTGCTGCCAACTGTTGACTTTCTTTCTTCGAGTAGCCCTTGCCTTCGCCTGCCACGACACCTTCTATATTAATAGTGGTATGAAAGACAGGACTGCCCGATTTGTCGAGCGTAGAATCCGAGAGCAGGAATTCCACCTGCATTTTGTTCTTCTGACTCCATTCCAGCAATTTGCTCTTGAAGTTCACTTCTTTATTAGCGACCCCATCGATGTCGAGCAGTTTGCCTATGATGCGATGTTCGATGAACCACTTGCAGCAAGCATAACCACGGTCCAGATATGCGGCGCCCATCAGCGCTTCAAATGCATTACCGCCTATATAACTATTGTGTCCACGATTTTGCGTGGGGGCTTGGATCAGAGTTTCTATGCCTAATTCTTTGGCCAGTTTGTTAAGGGAAGCGCGTTGCACGATCTTGCTTCGTGTGTTGGTCAAGAACCCTTCGTGCTTGCGGTCGTAGCGATGATAAACAATATCGCTGACTACGGCTTCGAGGATAGCATCTCCCAGAAATTCCAAACGTTCGTTGTTGAACGAGCGTCCCTTGCGGTTGCGATAGGCATGGGATTTGTGAGCGAGTGCAATGCGATAAACTTCCAGACTATGGGGATAGAAACCGAATATGCCGTACAAAGCCTTGCGCAGCTCTTTGTTTTTGCTAAATACGAGCCTCGCACGGTCTATTAGATTTGAGATTATCATAATAATATATAAGTAAAGAAATAACTTGCCTGCAATCTTGCGCAATAGGTTTGGGGCACAAGATTGCAGGTAGTTTATGGGGTGTATCGTGCCTTTTCAGACACAGACTTTATTAGTCACAGAAGATACTTGACGTAGGATTATGCCTCGTACTTCTTCATAATGCAGCACGCATTGTGACCGCCGAAGCCGAAGGTGTTGCTCAGTGCAGCGCGGATGGGGCGTTCTTGTGCTTGGTTGAAGGTAAAGTTGAGGTTGTAGTCGATATTTTCGTCGTTGTCGCCTTCTTCGTGGTTGATCGTAGGAGGTACGATATCATTCTGCACTGCCAAGCAGCAGAAGAGTGCTTCCACTGCACCCGCTGCGCCGAGAAGGTGGCCAGTCATAGACTTAGTCGAACTAATATTGAGCTTGTAGGCGTGTTCGCCAAAGAACTTTGTGATAGCCTTGACTTCAGAAACGTCACCCACAGGCGTAGAAGTGCCATGCACGTTGATGTAGTCGATATCTTCGGGCTTCATGCCAGCATCTTCCAGAGCATTGCTCATCACCAGGTGTGCACCCAGGCCTTCGGGGTGAGATGCTGTGATGTGGTGAGCGTCGGCAGACATACCTACACCAGCGAGTTCGCAATAGATGTGAGCGCCGCGTGCCTTGGCATGTTCCAATTCTTCGAGGATCAATACACCTGCGCCTTCGCCCATGATGAATCCGTCGCGACTAGCGCTGAATGGACGGCTAGCACGTGTAGGGTCGTCGTTGCGAGTAGAGAGGGCGTGCATCGCATTGAAACCACCCACGCCACCTTCGCAGATTGCGGCTTCAGCACCACCTGTCACCATCACATTAGCCTTGCCCAAGCGGATCAGGTTGAACGCGTCGGCGATAGCGTTGGTAGATGAAGCACAAGCAGACGTTGTGGTGTAGTTAGGACCATGGAATCCGTACATGATAGATATTTGACCAGAGGCAATATCTGCGATCATTTTGGGGATGAAGAACGGATTGAATTTAGGACCAGTTTGTTCGCAGTTTTTTGCATAGTAAGAAATTTCCTCCTGGAACGTGCGGATACCACCGATACCTACGCCGAGGACTACGCCGATACGGTTTTTGTCCACAGTCTCAAGGTCCATGCCGCTATCCTTTACTGCTTCCATTGCAGCGACTATTGCAAATTGTTCGTAAAGGTCCATCTTGCGTACTTCCTTACGATCGATGAAGTCTGTCGCTTTGAAATTCTTTACTTCGCAAGCAAACTGAGTCTTGAAGTTTGTTGCGTCAAAATAGGTGATAGGGCCAGCACCGCTGACACCTTTTTTGATATTTTCCCAAGTTTCAGGCACAGTGTTTCCCACTGGGGTCAATGCGCCAAGACCTGTTACTACAACTCTTTTTAATTCCATAATTTCGTTTTTTAATAGGGATTTAAAATCGGTCACTAAGTACAGGTGGGTTCTAAAAACTCCTTTTTCTCATTGTGTGTACCTATCAGCCCCGTGGGCGTATCACACGTTTTTAGAACCTACCTCCTAAGTGTTGGTGGCCTGATATCGGATGTGTAGTATGAATGTTTTTAAGACATTACGTCCGATCCACCCCTGTTGAAAAATGAGAAATTGCGAATTTGCAAATTCGGAAATGCAACGAACGGGAGCGTTCTGTCAGCATCTACAAACTTGCAAATCCGCAAGGGTTACTTTGTTACTTGTGGTACCAAAGAACTGTTTGTTGAGTTATTATGCGTTAGCTTCGATGTAAGCGATAGCATCACCAACAGTAGAGATCTTTTCAGCTTGATCATCGGGAATAGAGATACCGAATTCCTTTTCGAATTCCATGATCAATTCTACAGTATCCAAAGAATCTGCACCGAGGTCGTTAGCGAAGCTAGCTTCGTTCTTTACTTCTGCTTCATCTACACTGAGTTTGTCTACGATAATAGCTTTTACTTTTGCTGCAATTTCAGACATAGTACTTGTTTTTAGATTAATAATGTTACTTATTTTCTGTCTGCAAAAATATAGTTTTATATTTAGATAGACAAGAAATTAAGGCGAAAAATGCACAGAATGGTGCACAACGTGCCAAAATATGTGCATAAAATGTGCCTTTTGAGCAAAAATCGTAGGTTGATTTTCTGACAAAGGGCGTGCTGGGGTTGTCTGAATTTGTGGCGAAATGCGTAGCAAGGATTTTTGATTTGAGGGTAGGGCGTGACTGCAAAAAATGCGAAAAATTTTGACAAATGCACTTGATGAAATAGAAGAAGCCGTTTATACCACACTTGGCCTTGTCGGAAAAAAGTAAGGCTTTGTTGAAAAAAAGTCTAATGTTTTTTGAAAAAGGTCTAACCTTTTTTGCACAAACCCTAGACTTTTTTCATTTTTCCGTACCCGGAATTTTTGTAAATAAACCCCACTTTTTCACGAAAAAGCTATAAAAACCCTAGGTTTTTTCAATTTTTGTGCAAAAAAACTTGTTTTTTGCCCTCGCGAGAATCGCGTATTTACAACCAAAGGCCTAGGTGAATGATTTTAAGCGATTCTCGTGCTCCAAAAATGCGAAATATTTTGACAAATATGGGGGCTTGTAAGAAACATATGGATACAAAAAAAGTGGCAGCACATGGCTGCCACGATGTATGGGGTGCGATGTGGATCATTTGCTGGTGTCGATTGTGCGAAAGACGTGCTTGCCATAGTTGACCCCCTTCAGGCGATAGTAGTCGGCCTCGCCTTGCAGACGCTGCTCGAAGTCCTTGTAATCGCGCAGCGATTGTGGCGTCCATCCTGCCTCGGCCACAGCAGCCAAGCGGGGCAGCATCAGATATTGCATGTGGTCGGCCGATACGACCCACTCGGTCCAAAAGTTGGCTTGCACGCCCAGATATTTCGACTGCAATTCGGTGGGGATATTCTTCATCGGTACATAGTTGTACACAGCTTCGACCGTCTCCGTGCCATAACCTTGCGAATGGGGCTCGGTGGGCAGATTGGACTGCTTACGGTTGATATAGTAGGGGATCTGTGGCGTCAGGATCGTGTGGAAACCGCGCTCAGCAGCGTCCTTGGCAGCACCATCCGCACCGATCCATGCCATGATGGTGATGTCCTGACCCAGTGACTTAGTATTGCCGTGCAACACTTCGTTCCAGAAAATCAGTTTGCGCTGCTTGTCGGCAGGCTTTGCGGCGATATGCTCCTTCAGTTGCTTGTAGAAATTGATTTGCAGGTCGCGATAATTGTTTGATCCCAGTTGTTTTAGCAACGCCTGGCAGTCGGCATTGTGCTCCCACTTGTGCGTGGGACATTCGTCGCCGCCCAGGTGGATGTATTGGTAGGGGAAGAGATCGGTCAGTTCGTCGATCACGTCCTTGGCAAACTGTACTGCCCCCGGATTTGAAACATTGATGACATCTGCCGACACGCCCTGCCACAACCATACCTCATGTTTGGCTTCGGGATCGCATGCCAGAAATTCGGGATAGGACGCCACGGCTGCTTGCGAATGGCCAGGGATGTCTACCTCGGGGATGATTTCGATGAAGCGTTCCTTGGCATAAGCTACGATTTCGCGCACGTCTGCTTTGGTGTAGTAGCCGCCGTATCTGATGCCGTCGGGTTTCACGTCGCCCCAGGCACAAACCTTGCTGTCGCGCCATGCGCCCACCTCTGTCAGACGGGGATATTTCTTGATCTCAATGCGCCAGCCCTGATCCTCGGTCAGGTGCCAGTGGAAACGGTTCATTTTGTAGGCGGCCATGACGTCGAGCACTTTTTTGATTTCTGCTTTGCCATAGAAGTGGCGGCCTTCGTCGAGCATGAACCCACGCCAACCGAATCGGGGACTATCTTCGATTTCGATCACGGGGATGCGCCATTCGCTCACGTTGGCATCCTTCACCCCAGCCATGACGTTGGCAGGGAGCAGCTGCTTGAGTGTCTGCAGAGCGTAGAAAAATCCAGCTGGTTGGGCAGCGGTGATATTAATCGCCTCGGTGCTGACGCTCAGTTTATAGGCTTCGTCGCCAAGTGCTTTGTCTGTGTGCAGGATGATGCGGCGAGTATCGCTTTTGCAGCACCCCATGCCTTTGGCGCAAGGCGTATTTCGGTAGGTGCAAGTCTTCACCTTCACCCCAGTAGTCTTCTTCACTTCGTCGGCAAATCGTTTGACCACCGCTTTCACCTCTTTGCTCTCGCCACTGGGATAGCAGAGCGCCACTTTCTTTTGCATTACAAAATAGCCGTTGCCCACACGCATTTGTGCGGGTTGAGGAATCAGTGCTACTTGTCGTGCTGACATCAGCATAGACACTGCGCAGAGGAGCGCGAGCAGGAAATGTTTTATTCTCATATATAATATATAATAGATGTTTGTTGCTTGTGCAAAAGTAGCACATTTATTCTGCCGTACCAAGGGTGGGGGATATGAAACTGCTTGCCGAGCGGCAGACATATGCTTTTGGGGCACTGAGATCAGGCAAAATGTGACCTTCCCCTTCGCTTGACGACTGGAGACAAAAGATACCGACCGGCAGTCCAAACCCATTTTGTGGGAAATAGACCGTCGGTCGGTGGATAGGTGTAGTATAGGACGTGAGCCGTACCTATACGTCAAATATGCTTAGCTTTGTCAGCCTCTTAACTTAGTCAATGAGGCCTCTGTTTTTGAGCAGCGCTTGAGGATTGGGTTCTGCTCCGCGGAAACGACGGTACAATTCCATAGGTTCTTCGCTGCCGCCCATTTCCAGAATATTCTTGCGGAAACTTATACCAGTTTCTTGGTCAAATACGCCCTTTTCCTTGAAAGCTTCGTAACCATCGGCATCCAATACTTCTGCCCAGAGGTAACTGTAGTAACCCACGGCATAGCCGCCGCTGAAGACGTGGTTGAAGAAAGGACCACGATAGCGGAAGGTGATTTGTGGGATGAGGCCGATCTTTTCTGCTACAGACTTTTCGAATGCTGCTGCGTCGAAGTTGCTATAGTCTTCCACCATGTGGAATTCCATATCGAGCAATGCTGCGGCTACCAGTTCCACGGTTTCGAAGCCCGAGTTGAACGAACCAGCTGCTTGCATCTTGGCAATGAGTTCGTCGGGGATAGTGTCGCCTGTTTCATAGTGGTGAGCATACATTTTCAACACTTCGGGTTCGATAGCCCAGTGCTCCATAATCTGCGAGGGCAATTCCACAAAGTCGCGTGCTACGTTAGTACCATTGACCGAAGGATATTTAGCCATAGTGAGCATGCCATGCAGTGCGTGACCAAATTCGTGGAACAGTGTGCGTGTTTCGTCAATGTTGAGCAGCGAGGGAGTATTGCCTGCAGGACGTGTGAAGTTGCACACATTCACGATCATCGGACGTTGATTTTCGCCTGCTACGTTTGTAGCTTCCACGATATTGTTCATCCATGCGCCAGCACGCTTTGTAGCGCGTGGAAAGTAGTCTGTGTAGAACAAAGCCAAGTGTGAACTGTCGGCATCGGTCACTTCAAATACTTTTACTTCGGGGTGATAGATGTCAACGCCTTCCACTTCTTTGAAGTTGACGCCAAAGAGTTTGTTGGCTACCATAAACGAGCCTTTTCTCACGTTGTCGAGCGAGAAGTAGGGCTTCAGTTCATTTTCGTTGAGGGCATATTTCTTCTGGCGCAACTTTTCGGTGTAGTACCACCAGTCCCATGCTTCGAGTTTGAAGTCTCCGCCTTCTTCGTCAATCATCTTTTGCAATTCAGCAGCTTCTTCTTTCGCCTTGGGCAATGCTGCATTCCAGATAGTCATCAGCAGATCGTAGGCAGCCTTGGGAGTGCCTGCCATCTTGTCCTCCAATTGATAGTCGGCAAAACTATTGAAGCCAAAGAGCTTTGCCTTTTCTTGACGGAGTTTCAGGATTTTTGCAATCAGTGCCTTGTTGTCATTAGCATTATTATTGTCGCCACGATTGATGTAGCCCAGGTACATCTGCTTTCTCAGTTCGCGATTTTCAGCATACTGCATGAATGGCGTCCAGCTTGGCTTTTGCAATGTGAAGACCCACCCGTCTTTGCCTCTGTTTTGTGCTTCTTCTTTTGCTGCTTGCACGCTGCCTTCGGGCAGACCAGCCAGATCTTTTTCGTTGGTGATGTGGAGCTCGAAAGCGTTGGTTTCTGCAAGCGAATTGTCGCCAAATTGGATGCTGGCCATCGATAGTTCCTTCTCGATCTCCATGAATTTCTTTTTGTCCTCTGCGCTGAGCAAGGCACCGCCTCTGACGAACTTTCTGTAGTATTTGTCCAATACCATTTCCTGTTCGCGTGTCAAGTTCATCTGAGCTTTGTTGTCATACACTTGCTTGATGCGCTCGAAGAGTTTTTCGTTCATCGTCATATACGCACCATGTTCTGTCATCAAGGGCATGATTTTCTTCTCAGTCTCCTTCATGACCTCATCAGCATCAGTCTCGTTCAGATTGAAGAAGATGCCCGATACTTTTGACAGCAACTTACCGCTTTGTTCCAAAGCACCAATGGTGTTGTCGAACGTGGGCGCGTCAGTGATATTCGCAATCGAGTCAATCTCTGCCTTCTGTTGCTCAAATGCTGCCATGAAGGCTGCCTCATATTCTCCCGATTCGTACTTAGAAAACTCAGGCGCACCAAATGGCAACGCTGAATCTTGCATCAGTCGACCGCCGCCGGCAGAATCGCACGCCGCCAGTGCTGTGGTCATAGCTAAACCTAAAATTACTCTTTTCATACTTTATTATATTTATTATGTTTTTTCATAAAGATGCTTTCTTCTGCAAAATAAATAAAAGCCGCTCAATCTGCCAAATATTTGACGAATGATATTTGCTGGGATACGCTTCTCAACTGTGCTCTGTTTTGTGTCAATGTATCAGTGTAGATCTCTTATCCTTTGCCTTGCACCAATTCGGCAAAAGAAAATTGGCACCCCATCTGAGGAGATGCCAATTTTATGTAAGTTAGTTTGGTCAAGGTGACCGAGCGTTATTTCACAATATATTTGCGAGTCGTGCCTGCTTGACGTACGACGTAAATACCAGCGGGCAATTGTTGCAATGCGCTGTTGCTCTTGATCGAGCCAACGCGGCGACCATCCATAGTGAAGACTTCTGCCCATCCGCCCACTACTGGTGCAGCGGTGATGCCTTCTACGACAGACTTCAGGTTGATCTTTTTGCTTTCGCTCCATTCTGATTCGCCTTCCTTGTTGACAGCTCTCACGCGATATTCGTAGCGATTTGCGGTGAGGCCGGTGAAGGTGTACGAAGTTTCTGTAATACCCTCGAAGGTCTGAGTTTTGCTGTCGTTTCCGCCTTCTTCGAAGTCGGCAGTAGTAAACTTGCCATTGTATACGGTCATGTCTTCGATGTAAGCACGTGCGCTGGGCTTCAAGCTTACCTTAAAGTCGGAAGTGATGCCTTCGAAATGGAGCACGTAGGTCTTGCCTTCCAAATTCACGCTTTGCTGTGCAAGCACTGCGCCGTTGGCGTCGAGCAATTCAACGGTAGCCCCGATTGAAGTCAAAGTGCCGTAGTTGCTATGTGTAAACTTGACAGTCGCAATACCTGCTTCGGGAGCTTTGAGCAAAGGTGTGGTGAGCACACCATTATAGCGAGAAGAACCCAACTTAAGGCGTGAAGGGCTATCATAAAGGCGTGAACCGCTCCAGCCTGATTGCAAGGTGTAATCATCAATCATGCTTGAGATGTCCATAGCACCATCGCCGCCGTCCTGTGTACCCATACAGAGCTCGAAAGACTCTGTGATGAGGGCGTTTTCTTCGGGCAAGACATCAGCTAGCTCGCGCAACTCTACGGTATAGCTGCTTGCCTTTTCTACAGCTTCCCAGTTGATCGTGAAGGCGTTTTCAGAAACATTAGTCTCTGCCAAAATCGCAGGAGCTTCGGGGCGTTCGCCACCCATAAAGGAGAATGTGATCAAGCCATCCTTGCTTTCTTTGATATTCTCGATAGGTTTGTGCATCAACTTGCTGCCATCTACATTCGAATTGAAAAGCTTTGCAGCAGGCTTGCTTTGGTCGGTCAATTGTGTGTTGCCAGAAGCGCCGGGGAAGGGGTCGCCCGACAATTCATAGTCCGATGTGTAACCAGAACCAGCACCATACGAATTGTCCGCAGGAATGACGGTCATACGTTGGTGGGTGGGGTCAATATTCACCGTGTTGTCTGCCCAATCTTTAGCTCTGTAGTCGACGTGAGTGATCAGCATACCATGACCCTTAGAGTACTTGTCCCAAGATCTTTGTTGGCGGTTTTCCAACAAGTAGTATTCGTTTCTGTAGCCGTCGTTATATATAATATATGCCTCGGGTGCTTCGGTGATAGGCTTCATCCCTGACACCACAGTAGCGGCATTGAGCTCTACGGGTTCGAGCCAGCCTGCCAACATACGTTCGTGTGCAGTGTAGGGTACGGGGCAACGCGAATCATTGTTGTACGAACCAGCATCCATTACACTCCATACATTCAGACCCCAACCGCCGCCGTATTGCACGTCGTAAAAGTCGGGGATGCCCAGACAGTGTGTGTACTCGTGAATCATTGTACCGATACCGGTCAAGTCTGATGAGTAGGGTGACTGAAGTTCGCTACCGATAGCGTAGGTGTTGACGTACACGCCGTCGAGTTTTACCTTTTGGCGAACGTCTGAGTATTGCAAGTAGAATTGGTGTGGCCAGATGGTGCTGCTTTCTGCCCCAGTGTGCTGACCAGGACCAGCGTAGATTACATACACTTGATCTACTTCGCCATCATTGTTCCAGTCGTATTGAGAGAAATCGATCTCAGCATCTACGCCTAAGATAGCTTCCTTGACCAAACTACCGGCATGAATGTCGATATCCGAGTCGCTGTTGTCTTGTCCGTAGTAAGAATAGTCGTACTTCAATTGCACTGGACCTGCTACGTCGAACTGGAGGTCAAATTTGCCGTAACTTTGATCTTTGAAATAATCATTCACACTGCCGATGTGGCCATGGTGGTCGTAGCCAGGTTTGTTCATCATATCGTTAAACTCTGCCTGGGTACCTGCAGCGCTCATTGCTCTGTTTTTGAATTGTACCAAGATCACGAGACCGCGCTTAGTACCTTCAAACTTCGCCTTGTTGGGAGCTGGCTGCTGTGCCATCTGCTTTGCACGCTGAGCGTTGAGTGTAGCTTTCGCCTCGTTGTGTATTTTGGTCAACGATGCGAGTATAGTGGTCTTCTTGTTGTCTACGAAAGACTGTTCGTCGGCGCTACGCTTTTCCACATCGTGTGCGATCATCGCTGTGGGCACAAGTACGTCATTCAATACCTCGGCATAACAGTAGAAGCCTTTTTGATTTTTTACCACGGGCATACCGTCGAGCGTAGACATGAAGTGGAAACATTCATCGCCGCGCAATCGCAACGTGATCGTAGTTCCATCGGCCTGCTTGAAGGTGCGTGGGCGTGGGTCGGCAGGAATGGCCATCAGCGCTGCGGCTGTAGTCCATAGTGCCAGGATTAGGGTGAAAATTTTCTTCATTTTTTTATTCTTAGTTTAGGTCTTTTTTCAATATATATGGCGAGCGGCATGATATCTTTACTTCCTAATTTACACGATATGATGGTCGTGTGTACAGTACATAGGATATACGCTATACCGCCTGCCTTGTGATTTATTGCACCTTGCTTCCTGGCAATACTTCGCGGTCTGTAGTCATCACGCTCAGGGTGCCGTCAGCATTTACAGCAGAGAGGATCATGCCCTCGCTTACCAATCCGTCCTTGAATTTGCGTGGTGGGAAGTTGGCAACGAAGCAGACTTGCTTGCCTACCAATTGTTCGGGCTCGTAGTGCTGTGCGATGCCCGATACGATGGTGCGGTTTTCCAAGCCGTCGGCAATTTGGAATTTCAGTAGCTTCTTCATCTTGGGCACACGCTCGCATGCCAACACGGTGCCGACGCGCAGATCCAACTTCAAGAAGTTGTCGAAATCTGTATCGGGCAAAACTTCTTCTGCACGATAGTTTGCCGCTTCATTCGCCTTCTTGATGTCTTCCAGTCTTTGCATTTGTGCTGCAATCGCCTCATCCTCTATCTTTTCAAAGAGCAACGCAGGCTCAGCCAACTGATGGTCGGCAGGGAGCAAATCCATGCGGCCAAGATCTTCCCATGTCAGGGCGCCGAGGCCCAGCATCTGACGCAATTGAGCAGACGAGAAGGGTAGGAATGCTTCGAATGCGATAGCCAGATTGGCGGCCATTTGCAACGATACGTTGATGATGGTCTTCACGCGTTCGGGGTCTGTCTTCACCACCTTCCATGGTTCGCTGTCTGCCAGGTATTTGTTGCCAATACGTGCCATGTTCATGGTTTCCTTCAAAGCGTCGCGGAAACGGTAACCGTCGAGCAATGCTTCCACCTTTGCCTTGATGTTGCGGAACTCGTCAATAGTTTCCTGATCGAAGGCAGTGAGTTCACCGCATTGGGGTACGATGCCATTATAATACTTCTTGGTTAATTGCAGTGCACGGTTCACGAAATTACCATATACTGCTACCAACTCATTGTTATTGCGTGCCTGGAAATCAGCCCATGTAAAGTTGTTGTCCTTTGTCTCAGGCGCATTGGCAGTAAGGACATAGCGGAGCACATCCTGCTTTCCTGGGAAATCTACCAGGTATTCGTGCAACCATACCGCCCAGTTGCGTGACGTAGAAATCTTGTCGTCTTCCAGGTTGAGGAATTCGTTTGAAGGTACGTTGTCTGGTAGGATATATGAACCTTCTGCTTTGAGCATAGTGGGGAACACGATGCAGTGGAATACGATATTATCCTTGCCGATGAAGTGTACGAGTTTGGTGTCCTCGCTCTTCCACCACTTCTCCCAATCATTGGGGAGCAACTCCTTGGTGTTCGAAATGTAGCCGATTGGTGCATCAAACCATACGTAGAGCACTTTGCCCTCGGCGCCTTCTACGGGTACAGGGATACCCCAGTTTAAGTCGCGAGTCACGGCACGTGGGCGCAATCCCAGGTCCAGCCAACTCTTGCATTGACCATATACGTTGGGACGCCATTCTTTGTGCTCTTCCAATATCCACTTTTCGAGCCAACCCTGATAGTCGTCGAGTGGCAAGTACCAGTGGCTTGTCGGGCGCTTCACTAGTGTGTTGCCGGTAGCAGCATTGTAGGGGTTGATCAATTCTTCGGGCGAAAGGGTCGAACCGCATTTTTCGCATTGGTCGCCGTATGCATCGGCAGCGTGACAGCGTGGACACTCGCCCTTGATGTTGCGGTCTGTCAGGAATTCTTGTGCCGCTTCGTCGTAGAATTGTTCAGACTCGAGTTCGACAAATTTGCCTGTGTCGTAGAGTTTGCGGAAAAAGTCAGAAGCGTGCTTCTTGTGCGTGTCGGATGTGGTGCGTGAGTACACGTCAAACGAGATGCCAAATTCGGCAAACGAGTCCTTGATCAGATTGTGATAGCGGTCCACCACTTCCTGCACCGTGATGCCTTCCTTCTTTGCGCGAATGGTCACGGGCACGCCGTGCTCGTCCGAACCACCGATGAAGAGTACCTCTTCGCCCTTCAAGCGAAGGTAGCGCACGTAGATATCTGCGGGGACATATACACCTGCCAGGTGACCAATGTGTATCCCTCCGTTGGCATAGGGCAAAGCGGAGGTGACAAGGGTTCTGTTGAATTTCTTTTCCATAATATATTGTTTGTTTTGTTGACAAATGAATAGTTTGGGAATGCCTTTGCTCTGACAAAGTGCGCCCATTAGTACGCAGAACGTAGATAAGCCAAAGCACTCCTTTCCAACTTGCAAAGATACGCTTTTCTTTCGAGATAGTAAGTTTTATACACTTTTTTTGATTTCTGATACTACGAAAGTGTGCGAGAAACACCTGCCGCACCGCATCCGTTGGCACAGGCCACCAGTGGTGCAGATGGGGTGAAATTTGATCGGGGAGAGATGACGATTTCACAAACCAAGACCTTTTTGAAATTTTGCGACGTCTTGTTGAAAAAAGGTTTAGGTTTTTTTGAAAAAGATCAAGGCTTTTTTCTACGCCCCCTTTGTAATATAAAAAAAGAACCTTTGCTCGTGCAACGACGAACAAAGGTTGTGTGTTTATGTCAATACAAATGATTTTGCGCAACGTATAATTATAGTGGGAAGGCTATACCTACGTTTACGCTGCTGTTGGTGTGATCCAGCGGGATGAATTGTTTTGAAACTTTGCTGATGATGCGATCTGCGCCGACGTAGAAGTTGAAGTGTTTTGCCTTTAGGCTTATCGCGCCGCCGTAGGTAAATCCTGTGTTAGAGTAGGCGCAGTTGGCTGAGAGTTCGAACCATTTCGCAGGACGAATATTTGCTGCGAACATACCTTGGTGCCATGTGTAGAGACCGTCTATGCGTCCGGTGTAGAGCAGACCAAAGCGCAGTTTGTCGTAGGCTGGTAGAGCGTATTCTACACCTGCGTTGATCGTGGGTGTGATGTTGTGTGTCAAGGTAACTTCTCCCTCGTCGGTGATTTCGACCAGTTCTTCCAGGTCGCCTGCGATTTGGTCGAATTCGTCCTCGATATTGTTGCCTGTGCCACTGTTGCCAACTTTGATGTCTTCGAAGCCGTCGAAGGTAAATTCCTGTTTGAACGTGCCCTTGAGTGGCTTCCACTTTATCATACCCAAATCTGTGACGCCAGCACTCAATGTGAGGTGCTCAATAGGCTTGTAGGTCACACCAAGGTCAACGGCGAGACCCATACCTGCTGGCGTGTAGCCTAGATAACCTAAATGCATCTGTGCGTCGGTCTGAATTTGCCACTTGTCCTGGTTCAGTGTTGCTTTGAATTGGTTGGCGCTGATGTCGGCAAATGCTACGCCGAGCAGGAATTTAGCTTTTGCACCGATGCGTACTTTTTGGCCGATATTGTGCGCATGTCCGAGGGCGAATTCCAGGTAGTTTTGCGAGCGACCGCCGAATCGGCTCAGGTCATATTCTTCTTTTGCGCCGGTGGTCTTGGCAAATTCAAAGAGTTCGTAGGGTAGGGCTACGTTGGTATTTGAGCGCAGGTTGGCTTCAATCAAGTTGGTGCCGCCAAACGCTTTGAAACCTACAGACAGCAGGTTGAAGTTGACATAGGCATCCACGCGATTGTTTTTGTGCAATTTGTTTAGGAATTCCTCTGCACTCACGTTGGGATTCATGAACGTTGTGTATTTGTAGTCAGGATTGTCCTTCAGTTCGTAGATAAAGTCTTTTGCGCCGATGTTACCTGTAGTTCCTACATTGATATTGCCTGTCAGGATTGAAAGGTAGGGATCTTCGAGCAGGGCAGGGTTCATTTGATGGCGGAAAAGTGAATTTTCCATGAAGTAACTGGTGCGCAATTCCTGGGCGTATGTGGGGAGTGTCAGAGCAATTGCTAACGCTGTGGTAAAAAGTCTTATGATTCGTTTCATAGTTGTTGATATATGAGGCTCACGTGTTGTGAAAAGAACCGTTCGTCGTGTTGTTACGAAATGCCGTGAGCGGGGTGTGACAATAGGGAGTGTTGGTGTCATCCGAGGCGTTGGTCCCCTCAACGTTTGATTTTGTCTGCGACAAGTCAGGGCTGCTTCGGATGGGGATAATGTTTAGCCTCAGTTGAAGTTGGCAATGATTTGTCCCTTAAGTTTCAAGCGCAAGTCTTGCACTTGCAGATATTGTGTCGCTTTGAGTGAGCGTGGCACTTCGCTATCTGCTGAATCTGTCTTGAATTCGAATGTCAAATGATCTACCTTGTGTAGCAATGCGGGGTCGGATAGTGTGATATCTATCAACACCTCTGTTTCCACCACGTTGGTGCCGTCGGATGCCAGTACTTGTACGGAGTTGATAGTGATACCTTCGACGGGGTTGCCCTGAGCGTCGACGGGCACGGCAGTACCTGTGATGTTCATTGGTATAGTGCTAAGGATTTTTCCGGTCACTAGTAGGCCTTCTGCCTGGAAGTCTTTCAAGTCCTCGCCGAAGGATGCTGTGCTTTCCTTGAGGATGAGGCACACGCCGTTCTGGAATTCGAAGGGCACGAATACTGAGTATGCCAAGTCGGCGTGATAGTCGTGTCCCAAGTGGATGGTGTACTCCTGGCTTTGGTCTACGTGTATTTTGCCGTCGGCAATGTTGACTTCTACATAGTCGGGTACTTTTTCTATCAAAGAAGAGAGGTTGGGCACCTTCAGCCATTCGCCAGCAGGTTCACCCTCGATGGTGGGGTCATAGGGTTTGTTGTCTTGGTGGAAGTATATCAAGTCGTGCTGGCCACCTTTCAGGACGACCTCATCTTTGCCTGTGGGAATAGTCACAGTCTTAGTGAAACTGTTGTCTCCATCTCGCACTGCTCGGAGTTCGCCGCTGAAGTCCAGAGTCAGTGGAATGTTGGTCAAGTCGGCGTCAAATTTCAATGTAGGGTTGCTTACGTTGATGCTGACCCTTTCGTCTTGCAAGAAGTCGGGCAGATTGTTGGCGATGTTGATTTTTTCTGTGATGGGGTCGATATGTGGATTGAATTTGCCAGTGACTTTTTCGATTTCCACCTTATTCTTGTTGTTCGAAGCGTCAGATGTGATGGTGATGTCCAATTCCACGTCGATATAGTCCTCGTGGCTCATTGTGAAGTCGCTGGTTGCTGCAAAGGTGAAGTCGCCCGACATCTTGATGACGTTTTTCTCTGTGGGCAGGGTCAATTCCTGGTTGTTGATGACGCCGTCTTTGCCAAAATCCAAGTGGTCTACGACGATGTCGCAGAAGGAACCTTGTTCGGGGTTGTCCAATCGTGGGATTGTGATGACGTTGTCTTTGAATGTACCGTGCTCTACGCTCTTGATGACCAGGTATTCTGGCATAGTGATTTGTAGGTTTTCGATTGTGCTGAGCGCAAAGCCCAATGACTTGGGTTCGATGAGCTTCAAGTCCAGACGAATGTGTGTGCCCTCCACGGGGAATACCTTCGAGATATGTGTAATATCCTTTTGTATATCTTTCACGTGGAAGTCGAACTTGTCCGTTTCGCCCTCGCCATGTTCCTTGATGCAGAAGCCTTTAGTCACAGGCACCGACATGTCGTCGGGTATTCCCATCTCGTCCAATATGTCGTCGAAGGTCACTACGCGTTGGTGTGTGCTCAGTGTAGCGGCGTCGACCTCGGCGCTCACGTCAGCGATGTGAAATTCTGTGCTTGTCGTACCTTCTTCTACCAAGTAGTAGGTGTTGTTTTTGTCCAATTTGATGGTGTTGTCCACCTGCAAGATGTCTTTCACCAAGAACTTTCCAGTAGAGCCGACCTTCAGTGTCAGACCTTCTGCGCCGAGGCCCATAGTCAGGTCTATGTCTTCGCTAAAGTCGTAATTGCTGTCAATACATGATGTCGCCAAAAGTCCTGCTGAAGCGATCAGTAGGGCTTGCGCCAATTTTCTAGGAATTCGAGCAGTTTTCATGATATGTTGCTTTTGATTTGTTGAGGGAAATACAATTTTTTCTTAATACTCGCAAATGTAAACATTTATTTTTTATTTGAAAGGTTTTTTAGAAAGAAGATGTTTTTTTTAACATTTTGTCGATCGAAAAGGTGTTCGTGTAGATTTATTTCATTGATTTAGGGTAAAAAAGTCTTTTTTGTGTAGCTCCGTTTTGTTGGTGTGCGTATTTTATGTTAGAGGGGTGAGCAGCAGGTGCTATCTTTGTGTGTTTGGTATAGGATATAGATAGATTGGTCGATAAATTTTGGAAAAATAGTTGTATCTTTGTCGCCGTTTAGACCATTTGTGTAAAATTTTATTAAGGTTTTCTGGTCTGTATGTTTTTCTCCTGCAAAATTTGATCTTGTGCAAAAGCTAATTCTTCTTCGTTTTTTTATCGTATCTGTGCTCCTGTGGATCGCTGGTGTGGTAGAGGCTTTGGCACAATTGGAAGAGGTGGCAGGGCGTGTGGACTATACGATAGATAGTCTTCAGGAAAAAGAACTGAGTTTGGAGGTTGATAATATTTCCTTTTTCAAGGACAACGAGTTTGGTGGCTCGGTGATGAAAGGCTACACCTTGCCAGGTTTGTGGATAGAACCAAAGTTGTCCTATCAACCCTTGTCAAACCTGAAAGTAGAAGCAGGGGTTCATGCCTTAATATATAGCGGAGCTTATCGTTACCCCACGTATGCGTATCATGACATTGCGGCGTGGAAAGGGCACCAGTTTCAACAAGGGGCTCATGTCCTGCCATGGTTTCGCGCACATCTGTCGATGAGCAAGGTAAATTTGGTATTAGGCAACTTGTATGGTGGCGCAAATCATGGGTTGTCCCTGCCTTTGTATAATCCTGAATTGGTGCTTACCGCCGATCCCGAATTTGGATTTCAAGTCTTGGCAGATACGCGTTTGTTGCATTTTGATGCATGGCTGAATTGGGAGAGTTTTATCTTCAAGGGCGACACACATCAGGAGGCTTTCGTCGTGGGTACTTCGTCAAAATTTCGCATCAATGCCGATACTTCGCATATACATGCCTTTATGACGTTGCAAGGTGTGGCACAACATCGTGGTGGCGAGCAGGATACAGCAATCAGTGTGCAGACATGGATGAATGGTGCTGTGGGCGCTGGGGTCAGGTGGAATGCTGACAAGCGGTGGTTGCAATATGTGCAAGCGCAGGCACAATTGTTGGGTTATTTCCAAGAGTCGGGTCGGATGTGGCCCTTTGCTGGTGGTAGCGGGATCTATGCCGAAGCAACGGCACGCTTTGCATACGGATTGCATCTGCGTTTAGGTTGGTTTCGCTCCAATCAGTTTATTTCCCTATTGGGCATCCCTTATTTCGGCAGTGTGTCGACCAAGAAGGAGGGCGCTTACTACACGGGTTGTCCTCAGACTCTCAACGTAGGGATAGACTATTCGCACACCTTTGCTAAGCGCTATACCTTTGGAGCAAAGGTCGAAACCTATTATCATCGCCCTGGCGCCATGCGTGATGCTCAGGGCGTATTGTCTTGGCCAAAGGCGGGACTTAATACGTCATTTGGCGTGTATCTGCGCATACGTCCCCGCTTCGTCCTGGGGCGGTTTTGAGAAAGGGGGGATGGCAGAAAATGCGTGAAGCCTGATGTCTTGAGGGGCAGACGACCGATTGCAAAGTAGCGCTCTGGTGCGTGAAACAATTTGTTAATAATTGCAAACGTGAATTTGGGTTTCGTTGAAAAAAGTATTATCTTTGTAGTACAAATATGGGGAGCCGTCCGACGTGGATGACTCCCCATTTTTTTTCTGCATTTTTTTTTTGAAAAAAGGCTGATTTTTAGGTGAAATTTTGCGACGGCTAGTTTAAAAAAGGTTAGACCTTGTTGAAATTTTCTTAGACTTTTTTGAAACGAAAGAACGGTTTGTGAAATTTTGCCTTATTCTTGTGTGATTTTTCCAAAGGAGAAGTCTGCAAAATGCTTAAAGATTCCTAAATAATCCTAAAAACCAGTGCTGTGGAACATCGTGTGCTTGATCATTGCCTTTGTTCTGGATTCAGTGTCCCGCAATAAAATTTAAGCAGCATTCTGGGTGTTTTTGCCCGGAGAGATGGCTTGCCTCCAAACTTTTGGGCATAAAAAAAGGGATACCGCTGTATCCCAACCTTGTTAACCTTAAATCTAATACTATGAAAAACACAATGCAAAAGTAGATGTTTTCTCGCATTTTGCAAGTGTTGGGTATGAAAATAATGTCGTTTGTGATGTTTTTTAACAAATATCGTGGCATTTTGCTATATCGGGATAGCAAAAGGTGGTATCAATTCTTCTTTTTCCCCTTGATAAGGGCTCTCAGTCTTAAAAGGCTGAGCTGATAGCACTTGAACAATTTGTAGGGGCGCAGGAATAGGAACGACGGATGCAGACGCAGTGACCACGGCAAGCGCGAAGGGCGCATCAGCGCAAGGTGCTCTGTCAGAAAGCGTTCGCATTGTTGGTGCTCGGTGGGAGTGAGGGTCGACGCCGTCACGATCATTTCGCGGAAGATGCCCACGAATATGCGCCAGGCGTGCTCCTCGCAGCAGCGCAGCAAGTCGCCGTCGGCATGGCGTTCCTCCAGCAATCGTCTCAGCAACGAGTTGGCGCGTACGAAGTCTATGCGGCGCACGCTGAAGTGGTGTGTGCACGATGCGCTGTGCTGGCGATACAAATACTTACCACTGCAAAATCCTACGGCGCGACTATGAAACAGGTGCATGCGAGAGGTGACGTCGTCGCCATAAATGCGCAGACTCTCGTCGTAAGGCAGGCGCTGGTGCAGGTCTGTGCGAATGGCAAAATAGCCATGTATGCGCCAGTTGATAGCTTGCAGACAAGCATCGCGACCACTCAGCGTGACCTGGGTGCTTACTGGCTGTTCGGTTTCTCGCCATCCCGTGTCATCAAAGCGCTCCAAGCGAAACAAAAAGGTGTCGGCCTCGGGGTGTCGCAAGTGAGCTTGCCAAGCAGATTCCAATGCATCGGGCGACAACATATCGTCGGCATCGAGCATCAAGGTGAATTCGCCCTGTGCCACCTGAAGCCCGACGTTGCGCGCTACGGCTTGTCCACTGTTCGCCTTGGTCTGCATCACCTGGATACGGCTGTCGCGTGCGGCATATTGGTGTAGTATCTGCATCGACTCGTCCGTCGAACAATCATCGATACATATCATTTGCCACTCGCCGCAGGTTTGCGACAAGACAGACTCGATGCACTCGGCCACGTAGGTCTTGGCATTGTATACGGCGGTCAGTATGGTGAAACGCGGATTCATATTGAGCGAGGTTTAGGCTGTGGGACGGGATCGCCACAGTTTTTTTAATTGAATGAAACTAAAGAGCACCGAGACGCTGCAGAGTGTGCCGCTGATACCATAGCGCAACCATGCAGATTCGAGCAGCATGCAGCACAGTACGCCCAGTAGCAAAATGCCTTGTGGGAGGAAAAGCAAAGCGCCTTGTCGGGTGAAGCGGAACTGGTATTTTTTGCGGTAGAATAGGGAGAGTAGCAACAAGTCGGCAAGGTTGGCCAGCGACAAACCTATGCCTGCACCCAAGAGTCCGTAGTACCAGTAGCCCGCGACCACGGCTAGAGCGAAGATAACATCGTAGAGCAATTCCATCACGAAATAAACGCGCGAATCGCCGTGTGCCAGCGACAGATAGGCTATGGGCGAGTAGATAGATTTGAAGTACATGAAAGGCAGCGCCGCCCACACCATCGGCATCACTGGCAAATATTCTGCACTATAGAGCAAGCGTACCACAAGCGGTAGGCTGATCGCCAAAATGATAAGGAAAGGTGCCATCAGCAGAGACAGCACGTGGATTTGGCTATTCACCGTAAGATTTTGTCGTGATATATCTTGTGCCGCAGCAGACAGGCGTGGGAAATAGTCGGCATCCATAGCCACAAATATCATGCGTGCATAGCTCACCGTCAGGGTCAGCCCTGCGGCATAAAGCCCTGCGGCATAGAGGCCGTTCTCCGAATTGACCACAGTGGCACGAATCAGCATCTCGGTGCCAGACCCCAAAATGCCTGCGCCGACATAGGCTGCCCCTAATTGGATGAGGGGACGACCCGATCTAAGGACGCGGAAACGGAATGGGCTGATGCGGTAGGGAAACTGGCGGGTGGAAACGCGCAGATGTAGTAAAAAAGTGGCGAGGGTGGTGAGTAATAATACGGGGATAACGCCACTGATGCCCCAGATGCTGTAAATGACCAGAGCAAAAAGCAAGGTGCATCCGGCGACAAGGGCCGAGGTCGACGCAATAGCTTTCAGGCGACTGGTGCCTCGTAGTATTGCTACTTCGCCGCTTGTCAGTGTGCCGAAGGCTACTGCTGGGGCCAAGGCGCAAATGGATAGGGCGTGCGAGGTGTCGTGAAAAAGCCACAAACTCAGAGCGGGGGAGAGGACGATCGTGACAATTGCGCCTAACAGAGCAGCCCAGAAAATCATGGTACGGATGGTTTGGGACTGTAGTTTGAGTGCGCGCAAATTGCCTTGTTCGCAGAGCGGCGACAAGCGGCGTACGGCACTAAATCCAAGACCAAAATTCGTCGAGTTGCCGAGCAGGTCGATTGTCCTAAAATACAAATCCGCCAAACCCATACCCACAGGACCAATCAGTACGGCAGCAGCTTTGTTGCGTACGATTGAGATGAGAATGTTGAGAAACTGTACGCTCCCCAGCAGACCAGTGTATTTCAATATGTGGGAATAAGACAAGGCGGTGTGGTGTTTTGGGTATTAGACGTGGTGTGTCGTGTATCAATCAACGGCCTTTTTGCCGAAATATTGTTTTGTTGCATCGGATGTCTCTCATGCTTCGCTCAGTATCAAATGCTGGGCAGAGAGTGTCCGTTGATCTTGCGATAAAGGTCAAGCGCATAGACGTCCGTCATACCCGAAATGTAGTCGAGCACAGCCATGATGCGATCAGCCAAACGGGGCGCGTGCAGTTGGTATTGCGAAGAGACCTGTCCGAGTAGCAATTGGCTGTACGCCTTCTGGGGTTCGAGCACGGCATCGGTCATCAGTTCGAGCAAGGTGTAGATGATGTGGTAGCCGGCCAGGTCGATATCCGTCACTTCCTTGGATGAATAGATGCGGCTCTTGGCTACTTGCTCGCAGGTCTTATAGGCAGTCTTCAAGTGTTCGGGTAGATGCGAAATGAGTGACCCCTGGAATGTGCCCGCCAGGATTTCGGTCTCGTGAGTCATAAAGATATCCACGCAGGCGTTCTCCAGCGAATTGATGACGCACGAACGCAGATACGCGATGCGGTCGCCGTTGTCCGTGCCTTCGGGGTAATTCTTGAGTAAGTCCAGTTGTGTTTCTTCGTCAAAGAAATTGAGCAACAAGGTCTGCGTTTCTTCGTTTGAGAGTAGGCGCAACTTGAAAGCATCCTCGATATCCATGATCTCGTAGCAGATGTCGTCGGCAGCTTCGACCAAGTAGACGAACGGATGTTTCACCGCGCGCAACGCTCCATCTTCGAAAGTATAAGGGATGCCCAGTTCATCGGCGATTTTGCGGTAGTCTTCTGTCTCGCTGGCAAAGAATCCGAACTTCGCCTTTTTGCCGGCGAGCAAGGACTCGTAGGGGTATTTTACTATTGAAGCAAGTGTGGAATAAGTCATCACGAATCCGCCGCGGCGTCTGCCACCAAATTGATGCGTCAGCAGGCGGAAGGTGTTGGCATTACCATCAAATCGGGTCAGGTCGGCCCACTCTTTCTCGCTCAGTTTGTCGCCATTCTCGCCCATGTACTCAGCCAGCATCTTGCCCTTGCCTTCCGAGAAGAAGGTGCGGATGGCGCGCTCGCCGCTATGACCAAATGGCGGATTGCCCATATCGTGTGCCAGGCAAGCGGCAGATACGATGGCGCCCATGTCCTGTAGTCCTGCCGATGCCAGTTCGGGGTGGCGGGCGGTGAGTTCGCGTGCCACGTCTGTGCCCAAAGATCTGCCCACACTGCTCACCTCGAGGCTATGCGTCAAGCGATTGTGCACAAAGATACTACCCGGCAAGGGAAATACCTGCGTCTTGTTTTGCATACGTCTGAACGGCGCGGAAAATATCAAGCGGTCGAAATCGCGTTGAAACTCCGTGCGTCGCTCAGGGCTTTGGGTCGAGCTGTCTTCCTTACCCAAGCGTTTGTCTGAAATCAATCTTTTCCACTCCATCATAGGGCTATGATAATCATTTAAGCGACAAATTTAATGAAAGGCAGGTGAAAACGAAAGCGAAAGCCGCTTTTTCTTTGATTCGATAGCAATAATGTGTGTAGAAGCAGACTTTTTGCCTCGCTTCCCTTGGTAAAAAACAGCCCATATTGACTGTCTGAAAAAAAAGTAAGACCTTGTGAAAATTTCGCGACGTCTCGTTGAAAAAAAGTCTAAGGAAATTTAAAAAAGGTCTTGGTTTTTTTAAAGCCGTCTAAAACTGGTGTTTGGGGTGCGCTTCGTGTTTTTCAGGAAAAAAGGGTTTTGAAAGCATCCAATATGGGGTGTGTTTTTGGCGGAGTGGTTTTTTTTGCTTAACTTTGCGCGGAATTATAATAATACATGTGCGCGCGATAACGGAGTGCTGTCCCCCTTCGTGCCGCAATAATCAAATAAAGAATGGAAAATCATCCTATTGCACCAATAGAACAAGAAAACGAAATGGATCTTGCAAAAATCTTTGTTTTTTGTAAGGAAATCTTTTTGCGTAAGTGGTATTGGTTCCTTTTGTCTGTTGTAGCATGCTTGGCAGCAGGTTATTTTTACTATGAAAGTCAACCCAGAGTATATCAACGTCAAGCCGTGATGCTGATAGAGGATGCAGAGTCGGCAGGATCTGCTATGGGGGGCGGTTCGCGACGTGTGCGCAGTAATATGACTTCGCTGATGGAGCTGAATGGTATCAGTGTTGGCGATAACCTGGAGAACGAAATGTTTATCTTGACTTCGCTGCGCTTGATGGAAAATGTCGTAGATAGTCTGCGACTGGATGTGGACTACAAAATGAAAAGTGGTCTGCATGATGTCACGCTGTATAAGGAACGCCCTGTGGAAGTGGTTTTCCAAGGTGTGTTGAAGGGCAAAGAATCCGTATCGTTCAAAATTAAACCTGCAGGGGATGGCTTTTATGAGCTCTATGATTTTACACAAAATAATGCAGAATTGAATGGCAGTGTAATAGCAGAGGTTGGTAAGTTGACTCATACGCCAGTCGGTAAATTGACGCTCAAAAATACCAACAAGGCGAAGAGATTTCCAAATGATGGCGAAATTTCTGTAACCAGAGTTTCCAAGAAAAATGCTGCGGCGACATTCCGTGCCAAACTTTCGGCAACAGAATATAGCAAAGAAAGTACGCTGATCGTACTGGCGTGTAGTGATAACAACGAACAGCGTGCAGAAGATGTGCTGAATGAGGTGTACAAAGCCTACAAAAATGATGTCGTTGAGAATAAAAACCGAGTGGCAGAAAGTACGTCGAAATTTGTCGACGAGCGTGTTGCGCTGATAGGGGGCGAATTGAATGAAATCGAAAATAAACTGGCAGAGTTTAAGATAAAAAACAAATTGATCGATTTCGAAAGAGATGCACAATTGTTCGCCTCAGAAAATGCCGCTGCAAGAACTAAAGCTATCGAAGCAGAGACGGAGCTTTCCGTTGCAAAATTGCTGAAAGACCACTTGCTGGATAAAAGCAATAACGGGGATTTGATCCCTGCACTTAATATTGCGGGAGCAAGCTACGGACCACTTGTGGCAGAATATAATAAATTGATGACGGAAAGACATCGGTTGCTGCAAAATACTTCGGAATCGGCAGAGGCTATTATAAATATCGATTACCAACTGAATGCGCTCAGAGAGAGTATCGTTTCGTCTGTCAATAGTCATATTAGTTCGCTCGAATTGCAGGTGCAACAAGCGCGAGCCTACGAGGCGAAGTTTGAAGCAAAGATTGGCACAGTGCCAGAAACCGAAAAGGAAGCCGTAAATATCGAACGACAACAAGCTTTGAAATCTGCGCTCTACAATTATCTGTTGAATAAGCGAGAAGAAGTAGCATTGCAATTAGCCATCAACGAGGCAAACGTACGAATGGTGGAATATCCCATGGGAAATACTACTCCAGTGTCGCCACGTCGAAACATGATCCTCCTTGTCAGTTTACTTTTGGGATTAATAATACCTGCAGGATGCATTTGGTTGCGCCGTCAAATGGATGTGACTATTAGTGGTCGCAGAGATGTCGAGGACCTGACAACGATCCCTGTCGTCGGTGAATTGCCACACTGGAAAGAAGGTGCCCGCGGAAGCCTTATTTCGACGTGCGAAGGTAATGCGTCTATTGTTGAAGCATTCCGAGTGATGAGGTATGGTGTCAAATTTACTAAGCCTGCTGCAAAGGTGATGGTGTGTACTTCGAGTACACCAGGGCAAGGTAAAAGTTTTGTGACACGTAACTTTGCCGTGACCCAAGCAATGGCTGGTAAAAGAGTGCTCCTTGTTGACGCAGATATCCGTAAGGGTACGCTGACTAAGTATTATGGCGGTGATGAAGGTCTGACGAACTATTTAGCTGATGAAGGAGGCTCGCTTGACCTTACGCCTTATATTATCTCCAATGCTTTGGTGGAAAATGTAGATTTCTTACCAGCAGGTGCCGTTCCACCTAACCCAACAGAGTTGCTGATGTCTGATCGCTTGGAGGCCTTGGTGGATGAAGCTAAGAAACGCTATGATTATATCATCTTCGACGCTACGCCAGCATTCTCCGTTGCAGATGCAGAGGTTCTGTCTCGTATAGCAGAAATGTTGCTGTTTGTGGTGAGAGTAGGCGTTCAGGATAAGGCTTTCTTGAAAGACTTGGAGCGTATGCACAAATCTCAGCGTCTGAAAAACCTGTCTGTCGTGATTAATGATGCTGATGTGAAATCAAAACTCCATTATGGCTATGGCTATGGTTATGGCTATGGTGGCAGAGATTCTAAGTCTTGTAGAAAGTTTTTTGGTGAGAAAAAGTAAAACCTTGAGATAGGTGTTTGGTAGGCTTATTAAAGCATTTACATCACCCGCTCAATATATAACGTATATAATAATATATAATAAATAACTTATGGCTCAAGAAGACGTATTTAAGAAAATTGTTTCGCACTGCAAAGAGTATGGTTTCGTATTCCCATCAAGTGATATCTATGATGGACTTGGTGCGGTGTATGACTATGGTCAAAATGGTGTAGAATTGAAAAATAACATCAAGCAATACTGGTGGCAATCTATGGTGTTGCTTCACGAAAATATCGTGGGTATTGATAGCGCTATCTTTATGCACCCTACGGTTTGGAAGGCGAGTGGTCACGTTGATGCGTTCAATGATCCCCTCATCGACAACCGTGATTCAAAGAAGCGTTACCGTGCTGACGTTTTGATCGAAGACCAAATTGCAAAGTACGACGAAAAGGTAGAAAAAGAAGTTGCTAAGGCACGCAAGCGCTTTGGTGAATCTTTCGACGAAGCACAATATCTTGCTACAAGTCCTCGCGTATTGGAACTTTTGCAAAAGAAAAATGCCCTCCACGAACGTTTCGCTGTAGCGATGAATGATATGAACTTGGAAGAGTTGAAGCAAATCATCCTCGACGAAGAGATCGTTTGCCCTATCTCTGGTACAAGAAACTGGACAGACGTACGTCAGTTCAACTTGATGTTTAAGACTGAAGTCGGCTCTACTGCAGAAGGCGCGTCTACTATTTATCTTCGTCCCGAAACGGCGCAAGGTATCTTCGTAAACTACCTGAATGTGCAAAAGACAGGACGTATGAAGTTGCCCTTCGGTATTGCACAAATCGGTAAGGCGTTCCGTAACGAAATCGTAGCACGTCAGTTCATCTTCCGTATGCGCGAATTCGAACAAATGGAAATGCAATTCTTCGTGAAGCCCGGCACCGAACTCGAGTGGTTCAACCAGTGGAAAGACACCCGTATGGCATGGCACCAAGCCCTTGGTTTCGGTGCAGAAAACTACCGCTACCACGATCACGAAAAGTTGGCGCACTATGCAAATGCTGCTTGTGATATCGAATTCCGTATGCCTTTTGGTTTCAAAGAAGTCGAAGGTATCCACAGCCGTACCAACTTTGACCTTTCGCAACACGCACAATACTCTGGCCGTAAGATCGAATATTTCGACCCTGAAACCAACGAACGCTACACTCCATACGTGATCGAAACAAGTATAGGTGTGGACCGTATGTTCCTGAGCGTGATGTGCCATAGTTATGAAGAAGAAACTTTGGAAAACGGCGAAACTCGCGTAGTACTTCGCTTGCCTGCCGCCCTTGCGCCTACTAAGTTGGCGGTAATGCCTTTGGTAAAGAAGGACGGACTCCCCGAAAAGGCTCGCGAAATCATGGACGACTTGAAGTTCCACTTCAACTGCAAATACGACGAAAAGGATTCAATCGGTAAGCGCTACCGTCGTCAGGACGCCGTAGGTACTCCATTCTGTATTACTATCGACCACGACACCCTCAAGGACGACTGCGTGACATTGAGAAATCGTGACACTATGGAGCAACAACGTGTCAAGATCAGCGACCTCCGCGGTTTGATCGAAGACCAAGTGAACTTGACCTCACTGCTCAAGAAAATCTAAGCATTACACCTATATAATAATATAAGAGCATGAAATTGCAATTCGGATGGATGTCCCTCCTTCTATTAATAATGTGTGCCTTTGTATCGTGTGCAGACAATGTGGGCGACGAGGAGGAATACGTAGATTGGCAGAAGAAGAACGAATATGCCTTCATTAAGCAATTAGAAGACGCAAAGGATTCGATCGCCCAGGCTCGCCAGAAATATGGCGACGATTGGGAAGCACATTGCCCATGGCGTGTGTATCGCACATACGCTCAGGATGAACGTGTCAACGGCAAGGCTATCGATTCCATTTGTATGAAAAAAGTCAGCGGTGAAGCCAAGAGCGCCCCTGCCTTCTATACAGATAGTATCGGTGTCAACTACATGCTGCGCCTACAACCTTCTACATCTTATCCCAAAGGTCGTATCGCAGACTTCTCCGGGCCAGTCCCCAATGAATCTTCGGTGTTTCATCCCGACTTCTGCAGCCCGTCAAAGTTGGCTGTGAGTAATACAGTCGAAGGTTTTACTACTGCAGCGATGCACATAGGCGAGGGCGAACGCTGGCTCGTTTACATACCTCACCAGCTGGGCTACGGTAGCACTGCTTCTACGGCTGTACCATCCTATTCCATGCTCACATTCGATATGCAAATCGTGAAAATATATAGGCAGTAATTGCGCAGATTCAAATTTGAGACAATAAATATAATATGTCGTCATCCCAATTCAGGGGTGGCGACATATTTTGTGTGAAAACAGAGACGGAGACAGAGGGTAATGGTGGACGAAAAAGACTTCTTTCGGAACTGCTGTATCCCCCCTTGAAAAAAGGTTTAATCTTTTTCAAAAAAAAGTCTTACCTTTTTTAAATTTCGCGACGTCTCGTGAAAAAAAGGTCTTGGTTTGTTCAAAAAGAGCAAAACAATGCTGAAAAACCTAAAAAATGCTATCGTTTCTTAAATAAATAATTTTGTCACAAAAAAGGAATGTATTACTTTTGCAAGGTGGAATGTTCCCTATTTATGGGATATCTATGAAAAACTTAAATCATTTTTAATATCAACTAAATTCTTAAACATTTATGTGGTTAACTCAATCCTCCATCGGACGGAAAGTGATCATGTCTGTTACGGGCATCGCACTCATCTTGTTTCTCACTTTCCATGGTTGCATGAACCTCGTGGCGTTGTTTTCAGAAGAAGCTTACAACACCATTTGTGAAATGCTAGGTGCTAACTGGTATGCTGTAGTAGCTACTGCAGGTCTTGGCGCATTAGTCGTTTTGCACTTTGTGTATGCATTCATCTTGACATTGCAAAACCGTCGCGCTCGTGGTGCTAGCCGCTACGCTGTAACCGATCGTCCAAGCAAAGTAGAATGGGCATCTCAAAACATGTTCGTTCTCGGTATTATCGTAGTATTGGGCCTTTTGCTCCACTTGTGGAACTTCTGGTACAATATGATGTTCCAAGAACTCATCGGTGCTACAGGTCAGGCTCATCACCTCGCAGCAGATGGTTATCACTGGATCGGCGAGACTTTCTCTAATCCAGTTTACACTGCGCTCTACATCGTTTGGTTCGTAGCTCTTTGGTTCCACCTCACACACGGTTTCTGGAGTGCACTTCAAACAGTGGGTCTCAACGGCAAGATTTGGTTCAACCGTTGGAAAGTGATCGGTAATGTCTACGTGACTATCCTTATGTTGATGTTCGTAGTCGTAGCTATTTATTTCGCAGCTTGTGGTGGTGCTTGTTGCACTGGTTGCTGCTAATACACTTCTTTAGAATTTTTTAAAACACAATCTTATGGCAACATTAGAATCTAAAATTCCCGCCGGACCGGTGGCTGAAAAGTGGAGCAACTATAAAGCACATCAGAAATTAGTTAACCCCAAGAATAAGCGTAAACTCGACGTAATCGTAGTAGGTACAGGTCTTGCTGGTGCAAGTGCTGCTGCTTCACTCGGTGAAATGGGTTTCAAAGTAAAGAACTTCTGCATCCAGGATAGTCCACGTCGTGCTCACTCTATCGCAGCACAAGGTGGTATCAACGCTGCAAAGAACTACCAAAACGATGGTGACTCTGTATACCGTCTCTTCTACGATACAGTGAAGGGTGGTGACTACCGTGCTCGTGAAGCTAACGTTTATCGTTTGGCTGAAGTAAGTGCTAGCATCATCGACCAATGTGTAGCTCAAGGTGTACCTTTCGCTCGCGAATACGGTGGTATGTTGGCAAACCGTTCTTTCGGTGGTGCTCAAGTAAGCCGTACTTTCTATGCTAAGGGACAAACAGGTCAACAATTGCTCCTCGGTGCATACTCTGCATTGATGTGCCAAGTTAACGCAGGTACTGTAGAATTGTACACTCGTTACGAAATGTTGGATCTCGTAGTAATCGACGGTCGTGCTCGCGGTATCATCGCTCGCAACCTCGTAACAGGTTCTATCGAACGCTTTGCTGCTCACGCAGTAGTTATCGGTACAGGTGGTTATGGTAACGCATACTTCCTTTCAACCAACGCTATGGGTTGTAACTGCTCTGCAGCGATGGCTTGCTACCGCAAGGGCGCATTCTTCGCTAACCCCTCATACGTACAAATCCACCCAACTTGTATCCCAGTACACGGCGACAAGCAATCTAAGTTGACTTTGATGTCAGAATCTCTCCGTAACGACGGACGTATCTGGGTGCCCAAGAAATTGGAAGATGCTAAGCGTCTCCAAGCTGGCGAAATCCAAGGTAAGGATATCCCCGAAGAAGACCGCGACTACTATCTCGAACGCCGTTATCCAGCATTCGGTAACCTCGTTCCTCGCGACGTAGCATCTCGTGCTGCTAAGGAACGTTGCGACAAGGGCTTCGGTGTGAACAACACAGGTCTCGCAGTATTCCTCGACTTCTCACAAGCTATCAAGGACTTCGGCCGCAAGGAAATCGAAGCACGCTATGGTAACCTCTTCGATATGTACGAAGAAATCACTGACGAAAGTCCATACGAAACTCCTATGATGATCTATCCTGCTGTACACTACACAATGGGTGGTATCTGGGTAGACTATGAACTCCAAACTACTGTTAAGGGTCTCTTCGCAATCGGTGAATGTAACTTCTCAGACCACGGTGCTAACCGCCTCGGTGCATCTGCTTTGATGCAAGGTCTTGCTGACGGTTACTTCGTTCTTCCTTACACTATCCAAAACTACTTGAGCGACCAAATCACAGTACCACGCTTCTCAGTAGATCTCCCTGAATTCGTTGAAACTGAAAAGGCTGTTCGCGATCGTATCGAAAAGCTCTTCAACATCAAGGGTAAGCGTTCTGTAGACTCTATCCACAAGGAATTGGGTCGTATCATGTGGGACTACGTAGGTATGGGCCGTAATGCAGAAGGTTTGAAGGAAGGTCTTGCTAAGCTCAAAGAAGTACGCAAGGAATTCTATAGCAACCTCTCCATCCCAGGTGCTGCTGAAGGTGTAAACGTAGAGCTTGAAAAGGCTATCCGTTTGGAAGACTTCATCCTCATGGGCGAATTGGTAGCCAACGACGCTCTTACTCGTAACGAATCTTGCGGTGGTCACTTCCGTGAAGAATACCAAACAGAAGAAGGCGAAGCTAAGCGCGACGACGAAAACTACTTCTACGTAGGTTGCTGGGAATACCAAGGTAGCGACGACAAGGCTCCTGTTCTCCACAAAGAACCACTTGAATACGAAGCAATCAAGGTTCAGACTCGTAACTATAAGAACTAATTGTCAACTCCAAAATTTGAATCAAAATGGCTAAAAATATAAGCTTTACAATTAAATACTGGAAGCAGAATGGTCCTAAGGATAAGGGTCACTTTGAGCAACGTGAGATGAAGAACATCCCCGATGATACTTCCTTCCTTGAAATGCTCGACATCCTCAACGAGGAGTTGATCAACGATGGTAAAGAACCATTCGTATTCGACCACGACTGCCGCGAAGGTATCTGCGGTATGTGTTCATTGTATATCAATGGTACACCTCACGGTAAGACTGCAACTGGTGCTACTACTTGCCAATTGTACATGCGTCGTTTCAACGACGGCGACGTGATCACTGTTGAACCATGGCGCTCTGCTGCATTCCCTGTGATCAAGGACTGTATGGTAGACCGCTCTGCTTTCGACAAGATCCAAGCAGCTGGTGGTTACGTTACAGTACGTACTGGTCAACCACAAGATGCTAATGCTATCCTCATTCCTAAGCAAGATGCTGACGAAGCTATGGACTGCGCTACATGTATCGGTTGTGGTGCTTGCGTTGCAGCATGTAAGAACGGTTCTGCAATGCTTTATGTAAGTTCTAAGGTATCTCAATTCGCACTCCTCCCACAAGGTCGCCCCGAAGCAGCTAAGCGTGCTAAGGCTATGGTGGCTAAGATGGACGAGCTCGGTTTCGGTAACTGTACCAACACTCGTGCTTGCGAAGCTGTATGTCCTAAGAACGAAAGCATCGCTAATATTGCTCGCTTGAACCGCGAATTTATCAAGGCTAAGTTGGCTGACTAATCCGTAGTCAAGTCTCCCGAGCGAGACAACTCACTAATATGGCGACATCCCACCGATTGGGGTGTCGCCTTTTTGTTTTTTGATGATGAAATAGCCGTATCGTTGGTGGCGAAATTAACCTTAATTCCCCGCTTCAAAAAATGCGAAAAATTTTGACAAACGTAGTTGATGAAATAGAAGACACTTTTTCAATGCGCTTAGACCTTTCTTGAAAAAAGTAAGACGTTGTTGAAAAAAGGTCTAATGTTTTTTAAAAAAGGTCTAACCTTTTTTGCACAAACCCTGGACTTTTTCTGTTTTTTATTATCTCCCCAAATAGCAAATCTACCCCAGTTTTTCCAGAATTACATGAAAAAAACCTAGACTTTTTCACTTTTTGCACCGGAATCCTTGAAATTAGACCTCTCGAGAGTGCCGTATTTGCGACCAAAGGTGCACTCGGTCAATTTTAAGCGATTCTCGCCCTCAAAAAATGCGAAAAATTTTGACAAAAACAGGCGTTTCGTAGTAGTGATATCCCCGTACATTTTGAACTATAATAAAAAGAGCAAGGCGCCTTGTACGTCATACAAAGTGCCTTGTGATCTCTTTCAGTTTGTTTTGTACCTGCTCTGAGTTGACGAGCAGCTGCACGGTCTTAATATCAGCCATAAAAGAAAACGTGTTACTAATGGTTTATGTCCCAAAAGTAACACGTTCTGTATTATTGCAAAAAGACTAATATTTTAATCGCGATCGTCTTCTTCATCGTCATAATCGTACACCAAGTGATGACGATTCCCCGTGCGAAGGTATCTGCTATATTGCCTATCCGAGAAGTATGGTCGCTTCTTCTGTTCCCGCTCACGCTTCGCTTTTCTTGCACTCTCAAAATTTGCCTCACGAAATTCCTTATTGGTAATCATTTTGTGAATCCAAGTACCAATGACCACCACAAAAAGACCTATACACAACAAAACCAAAATAGTGAAAATAATTTCGATCATAGCATCAATATATTAAAAGGTTTAACTAAAGTGGTCAAATTTGACCACTTTAGGAATTTATCTTAGTCAGTCAGTGACCAAGTCCACCGACTAACCCTCGCTCATCCCAAGCAGATACTCCATGCGTGCCTGCGCCTTGGCTTCGGCTGCCGTTTGAATCGCCACATTGTAAGTGTCGCGTGCATCCTCGATGATCTTCGCTCGGCGTTCCCCTATTTGTCGTGGTATAGTCGAATTGTTAGGGTATTGGACTAATTGTGTCGTTGGTCAAATGTCAAATTTTGTCAAGCTCTAAATCGTAGTCTCTTGACTTATATTCTAAGTCCCTTGACTCTTGTCTCTTGTCTCTTGTCTCTTGACTCTTGTCTCTTGACTCTTGTCCCTTGACTTATATTCTAAGTCCCTTGACTCTTGTCTCTTGTCCTTTGACCTATATCCTAAATCCCTTAACCCTTACTTATACTCCTGCATCTTCAACTCTCCGCGCCACACGCCGAGTGCATTCAGCGCCAAAGCCTCCATTTCATCCTCGCCGGGATAGATGTATATTGGCGCCAGGTATTGGATGCGCTCCTTCAAGCGCGACATGATATATTCTGAGTAGGCAATGCCACCGGTGATTAGGATCGCGTCCACTTTGCCGCGGAGTACTGCGCCTTGTGCAGCGATAGATTTTGCCACCTGGTAGATCATCGCATTGATCAGCAACTCTACTTTTTTGTCGCCTTGCTGGATTTGCTCAATCATCTCCTTCACGTTCGTCGTGCCCAGGTGTGCCACGAGGCCCGCTTGACCTGCGATGCGCTTCAGCAGTTCCTCTTTGGTGTACTTGCCGCTATAGCACAAGTGGATCAAGTCTGCTGCAGGCAGTGTACCCGAACGCTCGGGCGAGAAAGGACCTTCGCCGTCCAAGGCGTTATTGGCATCCACAGCCCATCCTTGCTCGTGTGCAGCAATCGAGATACCGCCGCCCATGTGGCAAACAATCAGGTTCAGTTCTTCGTACTTCTTGCCTTGCTCCTTGGCGAAACGACGAGCGATAGCTCTTTGGTTCAACGCATGCCAAATCGGAATGCGTGGCATCAGAGGCGAACCAGTGATGCGTGCTACATCTGCCAACTCGTCCACCATACCCGGATCGGCGATCATTGGTGTACAATTTGGGATTCGGTTGGCCAGTTCGTAGGCGATACTGCAACCCAAATTGCAGGCATGAGTACGGATGGCGTGATAGGTGTCGTCGCACATTTGCTTGTTTACACGATACACGCCGCCCTTGACGGGTTTTGACAATCCGCCGCGGCCGATGATGATGTCAAATTGAAATGGGATGTTCAACTTCTCCAATTCCTCAATCACAAGGTCTCGGCGAAAGCCCAGTTGATCTGTGATCTTGGCGAACTGCTTTAATTCCTCAGTAGAGTGGGGAATATTGCGCACCATCACTGGTTTTTCGCTTTCGTAAACGGCGATCTTTGTAGAGGTCGAACCTGGATTGATGACAAGAATCTTTGCTGACATAATATATGGATATATTTTTTAGGACAAGTTTTGTTACACACCGCAACCAATAGCTGCGAATGCCAAACTGTAGAATTTGTCGCTGGCGCTATCACCGCGTGAAGGCAATACTACGGGGCAAACTGTGCCGCAGAGCATGCCTGCTACGTCGCCGCCACAGAGCAGAGTGATGGTCTTGTAGAATGCATTTCCTGCCTCGATATCGGGGAATACCAATACATCTGCCTTACCTTCGAGAGGAGAGACGATACCCTTGGTGTGCAGTGTTTCAGCGTCGAGCGAAGTGCGTACGTCCAATGGACCGTCTACGATACACTTGCCCCATTCGCCGGCTGCCGCACGTTCCTTCAATTCTGCATAACCTACGGTGTGGGGGAATTTGTCACTCACTTTCTCCGAACAGTGGATCAGCGAAATCTTAGGACATTCGATACCCATTGCGTGGCACAAGTTTGTAGTGTATTCAATCTGTGCTGCGCGTTGTTCTTGGGTAGGATAAGGCATCACTGCTACGTCGGTAAAGAACAACAAGTGATCCAATTGAGGCAACTGTGCCAGGGTGACGTGTGTCAATACCTTGCCGCGAGGCAACAGCCCCTCTTCCTTATTGAGCACGGCGCGGAGCAATACGTCTGTATTTACCAACCCTTTCATCAAGATATCTGCTTCGCCATTGCGCACCAACTGTACGGCATCCTTTGCCGCATCTGCGTCAGTCTCGCCAGTAGGTACGACATAGGTGATCAGGTCGGCATATTGCGCCAACGACTCGCGTTGTTGAATTCGTTCGGTATGTCCCGAGAAGATCACTTCTGCGAAGCCCTCGCTCAGCGCACGTTCTACGGCAGTCAAGGTGCTTTCATCCGATCCACACACTACTGCGATGCGCAGTTTCTTTTCATTCGCTTTCAAGTGGTCCACCAGGGCCGAAAAGTTTTGTATGCTATTCATATCAATGCTTTGTTTTACTGTTATCTTGCAAATTTAGCGAAAAGGTAGTGAAGAGTTGGTATTTATTCTACTTATTTTTGTGAAAAGTCTTATAAAAAATAATATAGGTTTAATGTCGTCTTCCCTTTATCAATATATATATCGCCACGGGTACACCTAATAGTGGCGTGATGGCGTTTATGGGCAAGCGGATGCCGTTTCCTACGATCAAGGTCAAAGCATTGCACAACAGGGCGGCGCTGGCACCCCACAGGATGGTCGTCGGGATGAGCGTGCGGTGATTAGCTGTGCGCAGTGTCAGACGTGCGATGTGTGGCACGGCTAGGCCGATAAAGCCTATCGGTCCACAGAGCGCTGTGCAAACGGCTGTGAGCAGACCGACCAGCAGGAGTATGCCCCAGCGTAGGCGGTGGATGCGGACACCAAGGTTTTGTGCATATTGTTCGCCCAGAAGTAGCGCGTTGAGGGGTTTGATGAAAAGGAAGGATAGCCCCAGGCCGATTAATATCAGAATCGCAAACCACGGCAGAGCATCTGTGCTGACGCTGGTGAAGTCGCCCATCCCCCAGGATACGTATTGTCGCAATCCGTCGGCGCTGGCGAAATAACTGAGCAGGGTGACGATGGCACCAATAGCATAGCTAATCATTACGCCCGCTACCAAAAGCATCATATTGCTACGTAGCAGCAACGCGCAACCAAGGAGCAAGGCTATAACAATAAGTGCGCCGATAAATGCGGCTGCTATCGTGATGCTGAAGCCACTGACTGACCATGCGCTGCCTATCCCAACGCCTCCAAGGCAAAGGGTCGCCACGCCTACACCAAGGCTTGCGCCGGCATTGACACCGAGGATCGAGGGGTCGGCCAGGGGATTGTTGAACAAGGTCTGCATCAACAGGCCCACGATGCCTAAGGCTCCCCCTGCCAGCAGTGCTGTGATGATCATCGGCACGCGCAATTCGCACACGATGTATTGTGCTGCGCTGTCTGCAGGAGCATTGCCGCACAAGGCTTGCCATATTTCTGTCCAAGGTAAGTCCGTGCTGCCCCAGAATAGGTTGAGCAGTATGAGTAGTGGGAGTAGGATGTAGGGGATATATTTCATTGGTGAAAAGAATAGGCCTTGGGCGTAAAATACTTGTTGTCGTGGTTACGGGAATAGAATTTCTAGTCGGAGCATTTGATCTGTGCGGCGATGGGTAAGTGCGCGGCAATATCTGCTCATTCCGTCATCTTCGAATAGTACAACATCTCGTGCCCAGGCAAGAGTTCGGGGTGCAATAGTGAGATGAGGTCGCGCAGTAGTCTTTCGGGATGAAAGGGGACTTCGTCGTAGTAGGCCGTATGGAACGTATTGCAGCACCAAATGTTTTGATTTTTGTAAGCCAGAAACTCTTTGCTTTGTGGAAAGTCTTGGCTTAGTTTGGCGTAGGTTAGGGGCGTTGTTGCGCCGTATTTGATCAGCCAAACTTCGCTTTGCAAACCCTGTGCGATGACTTCTTCCAGGGCGAGAAAGGCTGTGCCATTTTCGGGACGGTGTGCGAAGATGTAGTCTGCACCTGCGTCTGCAAAAAGTTGTCCAAGGTAACTATTCCCGCCAGGTACTGGCCAAGATGCGCCCTCTTTCGTGTCGCAGATCAGACGGGGGCGTTTTGTGGCTTGCTGTGCTTTCTGACGAAGTGTTTGGTATTCCGTTTCGACGGCATCAAATAGCGAGTCTGCCACATCTGACTTGCCCCATACTAGGCCATAGAATTTCATCCATTCAGCACGCCCTAGGGCAGACGTTTCCATATAGTCGGCACACAGGACTACGGGTGTTCTCGTGGGGAGGTTGGCCGATACATTGGCGCCTTCGTAGGGTGAAGCCAGGATAGCATCTGCTTGCAGGGCCGTCAGTCTTTCTTTGTCGGGTTGCATGGATGATCCCACCGACTGAACATTTCCTGTTTGCAACAGTTGGCGCACCGTGGGCGATATAATATAAGCGGTGTCGGCCAGGGCGCATATGTTGTCGCCGGCGCCGAGTTCTATAGCCAGTGCGGCGTGTGGTGAAGACAGGGATACGGTGCGTTCGAGCGGTGTGCGGAGCAGTGTGCCCTGGGGTAGATTTGCTGGCAATTCTGCGCCCTTTGGTACCAGGATGTAGCGTGCCAGAATCTCCTGAGCGTTCCATGGATTCACTACCTCTGCCTGTACGTATCCCTCGCCCTGATCCAGGTGGAGCAAGGTGGCATATTGCATGCTGCGTCCTACTTGCAGTTCACTTTTGCTGCAGGATAGGCATAGCGCGAGTGTCAGAAATATGAACGTGTGGAATGATTTCATAGATAGCATTTATCAAAAAGAGACGCCCCATGTATATAAGGTGTCTCTCTGTATTTTTGGGGGTGAAGTCCTTCGTGCGATTTCGAGATTTGCAGGGACTTGGGTTGTTGGGTAAGTAGCCCTTGGCCTACAAGTCTTCTTCGATTGTGATTTCGCCGGCGATATCGGTGTTCATCAGTTCCAGAATCTTTTGGTTGGAGTAGCCGTGTCCGAGCAGGAACATCAGTTTTGCGACGGTGCTCTCCATTGTTGAGTCGTAGCCGTTCACAGCCCCAGCCTGGAGCAGTTGTAGCCCTGTCTCGTAGCGGTGCATTTCCACCGTACCCGTAGAGCATTGTGTCGTGTTGACGATGATGACGCCGCGCTCGGCCAGTTCTTTCAAACGGTTGAAGAACCATGGCTTCTGTGGCGCATTGCCCGAGCCGAAGGTCTTGAGGACTACGGCTTTCAGGTCCTCTTGATCCAAGATGGTGTCGATGATTTCCTGGCGCATGCCGGGGAACAGGGTCAAGATGAGCAGGCTGTTGTCCATCAGGTAGTGTGGCTGAAAACTGCGGTTGGGATCGGGTCGACGGATCAGATGATTTTCGTATTTGATATGGATGCCGGCGTGTGCCAGTGCGGGATAGTTGTACGAGCGAAAGGCATTGAATCCCTCGGCATTGATTTTGGTGGTACGATTGCCGCGGAGCAACTGATTTTCGAAGAAGATGCACACCTCGGGTACCATGGGCTCGCCAGCATGATTGCGAGCAGCTGCAATTTCGATTGAGGTCAGGAGATTTTCCTTGCCATCTGTGCGCAACTGTCCGATGGGCAATTGCGAACCTGTGATGATGACCGGCTTACCTATATTTTCGAGCATAAAGCTCAAGGCCGAAGCTGTGAAGGCCATAGTGTCCGTGCCATGCAGGACTACGAAACCATCGTAGCGGTCGTAGTTTTCGCTGATCATCTCAACGATTTTCACCCAATACTTAGGTTCCATATCGCTCGAGTCGATAGGGCGCTCGAACATCACGGCGTCGATTTGATAGTCGAAGCGCTTGAGTTCGGGCACATATTGACGGAACTGCTCCCAGTCGAAGTTTTCGAGGGCACCAGTCTCAGGATTTTCAATCATACCGATAGTACCGCCGGTATAGATGATAAGTATTGAGGCTTTGCTGTCTTGAATCATATTGCAAAACTACTAAAAAAAAATGAGAATCAAGCATATATCGGTCTGAAAGTGACTCGGATGGTGGCGAATCAACATAAATGTTGTCAAGTGTGCATTGTAAATTTCCTGAAATCAGGAACGTTTGCACAGGGGTAGATGAGGCGGAAAGACCTGTAGTCCTGTGTGGAACATTGTTAAGCATTGTTAATGCAAATTTGGATTTCGGCGAAAAATGTTGTATCTTTGTAGTACAAATATGGGGAACTGCCTGAATACGGGTAGTTCCCCTTTGTTTTGCCCCATTTTTCGTGAAAAAAAGGTCAAACCTTGTTGAAATTCCGCGCCGACTTTTTTGAAAAAGTCAAGGGTTTTTTCAAAATAGCCCAGGGTTTGTGTGAAAAAGTCCTATTATATATTGTACGAGGTCAGACCTTGGTGTAATAAAAACCTAACCTTTCCTAAAAAAATATAAAATACGGCGCGTGAAACATTCGAGCCAAACGATGGGGGGACTGTCGGGTGACACAGATGATACCAATGCAACAATCTCCATCTTGGTCTGCTCTGAGCGAGATGGACTACAAGATGGAGACTGCGATAGGTTGCCTTCGATTGCCGTAGGATTACAAATGCGATAGAAGTGATTGCAGATTTGATGTGAAAAGGCGTACGGCAATGGCCAAAAGGATGATGCCGAAGAATTTACGCATCAGATAGATGGTGCTCTTCGAGATAATCTCTTGCACGCGTTCGGTGGCCTTGAGTACTATGAATACGAAGATCATATTAATCATCAGACCAATCATGATATTGGGCGTAGCATATTCGGCACGGAGCGAGAGTAGCGTGGTGAACGTACCGGGGCCAGCCAGCAGGGGGAATACGACGGGGATGAGTGTGGCTTCCTTGATAGGCCCCATGTTTTTGAAGATCTCGATGTCCAAAATCATTTCCAGCGCCATCAGGAAGATGACGATAGAACCTGCTACGGCGAAGGACTCGATGTCTACGCTGAAGAGTTTCAGGATGACGTCGCCGGCAAAGTAGAATGCTACCATCAAGGCGGTGGAGATGAGCGTGGCTTTGGTCGCATTGACGGGGCGCCCTTTTTCTTTGAGGTTGATGAAGATTGGGGTAGAGCCTAATACGTCAATCACGGCAAACAATACGATGAATGCACTGAGCATTTGTTGCCAATTCAGGCGGGATAGTAAATATTCAAAATCCATATGGTTGAGGTTTTATTTTTCTTATTTATAATGACATCTGGCTTCCTGCTGTGCAGCCGAAACTGATCAATACCAGTTGCCGCCGTCGTCTTCTTCCTGTGTCTCGTTGTTTCGCTTCATGCGTTCCAACTCTTCGGGCGTGTATTCGTCCTCGTAGCGTTGCTCGATCACTTCGTCTTCGGTGTCGAGTAGCAAGTCGGGAGAAATATTGAGCGGTGCAAAGTTCTTTTCATAGAAATCCTTGTATTCGTCAAAGCTGTAGTAGGTGCCGAGCAACTCCATATTTTCCTTGGAAATGATGACGAGGCGCGCATCGCTCAGTTTCTTGTTGAGCAACGTTGATGTGTACAACTTTTGTACATAGGTGTGAGCTTCGTCAAAACTGTTGAATCCAGCTATGCGGAACTGCGTGATTTCTTTGTCTCGCTGTATCGAAAGATCAAAACCGCGCACCATGAAGCCAGTGAAGTTGAAGTGTGCCAGGTCGTATAGCAATTGATTGTCGTCCAGGCTGCCTGTGGGGTAGGCTACGATACAGACGTAGGGTGCAATACGTTCGGCAGAGAATTGCTTGGTCGCCGCAGCCTCTTCGCCGGCCTTGCGTGCCTCGCTGCTTCTGCGTGTCCACAGCGAGCCGATGTCGTAGACACCTTCGCCGATGGTGCGACCGCTTTCCAGCCCCTTGACGATAAGACCTGCCATCTCGCTCACATCGCTCTTGGGGAAGTCTTGCACCAGTTTCCTCAATTCTTCGATAATCTCCTCGTTCTCGGCACGTCCAATGCGGTTGAGGGCATGGACAAAGATGAACTTGGGGCGATTCAGACCCAAGGGGAATTGTTGTGTAGAACGTTGGAAATTCTCTTCGACCTTGTCGCGCTCCTGTGCACGATAGGCGGCATAAGTCGCCGTGTAGAGCGAATCTTCTATCTCGCGAGCATAGCGCGCTGTATATTCGTAGTTCGGATCAGTGATGACGCGTGTCATGGCACCTTCGGGATATTCTCGGGCGAGTTGGGCTTTGTAGTGTTCAGCCTTCTCTTTATTTCCCCAGCGGGAGTAGAGCAGGAACAATTGGTAGAGGGCATCTTCACGTTCCTTACATTCGGGATAATCTGTGCAGAGGCGTGTCAGCGTTTTCGCCGCCAAGGGGAAATCTTCCAACTTGTCCTTTTCAATCAATCCTGCATTGTACAATCCCTCCTTGATGATGTTGTGAGCCTCCTTCTTCGCCTCTTCCGAGAATGGGATTTGCTTCAAATAGTATTCGCGATTGTGTGGATCATTCGCTAGCGAATCCTCGACAGATGTCGGGGCCTTTCCTTCGCCCAAAGCATCCAGGCTGTCTTGTATTGCTGCCAGCGAATCTTCGGCGGCATAGTCTATCTCGTCAGTATCGATTTGTGCCAAGACAGTCTTGTTCGAACGGCGCCAATCGTCTTCATTTTTCCTCGCGCCCCAGGTTTGGCGGAAGTCCTGCTTACCTTGTGCCACGAGCATAGGATTGTAGAAATACCACTCCTTGCTTTGTCCCATCGCGGCATTGGTGCCTTGATTGGCTTGGTTGCCTCCTGGGCGCATGGTGTTGCCTGCATTTTCTGATCGGCGGGCATTTGCAGCCGAGTCTTCGCGTGCTTTCCTTTCCTCTTCTTCTTTTCGCTTCAACTCCTCGATCACGCGGTCGATGGCCTTGGTATATTCCGCTTCGGGCAGGGTGGAGAGGTGGAGCAAACTGTCTTGTAGAAAAATGGCGTTGGTGTGGGGCACCAGTTCGTCTAACACTTTCGAACGATGATTGATAGCTTCGTAACCTTCGTAGTTCTTGTCCAACAAAGATATGGCTTCGGTGTAACAACCCTGCGCCTTGTCGTAACGGCCCATATCCCAGTAGAGCTCAGCTAGGCGCAAGACAAGCACACCCTTTTCTATACCATTACGCTTGCTTTCCTTTCTGCCCTTTTCATAAGCAGAAATCGCCGAGGCTGTGTCTTGTCCAGCCATGTGGATATTACCCATAGCGAAAAAGACTTGGTCCAGGTATTCTTTGTTCTTGGAGGATTTCGCCATCTTCTTGAGGCGCTTGATCATTCCCGAAGCATTCTGACCTTCACTCAGTACCTCCGTTTGCATGATCTGAGCGTTGAACGAAAGTTCGTAGGGCGGACTGAGCTTGATACATTTGCCCAGGGCTTTGTAGGCCTCTTCCGAACGTCCTTCCTTTTGGTAAATTTGTCCCAGCAGGAAGTATAGTCGCGCTTTCTTAATCTTATTTTTCTCGGCGTCGGCGGCATTTGCTAAATAGGGTAGGGCGTCGGCAAATTTGCCTTGTTGTAATAACAAGTCAGCCTTGGTTGCGTCTCTCAATATGCCGAGTGTTTTGTTCAAGGTGTCGCGCTCTGCTGCCGACAGGCTTTCTTCTGCGTCGTAATACCAATCCAGTGCCGAGTAGCAACGGGCTTGCCAGATGCGGGCTTCGTTGGCTACCAAGGGCTCGGCGGCATAGAGGCGCGTGATGTAGGAGAATGTTGCCGAGGCGGCGGAGAAATCACCCTTTTGAAATTGCGCTTTGCCCATCAATAACCAGGCGTTCTTCAGGAAAGGATTAAATTCCTTACGTGCCAAATACGCCTTCATCTTAGGTGTTTGTTTCTTTCCCGCATCTACCTGAGGGCGCTTCTTTATAGAGTGCAATTGTATAGATTTCTCACACTTTGTGATCGCTATGTCAAAGTTTGTGCTGCCAAGGGTAGCTGAATTTTCATTGCCCACCATGAACACAGGGATAATCTCAGTGTAATTGTCCTTGTTGCCGTTCTCCTTTGTTTCGCAGCCCTTTTTGTAGGCCTCGTTACCGTTGAAAAAGACATTATATCTCGTTGTGAAAGAATGCCAAAACCTTGAGCCCGCCGTATTCTTCTTAGTCGAACAGGCAGGAAGCAAGAGGCAAATAGCCAGAAGTGCTATGTATATTTTGACAAGTTTCACGCTATCTTTTTAAAACGAGGTTTTAGTACTTTTATTGTACGGCAAACGATATAGCCGAGTATAGATAATAGTATAATAGTGGGACCACAGGGCAAGTTTAGTAAGTAGGATAGCCACAATCCGCCGACACAGGCTACAAGGGCAGCGATAAAAGAACCGAAGATCTGAGCTCGGAACGAGCGGACAAATAGTCCTGCTGTACTTTGGGGAACTGAGAGCAACGAGATTACTAAGACTATGCCCACCATCTGAAGGCATGCCACAATGGTGAGACATGTGAGCGAAATCATCAAGGTTTCTATCCACTGGACGGGGAGCCCTTGTGTGCGGGCAAAGTCGCGGTCGTACGCTACGGCGATAATTGTGGACGAGAGTAGGGAAAATACTGCGACGCAAACGAGTGTGAGCGCGCCGGTCAGATATAAATCCATCTTGCTGATAGAAAGTATGTCGCCGAAGAGATAGAGTGGCAAATCCGTCATAAATCCTGGCGTCAAATATACGGCTAGGATACCAATGCTCATACCGAGTGTCCATAACATGGCGATGGCGGAATCCTCGCGAACGTATCGACGCGACAAACCCTCGATGGCGAAGCCCGAGAGTAGGGCAAATCCTGTCGCACCCAGTAGCGGCGAGAAGCCAAAGTAGGCGCCAAGCCCAACACCCCCAAGCGAAGCATGCGCAATGCCTCCTCCCATGATCACCATGCGCCGTGTCACGACGTATGTGCCTATCATCGCGCAAAGCATCGAAGCCAATAGCGCTCCGAGCAAAGCATGCTGGAAGAAAGTGTGAGTGAGTATCATAATTTGCGAACGGATATTATAATTTATGTGCTTGTCCGGATTCACGCAGTTCACCTACGATCATAATTACCTCGTCCTTGATGCCATCGGGCAGTTCGATACCGCGCAGATGCAAAGACCTCACCCATCCTGCCACTTCTGTGCTGCGCATAGTGTAAAGCACTTCGCGAAATTGGTCCGTCACTTCATCGGTGAAGGCGTCGGAGGGTACGCCGCGGAAGGCGTCAAGTTCTTCGTCCTCGTAGTATTCTACGTCTTTCGAAACGGCTGCCAGCAAACTTTCCTTTTCGCATGTCTCGTGTTGACCACAGCAACCGTCCGCTGGAGCGGGTTGTATCTCGGGCATACGTTCCAGTTCGCCGCTTTCCACTTTCTGGCGATTAATATGGTTACGTATGAGCCCTGCGATGAAGGCTACGACGCACAAGACAACGAGGAGTAGGATGAGTATCTTCATAAATGCGATTGCTGTGAGAGTATGTTGCTATTGTTTGAGGTTTAAGTGGAAAATGTTATTGCAAAATTACGCCGACCCGTTGCAAATCCTCCCAAAAGGTGGGATAAGATTTGTTGACCACTTCGGGGTGTAGGATTTTGATCCCAGGTTGTCGCATCGCGCAGGGAGCTATGCACATCGCCATCCGATGGTCTTCGTAGGTTGCAATTTCTGGTTGCGCCAGTGCGGCGGAGTTTTGCTGTTGCGGTTGATAGGCGATAGATGAGGCTTCGGCTTCTAGCGTAATGCCCAGTTTGCCTAGCTCTGCCACTAGGGCTGCGATGCGGTCGGTCTCCTTGATGCGCAAACTTTGCAGACCTGTGAAGTGGAAGGGTTGACCTAGCATGGCGCAGGTGACGACTAATGTTTGCGCCAAGTCGGGGAATTGCGAAAAGTCTACTTCCCATGTTGTTGAGGTGGGAGAAAATGCCTTTTTGGTCAAGGTTGCTCCTTCGCTATCAAAGCGTGTGTCGACGCCCAAGTGATGGAATAAATCTTTCACTACGCTGTCGCCCTGCAAACTTTCTGCTCGTAAGTAGGGCAAGTGGATTTCTGCTTCTGCGTCGTTGCTTAGTGCCACCATCTCGTACCAATAGGACGCCGCGCTCCAATCTGGTTCTACGACGAACTCTGCTGTGCGAGAATAGCCGCCGGGTGCTACGCAAATGGTCTTAGCATCTGTCCACGAAGCTTTGACGCCAAATTCGCGCATCAATCCCAGTGTCATTTCGATGTAGGGACGTGACGCAATGGTGCCTTCCAATTGCAAACGGAGTCCATCTCGTAGCATGGGTCCCACCATCAGTAGCGCCGAGATGTATTGTGAACTCACTTCGGCAGAGAGGCGCACCTCGCCGCCCTGGATATCTTTGCCTTTGATCAGGAGCGGTGGATAGCCTGCCTGACCTGTGTAGGTGATATCGGCGCCCAGTGTCTGCAGGGCTTCTACTAATATAGAAATGGGCCGTTGCTGCATGCGCTCTGTCCCGGTGAGTAAATGCTGAGTCTCGCTTTGTGTCGCAAAGTAGGCGGTCAAGAAACGCATTGCCGTACCTGCTGCACCGATATCAACGATTTCTGTGTCGTGCGTCAAGGCTTTGAGTAGCGCTTGTGTATCATCGCAGTCAGACAAGTTGAGCACCTGTCGCCCACCCGAGAGAGCGGACAAAATGAGCGCTCGTGCAGCAATACTCTTCGAACCGGGGAGAGTGATTGTTGCACGAAGTTTTTCAGGGAAGGTTAATGAAAGTCCCATAAACCGTAGCGCTTGTCTAATTGTAGTTGGATGTCGCTTCTGTGAGTCGGAGAAAACAGCTTCTTCGTGTTGGCGAAAGCCGCTTCTCGCTTAGCTACGATGGTCGCAGGTTTAACTCAAACCAACGATTTCGCCGTCCACGAAGTCGATATGGTTGGCTTGTGGCACCTTGGGCAGACCTGGCATGCGAAGGATGTCGCCAGCAATTGCCACGATCATTTCTGCACCAGCATTGAGCACGACATCTTTGATTTGCAAGCGGAATCCTGTTGCCACACCGTATTTCTTAGCGTCGCCCGAGAACGAGAATTGCGTCTTGGCAATACATACGGGGAATTGCGACATACCATGTTCCTCTGCCAACTTGATGCGCTTCATCGCCGCAGGAGCAATGTCGATACCGTCGGCGCCATAGATGGTCTTTGCCACCTTTTCGATTTTTGTGCGAATATTGTCGTCGTCGTTGTAGGTGAATTGCAACGGCGCAGAGGGGTTGTTTTGGATCGCTTGTTCTACGACGTGTGCCATTTCCACTGCACCCTCGCCACCAAGTGCGAAAGCGTTGTTGATCACGAACGGCAAGCCCAAATCTTCTTCGCAGTGCTGGCGCAGCAGTGCCATTTCTTCGTCAGTATCCGTAGCAAAGCGGTTGAACACCACTACTACAGATTGACCGAAACCACGCAGGTTTTGTACGTGGCGGTCCAAGTTAGCCAGACCAGTACGCAGACCGTCCATATTAGGTTCTTTGATTTTGTCCAAGTCCACGCCGCCGTGCATCTTCAAGCCTTGTGCTGTAGCCACGATCACGGTCAAGTCGGGTTGCAAACCACTCTTGCGGCAGAGGATGTTGTAGAATTTTTCCGCACCAAGGTCTGCACCAAAGCCCGCCTCGGTAATCGTATATTCGCTATTGGCCAAAGCCATCTTGGTCGCGAAGATTGAGTTGCAACCGTGGGCAATGTTGGCAAATGGTCCACCGTGCACGATCGCAGGTGTGTTCTCGGTAGTTTGTACCAAGTTGGGCTGAATAGCATCCTTGAGCAATACCATCACCGAACCAGCTGCGCCGAGGTCTTTTACAGTGAAAGGTTTACCTTCGTAAGTGTAACCGAGCAGGATGTTTTCCACGCGGCGGCGCAGGTCTGCTTCATCGGTAGCGAGGCAAAGGATAGCCATCAATTCCGAAGCCGGTGTGATGTCGAAACCTGCTTGTTGAGTGATACCATTAGTCGCAGGACCCAGACCCGTTACGATGCTGCGCAATGAGCGGTCGTTCACGTCGAGCACACGGCGCCACAGGATTTCCTTCAGTCCGAAACCTTCTGCTTCGTGTTGGTACAGATAATTGTCCAGCAGGGCTGCGATCATATTGTGGGCAGATGTGATAGCGTGGAAGTCGCCTGTGAAGTGCAAGTTGATTTTCTCCATCGGCAACACCTGAGCATAGCCACCACCAGCAGCACCGCCCTTCATGCCGAAGCAGGGACCAAGCGAAGGTTCGCGCAGTGCCACGACAGCACGTCTGCCGATCTTGTTCAGACCCAAAGCCAAACCGATAGACACCGTAGTCTTGCCGATGCCAGCACGTGTTGCTGTGATCGCGGTCACAAGAATCAATTTACCCTTCTGTTCCTTCATCAGGTGCAAGGGCAGTTTTGCGATGTACTTGCCATAGTGTTCCAGCTCGTCGGTAGGGATTTGCATGGTTGCGGCTACTTCGTCGATGTTTTTCAGCGTCGTGCTGTGAGCAATTTCGAGGTCTGTTTTCATATTTGATTTGATTTTTGTTGTGCAAAAGCAATATTTATTTCTTGGCGAAGATAGCAAAATGAGAGCGGAGAGCAAAATTAATTTCTAAGAAATTAGCGAAATCGTATGAAAAGAGGAGACAGATGCTCACTGAGGTTGAAAAATGCCACTGTCGTTTGCGAAAAATATCCCGTATTTGATGTCGTGGCGAAATGTTAAAATGAGAGCGTTGATTTCTTAAATATCCTTAAAACAAGATTTGGATTTTGCGCAAAAAAGTGTTATCTTTGTACTACGAAGTAGGGATAAGGCTCGAATAGGCTTTATCCCTTTATTTTTACCCTAAAAATGGCGAAAATTTCGCGACGTTTCATGGTGAAAAAGGTCTAAGATAATTTGAAAAAGGTCTTAGGTTGTGTGAAAAAGGGCTTGGGTAATTTTCACAAGGTCTTGACTTTTTTGAAAAAGGCTAAATCTGCGGTGGGAAAGGTAAGTTTGAAATCTTAAAAAAGTATAAATAAACCTAATTTGGCGTGATATGCTTTTCTGATTTTTACTTGGCGTCTTCAGTGTGATAGAAATAATAGTTGCAACACTTGGTCTGTGGTGAAAAAGTCGTATATTTGCGACATGTATAACTCTAAAATCAGGTTAATATGAACAAGTTGAAAGTGTTTGGAGTGTTAGCGGCTTTTCTGGGTTTTGTCGTGTTGTGCGTTTTGGTTTATAAATTTGGCCTATTTGTCGGTAAAGCAGATAAAGAGATAGATGCACAAGATGATATAGTAGCCACCACGTCTGTGGAAAATGATGCGCCAGTGAATGAAGAGGATAAAAAGCCTGTCGAAGATAAGACTGAAGAGCAAAAGCCTGTTGTGAAAGCTGGGCGCAATGACTGCCAGTTGATGGGACTTAATGGCGATGTGAAATCAGTGCGCTTCGGTCTCGGAGATGCTGGGGGTACGGATGATATGTTTACTGCTTTTTTTGATAAAGAGGGAAAGGTTGAGTCCGCAAAGAGTCCAGATAGTAGGGTGAAAGTTGAGCGGGGAATAAATAATGGCTATAAGTTTGTGCAATTTAATATTACAGAGACGGAATATGATCACACCGTTTATGTACAATTTGGTTGCAAAGAATCCGTTGCACGCCCAGATTATTTCAGTGTGACATCAGAGTCAGAGGGTATGCCTGATGTTTATACCTACTTATATGATTCTAAGGGCATGGTGACAGGTATAGAGCGTGAGTATTATGATGCAGGACTGCAATACTCAGATTTACATAAGGGCGACTCCATGGAAGACCTTTATGTGACATTGAAATATAAACTCGTAGCTCACTCAAATGATAACTTTGGAAATTGGGTAGCGAGAGAGTATAAAAATAGCAGAGGGGAGTACTTGTATGAGACTCGAGAGATAGAATATTACGAATAAATACACGTTTTGGAGAAAAATTGCATTTTTTTATTACAAAAATGATGTTTCTCCCAAAAAAAGTACTTATCTTTGCATCGGTTAGAGTGAGGGGCTTGAAAAAGTTCCTCACTTGTTTTTAAGTATCAAGCAGAATGATAGAAAAAAACTTAGTAAAAAATTACGTTGAAGAGTGGTTGGAAGGAAAAGAGTATTTCCTGACCGACATCACCATTAGTACAGACAATCGTATCGTAGTGGAAATCGACCACGAAGAAGGTGTGTGGATCGAAGACTGTGTGGAACTGAGCCGTTTCATAGAGTCTCATTTGGATCGCGATGCTGAAGATTTCGAATTGGAAGTAGGCAGCGCCGGCATAGGTCAACCCTTCAAGGTGCTCCGCCAGTACGAGATCCACGTGGGCGAACAGGTCGAAGTCCTGGCCAACGATGGCAAGAAATTTGTCGGCACGCTGAAAGAAGTAGATGCCGAAAAATTCGTCGTGACTGTACAAGAAAAGGTAAAGGAAGAGGGTGCGAAGCGTCCGAAATTGGTAGACGTGGACAAGACCTTTGCTTATACCGACGTGAAGTGGACTAAGTATTTGATAGATTTCAAATAATCAAGTGAAGAAGTAGGCCGGGAGACGAGTAAACTGGTCTGTTGACAACGATAGGACGGACTATTTGCTTGGGCCTTGTCTGCGCTTATCCTGTGTCTGGTGCCAATGATGCACTTTGCAGGATAACTTTACATAGACAAAACAAAAAAACAAAATATATTATGGCAAAGAAAAAAGAAGAGATGGTGAGTCTGATCGACACCTTCTCGGAATTTAAGGAAACCAAGAATATCGACCGCACTACTATGGTCGGTGTGTTGGAAGAAAGTTTTCGTGGCGTAATCACTAAACTCTTTGGTTCGGACGAAAACTTCGACGTGATCGTAAACCCCGACAAGGGCGACTTTGAAATCTATCGCAACCGCGAAGTCGTAGCAGACGACGAAGTGACCGATGATTTGAAGCAAATCTCGTTGACCGAAGCACAACAAATCGACCCCGACTACGAAGTGGGCGAAGAAGTGAGTGAAGAAATCAACTTCGCAAGTTTCGGCCGTCGCGCTATCTTGCAATTGCGTCAGACCCTGGCAAGCAAGATCCTCGAACTCGAACACGATGCACTCTATAATAAATATAAGGACCGTGTGGGCGAAATCATCGCAGCAGAGGTATATCAAACTTGGAAGAACGAAACCCTCTTGATGGATGATGAAAACAACGAACTTCTGTTGCCAAAATCACATCAGATCCCACGTGATTTCTTCCACAAGGGAGACACCGTGCGCGCCGTCATCGAACGTGTAGACAATACCAATGGTAATCCCAAGATCTACTTGAGCCGTACCTCTCCCATGTTCTTGCGTCGCTTGCTCGAAGCAGAAATCCCTGAAATAGCAGACGGCTTGATCAACGTACACCGCATCGCACGTATCCCAGGCGAGAGAGCAAAAATCGCAGTAGAAAGTTACGACGAACGCATCGACCCCGTAGGCGCTTGCGTCGGCGTGAAGGGTGCACGTATCCACGGCATCGTGCGCGAATTGAACAACGAAAATATCGATGTCATCAACTTTACACACAATCCTCAACTCTTGATCCAACGTGCTTTGAGTCCAGCTCAAGTCTCAAGCATCCAGCTCAACGAAGAGGAACACAAGGCCGACGTTTACCTGCGTCCCGAAGAAGTCTCTTTGGCTATCGGTAAGGGCGGTATGAATATCAAGCTCGCTTGTATGCTGACCGAATGTACTATCGACGTCTATCGCGAAGTAGATGGTAATGAAGACGAAGATGATATCTATTTGAACGAATTCTCCGACGAAATCGATCAATGGGTAATTGATTCGATCAAATCACTCGGTTTGGAAACCGCAAAAGATGTACTCAACGCTCCACGTGAAATGCTTATCGAAAAGGCAGACCTGGAAGAAGATACCGTAGACGAAGTGCTGAATATCCTCCGCGCCGAATTCGAAGACTAATAAGAAACAAGCAGAAAGCGCAGTGAGAGGGGATGGACAGGAGAGTGCACCATCCAGGGACTCACCGCCATCGCACTATCACAAACAAAAACCTTACACAAACGAGAATGAGTATTAGATTAAATAAAGTAATCAAAGAATTCAACGTGGGCTTGCAAACACTGGTAGATTTCCTTGCCAAAAAAGGACATACCGTTAACGCGTCGCCCAGTGAAAAGATCTCTGACGAACAATACGAATTGTTGCGTAAAGAGTTCGGCGCAGACAAAGACTTGCGCAACGAAGCAGAAAAAATGCTTCAAAGTAGACAAAAGGAAAAGGTAGAGAAGAAGGCAGCAGCCGAAGTAATCGAAACAAAGGTGCCCGAAGATCTTCGCCCACAAGTAGTGGTGAAGGGCTCTATCGACTTGAATCCTGCGCCCAAGGCTAAGGAACCTGTGGCAGAAGTGAAGCCTGAACCAAAACCCGAACCTAAGGCTGAAGTCGTGGTAGAACCTAAAGCAAAGGAACCTAAGGCAGAAGAAAAGAAAGCAACGCCTGCTCCCGCTCCAGAAAAGCCTGTGCAACCCGCTCCAGCATCCGCTAAGAAGGAAGAAGCACCCGCTCAACCCAAGGCAAAAGAAAAACCCTCGGTGGAAGAACGTGCTAAAGCGATTGGCGAGGAAAATAATGGTGTATTCAGACTCCATCAAAAGGAAGAAATAGCTGCGCCAAAAGTACTCGGTACTATTGACCTCTCTTCTATCAATTCGAACACACGTCCTAAGAAGAAAACTAAGGAAGAAAAGCGTAAGGAAAGAGAAGAAAAGATCAAGCAAAACCAAGGCGGCGGACAAGGCGGCGAAAAGAAGAAACGCAACCGCATTGGCAAGGAAAAAGTGGACGTCAATGCTGCTGCTAACCAACAAGGCGGCGGTGGTCAAAAACAAAAGCAAAACCAAGGTGGACAACCTAACGGCAAAAACGCACAAGGTCGCGGCAAAGATCGCAATCGTAAGCCAGCGCCAGTGGTGAAACCTGAAGTTTCTGACGAAGACGTAGCAAAACAAGTAAAAGAAACCTTGGCACGCCTCACCAACAAGAACAAGGCGTCTAAGGGTGCTAAATACCGTAAAGAAAAGCGTGAGCAAGTTCGTGCGCAACAAGAGGAACAACGCCTGGAAGAAAAGGCAGAAAGCAAAATCCTGAAGTTGACAGAATTTGTAACTGCCAACGAATTGGCTAACATGATGGACGTGCCCGTGACACAAGTCATCGGTACATGTATGAGTATCGGCATCATGGTAAGTATTAACCAGCGCCTCGATGCAGAAACTATCGACATCGTGGCAGATGAGTTTGGCTTCAAGACCGAATATATCTCAGCCGACGTGCAAGAGGCAATCGCTGTAGAAGAAGACAATGAAGAAGATCTCCTGCCTCGCGCTCCAATCGTAACAGTGATGGGTCACGTAGACCATGGTAAAACATCTCTGCTCGACTACATCCGCAAGGCAAACGTTATTGCCGGTGAAGCAGGTGGTATCACTCAGCACATCGGTGCTTACAATGTGACACTCGACGGTGGTCGCCACATCACTTTCCTTGATACTCCAGGTCACGAAGCATTTACTGCGATGCGTGCCCGTGGTGCACAGGTGACGGATATTGCTATCATCATCATTGCAGCTGATGACAATATCATGCCTCAAACCAAGGAAGCGATCAACCATGCTGTGGCTGCCAATGTGCCTATCGTCTTTGCAATTAATAAGGTCGACAAACCAACGGCGAACCCTGAAAAAATCAAGGAATCGTTGGCTGCGATGAACTTCCTGGTAGAAGACTGGGGTGGTAAGTATCAAAGCCAGGATATCTCGGCGAAGCAAGGTATCGGCGTGTCGGAACTGTTGGAAAAGGTCTTGCTTGAAGCTGAAATGCTCGAACTCAAGGCTAACCCCAATAGAAATGCTGTGGGTACAGTCATTGAATCTTCGCTCGACAAGGGACGTGGCTACGTGGCTACAGTACTCGTGTCAAACGGTACTTTGCGTCAAGGCGACGTGGTCGTAGCTGGTACCAACTATGGCCGTGTCAAGGCACTCTTCAACGAACGTAATCAACGCGTCAAGGAGGTTGGTCCTTCACAAGCAGCAACATTGCTCGGCTTCAACGGCGCACCACAAGCAGGTGACCAGTTCAATGTGATGAGCAGCGAGCAAGAAGCACGTGAAATCGCTAACAAGCGTGAACAACTCCAACGCGAACAAAGCCTGCGTACTCAGAAGATCCTCACACTCGACGAAATCGGTCGCCGTATCGCTTTGGGTACTTACAAGGAACTCAATATCGTTGTCAAAGGTGACGTGGACGGTTCAGTGGAAGCTTTGGCAGACTCGTTCATCAAGCTTTCTACAGAAACTATCAACGTCAACGTGATCCACAAAGGCGTGGGACAAATCACCGAGAACGACGTTACCCTCGCAGCAGCTTCTCAAGCTGTCATCGTAGGTTTCCAAGTTCGTCCTAGCCAAGGTGCACGTCGTTTGGCAGACCGCGAAGGTGTAGAAATCCGTCAATACTCTATCATCTACGACGCTATCGAAGAAGCTAAGGAAGCTATGGAAGGTATGCTCGAGCCAGTGATGAGAGAAGAAATGACCGCTACAGTCGAAGTACGTCAGGTTTACCACATCTCTAAGGTGGGCTACGTAGCCGGTGCTTACGTCATCGATGGTAAGGTGAAGCGCACCGACAAGGCACGTTTGATCCGCGATGGTATTGTTATCTTCACAGGCGAAATCCAAGCATTGAAGCGCTTCAAGGACGACGTCAAGGAAGTTACTACAAACTTCGAGTGCGGTATTAGTTTGGCTAACTGCAATGATATTAAGGAAGGCGATATCATCGAAACCTTCCAGGAAATCGCGGTTAAGCAAAAGTTGTAATTACAGACAATAGTCAAGAGTCTAGGGTCTAGGGTCAAGAGTCGAAAGACTAGGGTTGGAACTCTCAAATCTTTCGGACTCCTCTAAACCTGAAACCTGATAACCTCAGAACCTAAAATATTGACTCTTTATGTCTGCCAAGCTATATAGTGGGGCAGGTGGCCTGCCGGTCATCTGCCCTTTTGATTTTTTCTGGGGTAGTTCCCTGACTTAACTAAAAGAGATTGAAATTATGTACTTAGATATATTTATATGTGTCCTCCTGCTTTGGGCTGTGATCAGTGGATGGCGTAATGGTTTCGTCAAGGAAGCTTTTTCTACAGTCGGACTTATTGTCGGTCTGGTCTTGGCTGGCGTCGCTTATCTGTGTTTTGGCGAGGACTTTCTGGCTATAAAGGGCAGCGACACTAATATGGTGCTGTCCATCGGTGCTTTCATTTTGCTATGGATCTGCTTACCTTTGTTCCTGGGTCTTATTGCCAATATCCTGACCAAGGCTATCAAGGGTATGAGCCTGGGCGTAGTGAATAGTCTGCTTGGTGTAGGGTTCTCGGTGTTGAAGTTTGTGCTATTGATCAGTTGTGTGCTGAATATGATGGCCAAACTCAATATTGCCGACCAGAAGATTATGGGCGACTCCGTCCTGCTTGAACCAGCCACAGCCGTACTGCCGTTTATCGACGAACAGACTGGGGTGACAGATAGTTTGGAAAACTACAAAGGCGTTGTGGAAAGAAAGATGAAAAGAGCGGCCATCGAGAAAATGATGGACGATGCCGATACATTGTGGGTGGAATTTAAGGACCAGCAACAAGATGCCGCAGAAAATAATTAAGTTATGAATGCAACGAACAAAGCTATCCCGCGCGACGAAATGAACAAAGAGGCGCGCGAGGCTATAGCAAAATCATACGAATACGGATTTACCACCGACGTGCAGACGGAAATCATCGATTGCGGTCTGAACGAAGACGTGGTACGTCTGATTTCCGAAAAAAAAGGCGAGCCCGAGTGGCTACTTGAGTTCCGCTTGAAAGCATTTCGCTACTGGCAAACGCTCGAGCAACCCGATTGGGCGCACGTCAATCTGCCCGAGATCGACTACCAAGCCATCTCCTACTATGCCGACCCCACGGCGAAGACCAAGGATGAGGGCAAGAAGGAAATAGATCCCGAGTTGATGAAAACCTTCGACAAGTTGGGCATCCCCCTCGAGGAACGCATGGCACTGGCAGGCGTAGCCGTCGATGCAGTGATGGACTCGGTGTCGGTGAAGACTACTTTCAAGGAAAAACTCCAGGAGAAAGGCGTCATCTTCTCTTCGATCAGCGAAGCCGTGCGCGAGAATCCCGAACTGGTGCGTAAGTATCTCGGCACCGTGGTGCCCTATCGCGACAACTACTTCGCAGCGCTCAATAGCGCCGTCTTCTCCGATGGCTCCTTTGTCTATGTGCCCCGGGGCGTGCGCTGTCCTATGGAGTTGTCCACCTACTTCCGCATCAACGCCCGCAATACTGGTCAGTTCGAACGTACACTGATTGTCTGCGACGACGAGGCCTACGTCTCCTACCTCGAGGGTTGCACAGCCCCCATGCGCGACGAAAATCAACTGCATGCCGCTATTGTGGAAATTGTCGTAGGCAATGATGCCGAAGTCAAGTATTCCACCGTGCAAAACTGGTACCCCGGCGATGCCGAGGGCCGTGGTGGCGTCTACAATCTGGTGACAAAGCGCGGACAACTGCGCGGTAAAAACTCGCGCCTTTCGTGGACGCAAGTCGAGACGGGTAGTGCCATCACCTGGAAGTATCCCTCGTGCGTCTTGATGGGAGATGGTTCGCAGGCGGAGTTCTACAGCGTAGCCGTGACCAACAACCACCAGGAAGCCGATACGGGCACGAAGATGATACACGTCGGCAAGAATACACGCTCGACGATTGTGTCCAAGGGGATCTCTGCGGGCCGCAGTCAAAACTCCTACCGCGGTCTCGTCAAGGTAGCCTCGGGTGCTTCGGGCGCACGCAACCACTCCTCATGCGATAGCCTGCTGCTCAGCGACACTTGCGGCGCGCACACCTATCCCTATATCGATGTGCTTGGCAATGATGCCATCATCGAGCACGAAGCGACTACTTCCAAAATATCCGAGGAACAACTCTTCTACTGCCTGCAGCGTGGCATTCCGCCCGAAGATGCCGTGGATTTGATCATCAATGGTTACGCCAAGGAGGTGCTGAACAAACTCCCCATGGAATTTGCTGTCGAGGCGCAAAAACTCCTCAGCGTCTCTCTCGAGGGTAGCGTAGGGTAACACTATAATATATAATAGGTGTGTTCGCCCCGGGCGGACAGGTCAGCCATAGGACGCACACACTATATCAGCATACGACGTGACGGGGCAAGCTATCAGACACCCCCTCACGTCTTTTTTTGTATAATTGTCCGAAGCGGACAGGTCAGCCATAGGGCACACACTATATCAGCATACGACGTGACGGGGTAAGCTATCAGACATCCCCTCACGTCTTTTTTTGTATAATTGTCCGAGGCAGGTCCATCCGCCAATGCTGAGTGGGGAGGGATTGAAAGATGTATAAAGACGTGAGTTCGGTATAAGCTCTATGTTATTTAATCTATGCCGGCGAATCTCTCAAAGGATGATGATAAAAAAAGTCTTACCTTTTTTAAATTTTGCGACGTCTCGTTGAAATTATCTAAGACTTTTTTTCAACAAAACGTTGCATTTTTTTAGCACCTCCTCGAAACATTTGCATATTTCGTATAATCTACAGAAAAATCCTACTAAAATAGCATCGCTCACAGGCATGTTGATTCAGATATAATTACTTGATTTTTATACCGAATTCACGTTATAAATGGACTGTCGCCTGAAAAAAAAGAAAAAAGTTTCAGTCGCAGAAAACGTCTGTGTTTATCGAATGAGTAGAGCGATTTTGAAATGTTAAAAAAATCTATTAACATCAATAAAGATGAAGACGCCTTTGTGCATATATTAACTTTGCACATGTATTCAGTGAAGGATTTTGAACGAAGCGTCGGGAAAAAATCTATAAATACGAATACAGCGTTCTTTGACTTATTGTACAACATTTTTATTACGGATTCAAGCAGCAAGATCCATGAAACGAAGAAATGTTCTCGTTGAGCCTTTCAAATTTGAAATCAAAGAAAGGCGCGACACAAAATTGTGCCACGCCAAAATCAATTATCAAATTAAATCAAACGAGTGATTTCTTACCATACGCCGTCAGAGTTTTTGTCTTTGCTATCCCAAATAGGATTCTTCTTGTTGGTGAGCTGCTCGTCAGTCGTTGTATCAAAATTACTATCTTCATACATATTGAGTGACGTAGCTATCATGCCTTCAGTCAGGAAGTCCATGGCAGTGGAGAGGGGTTGTATATATGTCTTTTCATATAAAGTCGTATAGGATATGATGTTATTTTACGATAAACTTCTTGCCGTTTTGAATATAGATGCCTCCCTTCATGGTGCTGAGAACGCGGCGACCGCTCAAGTCGTAGATAGGAGCATTTGCCTTTTCTACTTCTACTGCATCAACACCTGTAGTTTCACCACCGAAGTCAAAGAGCAATGCCTTGACATTTGAAGTAGTTGCCGAAGCGGGGAGGTATGCTTTGAAAGCATTGTTCTTGAATACACCACTATTCAATGCAGCTTTGTAAAGACCAACCACACCATCAGGAGCAGATAACACATAAGCTTCACCTTCTACATTTGTTGCAGCAACAGTACCGAGGAGTTTGTTATCTTCCAGAGTACCCACTGCATTAGAAATATTCAAATTATATTCACCCTCATTTTTAAGGATTACACCTTGGTTCGCTGGAATAATACCTGTGATTTGTTGAAGTTTGGCAGAACCACCATCTGTTGAATATACATAATAAACCTCAAGTCTTTCAGAGATTTCTACGGCCACAGGTGAATAGAAGGTCGCATAGTCTACAGAAGATACAATCACTGGGAGTGAAGTAACTTCTTCAAGGATGAGGTCGTGAGCTTCGTGACCGCCATCACCACTACAGTGGTCAGTAAAGTATTTTCCATTACTGCTATTGGCATGTACAAACGAGCCACACTTCACATTGTACTTACCTTTTGCACGAGTGCTTGCACTAAACTCAACTGTAGTCTTACCACCTACTGTTTGCAAACCGCGATCATCGCCATGTTCACGCAAACATTGACCTGCAGTATATGAATAGAGTGCGCCATCATAGTATACCCAAATAGAAACTGCGTCGGTGTCAGAGGTGAATTGTAGCCCCTTAACACTAGAGTTTACACTTTGCATATAAAGTTTGCCAGTAGTGCCCCCGTAATCGTATGCTACGCGGAAGAATTGACCCACCTCTGGCGTATTGAGTGTAGCACCATCAAGAAGGTTGGTGTAATCATTGAGTTCATTCAATTTAACACTGCCGCTATTTTGCATTGCAGTCTTCGCAGTCTCTGCCTTAGTTGCATTGGCGTCAGTTACTTCGTATTGCCCCAAACCTGTGCCAATCATACCCAATGACTCATTAATACTAGCGATCAATGCTGTGAAGTCTGGAGCTTCAGCAAACTTCACCCATGCACCCTGGTGCTCATTGCCACTATAGTGCGTAGCATAATGATAACCAGTGGCACTGGTAGAACAGAGATAACCCACACTTTCACCGACGCTTGCCTTGAGCGCATAGTCGCCGCCATAAGAAGCGGCATCAGGAACAAGCTCAAATGCAGTAGCATCGGCTTCGTCTACGTACACTACATTTTTTGCATTGCCACTAGCAACACTTGTTACTTGGATAAACTTACCTGTCAATTTATTCTTGAACTTGAAGGTAAAACCATTACCTACATTGTATACCGCCCAACTGATCTTGTCTGCATAGTCTGCTGTGTTGTACTTACTATTACCATATACATTAGCTTCTGTTACCTTTGGTACATCGGTGTCGTTGGCTGCACTTGCAGACAGGTAAACTGGATAACCCTTTTCGTTGGTGTTGGCAGGCCAGTAAATATTGTGCCAAACAGTAGTATTAGCGTTGCTTACCTTGAAGGGGAGTGTCACTGTATTGGTGTAAGTACAAGTTTCGCCTTCTTCGCTCACATTCGCATTGTTGCCCAATGTAATATAGGGATACTTTTGTGTCAAAGTAGTGGCCAATTGATCAATAGCACATTCCACTTGATCACGATAAGTATTACCTTGATCATCGGTCAATACGATATTGATAGTTTTTACTGTGCCAAGTTCTGCATTTGGAGAGAAATAGTTGCTACCTGTAATCTTTTCGATAGTCAAGGGGGTGTACACCATACAATATCCCTTGGTGTAGTCATCGCCGTAGCAAGGCGCTTCCTCAAAGAAGAAACCGATGCGGCCATCTGCTTGCAAAGTTGCTACACTATAAGAACTTTGTTGGTAGCTCACTTGCATACCTTCTGTCCAATTGTCCTTGATAGTTGCTGTAGTGTAAGTAGTATTTGCATCTACTTCCTTGTACCAAATAGTCACATCCTTGCGATCATAGTGACCCGAACCGCCCTTAGGTTGTGATTGCATAAGCAATTTCACTGCAGTACCATCAGATTTCTTTGCATCCACAAGGAAGATTTCGCCGTTTGTACCATTGCTACCACCATTGTTGCAACCATTAGCAGTGCCGTTCCATGTACCTGTGCCATTAGCCTTGTCGTTGGCACCAGTGCCATAAGTGAAGACATTGAAGAGGCGGCCACCTTGACGGCGTGCGCTGAGCAAGATTTGACCATTTGGCAAGATTTCTACCTTTGGTTCGTCTGCATTGGCTGCTTTCACACCGCCAAGCACCTTCCAGTTTTGTCCGAGGTCGTCGGTGTATACTACATAAACGTTTGTGGTGGTAGAAGCATCCTTCACCAACATACCGCCGTAGATACGTGCTCGGCCTGTGCCGTTGAAGTGGGGATCTATTGCCAACTTACCGCTACCGAAGAATGCTGTATGCCCATTGGGAATAGTAGCAGTTGAGCTGATAAACATCTTTTCAGAGATATCTTCCTTGGTCCAAGTCGCACCATTGTCTGCACTGAATACGCGCACTGTGCGGTTGTGTGCAGTGGCGCTACCATAAGGATAGCACACATTACCTGCAGCAGCCATCACGAGCACATTTTCGCCCACTGTAGCAATAGCAGCATCGCCGTATGCACAGTCGTAACCAGTAGCGCTCTGGTCGTCTGTTCCTTCAGCGATAGTTTGCTTTTCGCTCCAAGTCGCACCATTGTCGTCGCTATAGCGCATCACGAGGTCGATACGCTTCGAACCTGTACCATGTACGTCGCGACCTATGTCGTCGAGGCTGTGGCGGTAGTCGCTCACGGCTACGATGCGGCCAGTGCTAGTAGTTGCAATGGCAGGGATTCGGTATGATTTGGGATCGTCGTCGTAGAAGAGGGTTACGTCGTCTGTTGTAGTAAATTTAGCAATAAGGGGATTGTCTTCAGTGATCGCAGTCTTTTGATCTTCTGTCAAAGTAAAACTCTCACCCAAGCTTTGCTCGCCAAGATAGAAACCTTGGAAAGTAAAGCCGCGGTAGGGGCGAGTGAAAGAGATAACATCACCTACACCATTGTAACTCATTTCACTCACAGTCATATTTGCTGTAGTGAGTTTTGTAGACAATGCGTTGCTATTTAGGGTTGCAGTCACACAACCAAAGTGAGTGTTAGGATTCTGTTCGTCCCAATCTTCTACCTCAACCTTTACATAGAGATATTTTTCGTATTCTGCCACGCGGTCTGCCACTACTTTCAGTTCTGCGTCAGTCAATGTCTTGACCAAAGTCACTTGGTGGTTGCTACCATCATCATCCAAAGTATTCCAACCACCAGTCCAGCTAATCAAACCTGATGCGTGGTTAGCAGAGTGGTTGACTACTGCTGCACCGTCTGTAGAGAACATAATAGGATATGTGGCATTGCTTGACTTTTTGAATGTCAAATCTTGCGAAACAGGAATTTGAACGAAAGGTACCGCAGTATTGTTGCTCGACTCCTTACCCATAAACATACCCTTACCGAGGTTGTAGAGGTAATAGTTACCTCTTGAAGATTGATATACTGTCCATTGGAAGTAGGGATCTTCCTTGCTACCAGTCACGCCGTTTGCAGTATAAGCGGTAGAGATGACCTTGTCGTTGCTGTCCTTTGCTCCCATCCAACCGCGAGAGGTGACGAAGGTGTAGACATTCCCGTTTTCGAAATCAGATATTTCTTTAATATAATCCACCTTCTTTATTTCATCCACTGTCAATGCGCCACTATATACTCTTACTCTATGAATTGTCGCATCACCTAGTTCTTGTGCTGCGTTACCTGCCATACCACCACCTATATAGATATTAGCATTAGCAAAGTCTTCCTTCACCATCTTTGGTGTAGCGATTTCGTAGATACCAAAATTACGGTCCATTGTCCAACCAGTGTTCGTGTCGCCAATGTATGACTTGAACTTATTGTTGGTCTTGTCAAATACATAGGCTATTCTTATGGTTGAATTTGCGGGAATAGTACCAGTAGAGAAATGCTGACCATCCTTAGCCGCAGCGATGTATGCGATAGACGCGTTAACGTGTCCGCATGCCATGTAGGAAGTGTTAGTTCCATCGAAAGAAGATGGGATTGGTTGAGCAGGATCAGCAACACAGAAGAATGCGCCACGACCAGAAAGAGACGCGGCTGTGGTAACATCCAAAACGACCGTTAGATTGTCAAGTTCAAAGATCTTTGCAGCATCCTCATCGCTCAACTGAAAAGGTGCTGTACCAATATTGCTCACGTGAACGACAGGGGTCTGCGCCCATGTCCCGACACACGTCAGAACCATGGTCATTAAAAGTAGAATTTTCTTCATTGTAGATTTAGATATTTATAGAGATTGTATATTGCTTGTTGGATGTGGTGCATCTTGCACATATTATTGCGCATACAAAGATAATATAATATAGTCTATGAGTTGGATGTTTGTCTGTGTAAATAAGTAGGTTTTATGTTTTACCCCCCCCCATTGCTATTTTGCTAAGTGGAGTTTGCAGAATAATAGATAAGTGGTTCGTAAAAGGCGGTTGCTTTTGTATCCTATATATCACTCCTTTGCTTTACCTAAAACAAAAATGCATCGACTGCCCTGAGAGTGGCGCATCAATGCATGGCGATATATAGAGTTGATGTGTTGTTTGTCAAAAAAAGGGATACCGCTGTATCCCAACCTTGTTAACCTTAAAATCTAATACTATGAAAAACACGATGCAAAGATAGGTGTTTTGGAGGGGTGGAGAGGTGTCGGAAGCATAAAATGTGTGGGAAATAATGTTTTTTAAGGATTTAAGTGTAATTTTGCAAACTCAACTCGCCAAAAACTAACTTTTTCGCTACGGCGGGTGGCGACAGGCGACAAGGGGATGGCTACGGCGTGTGAACTTTTGCCCCCGCTCTGTCCCCCTCCTCCCCACTACACACAAAAAAAAAGCAAAGCGTGATGCACATAGGCTATTATATCAAGCGCATTTGGATCAGGCTGTGCCGTATCTCGCACCGCAAGGGGTATGGCATACATTCGCCTTTCGCCTTTAATATAGTGACGGGGGTGATATACGAACGCACACCATATTATGCCTATGCAGAACTGGCTGAAACGTTTGCCGACGAGATGGAAGTGTACCCCCAAAAAGACCTGCAACTGTTGTTGCGTTTGTGTAACGATGCCGGGCCTCGTCGCGGGATCATCATTCATCCAGAAAATGAGGCCATATCGGCATATTTAGGGAGAGGATGTGCCACTTGTCAATTTACAACAGAGGATGAAATCACGCAAAGCAGTGCCGCTGGCATAGATTGGGCATATATAGGCGAGGGGGCAAACCTTACAGACATATCGTCTCGTTTACTTCCAGCGATTTCAAGTCGGGGGGTGATGGTGATAAGGCATATATATCGCACGCCCGAGACTCGGGCTGCCTGGGAGCGACTGAAGGCCGACGAGAGGGTGCGTGTGACCTTTGACCTGTACGACTATGGGCTGGTCTATTTCGAAAGCAGGCTGAATAAGGAAGATTATGTAATTTGCTACTAACCGCAGAAGCGACAAGGTGTGATGACGGATTCAGGTGAACAAATGGAGGTGCCACGATGCTATACGACCGCGCTGGCTGATGGCACACGGGTGAGCAAGACTGATGCTCGCATAGTGGCGTGCGGAGAACTGGACGAACTAGGCGCCCACATCGGGGCCGTATGCGCTGGTCTGCATAAACTGATGGAGACTGCTGTCCCCAAACAAGTAGAAGTGTTGCAGCAGATGCGGATGCGCTTGTATGATGTGCAGCGCAATTTGTTTGAGATAGGTTCCCGCGTGGTCGGTGCTCAAACCAGGACGGAATTTGATTGGGCTAAGGCGACAGCAGTTTTAACAGCAGACATAGCACAATGGAGGCAGTGCGGTATCCGGTTTAGAGGTTTCGTTTTGCCTACAGGATCGCAGACGGCTTGCAGCGTGCACATCTGTCGCACGGTATGCCGCAGGGCAGAGCGGAGTGTGGTGGTGCTGCAGGATCGGGACTCGGTGGAATACCTGAACGTCTTGTCCAAATATTTGTTTCACTTGGCACTATTTATCAATCATGTTGAGGGTGTAGATGAAATTATTCTCTGACAAATCGCTATAAATAGGATAAAAATATTATTTTTGCGCCAAAATAGCGGGGCGGTCTCTGTAAAATGGTCGGACCGAAAGGAAAGTGAGGGGCGTAGTGCCGACTTTCATCGCATGATTAATCTGTATTTATAACATTAAAAAAACTAAAGATATGTATTGGACATTAGAATTGGCTTCAAAGTTGGAGGACGCTCCATGGCCTGCAAGCAAGGACGAGTTGATCGATTACGCTATGCGTTCGGGTGCTCCTATGGAGGTCGTTGAAAACTTGCAAGAACTGGAAGACGAAGGCGAAATCTATGAAACTATCGAAGACGTTTGGCCCGACTATCCTACCAAGGAAGACTTCCTGTTCAACGAAGACGAGTATTAAAATCGCCCTTACTTTCGGGACGTCTAAATAGTCTAACACTACTGATGATAAGCGCCCGTATCTCTCACATATTATCGCATCACAGATGTACCGCATTTGCCCATAGGTCAAAGAACTTTGGGCAAATGTGGATTTTGTCTATGTTGTTGTTTATAATAGGCGGGGAAGCATGGGCACAACAAGCACCTGCCTTCGCACACTATTGGGATATGCCAGCACAGTACAATCCCGGTGCGGTGGGAAAATCGCCCAATCTGAACATCATAGCGGCCTATCAAACACATGCAGTGGGCTATGAAGATGCTGGTGGCACGATGTATGCTGGCGCCGATATGGCATTTCAACTGGGGCGTTCGAGACATGGTGCAGGTGTGTTGTTTGAGAAAGATCAGATAGGCCTCTTTGCTCACCAACGCTTTGCTGTGCAATATGCCTATCAGCAAAAATTGTGGGGAGGTTATCTTGGCATCGGCGTACAGGCGGATTTGCTCAACGAAAAGATTGATGGGACAAAGGTAGACTTGGTGGATGGCAACGACCCTGCATTTCCCGGCACCGAACTGACAGGATCGAAAGTTGGGCTTTCGGCTGGTTTGCACTATCAGCACAAGTATTGGAACGCGGGATTCTCTGTCCTGAATATCATGGCGCCAACGGTGCTGATGGGCGAGACCAACGAGATAAAAATAAAAAGATTGTATAATTTTTCTGCAGAATACAATATTCGCACCAAAAATCCGTTATTCTACATAGTCCCCTCAACAATGCTACGCTTTGACGGCACTGCATTTCGCGCCGATGTGACAGCACGATTGCTCTACAAAAAGGACCAGCAGCGCATCTATGGTGGTGTGGGGTACAGCCCCTTGCGATCGGTGACTTTGTTTGTTGGCGGTAGATTCAAAGGGGTTGACATCAGTTATTCCTACGAAGCAAATACAGAAGGCATCGGCTTGGAAAGCGGATTTCACGAAGTGACATTGGGATATACGCTCGACTTAGACTTTGCAAAGAAAGGAAAAAACCTGCACCGCTCGGTCAGATTCCTTTGACAAGACAACTTTAGACGAAGCTTTATTTAAAGCGATTCACACTCTAAATCAGAATATACATATATAATATATGCAAAAGAACACATTTGAAAAATTCACAAAGCTACAAGGCAAAATGCACTTGGGCAATATGATGCAATATGTATGCGTGGCTATGCTCTGTATGGCATTGTCGGCATGCTTTGGCGGTGATCGTGCAATGATGAACGGCGGAGAAGTGACTGGTCAGCGATCGGCTGCTTTTACTGAACCAGTGCCATTTGGTATGGTGGAAGTGAAGCGTGGGTATCTAAAAATCGGTCTTGAAAATAATGATACGCTGTGGGGATTGGCTACTCCAACACGTGATATCTCGGTGGATGGATTCTGGATGGATCAGACCGAGGTGACCAACTCTATGTATCGACAATTCGTAGAGTGGGTGCGCGACTCTATCATTCGTGAACGTTTGGCTGACCCTCAATATGGTGGCGACGAAACATTCAAGATTGAGGTTGACCGCTATGGCGAACCCGTCACTCCCCACTTGAATTGGAATAAACCCATACCTTGGCGTAAACCCACCGAGGACCAAGAGCGTGCGATACAAAGCGTGTATACAAAGCATCCTATCGATGGTACAGTGATGCTGGATGTGAAGCAATTGAACTACCGCTACGAAGTATTTGACTACGAAAAGGCGGCACTGAGAAAGTATCGCCTGAACCCAAATGAGCGCAATCTGAATACCGACTTTGAAGTAGATCCAAATGAAGTGGTGATGATTTCAAAGGATACGGCTTATATAGACGAAAATGGAGAGATTGTTCGCCAAACAATAGAACGTCCTCTGTCTTCGCTCTACGATTTTTTGAATACTTACATTGTACCCGTATATCCAGATACGACTTGCTGGGTGAATGACTTTCCTAATGCAAACAATGAGACGTATATGAAACTCTACTTCTCGTCTGCTACATACAATGACTATCCTGTGGTAGGTGTGACTTGGGAACAGGCGGCTGCATTCTGTGCTTGGCGTACCGAGTATTTGCTTCGTGGCATGGGACCTCAAGCTCGCTATATCCAGCGTTATCGCTTGCCGACAGAAATAGAATGGGAGTATGCTGCACGTGGTAAGGAGGGCAATCCCTATCCTTGGACAGGTGAAGAAGGCAAGAGTGATAAGGGATGTTTCTTTGCAAACTTCAAGCCAGACAATGGTAATTACACCGAAGATGGCAACTTGATCACATCACGTGCTGGTATCTATGGCGCAAATTCAAATGGCTTGTTTGATATGGCTGGCAACGTGGCAGAATGGACAAGCACAGTCTATACGGAGTCTGGTGTAGCGGCAATGGCGGATTTGAATCCAGAATTAAAGTATAACGCCGCTAAAGAAGATCCATATATCCTCAAGCGCAAGAGTGTGCGTGGTGGTTCGTGGAAAGATCCTATTTCATACATCCGTTCGGCTTGGCGCACTTGGGAGTACCAAAACCAACCTCGCTCATTTGTAGGATTCCGTTGCGTGCGATCAAAGGCTGCAACAGTTAGCAATAATACAAGTAATAAAAAGTAAATGGTGGCAGAGCGTTGCCTTATGCTCCATATATTATAGATAAGTCACAATAGGTAATCACAATATTGATTATGGCAAGAAAGATAAATTTTATAGTAAGACTCCAGCATTGGATGGATAGTGTTCCAGGACAAACTTTTTTGAACTATGCATACAGCTGGGGTGCTGCGATCGTAATCCTCGGTGCTTTGTTTAAACTGACTCACATCGAGGGTGGTAATATCATGCTTTTCATCGGTATGGGTACGGAAGTCGTGGTATTCTTCCTTTCTGCGTTCGATCGTCCTTTTGACAAGACAGAAATAGGCAAAGAGTTGCCAGCAGAAATCGAGACAGACGAAGAGATTGCCGAACAGTTGGATCGTGAAGAAGGCTACTATGACGACGAAGACGACGAAGGCGAAATGGATGAGGAAATAGCAGAAGAAAATATAGAAAAAGAAGAACAAGAAGACGTCGTCGGTGAGGAAGAACATATTGCTGAGCCGAGTCAAGGGGGCGCTCCAATTTCAGGTCCCGCAGTCGCTGCTACTGTCAATGTCGGTCTGCCTGTTCAGGGAGGTACTATCGTCGTAGGCGGAGCTCCTGTTGTGCAAAATGCTAACGTGGCTGATGTTGCACCTGCAGTTCAAACGACGCCTGCTGCAGCTACGACCAGTCCAGCCGTGGCACCATCTGCAGATGTAGAAAATCAACAATTGGTAGAAGCTGCAATAACAGCAAATACTCCTGTGGGTGGACAACCTTTCGAAGCAGAAGCGCAACGCTTGGCACAGATTATACGTGTTGCCAACGACGAGTTGTTGCATAGAGCACAGGCTGTGCTTTCTCCTGAAATGGAAGCAGCTACTCAGACTTATATAGAAAAACTGAACACCCTTGCTGAAACCTTTGCTAAGGTGGACGAACAAAGTGCTAAGCTGGCTAAGGATAGTGAGGAAATGGAAAATCTCAATCGCACGCTCACGGGTATCAATAAGGTTTACGAACTCCATCTCCGAAGCATCAGTTTGCAAGTGGGAACAATTGATCAAATCAACGAGCAGACACACAAATTGGCTCAGCAAATCGAGGAACTCAATGGCGTCTATGGTCGCATGATTCAGGCCCTCACAGTCAATATGCGTGGTGGTGCAGCGGTTGCTCCTGTTCAGGACGAGAAGTAAGAGGAATTGCTTTTTGAGCGACTTTCCTAATGATTGTTTATGCGAATGGTTCGTGTGAAGGCGATGCTCGTCTGAATACAATTTCCAATTCGTCAAAAAAATAAGATTATAATGGCAGTAAAGAAAAATCCCCTTTCGCCGCGTCAGAAAATGATCAACTTGATGTATATCGTCTTGTTGGCCATGCTTGCGCTGAACGTGTCGAACGAAGTACTCAAGGGCTTCGATCTCGTGGGAGGCAGTTTGCGTCGTTCGACCGACAATGCGGTCGAAAAGAACAAAGTGCTGTATCAAAATATGGATGAGCATTACAAAGGAAACCCTGTCAAGACTCAAGAGTGGTATGACCGGGCTATGGTCGTCAAGGGTATGTCTGATTCGCTCTGCGCGTATGCTCAGCAATTGTCCTTGGCGATTGCTCGCGAGGCTGATGGTCCAGACGGAGACCCTGAGAAAATAAAGAATAAAGAGGACCTTGAAGCCGCAGGGCATGTCATGTTGGCTCCGGCCAAGGGGCAAGGTCGAAATTTGTTCAATCGCATCAATGATTATCGTAAGCGTATTCTGAAATATGTGGACGATCCCCGCGAAGCCGCCATTATCTCTTCTAATTTGAGCACGGACGTCCCCAATGGCGAAGAATATATCGGCAAGGTGTGGGAGCAATACATGTTTGAATCTATGCCAGCAATTGCAGCAGTCACAATGTTGACAAAATTGCAAAACGACGTGCGAGCTGCCGAGGGCGAGGTGATTCACTCATTGCTCTCTCATATTGATATGAAAGATATTCGTGTCAACGAGCTCAATGCTTATGTGCTACCAGAAAAGACCACATTGTTTGCAGGCGACGAATTTCGTTCACGCATCTTTATGGCTGCTATTGATACGACTCAGCGTCCTACGATCTATGTGAATGGTCGTAAGATTTCGCCTGATGGTGATTACAACTTCAAGGTGGGTGGTCCTGGCGAATATAGCTTCTCGGGATACATTGAAATGGCAAATTCTGTTGGCGATTTGATTCGTCGCAATTTTGAGCAGAAATATACCGTGATTAATCCTCCGCTTGCTCCAACTGGTGCTACTGTTGCAGCAGATCTTATGAATGTACTCTATGCAGGGTTTGACAATCCTGTCAGTGTCTCTGCTTCGGGCATCAAATCGGACAAGGTGTCACTCTCTATGACTGGTGGAACGTTGAGGCAGACAGGAGCTGGCAAGTATATAGCACGCCCCAACGCCGTTGGGCAAGATGTTACATTCACCGTGACTGGTGTATTTGATGGCAAGACGCTCACTATGGGTACATTCACTTTCAAGGTGCGTAAGTTGCCCGATCCTACAGCTTTTGTTGTCGTGGGCAATGATCGCTTCCGTGGAGGTCGTCTGGGCAAGGGCGTAGCGATTGGATCATCTGGTATTGGTGCTGCTATTGATGATGGACTTTTGGATATTCCATTCAAAGTGTTGAGTTTCGAGACCGTCTTCCACGATCGTATGGGTAACGCTCGTCCTGAAGCGTCAAACAGTTCAAATTTCACCGAAGCGCAGCGCAATTTGATGAGAGAAGTGCGCCCAGGTCAGCGTTTCTATATCACCCGAGTCAAGGTATTGGGACCTGATGGCATTCAGCGCAATTTGCCTTCTGCGATTGAAATAATTGTCAATTAGTGCCTCAGAGTGTCAGGGACGTTCCGCTTACTTGTGTTCACTGTTTAGACAAGAGCGCCTTGGGGTGAAAAACCAAGTGAAAGAAGTCTTTTAGTTCACCATAGATCAGTAATCGTTTACAGCAAATCGTATTAAAGATATGAAATACATGCATCGTTTATATAGCAACTTAGAGTTACGCACTCTTGTGTGTTTGTTTCTGTTAGCGACAATGGGGCTGACAGCTGTAGCTCAGCCTCCCGCTCGTCGTAAAGCTGCAGTAGAGAATAAGTCTACCAAGAGCGTACGCACAGGGTCAGCCTATCGCGATTTTCCCGTAGGCCAAGCCATGCCACAAGATGTGCCCTGGCGTCGCGACATCTATCGTACGTTGGATTTGACTTTGGATGAAAATGCCATGCTCTATTATCCCATCGTTCCTCAGGATGGTTATGAGAGCTTGTTTACTTATATCTTCCACCTCTTGCTTCGAGGTGAAATAAAGGCCTATGACTACACCCTTGATGGTCTGGAAAATTTCAAGGAGAAGAATGTGGTCAAGGTGCGCGACTTGATGGATCGCTATCAGATCTTCTATGAGACAAATGGAGACAAGGTCCGTGTGAACGATGTGGACATCCCCTCGCATCAAGTGAAAGTCTATTTTATCAAAGAAAGCGAATACTACGATCAGAATACTTCCACCTTTCGTAAGCGTGTCACAGCTTTGTGCCCAGTCTTGAAACGGGGTGATGATTTTGGTGGGTCAGAGTCGCAATATCCTATGTTTTGGGTAAAGTATGACGACTTAGCACCCTATCTCAGTAGTCTGGTTTTGATGGGATCTAACTATAACAATGCCTCAAAGCTTTCTGCCGACGATTACTTCACATTGGGACGTTACAAGGGCGCCATCTATCGCACCACCAATTTGCAAGACAAAATCTTGATCAACGACGCAGATGCAGACCCCGAAGCCGTGAAGCGCGAACAGCAACGCATCGACCGCGAGATCGTGGACTTCAAAGACCATATGTTTGGTCGTGACTCAGTGGCTATGGCAAAGGCTGCAGCCGAGCAGGCTAAGGCAGACAGCATCGCTGCTGCTGAAGGCAAGGTGAAGAAAGACAAGGTGGCAAAGGCACCTACGCGCCGCGCCGCTACCCCCAAGGCAACTACTGTCAAAGCAGAGAAGCCCAAGAAACAGAAGTCTGCAAGCAAATCTAACGTCAGCAAGCCCAAGAGCAGTGCAAATCGCAGCAGCAATGGTACGTTGAGCGTACGCCGTGAGCGCAGATAAGAACATACCGTGATATGCATACAATATTCGGATGCGGAATGTCCCATTTGTGGACGTTCCGCATCTTTTTTGTCAGTCCTTACGAAAACGACATCTCACCTTTATGAGAAAAGGTTAGGGATTGTTTGAAAAAGGTTAAGGATAATTTAAAAAAGGTCAAGGTTTTTTTGAAAAAGGTTAGACTTTTTTTCTACTACCCTTTCCCCAAGTTTTTTCAACCTTTTGGTGGCGCCCTATTGGCAGAAGCGACAATCAACAACGTATTGCAGCAAAGGAAAACAAAAAAGGGGGAATGCCTTCACGATGGAAAGCATTCCCCCTATATCTTGATTGAATGTTATATGGTCTACGCCTTGATTTACTCTGCCCGACTTCTGTATCAGATGCCTGATAGTTTTTCGCCAAAGGATAGATCGCCTGCATCGCCCAAGCCGGGTACGATATAGGCTGCCTCGTTCAGGTGATCGTCGACGGCGGCAATCCACAACGTCACGTCGTCTGACGGGAATGCCTGAGCCAATCGTTCGATGCCCTCGGGGGCTGCGATGACACAGCAGATGTGCAGCTTCGCAGGAGTGCCGGCGCGGAGGAAAGCTTGGTAAGCTAATTCCAAACTGCCGCCAGTGGCGAGCATCGGGTCTACCATCAAGAAGGTGCAGCCGTCGAGCGCGGGTGCGGCTAAGTAGTCGAGTTTGATTTTCAACTCTTCCTTTGTGCCCTCTTCACGATAAGCTGCGACGAAGGCTGAGTCTGCACCATCGAAGACGTCGAGGAATCCCTCGTGAAAGGCGAGACCTGCGCGGAGCACAGTGCCCACGACGATGCGCTCCTGAGTCAATTGTGTGTGCTTCTCGCCTAATGGTGTGGTGACTACTGCTGGAGCATACGACAATTGCTTACTCAGCTCGTAGGCCATAGCATGAGCAATGCGTTCCAGGTTGCGGCGAAATAATGTGCGGTTCTTTTGGTAGTCCACGTCGCGCAATTGCGCCATATAGTGGTTGATGACAGAATTGCCAGCACCAAGGTCAATGACTTTCATAGATTGTGTGTTTGATTATAGGTTGTGCATGAATGAGACTTAGTCAAATAGCGTTGGAGCAGCATTTTCTTCGCTCTCCGCCACCACTGCTTCTGCGGCTTCGTTTTCTACGACTTCGGGGCGGCGTAATGGTTCCAACTCTTCAATCTTGTCGATATTCAGCGTAGTGATACGTTTACCCTTTGCCTTGAATCCCTTCACGGCGATGAAGGAGTCGACATCGATTTCCATAGGTTCGCGGAAGGCATCGGCGCCACCATAGTGCACCTTGAGACGTGGATAAACTTCGTCGGTCAGCAGGATGAGTTCGGACTTAGCATTTTCGCCCGTGAAGTTGAAACGTTTCAATCCCGTAGTACGCTCGAGCACGAAGCGCTTGATATAAGGGAACCCTTGCTGGTCGGCGTCGTAGAGCGCGGCGGTCCAAACCTTGTTGGGGTCGAACTTTTCGATGCGCAGCAGGTCTGTTTCGTAGTGATTGTTGACGTCGAAGTTTGTTGTGTAGTAGTCACCGTTTTTGAGCACAACAACAATTGCGTCGTCCGAATGGAATTCGCCCAAGTATTGACCGCGTTCGTCATAGTTCAGGCGCGATACGTCGTGATCAAACCAAACGTTTCTGCCACCCAAAGTTGAAGCACCATGAGATTTGAGCGTGATCTTATGCACATCTAACTTTGTGAGCAGATTGCCTCGGGTGCCACGACCTTTGACTCCTACTTCGCCAAAATCCTTTTCGAAGAATATCTTGCGCAAACGGGGGTTGGGCTTGAAGGTAACCTTGATAATTTCCGCCTCGCCGTTAGGATTGGCGGTAAAGTAAGCTACGCGGCTTCCGGGAGCACCTGCTGTAAGGTCGTATTCGCGATCGTGCGTCACCGAGGTAACATTGAAGCGCTTGATGTAGAAGGCGCCACCCTTGCCGTCGCGGTATACCACATTATAAATAGTGCGTGCGTCGCTTCGCTTGAATATGGCAATGTGGATGATTTCTGCTTTTTTCTTGTCCTTCTTAGATTTCTCCGTTTCGCCGACAAATACCTTTTCTGCCACACGGGTGACCTTGTATGTGCCATCTCGGTAGAAGATGATGACGTCGTCGATGGGCGAGCAGTTCTCGATAAATTCGTCCTTCTTGAGTGATGTGCCGATGAAGCCGTCTGCACGATTGATATAGAGCTTTTCTGTCGCTTCGATTACCTTTGTTGCTTCGATAGTGTCGAATGAGCGCAATTCGGTGCGGCGTGGGAAGTTGGCAGCATACTTGTCGCGCAACAAGGTGAACCAATTGCAAGTCACCTCCACCATATTGGCTAAATCAGCATTGATGCGATCCACCTCTTCCTTCATCTTGGCGATTTGTTCGTCTGCTTTAGATTTATTGAAGCGTAGGATGCGCGCCATTTTGATTTCCATCAAGCGCAGGATGTCATCCTTGGTAACTTCGCGGATAAACTGTGGATAGAATGGCGTCAGTCGCTCGTCGATATGTGCGCAGGCTGCGTCCATATCTTTGGCGTTTTCAAATTGGCGGTCCTTGTATATACGCTCTTCGATGAATATCTTTTCCAACGAAGCAAAGTGTAGTCCTTCCATCAATTCGGCTTTGCGAATCTCGAGTTCACGGCGCAACAGGTCTTGTGTATTGTCGACCGAAGCACGCAGGACTTCGCTGACGGTAAGGAAACGAGGCTTGTTGTCATCAATTACACAACAGTTGGGCGAGATGCTGACTTCGCAATCCGTGAAAGCATAGAGTGCATCGATGGCCTTATCACTGCTTGTGCCAGGCGTGAGATGTACCACCACTTCAACGTTTGCTGCGGTCATATTCTCAACCTTGCGAATCTTGATCTTACCTTTTTCATTCGCCTTGACGATACTGTCGGTCAGGGTCATTACATTTTTGCCAAATGGTATTTCGGTGATGACCAAAGTCTTGTTGTCCAACTTTTGGATCTTAGCACGTACCTTTACGCTACCACCTCGCAGACCGTCGTTGTACTTTGATACATCTATCGAACCGCCTGTTTGAAAATCGGGGTAGAGTTTGAATTCCTCACCCTTGAGGTAGGCGATAGCAGCGTTGCAAAGTTCACCAAAGTTGTGTGGCAAAATCTTTGCAGATAGACCTACGGCGATACCTTCGGCACCTTGTGCTAAAAGCAAGGGGAATTTTACCGGGAGCGATACCGGTTCTTTATTGCGGCCGTCGTAAGAAAGTTTCCACTCGGTGGTTTTGGGATTGAAGAGAACGTCTAGTGCAAATTTTGACAGACGTGCTTCAATATAACGAGGAGCTGCTGCCGACGCACCGGTCAGGATATTTCCCCAGTTACCTTGGCAATCGATGAGCAAATCCTTTTGTCCCAGCTGCACCAATGCATCGCCGATTGACGCGTCGCCGTGAGGGTGAAACTGCATAGTGTGTCCTACGATATTGGCAACTTTATTGTAGCGGCCGTCGTCCAATCGTTTCATAGAGTGGAGTATGCGTCGCTGCACAGGTTTCAGACCGTCGCCCAAGTGGGGCACGGCGCGCTCCAATATAACGTATGACGCATAGTCCAAGAACCAATTCTGGAACATGCCTGTCAATTGGTGCTTTGTGTCACCTTCTTTTTTTGTAGTGGGATCAAATGAAGAATGTGTCTCCTCTTGAGTCACATCTTTCAAATCTTCTTGCAAGTCTTTCAAATCTTCGCTCATTTAATATAAAGATTTAGGCCATAATGTCTATTCTATGCAAAAATACAAAAAATAAAGGTGTCGGCGAGTGGGAAAGGGGGAAAAGTTTGCAGAAGATAGACCGAAGTGAGCGAGTTTTCAAAATAAGACCAGGTCAAACAAGTCATTTTTACCATTAAGCTTGTTTGACCTGGAGTAAGTTTGTTTATTTTTTGTTCTTCTGAAAATGAAGGATAGTATGCTCTGTGCTCACATAATAAAATCTGCGAGCAAAATGTGGAAGTGCTTTGATTATAAATCCTTATATGGAATAACAAACTCTACATATTTGGGACTTTCGGTGTCCTGGAAAACTATTTTTATGCCGACCTCTGCTGTTTTGCATAGTGTAACCATCTCGGCACCTAAATTCAAATTTGATGCCAATTCTTTGGGAGAGGCTTGACTATATATCGCTTTCAAATCTTCCAAACTTACCTTTCTGTCATCCACCTTAAGTGTTATTGTCAAATAGTCTGGAGTGAGGTCTGCCGTTAGGAGGTCTTTCATTTCCGTTGGTGCTTGAGACTCCATTGATTTTTGCAATATCATTACGCCCAACTTCAATTGGTTGTAGGCCTCTTGTTTTTTGCTTTCAGACATGGTTTGGGCGGTTGCGCCCATTTCAAGTTCATTGATCTCGATGCGAATGTTATGTTGAGCGTTGCTATTTCTGTCTTTGATAATGACTTTTATGCCCAATCCTGCAACAGACAACAAATCTCTGTCATTGTCGTCAAACACTTTTAGGCATTCCTCGAGCATCATCTGCTTAAATTCTTTTTCCATCAGCGAGATAAACTCAAATGGAATATCTCCCATATCGAAAGTCATGGTAAAGACCATATAGTTTCCCTCTATTTTTATAGCATCAAGGGAGTTATTGTCCCCTAAGTCCTGTGGCAGTCCCTCAGCCACTTCTTTGAGCCCTTCTTGCAGGGCTTGGCGAGCTGCGGTACGGTCATCATTGATGCTGGTATAGGTTTGGGCGGAGAGGGACTTTGCATTTGTTCTTGCCATCAAACCAGTGGGGATAGAGAACACTATTGCTGCGATTAAAAGGGGAATAAGCCGTTTCATAGTTATGTAGTTTTAAGGAAATACCCCACCCCGAAAAAACGGAGCGGGGTATTCTGTTTATTTAATAATGTGTCGTGTGCAGGAGATTACTTCACGTAAATCTTCTTACCACCTACGATGTAGAGGCCTTTAGCCAACTTGTCGCCAGCCTTAGCATTTACCATGCGACCGTCGATAGTATAAACCTTGTTTGAAGTCTTAGTTGCTACAGCTTCTATACCTGTGTTTTCACCTACTTCGAGGATCACGTCAACGATTTGACCACCGTTAGCCTTGAAGTCGCTGAACTTACCGTCGTTGTCACCAGCAGGATCAATGCTGCACCAGTCTTGTACGAAACGCATACGGTATGTACCAGGTTCTGCAGGAGCAGTGAATGCAGGGATAGTAGGATTAGCACGGCCTTCACCAGAGATTGATTGACCTACGCTGTTCCAACCAAATTCGTCGCTTGTGCTACCATTGTTGTAGAATGAGTATGCTACGAGGTCGCCAGCAGGTTCCCATTCGCTACCTTCTGCAAGAGCGCCAGTGAAACCATCTGCATCAAAGTCTACGAATACTGCGTGGTGCATCCAAGTACCACCGTATTGTACAGAAGGAGTAACTTCTTCGCCAGCAATTACCTTAAATGTAGCAACTGCAGTAGCGTCAGTATAGTCTTGAGATTGTTCAGTAGCAGAGAGTTCGTATACGTTTTCGCCCAAAGTGCTTGTCAACTTCACAGCAGTGATGTTGCGACCAGTGTTGGTCTTAGTACCAGAGTGGAGTGGAGTATAGTCAACTGGCTTATCTTCTTCACCTTCGATAGTGTAGGTCAAAGTAAATTCAGGGTTGTAAGTAGCGCCTGCAGACACGCCCTTGTCTTCTGCATTAGCATCGTACTTATTGTTCCAGAAGCTTTGTTCAGCGAAAGTCACAGTGTAAGTACCAGCTGCTGTCAATTCAGTGTCGAGCACGAGGTTTACGACTTTTGGATCATTGCTATCGAATGAGAAAGATGCGATAGCTACGCGTGCATTTTCTTCGTTATAAACCTTAAAGAAAGCAGTAGCATTTGGAGTCACCACGTCTTCTTCGAAAGTCAAAGACAACTTGCTGAGTGAAGTCACAGTACTATTGTTTTCAGGAGATACGCTAGCGTAAGTCAAAGTGTTAGCAGGCACAACTACTTCTTCGATGAAGAGAGGCTTCACTTGTGGTGTGCCTTTGTAGATGCTATTGAAGAGTACTTCGATGTCGTAAGTCTTGCCTGTACCAACGAAAGCGGTGAGGTCGATACCTTTGTAGCAAGCGATTTTGTCTTCGCCTTGTACGATGTAAGTAGTTGTCTTGCTGTCTACGGTTTCTGTTTCGATAGTCACATCGCACAATTGCACGTAGTGAGCCATCCACCTGCCTTCGTTCAGATCTGCCACGCTTACGACGTATGGTGTCACTTCTGCTGGTTTAGCGTTGAGTGAAATAGTGCTCACGTCAGTCAAGTCGTTGTTGACTACCAATTCAGGCATGCTGTTGTAGAGCTTGAAGTCAGCCACGATGTAACCTTCCAATACTTGACCTTGTTGCAAATCGAGGCCGATATTATAGAGTGCAGCAGCGTTTTCGCCTTCGCGCAAATGTACTGTACCGCCGTCCACGAATGCTACGACTACGCCATTGAAGTTTACCTTCACTTGCTTCTTGTCTGCAGTCAGGTTGCACAAATCAGCGAATGCCAATTCTTCGGGCACGACCTTTGTGAAAGTCGCTTCAGACACTTCGCTCAAGTTACCACCTTCGATAGCTATAGCCTTTACGGTAGTAGTTTCAGTCAAAGTGATAGGTGCTGTGTAGAGTGTAGAATTAGCATCGGGTGTAGTGCCGTCCAAAGTATAACGCACTTCAGCGCCTTCGCCAGCAACAAGTGTCACGCTGAGAGTTTCAACGAAAGTCTTCTTGCCTTTGATCGAAGGTGCAGTGACAGTCACGGTGCCTTCTGCATCTTCATATTTATAGAGCGTAATAGCCTTTTGTTGAGTGTATGTGCTAGATTTGTAATATCTGAAACGAGTTTGGTCTTTTGAGAAGTTGTAACGCAAGTAAGCACCGCCTGAAGAGATCACATTTACCGTACCATCCTCGTTCAAGCTCAAAGTATTGGTGTACTTTGTAGTTTTGCTTGAAGCAAGACCATTGGCATTTGATGTCTGACCAAAGTAGAAACCCGAAGCAGATTGAAGTGTGTTGTTGTCGCCATTGTTCACAATTGTGATTTGGGCAGCTTTCATAGCATCAGTTGCCTCGATTTTGTCGTTTGCAATGTTCACTTCGACAGTATTGGCTACTTTGTCCAATTTGTCAGTAAGTCCACCGTTCAAGGCAACAGAACCATCTTCATAAACTATGAGGTAGTCGCCACTCCAGTCAGCTGGAGCGCTGGTTACCTTCACATAATTTTGTGCACTAGCGCTACCAAAGAGCAGAGCAAAAGCACACAATAGGAATAAGTGTAATTTTTTTGTCATAAGTTTAATTTTATTTTGGTTGAACTTTATTTACTACCGCAAAGGTAATAAAAAAGTAGGTGTATCTATTTGAGATTTAATAAAAAAATAGATCAAAATGTATAATTCCCGATATCAATGTGAAGTGCTATACGACAAAATCATACTAATATAGCTCCTGCATGGCTCTTCCTATATTTCGCTACCTCTAGCGAAAATTGTGTTGTGCAATAAAGTCAAAGATCGTTTTACTCCACGTATAACGGGTATCACAAGGATTCTATAGATCCAAAAGATTCGTGTAAAAAACAAGGCAGTCCAAAGATTCCGAGAGATGCACGAGATACGCTGGAAATAAGGCTTGCAGATCGAAATCTGTCGACGCTTCGAACAGATACGTGCTGCTTGATTTCAAGTGCAAAGGTAATACATGCTGATACCTGTCTTCATCTTTATTGATGTTAATAGATTTTTTTAACATTTCAAAAAATGCTCGGAATGCCTATAAAGACAAGGGGAGTGAAGGGGGAGAAAATAATTTCTTTTTTTACAATGTCGAAAGAAAATGCAGCATTGTGCACCCTGTCTTTTGTTGTGCTAAAATGAGATTGCTACTGTCGATAATAGGCAAACAAACAAGGCGATATCCAGATATGTGGATACCGCCTCGCGTATATATAATATGGTATGGGTCTGCTATCTTATTTTGATATCATACGTTTCAGTTCACCGATTAAGAAGATAGGACTTGTCACAGCGATGATGATCAGCCAATCCATAGCACCAAGTGCACTGACGCGGAACATTTCGCCGCCGAAGCTCACGATAAGGATTTGTCCCACGATGATCAGAGCTGCTACGAACAGGAATGTTGCATTGCCGAGCAATCCATTCAGTGCGCTCTTGCCAGTGGCATAAGCCTTAGCGTTGAACATGTTCCAGAATTGCAACATCACAAAGAGCGAGAAGAATACACCGCTTTCGTATGTGGTCATTTCGCTGGCTGTGCTATCCCATTGGAAGTTGAGGAGTGACTCTGCACCAACGGCACCGAACGAGCAGTGTTGGAATACGATGCTCAGACCGATGAGCAGTGCTGTGAAGAATACGCCCAGACCGATGATGCCTTGCCACATCGGACGTGTCACGATGAAGTCTTCGCGACGGCGTGGTTTGTCCTTCATCACATCCATCGATGGGGGCAACGAAGCCAAAGCCATAGCCGCAAAGGTATCCATGATCAGGTTCACCCAAAGCATCTGAGTGACGGTGAGCGGAGACTCTGTGCCGAGGAAAGCACCGATCAGGACGATCAGACAAGCTGATACGTTGATGGTCATTTGGAAGAGGATGAAGCGCTGAATATTTCTGTACAACGAACGTCCCCACATCACAGCGCGAGTGATACTTGCAAACGAGTTGTCCATGATGGTGATGTCCGAAGCCTCCTTGGCTACGCTGGTACCATCGCCCATTGATAGCCCCACCTGGGCTGCTTTCAACGCAGGAGCATCATTGGTGCCATCACCCGTTACGGCAACGACTTGACCCAACTTTTGCAGGGTTTCTACCAAGCGCTTTTTATCCATAGGACGTGCGCGCGAGATAATCTTCAAGTCCAGGATGCGTTCTTCCAGTTCCTCGTCGCTCAGTGCAGCAAATTCAGGTCCTGTGATCTCATTGCGCGCTGTGTCGCCCTCTTTCCAAAGCCCGATTTGGCGACCGATTTCGCGTGCAGTACCTGGGGTGTCACCAGTCACAATCTTGATATTGATGCCAGCATCCATACATGCGCCAACGGCATCAGGGACATCGCTACGCACAGGGTCGGCTATGGCTACGATACCCAGGAAGGTGAGGCGTTCTGCCAGCACCACCTTGTCGTCAAATGTAGTGTCGCCTTCTTCGAGTACTTGGTAAGCGAAACCGAGGGTACGCATCGCCTTGTTTTGATAAGCCAAAAGTTTGGCGTCGAGTTCTTCCTTGGTCACATTGCCCAGAGTCTTTTGGCACAAACCGTGTACAATTTCAGGCGCCCCCTTGACATAAAGAATCTTCTTGCCGGGATGTGCTGCCGAGCGAACGACTGTGGCCATATACTTGCGTTCTGTCGAGAAGGTGAGTTGCGATTCTGTAGGCGCAGCGGCGCGCAGTGATTCGTAGTCCAGTCCTTGTGCGTCCAACCAAAGGATCAGTGCGCCCTCGGTCGGATTGCCCATCACTTGCTTCGTAGGAGTGGTTTGACCCTCCTTAGGCTCGTTGACTTTGAGCATAGCAGTCGAGTTGACAGCAATACCTTCGGTGATGGTGCGAGAGAGATTGTCATCGCCCAACTTCTGCTCAGACAGGGTGAAGAATTGTGTCTCGTGAATGCGCATTTGGTTTTGTGTCAGCGTACCAGTCTTGTCGGTACAGATCACTGTTGTTGCACCCATAGTCTCGCAGGCATGCATCTTGCGCACCAAGTTTTGTGTCTGCAGCATACGGCGCATGCTCAGTGCCAGTGACAATGTCACACTCATAGGCAAACCCTCGGGCACTGATACTACGACCAGTGTCACGGCGATCATGATGCTTTGCAACAATTCAGCAGCAAAATCCATCGCTACGAATTGCTCCATGCCGATGAAGTAGAACGAGAGACGACCCACCAGGATCAGTGCAGCCAGTACGTAACTGATTTTAGAAATCACAGCACCGAGTCCATCCAATTGGTGGTTCAGAGGCGTCTTGATACTATTGTCGATTTGTGCTGCAGTGAATACCTTGCCATTCTCTGTAGCATCGCCCACATGTGTCACTTGCATCACGCCGTGGCCGTCTGTCACCGTTGTGCCGCGCAGTGCTTGATTGGTGGGGTAGGTGGCTTCTGCGTCAAATTCGTCGGGGTTGGTCGACTTGCGCACCATAGGTTCGCCGGTCAGGGTCGACTCGTTGATTTGCAACGATACGGCTTCGACCAAAGTACCATCGGCAGGCACCTCAGTACCTGTGCCCAGGATGACGATATCACCCACGACGATGTCGCTCTTAGGCACTTCGGTAGCAATACCATCTCGCACCACTTGCACGGGGTCTTCGTCGCTCACTGTGTTCAGCAGGTCGAAGGCACGATTGGCTTTGACTTCAAACCAAAATCCGATACCTGTAGCCAGGATCACGGCTACAAAGATACCGATGGGTTCGAAGAATACCGATGGGTCGCCATGGTGAGCACCATCGCTGAAGAATTCGAACAAACTGATGCCGACTGATGCAAGCAATGCCAGCAATAGGATGCGGATGATGGGATCGTTGAATTTTTCCAAGAACTCTTTCCAAAGCGGAGTCTTGGCTGGTGGCGTCAATACGTTGGCGCCATGTTTGGCTCTGCTCTCTTCGACTTGTTGAGCGTTGAGGCCTAAGTGTTTTTTCTGTTCCATTTTTATGTTAGTGTATATTGATTGTTATAGGGTTTGTCTGGAATTGCCGCTGATCAGTTGCCGCCTCGTTTGGGTCGCAGGGTGATGAGCGGAATCAGCATTTCCTCCATCGAGATACCACCGTGCTGGAAAGTATCCTTGTAGTACTGCACATAGTGGTTGTAGTTGTTGGGATAGGCAAAGAATTTGTCGCCCGTAGCAAAGATATAAGTGGTCGAGAGATTTGGCGCTGGCAAACCGATACGTTCGGGATGCTTCACCTCGTAAACCTCGCGATTGTTGTAACTAAGGTTTTTGCCTAGTTTGTAACGTAGATTCGAGTTGACATTACGATCGCCTACTACCTTCGAAGGGTTGGTCGTGCGGATACTACCGTGGTCGGTCGTGATGATTACTTCTACGTCGGCTTCGCTCAGTGTGCGGAATATTTCGCCTATTGCTGTGTGCATAAACCAAGACTTCGTCAGACCACGGAAGGCGGCTTCGTTGGCAGCCAGTTCGCGCACCATCTTCGACTCCGTACGAGCGTGCGACAGCATGTCGATAAAGTTGAACACCACTACATTGAGCGGATGTGCCATCTTGGCCTTGAGCGAAGAGAGTAGGCGTTCGGTATCAGCAGCGCCGTTCACACGTGTATAGGTGAAGGTCTCGCGGCGGCGATAGCGCTCCAGTAGCGATTGGATCAGTGCTTCTTCGTTTTGATTCTTGCTTTCCTCCTCCTCTTCCTCGATCCACAGGTCGGGATAAGTGCGGCGGATGTCCAGCGGTGTCATGCCGGCAAAGATGGCATTGCGGGCGTACTGTGTAGCCGTGGGTAAGATGGACAGGTAGAGGTCCTCGTCGATATCAAAGTCGTTTTTCAGTTCGCGAGCCAAGGTGCGCCATTGGTCGAAGCGTAGGTTGTCGAGTACGATCAGGAAGATTTTCTTGCCTGCGCTGAGGCGGGGGAAAACTGTGGTCTTCATCAGATCCATGCTCATCAGTGGGCGTCCCTCGGGGGCAGAGAACCACCCCTCATAGTTGCGGCGAATAAATTTGGCAAAGTTCAGGTTGGCTTCCTCCTTTTGCATCTGTATCATCTCCGCCATAGCACCGCCCGTCTCGGTCAGTTCCAGTTCCCAGAACACCAATTTCTTGTACAACTCCTTCCATCCCTCGAAGTCCATGCTCTCGCTCAGTTGCATCCCGATCTGGCTAAATTCGCGGCGGTAGGACGATTCTGCCACTTCCGACACGATTTCGCGGCGATGGATATTCTTCTTCAGCGCCAGCAGGATTTGATTGGGATTGACAGGCTTGATTAAATAGTCGGCAATCTTGGCACCAATGGCTTGATTCATGATGTCTTCTTCCTCGTTCTTGGTCACCATCACCACGGGCACGTCGGGGCGTATCTCCTTGATGCGGCTCAGTGTCTCCAGTCCGCTCAATCCGGGCATATTCTCGTCCAGCAGAATCAAGTCGAAACTGCCTTCGCGACACAATTCGATGGCATCGTTGCCATTCGAGGCACACACCACCTCGTATCCCTTGTTTTCTAAAAATATACGATAGGCCTTGAGCATCTCGATCTCGTCGTCCACCCAAAGCAATTTGCCGTTTATCATCCTGTTCTATTTTATAATTGGTGCGAATTTACGATTTTGATTTGAGATATGGATATATAGATATGTTCTTTTTTGCAATATTGGGAAAGTTAGGAATGTTTGTAAAAGTTTAACATTTGATAATACTGGATACGACTGAATTTTCTTCCCCCGATCAGCATTCTTGAAACCAGATGTGCTGTTTTTTGAAAAAGTCCTAATCTTTTTTCAACTTCCCGTTGCCTAATTTTTACAAGGTCAGACTCTTTTTTGCAAAGATTTTGGCAAAATTTGACGGATTTCAGTAACAAAAAAATAGCAGGAATCCTTGCGTCATGCTTCCTGCTACCTGTTACTACAAAGTTACAAAAAATTTTCACAAAATCCAAATCGGTTTTAACGATTGATAACATTTTACTATATCTTGCTGAGGAAAAATAGAACACTTTTTGTGGTTTCCAAACATCGGAGCGTATTTCATGTTAGACGTAGATTTTGTATTCCAAGTACCTTTTGCTAATTTTGCTAACCATAAACGACCAACACAATACATACAATGTCATGAATACAAATCTGGAATTAGCCATACGCGCAGCCATCCTTGGCGGTCGCGAGATTATGCAAGTCTATTCGCTCCCTGCTGCACAAATAGAATTGCAATACAAGTCTGATGCATCGCCACTGACGCTGGCAGATCGCCGTTCGCACGAGGCCATCATGTCTGTCCTTGCGCCTACGCGGGTACCTGTGCTGAGCGAAGAGGGTGCACATTTGCCCTACGAAGAACGTAGGGTGTGGACCAGCCTTTGGGTTGTTGATCCGCTGGATGGTACAAAGGAATTTGTGAAGCGCAACGGCGAATTTACAGTCAACATTGCCTTGGTCGAAGGTACTGAGCCAGTGCTTGGCGTCATGTTTGAACCCAACACAAATACGCTATATTACGGCGAAGTGGGTGTTGGTGCCTTCCGGGTCAAGGTGGATGAAAACGGAGACTTTGCCGAAGCGCCCGTAGCCTTGCCGTTGGCAAAAGAATTTGACCCCGGCGAATATGTAGTCGTAGTCTCGCGCTCGCACCTATCGCCCGAGACCGAAGAATATATTGACATCTTGCGCGAAGATTTTGAAAAGGTGACAATGGTCCAGGCGGGCAGTGCACTGAAAATAGCACGCGTGGCAGAGGGACTGGCTATGGAGTATCCACGCTTTGGTCCCACGATGGAATGGGATACTGCGGCAGGCGATGCTATCGTTCGTGCAGCAGGCGGTCGCATGGTGCGTGCAGAGGACGACCTGCCCTTGCTCTACAACAAGGCGGATTTGCACAATCCATGGTTTGTGGTACGCGCCAAGTCTCTTGTCCCTTGACCCTTGTCTCTAGTCCCTAGTCCCTAGTCTCACAAGATTTATCTCATGGCTACATTTGTTACCATCATAGTTATACTCATGCTCATTGCCCTTGCCAAGGATGTCTTGCGGCCAGGGTTGATATTGCTTTCCGGAGTGATAATCTTTCTTTGTGCAGGTATACTGACACCGGCTGAAGTGCTCGAAGGTTTTTCCAACAAGGGTATGATTACCGTGGCCTTGCTCTTTTTGATCAGCGAAGGGGTGCGTCGATCGGGACTCTTGGAGAGTTTGCTCAATTGGCTTCTGCCCAACCGAAAATGCATGGTGCTCGGCGCACAAATCAGGATGATGCCCGTCGTGTCTTTTATATCGGCTTTTCTCAACAACACACCGGTGGTCGTGATCTTTGCACCGATGATAAAGCGTTGGGCTGAGCGGCACAAAATGGCGCCTACAAAATTGCTTATACCTCTGTCTTATGCGACAATATTCGGGGGAATGTGTACGCTGATAGGAACTTCGACCAACTTGGTCGTACATGGGATGGCACTCGACGCCGCAGCGATGAATCCAGAAAGCGGCGTGCGCGGACTTTCTATGTTTGAGTTGGGAAAAATCGGTTGCTTCGTCGTACTGGCTGGTACATTATATATATGGGCGTTTTCAAGATTCCTTCTGCCCGAGAGAAGGGCAAATCGAGAAGAAGCCTCGGATGACGAAGGGCTATCTCCCTACTTCCCTGTCGAAGCCGTCATTGGCGCACGCTTTCCCGCCATCAACCGCCGTGTACGGGATTTTGATTTTAAGCAGAAGTATGGCGCTACATTGATGGAGATAAAGCGAGCAGGTCGGACACTAGTCGGAAAGGAATTGAAGAACGTGCGCTTTCGCGAGGGCGATACGCTCTGCCTTATGGCGGACGATACGTTTGTCAAGAACTGGGGCGAATCTTCCTTCTTCTTGATGGTAGCGGATAGTCGCAATCGTGAACAGAAGATGAGCAAGCGCAAACAATGGTTCACCATTTTCCTGCTTTTAGTAATGGTCCTTGGCGCGGCAATAGGTGAATTACCTGGTATGACTGATATCGTGCCCGGCATGAAGTTTGATATGTTCTTTTTTGTCTGCGTGACGACTGTGATCATGGCATGGACCAACATCTTTCCGGCGCGGAAATACACTAAGTTTATTTCATGGGATATTTTGGTGACGATTGCTGCAGCCTTTGCTATTAGTAAGGCGATGCAGAATTCGGGCATGGCAGACAATGTGGCCAGTTGGGCTGTGGGACTGAGTCGGGAGCATGGCGCATACGTATTGTTGGGTGTCGTCTACCTGATCACGGCTATTGCAACCGAACTGATGACCAACAATGCCGCCGCCGCATTGGCATTCCCCATAGCCATGTCGATAGCACAACATCTGGGCGTGAGTCCGATGCCTTTCATCGTGAGTATTTGTGTTGCGGCCAGTGCCAGTTTCTGTACACCTATCGGCTACCAGACCAACCTGATCGTGCAGGGGGTGGGCAACTATCGCTTCTCGGACTTTGTCAAGGTGGGCTTGCCGTTGAGCCTCATTACAATGGCGTTGAGCCTGTGGCTGATCCCTATATTTTGGCCATTTTAGGATAGGGCGATAGGATAGGAAGCCATGCCTAAATAGAATAACAGATGATATGATTTGAACGAAATAAAACCCAACAGAAAATGTCCAATATATATCCGATTTTTGATCAAATGCTGTCGCGCGAAGACAAGGAGACGCTTCTCGGACAGAGGGGAGTGATGTTATGGTTCACCGGATTGAGTGGCTCGGGCAAGAGTACCGTAGCCGTAGCCTTGGAGCGCGAGTTACATCGTCGTGGCCGCTTGTGCCGAATCCTTGATGGCGATAATATCCGCACCGGTATAAATGCCAATCTCGGTTTCTCCGAGGCAGACCGCAAGGAGAATATCCGCCGCATCGCCGAGGTGTCCAAACTCTTCGTTGATACGGGCATCATCACCATAGCCGCCTTCATCAGCCCCACCGAAGAAATGCGACAAATGGCGGCGGAAATCATCGGGCGCAACGACTTCAAAGAAATCTATATATCCACGCCGCTCGAGGAGTGCGAGCGCCGCGATGTCAAAGGGCTATACGCCAAAGCGCGTCTGGGGGAAATCAAAAACTTCACCGGTATATCTTCGCCGTTCGAAGCGCCTGTGGCTCCTGCCTTGAGCTTGGATACCTCTCGGCTGACATTGCAGGAGAGTGTCGCGGCCTTGTTGCACCTTTTGGGCATGGAGTAGATAAACGACCCACTTTCTGTGCAAATAAATAAAATAAAATTTGCCCTCTTTCTAGCCAAAGTAAACAATCATATACACTATATAATATGACAGAAAAATATAATCTCAGTCACTTAAGGGAACTCGAGGCGGAGTCTATTTATATTATCCGCGAGGTGGCTGCTGAATTTGAAAATCCAGTGATGCTATATAGCATTGGCAAGGATTCGAGCGTAATGGTCAGATTGGCCGAAAAAGCTTTCGCCCCAGGCAAGGTCCCCTTCCCATTGATGCACATCGATTCGAAGTGGAAATTCAAAGAAATGATTACCTTTCGCGACGAATATGCCAAAGCGCACGGATGGGATTTGATCGTGGAGAGCAACACCGAAGCCTTTGAAGCAGGCGTCGGTCCCTTCTCGCATGGTTCCAAGGTGCACACGGATCTGATGAAGACCAAAGCGCTGCTGGATGCTTTGGATAAGCATAAATTCGACGCTGCATTTGGTGGCGCACGGCGTGATGAAGAGAAAAGTCGTGCCAAGGAGCGCATCTTCTCCTTCCGCGACCAATTTCACCAATGGGATCCCAAAAATCAGCGGCCCGAACTATGGGACATCTATAATGCTCGTGTGCGCAAGGGGGAATCTATTCGTGTCTTTCCCTTGAGCAATTGGACCGAACTGGACATTTGGCAATACATTCGCTTGGAAAATATTCCTATCGTGCCATTGTATTACGCCAAGCCCAGACCTGTGGTCAATCTGGACGGACAGCTCATCATGCCCGACGACGATCGGATGCCCGAGGAGTATCGAGACAAAATCGAGATACGGAATATTCGCTTCCGCACCCTGGGGTGCTGGCCACTGACAGGCGCCGTGGAGAGCGAAGCCGACACCATCGAGAAAATCGTCGAGGAAATGATGACCACGACCAAGAGCGAGCGCACCACACGTGTGATAGACTTTGACCAAGAGGCTTCGATGGAGCAAAAGAAGCGCGAAGGCTATTTCTAATCTCAGACATTCATCTCATAAATCCAAACGAAACATGGAACTCCACAACGACAATATACAAATGTCTATCGAGGCATATCTCGACCAGGACGAACAGAAAGATCTCTTAAGGCTCTTGACCGCGGGATCGGTAGACGATGGTAAGTCTACGCTAATCGGTCGCTTGCTTTTCGACTCGAAAAAATTGTACGAGGACCAACTCTCGGCGCTCGAGCGTGACTCGCAACGTGTGGGCAATGCCGGAGCGGGACAAATAGACTATGCCCTGCTGCTCGATGGGCTGAAGGCCGAGCGCGAACAGGGTATCACGATCGACGTGGCCTACCGCTATTTCTCGACCAATAAGCGCAAATTTATCATTGCCGACACACCGGGGCACGAGCAGTACACACGCAATATGATCACGGGCGGTTCGACAGCCAATTTGGCTATCATCCTGGTCGATGCGCGTACGGGTGTCATCACGCAGACCCGACGCCACACATTCTTGTGCTCACTCCTTGGCATCAAGCACGTCGTTCTGGCGGTCAACAAGATGGACTTGGTGGACTTCTCTCAGCAGGTCTATGATGACATCGTTGCAGACTACAAACAATTCCTGACGCAGTTGGTCGCCGAGAACGCTTCGCTCTCAATCCCCCACGTCACCTGTTTCCCACTGTCGGCTCTCGAGGGCGACAACGTCGTCGAGCGCTCTTGTCGTACACCTTGGTACGAAGGCCCAGCCTTGCTGGACTATATCGAGACTGTGCAGGTGGTCGACGAACACAGATTCGACGAATTCCGCTTCCCCGTGCAGTATGTACTCCGCCCCAACCTGGATTTCCGCGGCTTCTGTGGCAAGGTGGCTTCGGGTGTGGTGAGACAGGGGGATGAAGTGATGGCACTGCCGTCGGGCAAGCGTAGTCGAGTGAAGCGCATTGTGACCTACGACGGAGACTTGGACTATGCCTTCCCGCCTCAAAGCATCACGATACAATTGGAGGACGAAATAGACATATCGCGCGGCGAGATGATAGTACATCCCGACAGCTTGCCTCACGTAGGTCGCCAGTTCGAGAGTATGCTTGTGTGGATGGACGAGGCGCCGATGGATCGTAGCAAGTCCTTCTATTTGAAGCACGGCACGAACACCACGCGCTGTCGCTTGGACCAAATCAAATATCGTGTGAATGTCAACACCATGGAGCGCACCGAGGCCGATCGCCTTGAACTCAACGAAATCGGTAGCGTGGCTATCCAGACGTCCCGCGAACTCTTCTTCGACATCTATCACCACAACAAGGCGACTGGTGCTTTTGTCCTCATCGACCCTATCACCAACAACACCTCGGCGGTAGGCATGATCTCGGCACCCCTGACACAGGGCGACCTTGTCGGCGCAGAGGATCTGCCTGTGCTCGATTTGGGCGCGCTGGGCATCGCACCCGAGCATCGCGAAGCGGTGCGCAGGGCTGTCAGCGAATTGTCGCGCCAGGGCTTCCAAGTGCGGGTGGTCGAATGACGGGCATTGGACTTTCGATGCAAATCATAGAGAGGAGTTCCCCCAGGGGTGCTCCTCTTCTCTTTTACCCTCACCGAGCAACCCCAAAAGTTGCAGAAATTTTGACAAAATAAATTTTCATTCTAGGAGAGAAAAAATCCACTCTCCTGGATTTTTTTATCACGAAATAAGACCTCGTCGAAAAAAAACAAGACCTTTTTTAAAAAAGGTTAGACTTTTTTCTCACGAAACGGCGCAAAGTTTTCACAAAACTTAGACCTTTTTCCGCAAAATTTTACCGATTTTTTCGCAGGAAAAGTGATTTTGTGTTCTAAACTACCACAAATCCACTGAAAAATGTTCTATTTCTCCTGATTTTTTAGGTTCCCTAATCGCTCAAAACTCGCGCAGACGCCTGCCGTCTGTTTTTTGTTTTCAAATACGCGATTCTCGAGGCATTAGTTGGGCCCTTGTTCCACTTCCCTTTTTCGATGGGAAATGAAACATATCTTTGCTTTTTGGGCGCAAATATCAAAGATAATATGTAACTTTGTACGTTCCACTTTGTGGACATACTGATAACTCTGCTCAAAATGCTATAAATAATATGAAAATCAAAATAATAAACAATTCGCACCACCCTCTGCCAAAGTATGCTACCGCAGACAGTGCAGGCATGGATCTGCGCGCCAATCTGGATGAGCCCATCACGCTGGCGCCGATGGAACGTAGGTTGATACCGACAGGATTGCATATAGCCCTGCCCGCAGGATATGAAGCACAGGTGCGTCCACGCTCGGGCCTGGCACTGAAGCATGGCATCGGGGTGCTGAACTCGCCCGGTACTATCGATGCGGACTATCGAGGTGAAATAGGTGTGATATTGGTCAATCTGTCGCAGGTGCCCTTTGTGGTGCAAGATGGAGAACGTATCGCACAGATGGTGATAGCTCGCCACGAAACTGCTGAATGGGAACCGGTGGAAACACTGGACGAGACGGAGCGAGGGGCTGGAGGGTTCGGTCATACGGGTAGGGACTGAAAATGCGTCGGACGCACAAAAATTTCTGTTTGAAAGGATTTTTCGTGTTTTAGATTTTACGTAGTAATAGCAAGGCTTTGTGCCCCTGTGTATATGAGAAAGGTTTTGACATCAAGACGCCTATGTATGTTGGTCAATATCCTCCCAGCAATTTTCTTGTTGGGAGGTGCTGTCGCCTGTGTATCACCTCGCGGGCAGGAGGCTACGTCTGCTTTTGGACAGGCTTCGCGCATAGAGACGGTCGAAGTAGATGAGCAGGGACGATGGTTTGACGAATTGTTCCTGGAAGCAATAAGTCAAGGCTTGTGTGGTAATAATGATGCGAAATTCGCTCTGCTCTGTGAAATACAAAGGATGGTGCCCGAAACTCCCGAAGTGAATTATGAACTGGCTCAAATGCTACGAGGAAATAGCGCTTTGGCCAATGATGCTATGATGGGCACACCAAGCACTTTGTTGAGGAAGGCGTTGATCAAGTTGCCCGAACATCGCGGCATGCGAATGGACTTGTTGCGCCAGTTGCTGGACGAGGGGAACTATGATGAAGCCTTGCTGGAATGTGATACGTTGCAGAAAAATAAGTATACGGAAGAAGTAGCTACCATCCAGTATACGCTGTATAATATCTCGCACAATTACAAAAGGGCTTGTGAGGTGGTCGAGGAAATCCTGCGCCGTGGAGGTGATGAGGAGGAGTGGGGAAATGTGCTGATGCAAATATTGAAACAATGCGGCGATGCGGATTTTGCATTGAAGAAGGCACAGGAGCGCCATGAGGCAAATCCTGATGACGTCAGTGCCGCAATGGCATATATAGAGGTGCTGATGGTCTATGGTGAACTGGAAAAAGGAAGTCAACTGTGCGGAGAACTTTTGAAAAAATATCCCGATGATGCCAGCCTATTGACAGAGGAAATATATTGCATATTGTGTCGAAAAGATGCTTCTCCCGCCGCGCAGGAAAAGGTAAAAAACTATTTGCAAAATCCTCGAGGGATAGGCGAATACAAAGCCGCGTTTACAGATCTTTATCCCCAGGTGCTGTATGAGTCGAGTGGCGACCACGAGGCGATGAATCGGAAAATTGAAGAATATTTGACATTGGCACTTTCTGTGAAGCAAACGAGTGCGGGGCTGTATGGATATTTGATCAATAGGCTTGATAGGGATCAAGCAGTGAAGGATAGCGTGGTAGCACAAATGCCTGCCGATGGGGACGAGGATTCGCGCAATGCGTACTGGCATGATTTTTACAGTGAAGTCATCGCTGATAGAAAAAGTAGAGGCGTACACCCATTGCTGGATCTGGATTCTGTCAACGTCGTTTATGAAAAATATCTGGAATTGAGTCCAGAGGATGAAAGAATCCGCTTCAAATTGTTGCAGAACTACGTGGCAAATGACGAGGCGGATGCCTTGCTCAGAATATGTATAGAGGGGATAAAATATGGTGAGAACGTGGCGATGTATGGTTATTATGGTGCGATGTGTCATTTGCAGAAAGGTGAAGACGATCAAGCCCTCGCCCTATTGCATCAGGCAGTCAGTGCTGGCAAGGAGGAGGAATATCCACGTGTGATGTCTACGTTGTATCGTTTGATAGGTGATCTGGAATTTCAGAAAGACAACAAGGTGGCAGCTATAGCAGCCTATGAAAAAGGTATGGATCTGTATCCCTATGATGCGCTTATGGCTAATAATTTAGCTTATGCAATATATGAGCACCCTGACTCGCTACAGCGTGCAGAGGACTTGGTCCTTTTATCACTTGATATAGATCCAGATCAATATAATACTTGGGATACGTATGCTTGTGTGTTGTATAATAAAGGCGAATACCTGAAGGCAAAAGATGCTATAGACAAAGCCTTGGAGTTGATGAAAGACGAAGATTCGTCTGCATCGTTCTATCTGCATGCCGGAGATATTTATTTCAAATTAGGCAAAAAAAGCGAGGCTCTGAAATTCTGGAGAAAAGCTTTACAGATATCGACAGAAGACGATGATGTTTCGGCGATAAGAAAAAGAATCAGCACGCAGCGTCTGCCATAGTAGAAAGGATGGAGTATAGAGTAGGAACGTGAATCGCTTTTGTAAAAAGTAGGAATCCTATCCAGCAGTTGTAGACGGGTAAAAAAAATAATAGATAATACAAAATAAATAGAGCAACTATGTGTATTAAAACAATCTTAAGACATAGCTTCGTGGCGCTTTCTTTGGTGGGGGGCATGGTTATGGTGTCATCGTGTAAGGCGTCGCGTAATGCAGTTGAAGCGACATCGTCGGCGTCCGCGGCTACTAAGACCCCTGAAGTGAGCAAGGCTGACAAATATGTGGCACAGGTCAAGCAAGCCCAACCCACGGCTACGCACCTCACGGCTAAGGCCAAGATACAAATGAAAAGCGGAAACAAAGATTTCAGCGTCAATGGAAATTTGCGTATGAAGCGCGATGAGGTGATTCAACTTTCTGTGCGTGTGATGGGAATTGAAGTTGGTCGTATGGAGTTTACTCCACAGGGCGTTTTGGTCTTGGATCGCGTCAACTCTCAGTACGTGCGTGCAGCTTATAATGATGTTTCTTATCTCCAAACGGCGGGGCTTGATTTTTATGCTTTGCAATCGCTTTTTTGGAACGAATTATTTGCACCAAAGGTTAAGTCGAATGCTAATATAAGTAAGCGATTTCAAGCTAAAGAGCAGTCTGGTAAAATTTGTCTGACGCTGAATGATGAGCCTCAATTGACTTATGACTTTACTGTCGACGCTTCAAATTCACGTATTCAAACGGTAAAGGTGACACCCAAGGGGAACGCTTCCGCAGATAGTTTCTGCTGGACTTATAGCAAGTTTGAACCCTTTGCCCAAAGCACCTTCCCCGCACAGATGAAGTGCCAGGCGCAAAAAGGAAAGATCAAAGGCGACTTGACGCTTACCCTCAGTTCGATCAATGATGATACGGACTGGAAAGCGCAGAGTGAAATTCCCTCAAAGTATAAACAAAAAGATTTGCAGTCAATCTTAAGACTTTTGTCGAAACTTCTGTGATATACGGAGAGTAGATATTGTTTCAATACACAGATATAATAGCTCAGTCAATAAGGTTTGCTCATAATAATATATTGTCTCGATTAAAATTGAAAATGTCCAAGATATCCATGCATTCATTTTTTTCAAAGCGTAGTATTTGCAGAACCTGCAAGTACCTTTTCTTGTTGTTCACCCTCTTACTCCTGCCCTATGGGGCAATGGCTCAGACCAACAAGAAGGCGGCAAAAAAAACGACAACTAAGGTAACGACCACCGCTAAAAAAGGAAACAGCACCGCGAAGAAGAACACTAAGCAAAACACAAAGAAAAAGGCTGCCGCACCGCAGATCAATCCCTCGCAAAAGGTAAAAAAAATGCAGCGGGAGAGCTCTAACTTGAAAAAGGAAATCAACAAGTCCGAAAACCTCATCGTCAGCAACAAAAATAGTGTCGCTGTGCAAATGAACAATCTGACTTTGCTCAACTCGCAAATAGACGAGCAGCGAACTGTTATCAAGAAAATCGGCCAGGAAACCGATTCGCTCAACGGCGCCATTAATTTGTTGGAACAAGACTTGGTGCGCTTGCAAAAGGAATTGGATGTATGTAAAAGTAACTACCGCCGCGCGCTCACCTATGTATCAAATACACGCCTCAAGCATAGCCGATGGGCATACATCCTCATGGCGAAGGATTTTCGCACCATGTATCGCCGCATGAGATATGCTTCTGAATACTCAAAGAACCAAAAGGCGAGAGGGGAACTTATCAAGAAGAAAGAAGAAGAAATCAAAGTAAAACAGGAGGAGCTGCGAGGCGCAAAAGCTGCCAAAGATGAATTGATAGGTAAGGCTAAGCGTACACAGGAGAACCTTGAGGTGAAAAAGGGCGAACGAGAAGCTATCGTGAAGGAGCTTGACAAACAACGCAAAGAGTTGGAGAATAGCCTGGCTCAGCAGCGCAAGAAATATGCATCGCTCAATGCACAAATCGACCGATTGATTCAGCAAGAAATCGCTGCTGCCGAGGCACGTCGAAAGGCTGAAGCAGAAAAGCGTAAGCGACGGGCCGCAGAAGAAGCTGCTAAGAAAAAAGCCGCAGAAGCTAAAAAGGCAGAAGAGGCTGCTAAGAAAAAATCGGCCAAGTCAAACTCTACGAAAAAGGGAACAAAGGTTGACAAAAAAGCTGAGAAGAATGCTGCAAAAGCTACTCCATCGCCTAAAGCTGAACCTACACCTAAATTTAGCGACCTTGACGATGCCGACACAAAGCTCAGCAACAACTTTGCGGCAAATCGTGGTAAGTTGCCTTCGCCCGTTGCAGGGGGTGCATCTGTCACAGGAAAGTTTGGTAAGTATCAAGTAGAGGGACTCAGCGGTGTGACTTTGGATAATAAGGGTTGTAACCTTACAGCTGCCCAAGGTGCTCGTGCACAAAGTATATTCCAAGGTGAAGTGACCAAGGTGGTCAACATTGGTGGCACTTATACCGTAATTATTCGCCACGGCAATTATTATTCTGTCTATAGCAACCTTTCCGCAGTCTATGTCACAGCTGGTACGAAAGTGTCGATGAGACAGTCGCTGGGCACGGTGGCAAGTGATGGCGCTGGGCACTCTATGTTGCACTTCCAGTTGCGTCGTAATACAGAAAAACTTAATCCGCTTTCGTGGATCAGACCATAAGGGAATTATAGGAGGTGGAGTAGGGGAATACTCTACCTCTACGTACATTGTAGATAGAAAAAAAAGAAAAAGATATGAGCAACGCAAAAGATACTTGGGCGGCGAAGGGATATATCGACGAGCCCATACCACAAGGCATAGATTTGAAGGCAGAAATACGTAGTCTGTGTGCAGAGAAGAAGGCCGTGATCATGGCACACTACTACACCGAAGCTGAAATCCAGGATGTAGCAGATTTTGTCGGTGATAGCTTGGCTCTGGCACAATGGGCTGAGAAAACAGATGCTGAAATCATCGTGATGTGTGGCGTACACTTTATGGGCGAGACCAACAAAATCCTGTGCCCTAACAAGAAAATTCTCCTGCCCGACTTGAACGCTTCTTGCTCCCTGGCTGAAAGTTGCCCCGCGGCAGACTTTGCAGCATTCACTGCGGCACATCCTGACCACAAGGTCATCTCTTATGTCAACACTTCGGCGGCAGTCAAGGCACACACCGACGTCGTGGTGACATCAAGCAACGCTAAGGAAATCGTAGAGAGTTTCCCCGCAGATCAACCCCTGATCTTCGGCCCCGACCGCAACCTGGGCGGCTACATCAACGCCGTGACGGGTCGCGACATGCTCTTGTGGAACGGCGCATGCCACGTGCACGAGCGTTTCTCTGTCGAAAAACTTGTGGCACTCAAAGCCGAGTATCCCGAAGCTAAAGTCTTGGTGCACCCTGAGTGCAAAGGCGCTATTGTGAAGTTGGCAGACAAGGTAGGCAGTACGGCTGCACTTCTGAAATATGCCACCGAGAGCGAAGCAGACACTTTCCTGGTAGTTACCGAGAGCGGTATCTTGCACGAGATGCAACGCAAGTCTCCACACAAGCACTTCATCCCCGTGCCCCCCGAAGATGCGTCGTGCGCTTGCAACGAATGCAACTTCATGCGCTTGATCACGCTGAAAAAACTCTACTTGACACTCGTACACGAATGGCCCGAAGTGCACGTCGACCAAGACGTAATCACAGCAGCCCGCCGCCCCATCGACGAGATGCTACGCATTTCAAAGGAATTGGGCCTGTAAAGTTTATTTTGAGAATTAACTTTTGCATAGAATATCTGTAAAAGTCTTTGCATAATCTACACCTCATAAGATTTGACCAAGTTCAAGTTCTATGAGGTGTATTTTTTGCTGCTATAGATGTATATACCTTGAAGTAGGGCGTAATCGTTTTGAAAAAATAAGATGCAATTCAAAATATTCTTATATTACACTTCGTCAAATATGAAATCTTTTATACATTTGTGGTGACATATTGAAAAATATAGCATTTGCTATTGTTTTGAGGTTTAGGAAATCGCCAATTTCATTAACGGACTTAAAAACAGTGGTAGGTGCCCACGTATATGCGTGTGGCATTTCCTTGTTAGTCCGTAAGGTGTTTGGCGATACCTCTAAACCAACAGGAAGCTTCACGCATTTTTGTGTGCTTCCATGTTCATACGGGTATTTGCAAAATTTCTTAAATCTAAAAAATATAAGACATGGACTTTAAAGATTCAATTAAAAGACTGACAGAACGTATTGAAAGTTTAAAAGCAAACCTTCAAACAGAAGAAGCGACTAAGACCGCACTTATCATGCCCTTTATTAGCGCATTGGGATATGATGTATTCAATCCTTTAGAAGTCTTGCCTGAAATGTGTTGTGACATTGGCACGAAGAAGGGTGAAAAAATCGATTATGCAATACTTAAAGATGGCGAACCCATTATCCTTGTCGAATGTAAGCACTGGCAACAAAATTTGACGCTACACGACAATCAATTGTTGCGTTACTTTCATGTGTCTAAGGCTAAGTTTGGGGTATTGACGAATGGCATCATTTATCGTTTCTATACAGATCTTGCCGAACCTAATAAGATGGATGAAAAACCTTTTCTGGAAGTTAATCTTTTGGACATTAAAGAGGAGCAAATTGAGGAACTAAAGAAATTCCACAAGTCATATTATGATGTTGAGGAAATACTTAGCACGGCAAGTGAACTTAAATATATGGGAGAACTCCGCACTGTCATCGAAAAGGAATTCACATCACCATCGCCCGACCTTGTGAAGTTTCTTGGCAAGCAAGTCTACGAGGGCGTATTTACGCCAAAAGTCCTTGAGCAGTTCACCGCATTGCTAAAGCGTACTATACAAAATTATATCAACACCACTATTTCCGACCGCCTGAAAGCCGCGATTAATGATCACGAGACAATTAAGGTTGAAACCCCAAGTGCTGAAGTCACAGAACCCACAGTTGAGGAAATCACAACCAATAAAATTGTGACGACAGAGGAGGAAATCGAAGCGTTCTATATCATCAAGGCTATTCTGCGTGATACCATAGCTACTGAGCGTGTCACATATCGAGATGCTCAAAGCTATTTTGCAATATTTATTGACAATAACAACAGAAAACCAGTTTGCAGACTTTACCTTAATTCAGAAACAAACAAGAAGATCACATTTGTTGGAGAAGATAAGAAAGAACAGCATAACAAGATTAACTCTCTTGACGAAATCTATCAATATTCTGATCAATTGATTGAGGCTGCAAAACGATTTGCGTAATTACAGAAAGCCTGCAACCCTAAAAAAACAAACGCAAGCTAATTTTCTGTCCCCAATATTAAACCGACTGCAATACATATCCATGATGCAGTCGGTTTGCTTTTTATCCATAATTTCGATAGTAGTTTTTTGGAAAAATTACCCTCAACTAATGCCTCGAGAATCGCGTATTTGAAGAGGGAAATTCGGTGGCTTGCGTATACGCTTGTTTTGAACGATTAGAATTTGTGGAATTTTAGGAAAAATAGAACAATTATTGGCGGATTTGTAGAGGTATAGAACATAAAAATGCCTTTTCCCCGAAAAAAAAGGCGAAACTTTGTGGAAAAAAGTCAAGATGTTGTGAAAATTTTGCGCCGTTTCGTTGAAAAAAAGTCTAACCTTTTTTGAAAAAGGTCTAGGTTTTTTTAGCGGAGGTCTTGATTTGTTGCAAAAAAATCTAGGAGAGTGGATTTTTTCTCTCCTAGATTGAAAATTTATTTTGTCAAAATTTATGCAAGTTTTGGGCGCCAATTCTGCTCCCTAAATGGGTTTATTTTGAGCATTGCTTTTTCAAAAAATCTGCGATGCCTTCGACCCCCTTTTCGTTCAGAGGCAGGTATTGCAGGTAACTGTTTGGCGTCGCCATCTCGGTGGTCTCGCGCAGGCAGTGGTCAGCATTCTCGATCCACAGGAATTGATGCCCCTTGCCCTGAGGCAGAGCTTCGCGCCACAGGTCGTAGTCCGTCTTGGTCACTTGATAGTCGTGGCCGGCGCCGATGACGAGCAGCGGCGAAGCACATGCGCGACCTTCGTCGAGGGGACGGTGAGCACGGGCAAAGTCGAGATAAGCCTGGGGTAGGGTGGCGAGCATCTGTGCGTACATCGCTTCAGCCGTAGCGGCATCCAGACCCTGCAGGTGGGCGATATAATGAATCTGTTCGTGCAGTACGACGTCCAAAGCACGGGCCGAGGCACACCACATCACACCGCCGGCTACGGGAGATTTGCTGTGTTGAATAATGCGTGGTACTAATCCTGCGCCGAGGCTATGTCCGAGTACAAAGATCTGGTCGGGATGAATCTCTGCCAAACTGCCGCCCAATTTCAATGCTTCGACAGCATCGTGCACCACTTCGGTGTCGTAGTTGTCCGCACCACCGACTTCGTTGACCTTGGTGCCATAGACGTAGGTGCGCTTGTCGTAGCGCAAAGTGGCAATGCCGCGGCGCGCTAGGGCGTGTGCCATCTCGCGGAAGGGACGGTTGGGACCTATGGTCTCGTCGCGATCGTTGGGGCCACTGCCGTGTACCATCACTACCAAGGGGAATCTTTTGCCAGCCTCCTTCGCCTTGGGCAAACATAGGGTGCCTGGGAGCGAGATCTTGCCGTGAGCGATGGTTACTTCGCGCTCGGTCATATAGGTGGCGGCTTCTGCCTCGGCAGCGGGATCATTTTTCACCACAGTGTCGGGGGCAAAGAGCAAACCAGCGATGCGACCCACGGCGTCGAAGGTAGCTGTACAGCGCAAGGACAGATTTTTGAAGCATACGCGGCAGTCGATGACGTCGTATTTACCCTTATTGCTATGATGAAAGTCCTTGGTGGTAATAAATGCACCTGCTTGGGCTTCAAGTTGTGCCCAAATCTGATTGAGCTGAGTCACCGTGAGCGCTTGCTGTACCTCGGGCGTAGCTCGCTGATAGATGCTTTCGCCTTGCCCTGCCTTCAATTCCTCAATCAGTCGTTCCAATGGCGCATGGGGAGACATCGGTGTCTGTGCGACCAGGTCTTGGATCGCCGAGAATACGCTGGATGTACCCGAGGTGACACCCTGTGCCGCCGAGGTCACTGCAGCTGCGGCGAGGAGGTAGGAGAGGAAAATTTTCTTCATGAGTAGATGGAATAAAAAGGGGGATTGCGACCCTGATGCACCATGTCGATGCTCCGAGGCGCAATCCCCTATGTGTTTGCTATACTGCGCTGATTACTTCAGCATCACTTTGCCGCTCTTGCCGCCTTGCACTTGGTAGAGGTATACACCATTTTGCAAGTGTGAAAGGTTCAAATTGCCAGCATCGCCTACGCGGCCTTCAGCCACCTTGCGGCCGTCTGTGCCATAAACGGCTACGGTGCGCACGCCAGGAGTAGCGAAGCGGAAGTTCAAGGTCTTGCCAGCTACGCGAACGGCGTCTGCATCAGCCAAAGTGCCTTCTACGCCCATGTTTTCGCTATAAACGTAGTTGATGTTGATTGTGCGAGACGCGCCGCCGAGGCTTGCTGTCACTGTAGCAGAATAAGTGGCGTATACGCCGTCTTCAAACTCGGGGTGTAGGTCGAGAGCAACCATTTCGCCGGCTGGTACTACAGCAGAACGACTTTCGCTCATGCCCGACATAGGTGAACAAGCCGTAGTGATACCGCACCAAGAGAAGTGATGAGACATATCTGCGCGTACTACCTTTACGGTCAATTTGCTAGCCTCTGTGTCAGTGTTCTTGATATATGGTGGCTTGATCATACCATCTACGATTTCAAAACCAGGCGCCAATTCTATCATTGATGGATGCAGTGTGATTGTAGCGCCGTCTTCTACAACTTTGTCGTCTACTACAAATTCTACCTGAGCGCTTGCTGTGAGCGCGAATACTGCAGAGCAGAGGAGAGTAAAGATTTTCTTCATAAATATTACGTTTTTGTGATTATTACTTTGATGGGCGAGGAGCAAGGTCTACTCCTCACGTTATGATATTAAATAGTGTTCAGCCTTTTCAGGGCGGATTTTTACCTGCGATTAATGTGCTCTTGATTGCTGTAGATGCACTTCTATTTGTAATTGATGCGCTCTTGTCGGCAATTAGTGCACGCTTATCGGCAGTTAATGCTTTTTAATCAGCCGTTAATATTTTCTTGTCTGCAATTAGTGTACGCTTGTCGGCAGTTAATATTTTCTTGTCTGCAATTAGTGTACGTGTTGCTCTACGACTTGTAGCACGCCTTCCTTCTCATTATAAACAAAGGCTACGACGGCAAGATTCTCGGGCACCCACTTTTCGCCACTCAAGTCTACAGCGTATTGGACTGTAGTCTTGTCGTTTTTACCCAAAATGAGGGGTTCGCCCCATTCGCCGTTGACTGCTGCGCGGAAGACGTGGTTGTGTGTATACGCCATGTTGTGTGTGCCGTCGGGCATTACTTGGTAACCCACAATATTGTTCTCTATAATCCACACTTGCACGTGGCCGTTGATTTTTTCCTTGGCTGCGAGATCCACAGCGATATTTAATTTCAGCGAATCCTTGTCGTATGTCGCATTGCTTACGGCAATATCCACCTTGGGCTCTTCCACGAGGCGCTGAATCACTTGTGCTGCCCACGAGGTGTAGTTTGTTGCGCCGCCGGTGGGGTTGGCTGCATTTCTATCCACCAATCCTTTTGGCCATGAGTCGATACCCCAATGCTTGTTGTACGCTTCGCCCGTCGGAGTAGCCAATCCTACGCCGTTTGAACTGGGCATAGACATAGATCCGCCGTGGATAGCTACCGCGATAACGTGTTCTTTGCCGTAGAGGTCTTGCAGAGATTTTACAGCCTCAGATGCAGTTGGACAATTCAAGCAGCGTTGGCCTGTGAAGTCTTCGATCAGGACATTTTTCTTTGGGGTAAATTCTACGGGACCTACGAAGCGGTCGGCTTCGTCAATCGTTTCGCAACCGCAGAATAAGGCAATTGCGCATATAGATAGGATATGGAAAAAATTCTTCATACGTCGTTAGAAATTGAAGTTGTAAGACACTTGCAAACCTTTGCTTGCAGGAACATATCTACACACACCGCCCGAACAATTGTAGCCGGCGCGCGTCTTACCATAGGAAAGTTGCAAACGGTGTGCTCCCTTGGTGAAACAACCTGAAACCATGTAGTAATGTTGCTTACTGGTGGCAGTCTCATCTGTATTGGGCACCTTCGCATTGTACATGTCGGAGATAGTAAACATGAAGTTAGGCAAAACAGACAACTCCAACAATCCATACCACCAATCACCTTGGTCTTGTTTAGTATGGAGATATTGTGCTTCACCTCGGAGAGAGAGTTTTTTGTTAATCTTCCATTGACCTTCGGCAATAGCAATGTGAGATTTGATCAGGCCTCCGTGACCTTCCACAACGGTTTTGTTGTAACGTTGGTTCATGTACATCAAATTCAACTTGAAGTTCTTGTGCAATTTCTTTTCCAATTGCACATTAATGTCTTGGTAGTAGGTCTCAGGTCCCATCTGGAAGAAACGAGTCTTATATCCTTCTGTACCTTTCAAGTCGCTAATTGCTGTACCATCAGGGTTAGTCAATGCTTCGCGTTCTATACCACGGATGTGTGAGAAGTTTAATTTCACGTGTGTGCCGTACTTTCCGCCCAAAGCAGTCTTGCGCTTAAAGTTGTAGCCGAGTTCTGCCTGAAAGGCCCATTCGCCTAAAGTGTTTTGGGTAGCGTAGGGATAGAGTGCGGCGAGTGCGTAAGTTTGTTGCTGAGAGAATGCGGGCAAGTGGTTGATGAAAAGCGCCGTTCCGCTTTGTGAGCGGCGGCTGCGGAAGGACATATCTTCGCTTCTCTTGGCTTGGAGTAAAACATTCATACCTCGTTTCGAGTACGAACCGGAAAGGAGGAACGCATTACCACCGCGATAGATGTAGCCGTTGTCAAATGAAGGATCTTGACCTTTCCATGCGTATTCGGCCAAGATATTGTAGTTGCCCATTTGAAGATTTGCACGCGCATCAAAGGCTGTGACGTTCTTGGGCAGATTGAGTTTGTACGCGCCAAGGACTTCTTCGCCCGAAGCGTTGGTTTCTCCTGTCGGGCGAATGGTAAGGATATCCTCATCCTTTTCATATTTGTTTACGGCAGAGAATCCGAGTGTCAATCTGGTATTGTTTTCATCCATCTTAGGCACCCATTGGTCGACATTCAACTCTAAATCTCCTCCGTAGAGCCATGCGCGATTTTTGTCAAAGTATTTGAAATCTTTGTTGAATTCGCGGCCTTTCCAGTAGTGACGTTGTTGTCCACCAAGTGCTTTCAAAGTGATACCTTTGTAGGGGCGGAGCACAAGACGTCCCCCTCTGAGGGAATTGTCTATACCCAAAGAGCGTTCTTCGTAGGTGCGCAACACAAAACCTGAACCAAATTGTTCATAATAGTCACCGGCTGTGAGTTCTGCCCATTTATATTTACCTTTAACATAAAGATGTGGCAAACCCCAGCCTTTGAAGTCGTTTTCGAAACCAGGAAGAGGGAATTCCAAGAACTCAACTCGTGCACCAGCTTCAACGTATTTGCTTTGCAACATCAAATCTGCGTATGTGTTGGTCAGACCCCAGTCCTCGTAGGTGCCGGTTCCGATTTTTTGGTCCTCTTGTGGTATCAAGATGTCGCTTTGTACGCTACCACGCAATGAGACGCCCTTGTCGTTTCCCTCCTGAGCGAGTGCAGGAGCAGTAACCATCAAGAGCGCAATCATAAGGATATTCGCTTTTCTCATAGAGATCACGTCGTGTTTGTTTGATATATCAGCACCGCACTGCCGTAGTTTTTTCAGTTCTCCCTATATAATAAGAAGTAGGGTAGACCAAAATGAAGCGCGGCGGCGCGGTGTTGGATGTATAATAAGTCAAATTATTTTTGTTCGGCGGCAATCAGTTCTCTTACCTTTTCGATGAGGTGCTCTTCGCCCCCTTCTGTATATCCGCTACGGCTTTCTACGATATTACCCTTGCCATCGATGATGAAAACGTGAGGAATCATGTTCACGCCCATTGCACGTTTGAAATCGCTATTGGGGTCGAGCAAGATATCAAATTCCCAACCGTTGCCATCAACGAGAGGTTTTACTTTTTGGATATTTTGTGCTTGATCGATAGAGATGGCGATTACTTTCACGCCGGTTTCGTCTTGCCAATCAGCATATACTTCTTGAATAGCCTTGAGTTCGCGGTTGCAAGGTTTACACCAAGTAGCAAAGAAGCTAATGATAAATGGTTTGCCATCATTGCTAAGTTCTGCGGTGTTAATAGTCTTACCGTCGATAGTTTTGAGATTAACTGCGGGAAGTTGAGCACTTGCTGTTGCGATGAATCCTACGAGGAGAAGTGCTACGAGTAAAATCTTTTTCATAAGAGTATTTTGTTTTTAAAGTTTCTAATTTTTTGCAAATTTAGATAGAAACTTTCGATTTTCCTACGTTTTGTGCGTTAATAATCTTAAAATTAAAGATATTTGTCAGATATTATTTGTCCAGGGTCTTGCCTTGCTCTACCAGCACTTCGGTTGCTTGCAACATCGAGAAGCAATATTCCTTCAGTTTTTGATGTTCTTCGTTCATTGCGACAGGTTGAGGTGTCGAGCCTTGTATATCGTAGCAAAATTCCTTTTCTGCATCAGGATTGTAAACATATAAATGCTTTTCGTCCCTTGCTGCTACGGTATTGTCGGCGGTGTAGAAAATGCAGGGGCGATGTTCTTGCAACAAGTCTACGCCGAAGTTGTTTTGGGTGTAGGATATGCCCAACATACCCAGGATTGTTGCCGAGATGTCCACTTGTCCAGCCCACGAGGTGTTGGTTTGTGGCGAAATACCTTTGCCGTAGAAAATCAGGGGTACATGATTGTAGGATTCTGGTAGTTCGCAGTCAGCCTGTCCCACCATTTTGCCGTGGTCGCCTACGAATACGAAGATCGTGTTCTCATACCAAGCCTCCTGTGCGGCGCGTCGCATGAAGTCGCCGATACATCGGTCGGCGTACTCCACGATTTGCATTTCCATGTCCTTGGATTTTCCCTGAAATCCCTTTGGCAAGACGTACGGCGGGTGATTGCTGATGGTCAGCAGTGTGGCAAAGAATGGGCGTCCCGCTTCGTGCGACCGACGAAGTACGGGCAGGGCGTATTCAAACAAATAATCGTCGGGCACACCAAAGTGATTGGCGATTTTTTCTTTGGGATAATCCTCCTCGGCATAGACATCTTGATAACCATTCGTGCGCAAGAAGGCATTCATATTGTCATACTGCGCCTCGTGCGTCATAAAAAATAAAGTATGATAGCCCTCCTGTGCCAGGACCGTAGGCAAACCGCTATAATTCGGTATTGCCGAGCCCTTCATAGCGTTGCGTTTCATGATCGAGGGGAAGGCATAGAGCGTGGCATAAAGGCCGTGGTTGGTGTGAGTGCCGGCCGAGTAGCAATTGGTGAAGCAGAGTCCGCCGCGTGCCAGACTGTCTAGTGCTGGGGTCAGATCAGTGCCGCCCTGGGTGCCGGTGAGTTTTGCCGACATCGATTCCATGAGCACGAGCACTACGTTCTGTCGGGTCGGCGCTTTGCTTGCTTTGATTTCTCGGGCGATGGGCGAGAGATGGGGTAAACCTTTTCTCCCTAATAATAATTGTGACTGAGCCACAGCCTTGTCATCGTCCATGAGATGTAGGCGCTTGTTCTCCGCACGTCTATCGTCGAGTGTACTTTGCAGGAGGCAGAATGCCGGATTCACTCCCAATTGGTTCATGATAGGGTTGTCGCAAAAATAAGCCGCACTCACCTTGATCGGATTGTAGCCCGTACGGCCGCGGATGCCAAACATGCAGAGTCCGCAGAGTACCAACCCGAGGGCGAGGTTTGATACATTCCGTATCCAGTGGGATGTTTGCAATTTCTCTTCAGAAGTCTTGGAGCGCCACGCTTTCCCCATGCGTCTCAGCCCCCAGCAAAATAGAGCAAAGGCTAGGAAAAAGGCCGCAATGTAGAGGTAATAGGACACTTCGGTAAACATCATCCCCAGTGCAGTCCCACCATCTTCTGCCCAGTTCCAAATTGAGGAGTTCAGCACCTTGGTGAAGTAGGCGAAGTAGGGGATATTGCCGGCGCAGGCCATCAGGACTAGGCAGTAGGCCGTGCCAAAGAAAATGCCGATAGGACGTACCAATTTGCCTCCGTAGTAGCCGAGCGCACCAGCCACAGTCACGACCAATAGCGGCAAGGCTAAGATGTAGCAAGCCACGACGTTGTCAAACCATACGCCGCGCAGCAGTGCCTGAGCGTGCATGCCGGGAGCGTGGCGTACACCTTCGGGCAATTGTCCCCACACGGTGCACAGCATCAGCAATCGAAATGCCGACATGACGCCGAGCGCCATCAAGTGGACCCGTAGCAGATATTTCAGCCCGTGCAGGAAATGGTCGGAAATGTACTTTTGGAGTTTTGTAGTTAAAGCCAAACGTGACGTCATAATTGCTTTTGAATTGTGAGGGCGAAGTTACGAAAAAAAGCCTTAACTAATGCCTCGAGAATCGCGTATTTCAAAACGAAAAATCGCCAGTCTGCAAATATGCGAACTACGCGACATTAGAATTGGCCTAATTTAAGGAAAAATAGAATACTTTTTGGCGGTTTTGTGGTGTTTTGGAACACGAATTTGCCTTTTCTGCTAAAAAAATGATGAGATTTGGTGTAAAAAAGTCAAGACTTTGTGAAAATTTTGCGCCGTTTCGTTGAAAAAAGGTCTAACCTTTTTTGAAAAAGGTCAAGGTTTTTTCTGTCGAGGCCTTGATTTCTTGAAAAAATATCTTTGAAAATAGATTTTCTCTCTCCTAGAATGAAAAATTATTTTGTCAAAATTTATGCAAGATTTATGGGTAAAAAAAATTACCCCACGTTTCACAACGTAAGGTAAAATTAACAGAACTTATATAGAGATGAAAAAACTATTTCTTGTCGTTTGATGGTGCAAATATAAAGGGTTATTTTTTACCATCCAAATTTTTTTGCAGTTTTTTTATATTTTTCTTCAAAAAATGATTTATTCCCCATTTTTTGCTTTGAAGAGATAATGCCAGAGGGGGTTTGCTTGACCATAAAGTGCAGGTCGTGCTGACTTCGGCAGGCCTCATTCCCCTCCGCCAAACTATTGTTTTTCGATTGGTTTCTCGCGCTTAAATCTGGGGCGCGGTGTGCGCTTTTGCACTACGGGCCGTGGCGCTTTGGGTTGGCCACCGAGCGCGATGCCGCCCTCTGTCATGTGTATCCTGCTGGCTTTGTAAAGTGTACCAACGGCGCGTTTGAAGGTCTTCTTGCTCACACCAAAGCGCTCGGCGATATCTTCGGCCGATGATGCATCGCAGTAGGGCAATGTGCCACCTGCTTGCTCCAGTTCGTCGAGCAATTGGTCGGCAAAGTCGCGGAAACGACTCACGCCCAAGCTTTGCAGCGAAACATCCACCTTGCCATCACGGCGCACCTGGGATACGAAACCCGTCAGCTCGTCGCCCGTGTGCAGTTCGGCATAGGCTTGATCGTGATAGACGAGGCCAGAATATTTGTGGTCTACGATGACCTTATAGCCCAGGTCTGTGCGTCCCTGTACCAGTAGTGCGACCTGTTCGCCCTTGCGGTAGGCTCCGGCGGGAGCGGACCTGAGATAGCGGTCCACCTTAGCCGTGCCCACGATGCGGTGCGAGGCTTCGTCGATGTATATATATACGATATAGTAACGGCCTACTTCCATCTTGCGACGTTGTTCGCGGAAGGGCACGAACAAGTCTTTCATCAATCCCCAGTCTAGGAATGCACCAAATTCATTAACCCACGACACGGTCAGACATGCAAACTGTCCCACGCGTGCCAGTGGCGTCTCGGTCGTAGCGACAAGTCTCTCCTCCTGGTCCAGGTAGACAAACACCGTCACGCGGTCGCCGATGCGCACACCACGTTCGACGTAGGCGTTGGGCATGAGGATTTCTCCTACCTCACCGCCCTCCAAATAGGCACCATGGTCTGTGAAACGATTTACTACGAGTTCGTTCCAATCCCCCAATTTAATCATATCCTATATATAATATATAATGTGTATAGATGCGTTCGTTTTTCTCGTTCTCTCAGCTATCACTCCTCTGTTTGTGCAAATTCTGCAGGAGTGATGATTTTGTTTTGCTCAGGCACTATCAGTCCGTCGACCATGTGAATCGTGCGGTCGGTAGTTTGTGCTAATTCCTCGTCGTGCGTCACGATGACAAAGGTCTGACCCATCTTGTAGCGCAAGTCGAAGAAGAGCTGGTGCAGTTCTTGCTTATTGTGCGAATCCAAACTGCCCGACGGTTCGTCGGCCAGGATCACGTCGGGTTCGTTCATCAGTGCACGCGCCACGGCGATGCGTTGCTTTTCGCCACCAGATAGTTCCGCCGGTTTGTGCTCTGCGCGGTCCGACAGTCCCATGAATTGCAGCAATTCCTTAGCCCTCTGTTTCACTTTGCCTGACGAATTTTTGGCAATAAAGCCTGGAATCATCACATTTTCTAATGCCGTAAATTCAGGCAGTAGTTGATGAAACTGAAAGATAAACCCAAGGTGATCGCATCTGAACTTTGAGAGCGCATTGGGCTTGAGGCGGAGTACGTCGGTGCCAGATATTTCCAGCGAACCAGCATCCGGGCGATACAAGGTACCCATGATTTGCAACAGGGTGGTCTTACCTGCACCGCTTGGGCCGACAATGCTCACCACTTCGCCGCGGTTTATCGTCAAGTCAATACCGCCAAGCACTTCCAGTGCGCCAAATGATTTCTTTATGCCTTGGAGTTTTATCATAATATAGGGATGTATTCAGTATGTTTGGATTTGCAATGTACAAAAGTACAAATTATTATTAGCAGAGCAAGAGAAGTATTAACGATTATTGTTGAATACCTATCTAAACCTTACCCCAAAGGATCTACATCAAAGTAAAGTGTGACGCCTTTAAGCGCTGGATGATTTTTCAGTACTTCCGCAGCTGCGAGCAGTGTGCGGCGTGTGCCTTGTGGTGGGAGCGAAGGCACGACCTTAAGCATCATTTTGCGGATATGCAGGGATTGTATTCGCCCAATACTGGGGCGGTCTGGTCCCAAAAGGTTTGTGCCAAAATGTGGACGGAGCATAGTTGCCAAATGAGATGCCGCCGTTACGCAAATACGCTCGTCTCGATGCTTCACGTAGATATTGATGATGCGGGTAAAGGGTGGATAACCGAAAGCCTTGCGCTCTGACAACTGTGTGAGATACATGGCTTCGTAGTCGCTCTGTACGATCTGTTTGATCAAGGGCAGGTTGGCCTGTCTGGTTTGCAGGATTACCTTGCCCTGCTTGCCGCGACGCCCAGCCCGACCGGCTACCTGCGACAGCATTTGGTAGGCCCGCTCGTGGGCGCGAAAATCAGGAATGTTCAGGGCTTGATCAGCGTTGAGAATACCTACGATACGCACGCGGTCGAAGTCCAGTCCCTTGGTCACCATCTGTGTGCCGACCAGCAGGTTGGATTGTCCGCATTGGAAGTCGTGGATGATTTTTTCATAGGCATCGCGTGAACGCGTCGTATCCAAATCCATACGCGACGTTTTCGCCTTGGGAAAACAACCTTGTACCGCTGATTCTATCTTCTCTGTGCCGTAGCCGATGTCTTTCAAATCCGTCTCTTCGCATTGCGGACATTGTCGGGGAACATCATAAGTTGCGCCGCAGTAATGGCAAGTCAATTTTCCAATACGCTGGTGAAATGTCAAAGGTACGTCGCAGTTGTTGCAATGAGGCGTCCATCCGCACGATCGACACTCCATGACGGGCGAATAGCCGCGTCGGTTGTAGAAGAGTATGGCCTGTCCGCCCTCGTCCAGGGCTTGATTTACTTCGTCGGCGAGTCGTGGCGAGAAGGGCGATTTCATGATCTTCTTTCGCTTCAACTCTTTCACATCCTCGACGATGATTTCGGGCAAGGCTACGTCACCGTGCCTTTTATCCATACTGACGTAACCATATTTCGCTCCTTCGTGCGCATTATAATAGGTCTCGACAGCAGGTGTCGCCGTGCCGAGCAAAGTACGTGCACCGACAAAACGCGCCAACAGGATGGCTGCATCGCGGGCATTGTATCTGGGTGCAGGATCCTGCTGCTTGTAACTCGTCTCATGCTCCTCGTCCACAATAATCAAGCCTAAATTTTGAAAGGGCAAGAACACCGAAGAACGTACACCTAATATCAAGGGGAAAGGGTCTGATGTCAATTGTCGTTGCCAAAGCTCTACGCGCTCGGCATCTGGGAATTTCGAATGATATACACCCATTTTGTCGCCAAAGACTCGGCCCAGACGGGTGGTCAGTTGGGTGGTCAGTGCGATCTCGGGCACAAGATAAAGTACCTGACGTCCTGCGGCAATTTCGCGACGGATCAGTTCGATGTACACCTCGGTTTTTCCGCTCGATGTCACACCGTGCAACAAGCAGACGGGACGTTCTCGCCACGACTGTTCGATTTGTTCCAGCGCCGCGCTTTGCTGTTCGTCCAAAGTGTGAGTCAGTGCTTGCGGCAAAGCCTTTGGCGTCTTCAATCGGGAGACTTCTGCGGCAAAGGTTTCGAGGATTTCTTTGCGCCTCAAAGCATCGAAAGCCGCTACGTTGTAGTCGGGATGTTGTGCCAAACGCTTTTTGCTGACTTCGGCGAATTCATGATCACGGATGCCTTGTAATTCTGCGGGACAGTCTGTCAGGGCAAAGAAGGCCTGCAACAGTTTTTCCTGTTTCTGCGAGCGGCGAAGCGCATCCCATATTTCGTTGGCATCGGTCAGGTTTTCCCACTTGCGACCCAAACGTACTTTGGTCTCGGTACGGGGGCGGAACGAGCGCGCCAACTTTTCTTCGACCACCAGCAGACCTTGTTCCACCAATCGACGTACCTGTATATCCACGCGAGCATATCCGATGGCTTTGGCCAGGGCTTCGATGCGCTGGGGTTTGCCGTCTTCCAACTGTGTCAGGATCTTTACCGACACATCGTCGGTGGGTGCGTCGGCATCGGCGTCGGGATTGAGGGAAACGAGGGTTTCGCTCTCCAACTTCAAACCCGAGGGCAACGCCGCCTTCATTACTTCGCCCAGGTGGCAGAGATAATATGACGAGATCCACTCCCACAATTTTAATCCAGTCGGTAGAATAATAGGCGCGCTGTCTACCACCTCGCACACTTCCTTCACGACGATACCCTCGGCGGGTGGTGTGTCGTGCAGGCGGTGTACGATGCCCGTATAGTATTTGCTTTTGCCCAGAGGCACCACTACGCGATAGCCCACGCCGACCTGGCCCATCAGCCATTCGGGCAGACGATAGGTGAAGGTGCCTGGCAAAGCCAAGGGCAGGATGATGTCGACGTATCTGTGCATATTGTGAAAATGGATCCGAGATAGCGGAAAAATGGTTTCGCAAAATTAAGTCTTTTTTGTGGCTTTTGCTCACGACTGGTGGGAAAAAGTTTTTTCGTCCGTACCTATATATAATATGGTGTGGCAAAATCAGCCGCCGTAACTATGCAGTCCGCCCAGCAAGTGGTTCACGCCAAAATAGGTCATCAGTACGCTGGCAAAGGCCAGGATGCAGTAGGTGTGAAACCACTTGTCGCATCGGAACAATGGAAAGGACGCGCGATGCAAGGGCAGAGCGTAGATCAGGAGTGTGACAAGCGCCCAAGTCTCCTTGGGATCCCATCCCCAATATCTGCCCCACGACACATTGGCCCAAATGGCGCCGATAAAGATGCCTATTGCCAGCAGAAAAACGGCTGGGGTGAGCCACATTTCGCAAAGGGAGTGAAGCGCTCTGCGCCGTGTCTTATTCCCCTCGCTTTGACCGCGCAGACATAGGGCAACGATACTGAGCAAAGTGATGCCGAGCAATAGCAAATAGGCAGTGATAATCGTGAAAATATGCACACCCAGTAGCGGCGAATCCAGGACTGGCGGCAATTGCTCTCCTGGCTCGGGTGTAGACATTATATAAGTGATAAGAATGGCCAGCAGGGCGATGCCAGCGAGGCTTAGCCAAAATGCCTTGCGGTGGGTTGTGTAAATGCTGTGCCAACGGCTACTTTTTTCTGCAAAAAAGAAAATCATACTGAGGGCAAGCAGCGCATATCCGGCATAAGTCAAACCGATGCCCACGGGGTCGTGATTGATGCTCAGGGTACAGGTATTTGTCGCAGCATTCAGGGTTTGCAGACACAGGCGGTAACCCTCTCTGCGATAGACCTGATTCATTTCGATGCTGCCCCGGCTCACCTCGCCCGTCGTCTTGTCCTGTGTAGTGATATGGGCGATATAATTTTTCGGTGTCCTCCCGTCAGTGTGATAGACCACCTGCGCACTGTCTAAGGTCAGACGAAATGGAAAATGCGCCACCACTTTGTCGGGCGTAACGTAGCCAAATGTAGCCCTTCCGCCAGACAGCGTGCACGTGCCCATTTTACCGTGATAATAGGTCGTCACTGCTCCCGTCAAGATGCACACCAGTGCCACGTGCAAGGCACATGTTGCCCAGCGGCGGTGCCACCGTCTCGTCAGTGCGTAGCTCACAGCACAGACACCCACGGCGATAGTGCACCACACCAGCCATTCGGACAAACGAAAGCTAGTCGCCGTATCTTTTGCTTGAGTTCCTTGACCTACGGATACGCACCATACGATGTGAATCAAAAGAATTAGGGAGGGGATTAAAGTTGCGTATTTTAATATATGGGCAAAATGTGTCATGAACTCAAATTTACGAATTTATGCAGGGAACTGAATGAACGAGTAGAATATGTGAAAAAAATAAGGTAACCACCAAAAGTAGTTACCTTAACAATTCAGTCGGGGTGACTGGATTCGAACCAGCGACCACACGCCCCCCAGACGCGTACTCTAACCGGGCTGAGCTACACCCCGAATTGCGAGTGCAAAAGTAGTGCTTTTTACGTTATACTCCAAATTTTTCAGTGCCTTTTTTGTATAAAAGCAAAAAACAACTGCTTTTCGTCGGTGTTTAAGTGAATGTTAATGCTTCTTATTGTACTCTATATCTGTCATAAGAACTATTGATTAGCAATAGACCTGGCTATATAGATACAGTTGGTGGTATTGGCAAAAATAGATTTGATCTCCTTAATCTTGTGATACTAATGAATAGTTCATCACTTGGCCGGATATTTGCATTAGGGATATTTCGCAAAGTTTTGTGCTATATTCAGCTTCGCGTATACGTTCTTCGGCGTCGAGTAGACTTTGCTGAGCTTCGCGCATTTGAATACCGGACAAATCACCCAGCATAAAACGCTCATGCGCTATAAAGTGGTTCTCTTGTGCCGCCTTTAGGTTCTCTTTCTCCAAGGCCAGAAGCCTTAAGTTATTTTGATAGGCTTGCCATAAGTCGGCTAAATCTGCATTGAGTGCTTGACGCAGTTCTGCTTGGGCTAATTCTGCATTTTCGATGTTGATTTGTGCATTTCGACGCTCTCGCTTGCGATTGCCGTCAAAGAGTTTGAACCCTACGGTTACACCAATATTGCCTCCCCAATTATCGCGTGAAGCAATTGACCCCTTTGTTATATTATTATGTGTATAGCCATAGTTGGCATTGAGCTTGACATAGGGGTAGTCTCGGCTAGCTACGCTTTTTAAATCTATTTGTGCGAGATTTTTGTTGTGTTCAGCCCTTAATAAAGTGACGTTTGTGTTGAGTGTGCTCTGCCACAATGAATCGTAAACTAAATCGTCATACAAAGTAATTGTGGTGTCAGTGATATGTAGGGGAGTGTTGATATCTTTGATGCAAAGCAATTCGTTTAGATGGATAAGGGCTGTGTTCAGTTTTTCTTGTTGTTTTAAACATTGTGCGCTGTCCGCATTGAAATCCACTTGTGCCTGTTGTAAATCCAAACGAGATGCACTGCCCAAGGTGTAGCGTGCGAGTACTATGCGTAAACGCTCTTTAGAGAGTGCTAAGGATGAGTTGAGATTACGTAGACGTATGTGTTGCTGCACGTAGTTGTAATATTCTGCAGTGAGATTGGCTACATAGTCCTCGAGGGCTATGCGTGTTTGAGTAGCACTTTGTTTGCGTAATTCCTGCAGGCGTGCATAGTTAGCCTGAATTTTAAAACCATCAAATACCGTCCAGTCTGCTGATATGCCCGCATTAAATCCCAAGTCTGCTACTACGCGAGTTCGTGTCGTCGTCTGTGGCGAGCGTGTTCTGGAGTTTCCGCCGTTGAGGTTGGCGTCGTAGCCTGCATTCAGACTAACTGTTGGCAGGTATCCAGCATTGGCACGGGTGGCGTTGTTTTCTGCGATTTTCTCTTCGTTTCTGACAATTTGTAGTCCGTAGCTGTTTTGTAATCCTAGATGAATGAGACTGGACAATGTGCAGGGGTGGGCAGAAGGTATAGAGTCGTTGTGCGATGTCTGCGTCCTGGCATTTATGGCAAAGGGTAATAGCGCCAATAGTATATTGCAGAAAAATATTCTCATGCCTTTATTCTTTTTTAGCGAGTTTCGCTTGTTTCTTGATTTGGTTTGTAGACAAATAAGAGTAGATGGATGGTACGATAAACATGGTAAGCAGTGTCGAAACCAACATACCGCCCACGACGGCAGTACCCATAGCTATACGTCCATTGCAACCTTCACCTGTGGCAAACATCAGTGGTAGCAGACCTAATATAGTGGATACGCTGGTCATCAAAATTGGACGTAAGCGTTGTTTTGAGGCTTCGCGGATAGCAGTCATTTTGTCCTCTCCGTTCTTTTGTCTTTGATTGGCAAACTCTACGATCAAGATACCATTCTTTGCCACCAAACCAATGAGCATGATGATGCCGATTTGACTGAATATATTCATCGTTTGTTCGCCCGACTTCATGAAGATTAAGGCACCACATACAGCCAAGGGGACGGTGAGCATAATGACAAAGGGATCCTTGAAACTTTCAAACTGTGCCGCCAAAATCAGGAAGATAAGTAATAGTGCCAAGGCAAATGCAAAGAAAAGACTAGAAGAACTTTCGCGGAATTCTTTTGAGTCACCAGCTAGTGCAGTACGGAAAGTATCATCAAGCGTAGACTTGGCGATTTTGTCCATTTCATCTAGGCCTTCGCCAATCGTTTTGCCTTCAGCCAAGCCTGCGGAAATTGTTGCTGAGACGAATCGATTGTAACGATAAAGTTTGGGCGGAGCAATCCCCTCAGTCAGTTCAACAAGATTTTCCATTTGAATCATTTTACCATCACTTGAACGCATATATATGGCTTTGAGGTTGGCGGGGTCATTGCGTTGCTGGCGATTGATTTCACCAACGATTTCATATTGTTTTCCGTTCATATAGAGATATCCCATACGCTGTCCGCTCAAACCGTACTGTAAGGTCTGTGCGATGTCTCGGGTGCTGACCCCCATCATGTTGGCTTTTTCGCGATTGACAGACAAACGTACTTCTGGCTTTGAGAATTTCAAATCGACATCAGCCATTTGGAATGTGGGATTCTCGTAGACTTTGGTCATAAATTCGGGCAATACTTTTTGCAGCTTTTCGATATTGGTCGCTTGCAATACGTATTGCACAGGCATTGAACCTCGGCGGCCGCCAAAGGTGCTTTGTTGTTGTACGAAAGCACGAGCATCTGTTTTTTCGCGGACTGCTTTTGATAAACGTTCGGCTACATCCATTTGCGAGTAGTCGCGTTCAGCCAGATCCTTAAGCGTAATTTGTACGTTGCCCGAACCATTTGACACGCGTGCGGTGATGAATTCCGCATCGGGAGCAAGCGAGTCCGCCAGCCTGTTGATATCTTCCGTATAGTCACGCATGTATTCGTAGGTCACGCCTTCTGGACCCGATGTGCGGATGGTAATGCTCGAACGGTCTTCGAGTGGTGCCATTTCCGAAGGGATGTCGGTCCACATCCAAACGCTTGCGCCAAGTGATACGATCATCACCACAACGGCTATCCAGCGATAGCGCAATGTTACGTCCAACATTTTCGCATAGACATTGTTCAATCCCTCAAAGAAGGGCTCGGTCTTGCGATACAACCAGTTTTTCTCCTTGCGTCTGACCAATAATTTTGTTGCCAGCATCGGAGTGAAAGTCAAGGCGGCAAAAGACGAGATGATCACTGAACCTGCTACGACAAAGCTAAATTCACGGAACAACCGCCCTGTCGTTCCTTCCATAAATACGATGGGCAGGAAAACAGCCACCAAGGTTACTGTGGTAGAGATGACGGCAAAAAAGATTTCTTTAGCCCCTTCGATTCCTGCTTTGAAAGGCCGCATCCCTCGTTCGATGCGCAGGTAGATATTCTCGGTCATCACGATAGCATCATCCACCACCAATCCCACCGATAGTACGATGGCGAGCATCGAGAGAACGTTGATGGAGAATCCACACAGATACATGATAAAGAATGCTCCGACCAGCGATACAGGAATTACGATACAGGGAATCAAGGTGACACGCCAGTCGCGCAGGAATAGGAAGATGATAATGATCACAAGGAAGAAAGCCTCATAGACGGTTGTCTTCACTTCGTTGATAGAAGCACGGATAAATTTCGTGTTGTCAAATCCATAATTGAAGTGTACATCTTCGGGCAAATCTTTTTTCATCATCTCCATGCGGTCGTGCACAGCGTCGGCGATATCGATATGGTTAGCTCCTGGCTGAGGTACTACTACCACACCGACCATTGGCACACCATTCATCTTCATATAGCTCTTAATATCCCTAGGCGAGAGTTCTGCACGTCCCACGTCGCTGAAGCGCACGATGCGTCCGTCTTGTTCTTTTATTACCAGGTTGTTGAACTCCTCGGTGGTGTGCATTTGGCCCATAGTGCGGATGGTCAGCTCCGTCGTATTTCCTTCTATTGAACCCGATGGCAGTTCTACGTTCTCACGATCTAGCGCACTTTTCACATCCATTGGTGTGATGCCATATCCCGACATTTTCACGGGGTCCAACCACAGACGCATACAATAGCGTTTTTCACCCCAAATGGATACGTTTGATACATCCGATATAGTCTGCAATTGCTCTTTCACCGTCAGGTCGGCGATTTCGCTCAATTCCAGTAGCGAGCGCTTATCGCTCTGTAGCGCCACCATCAGGATTGGTGTGGCGTCGGCATCGGCTTTTGATACGGTGGGTGGGTCACAGTCGCGTGGTAAGTTGCGTTGTGCTCGTGATACCTTGTCGCGTACATCGTTGGCAGCAGTTTCGAGGTCTACTGACAATTCAAATTCCACCGTGATGCGGCTTGATCCCTGCTGGCTCACGCTGGTCAGCGAGCGGATCCCGGGAATACCATTGATGTTTTGTTCCAGTGGTTCGGTGATTTGATTTTCTATCACGTCGGCATTGGCGCCAGGATACGAGCACGACACCGAGATGATTGGATTGTCCACCGATGGATATTCGCGTACGCCCAAGGACATATAGCCAATGATACCAAAGAGCAGGATGACCAAAGTCATCACTGTGGCCAGTACCGGGCGTCGTATAGAGAGTTCAGATATATTCATTCGTCAACGTCTATTTCTTGTTCACTTTTACCTTAGTACCCACTCTCAACTGCATCGTGCCGCTCACGATGACCGAGTCGCCTACAGCCAAGCCCTTCAACACTTGTACCTGGGCCTCGGTACGCAGTCCTTTTGTGATTTCTACAGGATGTGCTTTGCCTCCTTTGCACAGGAAGACTTTATCCACTCCCATCTCCGACACGATGGCCTCGCTGGGCACAGCTATTGTTTTGTCATAATGGCGTGTGGTCAGGTTTACATTGACATAACGTCCGGGCACCAGTGCGCCGTCGCTATTGTCGTATAGGGCTTGCATGGTGTAGGTACGTGTTTCTGCATCCACTTTTGATGCTGCGGCGTAGACTTTGGCTTCGCGTGGTGTCATATCACCTTCGACGGTGAATGTCAGTGGTGTGCTTTCGGGCAGGTCGCCGGCATAGCGTTCGGGTACATTAAATTCAACCCTCAGAGGAGAAGTCTTGGTCAGCACGGCAATATTGGTGGATGGCGTCACGTAGGCGCCCACACTCACCTGTCGCAACCCCAAGATTCCCGAAAAAGGAGCACGCAGTTCGGTTTGGCGTATTTGTGCTGTCACACCATCGATCTCGGCTTGCAGAGCAGAGAGGTTTGCCTCGGCTTCCTGCAGTGCCTCGCGGCTGATAGCTTCCTTTTCCAGCAAGGCTTTGGCACGCTTCACCCGGTCTTGCATCAAACTCAGTTGTGCCTGTTTCTTGCGCAAATCTGCCTGCAGTGGCTCATCGTTGATTTTGGCCAACATCTGCCCTTTCTCCACGTGTGCCCCCTCTTTGAAGTATATCTCGGTCACCTTGCCCGAAGCCTCAAATGCTAAGTTGACTTCTTCGCCAGGGAGCAAGCTGCCGCTGACATTCATGCCGTCGGTCAGCGAGACTTCTTTCACTACATAGACTCTGACGAGCAAGTCGCCTTTGGGTTGTTTCCCCTTGCCTGCAGCTTTAGGGTCTTCCTTCATATCCTTGTTGACGCGGGGCACAAAAGAGTAAATACCAAGTCCTGCTAAAATTAATACTATAGCCCCGACGAGGCTCCATTTCAAATATTTGTTCATGCTATTTTGATTTGGGGTAATCTGCGATATATGTGTGGTAGATAATCGCCACTGATGCAACGGCGAAATACAAAACTGCAAAATAAATATTTTTTTCTTAAAAATCAGATATTTTGACTTATAAAAACACAAAAAATAGTCTTCCTGTGATAAAACTTTTGGCTGCTCAAATGGGATGGTTGATCTTGAGTGAAAATATTAAGACCTTATTGAAAAGTAATCTGACTTTTTCATAAGAGCGTAATGCCTTTGTTGAGCAAAGCATGATTTTTAATTCGATCTGCTTTGGGAAAAAGATTTGTGGGTTTTGGAAAAGAAAACAAAACGTAGAGGTGTGACAAATATGCTTTACAACACATAAAAATCCCCCGTCGTTTCGGCGAAAATGCCTTACTTTGCAGATAATTTTATAGTCATTAAAAATAATTGTATTATCATGAGAAAATATCCTAAAATCGGAATTCGTCCCACCATCGACGGACGTCAAGGTGGAGTGAGAGAAAGTTTGGAAGAAAAGACTATGTCGCTGGCTAAGGCCGTGGCAGAATTGGTCAGCAAGAATGTGCGCCATGCAGATGGTACACCTGTGGAGTGCGTTATCGCCGATGGCACCATCGGTCGTGTGGCAGAGACTGCAGCATGTGCTGAAAAGTTTGAACGCGAAGGCGTAGGCGCTACAATCTCCGTGACTTCTTGCTGGTGCTACGGTTCAGAAACTATGGACATGCACCCACATTGGCCAAAGGCTGTATGGGGTTTCAATGGCACTGAACGCCCAGGCGCAGTTTATCTGGCTGCTGTTTTGGCAGGTCATGCTCAAAAGGGCTTGCCCGCCTTTGGCATCTACGGCCATGATGTACAAGATTTGGACGACAATACTATTCCTGCAGATGTAGCTGAAAAGTTGCTTCGCTTTGCACGTGCTGCAATAGCTGTGGCAGATATGCGCGGTCAAAGTTACCTATCTATCGGTAGCCAATGTATGGGTATCGCCGGCAGTATCGTAGACCAAGACTTCTTCCAAAGCTACCTGGGCATGCGCAATGAGAGCGTGGATGAAACAGAAATCCTGCGCCGCATGGAAGAGGGTATCTATGACCACGAAGAATATGAAAAGGCGATGGCATGGACCAAGGAATACTGCAAAGTGAACGAAGGTTGGGACAAAAACCGCGAAGAACGTCAAAAGACACGCGAGCAAAAAGATGCCGACTGGGAGTTTGTGGTGAAAATGACCCTGATCGTGCGCGACTTGATGCAAGGCAATCCTAAATTGCTCGAGATGGGCTACAAAGAAGAAGCTATTGGCCACAATGCAATAGCTGGCGGTTTCCAAGGACAACGCCAATGGACAGACTGGAAGCCTAATGGCGACTTCACAGAAGCACTGATGTGTAGCACATTCGACTGGAACGGCATTCGCAAGGCATACGTACTGGCTACAGAGAATGATGCTTGCAATGCGGTGGCTATGTTGTTTGGCAATCTGATGACTGGTTGTGGACAAATGTTCTCGGACGTTCGTACATATTGGAGCCCAGAAGCAGTGAAGCGTGTGACTGGCAAGGAATTGACAGGACTTGCTGCAGGCGGTATGATTCACTTGATCAACTCCGGAGCGACTACGCTCGATGCTACAGGTGCTAGCACCAACGCAGCAGGCGAACCTTGCATGAAACCATGCTGGGAAATGACAGAAGAAGACGTCAAGGGCTGTCTGAAGAATACCAATTGGATGCCAGCAGACCGCGACTATTTCCGCGGCGGCGGTTTCTCTTCAAACTTCCTCTCTAAGGGTGGCATGCCTGTGACTATGAGCCGTCTGAACCTGGTGAAAGGTCTCGGTCCCGTGCTTCAAATTGCAGAAGGTTGGACTGCCGACGTAGATCCCGAAATCCACGATGTACTGAATATGCGTACAGACCCCACTTGGCCTACTACATGGTTCGTGCCACGTTTGTGCGACAAACCCGCGTTCAAGGATGTTTACTCTGTCATGAACAATTGGGGCGCCAACCACGGTGCTATTAGTTACGGCCACATTGGTCAGGACTTGATCACACTGGCTTCGATGTTACGCATCCCAGTATGTATGCACAATGTTAACGAAGACGAAATCTTCCGCCCAGCAGCATGGAATGCATTCGGTATGGACAAGGAAGGTGCCGACTACCGCGCTTGTGCAGCTTACGGCCCTGTATACAAATAATAAATATTGTACTTATAAAGCCGAGCAATGGATACTGCATTCGTTGCTTGGCTTCAACTTTTACTGGGAGAATTTCTCCTCATTCAAAATTACTTCCCCCAATATTACAACAAGAATAATATGGTACAAAGATTCATCCTCAACGAAGTATCTTACTTCGGCCCCGGCGCTCGAGAAGTATTGCCAAAGGAAATTTCTCGTCTCGGATATAAAAAAGCGTTTGTCGCAACAGACAAGGATTTGATCAAGTTCGGCGTAGCTGAAAAAGTACTCAAGGTGCTCGACGCTGCTGGTATACCCTACGAAGTATTTAGCGACATCAAACCCAATCCCACTGTGGCTAATGTGAAAGCTGGCGTTGCAGCGTTTGCAGCATCCGGCGCAGACTTCATCCTGGCTATTGGTGGAGGTTCATCTATGGACACTGCCAAGGCTGTAGGTATTATCACCAACAATCCCGAATTTGCCGACGTCGTTTCGTTGGAAGGTGTAGCAGATACTAAGCAAAAGTCTGTGCCCATCATCGCACTGCCTACGACTGCGGGAACTGCTGCCGAAGTGACGATCAACTATGTCATCACAGACGAAGCAAACGCGAAGAAAATGGTCTGTGTGGACCCCAACGATATCCCAGTGATGGCGATCGTAGATGCTGAGTTGATGTATACTTTGCCTAAGAGTCTGACAGCTGCAACAGGTCTCGACGCACTGACTCATGCTATCGAGGGCCTGATCACTAAGGGCGCTTGGGAAATGAGTGATATGTTCGAACTGAAAGCTATCGAAATGATCGCTCGCTACCTTGAAACAGCTGTCAACGAACCTGAAAATGCTGAGGCGCGTAATGGTATGGCGGTGGCACAATACATCGCTGGTATGGCATTCTCCAACGTAGGTCTGGGCGTAGTCCATGGTATGGCTCACCCCTTGGGCGCTATTTTCGACATCCCTCACGGCGTAGCCAATGCTTTGCTCCTGCCCACCGTGATGGCATACAATATGCCTGCGGCTTTGGACAAGTATGTACAAATCGCTAAGGCGATGAACGTGTACCGCCCAGAAATGACCACCGAGGAGGCTGCGCAGGCTGCAGTCGACGCTGTGCAAGCATTGTCGGTACGTGTCGGTATTCCACAACATTTGTCTGAGCTTGGCATCAAGGCTGAGGATCTCGACCGCTTGGCAACAGCCGCAGCTGCCGACGTTTGTACACCTGGCAATCCTCGCGAGGTGAACAAGGAAATCATCCTCGATTTGTACAAGAAAGTGTTGTAAGATTTTTATCACAGAAAAAGCAAAAAAACAATGATTACGAATCTACATATCGAAGAGTTTATCAAGCAAGCTCACCGCGTGGGCGAAGCCGGTCTGACCATCTGCAGCAGCGGCAACTTGTCGTGGCGCATTGGCGACGAGGCTTTAGTGTCGGGTACTGGTTCGTGGGTGCCTACTTTGCAAAAGGAAAAAGTATCTCAATGCACCGTAGCAACAGGCGAAGTGCTCAACGGCGTAAAACCCTCTATGGAGAGCGGATTCCACCTCGGTGTGCTCCGTGCTCGTCCCGACGTGAACGTCGTGCTTCATTTCCAGTCACCATACGCCACCGCGGTGTCGTGCATGAAGAAGAAACCTGAAAACTTCAACGTCACAGCAGAAGTGCCCTGCCACGTGGGTCGCGAAATCCCAGTGATCCCCTACCTGCGCCCAGGTTCGCCCGAATTGGCAAAGGCTGTGGTGGAAGCAATGCAAGACCACAATTCTATTCTCTTGACCAATCACGGTCAGGTGGTTTGCGGAAAGGATTTTGATCAAGCCTTCGAACGTGCGATGTTCTTCGAAATGGCTTGCCGCATTATCATCCAAAGCGGTGGCGAATACGACGTGCTCACTCCACAAGAGATCGAGGACCTCGATATTTACGTTTTGGGTAAAAAGACTAAGTAATTTAACTATGTAGAGAATGGTGGAGTGAGCGCACTTTGCCATTCTCGCATTATATATAAGTGATGAGCAAAAATGTATATTTGGCTGCCGATTTTGGTGGCGGTAGCGGTCGTGTGATAGCAGGTTGGCTGGATCAGGGCCGTATTGTGATGGAAGAAGTACACCGCTTCGGCAATAGACAGGTACGCCTGGGCGACCATGTGTATTGGGATTTTCCTGCACTGTTTGAAGATATGAAAGCGGGGCTTAAGAAAGCTGCTGCAAAGGGTTACAATGTCAAAAGCATCGGTATAGATACTTGGGGCGTGGACTTTGGGCTGATCGATCGCGACGGACAGTTGTTGGGCAATCCCGTGTGCTATCGCGACGCACGCACTGCTGGTGTGCCCGAAGAGGTGGCAAAGATTATCAATCCCAGTGCGCACTACGCTACAACCGGTATTCAGGTGATGGAGATCAATACTCTGTCGCAACTCTACAGCATGAAGGGTAGTGCACAGTTGGATGCAGCAGCACATTTGCTTTTCATGCCGGATTTGTTCAGCTACTTCCTCACTGGCACGATAAACAATGAATACTGCATTGCCTCGACTTCTGAACTCTTGGACGCACGTCAGCGCGATTGGTCTTGGCAGACTATCGACGCACTCGGATTGCCTCGACATATCTTCGGACCTATCGTGATGCCCGGAACGGTGCGTGGCAAATTGCGTGCGGATATTGCAGAAGAAACCGGTCTGGGCGAGGTGGAAGTCGTAGCCGTGGGCTCACACGATACGGCTTCAGCAGTAGCAGCCGTTCCTGCGGAAGAAGATGGCAAGCCTGTCGCATTCCTCAGTTCCGGCACATGGTCGCTGCTCGGCGTCGAATTGGCAGAACCCGTATTGACCGAAGCAGCACGTCTGGCAGAATTTACCAACGAAGGCGGGGTGGAAGGCCGTATCCGCTTCTTGCAAAACATCACAGGGCTCTGGATCCTCCAACGTCTGATGAGTGAGTGGAAAGAACAAGGTGAAGAACAAACTTTCGGCGAGCTCCTGCCTGCAGCCGAACGTGCAGAAATCACAAGCCTTATCCCCGTGGCCGACGCGGCGTTCATGAATCCTGCTTCTATGTGGCAAGCGATTTGCGACTATTGCGAAAAGACGCAACAACCCGTTCCTGCCAACAAAGCAGAAATGACCCGCTGCGTACTGCAATCTTTGGCGAAGAAATACCAAGAGGCTATCGCTGGCGCCAATCCTTTGTTGCCCGCACCAATCAGCAGATTGCACATCATCGGCGGCGGTTCGCAGAACGCATTGCTTAACCAACTTACGGCTGATGCTCTTGGTGTCCCCGTTTGGGCAGGCCCCGTGGAAGCAACAGCTATGGGAAATATCCTGATGCAAGCCAAAGCTGCTGGCGAAGTTAAGGATATTGCCGATTTGCGCTCAGTCGTGAGAAATAGTGTGAAACCAAATGTTTTCGAACCTAAATAATAATAGAAATAGATGAATCGTATGGAAAATCCTAAAAATGGTTATCCCGTCAAAGTCTATGATGGTCCGGTGAAACGCTACTGCCAGACGCTCGACCTCAAAGACAATCCTGAACTAATCGCCGAGTACCGCAAACGCCACAGCAAGGAGCACGCATGGTCTGAGATCTTGGCAGGCATACGTGAAGTGGGGATCCTGGAAATGGAAATCTACATCCTCGGCACCCGTTTGTTCATGATCGTAGAAACACCCCTCGACTTCGAATGGGAGACAGCGATGGCACGCCTCTCCACCTTGCCCCGACAAGCCGAATGGGAAGACTATATGGCCGAGTTCCAATTGGTAAAAGCCGGTATGTCGTCGGCAGAAAAGTGGCAGTTGATGGAACGCATGTTTCACTTGTACGAACATGAATAAGTATTACAAACCCTTTATTAATTATTGTATCTTTAAAAAGAAGATTTCATGAAAGAAAAACTGATTGAGAAAAAATACCTCGTCACCTTTATCCTGATTACTTCGCTTTTCGCACTATGGGGCTTTGCCAACGATATCACCAATCCTATGGTGGCGGCATTCCAGACCGTGATGGAACTCTCGGCATTCGAGGCGTCGTTTGTGCAGTTTGCCTTCTACGGCGGATATGCTACAATGGCAGTGCCAGCCGCTTTGTTTATCAGAAAGAAGAGCTACAAGAGCGGTATTCTCGTAGGGTTGGGCCTCTACGCTATAGGCGCCTTTCTCTTTATCCCAGCCGCGGCGATGCAGAACTTTGTTTTCTTCTGCTTGTCCCTTTATATTTTGACATTTGGCTTGGCTTTCCTCGAAACAACAGCCAATCCGTTTATCCTTTCTTTAGGTAGCAAGAGTACTTCGACTCGTCGTTTGAATTTGGCACAAGCTTTCAATCCCATGGGCTCGCTTTCGGGTATGGCGGTAGCTTCACTTTTTGTGTTGCCAGCCTTATGGTCGGACCGCCGAAATGCTGCTGGCGAGACATTCTTCCACACCTTGAGCGAAACAGAAAAAGCAGGCATACGTCTGCACGACTTGGCCGTGATTCGCAATCCCTATGTGATTCTCGGTATCGTCGTAGTGGTGATGTTCGTCATCATTGCGTTGAAAAAGATGCCAGTATCTTCTGCTTCAGGTGAACAAGACTCTGCACGCCATACACTCTCGCGTCTGTGGAATAACAGCGTGTATCGCGAAGGCGTAGTGGCGCAAATGTTCTACGTAGCGGCGCAAATCATGGTGTGGACCTTCATCATCCAATATGCCGACAATTTGGGCATATCTAAGGCAACCGCGCAAAATTACAACATCTTCGCCATGTCAATGTTCTTGTGCAGCCGATTCATCAGCACCTTCTTGATGCGCTACGTTAATTCGCGTGCACTCCTCGCCGTCTTCGGCACAGGCGCAATGCTATGTACTCTCGGTGCTATTAGTTTCGTGGGAATGACTGGGCTCTACTGCCTCGTAGGTATTTCTGCGTTCATGTCACTGATGTTCCCCACAATCTATGGTATTGCCTTGGAAAATGTAGACGCTCAGGATACTTCACTCGGCGCCGCTTTCCTCGTAATGGCCATTGTTGGTGGAGCTGTGATGCCTCCTCTGCAAGGTTTGATCATTGACAAGGGCGTCATCGCAGGTCACCCTGCAGTCAATGTATCATTTGTACTTCCACTCATCTGTTTCTTGATCGTCACCATCTATGGTTTGCGCAGTTACAAGAAGCAACGTGTGTAGCATGAAATAAGACTAAAAAAATAGCGCAAAAGTGAGCGCAGAAAAAAACCAAGACCTTTTTCAAAAAAAAGCCTTATCTTTTTTAAAAAAGGTCTTGGTTTTTTTAAAAAAGGTTAGACTTTTTTTTTGACGAGTTAGAAGGAGTTTTTTTTTACAACTGATAGAGTCTACCCGTTACCCTTCTTTGATCCTATAAAAGACTCTCGTATTAGTCGATTTGATATGTGATGATTTGTCAAAGTTTTAGTCTGTGCTTAATACAACAAAATCAGCGAAACACAAGTCCGTGTTTCGCTGATTTTGTATGAATGTTTTCAAATACTTAACCTTTCAACCAAGTATATTCCTTTACACTGTAAATGGGGATGAGAGGGAGGATGAGTGGCGTACGCTTGATGTAGGCTTGGAATTCAGGATCGTTACCGTAGGTTTCGTCTTGGCGGAGTTCGATACGGCGCGCACCGCTAAACATCACATAGACGATGCCGATATAACCTAGTGTAGCAATCACCCATTGACCGACTGTGCAGCAAGCACCAAAGCAAATGATGAAACTGCCAGTCCACATCAATACTTCGCCGAAGTAGTTGGGACAGCGCACGAAACGATAGAGACCGTGGCTGACGAAGCGTGATACGTTCACCTTCTTTGCAGCAGCCTTTTGCGCATCTGCTACGGCTTCGATAATGACGCCGAGCGCAGCGACTACGGCACCTGCCCAAGCCCAAACGGGATTCACCGCAGCACCTTCAGCCAAGTTGGCCAAATAGAAGGTCACGGGGCTGATTTGTCCGACATAGAGCAAAGCACACGACGTCCAAATCATCACCATCACAAAGAAAGGTTTGCGGGTAGTCAGGTCGGGTTGATAGAGAATCTTCTTGTACGAAGCCGAACGACGCTCGCGGAGAAATAGGTAAAGCGCCAAGCGGATACCATAGACGAAGAGTACGCCCAAAAGTATGGCCGCGGGCAAGGGTAAATGTTCCCAGAATAGTACTGCAGTACCTACGGATAAAGCAGAAATAGCAAGACCGTAGCCGATACTGAAGAAGTAGATGAAATAAAACCATCCTACTGCAGATACGGCGAAGGAAACGCCGAGGAGAATTAATAGGTAGTCCATAATATAAAGTTTTTTCGCTGTGTTATTGAATATTTTTCTTTCTTCTAACCTTGGTAGATTAAATCACTACAAACTTTGCTGCAACGCCTTTCTTGCCATCCTCTGTAGCTACCATAATATAATATACACCAGCTCCCACGCGACCGCCGTCTGTCGCACGGCATTCCCAGGTAAATGTACCACCTGCAGAAGTACCGCCATACAGTGTGCGTCCACTGGTGTTGACAATCTTGACATCTGCATTTTCGGGCAGGCCTGTGATAGTGATGTCGCCATGATAGTCGGGACGAACCGGGTTAGGATAAACTTTTATATTGTCTTTGTCCAAAGACTCGGCAGGTAGCGAAGTTTTACTTTGATAAGAGCAAAGTCCCGCTTCGGTACCGATCATCACTTCGCCAGTAGAGAGATTTGGCGAAATAGAGTGTATCTGATTGGACAGGAGTGGGGAGTTTTCGCTGGTGAAGTGATGCAAAATCTCGCTACCATCAGGTGTTGTGACATATACACCACTGCTCACTGTGCCCAGCCACTTTTGTCCAGCGCCATCCACGGCTACTGTCGAAACTTGAGCTTCGCCCAGCAAATAGTCGGCATAGTTTGTACCATCATTGCGGGGGATTTTGGGCTGCGTCACGGTGAAGCCAGACTTTGCCCAATCGTCGGGAGTATCTATTACGAATACGCCGTTCAATGTCGCCACCCAAATGCTACCATCCTTATCCTCCGCCATATCATATACGCCCTGCAAGCTATAGGTCGTACCATCTTGATTGGTAAACGAAGAGCGATAATGCGCCACATCATCCTTGGTGTTGTCAATCGTACCATTGCAGTCCAGACAAAGTAGTCCGCCATCATGATTGCCGACTGTGCGACGAGAACCCATCCACAATCGCCCCTTGCTGTCAATGATCGTTCTCATACAAGTGGGGGCCTGTTTCACGCTTTCGATATAAAAACTCTTCCACGTACCATCTTTTTTCAACACACGAATGAGCGAATCCACCTGGTTGTTGATCATCCACAAATTACCCTCAGCGTCGAAACTCAAACCGTCGATGCGCGTATACATCTTTTGGATGTCGAGTGCTTCTTTAGGCACGGCGGATTGCAGAGGTGAATTGTCAACGGTATATTGTTTGACAAATTTGAAATCTTTGAACTCGTACAATCCCGTACCCGCTGCCGAGATGAAATGGTGCGTAGGGTCAAGCGGATCTTGTGCGATGGTGGAGAGGTCGCGATAGACGGTTTTTGTGATATCCGAAATGCCGGTATTTTGGAAGAACGTCCACTCGCCATTTTCATAAATCATCGCAGTGGGGTCATAGTGTGTCACGTCATAAGGGTCAAGGCGTCCACCCGCGATAAGTAGTCTGTCGCCAATATACTTTGTGAAAAAGCAAAGGTCGCGTTGGGGACCAAATTTTGGCAGTGTGAGACTTGTGGCTTGGTAAGCATAGTCTACAATTTCGTATTGCATACAGCCTTCTTCGCTAGATGTTACCCAACATTTGTTTTCTCCCACAGGGAAGATGTCTTTCCATTTATTAGGATTATTGATTGCACGATGCAGCACCTTTGGTGCACTGGCCAAAACCTCACATATAAAATTGCCGCTACCACTGATCACACGATTATTAGTAGCACGCAGTGTGGTGTAGGCGCCCTCTGCAATGCGATAGAACTTTTGGTCTGCTGGATCCATTACGGCGAAACACATATTCCCCAGGCTCTCGTCCTCGGACATGTAAATATTTGCATAAAGATAGTTGCCCATCGCAACAAATTGGTGGACATTCATCGTCTGATGGAACTTCCACGAATTACGATCGTAGGGGTTGTCGGAAATTTTGCACACATACAGCGCTTTTGCCGTACTTACCCACCAACTATCCTGCCATTCGGCTGCAGAGGTTACGACTTCGCCAAAAGTATAAAAACCTGCGACATTATGATACCTCAGACTAATGACGCCGATGCCTGAATTATTAGATACGATGATATTATCTTTTCCCACAAACAAACTGTTGATACTTCCTTTGGCTTGCTCTGTACCCTTCAAGCCTGGGATGCCTACAATTCTGTCGCCGTCGTCGTAGACCAAATCAATATGATAATCTTCGTAGAGTACGACCAGACAATCGTGGGTGTCAGAATAAGCAATATCATAAATACCTTTGCTGCCCAAACCGTTCAGGCTGGAAAACAGTCGCACTTCCTCTGTCTCGGTATCGTAGGATATAAGATTGCCACTAAGGACACCATAGACAAGGCCGTTGTGGGCTACGCAGCGTGTGGCATTTTGATAGGAAAGATAGAGATTCCAATTGCTGTCTTCCACCGAAGTCTGCGAAAAGAGCGTCATTGAAAAAGCAAGAGCAATTAGAAAAGAAAAAAATCTGTTCATATAGATAGTAGTGTAGTAAAGGGAGAATATGATGGCCTAATTATAAATGGTATGGCATCAGTCCTTGTTGAAATCCTACCTGATGCAGGACAAAATATGTTTATCACTTTTCTTCTGCCGCCAAGTATTTGCAAAGTTTTGCGACGGCGCGTGCGCGGTGGCTGATTTGGTTTTTTACCTCCACGCCGAGTTCTGCGAAAGTCTTGCCAGTATTTTCGGGGATGAATACGGGATCGTAGCCGAAGCCTTTGTCTCCTCGTTTTTCGGTAGAGATTTCTCCTTCCACCACGCCTTCAAACAAATATTTCTCGCCGCCGCGAATATAAGCGATGGCGGTGCGGAAGCGTGCCTTACGGTTTTCTTTACCATCGAGTTCTTGCAGCAACTTTTCTGTGTTAGCCTCGGGGTCGTAGCGGTCGGGGAAAGCATAGCGTGCCGTATGTACTCCAGGGCGTCCGCCGAGTGCTTCAACTTCCAACCCAGTGTCGTCGGCGAAGCAGTCCAAGCCGTAATTATTGTAAACGTATTCTGCCTTTTGCAAAGCATTCCCTTCCAATGTGTCGGCGGTTTCTGGAATATCTGCAAAGCATTCAATATCGTTCAAACTGAGGATTTCAAATTTGTCGCCGATGATAGCACAAATTTCAGAGAGTTTATGTGCATTGTTAGTAGCAAATACCAACTTTCGCTTAGTTGTTTTTTCGTTCATTTCGGTTGTTTTAAATTAGCAGGCGATACCTGTTTCGCCTACGACGGGCAAAGATAAAAAGAAAAAAGATAACGTCACACTCCTCTCTCAAAAATCAGTCAGGATTTGTCGAAAAGTTTACACCACTTTATTCATTCTTCGCACCATTAATTAATATTTGAAAGTACTACCGCCAAGGAATTCGCGCAATAGAGAAGTTGGAGGCAAACCTTCGAGAGAAATGGATTTGAAGTAACTCAAAAATTTACGTAGTCTATAAGCTTCTGAATATTCCGGCGTATTTTCGGGCACTTCTTCTAAGACAGGAAGTGCTTGGTCTCGCAGTGTAGCCAGTTCGAAAAGCAAAGCCGTGTTGACCATTTCGTCTGCTTGTTCCTGGAAAGGGAAAATCCACTTTTCCTCACCTGCTCTGACTTCTGGCCAACGGCTAATAGTTTGTTGGGCAGAATAACCACGATATTTGTAGTCGCGCACGATGCGGCGCAATAGACGGTTGTCGGTCGTGGGTATATAGTTGTGATGATCCAACTGGATTGTGGTGAGCGCCGAGGCGTATATTTTATATTTGTTCTCAGCGGGAATATCCTGGGTCAAATGTGGATTGAGCGCATGGATACCTTCGAGTATCAAGATGGTATTTTCATTCAAATGAATACGATTGCCGCTCTGCTCGCTCTTGCCTGTCATAAAGTTGTAGCGGGGCAGTTCCACCTCGTCGCCTTGTAGCAGCGCATTCATCTGCTGATTGAACAACGGGATATTCATCGCCTCGACATTTTCATAGTCGTACTCGCCATTGGGCAAGAGTGGGGTCTTTTCGCGATCTACGAAATAATCGTCCAGTGAAATAGCTATGGGACGCAGACCACAGGCGATGAGTTGTACGGAAAGGCGTTTGGAAAAAGTAGTTTTTCCGCTGGACGAGGGCCCTGCTATCAAGATCACTTTCAGGCGGCGATTGCTGGCAATGGTGTCGGCAATACGGGCGATATTCTTTTCTTGTAGCGCCTCGCTCACTTGTATCAAGTCATTGCTGTATCCTGCTGCAGTCGCGGCGTTGAGTTCGCCTACTGTGGATACGCCCAGTATATCCTGCCAGCGATGCTGTTGACGGAATACGTCAAACATTTTCGACTGTTCGCGCATTGGTTTCAACTGTGTGGGATTGTCTGAGTCGGGTACGCGGAGCAATAGCCCCTCGCCGTAGTTGATGATATCGAACAAGGTGATTTGGCTGGTGCGAATAAGCAATGAGCCGTAGAAGTAGTCGATGGTGTCGCCCAGGGTGTAATAGTGTGTGTAGAGCGAACCAATACCTTCGAGCAATTTAGCTTTGTCTTCGAGCCCCTTTTGGCGGAAGAGTCGGATCGCTTCGTCCGTGGGACAGGTGATGCGATGAAAAGCCATATCTGCATCGATAATTTCCTGCATGCGCGCTCTGATTTTGTCGCGTCTCTGCTCCAGTGTGTCTGCTGGGTGAGATGCAGCGCCATCCGCCTCTTCGATTTCGCAATAGTAGCCATTGCTGACGGGCGTGCCTATCTTCAAACGCATTTCGGGATAGAGATCGCTCACCGCCTTGTACAGCACGAAGAATAGCGACCTGGTATAGGTGCGCATTCCCGAGGGCGAGGTGATATCCAGGAACTCCACATCCTTGTCGTTGAAGAACATGAAGTGCAGGCCCTCTACCTTATTGTTTACCTTAGCACTGGTCGCGCCCAGTGGCATTTGGATATTGAGCAATTCGTATACTTCCTCGAGCGTTGAGCCTATTGGCACCTGATGCGTCTTACCAGTATTTTTACAGCGGATATTGATAGTTTTTTTCATAGACATTCACATGTTAAACTAATTAGATATTTATACTTTTCAAGCAAAGCAATCAGACGTTTGCCACGATATTGAATTTTTGCCAAGCACTATTTTGCTTATAAGCCGCCACAGCCGAAGCCGGCACATGCACCGTGATGTGTTTTTCCTTACCATTCTCAGTAAAGTATAGTATTTGCGGAGGCGTTGGGGCTTCTATATAAACATGTTCGAGTGGTGTGCCGACAAATGCGCCATAGCCAATCTGCTGGACGTGTGGTCCCATGTGGATGGTCCTAATTCCGCTATATTGAAAGGCTGAGTCGCCAATGCGGCGGACAGTTCTCGGCAGACGCACCTCCTGGAGTGATTTGCAGGAGTTGAAGCAGTGGGCACTTACTTCCTGGATATAGCAATCCATCACCACACTTTCCAGAGCCCAGCAGTCGTAGAAGGCACCCTGGCGTACAGAGCTGACATGCTCGCCAAAGTAAGCCGACTTCAACTTGTGACAGTTCTTGAAAGCATATTCACCGATCAACTTGACGCTTTCAGGAAATTGAAATTCCTCGAGCTTTCGGCAGTCCGAGAAGGCACCTCCTTCGATAAACTTCAGTCCGCGCATCGCCTCAACCTTGCGCAGTTCGCTACAATTGTTGAAGGCGTAAGCACCAATCGAGCGCATCGCTGGCGAGAATGTCACTTCCGTCAACTTACAGTACTGAAAGGCATAACTGCGTATACTCACCACTTTCCAGTTGCCCATCGAAGTCGATACATTATAGGGTATCTCAATACGCCCCGTGATGGGACGCTCGGGACCATAGACTTCTGCCTCGTCGACATGAAACAAATCTGTGGGCAACTTAGTATATCTCAATGGACCACGGGTGAAAGCAGATACTGTCAGTGGAATCGCCACCAACAAAGCGGTCAGCAGGGTAACAATGCGCTTCATAGAGTAATGCGTATCAAGTTTTAAGAAAAGATGTTTAGAAAAAAGTGGACCTCGATAATTGCGAATAAGTCCAACGCAAACTTATAAAAAAAAGAGCAAATGACACCGTTTTGCGAGGAAATAAATGTTAAAGTAGAGTTTTAACCTATTTTGTGCGAACAAAAGTCAACTTGTAGCCTTGTCGATTTGTCAAAATATTTCGCAAAAAATGGAGCCATATTTCGCTCAAAATCCTTCATCCACCTCTTTGCACGGAAATATGGCAGCTACAAGAGGTCAAAAAAGGGGTGTTGAGGGTGCAAAAGTGAAAAAGGTTAAGGTTTTTTGCAGTGGGGTGGGGCGAAATGAGGTAAATCTTGTGAAAACGGGGCGTCGAAAAATAGGAAAAAGGTAAGACCTTGTGAAAATTTCGCGACGTTTCGTGAAAATTATCCAAGACTTTTTTTCAACGAACCCTTATCTTTTTTACGAAAAGTCACACCGCCTTGAATTTTCCCCTTCTATTTGCTTCCCTTCGTTTGTCAAAATTTTTCGCATTTTTTATGAAGGGCTCACGCGGTACTTCATAGCCCCATTTTGCCAGCCCGCCATACCAGATGCTTCATCTTGTGTCCAAAGAAGGTCCGCATGCTTTCATGCTCAAACCCCAGCGAGCGATACAGTCGCTCGGCGTCGGGATTCTCTAGGTCGACCAATAGTCCCACACACTGATGCCCTTGCTCTGCAGCCTGATGGCACATCGCGGCGAGTAGTTGGCGCCCTACACCCCTGCCGCGAAATGCGGGATGCACGCCGACCGAGTCGATATAGAATTCGCCTGCCGTGGTCTCGTCTTCGGGTATATCGGCGATAGCCTTGTATTGGCGAATGATGCTCAGTGTACCTTCGCGCAACGTGTGCAGCTGTGCGCCATCATAACCGATGATGCCGCCCGAGGGTTGACCATCGCACTCGGCAACCAGGGCATGGCGATAGCTGTATTGCGTGCCTTCGCTCCGGCAAATAGCGGTGAGCACCTCCATGTAGTTTGCACCGCAATAGTGCACGGCTGTCTCCTCGCCGATAGCATAGACGAAAATCTGTGCAAGCAACGGGGCGTCTGTCTTTTGGGCTGCTCTGATGTGTATTTTCATTGATTTCTTGTGGATTTTTAGTGGTTTCTGCAGAACCTGTCTTTTGCACACAAAGGTAGGAAAAAAAGTACCGAAAAACCTCTATAGCACGCAGTTTTTGCCCTATTTTCGGTTTTTTGCCTTGAATATTGAAAAAAAAAGCAAAAAAGTTTTGCTAACTCTCTGACTTAACCTATATTTGCCGAGTAAAAGTGAAAATTCAATTTAATTCTAACCCTAATAAAATTAGTATTATGAACAAGACTCAACTCGTAAACGCAATTGCTGAAAACGCTGGTTTGACTAAAGCAGACGCTAAGAAGGCTCTCGACGCAACTCTTGACGCAGTAGCTAAGGCTCTCGTTGAAGGTGACAAGGTAGCTCTCCTCGGCTTCGGTACTTTCTCTGTAAACGAACGTCCAGCTCGTACAGGTCTTAACCCTGCAACTAAGCAAAAGATTGAAATCGCTGCTAAGAAGGTGGTTAAATTCAAGGCTGGTGCTGAATTGGCTGACAAGGTGAAGTAATTCATCCTACCAATATAGACAAAACGATCGCTGCTCATGCTTGAGTGGCGATTTTTTTATTCCCTCTTTTCTCAACAGAAGCTCTATCTTGTAGCGATCTTATAGAAAATCGACCTCCGCCGACATTAGGCGAAGGTCGATGTTGTATGAGATATTTGATGTCTATTAGCAAGAGCAGTTCAAGGGTTTGATTTGCTTGAAGAAGTCGTTGCCCTTGTCGTCCACCAGGATGAATGCGGGGAAGTCCTCAACCTCGATCTTCCAGATGGCTTCCATGCCCAGTTCGGGGAACTCTACGCATTCGATGTGCTTGATGTTGTTTTGCGCCAAGATAGCAGCAGGACCACCGATTGAGCCCAAGTAGAAACCACCATGCTTGTGGCACGCATCAGTCACATCTTGCGAGCGGTTACCCTTAGCCAGCATGACCATAGCACCACCGTGACTTTGGAACAAGTCTACGTAAGAGTCCATACGGCCTGCTGTAGTTGGGCCCATAGAACCGCAAGCCATTCCGGCAGGAGTCTTCGCAGGACCAGCATAGTAGATGGGGTGATCCTTGATGTATTGTGGCAAATCTTCGCCGCGGTCCAGGCGTTCTTTCAACTTAGCGTGAGCGATGTCGCGACCTACGATGATTGTACCATTCAGGCTGAGGCGAGTCGCCACAGGATATTGTGACAATTGCTTCAGGATTTCGCTCATTGGTTGGTTCAGGTCGATGCGTACAGCTTCGCCTTCGCCTGCATTTCTCAATGCTTCGGGGATCAAAGATGTGGGGTTGTCGTCCATCTTTTCTACCCAAAGGCCATCTTTGTTAATCTTACACTTAATATTGCGGTCTGCCGAGCAACTTACACCCAAACCTACGGGGCAGCTTGCGCCGTGGCGTGGCAAGCGTACGACGCGGATATCGTGTGCGAAGTACTTACCGCCAAATTGTGCGCCGAGGCCGATATTGTGTGCTTCGCGGAGCAATTCCTTTTCCAACTCTACGTCGCGGAATGCACGGCCAGTTTCGTCGCCAGTAGTAGGCAAGTTGTCGTAATATTTGGTAGAAGCCAACTTGACAGTTTGCAGATTCTTTTCAGCTGAAGTACCACCGATCACGATCGCTACGTGATAGGGAGGACAAGCCGCTGTGCCGAGCGTCTTCATCTTGCTTACGAGGAAGGGTACGAGGGTTTGTGGGTTCAGGATAGCCTTGGTTTCTTGATAGAGATAAGTCTTGTTGGCAGAACCACCACCCTTGGTCACACAGAGGAAGTGATATTCCATACCTTCTGTAGCCTCGATGTCAATTTGTGCGGGCAGGTTGCACTTTGTATTCACCTCGTCGTACATATTGAGGGGAGCGTTTTGCGAATAGCGCAAGTTTTCCTCAGTATATGTCTTGTACACACCCTTAGAAATAGCTTCTTCGTCGCAGAATCCGGTCCAGACTTGTTGACCCTTTTCGCCGTGTACGATAGCCGTACCTGTGTCTTGACAAAGTGGAAGCTTGCCCTTAGCAGCAACTTCTGCGTTGCGCAAGAAAGTCAGGGCAACGTATTTGTCATTATCCGAAGCCTCGGGATCGTTCAGGATCTTTGCCACTTGTTCGTTGTGATCGCGACGCAACAAGAACGATACGTCACGAAAGGCTTGGTTGATCAATTTTGTCAAACCTTCGGCTTCCACCTTCAAGATGGGTTTGCCTTCAAATTCGCTCACGCTGACATAGTCCTTGCTCAGGTGATAATACTCCGTAGTGTCCTTGCCCAATTGGAACATGGGCGCATACTTGAAATCAGGTATTTGTGCCATAATATGAAGTGTTATAAATTTGTGATTACTGTGTTTTTCGCAGAGTCGGGACGAAAGTGAACGCACCAAAGTGCTTTTTGCTCACACCCCTGGAATCTATGCCAAAATTACTGCTTATTGATGAATCCGCCAAAGAAACCTGCGATTTTCTCTCGCTATAGTGCGAAATGTGTCCTGTGTATTTTCTGTGGCACGGCAGGAATTGTAAAAAACACTAAACATTCTTGCTATTTTGCTTTATTTTCATTATCTTCGCATTTGACAACTTATCTAATACGAAACTATGAAATGCACAATGCTTGCGCCCTATATATATAAGGTGTAGTGCAATAGAAGAAAACTATGAAAATAATCCTAAATTCTAAATACGAGCATCTGCGTGAGTACTTGAAAAACCTGGAATACCACTTCATGCACGACGGCAAAGAGATATTTCGTGACCGTAATGTAGTGAAGACGCTCGAAGTAGATGGTTTGAAACTTTGCGTCAAGAAGTATGCTTCGCCTTCCTTGCCTGGCAAGATAGCGCTAAGGCTCTACAAGACACCAAAGGGGAAGAAAGCCTATTATCGCCCGCTGCAATTGCGCGAACGTGGTATCGATAGTCCAGAGCCTGTAGCTTTTGTCAAGTATCGCAAGGGGTTTGTCAGTGCGACAACTTATTTCGTTAGCCTCTATTCTGACTATCGCTACAATATGGTAGACGCACTGTCTTTGCCGGCTTCTGAACGCGATGATTTGATTGTGGCTTTTGCACGCTTTGCAGCACGTCTGCACGAACGTGGTTTCTTACATCGCGACTTTTCCTCGTCAAATATTCTCTATGATGTGGTAGGTGGAAAGTATCGTTTTGCCTTGATTGATACCAATAGTATTCGAACAGGACGCCCTATTAATGCAGAACGAGGATGCAAGAACCTGGCACAACTGGCAGGCGACGACGAGTTCTTCAATAAGTTGGCCAAAGCGTATGCTGAGGTGAGAGGGGAAGATGCACTGAAGTGTATCGAAATCATTCAAAAGATGTGGAAGAAGGAATAGACTTGTGCCTATATAAATAAGGTATAGGTCAGATGGCATAGGACGACGCTGTGTGGGCATCGGATCCTGTGATATACATCCAAGGCGTCTTTCAAACTTTGCGGTTGCAAATTTGGAAGGCGCCTTGGTCTTTTGGGTGTTTGTCTGATCATTTTACTGTGGTTGCAAATGCTATGCAAAATGAGTCAGGCAGGGGTGAAAAAAGAGTTGGTTTGATGCTGACTTGAAAAATTAAAGAAAAAAATATTTATCGCTGAAACCACCTTTGTTTATGGGAAAAGTGGCGCAGTTTTGAAATGTTAAAAAAAACTATTAACATCAATAAAGATGAAGACGCCCCCGAGCGTATATTAACTTTGCACTTGATACGCGGCACTTGGTTATGCGGACAGAGGTCTGATGGATTACAAAGTCTGCGTATTGCGCTCTTTGACTTATTGTACATATTCCCCGGGGGGAGTGGTGCCCACCACATTTCAGCAACCTTCTCTTTCGGACAAAGTGATGTTGTTACTTTTTCCAGCTAGTCACTTTGCCGATGCGCTTGGGAATTTCTGTGTTGTCGTATTTGCCGACAAATTCTTCAGCACCTGCGCCAATAGCAAATACGGGGACGTAACCGTTGGAGTGACCTCCGCTTTGCCAACCCACTAGGGCGATCTCGTGGAGGATGTTTCGTGCTTCGGTTGCAATACCTCCGAGCTGGCTATACAGGCTTTGCTCACCTTTGTCCTTACCTGCAACGACTTTCTCAAAGGCACGCTTCAATCTTGCGGTTTGACCGTCATTCAATTTGATCTTGTCCCAAAATCCCCAGTTGGCCTTGAGGTCAGCTTCGATAGTTTCCCAGGTTATGTCTGTGCCCTGTGATTTGATGAGTTCTTCCAAATGCAAAGCATACATATCCACGCTGATCTTTTGGTGCTGGAATACGTCAGTATGCAATTCGTATGGGCCACGACCCAAAGCGATGCCACCAGTTTCGTGGTCGGCGGTCACGACGATCAGGGTTTCGTCGGGATGTTGCTTGTAGAATTCGTAAGCCACTTTGATCGCCTGGTCCATATCTATGATTTCGTGGAAAGTAGTCGCCGCATCGTTGCTATGGCAAGCCCAGTCGATCTTGCCACCCTCTATCATCAGGAAGAAACCGCCCTTGCGTTGTGAAGCCAAGGTCTTGATGCCTGCCTCGGTGATTTGAGCAAGTGTCAAATCTTCAGCCTTCCTGTCGATAGCGTATTGAAGGCACTTGCGCAAAGTCTTGCTTGCCTCTTCTGTTTGGAACAGGATCATTTTTTTGCCCTTCTTAAATTTCTTGTCAAAGTCTTTGAGACCGCGCGCAAGGCGATAACCCGCATCTTCGCACTGAGCATATAGTGTGCCTTCCTTTTGCAGATCGCCACTGCCGACTGGCTCCATGAAGTCCGAACCGGCGTAGAAATCAAAATCAGCGGCAATCAAATGCTTGCCGATGGTATAGTAGGAGTCGCGTCCGCCGACGTGTGCATAGAATGCCGCCGGTGTGGCGTGGTCTACAGAGACGCTGGTGGCAACACCTACTGCCATGCCTGCATCTTTCGCCCATGTCGCTACGCTGGATACTGGCGTCTTTTGATCAGCCAGGACACCGATGGCACCATTCTTGGTCTTCTCACCAGTAGCCAGAGCTGTGCCTGCAGCAGCCGAGTCAGTGACACCATTTGTAGCAGAGAAGGTGGTCGCAAGGCCAACTGCTGGGAATGAAGTGAAAAGCAATGGCTTTACGCCAATACGGCCCTCGAGCGCTGCCAAATAGGTCTCGGTGCCGTTGACTTGGTTGACGCCCATGCCGTCTCCTATAAAATAGAATACGTATTTGGGAGCGCCCTGTGCAAAAAGGCTTAAAGCGATTGCAAAGGATAAAATGAATGAGGTGATACGTCTGGTAAACATAGTCTGTGATATTTTTGTGATGAAATAAGGCCTCATGAAAAGTATCAGAGGCCTTGTTGGATTTTGTTAGTTTGCTGAATCAACGTAGCAGTTGATACTACCGCTTTTGTAATAATAATAACCATCGACGCTAATCTCTTTGCTCTTAGCACCAGTGGCTACGATGTCGATCACGCCGCCGTCGAATGTGAAATCGCCTTTCACTTTGATGCCTCTGCACTTGGCTTCCAATTCGGCGTCGCCTGGCATATAGGTAGTGCCGGTTACGACCATTTTCACCTTGGTCGGTACACCAGTTTTTTGAGCAATTAACAAATTGGTGCCGCTGCTGATGCCTTTCGAACCATTACCGCTCACCGTAGCTTCGATGGTACCAGCGGAAATAGTCATGGCGCTGTCGCACTTCAAACCCTTGACGTCCTCAGCCGCTACATCTAAAGTGAAATGTCCACCCTCGATGAGTGCTTGGCCATTGTATTCGTCGAGCGGGTCTTTGGTAATTGATACGTCAATACCATCGCCGCCTGTGCCCTTAATATTATAAGTGCCGCCCTGAGTCTTCAGGTATTGCTCGATGTGCATGCCGTCGCTCACTGCGCCGAGTACGTTGAGGCGACCAAAGCTTGCTTCAAAGTGTGAGTACTCATCTGAAGCGTAGGCGTGCTTGGTGTTGCCCGTGATGTTGAGTGTTCCGTTGCCGGAAAGTTCTGGGTGACCGTTGACAAAGAAGCAGGCGTCGTGTGTGCCACCTTTTGCATCGGAGAAGTTGTTGACGCTACCCTCGATCATGTGAATTTTGATACGCTTCCCGTTCTGGATGTCAAAGGCCGCACCCTTGTTGCTCGTGAGGCTGACATTGTCCAATATAACTGTAGACTTGTAGTCGCCTTCCATGGTAAAAGAACCATCTTGCGACGTGCCCGACAAATAATAGGTAAGTTCCTCTTGATAGGCAGGGTCAACTTCCAAATAAACATGAGCACCGTCTGCACTGGATGTGAACTGTTCGCGCAGTGCCAAAGGCATTGTGACGTCAACCTGAGCTGCGCTATAATTTACATATATTGTATGTGCATCGTAGGTACGATAGTCGAACGTCACACTATCGATTTCTGCAGCCGAGAAGGCGTTGGTGTCAAACGTTACCGCCGTGCCGTCCGCACTTGCCGTAATGCGAGATACCTCGCTCACCGGTGCGGTGTAAGTAAATGCACCGCAGTGTATCCGCGCCGTTTGTGCAAGGGCAGCAGAACTAATGGCGGCGAAAGAAAGTAGGGTAATTATCTTTTTCATCGAGCGATCGTCTTATATGTACGTCCATTAATTTGTACGAGGTAAACGCCTCTGTTGAGGCTGCTTTGACCTACGCGTTTGCCATCAGGCGTAAATACGTGGATAGTACTTCCTGCAGGTGCGTTGGTTTGCAGGTTGCCGCCGACAATACTTACTGTGCATCCGCCATCGGACATATTTTCAATAGCAGTAGGTTCTGCAGTGAAAAACATAAAGTCCAAGTTTGCAAAATCAAACGTAGCCGTTTCGCCCTTACTTGTCGCCACGACTTTGCCGTCAGCAAAAGTGAGTTTCAGTTGGTCTAACGAAAAACTCTGTTCTGTGCCTTCAATAGTGCGTACTGTCAGATAGTCCAAACTTTGCGCTTTTACAGCAAAAGTACATACCAATACAAATATGAGTAATAAAGAACGCTTCATCGTGTTTAGAATTTGAATTTATAACCTAGTTTTATTGCATGCAGTGACTCGTTGGGACCAATTTCTTGGTTCTCGTTTTGATAAAGGTAGGCGCCGCTCAAAATATGCTTCTTGTTGATTTTCCATTCCACACCGGCCTGTGCTCTTACCTTATCATATTGCATGGCATTACTTAATTCGTTGGTCAATTCGCAAGAAACAAAAGGCGTCAAGGGTACACCTTTGATATCGTATTCCACTTGCAGACGAGTGCGGAGGGAGTGTTTTGATTTCGCCTTCTTGGTATCCATCTCTTGCTCGTACTTCATGAACTCCATGCCGTTGAACGGATACAAGTTGCCGCTATATCCTGGCTGAGAGGGGTTGCGGTATTTGTCGCGCAATGCTTCTGTTTCTACGTAATAGTTGTAGAGATAGCGCTCTCTCAGAGAGATTGAGAAGCGGCCAACGTCAACTTTTCCTTGCACGTCGAAGTAGGCGCGGTGTCTAGGACGCCAGTAGCCGTGGTCAACGTTGTATCCCTCGATGATGGGTTTGCCGTCCTTGCTCAGAACGATTTCTCCTTCGTCGTTCTCCTTGTATTTTTCCTCGGCCTCTTGGAAATTTCTATTATATATAAATACGTAGCCAGCGCCAAGCTTCAGCCATTTCAAAGGTTTGTATGAGCCACCAATCGCAGCATTCCAGCGCTGAGGCTGTGTAGCGTTGTTGGCCATACGATTTTCTACGCTTGCTTCAAGTGAGAATTTCTTGTTGAAACTCTTCTCTACGCCGATTTCAGTCCAAACCCCAAAGTCGCTTTGTGCGATAGCGCTTGTAGCAGAGCAGAGCGCGAGGGCTGCGGCAAAAAGGATTTTTTTAGAAGCCATTTTCTTGATTGATTTTAATGAGACGGTCTACGGATTTGATTTCCTTATTTGGATCTTCGTAGAATACGCGCAGCATCGTCATGTCGGTCAGGAAATCCACGGCACCGACTTCTACGCGGGTCACTTTGACACCGAGGCGCGCCTCCAGATCTTGTTTCAATTCTTCGTGCTTTTCAGGCTTAATAAGCTCGATGTTGTCGTATTTTACAAACTTGCAACCTTCCTTGTGGTTAGACAGCAGGCGTTCGGCGCCCCATACTGTCAAAATCATCACTCCATTGATGAGCAATCTGCCCAGGAAGTTTAGATCGCCCGACTTGGCATTGAGCACCGAGAGTGCGACAAGGAAGAATAGGTAGGTCATCTCGCGAATGGGCACGCTCTCTGTGCGATAGCGGATGATACCAAAGATAGCAAATAGTCCCAGCGCGGCGCCAATACCCATATCCGTGGAGTTGCCGAGCAAGAGGTAGATCAGCATGAAGATACTGATGGACAGCATCAGGAAAGTGAAATAATAATCTCTGCGACGTCCCTTGGGATAATAGAGAAAGTGCACGATGATGAACACTACTATCGTGTTGAGCAAGAAACTTGAGAGAAGTTCAAACAAGGACACTGTGAAGCTGAAGTTACTTGCACTGAAAAAATTGCTTATGAGCTCGTTCATTTTTATTAATATTAGATGTGTAAGGTTTTATTGTTGTTGATTTTCCAGGAATGAAGATGGCAGAGGCTTTTCGATAAGTTTCATGACCTTAGCCAATCTTTTTTTGAATCGGTTTTGCTTGATTTCAGAGTTAGTCACCACAGTCCCGATGCAGTACTTGCTGAAGCCCGAGGGTTTGACGCGCAATTGTCGCAACAAGGGTAGGATGGGCGAGGGTATACGTCCGTCGCGTTTCAGTTCGATGATAACCACGTGGTCGTTCTCTGCGCTGCGCCCTGTCTCTTTGTTGTGAAAGTGGATGTCGAAATCGATGGTCAAGCGTTCGGTCTTGTTATAGTTGACCAAGGTGATGCGCTTGAACTCGTTGCCCAGTGTGGGTTGGATTTGGTCGAAAGAAAAATCGGTCAGCTCCTGCAGAAATTCCTCGCCGTAGTGATCGTTGATTACGGCTTCGAGTGAAGGCACGGTGATACGTTTTTTCTTCGTCTTGCCGTGATTGTTCTTTTTCTTGATTTCCAGGAAAGATTGATCAGAGCCTACGTAGGTGCGCACCCTGACTTTGGTGCGAGGCAAGTGTCCGCAGAGGTGCGTGTGAAACATCTTGTGCTCGCCCAGGTCGTCCCAATATTGCGTGCGATAGGAACTGATGCGACTGCCGTCTATACATTGTGAATAATACAAGCCTTTCGCCAATTTGAGCAGTTCGATAAGCGTCTCAGTGTTAGTCACAAACTTCGTATCCATTCGGTTCATCAATCGAATAGATTTCATTTCGTCCAGTGTGATGGGCGGAAGTTGTTCGGCTAACTGTTTGATGTGCTCAATCTGACTCATTAGCGCAAAGATATGGAAAAAAGATTTATCACGCCCTCTTTTTGTGCAGTTTTTTTCTTCTTGCGCTATTTTTATAGACAAACGCCCTTTTGCCGAGGTTTGATGTGGTTCTTGTTTGCTCAAAAAAAGGCAAAAATAGAGGGTGCACAATGTCTCTTTTTGTTAAGAAAGTTTATGAAGATTTAACTTTCGTTTGCGTCTTTGTTTTGCCTTTTTGAAAAATAAAAAGGCTTTCTCAAAATTTCCTTTGGGGTAGTTTTAAAAAGGTCTAAGCAAATTTCACTTTCCCTAACCTTTTTTCAACAAAGTCTTGACTTTTTTCTGCGAAAATACTGTCTTTTCTTCCTGAAAAAGGGCATAAAAAAAGAGGGAATAGCGATGCGCTCGCTTCCCTCTGTGTTTGTAACACAAAGATAATACTTTTTTCTCAGAAATCCAAATTTGGATTAACGAATTTTAAGAATCTGTCTGGCGAGGTTTGCCCTGTGGTTGCAAATGAGTGATAGGTTGGAAAGAAACAGCCTTTTCTTTTGGTCTATCCCGCCCTTTTTTATAATTTTGCAGAATGGGTGAAAAAGCCCGTTAGTGAAAAAGTAACGAATCGTATGAAAATAGTTGATTATATAAAGTCGAGTCAGAGCACGGCGTTCTCGTTTGAAGTATTGCCGCCGCTCAAGGGCACTGGTATTGCTGGGTTGAAGAAGACGATCGACCGTTTGCGCGAATTCTCGCCTGCCTATATCAACATCACTACACATCGTTCGGAGTACGTCTATCGCGATTTGGGCGATGGCTTGATGCAACGCTCGCGTCTGCGTCGTCGTCCCGGCACAGTGGCGGTGGCTGCTGCGATTCAAAACGAATATCACATCCCCGTCGTACCCCACATCCTCTGCTCGGGGTTCACGCGCGAAGAAACCGAATATGTGCTCCTCGATTTGCAGTTCCTGGGCATCGAGAACTTGCTGGTGCTGCGTGGAGATAAGGCAAAGGAAGACGCACACTTCCAGCCCACACCAGATGGCTACGCTCATACCACCGAACTGCAGGAGCAAATCAATGCTTTCAACGCCGGTTATTTCGTAGATGGTACCCCCATCAAAGTGCCCGGCACACCGTTTAGTTATGGTGTGGCCTGCTATCCCGAAAAGCACGAAGAAGCACTCAATTTGGATACAGATTTTCAATGGTTCAAGCGCAAGGTTGAACTTGGCGCCGAGTATGGCGTGACGCAGCTCTTCTACGACAACGAAGCCTACTTCCGCTACGTAGAGCGCGCACGAAACGAGGGCATAGATGTGCCTATTATCCCAGGTATCAAACCCTTGACCAAACTCTCCCAACTCTCCGTAGTACCCAAGACCTTTCACTGCGATTTTCCCGAAGCCTTGGCGCGCGAAGCCTTGAAGTGCAAGACAGACGACGAAGTGAAAGCACTCGGCATCGAGTGGGGCGTGGCACAGTGCAAGGAATTGATGGCGCGAGGCGTACCCAGTATACACTTTTATACGGTGTCGGCTGTGGATAGTATTGCGGAAATCGCACGCCGTATATATTAGTAGGAAGGCTCTTTATAATAATCAAATTAGCATAAAAGATATATGACGAGCATCGTCGGACAAAAAGAAATACAAGCCAGGTTGGCGCGCCAATTGCACGAGAATGCTGTGCCTCACGCACTGCTCTTCTGCGGACCCGAAGGTAGCGGTAAATTGGCCGTAGCCCTGCGCTTTGCCCAAGCTCTCTTGTGCAAAAATCCCAACGACGGACAGCCCTGTGGTCAATGTCAGGGATGCAAGATGGCGGGTGATTTCGTACACCCTGACTTGCACTTTGTATTTCCCGTGATCAAGCCCAAGGGACAAAGCGGCGAAGCCGTCAGTGATATGTATCTGAAGGACTGGCGCGAGATGCTGCGCACATCAGCCTACGTGGACTATCAGGAATGGCTGGAACGGATGCTTGTGCAAAACCAACAAGCGCAAATCGGCGTAGCAGAAAGCGATCAGATATTAAGAAAACTTTCGCTTACTTCGCAACAGGGCGGATACAAGGTGATGATCATCTGGCTGCCCGAACTGATGAATGTGCAAGCCGCCAACAAATTGCTAAAGATACTGGAGGAGCCGCCAAAGCAAACGGTCTTCATCCTGGTAAGTAACAATTCCGATAAACTACTCACCACGATATTGAGCCGAACACAAAGGGTTGCATTCAAACCCCTCTCGAAAGAAGATGTGGCCAGTGCCCTGATACAACAATGCGGTTTGCAGGAAGCAGATGCCCGCAGAATCGCGCACCAAAGTGCTGGCAACTTTACACGCGCCCTGAAGCAAATCAGAGTAGATGCAGACAATGGTGATTTCTTTGAGCGCTTCGTGCAGTTGATGCGTATGTGTTATCAGCGCGACATCAAGGGAATAAAAAACTGGTCGGAGGAAATAGCCGATTGGGGTAGGGAACGACAAAAGGATTTCTTGGATTATGTACTCTATCTCGTGCGAGAAAATTTTATGTACAATTTCCAGATTCCCGAACTCAACTTTATGAGTCAAAAGGAAAGCGATTTCTCTGTACGCTTCGCCCGATTTATCAACGAGCGCAATGTGGTGGAGATCATGGAAGCCGTGGAGGAAGCACGACGCGACGTGGGGCAAAATGTAAATCCCAAGATGATCTTCTTCGACTTCGGACTACGCATGATAGTACTCATCATCAGATGATAGATAAACATACATTTTAATATATGATAAGGGACGTTTCTTGAGTGCTTGGCTCCGTCTTCGCACAGGTCTAACGTTCTCTACACAGATAAACATCCACAATGGAAAAAGACTTTCAAATAGCACCTCAGCTGAGAGGTTTTTGCGCAAAGGGTTGTGGCCGACAAGATAAACAACTCAATACTTACGATTACCTGGCAGATGTGCCGGGCAATACGGATTGGACTGACCTGGTGGAAGTACAATTCAAAAATACGCGTAAGGGATATTTTCACAACGATAATAAGTTGCCCCTGGAAAAAGGCGATATCGTCGCAGTAGAAGCATCGCCTGGCCACGATATCGGCGTGGTGACACTGACAGGTCAGTTGGTGCCCCTTCAAATGAAGAAGGCGCATCTGAAACCCGGCACTGAAATCAAGCGCATCTACAGAAAAGCGAAACCTGCCGACTTGGAAAAGTGGGAAGAGGCTAAGTTGCGTGAACAAGATACGATGATTCGCTCACGACAAATTGCCAAAGATTTGGAACTCGATATGAAAATTGGTGACGTCGAGTATCAAGGCGATGGCAATAAGGCTATCTTCTACTATATCGCCGATGCACGTGTAGACTTCCGCAAGTTGATCAAAGTCCTGGCCGAGGAATTTCACGTACGTATCGAAATGAAACAAATCGGTGCGCGTCAGGAGGCAGGACTTATCGGAGGTATCGGTCCATGTGGTCGCGAACTTTGTTGTGCAACTTTTGTGAAGAATTTTAACTCTGTCTCCACAGCTGCGGCACGTTTCCAAGATATTTCGCCAAATCCTCAAAAGTTGGCTGGACAGTGTGCAAAACTGAAATGCTGCTTGAACTACGAAGTTGATGCTTATGTAGAATCATTCCGCAAGTTGCCATCTCGCGATATTCAGTTGGAAACGGCAGACGCTACCTACTATTTCTTCAAGGCGGATATATTGTCTGAAATGATCACTTATAGTACGGATAAGCGTATGGCGGTAAATCTTGAAACCATCTCGGCTGCTCGTGCGCATCAAGTCATCGAGATGAACAAACGAGGAGAGAAACCACTCGACCTGAACGATGAATCTATACAAGAACCCGAAAAGCCAATAGACTTGGTAGAACAGGAAGACCTGACCCGCTTTGACAAACAAAAGAAAAAGAAGAAAAACAATCGAGGTAAAGGTGGTCGTGGCGAAAACAACCAACCCAAAGAAGTAGACGGCGCAACTGTGAATGCAGAAAAGGCGAATACTTCACAGGGTGGCGAAAGAAATAATCAAGGTCGTAGGGACAATAACAGACGTCGCGGCGACTTTAGACGTAATGGCAGAAGACATGATGGCGGTGCTGCCAATTCGGGACAAAAACAAGGAGAATAAATGAAAACTCACCTTAAAAATATATGGCATCAGATATCCTCTCGCTTTCTGGCGGGAGGATTTGTCATTGTTTCCACTCTGCTTGTTGCATGTGATGAGCATTTAGCTTTTGGTGAATACAAATCGTTTCCCAAAGAAGGATGGTACATGCGCGATACGCTGCATGTTGTAATAGACTCTTTGCAGGAAGCAGGACCTTATACCTTGAATTTAGGCATCAGGACATCTACTGCCAATCCCTATCCTTTCAAAGATTTACAAGTGGAGTTCTCACAGCGTTGGGTGAGTTCTTCTCATAAAGATACCACTGATTCACTACAACCCGTGGCCTTGATAAAAACTTCCCTTGATACCATCGATTGCCATTTGGTAAGCGACAAGGGTGATAACTTGGGTACGGGCATTTCAAACTTCCAATATATCGTTCCCATTGATACTTTGCAACTACCAGTAGGTGCTAAAGGAAATATCTATATTGTGCATCGTATGAGAATGACTACTCTGCCAGGAATCGCAAATGTCGGCGTAGAATTGCGTAGGGTAGAATAGACAAACTTTGATTTTATAAAAAGGAAAAGAGACCTTCTTAAAATCCTTGATGTGGGATTTTTGAGAAAGTCTCTTTGTTTATTTTATAGAATATTGCCACAGTGTGCAAAAGAAGTTTCTAACATCACCGTCGCACGATTTTATCAGTGTTTCTTTTGTGTGTCATGCATATCGTCTCAGGCTTATCTGATTATCTTTTGTGTGCTACCATCAGCACGGCGGATGATATTTATGCCTTGTATTGGCGTACTGAATCGGCGTCCGTCCAAGCTATAGTAACCAATGATAGGCGCAAGGCTGCTATCGTTAGGAGTTGTTGTGATACCTGTTGTGTGAAGCGGCGTCTGTGTAGCGTTGACTACGTGTCCCTGAGCATCAAGGAGCATAGCGACGATGCGCACGTTGTTAGGATTTTGCATATTGCTGACCTCGAATTGGTGTTGGAAAGTATAGGTTTCGCCGGCTTTTAACTTATTCGGAACAGAACCTTCGAAACCATTCAACTGACCAGCTATACTTAGGGCAACATCATTGAAGGTATAGGGATAGATGCGTTCTGCCTTATTCTCATAACCATCAAGATTGTATTCTGTACGACCACTCATATAGTTGGCTTGGTAGAATTTAGTATCTTCCATACCATCTTCTACGACAACAAATGCCCAGCGATAGTCTGCGTTGTCCTCGTGGATGGCAAAGCAGGCTTCTGCTTGTACGCTTATCATCTTGTCAACTTCTGAGGAAGTCAGACGTACATCGGCGGTGGTCACTTGACTTTGTTCATGGAGTAGTGCTGTTTCTATAGCGCCCTCCATTGTGGTGTAGTCAGTCTTACCATTTATTTGCGCCAATACCATGGGATCTGCCTCGTATTTGCGATTGACTAAGAACATGGGATAAGAACTGAGGTGGAACTGGCGAATATAGCCTTCGACCTCCAATATATCATCGTAGTGTGCGGCAATACCGATAAATGTGTCGGGATATTTTTTCTTCATCCTGTCCATTGCTACTGTACCAAGGGGACAGTAACCGCACCACATACCAGTTCCCTCCTCTGCAACGGTGCGGCGTGCGGGACGAAATAGCATGCTGACGAAAGAGGCGTCCAGAGTGTCAGGACGGTAACCTTCGATATCCACCCACATTCTGTAGTGCAGCGTGTCGCCGTACGTAGCGGAGAATGTTTCGGGAAATTCGAAACGATAGTCCTCGCCGCTATTGATATCTACGTCGGTAAAGTCGCGTCGGTATTCTTTTCCGTCCACCATACAACAAGCTGTGAAATTCTTGATACCATCTACCGAGTTTGAACGGAGAATGCCAGCGAGGGTGTGTTCCTCTGTGCCGAAAACGTGGGTGTCTATCGCGCGGATTACTTCGTAGGCACTGTGCGAACTGCTGATGCGGATGTCGTCGATAGCTAGTATCTCGCCGGCGTGGGTGCGGTTGACAAAGGCTATATATACGTATTGGTCAGCGTACTGGCTGAGGTCTGCAGTGTGCTCCGTCCACTGGTTGATGGTCTCAGTTTCGATTGTAATGACAGGTGCGTCAACAAAGTCTTCGGGTTTGTTGCCTGTAGTGGAGACGCGCACCTCGTAGGTGTCGCCTTTCATTACATTCTCGCACAGCGATTGTGCTCGCCATGTTATCTTTGTCTTCGCTGTAGGGATGCGCATGCCGGGGGTAATCAGCCAGTCATTGGCAGGCTGTGCTTCTTCGCCTTTTGGTACTTTATATTTAGACGTGCTCGCTGCATAGTAATTGCCATCTGTGCCACGTTCGCGCAAAGCTGTCCATGGTTTTCCCGTATCCAAACCAGCCTGCACCATCGTGTAGTGGTGAGTTTGCTGATCTAAGTCATAAGTGGCATATTCTGTTGGGATGCCATTGTCAAAGTTGCACTCGTGCAATAAAACATCATCAGAATTGGCTTGTGCTGAAAGTGCGAGGCAGAAACTACACAGGAAAAATGCTTTTTTCATACGCATAAGGTTGAAAAAAGGAGGCAGAGTATGGCGCTCCGCCTCCTTGATGATATGGGCTAAATGAGATTATTTCAAATAGGTCTTTTTGCCATTCACGATATACAATCCCTTGCTGGGTTGCAATACGCGGCGACCACTGAGGTCGTATGTTGTTGTCGCTTTATTGTCGGTATTAATGTTGCCGATGCCTTCTACTTCTCCTTCGAGTTCAGACTTTTCCAAACGCCACAGACCACCTTCGTTTGACCAAGTATGGAAGCATGCCAAGTAAACATATTTGTCGTCAGTGCGAATGAACATTGGCACACTGCCGCTGGGGTAGTTCTTGCTGAGCTCTTGCCATGTTTCACCGCCGTTGCTGGTGTGGTAGAGTTTGTTGTACTGCATACCTACAAAGAGGTGCTTACCATCAGCATGCATAGCGCGAATGTTGTTGTCGTAAGTTTCGGGTCGAGCCAAAGCACCCCATTCACCATCTTTATTTAGGGTAACAACAAAGTCTGCATCATAACTATCATTGATCACACTGCGACCGAGGCAAAGTGTGCCTTGATAGATGGCAGATACAGCCATGAAGTTACTGTTGCTAGCGATTGTTTCCCAGGCATTGGTGGCTGCGTCATAACGGAAAACGAAATAGACGCCGAAAGCGTAGAGTTCGCCATTGTATGAAACGAGGTTGTAAATATTTTCAACGGGTTGCTTACCCGATTTAGGGTCAACTTCGCCGTATGAGAGTGAAGCGATGTCGGTATTTACCCATGTTTCCCCGTTGTCCTCAGAATAAACTACACCGCCGCCGCAGAAGTCGCCCACGAAGAGTTTGCCGTCGTGGAGTGCCATAGCATAAGCACTTGACCATTCAATATTTTCTTCACCGATAAGGTCTTCTACGTTGCGGGCATAACTGAGTACTTCCCAAGTCTTACCTCCGTCATCAGAACGTGCCACCTTACAACCCATGCCAGCTGCAAAAATATACTCGTCGTTTTCAACAAACAAATTGTAAGAATAGCCTGCCGCATTGGTCTTGGTCCAATTTTCGCCACCGTCTGTCGACAGGTAAATGCCGCTGGTCTCGTCATAGGTGAGGTCGGCTAATAGAAGGTTGCCCTCGCTTGATAAGTGCATAGCGTTGGTGAAGAGCAATTCGTGTACTTGCTCCCAACCCTTTTGAGCATTAAGTGCCGTTGCAGAGAATAAGCAAAGGACAAATAATAAAACGCGTGTTACAGAGTAAAAATTTCTTTTCATAAGCATTAAAGTTTAGTTTAGCGTTGCAAATATATATAATTTTACATCTCTAGCAAACGAATTGTAAAGAAAAAATAAAAAAACACTTCATTTCGTGATTTTTCTCCTTTATAAAATATTAAAACGATAAAGTTCCTTTTAGAAAACTATATAAATAGATATAAAAATCAAACCTCGCACCAAATTGGCACGAGGTTTGTATTTATAAGATCTAATCTAGTCTAATTGATTAGAGCTTTGGACCAGCAGCAACGAGTGCTTGACCTGCTTCGTTACCAGTGAACTTAGCGAAGTTCTTGATGAAGCGACCAGCGAGGTCCTTAGCCTTTTCTTCCCACTTGCAAGCGCAGTCGTAAGTGTCACGTGGATCGAGGATGTTAGGATCTACGTTAGGCAATTCTGTAGGAACTACGAAGTTGAAGTAAGGAATAGTCTTAGTAGGAGCAGTATTGATGCTACCGTCGAGGATAGCGTCGATGATACCGCGAGTATCCTTGATAGAGATACGCTTGCCAGAACCGTTCCAACCAGTGTTAACGAGGTAAGCCTTAGCGCCTACTGCGTTCATCTTCTTCACGAGTTCTTCAGCATACTTAGTTGGGTGCAAGCTCAAGAATGCAGCACCGAAGCAAGCTGAGAATGTAGGAGTTGGTTCAGTGATACCACGTTCAGTACCTGCCAACTTAGCTGTAAATCCAGAGAGGAAGTAGTATTGAGCTTGTTGGTCGTCGAGGATAGAAACGGGAGGCAATACACCGAATGCGTCAGCAGAAAGGAAGATCACTTGGTGAGCGTGAGGACCCTTAGATACTGGCTTAACGATGTTGTTGATGTGTTCGATAGGATAAGATACGCGAGTATTTTCAGTCACGCTCTTATCTGCGAAGTCGATCTTACCATCAGCAGCAACAGTTACGTTTTCGAGCAAAGCATTGCGACGGATAGCGTTGAAGATATCTGGTTCGCTTTCCTTGTCAAGGTTGATCACCTTAGCGTAGCAACCACCTTCGTAGTTGAATACACCTTCTTCGTCCCAACCGTGTTCGTCGTCACCGATGAGGAGACGCTTGGGGTCAGTAGAGAGAGTAGTCTTACCTGTACCAGAGAGACCGAAGAAGATAGCAGTGTCAGTACCTTCCATGTTAGTGTTAGCAGAGCAGTGCATAGAAGCGATGCCGTTCAAAGGCAAGTAGTAGTTCATCATAGAGAACATACCTTTCTTCATTTCACCACCATACCAAGTATTGAGGATAACTTGTTCGTTTGTCTTGAGGTTGAATACTGTAGCAGTTTCAGAGTTCAAGCCAAGTTCTTGGTAGTTGTCTACCTTAGTCTTAGAAGCGTTGTAGCATACGAAGTCAGGTTCGCCGTAAGCTGCGAGTTCTTCTTCAGTAGGACGGATGAACATGTTCTTCACGAAGTGAGCTTGCCATGCTACTTCCATGATGAAACGTACTTTCAAACGAGTAGCAGGGTTTGCACCGCAGAAAGTATCCATCACGAAGAGACGCTTACCGCTAAGTTGCTTTACAGCCTTAGCCTTAAGGTCAGCCCATGCTTCTTCGCTAACAGGCTTGTTGTCATTCTTGTATTCTTCAGAAGTCCACCATACAGTGTCCTTGCTAGCTTCGTTCATCACGAAGAATTTGTCCTTAGGTGAACGACCAGTGTAGATACCAGTCATTACGTTCACTGTGTCGAGTTCAGTAACTTGACCTACTTCGAAGCCTTCGAGGCCTTCCTTAGTTTCTTCTTCGAAAAGAACTTCGTAAGAAGGGTTGTGGAGTACTTCCACAGCGCCGGTAATACCGTACTTGGTTAGATCTAATGTTGCCATAAAATTTATAAATAAAATGGTTTTAAAATTTTTCACTCTTTTTGCCTGTAAAAGGCTCATTTACTTTTAGCGTATTTATATATAAATAACAGAAAAGCGTTTGAACCTTGTGAAGGCGGTAGCAAATTTACGAAAAGATTTTAGTACCCAAAAATTTTAAGGGCTTTTGTTTGTCGTTTATAGCATTTCTTAACGCATTTTCTGCTTTTTCAGAAAACTCCCCTCCGTTTTTGGTAAATAGACTTGGCAAATTTATATACTTGCAGGCATTCTTTCGGGTAAAAAGAAAAAAGTTGGCATTTTCTGCCATATTCAGAAAAAAGTCGTATCTTTGCACCTGTCTAAGCGCCTGTGGCGAAATTGGTAGACGCGCCAGACTTAGGATCTGGTGTCGCGAGACGTGTAGGTTCGAGTCCTATCAGGCGCACGTCTTAAACGTGAGGAATGTTCTGCGGAATGTTCCTCTTTCTTTTTTTAGTACGCCGTAGTGCAATGCCATTTCTTCATCCTTTGCGGAGTCGAGTGCCGAAGTTCGTGTTTCGCCACCTTTAGCGAAACTTTTGTTGTACAATAAATCAAAGAGCACTGCAATTTTCTCGGTGGTTTTACTCCGAAGAAGATTGCAGTGCAAATATACGACATCCGCCGGGGCGTCTTCATCTTTAACGTTTCAAAAAAGTATCTTGAAAATGCTCGAATCCCCAATAGATAATGGGCGTATGGGAGATATAAAAAAATATTTTTTAGAAGGGGCTTTTGGGACACTCCTTCGTCTATAATACGCATCTCTTGTCATTTCGTGTATTACTATTTCCTTGATTTTGATATTTTGCTTTTTAGAAATAGTTTCACTACAATTGTTAGATGTGAAATTTTATAATTATATTTGCAGTGTATTTGGGTTTGCCCATTTATAAGACATTTGAAATATAGCGTTTTGCTGTTGTCATTTGCGCCGAGAAACTACCACTTTCAAAATGCATATACAAGACAATAGGCACTACGCCTACGCAATCGCGTGGGTGGTGTTTATCAGTATGTGCAAGTATGTGGTAGTACTTTCGGAGCGTGATAACCTACTCACGCGTTTAGATTTATTACCATAATAAAATAGAATATGAAGACAAATAATTTCGTGATTACAGCTACTAATAGCATAGAGGGCTGCCCGATTGAAAGGTATATAGACTCTATTTGTGTAAATGTTGTTGTTGGAGCAAATGTATTTTCCGATTTTGCGGCATCATTTACTGATTTTTTTGGTGGTTATTCGGGGTCTTACAAGAATAAATTAGAACTGATATACCATAAGGCTACAAAAGAACTTAAAAGTAAGGCGAAAGATATAGGTGCAAATGCGATTGTAGGTTTTAGTATAGATTTTGATGAAATATCAGGAGGTGGAAAATCCATGTTTATGGTTTCCGCATCGGGTACAGCTTGTGTAGTAAGATACAAAAATAATGATTTAGAGAAAGTTGATAAATTAGGTGTTGTGACACAAGATTTTGTTGATTTTGAACTTGAAAGACAACTTATTGTTAAATCCATAAATTCGGATATAGATATTAAACCTACTTGGATGAATTTCTTATACGAACATCCTCAAAAAGAGATTGTTAAAAATTTATTAAAGAGGTATGTGAGAGAGAATTTTGAGGTTGACGAAAAAAAATTCATAGAAAGATATTTTACTTTGCTTCCAAAGTCAGAAATAGTTGATGATGTTTATTCAATGTATTTAGACAATAAAGTTAAAATAGAAAATTTAATAAAAAAATGTCATTTGTTTTCTCCCAAACATATACTGTGGCTGTTAAAAGATAATATACATTCGGCAATTCCCTTGCTAAGTGTTAAAAAAGATTTTTATCAAGAAGAAGATTTGCTTTTAATGAAAGAAATAGTTAAAACCATTGATCAATTACCAGATACAGGAAAAATAGAAATAGTTAAAGGCGGTCTTTTGAGCAAAGAACAAGAAAAATACATATGCGAAAATGGTCATAAAAACAGAAGTGATGTGGAATTCTGCAAAACTTGTGACGTTAATATAAAGGGGTTGAATAGTGATGAAATGGCAACGATTAAACACTTCTGTGAGGTCGTTGAAATTATAGAAAGCAATATATAATCATTTTTTAGAATTGTCTAATATAAGAAGAAAGTATCAATGATGTGAATTTGATAATCTGTCACAAATTTGCACGTCTTATTAAATGTGAGGAATGTTCTGCGGAATGTTCCTCTTTCTTTTTTTAGTACGCCGTAGTGCAATGCCATTTTTTCATCCTCTGCGGAGTCGAGTGCCGAAGTTCGTGTTTCGCCACCTTTAGCGAAACTTTGGGTGTACAATAAATCAAAGAGCACTGCAATTTTCTCGGTGGTTTTACTCCAAAGAAGATTGCAGTGCAAATATACGACATCCGCCGGGGCGTCTTCATCTTTAACGTTTCAAAAAAGTATCTTGAAAATGCTCGAAGCCCCAATAGATAATGGGCGTGTAGAAGATGTAAAAATTTTTATTTTATTTTTTAGAGGGGATTTTTTGAATAAAAATTATCGCTGCAACGCCGCATTGAGTTTTTTCATGAAGCGGTGGTATTCTGTGGGGGTGATATCCACTTTCCCACTCACTCTCTTGTTGGGATATTTTTTCTTATAAGCATTTCTCACCATCTCGTGTGTCACGATATTTTTGATGGGGATATTGTATTTCTTGATCAGGGGCAATAGGTATTCGATAGCACTGTCGATTTGGTCTTCAGTCAATGGTGTCTCGAGGGTATTGCCTTGAAACTCGATGCCAATAGTAAAGTTGTTGCAACTTTCCTTGCCGTGAAGGATAGAGTTGCCTGCGTGCCAAGTGACTACGGTCGGTTTGCACAGAATATAGCGTGTGCCGTCAGTATCGACGACTAAGTGCGCTCCAACGCGGCGCTCTGTGCCTGTCAGGATCTCAAGCGATCTCTCTGCCGTAGGCTCGGCTGTGTGGTGCAGGATGACGCCCTGTACAGAGTTGACTTTGTCCTTGGAATAGTTTGGGGTGGGACGGCTGATGTCCTTGTATTTCTTGCCATTTGTTTGGCTTTGTGCGGTGCAAACCAGGGTTAGACCAAAGAGGAGTAAGAAGATTTTTTTCAACATAATGGTATATAAATTATAGATGTGATTATTCGATTCTGTATAAAGGTTTGGTGGTCGAGGTGTTAAACTTTACCAGCCCGCATGCTTTTGCAAAAAGTCTTTTACCTTGTCGGTGTATTCTTCGGGGTGATTCCTGTACGACAATGCGTGCTCTGTATCTGGGGCGAGCCACAGCTCTTTTGCCCCAGGGTGAGCCTCGTACAATGGATGTACCATCGCGGTGGGCACAAACTTGTCTGCATCGCCATGGATGAAGAGCATGGGTTTCGTACATTTGGCCACTTGATTCAGTGCCGAGGCTTCGGTGAAATTCCACCCGTATCTGGTATCGCAAATCCAGGATGAAATATAGAGCAAGGGGAAGGTTGGCAAACCGAAGTCTTCCTTTAATTCCTTGGCAAATTGGCTCCATGCGTCGGTGTATCCGCAATCTTCGACATAGGCAGCGATGCTGGGGATAGAGTCCTGGGCGGATAGCATCATCGTAGTGGCTGCACCCATCGAGATGCCGTGTACTACGACCGACAGACTATCGCCGAAATGTGTGGGCAGGGTGTTGATCCACCGTGCTACCTCGCGGCTGTTGCGCCATCCCATGCCGATGTGTGTGCCCTCGCTCAGCCCGGCGTATTCCAGGTCGGGCAGGAAAACGTTGCAACTCCATTCGCGCTCATACATCCTAGCCAGCATCATCATGCCGATGGCGTTGTCCATATAGCCGTGTATCAGGACCGCAGTCTTGGGAGTCGGTGTCGCGGCTTTGATGTAGTAAGCATGTCGCTTGGTACCATCCTCGCACACCATAAATGTATCGCGCAGGGCATTTTGGCTTGTCAGGCTGTCATGCCACGCCTGCATGCCAGGGTATCTGTCGTATTGTCGTTGCCAACTCTTTGCTGCAAAATCCGCAGAGCGTGGGGGTGTCAGGGCGAAACCTATAAGGTAGTTGGCGCCGCCCCACAATACCCCAGTCAATAGAATGAGCAGGATGGCAATGTATAATCCAATTTTATGACTTTTCTTCATTTTTCAGATGTTATTTGGTTGTGAAATGTTGCCGATCTATTGCAATCCCTGCTCGTTTTTTGTTGGTTCTACATGGGTGTTGATCAGCGTCTTCTTGCCAAATCTTTCACGCAGTGTCTCCTCGATCTCGCGCGTCACTTTGTGTGCTTCGCTGATCGTTGTTTCGCCGTTCATGCGGATGTGCATTTCGATAGCACGATATTCGCCGATGCGGCGTGTACGCAGGTTGTGCGGGTCGGAGACTTCTGTGTGTCGACCTATCACGTCGTAGATGAATTGTTCCTCCTCTTCAGGCAATGCACGCTCCAGCAATTCGTCGATACAGGGTAATAATAATTTATATGCTGCACGCACGATGAGCAGGCTCACAATGATAGCCGCCAGAGGGTCGAGTATGATCCACGATTCGCCCAGCAGGATAGCGCCGCCGATACCGATCGAGGTGCCGATAGATGAGAAAGCATCGCTGCGGTGATGCCAAGCATTGGCGATCATAGTGGGAGAATTCAGTCGTCGCCCCTTTATTGCGGTGTATTGGTAGAGTCCTTCCTTCACGGCAATGGACAGAATCGCAGCGATCAGTGCGATGTTGCCCGGGCTCTCGATTTTTGCGCCTTGGCAAACGGCATAGACAGTCGTGGCGCCGTTCCAAAAGATCATCAATCCGATGCCCGCCAGCGACAGTCCGATGATGGCTGTGCCCAGTGTTTCATATTTGCCGTGGCCATAGGCATGGTCGCGATCTTTGGGCTTGCCCGCCAGTCTGACAAAGAGCAAGACGACCACATCTGTAGCAAAATCGCTCAGCGAGTGAACGGCGTCGGCAATCATCGCCGCACTATGCCCCATGATGCCAGCAAAAAACTTGAATATCAGTAGCAACAGGTTGCCCAGAGCGCCCCAAAGGGTGACATGTCGGATTTCCTTCTCGCGACTGTCTGTGGTTTGCATGTTAGGGCTAAAGTTGGCCATGGGTATGAGTGATAGAACTGTAGATTTATGGGGAGTTGCGAGCGTGAGATGGCGCCCATATCATTTGCAAAGATATTATCTTTTTTTTAGAAAATATGCTTTTGGAAAGTTATAATTTCTTAATGCCCATATGGGGGTCTGAGGTGGCCGTTGGGGGGTGGAAGTGTATGTGCAAAAAAATCCCCGAAAAATTTTGCGCCGTCTTGTTGAAAAAAGGTCTAATGTTTTTTAAAAAAGGTCTGGATTTTTTTGAAAAAGGTTAAGGTTTTTTGGGGCGGCCTTAAACTCGTGATTTTAATGACGTTGCAAAATGGGTGAAAATATGGTCAGTCAGAGGTGGCGGAAGTGGGAAGTTTCCTGTGGTAAGTCGCCGGAAAAACACGAAAAAACCTTAAATGAAGTGAAAAAGTAGGTAAATAAGTCTAAAAAAGGGGTGAGTGGGGCGAAAACTTGGGAATTTTGTATTACTTTTGCAACTTGTAGTAATTGTGTTAGGGTGAATTGTATCCTGACGCAACTGGCGAATTGTGCCTTTTGAGGGCATTCGCACACCATATAATATATAAGGAAAAGTATCTATGAAACTGACAAAGATAACAGCCTGGTTGCTGACTGTGCTATTTACTGGGATGATATTGTCTTGCGATTTGTCTTCGGATTTAGACGACGAATTGTCGCACGACTGCATCGTGACCTCGATCACTCTGGGGTCGCTCAAACGTGTCATGCATACGAAGAACGCCCTGGGACAGGATAGTACCTACGAAGTGAATGTGACGGGCGCTTATTACCCGCTGACTATCGATCACTTGGGTGGTAGAATCTTCAATGCCGACTCTTTGCCTTACGGTACGGACTTAAGCCGTGTGACGTTCAGCGCAATCAATGCTAAGGGCGGTATGGTGATCCGCTCGTTGGTGACGGGCGATGATACGACCTTTGTGGCAAGCGACAGTACGGACTTCACGCAGCCCCGCACCCTTGTGGTGTATGCGGTCGATGGAAAATCGCAACGCACCTACGAGGTGAAACTGAATGTGCACCAAGAAGAGGGCGACTCGGTGGTGTGGCACAATCTTGCAGCGGGTCACGCTACAATTGCTGCGATGAGCGAGACACGCGCTCTGAACTTCGGCGGTGCTATGAAGGTGTTTGGACAAATCGATGGCGCTACGAACATGGTGAATGTACCCTTGCAGGGCACAGACGTAGCTCCCGCCGACCAATGGCAGACAACCTCGATAAATGTTGCTTTGCAGCCTCGCTCCATCCAATCCTACGCTGACCGACTCTATGCTTTGTCGGCAGAGGGGGCTTTGATGGTTTCTGCAGATGGCACAGCGTGGGAAAAACTCTCCACTGACTTCACACCAAAGGCCTTGGTCGCTGCAGGTAAGAGCGGATTGGTGGCAGTCGGCGAGACCGCCTATTACAATTCGCAGGATGGTGTCGAATGGAATGCGATGGTGGCGGATACACCTGAGATGTTGCCACAAAGCAACTTTGCAGGCGCCTGTGTGATGTCTAATAAAAACGATGCGCAGGAGACTTTCGTGGTCGTGGGACAACGTGGTGCGGAAACTGTGGTTTGGCGCAAGTGGATGGACACAATGGATGGCGACAACTATCCTTGGGTTTATATTGTGCCCTCGGTGAACAATTCTTACTCCTTCCCTGCGCTTACAGATTATACCTTGGCTGCATACGATGGTATCACCTATATGGTGGGCAAGAAAGCAGACGGCAAGATGTCGCCGATTTATATTAGCCCAGATAATGGACGCTCGTGGAAATCAGGTGAAATGAAGTTGCCGACAGAAGGCGCATTATCGCTCGAAAATAGTAGCACTGGCGTGACTATCGCTGTAGACGATGAAAATTTCCTTTGGATGATCTCGTCGGGGAATGGCAAGGTGTGGAGAGGACGCTATCAACGTTTGGGTTGGAAATGACCTTTCCGTGCCAGGTGAACTCCTTAATGTATAATCACACGAGTAATTTGTAAATTCCAAGAACTTCGCCCCAATGACTCTGGATAAAGTGAAACACTTGCTGACAGTACGCACCCTGTTGCTGATGCTGTTGCTTTTGGCTCCCCTTGGCGTGCAAGCACAAGACGAGGAAACGGAATACCGTATGGAGTGGGGTGTAGGCTTTGGTACCTCCTTCGGGCTGACCGACGTGAATAGCAAATTCTTCGGCGGTTCGCACGTGGCAGGCGAACTGTTAGCGCGCTTCCCCCTGAACCCCAGAATGGCGATCAAGGCACAGTTGGGCGTAGGCGGATTGCGCGGCAATACAATCAATATAGATAATTTCTACCCCGCCGACCCCAATGTATCAGGCCCGGCCACGTTGCAATATACCTGCGAGGGCGCGATCTTTGATCTTTCGGCGTTGTACGAACTTCACTTCTTACCCTACGGATTTCAAAGGGATTTTCGCGAATTCAAACGCATCTCGCCCTACATCCAAATGGGTTTGGGATTAACCTACGGTACGGCAGGCAATGCCTTTACCATGAATATTCCACTCGGCGCAGGCGTGAAATTTAAGGTAAGCAGACGCATCAACCTCGGTTTGGAATGGCGCATACACTTCACACCCTCGGACAAACTCGACGGGTTGAGTGCACCACTCGGCATTAAGTCAGGTGGATTCAGGAACAAGGACCACTATTCCTTCACACAATTCACCATTACTTACGACTTGTCGCCACGATGTCCGACCTGCAATCGCGACGAATAAATCAAAAGAAAACTTTACACCATATTATATAAGGAGTGTCAGATATGAACGAGAATCAAGAACTCTCTGAACGCAATATACCAAAGACTGCAAGCGAAACATTTGACATCGCTCGCCAAATGGGAATGGACGTCAACCGCGTTCCTGCTCACGTAGCCATTATCATGGACGGCAACGGCAGGTGGGCTAAGGCACGCGGACTGAACCGTAGCCTCGGTCATCAAGAAGGTGTCGAAACGGTGCGCGAGATTACTACCGTGGCTTCTCACCTTGGTGTAAAATATCTGACGCTTTATACTTTCTCCACAGAAAACTGGAACCGCCCCGCGCCAGAAGTGGCTGCGCTCATGTCGCTTATCCTGACAGCGATGGAGGAAGAACTTTTCATGAAAAACAATGTCAGCCTGCGTATTATCGGCGAGGTAGAACGTCTGCCGGAAGATGTGCGCACAGCGATATTAAACCTGGTGGAAAGAACATCAAAGAACACTGGCACAACAATGGTCATCGCGTTGAGTTACTCCTCACGTTGGGAGATCACTCGTGCGGTGCAAACATTGGCAAACCAAGTGAAAGATGGACAAATCCAACCCGAGGATATTACAGAAGAAACCTTCGAAAAGGCACTCGCTACAGAATTTATGCCAGATCCCGATTTGTTGATCCGTACCGGCGGCGAATTGCGATTGAGCAACTACCTCTTGTGGCAATGTGCTTACAGCGAACTCTACTTCTGCGATACGTATTGGCCAGACTTTGGTACGAAGGATTTCTGTCAAGCCATTGCAGAATTCCAGAACAGAGAGCGCCGATTTGGTAAGACCAGCGAACAAGTTAGTGTCGATAAGACTTCAGACAGCGAAACTAAATAATATGAAACATATACAGAATTTTCTGCTACTCACAGTAATTGCAATTTTTGCACTGCTTCCTATGGATGCGGTGGCACAATTTGTGAAGCAAGATAAACCTGCGATCAATTATACCGCCGAGCACCCAAGGTACATCCTTGGTGGTTTGACCGTAGATGGTATCAAGGGCTTTGACGACGAATACCTTTTGGGACTTTCAGGGCTTACCGTAGGGAAAACCTATGAAGTGCCAGGTGTGGAAATGAGTGAAGCGATACGCAGATATTGGGGACAAAAGTTATTCTCAAGCGTTCGTATCGAGGCAGATAGTATTGTGGGCAGCAAGATCTACCTTCATGTCTATTTGACAGCGCAACCTCGCATCTCTAATATTAAGTATGAAGGCGTGAAGAAGTCTGAGCGTGAAGATATCGAAGGTATTTTAGGTTTGCAAAAGGGCAATCAAATCACACCCGATATGGTGGACCGTGCGAAGTTAGTCATCAAGCGCTATTTTGAAGACAAAGGTTACAAAAATGCTACGGTGGAAATTCTGCAACGTGAGGATGTGACTGCCGAGAATAAGGTCCTGGTCGACATAAATATTGATAAAAGCGAGAAGATCAAGATTAATAGAATCTATGTCTCGGGTGTAGATGAAAAGGAAGCGAAGAAATTGAAGCGCGCAATGAAAAAGACGCGTGACAAAGCACTGATCAACCTCCTCAAGTCGAAGAAATTTATCCAGGATAAATATGAAGAAGACAAGGGCTTGCTGATTGCAAAAATGAACGAATGGGGTTATCGTGATGCGTTGCTTCTGAAAGATAGTGTCAAGGTGATTGACGATAGTCATATCGACATTTATTTGGATGTCTACAAGGGACAAAAATATTACTTGAGAAATATCAACTGGGTGGGAAATACGGTGTATACTACCGAGTTCTTGGAAAAAGTCCTCAAGATGAAATCTGGCGACGTCTACGACCAGGCGCTTTTGGATAAACGTTTGAATTCTGACGACGATGCTATCGGTAAATTGTACTACAACAATGGTTACGTATTCTATAACCTCGACCCGGTAGAAGTAAATGTCGTAGGGGATTCTATTGACTTGGAAATGCGTATCGATGAGCGCCGTCAAGCCACATTTAATCATATCCGCATTTCAGGTAATGATCGTGTCTACGAACACGTGATTCGTCGCGAATTGCGTACGAAGCCAGGCGACTTGTTCAGCATGGAATCTATCGAACGTACGGTGCGCGAACTTGCCAATATGGGGCAATTCGACCCAGAAGCTTTGCAAGCGGGACTTTCCAAGGCTATTGTGCCAGATGAAGAGAGCGGAACCGTAGATATCAACTATCCGTTGGTGACAAAAGGCGGCGACCAGGTAGAACTCTCTGCCGGATGGGGACAAACAGGTATCGTCGGTCGTGTAGGTCTTAAGTTTACCAACTTCTCAATGCAGAATTTGTTTGGTAAGGGGGCGAAGCGTGCAGGATTCATCCCACAAGGTGACGGACAAACCCTTCAGATTAATGGACAAACCAATGGTACGTATTTCCAAAGTTACTCTTTGTCGTTCCTTGATCCCTGGTTCGGTGGAAAGCGTCCTAATCAGTTCTCGGTATCTCTGTACTATTCAAAACAGAGTGACGTGAATTCAAACTACTACAACAACTATAACAATATATATAACTATATGTATGGTTATGGTACGACGGGCAATTACTACAATTACACCGACTATTACGATCCCGACAAGTATGTGAAAATGCTCGGTGCTTCGATCGGTTTTGGTAAGCGCTTGACTTGGCCAGACGACTACTTTACATTTATGGCTGAGCTTTCGTACACACGATATATGTTGAAGTCATGGCAATACTTCTTGATCACAGATGGTAATTGTAATAACATCAACATGTCATTGACTCTGAATCGTGCGTCGACCAACCATCCTTTCTTCCCAAGTTCGGGTTCTGAATTGAGTGCGTCGGTATCGCTCACTCCTCCTTATTCTTTGTGGGATGGTGTGGACTATAAGAATTTGGCGAACAATTATACCAGTTCTTCTTACTTGGCTGAGGCGCAAGAGAAGTATCGTTGGATCGAATATCACAAATGGCGTGTGAAGTATCGTACATTTACTGCACTTGCCAATTGGACAAAGGCTCCCGTCCTCATGACTCGTGCAGAGTTTGGTATTCTTGGTGCGTACAATAAGCACAAGAAGTCTCCGTTTGAAACCTACTATGTCGGCGGTGATGGTATGTCGGGCTATACTTCCGGTTATGCGACAGAAACAATCGGTCTTCGCGGTTACGACAACGGTTCGCTGGCGGGAAACAACGGCGAGAATGCTTACGCTTATACTCGTTTGACGCTCGAACTTCGCTATCCGTTGATGCTGCAAGCTTCGACCAGTATGTATGCCCTGGCTTTCTTGGAAGCAGGTAACGCCTGGACACACGTGAACAAGTTTAATCCTTTCGACCTCAAAAAATCAGCCGGTGTAGGTGTGCGCATTTTGTTGCCAATGGTTGGTCTGATGGGTATCGACTGGGCTTACGGTTTCCAGACCCACATCAATGGTCAAAAGGTCGGCGGTTCGCAGTTCCACTTCATTATTGGTCAGGAATTTTAAAATATTTTCGGTATAATGCCGTTTAGATAAAATGTGAAAGAGAAAGGTATTATTTATTAAAACGTTGATATCATGAAAAGACTATTATTGATCGTGTGCATGATTGGTGCTTTCGGTTTGACAGCATCTGCACAAAAGTTTGCGTTGGTAGACATGGAATACATCATGTCAAATATTCCTGCTTACGAACGTGCTAATGAGCAATTGAACCAAGTTTCAAAGAAATGGCAAGCAGAGGTCGAAGCCCTGGATGAAGCGGCAAAGACACTCTACAAGAACTATCAAAACGAAGCTATGTTCCTGTCTGAAACACAAAAGAAGGAACGCGAACAAGCTATCGTTGACAAGGAAAAAGAAGCTGCCGAATTGAAGAAAAAATACTTTGGTCCCGAGGGCGAACTCTACAAGAAGCGCGTCAGCCTGGTTGAACCAATTCAAGAAGAAATCTACAATGCAGTCAAGGGTATTGCTACCAGCAAAGGTTTCCAATTGATCCTGGATCGAGCATCAGATGCCAGCATCATTTTCGCTTCTCCTGCGATCGATATCAGCAACGAAGTGCTCTCTAAGTTGGGATATTCCAAGTAATTTACTTATCTTTGCAACCGTTTGGCGCTATTTCGCAGAAAGAACAAGGCGCCCCGCCGGCAGAGATTGAAGGCAAAAGAAAACTAATAATAACTAAATAATACAACACAATCATGAAGAAATTATTGTTGATGCTACTCTTCGTAGCGCCTCTGAGCATGATGGCTCAAAAGATCGGACATTTTGATTTTGACGGCGTAGTTCAAGCAATGCCTGAGTTCAAGACTGCACAAGCAGAATTGGAAGCAATCGCTAAGAACTATGAAGACGACTTTGCTAACATGCAAAAGGAATACCAAAACAAGTTGGAAAAATATCAAAAGGAAGTTACTGCACAAACTCCTGCAAACATCCGCCAACGCCGTGAACAAGAACTCATGGATATGGAACAACGTCTGCGCCAAGCTTACGAAGACAACACTGCTGCTATCCAAAAGGAACAACAAACCAGAATGCAACCTATCCTCCTCAAGGTGACTGATGCTGTCAACTTGGTGGCAAAAGAAGGCAACTTTGTGTACCTCATCGACAAGACCGCGGCATCTGCTACCCGCATCTTCTTGAACGAAGCTTTGAGCGAAGATGTCACTGCTTTGGTGATGAAGAAATTGGGTGTGACTGCTACTGCCACAGCACCCGTAGTGAAATAACAATTCGCCCAAACGATTTTGCCAAGTGTGAGAAATTGCTTGGTACAATCTGGCTCAGAAATATATCGCGTGCCGAAAATGAAAACTTCGGTGCGCGATTTTTAGAGTAACTTTCTGTTTCACTCTTCCCTCCTTATCTCTCTAAAGACTATCGTACAATCTCTGAAAACCTATAATCAAATCAGAAGTCTTACAATATATTTATGTTGAAAAAGTACCTCTCCTTCTTCGTTTCCCTGCTACTAATGATACATGTCGTTAGTTGGGCTATGCATACAGCTTCATCTGCACATGCCGCATCAAGACCAAGTATCAGTAATATCTCAATTGGTCATTGCGACATGAGCGTTGCGCCTGAGGATACTCTTGATAGTATCAATATACCCGAACGAGCGCGCCCCGATACTCTGGAGTCTGCTACGCCCACCAGTGCCAATGCATTGGAAACGGCACAGGAGCGCAGTTTGCGTTTGATCGGTGAGCGTCTTGATGAATTAGCACAAAGCTCTTTGTTTGATCGTTCTCAATTGGGTATGTGCGTTTATGATTTGACAGAAGGTAAGATGATTTTTAAGAGGGGGGCGGCTCAGCGTCTACGCCCTGCGTCAACGATGAAAGCCCTTACTGCCATTTGTGCGGTTGATATACTGGGTGGAAACTACAGTTTCGTGACAGAAATGCGCTCTTCTGCTCCACTCACACCAGATACTCTCGTTGCCAATCTTTATATCAAGGGGGTGATGGATCCACTCTTTGGTAAGGAGGATTTGAAGCGTTTCGCCGCATGCTTGGTCGATAGTGCCGTGACCTGCTGGCGTGGCGACTTAGTGCTCGATATTTCCTACAAGGATACGCTCTCGGCTGGCTGGGGCTGGTGTTGGGACGACGAGAACCCTTCGCTCTCGCCTTTGCTTTGTGACGAGGAAAACACATTGGCGCAAACTTTTGCTGAGGTGCTTAGAGAAAATCAAATTCAATGGGAGGGGCAAGTCGTGATAGGCACAATGCCTACGTCTGCCATTTGTTTGGCAAAACAGAGACATTCGTTGGATCAAGTGCTCATGCCAATGTTGAAGAAAAGTAGCAATCAGAAAGCAGAGGCTCTGTACTATAGCATCGCAGCTCAATCGGGCGAGAAATATGCTGGCAGACCAGAGGCAGCACATCTGATCAACGAATTGATTAGCAAGAAACTTAACCTCGATCCAGACGACTATAAAATAGCAGATGGTAGCGGCTTGTCGCTATACAACTATGTGACTCCTGAATTGATGGTGGCGTTGTTGCGCCATGCCTACGAGAATGAAAATATCTACCGACACATCAAACCAGCTTTGCCCATAATGGGGGTAGATGGAACGTTGAAGAAACGCTGCAAGGGGGATTCTGCACAGGGCAAGGTCTTTGCTAAAACTGGTACGGTGAGCGGTGTCAGTGCTTTGGTGGGCTATGCACTTGGTGCCGAAGGACATGTCTTTTGCTTTGCTATCATTAATCAAGGTATAGTGACATCGAAAGAGGGTAGGGACTTCCAAGATAAAGTGTGCAATGTCCTGACGCGAAAATATGATTAAGTGTAGGGCGGCGTACCTGTAAAAATGATTTTAGTCTTGGTTCGTGAACAAGGAGAAAAATGCCTTTTTCACGAACCAAGACTTTTTTTGAAAAAGGTTAGACTTTTTTTAAATTTCGCGACGTCTCGTTTAAAAAAGGTTAGACCTTTTTTTTGCTATGCTTTTGGGCGGGGTGAAAATAGCTTGATCACCTCAGGCAAAAGTAGATGCCACAGAGTCCGATGTAGGAGTAGACGACGTAGCGAAACTTCTGCTCGGGAATGTGCTTGAAGACCTGTTCACCGATCAAGGTGCCGAGGATCACACCACCTATGCCATACAGAAAACCATTGAGGACGTCGGTCGTCAGAAAGCCACTGCCGGCACGAAACACCGTCATCGCAAGATTGCCTATAAAGAAATAGGCGGAGATGGTGGCCATGTATTTCTCCTTGCTTGGTTCGGCCGTGATGAAATAGAGTACGGCAGGAGGTCCCTGCATGGCAAAGAAACCACCCATCAGTCCGCTCAAAGTGCCCATGCTGATCTGCATACGGCGATTGGCGTGCAGGCGAATGCGGTGGTGAAAGAAAGCAAAATAGAGCGCACAGATGATGAGCAGTATGCCCAGCGCCTTGTAGAGCCAAAGGCTGTCGATGCGACTCAGGCAACTGATGGCAAAGGCAGACACCACGATGAATGTGAACAGCACGGGGCGCAGTTGTGCCCAATCAATGTGGCGCCGCAGACGGGTGGTGATGAGCAGATTCGTTGTCAACGCCAACAATCCCGACAGCGTGGTGGCTTCTGCATAACTGGGCAGCAGCATTGGCAGCATGGTCATGATGAAGATGCCAAAGCCAAAACCTGTGGTGCGCTGGATGAATCCAGCGACGACACAGAGCGGAAAAATGTATAGCATGGATGTGGCCAACATATAGCTTGGGATTATAAAAAAGCGATGGATTATTCCTCCATCGCCATATCTTCGTAGTTTTGAAACAGGAAGTCGTTGTAGGGATATTTCTGCATGTGCATTTGTTTGATGCGTTCGTAGAACAGATCTTTCAGATTGTCGATATTTTCGCGCTCGCGTGCAGAAATAAAGATGCAATCGCCGCCCATCTTTGCCATCCAAGTATTTTTCAGTTGGTCGAGTGAGATATTTTCCTTGGTGGCAGGTGTCAAATCGTCGGGATCCTTTTCCGTCCACGTATACGCGTCGATTTTGTTGAATACCATCAGGCTAGGCTTGTCTGCACAACCGAGGTCAGCCAAGGTCTTTTCTACCACAGCTATTTGATCGGCAAAATCGGGGTGCGATACGTCTACTACGTGTATCAGCAAATCCGCCTCGCGTACTTCGTCTAGCGTACTCTTGAACGAATCCACCAAGTCTGTAGGCAATTTGCGGATAAAACCTACTGTGTCCGCCAAAAGGAAGGGCAGATTGCCGATGATTACCTTGCGCACGGTAGTGTCAAGCGTAGCAAAGAGTTTGTTTTCTGCAAATACATCTGATTTTGCCAAGAGGTTGATGAGTGTAGACTTGCCCACATTGGTATAACCCACCAATGCTACGCGAATCATACGGCCGCGATTTTTGCGCTGCGTAGTCTTCTGCTTGTCGATCTCAGCGAGGCGTTGCTTGAGCAGAGACATACGATTCAGGATGATACGGCGGTCCATCTCGAGCTGAGTTTCACCAGGTCCGCGCAGTCCCACACTGCCCTTTCCGCCACCGCCGCCGGAACCACCACCTTGGCGTTCCAAGTGCGTCCAGAGACGTTGCAAGCGGGGGAGCATATAGCGGTATTGCGCCAGTTCGACCTGTGTCTTTGCATTCGCAGTCTGTGCGCGCATGGCAAAGATGTCGAGGATCAAACTTGTACGGTCCAGGATTTTTACCTTCAGCTCGGCTTCGATATTACGGAGTTGCTTGGCAGAAAGTTCGTCGTCGAAGATTACCATACCGACCTCGCGCTCGGCATCCTCCTCGGCGATGATGTATTGTTTGATTTCCTCTAACTTTCCCTTACCGATATAGGTCACCGAACTTGGTCCGTCCATCTTTTGTGTGAAGCGCTTCACCGTCACCGCTCCAGCGGTTTCGGCCAGGAACTCCAACTCGTCCAAATATTCCATAGTCTTACGCTCATTCTGCTGCTTTGTGATCAAACCAACAAGGACGGCGGTTTCGGCCTTTGCTTCAGATTGAATAAACTCTTTCATCTATTGTATTTTATTTTGCGTGCAAATTTAGTGATTTTTTTAGGTTGGTAGCGCCTTACGCCGTATTTATCTGTGCCGTTGGGGCAGGTGTGAAAGAAATTAGGGCGCGAAATCTTTGAAAACAAAAAAATATATGTATCTTTGTCCAAATTATTATACAACTAAAAAGAAACAAAAATGATAGACGTAAAGCAATGCCTCGCTGCTTGTGAGGAAAAAATGGAAATGAGTGTGATGCACCTTGAAGAAACCCTCTCGCACATCCGTGCAGGAAAGGCTAACGTGCATATCTTGGACGAAATCCGTGTGAACTCATACGGCTCAATGGTGCCCATCAACAACGTAGCAGCTATTTCTACACCCGACGCACGTACTATTGCTATCAAACCTTGGGATAAGCAAATGTTCCGCGTGATTGAAAAAGCAATCATTGATAGTTCGGTAGGTATCATGCCAGAAAACAACGGCGAAATCATCCGTTTGGGTATTCCTCCTTTGACAGAGGAACGCCGTCGCGACCTTACTAAGCAATGTAACAAGGAAGGCGAAGAAACAAAAGTAGCTATCCGCAATGCGCGCCGCGATGGTATCGATAAATTGAAGAAAGCAATCAAAGACGGTCTCTCTGAGGACGTAGAAAAAGATGCAGAAGCAGATCTCCAAAAGATTCACGACAAAATGGTGAAGAAAGTGGAAGAATTGCTCGCTGCCAAGAACAAAGAAATCATGACCGTATAATACGTGCGGTAGGGCCTATGACAAAACTGCGTGGAATAGTGGTGCGAAATACGGGGAGTCTCTACGAGGTGAAAACTGACGAGGGACAACTCGTGCCATGCCGTGTGAAGGGGAATTTCCGCCTGCGCGGTATTCGTTCGACTAATCCCGTAGCAGTGGGCGATCGCGTAGTACTGACAGATAGTGGGGGAGATGTGGCTTATATAGTGGAAATCGAGGAAAGACGTAATTATATTATACGCAAGGCTTCGAATCTATCTAAACAAAGTCACATTCTCGCTGCCAACTTAGACCTGGCTGTGCTGATGGTTACACTCGTGCGTCCCGAGACTACGACAACTTTCATCGATCGCTTCCTGGCTTCGGCCGAGGCTTATCGTGTGCCCGTAGTTCTCGCCTTCAACAAGATGGACGACCTCTCCGCCGAGGAACGAGAAGAGACTGAAGCGCTCATTGCCCTCTATCAAAATATAGGCTACAACTGCTATTTGCTCTCGGCCGCCGAGGGTAGGGGAATAGATCCTCTCTTGGCAGAAATGCAGGGCAAGGTGACGCTGCTGGCAGGACATTCGGGTGTAGGCAAGAGCACCTTGCTTAATTACCTCGTACCCGGCGCCAATGTGCGTACGGCCGAGATTTCGTCAGTACACGGTTCGGGTATGCATACTACGACCTTCAGCGAATTGTTTGAATTGCCTGGTGGCGGCAGCGTGATAGATATTCCCGGCATCAAGGGCTTCGGTACATTTGATATGGAGGCAGAGGAAGTATCGCACTACTTCCGCGAATTCTTCGAGACCTCGGCTGCATGTCGTTTTTCCAATTGTACACATACCCAGGAACCGGGTTGCGCAGTGCTTGAAGCTATCGAACGAGGCGAAATTGCCTTGTCACGCTACGAATCCTATATATCTATGCTCGGCGATAAGGAAGAAGGAAAGTACCGCTCGGCATTTTGATGCGTAGGGTAGCACATCGTCACTCTGCTTTTGGTGAAAAGAGATAAAACCTCCGAGATACAAAACAAGATGAATTAACTTTAAAACTTTACAGATATGCTTATATATATAATATTATTAGTAGTTTTGGCATTACTGCTTTTCTTTGCAGAAGCCTTCCTCCTCCCAGGTGCTGGTATAGCTGGCATCATAGCCACCGTTTGTGTAGTTGTCGCAGACATTTTGGTTTATTTCGACTATGGCTTTTGGCCATCCGCTTTGTCGGTGCTCGTTTCCATTATTATCGTGCTCGGCTTCTTTTGGTGGTTGGGCAATTCTAAGACCATGGAAAAAGTTTCCCTGCATACGACGATCGATTCGACTTCTGCCACTACAGCACAACTTTCTGTGAAGGTGGGGGATAAAGGGAAAGCGTTGACACGTCTTGCTTTGATAGGAAACGCAGATATCAATGGCGCAGTAGTCGAGGTGAAATCTTCTGGCGAATTTCTGGATCCTGGCACACCCGTAGTAGTGGTGAGAGTACTCGAAGCCTTGGTGGTTGTTGAGAAAGATACAGAAGCTTGATATGTAAAAGCAAGCGTCAAACAATTCTTTTACCAAAGATTCAGTAGGGTGTTTTTGCGAGGTTTATTAACTTGTGACTTCTCTTAAAGTGAGTCCGTGAATTAGCTCTGTAGAAATGGATGGGAATCGTATTTTTGGTTGCTTTTCGCTCTTGATGATTATCGGTACGATATTTTGGGTACTTAATGATTGTTCGGATTATTGGGAGAGGACTGACGATGTAGAATCTACGACAACTCAGGTCTGTGACTCTGTTGCACTTGATGGCACGAATAAATATTCAGATACAATGAAATCTGTTGCAGTCAAGCCAGCTTTTCAAGACTCTGCACTATCGCCCAATGTGGTGCGCCCTTCTTCTAATGAAAGACCGTCAACCTCATACACTCCTCGGGTGGGATGCCCCACTGATGAATATGAAAAAGGTTATGATGATGGCTACGAAGATGGTTATGATGATGGCGAGATGGGATTAAGTCATAGCTCAAGTTATGATGTGTCGGGTTGCTTTGATAGTGATGATGAGGTAGAGTACGAACGAGGTTACGAACAGGGTTATGATGATGGATTTTATGACAGCCATCATGGAAATAGTAATAGGTACGAAAGAGATGCTGACGATGATTGTGATGACAATGATGAAGATTGGTGATAGACTCTTCCTTGCTCTGTGATTTCTGTATCAGATGAAGGTTTGGTGAAAAAAAGTAAAAAAATATAAGCCCACAGCAAAAAGCAAAATGCTCATTTGCTGTGGGCTTATATTTTGTGATAAATGTAGTATTCTAACTTTTATTCTGGCAAGAATACGAAAAGTTGTGTCAGAGAAGCGGGATCTTTCCAACTCCAAAGATGGTCGTTCATCAAGCGCTTAAATGCTTCCTTCATTTCTGGCCTAACGAACTTTTTGAATTTGGATTCGTTGGCCGGGATAATTTCGCCTTTGATTGAAAAATAGTATTTGTCCTGCAACGGGAATCCTTTGTCGTATTCTCTGGTTTGGCTTTCGCCGTCGATTTCGAGAAATAGCCCCAGCTCGTTCATGTCAAGGTAAGGATGGTTTTCTTCGCCATTGACCTGGGCAGAGTATTTTTTCATATCTATGGTGCGTACGCAGAGCAAGTAGTTGTAGCCTTTTTGTGCAACGACACGTCCCATCTGCGTGTCGTCTATTTTCTTGAATTCAATGGAGTCGATCACCACGCCAAGGATGTTCTTTGTGTTAGCCCTCATCGCCTTGCCATTTTCCATATAGAGGAAACTGCCATCCTTATAGAAAATATTACCTTTCGTTTTGACAAAGCGACCGAATGGTTGTAAAACTTTTGCGTCCTTGAACTCCTCGAAATAAAAGGGCGATGTAGTACGAAGCAACTCCTGCTGTTGTTGTGCAAGAGAGGGACAAATTGTGCAGCAGGCAAGAGTCAGTGTGACGAAGATCTGATGTAGCCTATTCATGATTTGATATGTTTTGCGTAAAATTTATATTGTGTGATATTTGCTGCAAAGGTAAATATTTTTTGTGAACATTTGTGTAATACAAATCTTATCAAATCCTAAAAAATGAAAACTGAATATGCAAAAAATGCTACTCTAAATGAGAAATAGGGTAATCTACGCAGAAAAACTTTTGGTCTGCGATGAATAATCCATAACTTTGCATTGATAATTTTAACTAAATCAAAAACTATGGATTGGTTGACAAACATTATTACGAATCCCGGTTCGATTGCTCACTTGGTGGTGATCTATGCATTGGTCATCAGTTTGGGCGTGAAGTTGGGAAAGATTAAGTTCGGGGGCGTGGCTCTCGGGGTTACGTTTGTGCTTTTTGTAGGTATTTTGGTGGGTCACATCTACAGCAATTATATTGTAGACCCTGCTACGGGTAGCACAATCACACACTCAGCCCAAAAGGAATTGATAGACTTTGTCAAGGAATTGGGCTTGATTCTCTTTGTTTACTGCATCGGTTTGCAGGTAGGCCCTGGTTTCTTTGCTACGTTCAAGAAGGGTGGTGTAGGGATGAACCTTATCGCCGTGGGTATTGTAATGCTCAATATTCTGGTGATGCTTGGCCTTTATTTCCTCGTGTTTGATCATAATAATTACAACCTTGCCATGATGGTCGGCACGATGTATGGTGCTGTGACCAACACCCCGGGTCTTGGTGCAGCCAATACTGTAGTCAAGGACTTTGCAGGCGATTGGGGTGCAGCAGGTATGCCCGACTTGGCGTCAAGTTACGCTTGTGCTTACCCCCTCGGTGTTGTCGGCATTATCTTGGCTACAATCGTAGTGCGTTACCTTTGCAAGATTCGTCTGGAAAAGGAACAAGAACAACTTCGTCTCGAGCGTGAAAGTAATCCAAGTGCTACGCCTAAACACCTTGTGCTGAAAATTACCAACCCCGCCGTAGTGGGTCGCACTTTGCATGATTTGCATTCTTTCCTGAAGCGTCAATTTGTCATCACCCGTTGTATGGTGGACGGCGAGGTCTTTGTACCAAATGGCGAGACCAAGTTGGAAATGGGTATGCGTGTACGCCTGGTGTGTGTACAAGAGGAGTCTGAAGTGATTACTGCTTTGATGGGTGAAGCAGTGGAAAATGAAGACTGGAAGGAAGCTGATGAAAAGATTAAATATGTCAGCCGTCGCTACGTCATCACTAAGCCAGAGATTAATGGTAAGACGCTTGGACAATTGCACTTTAGTACTATCTACGGTGTTAACGTTACGCGTGTGACACGTAATGGTATGGATCTTTTCGCAGACCGAAACTTGCGTTTCCAAGTCGGCGACCGTATCCTCGTTACTGGTCCCGAGGAAAACGTAGAACGCCTCAAGCGTGTCGTAGGTGCTCAGGTGAAGCATCTTGATCACCCCAATGTGGGCGCATTGTTCTTCGGAATCCTCCTGGGTATCATCGTTGGTCAAATCAACTTTGGTGCTGGTGTGAAGTTGGGCTTGGCAGGTGGTCCTCTCGTCGTAGCCATCCTCATCGGTGCCTTTGGTTACCGTTACAAGATCAACTCTTATGTATCAACTTCAGCCAACTTGATGTTGCGTGAGGTGGGTCTGTTGCTCTTCCTCTCTAGTGTGGGTATTCAGGCTGGCGCGAAGTTCTGGGAAACTATCGTCAACGGTGGTGTACACTACGTATGGACAGGTTTCTTGATAACCATTATTCCAATCCTCATCATGGGCGTCGTAGCACGAAAGGTGTTGAAGCTAAACTACTTCACCTTGATGGGTCTTATCGCTGGTTCGAATACAGACCCCCCTGCATTGGCATTTGCTACTCAAACTGCAGGCAACGATGCACCTGCAATCGGCTACTCTACAGTTTACCCCTTGGCAATGTTCCTGCGCATCCTGATGGCACAAGTGGTGCTGATGATATTCTTATCATAGCCCATATAGGTGCATTATAATATATATATATGGCGAGTGTCCTTTTTAGGGTGCTCGCCATTATTATTTGCGTCGTATGGATGTATTGCTTGAAGATCTTTGCAGCCTATTTGCATTTCATCCTTCAGGGTCGGTAGAAGTTGTCTCAATTTAGAATATCTTTCTTCTTACGTATTTATGTCTTATGGCACCTTTGCTTTATTTTCTTACATTTAGATTTTATCATGTGGTAGAAAATACCGACCTTTGTTATCGGTATTGGTGCCAAGGTAATAGCGCAGGAGTGTAGGCATACCAATACATCTGTCTCTTTGTTTTGAAGTATGAAGATTGATTTTGTTCAAGCAATATTAGCCCTTGTCCTGTCAGTGGCACTCGCATACCTTGCTTACCTATTAACACGACAAGACACCAATAGTACGTTGTTTGCTATTGGTGCGATAGTTGTTTTTTATTTTACGCTACTTCCAATTATGGCAATGAACGTGAAGGGCGCTCGCTTGAATAAGGACATGAAAGTGTGGAGTGGCTCCATGTTCTTTGTAGCACTGGTCGTGACGTTATGTTTTGCTGGTTTTGGTGTACATTTACCTGCTTATGTTGTGATTATAACCCTACAGCTCGTGGCTCATCTTTTCGTACTTCGAAAAATTGCAGAAGGGTGAGGCAGTTGTATAATGTGTGTTAGTATACGAGCGCTCTGAAATAAGAAAAAGGTTGTTAGCATGATTAGAAGTTTTTTCCCTTGTAAAGTCCAAACCTCACTACAAAAAACTCCTTATTTCCACGCCACCTTGTATTATCGTCTCCCACCCACAATAAAGACTCAATAAAAAAGTCAAGACCTTGTAAAAATAAACCAAGACCTTTTTAAAACTTTCCTTAGGTTTTTTTCAACAAACCCTTGACTTTTTTATTCCACATCAAACATAGCCTTTTTCTCCAATTTTGCATCTCCCCGTAGAGACGTCACATTGTGGCGTCTCAAATTGATTATAATTTATTGACAGTAGCGTAGATGCCACGATGTGACATCTCTACATCGTTGATAAATCCTCGGGATTTATGTAAAAAGGAAAATGTCCCATGCGCGTGTATGTGTACATGTATATATATTGTATACATATGCCTTCTCCGTATAAGATTGCCCTTTACTTTTTCTTTCTTTTTATATTCTTCAGCACAATTCCCTCAAAAACTCATAAAATTATTTTGCCAAAGTTATAAAAACTTGCATTTTTGCAATCCGCGTCTGCCAAACGGCGCGCAAATAAAAACCAAGCGTAATTTTTTTATTGCACATAATTGGCTGATCTGTAGCGCTTTTAGCGCAAAAAACACCAGCATCGAGTATTTCACTTTTAAATTTTCCTCCAAAAAGTTTTGGCAGTTATTAAAAAAGTGTGTACTTTTGCACTCGCTAATCAGGAAACGCCCTCTGGCGTACTGTGTAGCGACTTTAAAAAGAAGCGTTCTTTGAAAGCAATTCCATAAAACTTTTTGTAGAGAAGTACAAGGAGAAT
>JAZQSL010000045.1:0-3989 GCA_045630125.1 Alloprevotella sp. | reverse complement strand
TAATTTTCACTAATATCCATCCGGTCTTAAATGCCCCGCAAGGCATTAGTGTAAATTAGTGCAAATTCGTGGTTACAATAATAAGAGTACAACATCTTTGATGTAAGGATGATTTGTGGACATCTGCTATATTATTACCAACAATTTTCATTCCTATGTTTTTTTCTTGAATTTCTTATACCGAACTCACGTTTTCCTAAAAACGCTTATTTTTTGTCCACCCTACCTATTTTTTCTAAAAGGGACAAAAAAAATGACCGAGTGGGCATCGCTGCTTCCTCGGTCTGCGGAGTTTTTTCTTCTCTAAGATCTATTAACTCCACCCGGCGGGAGATGTGTAAATCTATTGATCCGCCTGTTCATGTTTAACCTAAAAATATTAACATTATGATGTGCAACAATTCTATTATTTCCGATTAGAATTTCACCTTGTTGAAGTCAACGTATTTGCCGTACTTACCATAGAGCGTGTAACCCAGGTCTGCCACTTCCTTCAGGCTGTTGCAAGTCAGTTGACACTTGCCCTTGTAGGTCTTAGCCAGTTCCACTTTAGTCGAGTCCATCTTCTTCAGTTTACTGGGCGATTGCTTCGACAGGTCTGTTTCGGAATAGACTTGGTACACGTCGTTTTGCTTGACATAGTAGATCGTGATGGGTTGTGATTGATCTTCGAACTTGATGGTTTGTTTGATCACCAGGTCGGCGTCGTTGGTTGATGCACTTGCGCTTGCGCTTGCGTTAGCGGCAAAAGTTGATACACTTGATACGACAGCAACGAAAAGGAGCAAAAAGAATTTTTTCATGATTGATTAGTTTTTTTAAATTAATATAAGTTCAATAAATTAGTGTTTGTTTGTTTTTTCTCTCTGTAGTTTTGATTACTGTTTTTTTCTTTGTGTCAGTTTTTTCTCTCTTTGATAAGTTCTGTTAATTTTACCTTGTGTACTTTTTCATGTGCCTGGTCTCTTGCCTCGGCAAATTGTTTTTTCATTTGTCTTTTCATTAGTTCTTTCATCTGTTCTCTTTGTTAGTTTTTTCATTAGTTTTTCATCTTCTATTTCTCTACTGCTAATTTCACCTGTGTGGGTGCTTCCGCTTTTGATAGTGCAAAGATAGGGAGAGTTTCAGCGAAAGTTGCAATTCTTATAACATTATAACCAAAAAAGCCGATTCAGGTTGCAATATCATTGCAATGTTGCAAGCAAAGGCTTTGCCTTCGCTTTTTGACACCTTTTGGGGCCTGTACATAGGATTTGGGGCGGAAGACAAAGAGACTCCGGCTGTATGCGAGCCGAAGTCTCTTGCTATAGATATGAGATGCTTTGTACTATATAATATATATATGGTATGCAATATTGCAGACCAAAGGTGTCGTGCCGTTTAGAGCAGACTCCAAGCGACGGTCAGACCTGCCATCACAATGCTGACCATACTCATCAACTTGATCAGGATGTTCAGGCTTGGACCTGCTGTATCCTTGAAGGGGTCGCCCACGGTGTCGCCCACGATTGTAGCCTTGTGCACGTCGCTACCCTTGCCGCCGAAGTTGCCTTCTTCGATATACTTCTTGGCATTGTCCCACGCACCGCCGGCATTTGCCATAAATACGGCGAGCACGAAACCTGTAGCCAGACCACCGATCAACAGACCGAGGACACCGCTGACGCCGAGCACTACGCCGACCAGGATTGGAGCGATGATAGCCAAAAGCGAAGGTACTACCATTTCGCGTTGAGCGGCACGTGTAGAAATCATGACGCAACGGCCATAGTCGGGTTCGGCTTCGCCCTGCAGGATGCCCTTGATTTCGCGGAACTGACGGCGCACTTCGTCTACCATCTTACCCGCTGCACGACCTACGGCATTCATCGTCAAACCGCAGAATAGGAAGGCCATCATAGCGCCGATGAACATACCGACCAATACCTTTGGATTCATCAAGGTGACGTCGTAGTACACCATGAAGTCCTGCATGGTCGCTTCGGTCAACTTCACCGCGCGTTCGCCGATTTGGAGTGTATCTTGTCCCAAGCGTTCCAGACCAATACGCACTTCTTCGATATACGAAGCCAGGAGTGCGAGACCTGTCAAAGCGGCAGAACCAATCGCGAACCCCTTGCCTGTAGCCGCTGTAGTATTACCGAGCGAGTCGAGAGCGTCTGTACGACGGCGCACTTCGGGACCGAGTTCCGACATTTCGGCATTACCACCAGCATTGTCGGCGATAGGACCGTAGGCGTCGGTAGCCAATGTGATACCCAGTGTAGAGAGCATACCTACGGCAGCCATACCGATACCGTAGAGCCCCATTGAAATATTGCTCATATCTCCGCCTGCTGCGAGGAGGTAGGCTGCGATGATACCTACGACTACTGCTATCACGGGAACGGCAGTAGACAACATACCAAGACCCAAACCAGAGATAATCACTGTAGCAGCACCAGTCTGTCCGCTTTCAGATACCTTGCGTGTAGGTTTGTACGACTGAGAAGTATAGTATTCTGTAGCCTGTCCGATCACTGTACCTACAATCAAACCTACGACTACGGTACATCCCATTTGCCACCAGCGGTCCAAGCCCAGCAGGTAGAGTACGGCAAACGAAGCTACGACGATCAGTGCGCTACTGAGCATAGTGCCTACCGAAAGCGAGCGGAGCAGTTCCTTGATATTCGCATTCTCGTGTGTACGCACGGCATAGATACCGATAATAGAGAGGATGATACCTACGGCAGCGATGAGCATAGGCGCCATCACGGCTTTGATTTGCATATCTACGTTGCCTGCCAACATATATGCTGCAGCACCCAGGGATGCTGTCGCCAGAATCGAACCGCAGTAAGATTCATAAAGGTCTGCACCCATACCAGCCACGTCGCCCACGTTGTCGCCCACGTTGTCGGCGATAGTTGCGGGATTGCGGGGGTCGTCTTCAGGGATATTCGCTTCCACTTTACCTACCAAGTCGGCACCGACGTCGGCTGCCTTGGTATAAATACCACCACCCACGCGAGCAAAGAGCGCTTGTGTCGATGCACCCATACCGAAGGTGAGCATAGTCGTTGTAATCATGCAAAGTTTAGCAGTGGGCATATCGCCTTCGGGGATCAACCAGTCGAGCAAGAGGTACCAGAACGAAATGTCCAGCAGACCCAAACCTACTACGACCAAACCCATCACCGCACCACTGCGGAAGGCGATGCGCAATCCGCCGTTGAGCGATGTACGAGCGGCATTGGCTGTACGTGCCGAAGCGGCTGTGGCTGTTTTCATACCCAAATAACCAGCCAAACCAGAGAAGAAACCACCGGTCAGGAAGGCGATAGGTACCCATTCATTTTGCACTTGGAAACCATACGCCATCACGGCAAACAGAGCCGCCAGGGCGATGAACACCATGATCACCACCTTGTACTGTTGGCGCAGGTAGGACATAGCACCCTTGCGCACCGCTTCAGCGATATGCTGCATACGGGGCGTTCCCTCGGGCGCCTTTTTCATTTCTCGGTAGAAGTGCCAAGCGAAGACTAGGGCCAAGACCGAAGCCACGGGCACGAGATAAAACAATGTTGTCTCCATAATTATTAGTATTTAGATTTAAGGTATTTTTTCTTAGGGTGAGGGGGCGGAGTTCTAGGAGTTTTCAGAGTCCTCAGAACCTTCAGAACTTCCGATCCTCAACGCAATCAAAATTCATGCGTTTCGCAAATATAAGCACAAGTATTGAAAAACCCACCTTTTTCTGAGGAAAAATGTTAAAAATCGCCTATGTTGCTATGAAACGAGGGGGATTTCATTCATTTTACCCAATAAAAAAGAGAATACATCCTTGAAGTGACCCCGAAAGTTTTTGGTAATAATATAGCAGATGTCCACAAATCATCCTTACATCAAAGATGTTGTACTCTTATTATTGTAACCACGAATTTGCACTAATTTACACTAATGCCTTGCGGGGCATTTAAGACCGGATGGATATTAGTGAAAAT
>JAZQSL010000044.1:0-120228 GCA_045630125.1 Alloprevotella sp. | reverse complement strand
TCACAAAACTAAAGTGTAGGGGATATACATTTTCTTTATTTTTTGAGCTATTTTGAATGTCAAAAATAGGAGTTTTAGTAATAATATCTCAGTTTTTTAGATTTTTTAGCGTGAATTTTATAAACCCGAATTTTTGTATTTAATATATTGAAATATAGCGAAATAGGAGAAAAACTAGTGCTGTGAGAATTTCGTAGAAAATTTTGACTGATAAGTGGGCTGTATTTATGAGCGGAATTAATAATTAGCTGAAAAATTTAGGTATTACAATAAAATATGTAAACGTAAACTTTGGAAAAGTAAATATTGGACGAGCTGTGTGGTTTACAAAACAAAACACTATGAAACTATTATTTGCCGATATTATCCAGATAATTTCAAATATTCACAAATCTATATGAGTGATCAAATTTAAAATCCTATACATGTATAAATATAAATGAATAAATATGCATAGTTTGCATATTATTGTAAGAGGCACAAAATCAGTAAAAAAAACATTTTTATTAGATAAGAAAACGGGTTGTTTGTGTGTGTCCTTTGCATATCAATAGCTATAGGACTTCAAATGAGCAGAATTGGTGATATAAGTGTATAATACCCAATTTTTAAGTAAGTTTTAGTATAGTTTTATTTATGTGAGCTATTTCTTTCTGTATTTGGATATGTGTATACACGATCCCTTCCTGTATATATTTGTAGATATGTAAATCAAAATAGGATGCGATGTAATTTTGTAAATCAAGAAAAATAAAGCAAAACTATTTTGTTGTTTTACAATTTAAGTGTATCTTTGTAAACCGAATTTAGGTCTATAAAGAATTGCGAAATTTAGTGTAATTTTCTGTTAGACCTTAGGATTTTTATCATTTGGGTGTGATTTTCGGAGACTGGATTTTTATACTCAAATTAAGACTACGTAATGAAGCTAGAATAAAAATATAAAAAGATATGAAAGATAGAGTTCGTCAGGTAATGACATGGGCAAAATTGTCGCAGCAAGATTTTGCTACCTATTTGGAAATTTCCCCAGCATCGTTGTCTAGTATTTTTAATGGTAGGACCAATCCGACCAATAATCATGTGCAAGCAATTCACCGTGCCTTTCCTGAAATCAATGTCAATTGGTTGATGTTTGGCGAAGGCGAAATGTTGCTCAATGGTAAGACTTCGGAAAATGTTTCAGGTACAGATTCGTTATCAAACTCTGGCTCGAGTGGAGCATCCGTTCCAGAGTTGGATATGGGTGTTGCTTCGTCAATTTTTCCTGAGTCAGCTTTTATGCAGCCTAGTACTTCGGAAAAAGTTCCCGCTTCTTCGGGGATAAATATTCAAGATTCTTTGCGCCAGGCCGCCCTTCTTTCTACGGTCAATAAAAATGCGAAAAATTTTGACATTTCAGAAAGGAAAATTAAGGAGATTCGCGTCTTTTTTGATGATGGTACGTACGAATCTTTTATACCTTCGTCAGGAAAATAGTTTGTTTTGTGTACATAAATCCTTATTTTTGCCCCTCTTGTTGAGCTTTTCTTCTCGATTGGAGGGGTATTATTGTGCCCTAGATTTAATGTTTTTGCCTAAAAGTAGAATAATGAAATGGTCGCTTACTGAATTTATGACTTCAAAATTGCGCAGTTATCCCTTGCTTAGGATTGTGCTATTTTTGGCCTTAGGGATTTTTGTGGGCGATAGTCTTTGTGATTTAGGGGTACTTCTAAATGGCATGGAGGATACTTATGGTGGCTCTTATCACTTGGCAAATGGTGAGGGAAGTAAAACATCCGATTGGCTTTATTACGTTTTAGGGGCATTTATATTACTTCCTTTTTTTATTGGGAATCGGGTGCTGAAAAGTAGAAAGAGTATTTTGCATCTTTCTGTTTGGTTCTGGAGTGTGGTGGGCGTTGCTTTCTTTTCTTTAGGTGTATTACTAGTGCTTGCTCAGCGAAGAGATTGTGCAGTCCAGTGGGAGGAAGGTGAAAATGTACATAGGGTATTGATCTCGTCGAGTGTTGTAGAGAAGACGAAGGTTTATCAAGCAGACGCAATCTTAGGCGATGGCGCATTTAAGGGTAGGAAAGTGCGTCTCAGTTTAATGAAATCGCAAAATAACTCACGCATGGGGCAGAATTTGCAACCTGCGGCAAGTGATAGGACTAAGGTTGATCTTAAGGGAGTACGCTGTGTGGAAAATAGCGAACGTGAAAGCGAAACTTGTCCTCAATCTATGTCGCTTGCGCCTAAAATCGGTGATGAACTGCTTTGTTATGGTAGAATAGAACGCCTCAGAAATGCAGGCAACCCACGCGAATTTAATTTTGCCGGTTGGTTGAGAGGACAAGGGATAAGCGGCGTGTTGTTTTCGGCTGATAGTTGCTGGAGAAGGGCTGAGGCGGCCTCGATTCGCCCTACTCTGGCTGTACGGATGCTACGGCTACGTGAAAGTCTCCTTGAGCGCTATAGACAATATCTAGATGGAGAAGAACTAGCGGTGCTTTCTGCGATGACATTGGGAGAGAAATCGGGGTTAAATGCTCAGTTGCGCGAGGTTTTTTCGCAGACTGGCACCAGTCATGTTTTAGCCTTGTCGGGTTTGCACCTGGGAATATTGTTTTTCTTCTTTCATATTTTTGTACTAAAGCATTGTCGGCGTCGTTGGAGTGTAGTCTTGTGTAGTCTTTTAGGTATTATGCTACTTTGGGGATTTGCTTTTATAGCAGGCTTCCCTAAGTCCTTGGTGCGCGCCACATTGATGTTTACGATGATGCAAGTTTGCGGTATATTTTCTCGTCGCTCATCTTCGCTGAACAATTTGTTTTTTGCTGCCCTATGTTTATTATTGTTGTCTCCACTCGCATTGTTTGACATAGGCTTCCAACTATCGTGTCTTTCGGTCTTCTTCATATTAATAATAATGCCTCGTTTGTGGGTGCCGAAATGTGTAGAGCGCTATCCAATCCTTCGCTTTGTCTACGACCTTATGGCGGTTTCTCTGTGCGCTCAGTTGTGTACAGCTCCCTTGGTGGCATATTATTTCCATACTTTCCCTGTTTACGGACTTTTTGCTAATCTTTTGGCTGTGCCGATGGCATATCTTTTGCTTGGTGTTTCGTTGCTTTTCTTCTGTCTGCCTTTTTTGCAAAGTTTACTCGGTCCCATTTTGTCTGTAGGTGTCGATGTTTTGCTCAAGGGCCTTGGATGGATTGGTTCTTTGCCTGGAGCAGTGCTATCGTGGTCCCCTTCTTTTGCTCTCGTAATAGGCATTTACGCCTGTTTGCTCCTATGCTATGCCTATACTCGCTTGCATCGTAAGTCTTTTTATACGTCTATCTCGGTCGCCCTTTTGTTGACTGCAGCAGGGGTGTATTGGACGGAGTGGAAGGATCAAGTGCGCCCCTCTATCGTGTGTTATAATTTGAACCAGACGCCAGCTGTGCATTTTATATCGTCACCTTCTGCGTCTCATATTTGGTCTTCTAATAGTTCTCGTGCCGATAGTGCTCTTTCTGCAGTACGCAATAATTATTGGCGCGAATGTGGTATTGCCGAGCCAAGATGGATTGGTGAACAGGATAGCCTTTGTGGTGACGTGATACGGTATGGTGAAGTCTTCAGTTTTCGCCACCATCGTATTGCAGTCTCTGCTGGCCCCCTGCCGCCTAATTCCCCATCTGCTCCCTTGCCTGTCGATGTGCTGCTCTTGTGTCGTGGATATAAGGGTGAATTGTCTCGACTGTTGCGCTTCTATTCGCCCGACTTGGTCGTGTTGGATGGTAGCCTTACGCCCTATTATCGTCGTAAATATTTGCAAAAGCTAAAAGACATCGGATTGCCCACACACGACATGAAGGCTGGTGGCGCTTACATCAATGTGCTGGAGTGAACGGAATAGAACTTAATGAAACCTACAAACTAATATATAAAATAGCCAACGTGAGCGATTAAAAAAAGCATAATTATGTGGTTTTGCAGTTGCCCCGAATCATCCACTAAATTTGCATCATTTACAGGGATGGCTTGATTTTATTTGTAGTTACTCGATTTTAATATTATAAAGTTACAAATATATATTCACCCCTATGCTTTATTTAATGGAATTCTTATATAAATCTCACGTTAACTAATATATACTACAAACCCATAGATAGAATTAAATATGCACTAATTTAATTCTGTCTATGGGTTTGCCAAATCTATCGAAAGACTATTACTTTTGATTTTCTGCTTTGATTTGTTCGTCTACTGCAGCAATCTTTTCAGTCAGCATTACTAGGTCTTCTTTCAATCTTTCTACTTTCTTTTCCAATTCGTCAAGGAGGCTATTGCCTTTCTTAGACTTAGAGCTGAAGAAAGTCATATTAGTTTCGTATGTTTTGATTTCTTGCTTCTTTGCTTCGTAAGCATTCATCAATTTATTGCGTTCGCGTGTCAATTCGCTACCACCCTTTTCGCCCACGTTCTTCTTGAAGTTTTCCATGTGGCGACGTCCTGCGCCGGCATGTGCTTCTTTGTACAATTTGTCGCACGCTTCGCGGTAACGCTTGTACATTTTTTCCTTCTTGCGGAAAGGTACGTGACCCACTTCGTTCCATTCTGCCTGCAGAGCTTTGACTTGTTGCATAGTCTCAGCAGTCACAGGGTTCTCTGTCAGGGCTGCGAGTTTTTCGATGATCGCATTTTTCTTTTCGAGGTTAGCCTCTTCTGTTTCGCGTACGCTTGCTGTTGCTGCATTCTTTTGTTCGAAGAAATAGTTGCATGCTACGTTGAAGCGTGTCCAGATAGCTTCCGACACTTTGTGAGCTACGGGGCCAGTGGCTTTCCATTCTTTTTGCAAGGCTACGAGAGCAGCTGTCGTCGCGTTCCAGTCTGTGCTATCCTTCAGTGCTTCTGCCTTTTCGCAAAGCGCAGTTTTTGCAGCAAGATTAGCGTTCAGTGTTTCGCGGGTATTCTTAAAGTATTCAGTCTTGCTTTGGAAGAAATTATCACAAGCAGCGCGGAAACGTTCAAAGATCTTAGCATTAGTTTTCTTTGAAGTAAAACCAATAGTCTTCCATTGCGCTTGAAGTTCGAGTACTTCCTGAGTAGCTTTTTCCCAATCAGCAAATCCCTTTTGTTCGGCTGCTGCGAGTGCTTCCACTTGTTCGCAGAGCTGAGTCTTTTTCACGAGGTTTTCTTCCTCTTGCGCCTTGATAGCTTCAAAGTGTGCTTGGTGGCGCTTGTTGACTACTGTCGAAGCATTCTTGAATCGTGTCCACAATTCTTCGCGCAATTCCTTCGCCACAGGACCTGTTTCGCGATACTCTTGGTGCAGGTTTTGCAATTGGTAGAAAGCAGAAATCACGTCTTCCAGCTCTGCCAACTTTTCAGCAGTTTCGCACAAGCGTGTTTTGATTTCCAAATTTTTCTTGAAATCATAAGCGCGCATTTCGTGGTTCAGGCGCAATTGGTCGTAGAATTGTTCTACGTATAGTTGATAACTTTTCCACAATTCAGTCACCTTTTCAGCAGGTACGTTTTTGATTTCTTTCCACTCTGCTTGCAGGCCTTTGAATGCTTCATAATTTTTGTCAGCTTCGTCTGGAGAAACAGCCATTTCCTTCATTTTTTCGATAATGGCGAGTTTCTTTTCGAGGTTGTCTTGCTTTTCTTTTTCCGCAGCTTCTAATGCTTTAGCACGCATCTCGCGCAGCAGTCCCATTTGTGCCTTAAATTCCATCTCCATCATATCAGGAGCAGGCATATACGCTTCGGGGTCGCCACCTGCAGCCAGATATTCTTCGCGCGCCACCACTGCCTCTGCATTGTGCAAGCGATAGTAAGTTTGCTTCAAGCTTTCGAGCTCTGTGCGTTCCACTTCGCCGCCATTTTGCACCAATTCCTTCAGGCGTGCTACGACCTCTTCCTTTGTTTGAGGTGCAGTTTTTTCAGCCGCTTCTGGTTCGTTCACTTCGGGAGCCACTTCTGCGGGTTCTTCCTCATTGTTTTGCACATCGGCTACCACTGTTTCTGTGGTTTCCGTTTCGATAGTCTCAGGCACCAGGGCCTCGTTTTTCATACCTTCCACTTCGGGAATCAACTTTTCTTCCATAGTATATTATATGATTGGTCAGCACTGCGGCGACCAAGTTTCTTTTCAGATCAAATGAGATGCAAATAAAGCTAATATTTTCCTCACGGCAAAGCGAAAGCGCTATTTTTTGCCTTGTAGGGACTAAATCCAAGTCTTTCGGCGGAATAGCCAGTAGAAGACGGCGGTGACGCTGAACGATAGCACGATCACCAATGGGAAGCCCCACCAAGTGTCCTCCATGCCCGAGATCAAGTTCATACCAAAGATGCTGGCGATAAGCGTGGGGAACATCAAGATGATCGAGATCGAGGTCATCTGCTTCATGACGCCCGACATGTTGTTATTAATAATGCTGGCGTACGTTTCCATCGTCGAGTCGAGGATGTGAGCATAGATATTGGTTGTCTCGCGCGCCTGACTCATCTCCGTATTGACGTCCTCGATCAAATCTGCGTCCAATTCGTCGACGGGGAGTTTGAACTTCAACTTTGCCAACAAGTTTTCGTTGCCACGGATTGAGGTGATGAAGTAGGTCAAACTATCTTGCAAGCGCGACAAGCCGATCAAGTCCTCATTGTCTATCTTGCGGTCCAGGTTGCGTTTAGCCTCGTCGATCAGGATACTGATTTGCTTCAAACGCTTCAAGTACCACACGGCAGAAGACAGGAACAAGCGGAATACCAAGTCCACCGAGTCCGTGAAACCACGGTTGCGCTTTTGCTGATACGACACGAAGTCAATCATCATATTGGTCTCGAAATTACACACCGTCACACAGATATCTTTGTTCAAGATGATACCCAGCGGGATCGTCGTGTGTGGCGTACGCGAGCGCACTTCTTTCACGTATGGTATACGCAAGATGATGAGCGACCACCCATCGTCGTAATCATAGCGTGAGCGTTCGTCCTTATCTCGGATGTCGTCCAGAAAGTATTCAGGGATCTTCAGTTCTCCAAGGAGAAACTTTTCATCATCAGGCGTGGGGCAAGTCACCTGCACCCAGCAATTTGGTTGCCACTCTTCTAAAGTGCGGAGTGTGTTATTGAAATTCCAAAAAGTGCGCATAATCTGAAGTCTTGTCTCTGCGTGAGTTTTCAGCGGAGACCAACGCATTTTTTGGCCACCGCAATTTAGTTACAATTTTCCGTGTAATAGTCGTCCATGAGGATGAATAATTTTGTTTATCTCTACACCAAAGCACCGCCACAACTGGGCACATTTCACCTTGGCACGGGCAAAGATAATAAAGGGATATAAATAGGCAAAGCAAATTTGCTTTTTTTTACGTTTATGGAATCCTTTTTTAATAAAATATTAAGGGAGCAAAAATCTGTATAGACTTTTACTCCCTCTATATACCTACCTTGCACAGATTAGTGTTCCCATTTAAGGTTTGCCACGTCGAATGTAAATGTGCGTGTACCTTCGTTGAAGAATTCTACGTTTATCTTCATCGTTTTCGCCGTTTTCAAGCGTTCAGCAATCTTCTTATAGTTATTCAAAAAGAGGATATCTGTGCTATAATCACTTGCTTCATTGCAATGAACATTAAACGCTTGATCTTCGTCGAATCTCACCTTAATATTTTGTCCATTAATACTCGCAATAAATTGTCCTTTAGTAATTCTGATGAATGCATCTTTTCCGTATTGTGGCGAATTCCTCAAAGTAAATATCAGGCGGCTTCCCCCATGATAAGGGAACTCAAAATATTCTTCGTTCTCAGATTCAATCTGTGCTGTATAAGACTTCTTGTCAGTCATCTCATCCACTGTCTCAGTATAATCCCATTTAGATTTAGGTTCTTCCTTTTTTACTTTCCCTTTATCCACGACAGCAGAGTCAGATGTCACCTCTTTACTATCAGTTTCAGATTCTCCGAAGCATGCTCCAATCATTCCAAGTACCACGATTACAGCAAGGGTGTAAAGCAAAACTTTTTTCATAACTATTACCTTTAAATTACCCAAGCAGTCCCAACCTGAGGCACGTAAGACATTAGAAAATGCAAAAAACGTGGGACTGTATGCCATCTTCTAAGTCGGAGGTCGTAGGAAGTACCTTTATTCAGAGAATACGGAAATAGCAGCCCACGCTTACGCGTGAGAACCACTATGCTTCCTTCCTGAATAGTCTTGAATTTCCTACGTTCCCGACTTCTTGGAAAGCATAACGCTTCTTTACAATATGTTTGCGCGCAAAATATCTGCGCATTGACAAAGGTAGACAAAAATATTCAATTCTCCTATCCGCTGCCAACTATTTTTTGTTTTTTCAATCGCACGATTGCATATTTATGCTTTTATGCAACAGAAAACGTTTTCTGCGCCTCAAAAACTTTAACAAACTTTATGTTTTTTGAGACAAACTGCGTCACTTTTTTCGTACGATATCTTTGAAAAAATATTGCCGCAAGGGCCTATTTCAAAAAAGTCAAGACCTTGTGAAAACTTTCCTAGGGGAAATTTCAACAAGGTCTTGGATAATTTTTACGAAGTCTTGACTTTTTTTGCCTAAAATTTGGCGAAAAAATGAGGGGAAAGCAACATTTTGCCGCTCTCCCCTATATTCTATTACAAAGATACAACTTTTTTCGTCGAAATGCAAATGTCGTTTACATCCGTTAACATTTGCTTCGTTGCATAAAAGCTGCAAATTTATGCATATTACGTGTCATTACAACACGCCCTGAGCCATCATCGCCTTGGCCACCTTCATGAAGCCCGCGATGTTGGCGCCCTTCACGTAGTTCACGTAGCCGTCGGGCTCGGTGCCGTATTTCACACAGTTGGCGTGGATGTCTTCCATGATCATGTGCAGGCGGTTGTCCACTTCCTCGGCAGTCCACGACAGACGTTCAGAGTTTTGTGTCATTTCAAGACCCGATACCGACACACCGCCGGCATTGGCAGCCTTTCCGGGAGCGTACAGGATCTTAGCCTCTTGGAAGATTTGGATAGCTTCGGGTGTCGAGGGCATATTGGCACCTTCGCTCACCGCAATTACGCCATTTTCGACCAAAGCACGTGCTGCTTCGCCATTCAGTTCGTTTTGTGTAGCCGAAGGTAGTGCGATGTCGGCCTTTTCAAACCAAGGCTTCGCACCAGGTACGTACTTGCAACCATACTTTTCGGCATATTCGCGAATACGTCCGCGATAGAGATTTTTCAACTCCATGATGTAGTCCAGTTTCTCACGATCTATGCCGTCGGGATCGTAGATATAGCCGTCAGAGTCGGACATAGTCAGCACTTTGCCGCCCAACTCGAGCACCTTCTCTGCTGTATATTGCGCTACGTTACCCGAACCCGATATGAGCACAGACTTGCCCTGCAGATCCATACCGCGCGTGCGCAGCATCTCCATCAGGAAGTACACATTGCCGTAGCCTGTAGCCTCGGGGCGAATGAGCGAACCGCCAAACTCGCGACCTTTGCCTGTGAAGGTGCCTGTGAATTCGTGCGTCAACTTCTTGTACATGCCATACATGTAGCCTACTTCGCGGCCGCCTACGCCGATATCGCCAGCTGGCACGTCTGTGTCGGGGCCGATGTGACGGCTCAACTCCAACATAAAGGCTTGACAGAAGCGCATTACTTCGGCATTGCTCTTGCCACGAGGCGAGAAGTCCGAACCGCCCTTGCCGCCACCCATTGGCAGGGTGGTGAGCGCATTCTTGAACGTCTGCTCGAAAGCCAGGAACTTCAGGATGCTTTGATTCACCGAACTGTGAAAACGGATGCCGCCCTTGTAGGGACCAATCGCATTGTTGTGTTGCACACGATAGCCCATGTTGGTCTGTACTTGACCCTTGTCGTCCATCCATGTGACGCGGAATTGAATGATTCTATCGGGGATGCACAGACGTTCGATGAGGCCTGCACGATCAAACTCGGGGTGCTTATTATACTCCTCTTCGATAGTGTCAAGTACTTCCTTGACAGCTTGATGATACTCGGGTTCGTTGGGAAAACGACGCATGATGTCGTCCAATACTTTTTTGGCTTCCATAGGGTTTAGTTATTTTTAGTTTTTGTGAATACGATGCGATCGTCAGTCTCCTCAAGAATCAGTCTAAATTCATATGGTTCTCATATTCTCAGACAAAGAATACACCATATTTATATATAATAGGCTAGAGCAAGACCTCCGATTTTCAAAATCTGTCAGCAAAGTTAAAGAGTTTCTGTTATTCTGCAAGAAAAAAGAGACAAAAATTATCTTTTTGCCTCTTTTTTACATTATTTTTTACGTTTTTCTGCTATTTCAACCTTCCAATTCAGGTTTCAGTATCACGCCGACCTTTTTCATACCGTCTACTTTGATCACAGCCGGGTGCGGTAGACGCACGTGGCGCACAAATTGCGTTTCGGCGACGGCTGGAAGGCTGTTGAGGTAGGCCTGATCGTAAATACCCTCGCCGATAAAATCGTTGACGGTAAAGTAGGCTACGCCGAAACTGGTCAGATTTTGGAAGAAGTGGGTGCCTTGGCTCGGGTCAATACGATAATTGTCCAAACCGGCTTCGACTATCGCCTTGGCGGCAGAAATATGCGGCCACTTGACGGGTATTCCCAACCACGAATCACTGCTGCCCCATCGGCCCGGACCCACGAGAATATAGTGACGCTCCTCTTTCAAAAATTGCTGATTGATACGGCTGATTTCGTCTGCTATCAAGGTGTTGTTGGCGGCAGAGAAATTGTCCGTCTTAACGTATACTACATCGCACACGTCGTCTGTCACACCATGTCCTATGGCATTGGGCGATTGTATCAAGGTTTCTTCAGCCGACACCTGAGACAAATCCTCGTCGAGCATCATCATGGCATCGACCATCGGACGTATTTGCAGGAGATATAGGGTGCCTGTGCGGTCGGGGTTGAGTTTTACAGCAAACTCTATTTCTACGGCACGGCGCATATCCTTCTGCCCGTACTCCAATATCATTCGTAGCAACTCGGGTAAGGGGAATATTCCCTGTTGCAGGACACCGCAGAAGGTGATCAACTTTCGTCCACCCTCGTAGAGACCGTCGCGTATCATCATGTCGTAGGGATCGTACGTCGAGGCGATGTATTGCAACGAACCATCCTTGACGGCTTCGCTGACGTGCAGTTTCAAGAGATTGAAACTATCATCTACCTTCAGATCCTGGGCCGTGTGCGTAGTATCCAAAGCATAGAATTGCGTTTGCGTTTCGCGCAGGGCAATTTCCATTTCGCTCGTTTGCAAAACCTTATTAGGATAAGCCGGACAAACACGAAGATTTAGTCCACCATCTACTATATATTTCCCAAGACCAAGCGCCAGATTTACGATACCATCGCTCGCCGCTTCGTCACCTATCGGATAATAATTAACCGAACGGGCTACACCTGAAATCTGTGGATAGAAACGCGTGCCATATTGACTTCCTGCTACTTCTTGCAGGAGTACTGCCATTTTCTCCTGGTCTATGACGTTGCTTGTCGCCGTCATATATGCCTTGCTGTCCTTGTAGAACACAGAAGCATAGACCCCCTTGATCGCATCCGAGAGCAAACGGAAACGGGTATTGATATCCTCGGCATAGGGTATCATATAAGTGGAATAAATACCCGCGAAAGGCTGATAGTGCGCATCCTCGAGCAAAGAAGATGAACGTATGGCGATAGGCGTACGGACCACGTCCAAATAAACCATCAGGTCGTCGTACAGACGTTCGGGCAATTCTGCACGAAGAAAGGCTTGCAGAATATCTTCGTCCGAGGCATCAGACAGCGCAATTTGATACAATTCATTGCGGTCCATGAATTCGTCGAAGATGTCAGTACAAAGCACCACGGTCCTTGGGATCACGACTGTGGCATTCTCGAAAGAATTCAAATCCGTATGACGCATGATGATATTGTCAAGGAAGGCTAAACCGCGTCCCTTACCGCCGAGCGATCCCTCGCCGATGCGTGAGAAATTGCTGAAACTATCAAAACGATGTCTATTGAAGACGGCCACAACCCCTTGGTTCTTCATCTTACGATAACTTGCAATGGCATCAAAGATGATTTGCCTGTGTGCATCAATGTCCTGGAGCGAATCCCAGGTGATATACTTCAGGAATTCGGAGATAGGGAAGAGTGCGCGCGAACAGAGCCAGCGCGACACATTGTTACGGGAAATGTGATAAAGGAGTGAATCGGCGGGCAACGTGAAAATATTGTCCTGCAAATCTTTCAAATTACGCACACGTACTATCTCTTCTCTTGTTTCTGGGTTGCGGAAGATAAAGTCGCCGAAACCAAAGTTTTTCAGAATTAGCTTACGCAAATCGCGATCCAGCTTCTTCGAATTTTTATCAATAAAGGACGCCCCGCATTGTTCGGCTTGGATATAGCGATCAGACTCGGACGATTCGAGGATCAAAGGTAGGAACTCGTCCTCTTTTCGAATGGCTGTGAGCAACTCGATACCGGCAAATTCATTTTTCACCCCATCCTTTGGAAAGCGGCAGTCGCTGATGACACCCAAGGTATGATCTTTGTATTTAGAATAAAGCGCCCAGGCCTCCTCATAATTACGCGCCAATACGATTTTGGGACGGCCGCGCATACGTAGGGTTTCCAAGTGCGAGTTGAGGGCTTCGGTAGCGAATTCCAAGCTCTGTTGTAGGACAAATTTGTAAAGACTTGGCAAGATCGACGAGTAGAAACGTATAGAGTCTTCGACTAGCAAAATCATCTGCACGCCTGCCACGTTGATATCATGTTCCAGATTCATTTTGTCCTCTATCAGTTTGATGATAGAAACCAACAGATCGGTGTTGCCCAACCAACAGAAGACGTATTCAAAGATAGACAAATCTTCGTTTTCCATACGTCGTGTGATGCCGTGGCTAAATGGCGTGAGCACTACAATAGGTATCTTCTGATAGCGCATTTTGATCGAGCGCGCGATGTCAAACACATCGTTGTTGTCCGTACCAGGCATACAAATCACCAGGTTGAAAGATGTGCGGCGCAGTTCGCGTTCGGCCTCCTCGGCAGAAGCTACTTGATAGAAACGAGGAGGATAGCGCAACCCCAACTTGGCATATTCGTCAAATATCTTTTCGTCTACGCGCCCATCGTCTTCCAGCATAAACGCATCGTAGGGATTGGCGATCAAGAGTACGTTGAAAATGCGGCGCCTCATTAAGTCCATAAACGGGGTGTCGCGCAGTATCAACTGGTTCTTCCAATAACGTTGTGTCATATCATTTTTTGCTTATTTCGTCCGACCTATTTTTGTCAATAAACGACCTTCTGAAAAAAAGTCAAGACCTTGTGAAAAAAAGGTCTAACCTTTTTTAAATTTCGCGACGTCTCGTTGAAAAAAGGTCTAGGTTTTTTTTCAAGGTGTCAAACAGACTTTTTACCGCATTATTTATATCTCACCCACTTCAGCATCTCGCGCATCGAAGGCTTCTTGCCGTACATCAAAATGCCGACGCGATAGATCTTGGCTCCGATATAGACAAACAGAAGTGCCGTGCCGAAGAGCAAGAACAAGGACAACAATTCCTGCCAAAGGGGTACACCAAAAGGAATTCTGATCATCATCACAATAGGCGAGGTTAGTGGGAAAATGGAAGTCCAAAAGGCTAATGGACCATTAGTATTCTCCATACTAAACATAGCCGCATAGAAGCCGAAGAGTATGATCAGAATGACGGGAGTCATGAATTGAGATGAATCTTCCTGGGAATTGATGCTGGCACCAACGGCTGCGAAGAAGGAAGCGTAGAGCAGATAACCGCCGATAAAGTAGAGGATGAACATGATCACGATTTCGAGGAAAGGCAAGCCCATGATGGCGCTTAATATTTCGTTGCCTCCACTCATGCTTTCGGCTGGTGGCACCATAGCGCCGCCTGCCATCGACGGGGTAGCCCCTGCTGAGACATCGACGCCGAAGAGCGCCTGCGCAGCAAAGATAATGGCAGCCAACATCATACCCCAAATCGCCAACTGCACGATGCCGACCAAGGCGACGCCGATGATTTTGCCCATCATCAGTTGGAATGGCTTGACGCTCGACACCATTAGTTCGACGATACGACCTGTTTTCTCCTCGATCACGCTCTGCATCACCATGCCGCCGTAAGCTATCACAAATATGTATATCAGCAGGGTGAACAAGTAACCTGTCAGCATCGCCACGTCGGTGCTTGATGCCGACTCCTCGCCTGCTGCATCTCTCTTGATTGTTGGGATATAGAAGGTGCTCTCTACATCCTTTATGATGTGCTCCAGGCCAGGAATATTGTGGGATTGTAGCTTATCCTTGCGCACTTGTTCGTTCAAGGCGGCGGTGGTGAAAGTCAACAAGTCGGCTGGTATCTCCTGCGACGAATATAGGGCGACAGCAGTGGGATCTTTGTGCAATTCGTCGTTGATGCAGAGTACCGCGGCAACGTCGCTTTCTTCGGCATAAAACTCATCTTTGTTTTCGGCTGCGGGTACGAAATTGTAGGCTGGATTGCCTAGCAATGAGGCGCCGTATCGTCCAGTCTTGTCAACGAGCATCACGGTGCCCACTTCATCCCCCTCGACCGAGGATAACCATATTGGCAAAAAGATCAAAGCGGCAAAGATAAAAGGCATCAAGATGGTGAGCAAGATGAACGACCGCTTGGCCACACGCGTCATAAACTCGCGACGCACTATGATTAATATTTTATTCATGGCTTTGGATTTCAATAAAAGATTTACTTCGCATTGACTACCTTAAGGAAGATGTCGTGCATCGAAGGCATTTGTTCGCAGAAAGCACGCACCTCTGTCTGCTGAGCAAGGTGTGCGATAAATTCTGAGTTGGTAGCTGGCGCTTTCTTGTTTAATATATAATGGTGTGTGTCGGCTATTTCTTTATGCTCGGCGATGCTGTAAATATCGCTCCAGTCGGGGAGTTTCTCGGTACAGGTTAGTTCGAACCTGTCGGTGCGGAATTGGCGCTTCACGTCGTGCACATTGCCGCTCAGTACGACTTTTGACTGATTAATCAGGGCAATTTCGTCGCACACTTCTTCCACCGAACTCATATTGTGGGTAGAGAAAATCACGGTGTGCCCTTTGTCTCGCAAACGTAGGATTTCCTGCTTCAATAGTTCGGCATTGACAGGGTCGAAACCTGAGAAAGGTTCGTCGAAGATAAGCAAAGGTGGCTCGTGCAAAACGGTAATGATGAATTGTACCTTCTGCTGCATCCCTTTGGAAAGTTCTTCCAGCTTCTTGTCCCACCATGGCATGATTTCGAAACGGTTGAACCACTCGGTCAAACGGCTGCGTGCTTCCTTGGCGCTAAGTCCTTTCAATTGTGCCAGGTATATGGCTTGTTCGCCTACTTTCATTTTCTTGTAGAGTCCACGCTCTTCGGGCAAATAGCCGATTTGTGCGACATCATTCGCCGTGAAGGGGCGACCATCAAAGAGGATCTCGCCACTGTCCGGCGCAGTGATGCGGTTGATGATACGTATCAGCGTCGTTTTGCCTGCTCCATTTGGCCCCAGTAGTCCGAAGATTTTACCGTGGGGCACCTCTATGCTCACATCCGAAAGTGCGGTGTGATGCGCGTATTGTTTGGTGATATGTCGTGCTGACAGAAATGTTTCCATAGCTATTGTCCTATTACGCATGTATATTATATATAGGTATATCCCTTGCCCTTTATGATTATGAGCAAGGGATAGATGCATTAGGGTTGAGTTTCTCCTTCGATAAAGTCTTCCATGAATAAATGCTCGCCGTCGTACACAGCGTAGGTGAATTGTGTGATCCAATCGCCCAGGATGACGAGGCGCGTGGTCTTGGCCAGCATCAAGTCCAGTTCGATATGTCGATGGCCGAATACGAAGAAATTGATTTCGGGATGAGTTTTCAGATAATCTTTAGCGAAGATGATGAGTTCTTCCTTATCCTCGCCCATATAGGGTGGTTCCTTGCCGTCTTTTCGTTTGAGTCGGCTGCGTTTTGCCCACTCCAAACCGAATGTCATGCCCCAGCGCGGATGAATGGCAGCAAAGAGTTTCTGACAAATACGATTGTGAAATACAGCGCGCAGAAACTTAAATCCGCGGTCGGTAGATCCCAGACCGTCGCCATGTGCTAGGTAGAAAACGTTGCCGTAGAGTTCGACGACCGAGCTACGTGGATGAAGCACCACGCCGCACTCTGTTTCCAAATAGTCGTTCATCCACAGATCGTGGTTGCCGGTGAAATAATGCACCTCGACGCCCATATCTGTCAGTTCGCTGATTTTTCCCAACAATCGGGTATATCCTTTGGGCACGACGGTCTTGTATTCGTGCCAAAAGTCGAAGATGTCGCCTAGCAGGTAGACGGCGGCGGCTTTATGCTTGATACTGTCCAAAAAGTTGGCCACACGGCGCTCCTGCATCCTGCTGTGAGGGATAGCCAGACTACCCAAGTGTGCATCCGACAGGAAATATATGTTCTTCTTCATACTATCATGCTTTTGCGGTGCGCTACATGAAGCCCAGTTCCAACTTGGCTTCGTCGCTCATCATATCTTTGTCCCACTCGGGTTCGAATACGAGGTTGACCTTGGCATCTGCCACGCCCTCGATGCCGGCTATTTTCAAGCGCACGTCTTCCATGATGAAATCGGCGGCGGGACAGTTTGGCGCAGTCAGTGTCATGTCTACTTCGAGTGTAGCATCGTCCATCAATTCTATACGATAGATCAGCCCAAGGTTGTAGATGTCTACAGGGATTTCGGGGTCGTATACGGTCTTGAGCACCTCGATGGTACGTTCTTCTATTTTCAGTCGTTCTTCTGGGGTCATAGGTGTTTTGTGTTTGTTTATGTGACAACCGATACTTATAGTCTGCCCTCGTCAGCGTAACTATAGTAGGTATCTCCGGCTATAATGATGTGGTCTACCAAGGGGATTTGAATAGCCTCAGCGGCAGCTTTCAGGCGACGAGTGATGTCGTTGTCCTGGGCGCTGGGCTGTGTGCTACCAGCAGGGTGATTGTGTGCAAAGATAAAGCGCACGCCGCGATGCTGTATCAGTTCGTAGAGAATGGTGCGGATGTCCACCAAAGTCTTGTCTGCCGCGCCTTTACTTACCAGAACGTTGGCCTTCAGACGAAGGGCATTGTCGAGCACAAGGATACGGCATTCTTCGTGCGGGAGTTCGCGCATTTGGTGTTTCAGATACTCTGCCACACTTTCCGAGGATGTCATTCGGAAGAACTGTGCCGACTTCTCCATAGCGCGCCGATTGCCCAATTCACAGGCTGCTTTGATCGTGATAGCCTTTGCTTCTCCGATACCCTTGAAGGACATCAGTTCCTTCAGGCTGAGCTTGCCCAGCTCGATCAAGTTGCCATCGACGTGTGCCAGCAGGCGTTGTGTCAGCCCCACCACACTCTCGCCCGGCGTGCCCGAACCTATCAGGATGGCCAGCAGTTCAGCATTCGTCAGGGCTTCGGGTCCAAGGTTCATCAACTTCTCGCGCGGACGTTCGTCGGCGGGCAGTTGCGTCATCGTTAAGGGCTTTTGATCGATGGACATGTTTGGGGGATGAAGGGTTAAGGGTTAAGGGTGAGGGGTTAAGGGCTTTGAGCTTTGGGCTGTGAGCAATGGGCAATGGGCGATGAGCTTTGAGCTCTAGTCCCTTGACTCTTGACCCTTGTCCCTTGACTGTTGTCTCTTGTCTTATTTATAAAAATTCTTTTTGAAGGCTTCGAATTCGCCACGCTTCATCACCATACAGTTCCACCAAGCGCGGATGAATCCTGTGCCGTATCCCGTCAGTTGCACAAAGGATGCTGCTACTGCACGCAGGCCTACGCCCAGACTGCGCTCTGCTATCGTCGCGTCGGTCAGAATGATCAGGCAGAACAGACCCAGTGGCAGCAGACTCCACAGGCAGAAGATGGCGCCGATGAGCAGCAACAGACAGCCCAGGGTGAACACCGTGGGTAGCAGGTGTACCAGTTTCAGCGTGCCGGGGTGACGTCGTGTCAAGTGGATACGAGCAATGCCCGAATTGTGCACTTGCTTGAAGAATTTCCTCAAATCCGTGCGACGCTTGTGCCACACCCATGCTTCGGGGAATAGGCGGCAAGCATAGCCTCCCTTGAAGATACGTGTCGAGAAGTCAATATCTTCGCCGAAACGCATTTCCGAGAATCCGCCCAAAGCGTTGTAAACTTCGCGACGCACACCCATATTGAACGAGCGAGGATAGAATTTGTCCATCTTCTTCTTGCCACCACGGATACCGCCAGTAGTGAAGAAGGAAGTCATAGCATAGTTGATCGCCTTCTGCATTGGTGTGAACGAGGCATGCGCACGGTCCGGTCCGCCAAAGGCATCGCATGGCGCAGTCTGCAATTCATCCTCTACCGACCGGATATAATCCGTGGGCAGCACGGCGTCCGAGTCCAGGATCAGTACATATTCGCCCTGAGCCCGCTCCACGCCATAGTTGCGGCTTTGTCCCGGGCCCGAATTAGGCTTCATATAATAATGTACGTCCAGGCGGTCAGCATACTTCTTGACCACATCTTCGCAGGGCACAGACGAGCCATCCTCTACCACTACGACTTCAAAATCCATCAGACTCTGCTGGGTCAAACTCTCCAACAATTCGTCGACCTCGTCGGGTCTATTGTATACGGGTATAATCACAGAATACTTCATAACTGCGAAATTAGTAAAAGGTGGGGGATGAACAAAATTTATTGCCCCTTTTTCTCAAAAAGTAGGTGGTAGCGATGTCATATCATGGCGTCTTCCCCAATTTGAAGCAATTAAAAGGTATATGAGCACACTTCCTATCCGTCAATCCCACCTATATGTTGTACAATAAGTCAAAGAGCGCTGTGACACCTTCACATCACAGGGCTGTCTCTGTATATAATAAAGGAACGCGCCCGCGCGTGTGAGAAGTTCACAATGCAAAGATACAACACCACGCAGGGCGTCTTCATCTTAATTGATGTTGTTTGATTTTATTAACATTCAAGAAGAACCTCAGTGATACGATAAATACTAGGCGAGTGAGAGATGAATATTTTTTTGTTTTTTTAGAGATACAGTAGAAATGTAGGAATAGAAATTCAGACAGGCAGAACCTATGTCCCGCCTGTCTGAATTTTATACCTTATAGTTGCTGTTTGCCGCTTTCGCTGGGGAATCTGCTTGCCCCTACTTTGAGTGGGTAGACGCTACGCATAGTAGGTGCTCCATTTGGTCAATGATATTTTGTCGCCAATCCATGAGCATGGTTTTGAAGTTGGCTTCGTCGCAATGAAACACCTTTTGGGAGAAGTCGTAGGTGAGGAAGGGCATGAGTAGCAGACTATAGAAATTGTAGAAGACAAATTGTAGGGGGACTTGTTTCAATTGGCCTTGATTCATCTCTTCCTGTAGTGATGTCAATGCTTGGAGGATGGGGTCTATGGCGTGAATTTCGCAGACGGTATGGATGAGCTGCTGGGGATCACGATTTACTTCGCGCAGGGCGAACATCGGCAGGGAGGGATTCTCGAGAAATATGGCGTAGTAGGCATCTACGATACAGCCAATGCGCTGGGAGATGGATTCGTCTCGATTTGTCAGGGCGTCGAATACCTTGGGGAGGATGGTCTGTACGATGCTGCCGAATACGGCCTGAAACATCTTCTCCTTGGTGCGAAAATAGTAGTGCAGGGTGGGACGATTGATGTCTGCTCGGGTGGCGATCTCGCTCATGCTAGTTTCGGCAAAACCCTTTTCGATGAAGACTTCGCGAGCGGTGTTGATGATCTTATTTTCCATGTTGCTTTTCTTTCAGTTTGTCTATAAATAGCAGTAGCCGATTTTGGAGGTTTACTTCGCTGACCCCGCTATCGAAGTCCAAAGATAGTAAATTTATTTGGGGGTATAGCGTTTTTAGTTTCTTTTCTACACCTTTGGATACAATTTGGTTGGCTATGCAGCCAAAGGGCTGTAGGCTGATGACGTGGTCTACCCCTCGCTGTGCGTAGGCGATGATCTCTGCTGGCAATAGCCATCCCTCGCCAAATTGGGCATTGAGTGTGATGACCTGTTCGGCACGGTTGGCTTCGTGGCGGATGTCGTCGAAGGGAATGAAGTAGGGGAATATGGAGGCGCGCTGGTTGACGGCGTGAATCTCGCGACGAACGAGGTGATACAATGCGCTGTAGGCTAGATCGACTACTCCTGGTTGGAGGAGGTGAGCTGCAGTTCGTGCCTTACGATTGACGAAGGTCTGGGTGAAGAAACCCGTCAGCAGCGGTGGATCTACTTCTATTTGCCGCTCAGCAAGCCAATCTACGATGCCTCGGTGGGCAAAGGAATTGAACTTCAGATAAATTTCGCCTACTATCCCCACTCGGGGCAGTGTGATGTCGCGGCAAATGTCAGCAAATGCGTGAGCCGCTAGTGTGATGTGCTCCAATAGTCGGTGGCTATGTCCGCGCTCGATCAGTTCACTACCTATTTCTAAATAATGATCTCGCAATTCTTTGGCTGCATCCCGGCGAGTTTCGCGAACAAGTGCTGCGTGGTAGAATTTGTTGATACAATCGCTATAGAGTATGGCACGTAGCGCTATGGGTAGGATACGGAGCCAATTGATGCGGAATGCTGGCTGATTGTGGCTGATACCAGAATTCAGTGTCAGCGATATGACGGGTACATGGGGGAATCCTGCGTCGACCAGTGCCCGCTGAAGCATAGGCAGATAGTTTGACGCACGACATTGTCCACCTGTTTGGGTGATGCCGACGACTGTAGTCGCAGGGTCATACTTTCCGCTCCTGAACGCTTTTATCACATCCCCTATGACGAGTGTCGCAGGATAGCAAACTTCGTTGTTGGCATATCGCAGTCCATATTCACATGATTCTTCGTCGCTCTGCGGTAGTGTCTCGAGGTCATATCCAGCAACACGCAGTACGGCGGGAATAAGTGGCGAGATGAAGGAGGTGAAGAAAGGTACAATGATCTTGCGACCCAAGGCGTCAGAGTCGTAGGGGGGAGTCGTAATAAAGTCACGCTTGGGCGAATGCTTGTCCTGTAGTGAAGCCATCTTCAGACTTTCGATGAGCGATCGCACACGAAGTTTCATCGAACCAACGTTGTTGATATCATCCAACTTCAGAAGTGTATGTACTCTGTTGTGACGCAGGAGTAGGTCTCGGATTTCGTCCACTGCAAATGCGTCGGGTCCACAACCGAAAGAGGTCATCTGTACAAACTGTACATTCGTCGGCTGCTGTGTACACCATTGGGCAGCACGCATTATGCGGTTGGGATAGGACCATTGTGCCAGGAAGTGTGTATCAGTGATATCTATATCCTCATCTCGTACGATATCTTCAGTCAATACATCTATCCCCATTTCTGCAAGCATGTGCGAGACTCGGTGCTGGATCAGAGGATCGGTATGATAGGGGCGTCCTGCGAGAAGAATAGCATGGCGACCAGCCTGAAGAGAGGCTTGCAGTGCTCGTTGGTTTCGTTGGGCAATATCGTGCATATAGTGTGTCTGCGTCTTTTCTGCCTTGAGAAAAGCCGTTTTTGCGACACGTTGGGGTATACCTAGCGTATGGAGATAGTCTCTGCACTGCTTGTAGAGCAATTTGCTATCGCTGAAGCTAATGTCGGGAGAGTCAATAGGTATGTCGGTTTGCTGCACACTTCGCACTACAGCAGAATAACCCGTGACGATAGGGCAATTGTAACTATTTTGATCCCCCTGGCCGCATCGCTCTTTGATGACAAAGGGCATAAATATTCTATCTACCCCTTGCGACTGAAGATGGCTAATATGGCTATGCACCAATTTGGCAGGGAAGCAGATGTTGTCCGACATCACCATTCGTGCGGTCTGCTCATATTTATTATAGTCTGATGGAGCGGACAATAAGACCGATATGCCGCATTCGGTAAATAGTGTATGCCAAAATGGATATTCTTCGTACATATTCAGTACGCGAGGTATACCGATGGTCATCCTGGGCGTCTCTATCTCGGCAGAGCGATAGAAGAGCAAATTGTGCTTCATCTCGTACATGTTGATGCCCGGTGTTTGTCGCGTTCCACTGCTTGAAAAGTGTTTCTCACACCTATTGCCAGAGTAGAACCTTTGTCCGCCTGCAAAGTTGTACTGTTGTATTTCGCAGCAGTTCTCGCATCCTTTGCAGTGGATGGTGCGTGTAGAGTATGTTGCCATGGTCAACATGTCATCGAGTGTCAACACAGTGCCCCCTATATTCATGGCATAGAGCGCACACCCGAAGGCTCCCATCAGTTCGGGATATTCGCAGCGCTTTACTTGTGCATGGGTGATGATCTCCAGGGCGCGTACGATGGCATCATTTCGCATCGTGCCACCTTGTACGACGATATGCTGGCCTAGTTGCGAAGCATCTCTAAGTTTGAGCACTTTGTAGAGGCAGTTTTTTACTACGGAATAGGCTAGTCCCGCTGAAATATCGCTGACGGTGGCATCCTCTCGCAATACCTGCTTGACCTTAGAGTTCATAAATACCGTACAACGAGTGCCGAGGTCCGAGGGATGCAATGATTGGCATGCCTGCTGAGCAAACTCAGCCACACTATAGCCCATACTTCGAGCAAAGGTTTCTATAAACGAACCACAACCCGACGAGCATGCTTCGTTGATCTCTATTCTGTCGATGACGCCACCACTCACAAATATGGCTTTCATGTCTTGTCCTCCGATGTCGAGTATAAAACTCACATCTCGGTCTAGATGGTGTGCCGCCTTGTAGTGTGCCATCGTCTCGACTATGCCGGTGTGCAGATTGAATGCAGAACGGATCAAATCCTCGCCGTATCCCGTAGAGCAACTGCCCATGAAGCGCAACTGCGTCCCACGTTTCTTGCACTCCACGTCCAATTCGTTTAGCCCCAATAGCACTGTCTCTATGGGCTTACCCCCATTGCCTTGGTAAAACTTGTAGAGTAACTCTCCCTGCTCATTCAGCACTACAATCTTTGTCGTAGTCGATCCCGAATCAATACCAATGTATGCTTTTTGTACTCCATGCAATAGTGGTGCGTGAGTAATATTATTTTGAGAAATTCGATCTTTCCATTCGCTGTAAGTAGTGGAGTTCTCAAATATAGGGGGAAGCGAAGACGAAGTACCTGTTGAGATATTAGCAGTAGCCTTCAATCGGGCAATCAAATCTCGCAGTGGCTCCACGGATTCATTCTCTACGTCAACTAGGGCTGTTCCCCATGCAGGCAGCAGTTCGCCATGTTGAGGTAATATTATCTGCTGATCGTCCAGAGCTAAATATTTCTTGAAAGCGCCCCGTAGTGAGGGCATAAAGGTTAGGGGACCACCACAGAGTAGTACAGGGGATTGGATGTCATATCCATGAGCCAATGCCGAGATAGTCTGCACAGCCACGGCATGAAATATAGATGCTGCAATGTTTTCGCGGCTGACGTTTTTGGCTATCAGATTTTGTATATCAGTTTTGCAAAATACACCACAGCGAGACGCAATAGGATAGGTCTTTGTGGCACGAGATGCCAAATCATTTAGTTCATTAGGAGTGACGCCCAAAATGATTGCCATCTGGTCTATAAATGCTCCTGTACCTCCGGCACAATTACCATTCATACGCAGATCGTCAGCCTGGCCATCTTTGAAAACTACGATTTTAGCATCTTCACCGCCAATGTCAATCATCGTACGAGTAGCGGGATAATTGTGTTGCACAGCTCGTGATGCAGCGACTACTTCTTGTACAAATGGTAGATGATACCGTTCGGCAAATCCCATTCCCACAGAACCCGTCACACGCATCGAAACATTTTGATCTCCCAATTCGTGCAACAATTTCTCCAGGAAGGAAATGACCACGTCATTGGCTTGTGCATTGTGTCTTTGATAAGCAGAAAAGCGTACTTCTCCGTCCTCTCCTGCAACTACTAATTTGGCTGTTGTAGAGCCAATATCCAATCCTATTCTAAGCATAAAACTATTTACTATCACTATTGTCTGACACTTGTGTCAGCGCAAAAGTACTTTTTTAATTTTACATGAACAAAATTTGAGTAAAAAAAAATGAAAGTAAGTTTTCTTTCAGTTGATTTATATGTATTTATAATTATAGAATGTGTACATCAAAACTTTATATTACCCATCTGTTTTTTTGTTTTGATTTTGCAGTCTATAAGAAAAAGGAGTCAAAATCATGCTCCAATATGCACCAATTCTGCATATATGCAATGTTAACGACTCTAAACGCGATTTGCATTTCGGCGAAAAATGTTGTATCTTTGTAATAGGATATAGGGGAGAGCGATAGAGCGTCGCTTTCCCCTTGTTTTTTGCCCTTTTTTGAGCGAAAAAAAGTCAAGACTTTGTAAAAATTACCCAAGGGTTTGTTGAAATTATCCCAGGGAAAGTTTTCACAAGGTCTTGACTTTTTATTTTTTGCCTACTTGCAGTATGATTTTTCCAACGTCAAGTCACCTCCAAAGTATAAACTTTGTTAAAAATACACTTGGGTGATGTGGGAAAATGTGGGCCCCGATGGCATAATTATGCAGCGGGTGGGTCTACTCGCCCTCGAAGTACCTCCAAATGCTCAGTGTGGGGTAGGGCGCAGTGACGCAGATGAGCTGATGAGATACGGGGTGCTCAAAGGAAATATGTCGAGCGTGGAGGCAGATGCTGCCGTCGGGATTGCTGCGCGGAGCGCCATATTTCAAGTCGCCGTGGATGGGCGCAAAGGTGTGTGACAGCTGGCAGCGGATTTGATGATGGCGACCGGTGTGTAGGTTGACTTCTACCAAGGTGTATCGCTCGGATGTGGCAATGCGCTTGCAGTCCAACGAGGCTTGCTTGGCGCCCTGTGTCCCAGCATTGCGTACGTAGGATTTGTTTTGCTTCTCGTTGCGCCAAATCCAATGTTCCAAGTCTGTCTTTTCCACGGGAACGGGATTTCGCAATGCTGCGGTGGGGAGTAGGGCGTGGTATGTCTTCTGCACGGTGCCTTTCTTGAACATTTCGCACAGACGCGAGAGCGCTTTGCTAGTCTTCGCAAAGACCACGATGCCGCTGACGGGGCGGTCCAGTCGGTGCGCTACGCCCAGGAATACATTGCCCGGCTTAGCATATTTTTCTTTCAAATAGGCTTTGATGATCTCGGGCAGTGGGGTGTCGCCCGTTTTGTCGCCTTGTACGATTTCGCCCGCGGCTTTGTTGACGATGATGATGTGATTGTCTTCGTAGAGTACGGTCATTGCGTGTTTTTTAGTCAAGGGTCAAGGGTCAAGGGTCAAGGGTTAAGGGTTAAGGGACAAGAGACAACAGTCAACAGTCAAGGGACAAGGGTAGGGTCAAAAGACTAGAGCCCCTTCCTCGTTAATCGTTAAACCTTAATCGTTAATCGTTCAACGTTCTCAGAACCTCAGAACTTCATAAAATTAAATACAAAAAGCGAGCAGGCCAGTCTTGTCGTCCAGCTGCTCGCCTCTGTATTTGATTTCTGTCAGTGTAAAAATTACATGTTCATACCGCCATCTACCTGGAGCACTTGGCCAGTGACATAAGATGCCAGGTCGGAAGCCAGGAAGGTAGCTACATTAGCGATATCTTCAGGTTGTCCACCGCGGCGAAGTGGAATCTTTTTCGCCCAGTCAGCACGTACTTCGTCGGGCAAAGCTGCGGTCATCGCAGTCTCGATGAACCCAGGAGCGATAGCATTGGCACGGATGCCGCGGCTACCCATTTCTTGAGCTACACTCTTGGCTAGAGCAATCATACCAGCCTTAGACGCTGCATAGTTGCTTTGTCCTGCATTGCCGTGTACGCCTACGACACTCGCCATATTGATGATAGAACCGCTGCGTTGGCGCATCATGATAGGAGTACATGCGTGGATGAAGTTGAAAGCCGATTTCAGGTTGACATTGATCACAGCGTCCCATTGTGCTTCGGTCATACGCATCATCAGACCATCCTTGGTGATACCAGCATTGTTTACCAAAATATCAATAGTGCCAAAATCTTTGTGAACTTGACCTACAACTTCTGCAGTTTGTGCAAAGTCTGCAGCATTGCTTGCGTATGCCATACATTTCACGCCTTTTGCTTCGATCTCAGCCTTTGTAGCTTCGCCGTTTTCGTCGATGACAAGGTCGGTAAAGGCGATGTTTGCTCCTTCTTCTGCAAATTTCAATGCGATAGCCTTTCCGATACCGCGTGCAGCACCTGTGACAAGTGCTGTCTTACCTGTTAAAAGTCCCATAGTTGTGATTTTTTGTTATGGTAATTAAATTTGTTTCTTCTGTGATGATAGGTTGTGCCAAATGTGGCCTTGTCAGGCCTGCATAAGCCGGGCTTTATACCGCGCCAAGCATTCTGCGTACGATGTCCTTTACGATAGGATAAGTCTCCTCCTCGGTCAGCCCTCCGCCCAATCTGTTGAAGATATAAGGTACTTCCAGCCCCTTGATGGTGTAGTGGATGATTTCTGCCATTAAGCTGATGTGGTCGATCTTTAATACCTCCTTTTCTACACCTTCGGTCAGCACTTGGTTGAGCAGGCGAATTTCTTCGGCATCAAAAGTTTTCCTGACGCCCTCGACTTTCCAAATGTTGCGGAAGAACTCTGCACGCAACGAGCCATTCCTAGACACCGTCTCGCGTATCATGTGCAGATGGGTGTAGACCAGCTGGAACACCTTTTCCAAGGGGTCGACGAGCATAGCAGCTACTTCGTCCATCTTTTCAGACATCAGCTTCAACTCGTGCTCGATGACTGCATAGTAGACGTCTTCTTTGCTACGGAAGTAGGTGTATAGCGTGCGTCGGCCCTTGCCTGAAGCCAGGGCGATGTCGTTCATCGTTGTTGCTTCGATACCATGCTTGGCAAAGAGTTCGCGAGCTACGTCGACAAGTAAAGCGCGGGTTTTGGGAGTAGACATATTTATATAACTATATGTAGGCTATAAATGAATTGCACTTGGTGTGTATAAAAAACACTTGCACAAAATCTGTATATTCGTGCAAGTGCAAAGGTATGTTTTTTATTAATAAGTGCAAAATGTTTTGTCGTGGAAATCGACGATTACTTTGCAAATTCTAATGTTTTTGCCAAAGCAGCAGCCCTTTCCAGCGCCACATTGATGTTAGGGCAGATGTTTTCCTTGCCTAATAATTCGCAGAAACCAGCGTGTTCAAGCACTGCGTAGACATTGGGCGTCACGCCAGAAAGTACAATCTGTGTACCTTCGCGGCGGTTCATATTGCATAGGTTTTGCAGGTTGTGAATACCCGTAGAGTCGATGAATGGCACACGACGCATACGGATGATGCGAATCTTGGGATGATTGTCCATCGAAGCCATGATTTCCTCGAACTTGTTGGCAATGCCGAAGAAGTAGGGGCCATTGATTTCGTACACCTCCACGTGTTCGGGGATGATCAGGTGCTCCTCGTCGTGCAGTTGGATATCGCTCTCCTTGTTGGGGTCGATTTCGTCTGCGATCACCTTGATTTGTGTCGTCTCGGCCATACGCTTCATGAAGAGTAGGCATGCGATGAGCAAGCCCACCTCGATAGCCACCGTCAGGTCGAAGATGACGGTCAGCAGGAAGGTGATGATGAGCACAGCCACGTCGCTCTTAGGATTCTTCATCAACTCGCGGAACGTGCGCCAACCACTCATATTATAAGATACCACAACCAGCACGCCCGCCAAGCATGCCATGGGGATATAGGCCGCCAGTGGCATCAGCAGCAAGAACACAGCAAGCAGCACCACAGCGTGTATGATACCAGCCACAGGTGTGCGTCCGCCATTGTTGATATTAGTCATCGTGCGGGCTATGGCACCAGTGGCGGGGATACCACCAAAGAGTGGTGTGCAAAGGTTGGCTACACCCTGGCCAATCAATTCCTGGTTGGAATCATGATGATCGCCACAAGCACCGTCGGCTACTGTTGCCGAGAGCAGACTCTCGATAGCACCCAGCACGGCTATCACCATCGCGGTGGGGAAGAGTAGTTTCACTTGCTCCCATGTGATATTCGGCATAGTCAGCTCGGGGATGCGCGCCTTGATTTCGCCAAATTTGTCGCCGATGGTTTTCACTGACTCTATGCCTGCATACTCCTTCAGCAGGAAGACAATCACCGTCATCAATACGATGGCCACCAGCGATCCGGGAATCTTTTTCGAGAACTTAGGCGTCAGGGCAATGATCGCAATGCTCAAGATACCCACCAAGGTCGAAAGCCAATCCACCTGAGTGATATGCTGAGCGTAGACGCCCCATTTGGCAATAAAGTCAGCCGGCACATTCTCGATGTTCATACCCAGCAGGTCGTTGATTTGTGTGGCAAAGATTGTCACAGCAATACCGCTGGTGAAACCTACCACAATGGGATAGGGGATAAACTTGATGATTGTGCCCAGGCGGAACAGCCCCAGCATGATCAGGAAGACACCTGCTATCATAGTGGCAATCATCAGACCAGATAGGCCAAACTGCTGGATCACACCATAAATGATCACGATGAAGGCACCCGTCGGACCACCGATTTGCACACGAGATCCGCCCAGCACCGAAATGATAAAACCAGCCACGATGGCAGTGATGATACCCTGTTCGGGCGATACGCCAGAAGCGATACCAAAGGCAATGGCAAGTGGCAATGCCACGATACCCACGATCAGCCCCGCCATAGCGTCGGCAGCAAATTTTTCTTTGCTATACGAGCGCAAGTCGGTCAGCAAGCGTGGCGTGAAATGAAAATTTTTCATATCAAATTTTAATGTTTATTTTGATGCAAATTTAGGTATTTTTGTTGGAGCGAGGGATGTGAAAAGGGGAAGTTTGGACTTTTTGTGTCGAAAAGGGATGGCGATAGATAAATATTGTTTGGCAGAGTTTGCAAAATAGAGGTCATCGTGAATCACGGTTGTGGCTGTGATGTGGAAAGGTATAGCTGACTTTATAAAACAAAATAGCGATGGTGTCTAGAAGAAAAAAGTGGGGAATGATTTTGAGCGAGGGGTAAAATGTCTTCTGGGATATTATCTGTTATTAGATTAAGTTTTTTTTATGTTACTAGATGTTGCTACTCTCCTTTTTTGTTGTATCTTTGTCCAGTCAACTTGGGGTAAACTCCTTTGGCGGTAAAAATGAACAAAATCAACCCTAAAAAATATTGATTTAATCAACCCTTAATTATTCATTTTAACAAATTCTAAATCCTATGAAAAACAGAAGATTTTTCTTGGCTGGTCTTTGTCTTGTAGCAGCGACAGCGTCTGCACAGGAATTTAAAGAAGGCTATGTGCAATGGGGTTACAGTAGCGACCAGTATGGTGCTACGATGAAGACTTGGGAGAAGGGTAAGGCCATCAATGCTGATGACAACTTCTTCATCTCACGTGTAAAACCCCGTGAGCGTTTCCGCAACGCTAACACTCAGGTGCGTCCTAATTTGAATGAATCTAACGACAAGAAGCTCTTGTTCTGGGTGCCTATCAATGGTACGAAGAATAATGCTTTGCCCGATGGTGTGTACGATTCTGAAGTCTTCAACATGTGGCCATACATCACACACTATGGTAACTGGACTGCTGGTATCGGCCGTATTCCTGGCAACTTCCTCGACGTAGCGCACAAGAATGGTGTACCCGTATCTGGTGTTGCTGGTATCCCCTGGGGCTCGCTCTATCAGTTCCCCGCTTGGGAAAAGTGTTTGGACGAAATGGTAGAAGTCGGTGCACAAAAGATTGCAGACTTCCACCACTATTATGGTGTGGATGGTATCGGTTACAACTCTGAGTTTGGTGGTGGTTATGCTATCCAACAAGAATTGATCCCCTTGCACCAAGAATTGAACAAGATTCAGAAACCAAGAAATCCATTGTTCGAAAACGTATGGTATGATGGTACCAACGACAATGGTATGTGTACTTTCGACCAAGGTCTCGGCACTCACAACGATGATACTTTCGGTCCTGCTGGTGCTGAAGCTGCTAACTTGTTCCTCAACTACAACTGGAACAACTCTAGCCTCTTGAGCAAATCTGTCACTCATGCCAACAGCATCGGTCGTAATCCGCTCGACCTCTATGCTGGTGTGAATATGCAAGGTGCTGAACCCGGTACTAACAACTGGCCATTGCTCCAACAGTATCCTATCTCAATCGGTCTGTGGGGTGCGCACAGTGAAAATATGTTCTGGGAAAGTCGCGGTGAAAAGGGTAGTGAACCCGAAGTGAAGCAACGTACTTATCAATTGCGTACAGAACGTTGGTTTACTGGTGGTACTCGTAACCCAGCTAATACACCAGCTGTAACTAACTCGATGAAGTATCACGCTGACAACGTAACTTACCACGGTATGTCTTCATTCATGACTGCTCGCAGTGCGATGAAGTGGGATTTGAGCGAAGAACCATTGGTGACTTACTTCAACCTCGGTAACGGTAAGTACTTCAACTGGAAGGGCGTGCGTCAACACGACAAGGAATGGTACAACATCGGTGCACAAGACTACTTGCCTACATGGCGCTGGTGGTTCACCAAGAGCTTGCTCGGCACGGACGTAGTATCTGGCGGTCTCGATGCTGAATTCACTTGGGACGAAGCTTACGTAGGTGGTTCTACAGCTCGTATCTTCGGTACTACTGCTGACGAATACCTCCACCTCTTCAAGACTGAATACGCTCTCCAAGCTGGCGACGTTGTGACTTTCACTTACAAGTTGAAGAAGGGTGTTGCTGAAAACGTAAACTTGGTATTCACCGCTAAGGGCAATGAAAAGGTTGCTTTGGCAGAAAATAAGTTCGTCGTTGTAAATGGCAAGACCGAAGCAGACGAAGACGTTTGGTACGAAAAGCAATTCACAGTAGGCGAAGAATTGGCAGGCAAGACCCTCGCACTCGTAGCATTGCACTTCCAAAATGCTAAGGATATGGACCTCTACTTGGGTGAATTCTCAATCGTACGTGGTACTGCTGCTACTCCAGCTACTCCAGTATTGGCTAACTCGGCTGTACTTTCAAACAGCAAGCACGGTGTAGATGCTAAGGTCATCTTCAACATGCCTAACAACAAGCCAGCAGGCGAACCTTGCTACAACATCGACGTAAATACAGCATTCTTCAAGCTCTACGCACAACAAGAAGGTCAAGAAGCCGTCTTCATGGGTATCACTTCTTCATGGGCTGGTTTGATGTACAACATTCCTATGAACTTGAAGGTGAATAAGGACCGCGTTCGCGTAGGTGTAAGCGCTGTAGCTCTCGACCACAAGTCAGAATCAGAAATCGCTTGGAGCAACTATATGGATGCACCTGCATACGTATACGACGACAATATCCAATGCAACAAGAACACAATCAAGCCAAACGAAAGCTTCGAAATGTCATACGTTGACCCACGTCACGAAAGCGCTACATGGAAGCTCGTCAACTTGGCTGGCGAAGAAGTGTTCAAGGGCGAAGGTCACACAGTGACTTGCGAAGGCTTGGCTGAAACTGGTAGCTACGACTTGCACTTGACAGGTGTCGTACGCGATGCTGATGGCAATACTTCTACTACTACTCTTACATTCGGTAGCTTCGTACAAATCACTGGCGAAGGCATCGGTGCTCTGCCCGAAATTTACACACTCACTGCTAATGGTAAGGAAGCAGATATCGAAGTAGTAGCTGGCGACTTCGTTGACCTCGCTTACACAGGTCGTGCTGCCGACGGTGCTGGTTCACAAGGTGTAGACCTCAAGGAAAAACGCTTCGGTACTAAGGCTGGTGATCTCGACTTGCAAGGTAAGAAGGACTTCTCTGTATCATTCTGGTTGAAGATCAACAAGCTTGCTGCTGGCGAAACTCAGCTCCTCGCTGTAGCTTACAAGCTCGATAGCTGGCCCAAGACTGACTGGGGTTGGTTGTGGAGCAATATCGACGAAACTGGTGCTATGACTTCATTCACTTGGCGTGGTACTGACCGCACCAACAACAACGAGCTCCGTTACAAGTACGACAACACTAAGTTGCCAGTAGGTAACTGGGTACACATCGCTTATACATTCGACTATGACGAAAGCGGTAAGTTCAAGGGCGAATACTACGTGAATGGTGTGAAGCAAGAAATCACTCGCTGGAACCGTCAAGCAAACGGCGACCGCTACTTCAATGGCGCTCCTGGCTACGAAGCAGACGTATACGAAATCACTGCAAACCAAGTGATCTCTGTCGGTGGTGCAGCTCACGGCCGCGCTGGTATCGATGGTGTAATCGACAACTTCACTATCTGGAACAAGGCTATCTCTGCCGAAGAAGTTAAGACTTCTATGGGCGACCTCACAGACGATAACCTCCCTGCAGACGTACTCGCATTCTGGGGCCTCGAAACTAAGGCTGGTACAGACTTCACATTCCCATCTGCTGGTGCTAAGGCTGGCGTACAAGCTGGTTGCCACGACTATGCTGCAACAGGTGCCGAAGGTCAAGGCGTATTCTCATGGGTAGAATCTGAATATACTTCAGGTTGTCCATTCATCTCAGGTACTGCATTCCCCGTGACTACTCTCCCAACTTGGAAGGCTAAGAAGGGTATCGTATCAGAAGTGACTGGTAACGGCGAAGCTGGTTCTGCTAAGTTGACTTATGCTAAGGCTGGCGACTACGAAGTGACTTTGACTTTGGCTAACTCACTCGGTCAAGCTCAAAAGACATTCCGCGTGATCAAGGTTACTGCTCCTGTAGGCGTTGATAATGCTGCTGCTGACGAAGTGAAGGCTTACACTGTAAACGGTGCTGCATTCGTAGAAGTAGCAGAAGCAGGCGACTACCGCATCAACGTATACAACGCTGCTGGTCAACTCGTGGCTAACAAGGCTCAACAACTCGCTGCTGGCGCTAAGGTTCAATTGACTCTCGGTCAAGTAGGCAACTACGTACTCAGCGTAGAAAAGGACGGTCAAGTAGTTCGCACAGTGAAATTGCTCAACAAGTAATTCCGCGTTCGAATCATTCGAATGTCCTCAGTTCACCCCTCGTGGTGACTGATACATAAAACAATCTCCGCCAATGTCCCCTGTGGATGTTAGCGGAGTTTTTTTGTGTCCTTTTCCCTTGCCTCTGTTTGGGCTCCTCTCCTAACAGCCTCCAGATATTACTCCCCTTTATGCATTCCTTTTATTTGCTCAAAAAAGTCAAGGCTTAGTGAAAATTTCGCGACGTCTCGTTGAAAAAAGGTTAAGGTTTTTTTGAAAAAGGTTAGGGTTTGTTTGAAAAGGTCAAAGAGCTGTCGAAAATTGGTTCCTCTTTCTGCCCAAAAAGGTTTTAAGTAGATCTTCGACTCAATAAATGTTTGGGTTGTTTGATAAGTCCCGCGGCGTGAAATATTCACCTTTTGCGAGAAACGCGATGGGGTGGACAAAGAGCAGAAGGCCTTGTCGCTGATAGACCCTTGTTGACAAAAAAATAGGCGTCGCACTGTGTGACACCTATACATATTATAATATTGTGGCCTATGTGATTGAGGCGAGACCTATTCGCCCAATTCGATGACCTCCAGATCTCGGAACTCCCTGCCGTCTACGACGAAACGAACGAGGGTGCGCTTTTGATGCCAACCTTGCTTGCCTGCTGCACCGGGATTGATGTGCAGACAATTCAGGGTTTGGTCGTAGATCACCTTCAAGATGTGCGAGTGACCAGAAATGAATAGCTGGGGCGGACGTACGAACAAGGTGCCAGCGATGCTGCGGTCGTATTTCCCAGGATAACCGCCGATATGCTTCATCAAGATGTCGGCTTCCTCGCATTTGAAACGCAGGGTGGTAGGGTAGAGGCGGCGCAATTCGCCTCCGTCGATATTGCCACACACAGCACGCAGGGGACGTATGGCGTTCAGCCGCTCGGCCAATTCTATGGAGCCAATGTCTCCGGCATGCCATATCTCGTCGCAAGGGGAAAAGTATTTTTCGTAGCGGGCGTCCCAATAGCCGTGGGTGTCGGACAGTAGACCGATGCGTTTCATATATTATATATAATAAGGTGTAGTGTCGTATGGTGTAGATGGGGTGAGGGAGGCATTATCCCAACTTGCGCCTTGCAAAATCCTTGATGATTTCCACGGCTCCCTCGATGCCGCACACCGAGGAGTTGAGGCAGAGGTGGTAGCCAGCGGCTGCTCCCCAGTGTCCGGCGGTGTAGAAGTTGTAGTAAGCCGCACGGTCGGCGTCGCCCTGGTGCATCAGTTTCTCGGCTTCGGCCAGGCTCACCTGCATGCTGTCGCAGATGCGGCGAATACGGTCGGCTGGATCGGCGGTGATGAAGACGTTGAGCGCACGGGGATGATCGCGCAACACATAGTCGGCACATCTGCCCACGAAGACGCAGTCGCACTCGCTCGCCACGTGGCGGATGGCTTCGGCTTGCAGTTGGAAGAGTTTGTCGTCGCTCACGGCGCTGCTATAGAAGTCGCCGCCACTGATATTCAGCACCGGAGATATCGTGCCCAGCAGGGAGTGAAAGAAGCCCTTGCGCTCGTCGTGGCGCTCGAAGAATTCGGGACTAAAACCGCTCTCCTGTGCTGCCAGATGCAGGATTTCTTTATCGTAATATTTCGCGTCCATCGCTTCTGCCAATAGGCGACCTACGGCACTACCGCCGCTGCCCAACTGGCGTCCGATATTGATGACAAAGGGAGAAGGCTGGGGGGAAGAAGGTGTATTCATAGTGGTGGAATATTTGGTTCGGTAGAAAATCAATTTGTCGTGAAATGTCGCACTCGGCGTTAGGATGGGGCGGGACTCGGACCTTATTTCCAGCGTATCTCGTGTATCTCTCGGAATCTTTGGACTGCCTTGTTTTTTACACGAATCTTTTGGGTCTGTAGAATCCTTGTGATACCCGTGATACGTGGAGCTTATTCTGCCAGCTTGGTTTGCCTTTCTCTCAACTTACGGAATTGCTGCACCAACAATACGGCAGATAGTATCGAAGCCATAGCATCAGATACCGGTGCCGACCACCATACGCCATCTGTGGGGCGTTCGAAGAAGTGGGGGAGTATGAACAATGCCGGCAGCAGGAATAGCATTTGGCGAGTGAGCGATAGGAAAATACTCTTGCCTGCCATTCCGATACTTTGGAAGAAGGCGGTCGACACAATCTGCATGCCGACGAAGGGGAAAAACAGTACGGCGATGCTGAAGCCATGTGCGGCTTCGGCCACCAGCTCGGGCGCATCTTTGGCAAAGACCGCTACGCAGGGCTCGGGGAAGAATACACCCACAGCAAACCCTGTGGTGGTGATGAGGGTGGCAAAGAGGATGGTCAGTTTGACGACGCTGATCAGTCGGTCCATGTGGCCCGCACCATAGTTGTAGCCAGCGATCGGTTGCATACCTTGATTCAACCCCACTACTACGAAGACGATAAACATGATCAGACGGTTGGAGATGCCAAAGGCGCCCACGGCAACATCACCACCATACGTCGACATAGAGCGGGTGATGACCACAGCCACCAAGCAGGCGCAAGCATTGACCAAGAACTGTGGCAACCCGATCAGTAGGGATTCGCGCATGATACGAGGTTCGGGACGCAGCGTGCTTCGTTCCAAATGAATAAAGTCTGCTTTGTTGGAAAAAAGGCGCAGTTGCCATATCAGCATACAAAGTTGCGCCACCACCGTAGCCCATGCCGCACCACTGATGCCCCATTCGAATACAAATATAAATATAGGCGCCAACACCAGATTGATCCCCACTGTGCCAAAGGTAGAATACATAGCCAGCTTCGGACGATTGGTCGAGCGCAACATAGCATTCAGCCCAAAATAAAGGTGTGTCACCACATTGCCGGCAAGGATCACCGTCATAAATTCATGGGCATAGGGTAGCGTGTCAGCGCTGGCGCCAAAGAAGGTGAGGATTGGTGTGAGAAAGACTTGCAAGATAATCCCCAACAGTAGACCCATAGCTACATTCATTAGCACGACGTTGCCTAGGATTTTGCGCGCGGTGCCATAGTCTTTTTGTCCCAAACGGATAGACATCAGTGTGGCTGCGCCCACACCGACCATTGCGCCAAAGGCTGCGGTCAGCGACATCAGCGGAGATGTCAGTGCCAATCCCATGATGGCATGTTCGCCCACCCCTTGCCCGATGAAGATGCCGTCTACGATATTGTAGATGGACGAGGCGGTCATCGCGACGATGGCAGGCAGGGCGTACGAGGCCAATAGACGTCCTACAGGCTTCTCGGCGAGTTCGTTGAATTTATGCTTGTTTTCCATTAATTCTATGTCTTCGTAGGGTTTTGTTTTTATAGGTTATATCCTTTAAACCCAGTAGTTTCTATTATTTGGTATAGAGTTTTGCTATAAAGTGTATTGCTCCTATAAATTAAGCCCACCTAGGACGAAAGCAATAGCGATAAGCACGCCCATCATCAACATATTGCGCGAGGTGAACCCCAGGATTCTGTTCAGCGTCTTACCCTTGTTGATCTGTATCATCTTGCGCCAAGTCAAATAGTGGGGTAGGAGATAGAACATTGGCAGGATGGTAAGCCATACGCTGTTGTCGAGCGCCATCAGTGCGACGCAGGCGTAGGCCAACAGACCTTGTAGCAAGTAGAAGTAACTGCCAAACGTTTCGCCCAGTACGACGATGATCGTGCGCTTGCCAACGGCGCGGTCGGTGTCGCGGTCGCGATAATTATTTACCACCAATAGCGTGTCGATCAAGAGACCGCAAGCCGCCGAGAGCCACCACACGTCGGGGGTCACGGTGCCTGTCTGCACGAAGTAGGTGCCTGCTACGGGCACAGGACCAAAGAATATCCAAACGAGCAAGTCGCCCATTGCGCAGTAACTGAGTAACAACGTATAGAGGAAAGCGAATACCACACAAGCGGCACCGATGCCCAACAGTAACCATGGCGCTGACGAAGTGAGGAGCAATCCCACACCGAACACACCTGCCAGGAGCAACATTACGGCGATTCCTCCGCGCATCGCACGGGGCGAAATCCAACCTTGGGCACAGGCTCTGCGGGGACCGAGTCGCTCCTCGCCATCCGTACCTCGCAGATAGTCATACAGGTCATTGATCATATTTGCCGCAATCTGCATACAGGCTGCAAAGGCTACGCACAACAGGGCTTTGCACCAATCGAAGGCGCCGTCGCTGAATGCCAATGCCGAGGCGGTGATTACTGGGATAAGGGCGGCAGAGAGCGTCTTGGGTCGAGCTGCCAGCCACCATGCTTTGAATGAGTGTTTCTTAATCTGTTCCATACTAAGGACAAAATTAAGTTTTTTTTTGAAACCAATAAAGAAAATATGCGTACATTTGCAGAAGTGAATTTATATTGCGCGAAAAGTATAAATTAATTAACCTAAAATATCATTATGAAATTCAATTTTCTTTTTGCCGCATTGTTGGCTCTTCTGAGCTTTAATAGTGCGTCGGCGCAAGACTTTGTCAATCTTACGCCCAAGCCCAAGACGATGACCACATCTCAGGGCAGTCTGACTTTGCCAAAGCAATTTGGTGTGTCGCAAACGGACTTGACCGATGCCATGAAGGCTGAGGTGGAAAAGTTCTTGGCGAGTTACAACGAAGTAACGGATTCTAAGGCCGAGGTCGTATCAAATCCCGACAAAGCTTTGATTCGTGTCGAAAAGGCTTCTACTGATCTTGGCAAGGAAGGCTACAAACTCTCTGTCAAGGCGGATGGCGTCACTATTCAAGCTTCAGAAGCGACAGGTCTCTACTTCGCTTTCCAAACTATCAAGAAGGTGTTGCCTCCACATGTGATGGCAGGTGTCAAGGATGCCAGTGTGCAAACTCATGCCCTTCCTCTCATCGACATCACCGACTCTCCTCGTTTCGCTTATCGTGGTTTCATGCTCGACGTGTCTCGTCACTTTTTTGATGTAGCTGAGATCAAGCGCGTGCTCGACGTGATGTCTTATTATAAGATGAACCATTTCCACTGGCACTTGACCGACGACCACGGCTGGCGTGTAGAAATTAAAAAATATCCTAAGTTGACCGAGGTGGGAAGTATTTCGCCCAACAACTTCATCGTGGATATGAAGCACGGACCTTACTGGCAAAACAAACCCTACGGTCCTTATTTCTACACACAAGAGGAATTGCGTGAAGTCGTAGCTTATGCAAAGGAACGTCATATCGAAATCATTCCCGAAATCGATATGCCTGGTCACTTCTGCGCCGCTATGGCATCTTATCCCGAATTCAGCTGTTGGCCCAATGGTAGCCACTCGGTACAATCCAATATCGGTGGTGTATATGCCGACGTCTTGAACGTGGCTAATCCCAAAGCAGTGCAATTTGCTAAGGATATCTTGACAGAAATCATGGATATATTCCCCTACGAATACGTGCACATCGGTGGAGACGAATGTCCTACAAGCGCATGGGAAGGCAATGCAGAATGTATCGCCAAGAAGGAAGAACTTGGTCTAAACAATTTCCGCGAATTGCAAAGCGAATTCATCCGCGAGTTGGGCGAATTTGTTAAGGGACATGGTCGTAAGTTGGCAGTATGGAACGAAGCTATCACAGCAGGTGGTGCTGACACCAAGAAGGTACAGGAAGTTGATGCTACTGTCTATTGCTGGGTAGGCGCAGACAATGCTGCTAATAAATCTGTTCAACTGAATTTGCAACACATCTATACTCCGCAAATTCCTTGGTATATCAACCGCAAACAAAGTACTGATCCTACAGAACCTGTCGGCGCTGGTGCTGGTACAGACAACCTCGAAGCTGTTTACAAGCAAGGTATTCCTACACCCACTGCTGCCAAAGCGGATCTCCTTTGGGGTGTGCAGGCTACATTCTGGGCAGAGTACGTAGGTTTCAATGACTATTTGGAATACTTGATGCTTCCACGCCTCGTGGCAATAGCAGAAGCAGGTTGGACACCTCAATCTTTGCGTTCGTTTGAAGACTTCCGTCAACGCATTACGGCGGACAGTACGCTCTACAACTATAATAATTATACCTACGGCAAGCACTATATGACCGCTACCACATCTTCTGGTGAGAAGGTGATGCCTCAGACATCCACAGCTACCAAGAAGAATTGGTATCGTATCTTTACACGCGCTACTGGTGAACGTGCTAACAAGTGCATCGAACTCCTGCGTGCCGAATCGCCACTGATTACAGAGTGGGCGGGCAAGAGTGCACAGGCAGACCGCCTTTGGACAGCGGCTCAAGTGGGCGAGGGCGATCCTGCCTACGACTATCAATTCTGGGGGTTGGAAGAAGATCCTGCCAACCCAGGTAAGTATGCTTTGGTGTGCAAGGCTAAACCCGAAGGTTCGGTTTCGCCCAACGCTACGGCGACATCTACTGCAGGTCGTTGGGATTATGACAACGATACCAAACACTATAACTTTATTCTGGCAGACAATGGCTACGGCCTGCAGGGCGATTACTATTACTACTCTATTCGTTCCGACAAACATTCGGGCGTTTGGATGAATGCTTCGCTCGGTGGCCAGGGTTATGCAGTAAATCTTTACAGCAACCCTTCTGATGGTAACGGCGGTTTGTGGTGTTTCGCACCTCTGCGCGATAATGCTTCTGTACAAGAAGTGCAAGCAAAAATCGAAGAAGCTCGCCAGCTGTTGAATACTGCAAAGACTTATCCTGCCAAGGGGAAGAAAAAGGTAGGTTTTTTCGGAGAAGATGAGACAAATGCCTTGCGTGATCTCATCGAAAATGCCGACCCTTCTAGTATGACCAGTGCCGAAGAGGCTGAATTTACCGCTCAATTTGATGCGGCATATGCGGCTTTCCGCAATTCATTCGGCTATCTCGAACAAGGTAAAAAATACCGTGTAGTAAATACCGTAGAAGGTTACGACGAAGTACGATTCTATGACAACGGCACCAGTGCACAGTTGCTTCATACCACAGATGTGTGGGCTGCCGATGCATGGACAGTTACTGCTGAAAATGTGGGTCAGGACTATGCACAAACATTTACACTACAAAACGTAAAGACAGGACGTAGTATAGGCGCTGCGGCATCTTCGGTGACAGGACGTATGGGTTACCTTGTACCCATGGCATCTACCGGTGCTAATTTGCGAGCAGTATATACACCCGCTTATACAGACTTTGTGGTGAGCCAATCGGACAAGAATCTTCACCCAATTCCCAACAATTCTCCTTCGTATCCTGGTGTGGTGAGCAGTGGTAACTCTTTTGACAATGCCAATGCACACCGTGGAATGGGCGCAGCTTGGACTTTTGTCGAAGTGGAGGTTTTTACCTTTGACTGTGTTGATGAATCGGGTGCAGAATTGGGTATCTACCAAACTTCTCACCCCGTCGATGCAGAGAGTGCTACACCCGCTCCTCCTGCAATCAAGAATCACGAATTTGTCGAAGTGAAGAATGGCAAACACGTTTACAAGCGTAGTGAATATACTGTATGTGTAGAAAGCCGCGACGGTCACGGCGCAATCATTGCACGCACCGAGCACCAAGTCAAGGTTGGCGAATCGCTTACCCTCAATGCTCCTGTGCACAAGTATTATACCCTCGTGTCGGGCGACTATGCAGATGGTCACGTGTTCACACCTACGACAGACGCCATCGTATCGTATCAATACACCACCGATGCTTTGGCTGGCGTCAAGGCTTTGGCGGATCCCGTTACCAGTGTCAAGGCAGGACAATCCTACGTCCTCTACGATACATCGCCTGTCGACGTAGATCGTCAGGGTTATCGCAATGTCAACAGCTCACTGCAAGTATGGAACACACAAAAGATCGAAGGCACTGACCCCTTGCACGTGTGGACACTCGAAATGAGCGGTGCTGGTTTCAAGGTGAAGAATGAATTCCACGGTCTCTATGTGCCACGTCTCACTACTGCTGCGACTCCTGTTACTATCTCGACAAGCGGCGAGACCTATAAGTTCAAACTCAATACCGACGGCGAAACTTTCACCATCCAGGGCACCAACAACGTGTGCTGGGACGGTCTCGCATCAGGTGCTTTGGTGGGTTGGAATGCCCCCGGACACCCCTACAAGGTATTTGAATATTTCGTAGAACCCTACTATTCTGTTCTCGTCAACGAAGTCGATACCGAAGGCAAGGTGCTTGGCACTACAAAGTATCCCGTCAAGGCAGGTAGCGCATTTACACTGCAAGTGAACGACCGCGCAGGCTATGTCATTGATAAGGTTGAGGGTACAGAAAGTCTGACTTGTGTCGAAGACCACCTGCAAGTCACCGTTACCTATATGGACGAAAAGCTCGTAGGTATCAATACCGTCCTAGACGATGCTCGTGCCAAGGGCGGCATCTACGACCCCAGCGGTCGCCGAGTAGACCGCATCGTTCATCCAGGTGTTTATATCATCGGTGGACAAAAAGTTTTGGTGAAATAGTCAGATATTTCTCTTGTTATATAATGTCAACTTGCCAAATTGGTAGGTTGACATTTTTTTTGAAATAGATATTTTTCTGCAGACTATGTCGTCTGTGCTTTTTTCGTTAAATTTGTCGCGGTGTAATATAAAATGTATACTGCGCCAAGATGTGTTACAAGTCGTATAATATAAAGGTAAAACATAATTATGAATAATAATTTTTTGACATCCGCTTTTTTGATATTTATGATGTGTATCGGTGTCGCATCATGCACCGACGACATCGAACCGCTCCGTAAGGTCCTCCCCACCGACGTGCCCGATGATAAGATTTACTACAAGACCCCCGACAACACCATCATCCCCATTGAGTATGGCACCGAATTTGGCGACGCCAAGGTCGTGTCCAACACCAACTCAAGCCTGCGTGGTTATGGCATTCTCAAGTTCGACACTATCGTCTCTGTAGTGAGGGAAAAAGTATTTGCCGACACCTATATCATATCGGTATCTTTGCCCAGTTCGATCAAAGAGATCAGAGATTCTGCTTTTGTACATTGTACCTACTTCGACCCTGTCGTGCTGCCTAAATCACTTAAGCGCATTGGCTCGTTTGCTTTCAAGGGTTGCAAGAAGGTGGCGGAGGTTGCTATCCCTGACAGTGTGCAATACATCGGTGCATCAGCCTTTGCCGACTGTACCAACTTAGCCGAAGTATCCCTCGGCAGTGGTGTGCAGACACTTAGTGCTTATTGTTTTGCGCGCTGTGCGTTGAGCAAGTTTACCGTTCGTGCTCTCACCCCCCCAGCTCTCGACCAGACCGTATTCGAGGAAGCCATTCTTGAGGATGCTATTCTCTACGTCCCCAAAGGCTACAAAAAGGTCTACCAATCTTCTGAATGGGGACAATACTTTGACGAGATCGAAGAGCTGAAGAAATAAATAGCGCTGTTCATCATTCAGCCCCAACTATGCCAATCTCCCATCCATGGGAGGTTGGCATAGTGCTTTTTGTCCACCCTGCCTTCTTTGGGGGGTGATGAAGTCGCCTGCTTCAGCCCCGCCCCGTGCCATAAGAACACCCCATTTCCGTGGAACATAAAAATGCGAAAAATTTTGACAAACGCCATTGATGAAATAGAAATGCCAGGGCGCACAATGATTAGGCTGATGTGAAAAAGGTTAGGCTTTGTTGAAAAAAAGTCTAAGGAAATTTCAACAAGGTCTAACCTTTTTTCAAAAAAGTCTCACTTTTTTGCGCCTTTTTTCTTGCCAGTTGATGGTGCATTTATTCCTATTTTTTGGAAAAAATGCTGAAAAACCTTAGTGTTTCCTCGTTTTTCATCAGGAAAACTTGAATTTTAACCCTTCGTGGTGGCGCTATTTCCGACCCAAGGTAAGCGTGGATGATTTTGAGCGCGTATTGCCCTCGTTTTTTGCGAATTTTTTTGACAAAATTCGGCTTGATGGTAATGGGAATCCTCTGGTACACCCCGCACAATCGGGTACGTACGGCAAAAATGTGGTGGATAGGGAAAGCACCCTTTATGCGCAACTGAGCTAATGAGAGTAAGAATAAGAAGCGAGGATGAGCACGCTATGGTTCACCCCGGCTATTATATTATGTTATATAGCTGTCCGATAAAAAGTGTACTTTTGCCCATATTCCTAGACTATTTTTTGCCGAAACAAAGAGACAAAAATAAGCTGAACTCCAAACGTGGAATTCAGCTTATTTCTATGATGTAAAAAATGTTTATCGGACAGCAATAATTTAATTGCTATTTCAAGGGGCTGATGGATTAAAGACCTGCCAATTCGATGACTTTGTCTACGGCTGCTTCAAGACCGTCAGCGTCCTTACCACCTGCTGTTGCAAAGTGTGGTGCACCACCGCCACCGCCCTTGATCAGGCGTGCAGCTTCGCGTACCATTGCGCCGGCGTTGTAGCCGCGTGATTCGATCAGGTTCTTGCTCAACATCACTGTGAGCAATGGTTTGCCTTCGTGGGTGCTACCGATGACGCAGAGGAGGTTTTCGGGCAACATTCCTGCCAATTGGAAGGCGAGGTCCTTCACTGCATCGGGCGTGGTGCTTGTTGGGATGACAGTCTTGACTACTTTCACACCGTCGATGTCCTTAGCGCTTTCGATGAGTTTGCCGCGCATTGCTTGGATGCGTTCCTTGACGAAATCTTCCACTTGACGCTTCAGACCGTCGTTTTCTTCGATAGTCTTCTTGATCGCTACGGTCAAATCCTTGGCATTGTTGAAGAGTGCCTTCATGCCTTCGACCATGTCCTCCATAGCGTAGATGCTTTCCTCTGCTGCTTCGCCGGTGATGGCTTCGATACGGCGCACACCTGCTGCTACACTACTTTCGCTCAGGATGCGGATCATACCGATTTGACCTGTGCTTTGAGCGTGGCAACCACCACAGAATTCGACGCTGCTACCGAACTGCACAACGCGGACACGGTCGCCATACTTCTCACCAAAGAGGGCGATGGCACCGAGTTTCTTCGCTTCTTCCATAGGGAGATCGCGGTGGTCTTGGAGTGCGATATTTTCACGAATACGACGGTTGACGAGACGTTCTACTTGACGCAACTCTTCGCGTGTCACCTTTTGGAAGTGGCTGAAGTCGAAGCGGAGGTAGTCGGGAGTGACGAGCGAACCCTTTTGCTCAACGTGTGTACCGAGGACTTCGCGCAGTGCTTGGTCGAGCAAGTGAGTAGCGGTGTGGTTGGCTTCGCTACGGCGGCGAGCCTTGACGTCTACCTGTGCTTGGAAAGGTGCGCTGGGATCTGCTGGCAATTGGCGTGTGAGATGGATAGGCAAATTGTTTTCGCGCTTAGTGTCGAAGATTTCTACCTTTTCAGTATCGTTGACCAAGAGGCCGGTGTCGCCCACCTGACCACCCATTTCTGCATAGAAAGGAGTGGTGTCGAGTACGAGTTCGTAGTGAGTTTGCTTCTTTTGTTGTACGCGACGATAGCGCAAGATGCGGCATTCGTGCTCGGTTTCGTCCCAACCCACGAATTGTGTTTCGCCTTCGCCCAATACTACCCAGTCGTCAGTTTCTACGGCTGCAGCATTGCGTGCGCGTTCCTTTTGCTTTTGCATATCAGCGTTGAATTGTTCCTCGTTGACAGTCATGCCGTGCTCTGCACAGATGAGCTGGGTTAAGTCAAAGGGGAAACCATAGGTGTCGAACAGGGTGAAGGCTTTGCTGCCGTCCACTTCTGTCTTGCCTGCTGCCTTGGTTTCGCTGATGACGCCGTCGAGCAAGTTGATACCTGTCGCAAGGGTGCGGAGGAAGGATTCCTCTTCTTCCTTCATGACGCGAGAGATGAGCACCTCTTGTGCTGGGAGTTCGGGATAAGCATGTCCCATTTCTGCCACCAAAGTGGGGACGAGTTGGTACATGAAGGCACCACGACGACCGAGGAAGGTGTAGGCATAGCGTACGGCACGGCGGAGGATGCGGCGAATCACATAACCAGCCTTAGCATTAGAAGGCAATTGACCATCTGCGATAGAGAAGGCGATAGCACGCAAGTGGTCGGCGATAACGCGCATAGCAACGTCTACCTTTTCATCCTTGCCATACTCAAAACCGCTCAATTCGCCGATCTTGCGGATGATGGGTTGGAATACGTCAGTGTCGTAGTTGGAATTTTTACCTTGCATCACACGTACCAAGCGTTCGAAACCCATACCAGTGTCGATCACCTTGGCGGGCAGAGGTTCGAGCGAACCGTCAGCCTTGCGGTTGTATTGCATGAACACGAGGTTCCAGATTTCGATCACTTCGGGATTGTCCTTGTTGACCAATTCTGCGCCTGGAACCTTAGCCTTTTCTTCTTCAGAACGGCCGTCGATATGGATTTCTGAGCAAGGACCGCAGGGGCCTGTGTCGCCCATTTCCCAGAAGTTGTCCTTCTTGTTACCATTGATGATATGGTCGGCGGGGAAGAATGCTTCCCAGTACTTAGCAGCTTCGTCGTCGCGTTCGAGACCTTCTTCCTTAGAACCTTCAAATACGGTAACGTAGAGGTTCTTGGGGTCAATCTTAAGTACATCTACCAAGTAGCGGTAGGCCCATTCGATAGACTCCTTTTTGAAGTAGTCGCCGAAACTCCAGTTGCCCAACATCTCGAACATGGTGTGGTGGTAGGTGTCGTGGCCTACTTCCTCCAAGTCGTTGTGCTTACCCGATACACGGAGACACTTTTGTGAGTCGCACTGGCGGCGGCTTTTGGGTTCTGTATTGCCGAGGATGATGTCCTTGAATTGGTTCATACCAGCATTGGTGAACATCAATGTGGGGTCATCCTTTACGACCATCGGAGCAGAGGGCACGACGAGGTGACCTTGCTCTTCGAAGAACTTCTTAAATGATTCTCTGATTTCGTTTGCTGTCATCATTGTGATGTCTATTTTATTGTGATTTTTGGCTAATATAATTTTTCGCGCACAAATTTAATAAAAAGAATTGAGGTACACGGAGTTTAGAGGGCGAAATGTTGAGAGAGAGGGACTATCTGAGTGCTCGGAGTTCTCGGAGTATTCAGAGTATTCGGAGTGCTCGGATCTCTCGCTCAACAAAAAAAGACCCCCGCGGTGTGCGAGAGTCTTTCTGAAGAGATATATCTATCGGTGATTTACTTCACCAATGAGAGACGGAGCTTGTAGCTCATCGGTTTGTTTGGTACGCGGTAGATAGGCAATGTGTCTACGTCGTAACCACAAGAGGCATTACCCACGCCGCGGTGCCATGCATCGAGGTGGAGCACTACGTATGGACGAGCTTGCATTTCCCAGAAGTGCTGTGCGTTCATCATATCTGCGTCGGTGTAGGGGAGGGCAGAGAATGATACGTTGCCTTCTGTTTCGATCTTGAGACCATTACCCTTGTTGTCTGTCAATGTCAATTCGCGCAAACCTTCGCGACCGCCGGTAGATTGTGGTTTCACGTAGCGTTCGGGCATTTCGCCAACGGTGCTAGAATAGCGACCAACGAGAGCGCCGTCCTTTCTATCTACGTAGTTTTCCCAAGGACCGTGAGCGTAGTAGTCAACATTTTGGAAATCCTTGTTGATGCCGCATACGAGACCCGCACGGCGGAGGTTGTCGCCCTTGGGCAGGAATTGTGCATCTACATCCACTACGCCTTGTGGGTAGAGTGTGTAGACGATCTTGGTGTCGCAGAGAGAACCCTTGCGCTCAGTAGTGACGATCACCTTGCCATCCTTGTTGTCCACCTTGATTGTGCCCTTGTCTTCCAGACCGTTGCTGGTGTTTTGGAAGCGGTCGTTTTCGATGAAGCGGTGGTTGTCGTAGAGGAAACCTTCACCTTCAGCGATGATGTCCTTGCCCTTGATATTGAGCGCTGTCATACGGCCAGTGGTGTTGTCGAACGCAATGGTCATGTTGTTGTTGAAGAGGCGAGTTTCGTGGAGTGCCATAGTTTGTCCCCATTCGCCAGCCTTCTTGCTGTTTGCTGTAAGTTCGGGCAACTGCGCTCTGCGCTCTGCCAAAGTGAATTGTGCGTGAGCGATGCTGTGACCCTTTTCGCAGAACTCTTGTGCGTTTTTATAAACTGCCTTGAGATTAAGGTGAACTTCAGTACCTGCCGCCTTCATCTTGTCCAAAGCAACCTTTGAGAGTTTTACTGTCAAAGTTGCGTCCTTGCCTGGTGCTACAGCGGGCAGTGCTACTTTCTTAGTGCTAACGATGTTGCCGTCCTTGACTACTTCGCTGACCAATTCGAATTGATCGAGCGAGATGAAGTCGTAGTGATTTTCGATGCGAACTTGAGCCGTATTTTCCTTTTCATTCACACCCACCAAGTGGAATTTCACGAATTGATGAGCCGCCTTGACTTCCATCAGTTTGGCGCCCTCGTGACGTGTCGCGGGAATCACACCATTTGAGCAGAAGTTGCCTTGGTGAGGACCTGGGTAGTCGTAGCCAGTGTGGAGGCGATAGATGCCTTGCTTGATTTCCTGTGGATCGTAGATAGCTTGGTCCACCCAGTCCCAGATGCATCCACCGATGCACGAGTTGGAAGCTTCCATGACGTTCCAATATTCGGTCAAGTTGCCAATAGCATTACCCATCGAGTGCGCATATTCGCACAGGAACATGGGTTTGTCGAGGTCCGAAGTATTCTTGTTCATCCAAGCCATGCCGGGATACATCTTTGAGTAGAAGTCTGAGAAGCGTCCACCGCCGTAGTCGCCATTCGAGCGTGTACCTTCGTAGTGTACGGGGCGATTGTCGAGCTTCTTGGCAGCTTCGTAGCAATAGCGGAAGTTTTCGCCGTTACCCGCTTCGTTACCCAAACTCCACATCACGACGCAGGCACGGTTGCGGTCGCGCAATACCATGCGGTCGATGCGGTCTACGAACGATGGAATCCATGATGGACGGTCTGAGATGCTTTGGTTGGCATGGTCTTCAAGGTCTGCTTCGTCGCATACATACAATCCGTAGTGATCAAACATGGCATACATCTTCGCCGCATTGGGGTAGTGCGATGTACGTACGGTGTTGATGTTGTTTTGCTTCATCAGCATGATATCGCGCAGCATGCTTTCGTTGGTGACAGCACGACCGTGGAGAGGATCAGTGTCGTGGCGGTTGACACCCTTGAAGAGCACTTTCTCACCATTGATGTACACTAATGAATTTTCGATCTTGATGTCACGAATACCGATCTTGTCCGAGAATGCCATTTCCTCGTTACCTTGTGCATCCTTCTGTACGAAGTGCAGGGTGTAGAGATTGGGGGTCTCTGCGCTCCACAGTTGAACATTCTTGAGGTCGAATGCAAAGCCAGCTTCAGTCTTTGCGGTGTTGAATATGCTGATGCTCTTCAATTCATTTTGGGCGATGAGTTTGCCGGCAGGATCATAGAGTTTCACTACGACATTCTTCATAGAAGCATCTGCCTTGATACCCTTTTCGAAGAAGAGTTTCACATTCATACGAGCATTTTTGTAGTCATCCGAAAGGGTCGTGGTGACATAGTGGTCGCGCACGCTGACGTTGGGTACGTTGTAGAGGTAGACATCGCGGAAGATACCACTCATGCGGAACATGTCTTGGCATTCCAGATAACTACCGTCCGACCAGCGGAACACTTGTACTGCCAGTGTGTTTTCGCCTTTCTTCAAGTATTTGGTCAAATCAAATTCTGCTACGTTGTTGGCACCCTGAGTGTAACCCACGTATTCGCCATTGAGCCATACAAAGGCTGCCGAGTAGATACCGCCGAAGTGGATAATAGTGCGTTGACCGTGCCAGTTTTCGGGTACGGTGAAAGTGCGTACGTATGAACCTACAGGATTGATGCCGTAGTTCTTTCCACCGTCATTGAAGCCAGGGCGTGCCTTGATATAGGGAGGCGTATTTGAGTGAGGATATTCTACGTTACAGTAGATAGGTTTGTCATAACCGTGCATTTCCCAGTTAGAAGGCACAGGGATTTCGTCCCAACCGCTTACGTCAAAGCCTGCCTTCCAGAAGTCCATAGGACGGTGCTTAGGTTCGCTGACTAAATTGAACTTCCAAGTACCATTCAAACTTTGGAACTTGCTATTCATGGGTATTGTCCATGGGGTCTTATAGTAAGCCTTGTCCTTCAGCATCTCAGCCTCGTTGGCGTAGGGCATGTAGGTTGCCACACCGGGCAATTTGTTTTCGGCAAACATAGTTTCATCCTCCCAGTAGGGCGCTTCGATTTTGGGCTTTTCTACTGATTTGAAGGTTAGCCATGCCGACTTGTCCGCAGGGTTGTAGTCCACCGCCTTCATTTGTCCGCCACGCAGAGCGTACATCTTGCCTTGTCTACGATCCAGCTTCGAAGCCGAGCGCAGGATATATGTGCCCAACTCACCCTCTACGGGTTCCAGGTTGAAGCGCGCATTGTTCCATTGTCCGGGATTGGACGCCCATTGCAAGAGGTAGTCAATAGAAGCATTGTCGCCGCCATCGTCGAAGTTTTGAGCGTAGAAAGCACCTTCGATAGCAAAAGTCTTCATGTCAATCGTCTTCACGCTCCAGTATTGACCACGATTTTCCTTGTCCACCTTTTCGCTATAAATGCGCGCATTGTTTTCGCCCGAATCCTTGTTGCCAAGCACCTGACCAGGAGTCGATACGGGGTAGATGTAGTAAGTCAAATCATTGTCAAAACCAGCCAGAGCCGAAGCGCTGAATGCAAATTGTGCATTCTTGTTGCCCTTCGCTTGCGACTTGAGGACCAGTTCCAAACCGCCCTTCTTGTTCAAGCAAAGTGCGTAAGTGGGGTTGTTGGTAGGCACGAGCATACCATCTTCCATTTTCCACAATTGTGCTTCGTCCGACCCATTGTTTTCGCCAGTTTCCACGCGAGTACCTTCGCAACGGAGCGCCTGATTGGTCACAGGGTTGATGATGCGCCAACTACCGGAAAGTTCGGTCAACTTCCAATAGAGTGCGGTGTTGTCCTTGTCAAACTTCACCAACTCTACGGATTTGTCACTCTTGCCAGCTACCATCTTTGTGGGCTGACCTGCAGGGTGGAGATGATAAAGCGCCCCACGCTGAAAGTTACCTTGTGCCATAGTCACACTGCAGGTGAGCATCAATGCTGCCGCAAGGACCATCGCTCGTAACTTAGAGAATAGATGATTCATAGATTTTATGGTTTGGGTTAATATTATTTTTCTTTTGTGTAAATTTCAGAGTTTTCAGAGATCTTCAAGATCAAAATACTCTACCTTTGCAAAGGTACAACTTTCCCGCCACATTCTCGCTTTTTTTACGAGCAAACTTTTTCGCTGAGTCCGCTTTGGCGGGATAGCTGATACAGCACCCAAAAACTTTCCTAAGGTTTGTTGAAAAAAAGTCTTAGGAAATTTAAAAAAGGTCTTGGTTTTTTTAAAAAAGATTAGACCTTTTTTCTATGCCTTCTGTGGTGCAAAAAAAAGAGGAATACTTGCGGTGCAAATATCCCTCGGTATGAGTAGATTATCACTTATAGTGCGTGGTGAAGTCTTTCGATGAAATCGTCAGCCTCTGCCATCGTCAGCGTGAGTGGAGGTAGGAGGCGCAGGATGTTGGTCGAAGCGGCGCCAGTGAACGTGTGTTGCTCCTTGACCAAACGGGTGCGCATTTCCTTGATTGGGGCGTCAAATTCGATGCCTATCATCAGTCCGCGACCGCGCACTTCTGTAGCGCCTTTGATGCCTTGCAGTGATTTTATGAGGTACTCGCCTACGCGTTTGGCATTGTTGACGAGGTCTTCTTTTTCAATCACTTCCAATACCGCCAAAGCAGCTGCGCAAGCTAGGTGATTGCCGCCAAAGGTGGTGCCCAACTGTCCGTGCCAGGGCTTGATGTGTGGCGCGATTAGTACGCCGCCGATAGGGAAACCGTTGCCCATCCCCTTGGCCATAGTGATGATGTCAGGTTGTACGCCAAGGGCTTGGAAGGCAAAGAAATGTCCGCTGCGACCATAACCGCATTGGATTTCGTCGCAAATCAAGAGTGCGCCGTGTGTGCGGCACAAGGCTTGTAGACCTTGCATAAATTCGGCCGTAGCCAAACGGATGCCGCCGACGCCCTGGATGCATTCCACAATGACGGCAGCTACGCCGCCTTTGGCTAATTCCGCTTCGTAGGCGCTGAGGTCGTTCAGGGGCAGAAAGGTGACATTGCCATTCTGATTGACTGGCGCATTGATGCGAGGATTATCTGTGGCTTCTACGGCCAAAGAGGTGCGACCATGAAAAGCTTTCTGCGCTGCCAGAATGCGCCGGCAACCTGTATGGAAAGAAGCCAGTTTGAGCGCATTCTCGTTGGCTTCGGCACCTGAATTGACGAGGAAAAGCGCGTAGTCGTTGCAACCGCTGACCTGACCCAAACGTACTGCCAATTCGCGCTGCAGGGGATTGCCTACAGAGTTGGAATAAAAGCCCAAAGTCTGGGTTTGCTGGCACAAAGCCTTGGTGTAAGTGGGGTGGCAGTGACCAATGCTGATCACGGCGTGACCTCCGTAGAGGTCTAAGTATTCTTGCCCCTCGGCATCCCATACGTGGCAGCCTTGACCGCGCACGATATCGATGTTGAATAGGGGGTAGACGTCGTATAAGTGCATATTTTTCTTAAGCGATTTATATATTATCTTTATATCGGAGTACTCGGAAACCTCGGGGTAATCAGAGTTTTCCAATAAAAGTCTTCTCTTAAAAAGCAAGGCTCTTCAGTTGCAAACCGCAATTCTCTTCTAAGCCAAACATCAAGTTCATATTTTGCACGGCTTGACCAGAAGCGCCTTTCAGCAAATTGTCGATGCAGCTTGTCACCAGGATTTTGTCGCCATGCACATCCACGTGCACCAAGCACTTGTTTGTGCCCACGACTTGCTTCATGTCTATGGGGCGATCAACGTAGTGTGTGAAGACGGCGTCGGCATAGAAATCCTTGTACAAACGTACGACTTGCTCCTGTTCGACCTCTTGACGCACCACGGCGGTGCAGAAGATGCCGCGGGGGAAGTCTCCGCGATAGGGTATGAAGTCTATAGCGCCGTCGAAGGAAGGTTGCAATTTGTGGAGGCTTTGCAGAATTTCAGGCACGTGTTGGTGCTCGAATGCCTTGTAAATGCTCATATTGCCGCTACGCCATGAGAAGTGTGTAGTAGCTGATGGTTTCACGCCAGCACCTGTTGATCCCGTGATAGCATTGACCATCACGTCGCCGTCGAGCAATCCCGCCGCGGCCAGGGGAAGCAGCGCCAACTGGATACATGTGGCAAAGCAACCTGGGTTGGCGATGTGCTGAGCGCCCTGCAATTGCAAGGCATTGAGTTCGGGCAGACCATAGACGTAGTCGTGTTCGTCGTTGGCCAAACGGAAATCTTGCGCCAAGTCGATGATGCGCACGTCGGCAGGGATATAGTGCTCGGCCAAGAATTGTGTGCTCTTGCCATGACCGAAGCAGAAGAAGACGACATCAACTTCTTCAAACGGCAATTGGTCGGTGAAGTGCAAATCCGTTTCGCCGTACAAACCAGCGTGTACATCGGTCACCGCATTGCCTGCATTACTCTCGCTATGGGCAAAGACTATTTCGGCAGCAGGGTGGTTGAGCAAAAGGCGGATTAATTCGCCAGCAGTATAACCAGCTGCACCGACTATACCAACTTTTATCAAATCGTTCATCTGAATGGTTTTTGAGGAATGATAGCATAAAGAATTAAGTAGATCAGAAGACCTGGGAAGCCTGTGGAGCAAAGGCTGAGCAAGGCATAGATTACTCTGACTAATGTTGAATCTAAACCTAAATATTCGGCGATACCACCGCACACGCCGCATAGCTGTTTGTCGGTGGATAGGTATAATTTCTTTTGTGTCATTTCTCTATTATAAATGAAGTATTAGTACGCGCCTGAAGCAATTAAATCTTCTCATCTTCATGGTTGGCATAATATACGCGCAGGGGTGTTGAGAGCACTTTGATGAAACCTTTTGCATCGTCGGCGGTCCATCCCTTTTGTGTTTCGCCGTATTCGCCAAACTTGGTCTTGACCAAATCGTCCTTGCTGTCCACTCCTACGGTCGAGAAACCGAGGGGACGCAATTCCAAGATGACTGTGCCGTTGACATTCTGCTGCGAACTTTCCAACATGGCTTCGATGTCGCGCATCACGGGTTCGAGATATTGGCTTTCGTGCAAGAACATGCCGTACCAGTTGGCTACTTGATCCTTCCAGTATTGTTGCCATTTTGACAAGGTATATTTTTCCAAGAAACGGTGAGCACCGATGATCAGGGCGGGAGCTGCTGCCTCGAAGCCTACGCGTCCTTTGATGCCGATGATAGTATCGCCCACGTGCATGTCACGACCGATACCGTATGCCGCACCGATTTCTTCCACTTTGTTGATTGCTGCGATGGGGTCGTCGTATCGTTCGCCATTGATGGCTTTGAGTTGACCCTTTTCAAAGGTCAGGTGGAGTTGCTCGCTACCCGTCTTTTCCACTTGTTTCAGGTAAGCGCTCTCAGGCAAGCCCTGGCGTGAATCCAAAATCTCGCCGCCGCAAATACTCGTTCCCCAAATGCCCACATTGTAACTGTATTTCAATTTTGTGAAGTCGGCGTGAAAACCATTCGCATTGAGATAGTCCACTTCCTCTTGGCGCGACAGATTGCTATCACGTGTCAGAGTGATGATCTCCATTTCGGGGCACATCACAAGGAATGTCATATCAAAACGCACTTGATCATTGCCTGCACCAGTTGAGCCGTGAGCAATAGCATGTGCACTGATTTCCTTGGCATAACGTGCAATAGCCATACCTTGGAAGATGCGTTCCGAAGACACTGATATAGGATAAACATTATTACGGAGCACATTGCCATAGATCATGTAGCGCAGGCTTTTGTCATAGTATTCCTGTGTCACGTCCAGGGTGACATAAGCTTTAGCGCCGAGTTTGTAGGCATTCTCTTCGTTAGCTTTCAATTGTGCTTCGCTGAATCCGCCCGTATTGGCACATGCTGCGTATACTTCGTAACCTTTTTCTTTGGCCAAGTACATCACGGTGTATGAGGTGTCGAGTCCGCCACTGAAGGCTACGACCACTTTTTTCTTTTCCATATTCTTATACTATTTTTAAGCGATTGCTTGTTCTTTTATCTTGATTAGGGGAGATTATTCCAGCCCTTCTGCCTTTCTGACAAAGTCCACCACATCTTGTGGTACTTCCACGGGCAATGGGTCGCCGGGATGACGTTCGGGGTCGTAGAGCATACCAGTGCAGACGCAGTATTTTCTTTCGGTGCGAGCCAATACGTCGCAGTTGATGCAACAGGGTTCGTCGGGCGTGCCACAGCCTTTCCAGTACTCGTCGTCTTGTGTCAGTTCGGAGAATGGTACGGGCACATAGCCCAGCGAGGTATTGATGCGCATCACGGCACCGCTGCTGGTCAAGCCGAAGATTTTTGCCTTGGGCCAACGTACACGGCTCAACGAAAAGGCCAGGCGCTTGATGCGAGTAGCCAGATGATGGCCTCTGAACTTTGGTACGACGATCAAACCCGAGTTGGCCACGTATTGCTTGTTCTCCCAACTCTCGATGTAGCAAAATCCCGCAAACTCCTCGCCATAAAGTGCGATGACTGCTTTGCGTTCCTTCATCTTTGTGGCTAGATATTCGTGGGTACGAGATGCAATACCCGAACCTCGTACCTTTGCTGCGTCGGTGATAGTTTGCAGGATAGTGTCTACATATTTTTCGTGTGAGGCATCGGCCACTACTACGCTGATGCCGTCATTATATTCGTTGGTGTTCATAATTTCTATTTATATTATAGGTAGTAAGTCTAATGATTATTTTCCCACTTTTGATAGTTTTCTCTGACCTTACAGCACTACACTTTTGATTGCGGGTATCGCTTTTGCTAAGTCGTCAATAGCGGTTTGTTTCTCTACATCCTCGTGCAGCACCACCATGATCGTATCATCGCCGGCAATAGTGCCCACTACGGCGTCAAGTTCTGCCGAGTCGATATCGCTGGCGATAACTGCTGCATAGCCGGGCCGAGTATGAATCACTGCGATGTTTTTGGAAAATGTGAGGGAGAGAAATCCTGAGTTGCGCAGGAATTCGGGAGCTGTAATTGCCGTAACGGCGCGTTTGTATGAGGGGTGATCGGGCAGAATATATTTGTACCCGTCTGCGCTGGCTACCTTGGTTGCTTTCAGCGAGCGAAGATCTCGCGACAACGTAGATTGATTAACCTGAATTCCCATCTTGGATAACTCGTGCAACAGGCTTTCTTGTGAATTAGATTCCCGTCTGCTAAGTACCAACCTCAGGGCTTCCAAACGCTTGGTTCTTGCATCAATTGGCATGTCCTAGTTTTTTGTTTTTGTAGGGTTGTAAAAATATATTGCAAAAGTAGTGCTTTTTTGCAAATATTCGGCATATATGCAGAAATATTTTGCTTTCTCTGCATTTTTATGCAATTTTTATGCATAAATCTTGGATTTTAGATTTCTTGCTCAAATAAAAAGCGGACTCATAGTGTGATAACTACAAATCCGCTTTTTTAGATGAAAATGGAATTGGGATGAATGTGACAACCATAATTCCCCAACTCGTGGAGATGTTCTTATTTCTTTGGTGTACGTTCGAGTGTTGCTAATACGAAACGCCAGTATTTTTCTACACTTGGGATGAAGCAACGTTCATCTGGTGTATGAGGGCTACGCAAAGTTGGACCAAAGCTCACCATGTCCATGCCTGGAGTCTTAGCGCCGATGATACCACATTCCAAACCAGCGTGGATCACTTGTACACTGCATGCTGTGCCAAAGAGGTCACTGTAGACTTGCTTCATCAATTCTACGATCTCGCTTTGAGGGTTGGGTTGCCAAGCAGGGTAGTCGCCGTCGAGTTCCACCTTCATGCCTGCCATAGCAAAAGCACTTTCGAGCGTCTCAGCAAGGGCTTCGCGCATAGAGTCGCGTGATGAGCGGATCAAGATCTTGAAGAAACATTCGCCGCCGCCGATTTCAACGATAGCCAAGTTGGAAGATGTTTCAACGATAGCAGGTACTTCGGGGATGAAACGATATACACCATTGTGGCAAGCGCAAAGTGCATTGACCAAGTTGTCTTGTACTTCTTCGGGTACTTGTTGTGCAGGCAAAGCCACGTCTGCTACTTCCAGGGTCAAAGTCTTTTCAACAAAACCGTACTCGCCAATGAAAGTTTCGCGCCATTCGTCTACGACTTCCTTCAATGCCGCCACATTTTCCTTTGGCAAAGTGAGCACCACTTCTGCTTCGCGAGGAATAGCATTGCGCATGTTGCCGCCCTTCCAAGATGCTAGGCGTGCTTCGAAGTTGGCGATAGCGTCTTGTACCAAACGTGCCATCAATTTGTTGGCATTAGCGCGACCTTCGTTGATTTCAAGGCCAGAGTGTCCGCCGTACAGACCGCCCAACTTCACACAAACTGCACCGTCTTCTGGATCTGTTTCTACTTCCTTGTACGAAAGTGTAGCAGTCATGTTCACACCGCCGGCTGAACCAATGATAAATTCGCCTTCAGTCTCGTTGTCGAGATTCAATAGGATTTCGCCTTTCAACGAACCAGGTTCCATATCGTTCACACCGCCCATTGTGCTTTCTTCGTCAGCAGTAATAAAACCTTCCAATGGACCATGCTTCAACGTGTTGTCCTCCATAATCGCCATGATAGTAGCCACTGCCATACCATCGTCGGCGCCGAGTGTTGTGCCTTTAGCCTTGACCCATTCGCCGTCGATATAGGTTTGGATGGGGTCGTTTTCGAAGTTGTGTGTAGAGTCTGCTGCCTTTTGTGGCACCATATCCATGTGGCCTTGCAGAGTTACTACCTTGCAGTCTTCCATACCTGGCGTTGCTGCCTTGTACATCAGGATATTTCCAGCAGCATCTTGGTGCGCTTCAACACCTTTTTCTGCAGCCCAGTCGAGCAGGAATTTTTGTATCTTTTCGAGGTGTCCCGAGGGGCGAGGTACTTGTGTCAGCAAGTAGAAGTTTTTCCAAATCGCTTCGGGTTGTAAGTTTTTGATTTCGCTCATGTCTTTAGGATTTAGGGTTTATTTGTATTATACTTATTTCAATTGGATTCATCGTTAGACAAAGTTTCTGTCTTCTTCGCAGTAGGGCGCGGGAATTTACTTTGCATATTAAAGTCCGCCCAACCATATACACCCAGCAGGATAACCTCTGCCGTCTGTATCGTGTGTACGGCTAGGGCAAAGAGGATAGCATCTTGTTCAGCCACGCCATAGATCACCAGCATCGTCTTCACCGCAAAGTGCCAGGGACCGGCACCATTGGGTGTAGGTACAAGGACCGCAAACGAACCGACGCAGAATATCAGAAAGGCTGCGATGGGGTCGATGTGTGATGTGAAGTCGAAACAGAAGAAGGCAATGTAGAAATGCAGGTAGTAGCAAATCCAAATGGCAAAGGAGTAGAAAATATAGAGTGGCGCCCTGTTGATATATCTCAACGAAGTGATGCCCGCCCATACATTGCGCATGATATCCTTGCCCTTGCTGAAAATCTTGAAGCGGGCTATCAACCACAATACCAAGATGACGATGGCAATGGCGCAAAGGATAGTCACCAAATAGCCTGTGCCAGTGAAACGATGAACAATGCTGTCAATATCCGTGCCCGATTCAGTCAAAAAGTTCAAGAGCACGGGCGCCTGATTGATAAAAACGATGACCGTCAGCAAGACAATGACCAAAGAGTCCACCATGCGCTCGCTCACCACCGTTCCCAGGGATTTGGTAAACGATGTGCCGTCGCCCTTCTTCAACGTACCGCAGCGTGTCACCTCGCCGATGCGGGGCACGACAAGGCTCGAAGCGTACGACAGGAATATCGAATTGATACAGGTGCGACGTCTGGGGTGCTCGTCGAGTGGTGCCAATGCAATTTGCCAGCGCAATGCGCGGATGATGCTGGGCAGAATGCCAAAAAGCAAGGACAAAGCCATCCATCCCCAGTGCATCTGGTGAAAGATAGCGTCGACAAAGTGATTCCAATCAGTATCACGGTACATCCACCACAAGATGCCTATGCCAAAGGCAAATGGCAGAAAAATCTTGAGTATGTTTTTGAGAATTTGTGCCAACGTATTCGTTCTATATAATAATATATGTGTATCTTTGACATCGCCAAAAAGAAAACTACTCTTTGGCAGAGCCATAATTTAGCAGTACAAAGGTAAACAAAAACAATGATATGAAGTTAGTACGCCCTAAAAAATTTCTTGGACAGCATTTTTTGAAGGATTTATCTATTGCCAGTGCCATTGCAGATACGGTGGATGCTTGTCCCGACCTGCCCGTGTTGGAAGTAGGCCCTGGTATGGGTGTAATGACCCAGTTTTTAGTAAAGAAAGACCGCCCCGTCAAAGTCGTAGAGATAGACTTTGAAAGTGTGGCCTACTTGCGCGAAAATTTTCCCTCGCTCGAAGATAATATCATAGAGGACGATTTCCTCAAGATGCACTTGGATCGCACCTTCGACGGCGGACAGTTTGTCTTGACGGGCAATTACCCCTATAATATCAGTAGCCAGATCTTCTTCAAGATGCTGGACAATCGCGAATTGATCCCCTGTTGTACGGGTATGATTCAAAAGGAAGTGGCAGAGCGTCTGGCCGCCTCGCCAGGTAGCAAAGCTTATGGCATCCTGAGTGTACTGGTACAGTTGTGGTACGACGTAGACTACCTCTTCACCGTCGCTCCCGGCGTCTTCAATCCACCGCCCAAGGTGCAGAGTGCAGTCATCCGTATGACACGCAACGACCGCCAAGCATGTGGGGCAGACGAGCGCTTGCTCAAACGTGTGGTCAAGGGCACCTTCAACCAGCGTCGCAAGATGCTACGCGTATCGCTGCGTCCCCTGTTTGCCCAGTTGGATAGCGAGCGCGGTGTGACCAAGTCGCATGCCGACTTCCTGGCTCAACCGCTACTCACCAAGCGCCCTGAGCAACTCAGTGTCGAGGAGTTCATAGACCTGACCAACGCTATCGAAACGGAAATGGCATAACAGCCTTTTGTAGATATAAAAAAGTGGGATGAATCGTCTCTATGTTGGCGAATTCGTCCCACTTTTCGTATGTCAATTTTATGATCTAAGGCCTTCTGGAAATAAACCAAGACCTTTTTGAAATAAACCAAGACCTTTTTCAAAAAAGATTAGACCTTTTTGAAAAAAGATTAGACTTTTTTTTGAGACGAACTTTAACCAACCCCTTATGGGCGTTCTGTCTCTGTGAAAGAACTGATCTCGTGCCCCGTTGGCCGCCTATGGCGTGCGTGCCCCATTGGTGTATCCCAGTTCGTAGCCCTCAGCATAGTGTGTGCTATAAGTGTGGCGTTGAGTGGCGAGGTCGTAATCGCTGCTGTCGTTGAAATGCTGACGGGCATTTTGGCGGGCAGTGCCGTCGTAATAACCATCCCAATAGCCATCCTCGGTGCCTGATTTTGATGGTGTCCTTTGGTCGATCATTTCGCGGGATGTCGGTGTGTGATAGGTCGTATCTGCTATGGCAGATGCTGCCATTGCTCGGTGTTCGATAGAGGTGGAGGTATCTGGCGTCGCCATCCGTCCACTGGCAGATGCACCATCTGCCGACTGGGTCGAGGTGGGCATGGATGGCAAAGCGGGCCGCCCTGCTTTGAGTAGTAGTAATACTGCTATTAGGGGCAGACAAATCAGCGTGACGCTGCCAATGCGCATCCATCGTGCACGGCGCTCGGATCGGGCGGCGCGTGTGGTGCTTTTGGTATCTTTAGGCATAGGGTAATGGTGTGTATAAGTGTGTAAAAACTTTGCGGAAGCAGAGGAGGTCAACCCCTGTCACGCAATTTGTTTCCGACATCAATGCGGAGGAATATGAATAGTAGCAACGTGAAGCCCCAGAGCGATGAGCCGCCATAACTAAAGAATGGCAAGGGGATACCGATGACGGGCATCAACCCCATGACCATACCGACATTGACGAGTACGTGAAAAAAGAATATGCTGAGCACGCAGTAGCCATAGACGCGCCCAAAGGTGGTCGATTGACGCTCGGATAGGTAGATGAGCCGCCATATTAATCCTAAGAATAGTAGTAGGACAATGGTGCCACCGACGAACCCCTCCTCTTCACCAACGGTGCAGAAAATGAAGTCTGTGTCTTGCTCGGGTACATATTTTAGCTTGGTCTGTGTGCCTTCCAAAAAGCCCTTGCCTGTCAACCCACCACTGCCGATAGCGATGAGGCTTTGGTTGACATTATAGCCCGCTCCACTATTGTTTTCTTCTACCCCCAAGAGTACACGGATACGTGTCTGCTGGTGAGGCTGCAAGACTTTGTTGAGCGCATAGTCGGTGCTATAGAGGAAAAGCGTAGAGCCCAATGTGAAGATGGCGATATACAGGTAGCGTAGGATGCGTGTATCAAGGGCGTGCCACAAAAGGTAAGCCACGATGAATACACACCAACCGAGAAGCACCCAAGAGATGTCGAAAGGGACGACAAAGTTGGAAAAGAGTAATGCCAGGCCTGTGATGCCTGCTCCCCATAGGAACAAACGCAAAGCATGGCCTGTGCGAGGCAGATAGACACGGAGCATGCCCAGTGTAAATATCCAAATGGACAACAATGCGAGAGACTCGCCCACCGAAGTGAGTGTGCCAGGCATAATATCTGTGCCAAATCGGATACTAATGACGAAATAAAAGATCATGGCCACTGCCGTGAACAGGAAACAGCCAGGCATGCCCTCGCGGTAGAGCATCAGAGAGAATGCAAAAAACACAAGTGCCGATCCCGTTTCCCGCTGCATGACGATGAGTACTAATGGTAGCAAGATGAGACCTATGGCACGGATGAGATCGCGGCGCTGCGTCATGTCGAAACCATAGGTGCTACAGAGTTTGGCTAATGCTAATGCCGTAGCACATTTGGCAAATTCAGCAGGTTGGAGGTTGATGGCACCGAAACTGATCCACGAGCGTGAACCCTTGATGTCCTTAGCAATAAACGGCGTGACAAAGAGTAGCAAAATAAAAGCCCAATAGAGCACCTTGGCAATGATCTCGAAATAGCGATCGTCAAGCAGCAGAAGGAATAGGGCTAAAAAAGATGCGCAGGCAATCCACACAAGTTGCTTGCCTGTGCGTGTGCCCCAACTCAGTAGTTCGGTCTGTCCCATCTCGTAGCTTGCTCCACAGATGCTGATCCATCCAAAGGTGAGCAAGCAGATATAGAGGAGGATGATGACCCAATCTGCTCGAAAAAGTGGATTTTTGCCTAAACTATTTGTCATATAATGGATAACTGATCTTACGTGCTTGTAGTGAATTGGCTCTGGCCTCGCTGCCGCTTGAGAGCGCGCCGTTCAAATATTGTTCGATAATTAGTGCCCCAATAGGTACTGCAAATGTAGCTCCAAATCCCCCATTCTCAATATATACAGCAACTGCGATGCGAGGGTCGTCTTTTGGGGCAAATCCCATAAATGCAGAGTGGTCTTGACCACGGTTTTGTGCAGTACCCGTTTTGCCACAGACATCAAGCCCTGGAATGTTGGCACCCTTACATGTACCCCCAGTCACAGCGCTACGCATACCATCGACAGCATAGGTGAACCATTTCTCGTCGATCATGGGGCGGCGTGGTTTGGTGTAGAGTGTGTCGAGTGCGCCCCCTTGGATTTTCTTGACCACATGTGGAGTGTAGAAGTATCCACGATTGGCCACCATTGCACCAAGGTTGGCAATCTGGAGTGGTGTTGAGGTGACTTCGCCCTGTCCGATAGAGATGGAGATGACGGTAAGTCCATTCCATTTCTTTCCTAAATATTTGTCGTAATAGTCGGCATTGGGGATCATACCTCTTGCCTCGCTGGGCAGGTCTATGCCCAATTTGTAGCCATATCCCATGGCGACGAGGTGATCCTTCCAGCGTGTCATGCCTTCCTGCACCGTCTTATACTTTGTCCTGTCATCAAACATGCGGTAGAGATTCCAGCAGAAGTAGGAATTGCACGATGTGGCAATAGCAGGTACCAGGGCAATTGGAGCAGCGTGGTCGTGGCAACCGACATGAAGCCCTTTGTAATTGAACCCTCGACTACAAGGAAATCTCATCTCAGGAGTGATGATGCCTTCTTGCAATCCAATGAGTGTCTGTGTGATTTTGAAGGTAGAGCCAGGAGGGTAGGTGCCCATCACTGCACGATTGAGCATAGGCTTTCGGGGATTTTGTTTGAGTGCTTGATGGTTTTTCCCACGATCTCTTCCTACAAGCAGATTGGGGTCGTATGTAGGTGAAGAGGCCATGCATAGCACTTCGCCAGTCTTGGGTTCGATGGCAACTATAGAACCTACCTTCCCCTCGAGTAAGCGTTCGGCAAGTGCTTGCAACTTCATATCGATGGTCAACGTAATGTCGCTGCCTGGCACTGCCTGCTTGTCGTGTTTCCCCTCTTCAAATCTGCCCTTGATTCTGCCACGCACATCTCGTAGTAGAACCTTCATGCCCTTTTGGCCGCGCAATTGCTTCTCGTACGAGCGCTCAATCCCCAGTTTGCCGATGATGTCACCATTCTTATAGTATTCGTCGTTGGCTATTTCTTTCTCATTCACTTCGCCTACGTCGCCCAATATGTGTGCGGCATGAGGCGTGGCATATCTTCTTGAAGAGCGTTTTTCAAACGAGAAACCTTTGAATCGTGACAACTTCTCGCGTATCACCGAGAATTCTTCAGCAGGAATCTGTGCCATGAATATTTGTGGCGTATATCTGGAGTAATTGCGTTTGGCTTTTATCTCTGCCATCTTTTCTACATAAACTTCAGGTGTGATGCCTATGATTTTGCAAAACTCCGCAGTGTCGACACCCACTTGCTCTTGCATCACGACCATGATGTTGTATGAAGGCTCATTGTATACTAATAGTTCGCCATTGCGATCGAGCACCTGTCCACGAGAGGGATAGATGATCTCTTTGTATAAGGCATTAGATTCGGCAGATATTTTGTACTTGTCGCTCATCACTTGCAAGGAAAATAAGCGTGCAATATAGATGATGATGATAAGTGCAACAATGCCTCCGATGACAAACCTTCTGTTTGAGAATTGCTTTGAACTACCCATAAAATGTATTGTTGGTCCTGGTGGTTTATCTTCTTTTTATGTCATGAAGAGGTCTTTGAACGGCGTGGATGCAGATGTTCAAAGACAAATATAAGGCCAAAGGTCAATGCCGTGCTACACATAATCTTCAGAAGGAGTACCTGTAAATTGAAAAATGTAAATGTTTCGATACAAAAGAAGATGATGCAGTGCAACAGCGTGATAAAAAAAGCATAAAGATAGAAAGACTTTGCGCCCATACTGCGTGTGGAGGGATGTAATATTTCCTCGCCTCGGTCTTTTGGCGCAAATGCGTTGAATAGCCACGGCGTGACCAAGCCGATGGCACAAAGTGAAGCTGCTGTCATGCCTGGCGTATTAGAGAATATGTCGACAATCATGCCCAGCAGAAAACCTGTTACGAGATATACGATGCGTGGGGTGTTGCTGGGGAATTTTATCAATAGATAGACGTAGGGTAGGGGGATGGCATAGCCTAATAAGTGAATATGATTGAATAGTGTGGCTTGTAGGAGAGTCAACAACATCCCCAGCCCAATCAGTGAAAGTGTCTTTTGAAGCATGGCTTATGGTAGTGTTTTATAAACGTGCGTCTTCCTATATAAATTAATAGGAAGAGTCGAGGGTCGCAGGGTGGTGGTGATATAGGGCGGGATTGTTGCGGTCGCCCAGGCAATTATTGCAAGATGTTTATGGGGTACGCAGTCGTGGAAATCATGCGTTGGCATCTCCTATTTTGGCGGCATGCAGCCGTATGATACGATCCTCCCCCCAGCCTTTATGATGGCTCATCCGTATATGCTCTATTAGCATGCAATTGCAGCGTGTCAATTTCTGCTTTATAGGGCGTAACGACGATATTTACGTCTCTCGTAGTGAGAAAGTCTGTTCCAAGCTCTACCTTGAGTCTGAAAGATTGTCCATCGGGTGAGTCGTTCACACTATTTACTTTTCCTACATAAAGTCCAGGAGGGAATACCGACGAGTGGCCACTCGTTTCAATAATACTGCCTTTTTTGATTTTAGCATATCGTGGTATTTCGTCCAGATAAACATATCGACAATCTTTGCCATCCCATTGCAAAGTGCCAAAGTGCCTTTCTCCTCTGATGCGACAACTGATATTGGAATGCTTGTTGATGATTGGCGTGACGAGCGAATATCGAGGCCCTGTTATACATACAATGCCGACTACACCATTACCGCAAATCACCCCCATATCTCTTGTGATGCCATCGTTAGCGCCTTTGTCAATGACTATATAATTGTTCTTTTTGCCATCCGAATTGACAATGACTTTTGCATCTATATATTGATAACCGCTGATAGAAGTACGGGTGATGCTATCCAGGAAAGTACCCTCTACCTTTTGATCAAGCAAGGCTTCGCGCAGGGCATGTGCTTCTTGTTGTAAACGCAGATTTTCTGATGTCAGCTTTCGATTCACTTCGCCCAAGTGCCAATAGGTGGCAATGTCATAATAGAGACGATTGATTTTGGCTGTCGTAGAATTGGCTGAAGTCAACCACACACTGCCCTGATAATTGTTGAAACGAAACAATGCCCAAAAACTAATGATTTCGAGCACAATGAATATCAGGATGTAGTAGTATTTTCTGAGAAACTCTAAGATGTGGTACATACTTCAGCAAACAAAAATTCCTCCCCCTGGTGTGGGGGAGGTGAGTAGGATGATGTTATTATCTTTTCAGGAAATTATATTTTTCAATATTCTTCAGCGCAATGCCCGTACCCTTAGCAACACAGAGTAGGGGGTCTTCTGCAACGTGGAATGGGATCTTGATTTTGTCATACAGGCGTTTGTCAAGGCCTCGGAGCAACGCACCACCACCAGTCAGGTAAATACCATTTTCCACAATGTCTGCATAGAGTTCGGGAGGTGTATTTTCAAGCGCTGTGATCACCGCCTGCTCAATCTTCGCAATAGATTTTTCCAAGCAGTGTGCAATTTCTTGGTAACATACAGGCACCTTCATTGGCATAGCTGTAATGCGGTTGGGACCATTCACCACATAATCTTCGGGTGCATTGTTGCCCAAATCTGTCAGTGCTGCTCCTACATTAATCTTGATGCGTTCTGCCATACGTTCACTCACGCGCACGTTGTGCTGACGGCTCATGTAGTCCTGGATGTCAGCAGTGAAGTCGTCACCTGCCATCTTGATAGAGTTGTTAGATACGATACCACCCATCGAGATCACAGCGATTTCTGTGGTACCTCCACCTATATCTACGATCATATTGCCTTCGGGTTTGGTCACGTCGATGCCGATACCGATGGCAGCTGCCATAGGCTCGAACAGCAAGAATACGTCGCGACCACCAGCGTGTTCAGCCGAGTCGCGGACGGTGCGAAGTTCTACGTCTGTAGCACCACTGGGCACACCAATCACCATGCGGAGCGAGGGCGAAAACAAATGTCTGTGTCCGCGATGCACCATCTTGATGAGTCCGCGCAACATCTGCTCTGTCGCATTAAAGTCAGCAATCACACCTTCCTGCAAGGGGCGGATCACGCGAATCTTATCGTTCGTTTTTTCGTACATCAATTTAGCCTGGCTACCCACGGCGATCATCTTGTCAGTGTTGCGGTCCAGTGCTACTACAGAAGGTTCATTTACAACGATCTCGTCGCCGCAAATAATCACCGTGTTTGCTGTACCCAAGTCAATAGCTACTTCTTGGGTGAATGAGAAAAAGTTTGAAAAAATACCCATTATTTTCTAAGGTCTGTTTTTGGGGAGTTAGAATTTCAGTGCAGTCATAAACTGACGCTTAGGTAAAAGATTATTTCTTAAACCAATTGTGGATAGCAGTGTCATAGTGACTTGATACACCAAATGCACAAGTTGCAAAATCCTTGCGTTGTTCCAATGTAGTCGCTGCGCCTTGAGCCTTGACGATATCAAGCAGTTTGCTGTACTCTGCCTTTGATGGTACGATTACTACGTCATTGAAGTTTTTTGCGCCAGCGCGGATCAGCGAGATACCACCTATGTCAATCTTTTCGATAATGTCAGCTTCGCTTGCGCCCGAAGCCACAGTTTGTTCAAATGGATAGAGGTCCACGATTACGAGGTCGATTTCGGGGATTTCATATTGCGCCATTTGCTCGCGGTCACTTTCTAAGTCGCGACGGCCCAGGATGCCACCAAATACCTTGGGATGAAGCGTTTTGACGCGACCACCTAAGATAGATGGATATGTGGTTACATCTTCCACCTTTTGACAGGGATAACCGAGAGATTCTATAAACGTTTGCGTACCACCTGTAGAGAGGAATTGTACACCATTTTCATGCAATTGAGCGAGCAGTTCGTCCAATCCATCCTTGTGAAATACAGATACAAGGGCTGTCTTAATTTTCTTACTTTCTGACATCGTTTTTAGTCTTTTTTGATTTTGTCTGCAAAGTTAGTACATGACGAGCGAAGAACAAAATGAAACTCAAAGAATTTTGTGATTTCTTCTGTACTGTTTCTTCACTTGCGAAGTAGAGTGTGCAAGATGGGGTGGAAATAATGTGAAGATGCCATGAGGTCTGACATCTTTGCTGTATGATTGGGAGGTTTACGGGGGGATGTTTTTGTGAAATGTGGATATTTTAGTTTGAGAACAATTTTGTTTTAAGGTTAGGTAATTAGTTGCGTCCTCTGAATAATAAAATCTAGAAAAACTCATCATTCGGCTAATTTGTTTTAACTTTGCACAGAGCAGCTAGTTGTTGTAAAGTATGTTTATGGCAGATTGCCTTTGGGCAGCATTTAAACAATCGTGTTTATGAGTTATTTGATAATACCCTCATCCTATTCCCCCTTGTTGAATAGCAGTGAAACAGAACAAGGTATAAAGTTGATCAAGGATTTCTTCCAAGAAAATCTGTCGACAGGTCTGCGCTTGCGCCGTGTGACAGGCCCGCTGTTTGTGCAGCGTGGGCTGGGGCTTAATGATGATTTGAGCGGCAAAGAGCGCCCGGTGTCATTTCCTATTAAAGATATGGATAATGCTACCGCCGAGGTGGTGCACTCGTTGGCAAAATGGAAGCGCCTTACTCTGGCTGAATACAATGTAAAACCTGGTTATGGCATCTATACGGATATGAATGCGATTAGGGCAGACGAGGAGCTGGGCAACCTGCACTCGCTCTATGTGGACCAATGGGATTGGGAACGGGTAATTCGTGCAGAGGATCGCAACGTCGATTTCCTGTGTGAAATAGTGGAATGTATCTATGCTGCTATGCTTCGCACGGAATTTCTGATTTGTGAACGTTTCCCCCGTTTAGCACCATTTCTGCCAGAGAAAGTCAAGTTTATACATGCCGAAACGCTGCGCCAACTCTACCCCGACTTGACCCCCAAAGCACGTGAAGAAAAGATCGCCCGGGAATATGGCGCCGTATTTATAATAGGTATCGGTGGCGCGTTGGCAGATGGTGTGCCACATGACCTGAGAGCACCAGACTACGATGATTATTCTACAAAGGGCGAGGACGGCCTGCCTGGCCTTAATGGTGATTTGCTCGTGTGGTATGATGTGCTTGGCTGTGCAGTGGAAATTTCCTCGATGGGCATACGCGTGGACCGCACTGCGCTGTTGCATCAATTGCATTTGGCTGGTCAGGAGGACCGTGCCCAGCTCTATTTTCATCGTCGATTGCTCGATGGCACATTGCCCCTGAGTATAGGCGGCGGGATAGGACAATCCCGGCTATGTATGCTCTATCTGAAAAAAGCGCATATAGGCGAGATCCAGTCAAGCATTTGGCCTGCGGAAATGAAAGCGGAATGCAGAGCGATGAATATACCACTGATATAAGTGTACATGAGAATAAATTCTAATGGGAGGGAGATGCGCCATTTTTGGTGTTGGATTCCCCCCTTTTTTGTGCATTTGTCATCTTTTTTCTCAAAAAACGCCAACTTTTTTTAATAGATAATATGGCGGATAAAGATAAAAATGTAAATTTGCTACGACCATAGACAATAAAAATGCTAAATACCGATTTACTGCAAGCTGAAGAACTCTTGAATGCTGGGCATGTCGACCAATCAGAATGCCTAGTAGATGCGGCTTTGGCACAAGGCAAAGATGTAGCGCATCTGTATTACTTGAAAGGCAGAATCTGTATGAAGCGCTCAGATTGGTCGGGCAGTCTGGAAAATTTCCGGCGCTCGGCAGAACTCGATCCAAATGGGCCAGCCTCGGACTCGTGTAGTATGATCGAAGAAATCTTGAACTTTTATCACAAGGATATGTACAATCCGTAACAGGTCTTTGGTCCCCCAAAAGATAATTCGTTCGCTCTGATCAAGGAGTGATGCAACAAAAAAATAACCCTATAAAACCTAAATGCGATGAGCAAAATAAAAGGTGCAGTAGTAGTGGATGTCGACAGATGTAAAGGATGCAACCTCTGTGTTGTAGCCTGCCCTACGCAGACGTTGGCATTGACTACAAATGAGGTCAATCACAAGGGATATGTCTATTCCTACATGGCACAACCCGACAGTTGTATCGGTTGTTCCTCTTGTGCAATCGTCTGCCCCGACGGTTGTATCTCGGTGTATAAGACAAAGCCTGCCACAGCCAAACCCGCAGTGGTGGCAGACAAGGTGGAAATCGTGTCGGGCGTAGCGCCATTGGTGAACAATGTGCCCGTCGAGGAAGAACGCGAAGTGGTCCTGATGAAGGGCAACGAAGCCATTGCACACGCTGCCGTGCGCTGCGGATGTGATGGCTATTTCGGTTACCCAATCACGCCCCAAAGCGAAGTGCTCGAAACCCTCGCCGAACTTAAACCCTGGGAAACGACAGGCATGGTAGTGTTGCAGGCAGAAAGCGAAGTCGCAGCCATCAATATGCTTTATGGTGGCGGTGGTACAGGTAAGCGCGTGATGACCTCATCAGCCAGCGTAGGTATCGCCCTAATGCAAGAAGGCATCAGCTATATGGCAGGTGCCGAAGTGCCTGGTGTGATCGTCAATGTGCAACGTGGTGGTCCCGGTCTGGGTACTATCCAGCCTTCGCAAAGTGACTACAATCAAGCAACACGTGGTGGTGGTAATGGCGACTATAACGTGATCGTGCTGGCACCAAACTCTGTGCAGGAAATGGCAGACTTCGTTGATCAGGCATTTGAACTTGCTTTCAAATATCGTACGCCAGTGATGATTTTGACAGACGGTGTGATTGGTCAGATGATGGAAAAAGTCGTTTTGCCCCCATATAAGCCTCGCCGTACCGAAGCTGAATTGGTAGCAGAATGCCCCTGGGCTTCAAATGGCAACGGCTTGAAACAACGTGGTGTGAATGTCGTGACTTCGCTCGAACTGGATCCCGTGGAAATGGAAAAGAAAAATCTGCAACTCCAAGCGAAGTTTAAGAAAATCGCCGAAAATGAAGTGCGCTATGAGACTGTAGGCTGCGAAGATGCCGACTACTTGATCGTAGCCTTTGGTTCGGCAGCTCGTATCTCTGAGAAAGCAATGAGCCTGGCACGCGAACGTGGTATCAAGGTGGGATTGTTCCGCCCCATCACTTTATGGCCTTTCCCCGAAGCAGAGATTCGTGAAATTTCCAAGACGATGAAGGGTGTGCTGACCATGGAAATCAATGCTGGACAAATGGTGTTCGACGTACGTGCTGCTGTCGAAAGCCAAATCCCTGTCGCACACTTCGGACGCCTCGGTGGCATCGTGCCCGATCCCGAAGAAGTGGTGAACGCATTGGTTGAAAAATTGGTGAAATAAGACTCGCCCGAGAAACAATCTTAAACATAAAAAAGTGAAATGACTGCTGAGAATAACGAAATACAAACCTCCCTGCAGGAACGTCAAAGAATGGCTGAAGCAGACCGCGCGCGCAAGCTATTGCGTCTGCGCAATATGCTCAATATCGTATTTATGCTACTAGCCATCGTGGCAATGATTGGCATAGGTCTTGGGATGATGCAAGAAGAAACCTCTAATTGGGGATATGTCGTAGGTATAATTGCTGTATTGGTAAAGTTTGCCGAAGCCATGCTTCGTATGCCCGCATCTCTCAATCAACCTCGAAAATCCAGATTTGACCGGAGCCGCAGAAGGTCTTGATATATGCTTTCACACCTATATATAAATATGTATAGGGTAGGGGAAAGAGAAATGAATCAAGGTGACGTTTTTCAAAGCATTTATTCAAACAATAATATAAAAAGTCATGAGCGAATTAAATAATAACACTGCACCTCAGCAGAACGAAGAATTGCAAAATATCGTCTGCCCAGAAAATTTGGTGCACAGCAAGCCAGCCTTGCTCAACGACCAAACGATGCACTATTGCCCAGGCTGTTCACATGGCGTCGTGCACAAACTCATAGCCGAGGTGATCGAAGAAATGGGTATGGCTGAAAAGACAATCGGTGTGAGCCCTGTCGGCTGTGCTGTATTTGCCTACAGATATATAGACATCGACTGGCAAGAAGCTGCCCACGGACGTGCACCAGCCGTAGCTACGGCTAGCAAGCGTCTATGGCCCGACCGCCTGGTGTTCACCTACCAGGGCGACGGCGACTTAGGCTGTATCGGTACCGCCGAAGCCATTCACGCATTGAACCGCGGCGAAAATATCACCATCATCTTCGTCAACAATGCCATTTATGGTATGACAGGAGGTCAGATGGCGCCCACCACACTCCTTGGTATGAAGACAGCTACCTGCCCCGATGGCAGACAAGCCGACTTGCACGGTTACCCCATCAAGATGACCGAATTGGCTGCTCAACTGGATGGTACAGCATACGTCACTCGTCAGAGCGTACACTCTGTGCCCGCCATCCGCAAAGCGAAGAAGGCCATCCGCAAGGCGTTCGAAAATTCAATGGCAGGCAAAGGCTCAAACCTTGTCGAAATCGTCGGCACATGTTCTTCGGGCTGGAAGATGACACCCGAGAAAGCCAACGCATGGATGGAGCAACACATGTTTGCACACTACCACGTAGGCGATTTGAAAGATACAGAAGTCAATCGTGAACCCGTAAAATTGTAAGCACCATGAAGCAAGAAATAATTATAGCAGGTTTTGGCGGACAGGGCGTTTTGTCTATGGGTAAAATCCTTGCCTACGCAGGATTGATGGAAGGCAAAGAAGTGACTTGGATGCCTGCATACGGCCCAGAACAACGTGGCGGTACTGCCAACGTTACCGTAATCGTGAGCGACGAACGTATCAGTTCGCCCATCCTCAGTAGCTACGACACCGCGATAGTACTCAATCAACCTTCGCTGGATAAATTCCAACCCAAAGTGAAACCTGGTGGCACTTTGATCTATGACAATTTCGGCATCCTCAACCCTCCTACACGCGAGGATATAGCTGCACATCACATCACAGCGATGGAGACAGCAGCAGAGATGAAGATGATGAAATGTTTCAATATGTTCGTCCTGGGCGGTCTGTTGAAATTGCATCCCATCGTGTCCCTTGAAAGCGTGATGAAGGCTTTGAAGAAATCTTTGCCCGAACGCCACCACCACCTCCTGCCAATGAATGAACAAGCTATTCTGAAGGGCATGGAGATCATCAAGAAAGACGAATAAACTAACATTTTGTAGATAATATAAATATAAGATTATGGCAAGCAGAAGACAACTGAAAAAAGAATTGAATTATATCTGTGGCGAACTCTTTGCAGACTGCGTAGTACTGAAGATGTGTGACACTTGTAATGAGGATTTGCTCAACCAAACAATGTTGGAAATCATCAACCTCAGAAGTGAATACGTGTCAAGAGTCAGCCACACAGAAAAAGGCAGTGTGAAGAAATTCTATGCTAAACTGCGCGAAGAATTTTCAGCAAAGGCCGAAGCAATCAGTCAAAAGATTGTAGAAGCGTAAGCCGAGATTTCCAATAGTCGAACAGACTCATTGACGATAAATAAAAAGGGTGCGGGATATGTGGCCGGGCTGCATACTCCGCCCTTTTCACTTGTGATGACTCTCCTAAATGATTACTATGTTACAAAAACTGTCTCGTTACATATTTCACCGCATGATGGGCTGGACCGTAGACGTCAGCGTGCCACACCATGACAAGTGTATCATCTGCGTAGCGCCCCACACCAGCAACTGGGATTTCATCATTGCCCAGCTCTACTACACCAGCATTGGACGCCGAGCAGGTTTTCTGATGAAAAAGGAATGGTTCTTTTGGCCCCTGGGCAAATTTTTCCGTGCCATCGGTGGTGTGCCCGTAGAGCGCAGTCGCAAAACCAGTCTCACCGACCAGCTGGCAGAGCGTGCCTTGCAGAGCGACCGCTTCGAATTGGCCATCACACCCGAAGGAACCCGCTCGCTCACCCACACCTGGAAGCGTGGTTTCTATTACATCGCGCTCAAGGCCAAACTACCCATTATGCTCTATGCTATGGATTTTGAGCAGAAGAAAGTGGTCTGCCACAAAGTCCTCGTTCCCACAGGCGACATTGATGCCGATATGCGAGAAATCATGGAATACTATCGCCCCTTCAAGGGTAAATATCCACACAAGTTTGCAGTAGAGGAAGTGCCACAGACCTGATATTTTACATCGGGAAAATCCCGATTTTAATAAATCAAGACCTTGTGAAAAAAAACAAGACCTTTTTTGAATTATCCGTTGCGGAATTTAAAAAAGGTCTTGGTTTTTTTTGCTCCTTTTTCCCTGGCCCTTTTTAATTTTTGCCCTATTGGCGAGGATTTTCTTCCATGGTATAGTACGGCGGGATAAGGTTACTGATACCCCGCATCGGGATAAATGTAAATTTGCAGGGTCTAAATTTGCCTATTCTCTGGTCTTTTCGTAATTTCGCAGCGCAAACGGCTCCGTAGCTTAGCTGAATAGAGCGTCAGATTCCGGTTCTGAAGGTCTTGGGTTTGAATCCCAACGGAGTCACAAGGAGAAAAGTGGGAATGATATTTGTGCGCAAATGTCAATTTCCACTTCTTTTTTTATGACAATTTGATAAAATAGCATCGTGTTTTGTATTTTTTGCAAAAGAAAAGGTGATATTTGCTAAAAATAAATTACTTTTGGGCACGAATTAACTAACTATTGTCAAAACCTCCCGAGTAAATAATTCCTTAAACATAAAAAATAAATAGCTTATGAGACTCAAAAAATTACTCGTTCTCTCTGCATTGCTCTGTGGAGTGAGTGCAGTGTCTGTGGCGCAGCAGGTGGCTTCCAACCCCCTGCGTACGGCTGACTTGAAGGCGGTGACTAGCGAATTGCCTGAATTGCGAAAGATGGTGCGCGATATGCGTACGCCCTCCAACAAGGTGCAGGAACCTAAGTGGATGACCACTGTTCCTATGGATTCAGCATTTTATACCCTGAACTGGAATTCCTTTGCACAGGACACTTATCTGGAATACAGCACCGTCGTCCCAGCAGACGTCGTGTCACGTTTCGTTGGAAACAAGGTGACAGAAATGCAACTGATTTTGCCCACTAAGGGTAATGATCCAACCTTCTGGATTATCGATGCTAACACTGGCGAACAATTGTGGATGGCAAGTGCTACGGGTACCTATCAGGACTTCGCACTGCTGAGCATCCCTTGTGACTGGACTGTGGACCAGGTGCGCGACTTGCAGGTGGGTTATACCCTCTTTTATAAGGCTGGTGTGCAATATTCATCAGTCATTGTGCCCTGTGCTCGCGACTTGACGTGGTTGTACAACGACAGCTCGCTCGGTCAAGCGGTCTACAACTATAGTTCTATGCCACTGAAGGGCTGGAAGGGCGGTTATATCGCTCTGCCTATCTACTGCGTGACTGAAGGTGAAGGTGGTTTCTTGGAAAATGATATCCAAATCTTGGGTGTGTCTCACTCGAAAGTGGAAATGGGAAACGGTGCAAATCTGAATTTCACCTTGGCCAACTATGGTTGCACACCAGTGAAAGACGTGGCCTACAATTATACTATGGGCGACAAGACAGCAAGTGGTACTACAGGCGGTAGCATCCGCTTCTTGGGTAGTGCAAGTTTCTCTGGCAAGATTGATGCTATTGAAACAGCTCAACGTATTCCCCTCAACGTAGAAATCACAAGCATCAACGGCGAAAGTTTGACTGAAGAAAATGTAGCAGAAGGTAGTATCACTGCTATTGACCCAGACAAGACCGTAGACCGTATGGTTGTGATGGAAGAGTATACTGGTGCTTGGTGCGGATGGTGTCCACGTGGTATGGTCGGTATGGAAAAGTTGGTAGAAGAATATCCTGACAACTTTATCCCTATTGCTGTACACGCCAATGATATCATGCAAGAAGCAGCCTTTAATGATTTGCTCGCAAGCTATAGCGGTGGATTCCCTGGTTCTGTATTGAATCGTATGAAGCAAGTAGACCCTTACTATGGCAGCACTAATGGCACGCCTTTTGGTATTGACAACAACATTCTGCCTATGATGTATACTTTGACAGAAGCTGCTGTGGATATCGAAGGTGCAGAAATTGATCGCGAAGCAGGCAAGGTGAAGGTTACAGCTTCGGCTACATTCTCTATTGATTGCAATCTGAAAGATGCTCCCTATTGCTTCTCATACGTGATTACAGAAGATGGTGTGAATGGTAAGGATCTGCCTGCTTCTCAACGTAAGGATTATCTCCAAAGCAACTACTTCTCGGGCAATAGTCAATATACTTCAGATCCCTACTTGAAGCATTTGACTTCGATGGGATCTTACATCGAGGTAGACTTTGATCACGTAGCGCGACATGCTGAAGACATCCTCGGTATCGCAGGTAGTTTGAGCGGTAAGTTCAGTGCTGGTGACAAGTTGAGCCATACTTACGAATTTGCTTTGCCTACAAATATCAAGGATTTGAGCAAATGCCATTTGGTTGCTCTTCTCGTGGACAAGGGTACTGGCGAAATCGTCAATGCTAAGCAAGTAGCGATGAAGAACGTGACTGCTGTAGAAAGTGCTACTGCTCCTCTCGCATCAGCTAAGGTGGATGTTGTAGCAGGCGGCGTTCAAGTTTCTGCAGACAATGCTACAGTCAATGTTTATACTGCAGCTGGTGCACTCGTTGCTCAACAAGCAGTACAAGGCAAGACATTCGTGGCACTGAACGCTGGCAACTATGTAGTTCGCGTGGTAAAGGGTAATGATGTCTTTGTAAAGAAAGTTAGCCTCTAATTAGAACTTGTTTATATAAAAAACGAGAGCGCATCGTCAAGGTGCGCTCTCGTTTTTTGTAATAGTATGTAGATGCTATTCCTTCAGCAATCAATTGAAAAATGATGCGACAAACATCCATATAATAGAGAGACAATAGATCAACTTTAGCCCTGTGGTCAATAGAAAGGCTGCAAATGACATGAACGCAACCTTGATGGCTTGGTCTCTGGGGGTCTTTGCCAACAACTCACCGATCAATGCGCCCACAAAAGGACCGAAGATGATGCCCAGTGGTCCCAAAAACAACCCTACGACGAGACCAATGGTGGCACCTCGCTCTCCATACTTAGTCCCGCCGCCACGCCGCGTCAACCAAATGGGAGCAACATAGTCCAATATGGTAAGAATAACCATTAATATACCCATCACCACAAAACTGGTGACTGACACACTTGTTGGGTCAGCTAACCACATCATCCACAGAGTGGCGTATGCCAGAGGTGCTCCTGGTAATACGGGGAGCACTGTGCCCAACAAACCTACAACGGCAAAAATGCCGCCTAATACTAACCATAAAATTTCCATCAATATTATTCCTTTATATTTATATTATTAGCTGTTTAGGGGTGGACTCAGTATAATGTCACTGTGATATTCGCCTGCGAAGATACGACAACGGTAGGGCTTGACAAAGTGTTGCATCTGATTTTTTGAATAGCGAAGTGGAATGTGTGGTTAAAGAAATGATGAGAAGTCTAATAAAAAGCAATGAAAACTAAAAAAAGCGTTAAAAATCATCTTATTTGCACAGCAAGATGTATCTTTGTACGGGAAAACTGCGATTTTGCTCCAATAGCATTGGCGAGAAACAGTTTTCTTGCTTTACATATAGATAATATTACATATAAAAAATAAACATCAAAACACTTGACGTATGGTACAACTTACACTACGCCGCACATGGACTGCTGCAGCAAAATATGCCTTTGCGGCGTGTGCACTCTGCGCTATGGCGACACCAGCATCTGCCGCTGGAGATGACGAGGCTTTGATCAATTATTTCTCGGCACGCCTCAATGGTAGCGAAGAGGCTTTCTCGCAAAACATCCCCGTAGAATTCTCACAAATCGAAGCACAGCAACAAGCCGTATGGCAGGCATGGGCCAAAGCCAACGAGGCCTTCGACGAAGAACGCTTGATTCCCCTGGACGAACTGAGCCTGAAGAAAAATAGCAGTTGGACATTGCCCGCAAAACTCGAATACAATGCAGTGATGAACTATTACTATGGCAAAAAGGGTGCTCGCCCCGAAGCTGGTTATCCCTTGTTCCTCTATCTGCATGGCTCAGGTGATAAGAATAATGAATGGGCTAATGGTATCAAATTTGGCAATAGTTTTGAAGATGGTCCTTCGGTTTACTTTATTCCTCAAATCCCAAATACAGGAGATTACTACCGCTGGTGGCAAAAGGCGAAGCAATGGGCTTGGGAAAAGATGCTACGCCAACTCTATCTGACAGGTGATATCGACCCCAACCGCATCTATTTCTTTGGTATCTCCGAGGGGGGGTATGGTAGCCAACGCTTGGCATCATACTACGGCGACTATCTAGCTGGTGCTGGTCCGATGGCAGGTGGCGAACCCCTGAAGAACGCGCCCGTTGAAAACTGCCGCAACTTGGCGTTCAACTTCCGCACAGGTGCCGACGATACAGGCTTCTTCCGCAACGAATTGACACAAGCAACCAAGGACGCCTTTGAAGCAGCTCAGAAGAAATATCCTGATGGTTTTGTACACCACATCGAATTGATCCCAGGTAAAGGACACCAAATTGATTATACTAAGACCACGCCTTGGTTGGCACAATATACCCGCAATCCTCAGCCCAAACATGTGATCTGGGAAAACTTTGAAATGGATGGTATCTACAGAAAGGGCTTTGCTAATATCTGTGTTGAGGAAGATCCACGCGGCGAGTTTGATACTTATCGTATTACTTACTTCATGGACATCGAGGGCAACGAGATTACACTCGCTTCGAAGAAGACGGTGTACAACTGTACAGAAACTGAAAATGGTATCGACAAATTTTTCAAAAAGTTCTATGCTAATTTGAATAAGGGTAAGATCCGTCTCTATCTTTCTCCCAAACTTGTAGATTTCAATCAGCCTGTGAAGATCACAGCTAACGGCAAAGTCCTCTTCAATGGTATGTTGCAACCTACTGTGCAGGATATGGCCAACAGTCTGGCTACCTTCTACGATCCCGAACGTATCTTCCCTGCATCTGTAGTGATTGACTTTGCTTCGGATGGCACAGGTATTGCCGGCGTAGAAATGGATGAAGCAAAGGATGGTCACTACTACGACTTGGCAGGCAAGATGACCACACAACCACAAAACGGCGTGTATATCACATCAAGCGGCAAAAAGGTGATGTTCTAACCTTACGACAAACACACCTAAACCTATACACAGAGAGGGGCCTTCTTTCATTGCTGAAGAAGACCCCTCTCTACTTTTTTATCAACGATTTTTTATCAACGCTTACCCCTCACTCGTCCAACGTTTATCTTTTATCGTTCATCCCTCAACTCTCAACATTCATCCCTCAACTCTCAACATTCATCTCTCAACTCTCCTACCAATAATATACCTCGATCATACCAGGCTCCAGGTAATGTTCGGCTTCGTAGCGTGATGCTTGCACCACTGTGCCATCTTGGCGTAAGCGCTGCACCTTGTCGTTGGTCAAAATATCTATGCAAAGACCCTCTGTGGGATGGGTATTTTGGACAATCACGTAGTGGCGTCCCTCGTTGGTCAATTGCGAAACCATTGCGCTTTGGCCACGGCTATCGATCTTTAGGAAATTAGGGGGTAAAGTCGTCAGACGTTTTGTCCCCTGTGGAATCTTGTTGCCCAAATGCGAGACACCCTCGACACGGCAGCCCAGGAACACTTTCGCCCAGCATTGAATTTCTTGATTCAGCGTACGCACCTCCTCGTAGACCCTACTGCGCAACCCTTGCTCAGTGATTGGCGCCTGATGAAAGTCCCAAGTCTCGGTCGAAGGATTCCAATAGGTGAAATACTGCAAGCCCTGTGCGCCATAGAGCAAGTTGCTATACATCTGCAGACGAATATGTCCCTTCGTGGGTACGGGATATTCCATGTGAGCCGTACTCAGTGCGAAAGCCCAAAAGGGTTTCCCTGTGCGACGAGATTCTGCAGAAATCATCTCCAAGTTCTCGTAGAATTCAGCACGCACAAAGATCTCCTTGCCCTTACTCAAGAGCGGATAATGGTCAAAGGAAAGTAAGGGGAGATTCACCTGCTTGTCAAACAATCGTAGGTGCTCCTCGTACCCAGACTTGCTAAATGCCCAACTGGGTTGCAGGTTCAAGTAGCACGGGTGCTTTGTATCTGCTGCTTCCACTCTGCGTGCCCATTTGCCCAACTCTTCGAGATCTGCATTCTGGGGCTCGTCTCTCAGGAAATAGCCACCCAGGGCACGATGCCTACGCACCTGCTTCACCGTCGCCTCTGTTTCTGATTTCAGTTCGGGGCACATGAAGATAGATTTCATACCCACTTTGCGACACAAGTCCAGAGCACGCAGGGCATCCTTCTTTGTATAAATAAGTGAGAAGGAATAATTGAATCCACAATCCTTCAGTTCGCGGTAGCGCTCCTCCGTAGCATTTTCACCGGGCGGAATGCTATACCAAGCAAGGATGGGGATTTCGCCAGACCGCTTCCGGGCGAAAAGATCTGTTTCTGTTCCTAAAAGGATGCACAAGAGCATAAAAAAGTATATTCTTAGATTCATTGTTGTGATGATAATGTTATACTTGGCAAAAGTAGGAAAAATACTACATATTTTGTTGTTTTGCAAAAAAGAATTGTAGGTGTTTTGGTAATTTAAAAAATAAATGTAATTTTGCACCCGATTTGTCCGACGTATGGTTTAGACAAACCAACGTGTGATGGCGAATTAAGCGATAAAAACTTAATTTAGAGTAACACAATTTAAACAAAAAAAGACAATGAGAGAATTTTCAATCAATGGTTCTGCTCGCCAAGTAGTTGGTAAGAAAGCAACTAAGGAAGTTCGCAAGAATGGTCTCGTACCTTGCGTACTTTATGGAGAAAAGCGTGATGCTAACGGTTTGCCCGAAGCTACTCACTTCGTAGTTAGCGCTAAGGAAATCGACAAGATCTACTTCACTCCTCACGTTTACCTCGTAAACATCAACCTCGACGGTGTAGAACACAAGGCTATCGTTAAGGAAGTGCAATGCCACCCAGTTAAGGACAACGTGCTTCACGTAGACTTCTATGAAGTAGTAGAAAATCGTCCTATCGTAGTAGGTATTCCTATCGCTCCTAAGGGTCTCGCAGAAGGTGTACGTGCCGGTGGTAAGTTGATGGCAATGGTTCGCAAGATCAACGTTAAGGCACCTTACACTGCAATCCCTGAAAAGTTGGATGTAGATGTAACAAGCCTCGGTTTGGGTAAGTCTTTGAAGGTAGGCGACCTCTCTTACGAAGGTATTGAACTCGTTACTCCAAAGGAGGTAATCGTAGTTACTGTTAAGATGACTCGTGCTGCTATGGGTGCTATGGCTGCTGCTGCAAAGGGCAAATAATAGCATTTAGCAGAAATCATACAGAAAGAATGGGAGACGAACGCACTATCCCAAGGGCGCTCAACTTCCATTCTTTCTCTTTTTATCTAAAAACGTCAAGATGAACTTTCTCGACAAACTACTAAAAATCTTTTCCAAACAACAAAATACTGACGCCAACGATATGAATCATCTGATAGTAGGTCTGGGCAATATAGGAAGCGAATACGCTGGTACAAGACACAACATCGGCTTCACCGTGTTAGACGCGATGGCAGAAACTGCTGGTGTGACTTTTCAGGACAAACGATACGGATTCGTGACCGAAATGAAAGTGAAAAATCAAAACCTCATCCTGCTGAAACCATCAACGTATATGAACTTGTCGGGCAATGCCGTGAGATATTGGATGAAGGAAAAGAAAATAGACCTGGAGCGTGTGCTGGTGGTCGTAGACGACCTATCCCTCCCCTTTGGCGCATTGCGCATGAAGCCCGGTGGCAGTGAAGCCGGCCACAACGGATTGCGTCATGTCACCCAAACCCTGGGGACTCAACAATATGCCCGCTTACGCTTTGGTATAGGCAACGACTTCCCACGAGGCGGACAGGTGGATTTTGTCCTTGGCAAATTCTCGGCAGAAGACTTGGCGGCAATGCCCGAACGACTCGAGGTGGCTGCAGAGATGATCAAAAGCTTTGCATTGAGCGGTATACAGTTTACCATGAATCATTTCAACAAAAAATGAGTAATCCAGGGGAAGCAAGAATAGACAAATGGCTGTGGGCAGCACGTATCTACAAGACGCGCACCCTGGCAGCTGATGCCTGCAAGAACGGACGCATCAGTATCAACGGCGCCAATGTGAAAGCATCAAGATGTGTGAAAGTAGGGGATAAGGTAGGGGTAAGAAAACCACCTATTACCTACACTTTTCAGGTGAAACAAACTATCGAAAAACGTGTGGGGGCAAAATTGCTGCCAGACGTCCTGGAAAATATCACTGCGCCCGAACAATATGAAATACTCGAGTTGAGTCGCATCAGTGGCTTTATTGATCGAGCAAAAGGTACAGGGCGTCCTACAAAAAAAGACCGACGAGCAATAGAAGATTTCCACGTACCCATATCGATGGAAAGCGATTTTTACTTCCCCTTCGACGACGAAGACGAGGAGGGTGAATAAGAAAAACGAAGCAAAATTGTTACAGATATTATAAAAAAGCGTAACTTTGCTACGAAATAGCGACTTATCATAAATGAACAATACACAGATTCAGACCATCAAGCAAAGATATGGCATCGCGGGCAACTGTGATGCTTTGAATCGTGCATTGGAAGTCGCACTGAAAATAGCCCCCGTAGACCTCTCGGTATTAGTAACCGGAGAGAATGGTGTGGGCAAGGAAAATTTTCCACGCATTATCCATGATCATAGTCAGCGCAAGAACAAAAAGTTCTTTGCCGTAAACTGCGGCGCCATACCCGAGGGTACTATCGACTCTGAACTCTTCGGTCACGAAAAAGGCGCTTTTACTGGAGCTATTGAACGCAGAGAGGGGTATTTCTCTGTAGCAAATGGAGGTACACTCTTCTTGGATGAAGTCGGCGAACTCCCCCTTTCCACACAAGCCCGCCTGTTGCGCGTACTTGAGACTGGCGAATATATACCAGTCGGTGCAAGCGAAGTGAAACGTACTGATGTGCGTATCGTAGCCGCGACCAATGTCAATATAGAACAGGCTATCAAGGAAGGAAAGTTCAGAGAAGACCTATACTATCGACTCAATTCTGTAAACATCGCAATTCCTGCGCTAAGGGAAAGGGGACATGACATTATCTTGCTCTTTAAAAAATTCGTTCTCGAACTGAGCGAGAAATACAAGATGCCTCCCATTCGATTAACTCAGGAGGCACAAGACATCATCCTTTCTTACTCCTGGCCAGGCAATGTGAGACAACTCAAAAACTTGGCAGAAAACATGATGGTCACCTCTGAGGAACGAGAAATCTCAGATGAAACTCTGCGCATGTATCTTCCCATAGGAGAACGCAGTAATCAGTTGATCACCATCACAGCGGAAAATAGCAACAAGAGTTTCGAAAACGAAAGGGAAATCTTGTATCAGATCCTTTTCGACTTACGCAGAGATGTCAATGAGTTAAAAAGTATCATCAATGCTAGTGGCAGCATCAATAAACCCACAGCAGATATGCACGAGCATAGAGGCGGCGAACTCACCTTTATCAAATCTCAGGAATATCCTCACACCTCGGCCGCAACACAAGTCAAGGAGAATGAGCGACAGACTTTCCTGACTGTAGAGGAGGTGAGGGAGAATGACTATGTGGGCCTATCGGAAAAACAGACAGAATCTCTTGAATCTATAGAAAAGGAGACCATTCAAAAAGCTCTCAACTTCAACAGAGGAAAACGTAAGTTGACCGCAGAACAACTTGGCATTAGCGAACGAACCCTTTACCGAAAAATAAAAGAATATGGCTTGGACTAATTTTTTTCGCAGACCTATATTTAATATATTAGGCGGGGTGTTCACGCTGTTCTTGATTGTAGGATGTAGTATTAGTTACAAATTCACGGGAACTTCCATCAACTACGATCTCATCAAGACCATTCAACTGGACAACGTTGCCAACAGAGCGCCCTATGGTTGGGCGCCAATGGAAGCAATGTTCAATAATAAATTGCAAGACCTCTATGCTAATCAAACAAGATTGAAAATCGTAAAGCGAGGAGGAGATTTGCACATTGCAGGAGAAATCACCGGCTACGACCAATATAATAAATCTATATCTGCAGATGGATTTTCTTCGCAAGTACAATTGAAGATGACGGTAAACATCCGCTTCACTAACTCAAAGACCAACGAAAGTTGGGAAAGACAATTTTCTGCAACAACACAATATAACTCAACACAACAGTTGAGCGCCGTGCAGGAACAACTCGTCACAGAAATGGTCAAAGACCTGACCGACCAAATATTTAACGCTACTGTAGCCGACTGGTAGGACTGATATAAAAGATAATAATCACACAAGGAATAATCCCAATACAGGAATATGAATTTACAGATAAATGAGCTGGTCAAGCACCCTGAGCATCTCAATAAAGACACATTGTATGGACTGCGTGAAATCGTAGCCCAATACCCCTATTATCAGGCAGCTCGACTTTTATTCCTTAAAAATCTCTTTTTGCTACACGATCCTTCATTCGGAGAAGAGTTGCGCCGTGCTGCTATATATATGCCAGATAGAAAGGCATTATTTAATATGGTGGAGGGCAATAATTACAAAATCGCCGTAGAATATTCGCCTAAACCCAAGAAAGTCGTAAAAGACGAGAATGCTGACCGAACGACCAACTTGATCGAAGATTTCCTTAATACCCTCGATACACTAGAGGAAACATTCAGCAGAACAGGTCGCCCCAAAGCAGACCCAACCAATGACTACGTAGCATATCTGTTGGACCTTGAAGACGCCGTCGTTGAGAATGAGCAAACAGAAAGCCAGAAAGTACAAAGAAGCGAAGAGTTACTTGACGAATACCTCGACCGCGACGAAAATGAACGTATTGTTCTCTCTGATACACCAACATTGACGCCCGAACACCAAAGTGAAGAAAACGAAGAGCAACCTCCACTCGAAGAATGCTATTTTACAGAAACTTTGGCCAAAATTTATATAAAACAGGGGCGTTATGAGAAAGCAATTGAAATTATACGCCGCTTACACTTGAATTATCCAAAAAAAAATAGTTACTTTGCAGACCAAATTCGATTCTTGCAAAAATTAATTGTAAATAACAAACATAATAAATAAAAACCATGTACGAAATTTTTGTAATCCTTGCTGTAATCACAGCAGTACTCCTCGCCTTCATCGTATTGATTCAAGAATCAAAAGGTGGTGGTTTGGCTTCAAACTTTTCTTCATCTAATCAAATCATGGGTGTAAGAAAAACTACAGACTTTATTGAAAAAGCAACTTGGACATTGGCTTCACTCCTCGTGATTTTCAGTGTTGCATCAGCATTTTGCCTTGGTGGTTCAAAGGAATCAAATGGCAGTATTACTGATGGTGTAAAGGCTCCTGCTGCACAGACAGCTCCTGCTGCAAATAATGCACAAGAAGCAGCACCTGCACCAGCAGCTCAACAAAACTGATCAAAGAGATTGCTCTAAAACATAAGTCTCTCCGTCTTCAGTCAGAATTGCAAGGCAACAAAGCGGCGCATACATTCTGAGTGAGAACGAAGGGACTTTCTTTTTTTATATTTTCTTTCGCCCAATCATAGGATTTTTATTAACTTTGCCCGATATAAATATTTACTACAATGAACATACTTGAACTTAGCGAACAGGAAATTTGCCGCCGCAATTCATTAGAAGAATTACGCCGCATGGGTATTGATCCTTATCCCGCAGCAGAATTCCCTGTAAATGCCTACACTACAGAAATAAAGGAAAGTTTTAACGACGAAGATGAGCCACGCGAAGTCTGCGTTGCTGGCCGTATCATGGGACGTCGTATCATGGGTAAAGCAAGCTTTGCCGAATTGCTCGACTCCAAGGGTAAAATCCAAGTATATATTACCCGCGATGATATTTGTCCAGAAGAAAACAAAGATCTCTACAATGTCGTATTCAAGAAATTGTTGGACTTGGGCGACTTTATCGGCGTAAAGGGTTTCGTGTTCCGTACACAAACCGGCGAAATCTCTATCCACGCTCGCGAACTCTTCGTATTGGCAAAGAGTATCAAACCTCTGCCCGTCGTTAAGGAAAAAGACGGTGTGACCTATGATAGCTTTGACGACGCCGAATTGCGCTATCGTCAGCGCTATGTGGACTTGATCGTTAATCCTGGTGTGAAAGAGACTTTCTTGAAGCGCTCTGTAATTGTTAAGACTATGCGCCAAGTATTGGATGACGCTGGCTATACAGAGGTGGAAACACCTATCCTTCAGAGCATCCCTGGTGGTGCAAGTGCTCGTCCATTTATCACACATCACAACTCGCTCAACGTAGACCTTTATTTGCGTATCGCTACCGAACTTTACCTGAAGCGCCTTATCGTTGGTGGTTTCGAAGGTGTATATGAAATCGGCAAGAACTTCCGCAACGAAGGTATGGACCGCAGCCACAACCCTGAGTTTACTTGTATGGAATTGTACGTTCAATACAAGGACTACAATTGGATGATGTCTTTCACAGAGCAGTTGTTGGAAAAGATCTGCGTAGCCGTGAATGGTTCTACCGAAACTGTGGTAGACGGCAAGACTATCAGTTTCAAAGCGCCCTACCGCAGATTGCCCATCCTTGAAGCGATCAAGGAAAAGACAGGTTACGACCTCAATGGCAAGTCTGAAGAAGAAATCCGCCAAATTTGCCTTGCGCTCAATATGGAAATAGACGAAACTATGGGCAAGGGCAAGTTGATCGACGAAATCTTCGGTGAATTCTGCGAAGGTACATATATTCAACCTACCTTCATCACAGATTACCCCGTCGAAATGTCTCCGCTCACCAAGAAGCACCGCTCTAACCCAGGCCTTACAGAGCGTTTTGAATTGATGGTAAATGGTAAGGAGTTGGCTAATGCTTATTCTGAGCTCAACGACCCCATTGACCAAGAAGAACGCTTCCAGGATCAGCTCCGCCTCTCAGAAAAGGGTGATGATGAAGCAATGTTCATCGACAAGGACTTCCTCCGCGCACTGCAATATGGTATGCCTCCTACCAGTGGTATCGGCATCGGTATCGACCGCCTCGTCATGTTGATGACAGGCCAGACACAAATTCAGGAAGTACTCTTCTTCCCACAAATGCGTCCTGAAAAGAAGATTCCTAAGGACGGTGCAGAAGCCTTTGCTGCGATCGGTGTTGCAGAAGAACTTGTACCTATTTTGCACAAAGTGGGTTACAACCTTGTCAATGACCTCAAGGGTGCTAATCCTCAGAAAGTGCAACAACAGATTGGCGAAGTGATCAAGAAGTTTAAGCTTGAAATCGAAAAGCCTTCTGTAGCAGACATCACTGTTTGGGTCGAAAAGCTTGAAGTAGAATAATCTCAAATCATGCCCAACCCTTGCCCCACCAGGAGCAGGGATTGGGCGTATTTCATTTAAGATGAGTTTATCATTGTTCTCCAATAAAAAATCTGAGTCGGTACCTCCGTCAAAGGGGCTTGACGAAGAAACTTCCATAGCTATTATGGGAGGTGGAAGTTGGGCAACAGCCATCGCAAAGATTGTCCTCGAAAACGTAGACCATATCACATGGTACATGCGCCGAGACGACTCGATCGAGGATTTCAAGCGATTGGGGCACAACCCATCCTATTTGACCAGCGTACACTTTGATACCTCACGCATCACCTTCTCGTCGGATATCAACGAAGTGGTGCGCACGTGCAACACTTTGATATTCGTCACCCCATCCCCCTACTTGAAGAATCACCTTAAGAAGTTGAAGGTCAAGCTGCACGACAAATTTATCGTCACAGCCATCAAGGGGATAGTACCCGACGAGAATTTAGTCTGCACCGAATTCTTCCGCCAGGTCTACAACGTACCCGAGGACAATCTCGGCGTATTGGGCGGACCCAGTCATGCCGAAGAGGTCGCTATGGGGCGCTTGACCTATCTGACAGTGGGATGTACTGATGAAGCTAAGGCGCAGCGCCTGGCAGAGTGCATCGAAAGTTCGTACGTCAAGACCAAAACGAGCCAGGATGTCATCGGTATCGAATACGCCTCGGTGTTGAAGAATGTTTACTCTATCGCCGCGGGTATCTGCAATGGTTTGAAATATGGAGACAACTTCCAAAGTGTGCTTATGGCTAATGCCGTGCAAGAGATGAACCGCTTCCTGCGCGCCGTCTATCCTATCGAGCGCAATGTGTACGACAGTGTTTATCTGGGAGACTTGCTCGTCACTGGCTACTCCAACTTCTCCCGCAACCGCGTCTTTGGTACCATGATAGGCCGAGGATACTCTGTCAAGTCCGCACAGATTGAAATGGAAATGATCGCCGAGGGTTATTTCGGTACCAAGTGTATGAAGGACATCAACCGCGGTCTGCACGTCAATATGCCCATCCTCGACGCCGTCTACAACATCCTGTACGAACGCATCTCTCCCACAGTCGAGATTAAGCTTTTGACTGAATCTTTCCGCTAATTTCCCGGCTGAGTTGCTCCCGCCGCAGAGCACCTTGCCTATACATATCACCTGCATAGTTGAGCCTTACGACTCCTGTGCAGGTGTTTTTTGTAAACTAAAAATGGGGCAAAAAACGTTGCGCCGTCTCGTTGAAAAAAAGTCTAACCTTTTTCAAAAAAAACAAGACCTTTTTCAAAATATGTAAGGCTTTTTTTTGATTGCCCTTTCTATGGCAAAATCGGGCAGGGTGGGGATGTGCGCTTAGACTACGGCATAGTCCGTCACAACAACCAAAAAGTGGATCGATGGTTTGACCCAACGATCCACTTCCCTATTGTCTAACTGTAAAAATAACTATTATTTGGTTTCTTCTGTTTCAGGCGCCTGATCGATCAGTTCCATGAATTGATCCAACTTAGGTGTGATGATGATTTGAGTGCGGCGATTGCGTTGTTTGCCCTTGGCTGTGCTATTAGAAGCTACAGGATTGTATTCGCCACGACCTGCAGCAGTCAGGCGCTTAGGATCTATGCCATAAGTGTTTTGCAAAGCTTGAACAACTGAAGATGCACGCAGTGCAGAGAGGTCCCAATTGTTGCGGATATTAGTCTTAGAGATGGGCACATTGTCTGTATTGCCTTCCACCAAAACTTCATAGTCTTCGTAGTCTTGGATAATCTTTGCGATCTTGCCTAAAGTCTCGTGTGCACGTTCGCCGATTTCATAGCTACCGCTCTTGTAAAGCATGTTGTCAGCCAACGAGATATATACCACACCCTTGAGTACTTGTACATCTACTTCTTCCATTTCATCCTTAGTCAGCGAGCGTGTCAACTTATTGGTCAATGCTTGGTTCAGAGAGTCGCTCTTGTCCTTAGCTTCCACCAATTGCTTGATAAATTTGTTTGACGCATTGATTTCGTCTACCAATTTCGAAATATTCACACTACCTTGTTGCACGCTTTGGTCGTAAGACGCCATAAGCTTTGCATACTGCTCCTTCAAGTCCTTGTTGCGTTGTTGTTCCTCTGCCAAACGTGCTGCAAGACTCTTCGAATCACTGGTATATTCAGCAATCTTTACCTTAGCATCAGTATAGTCAGCATTCAGTTTGCTGTACTTTTGTCCCAATGCTTGATACTTTGACTGCAGGCTTTCATAGTCCTTCTTTGTCACACAGCTTGTCAGCACCAGGGCCAACAAAGGAAGATAAATTAAAAATCTTTTCATCTTAACAATAAATAAAATTAATACTAATTGATAATAACTTTTCATGTAAACTGGGCGCAAGTTACACATTTTTACTGACGTTACCAAAAATTTTAAAAAAGAATAACATTGTGAAACATTCTTAGACAAATATCCACGCCTCCATTTATCGCAATAAATAGCTGGCAAGGAAAGTTTTTTCTCTGTAAGATTTTATCGCTACATTTTTTTTATTTAACTTTGTCCGAAGTAATATAACGTATATAAACAAAACCTATAGATATGGCAAAAAAGGAAGAAATCGTGAGCGCTGGCGGCAATAGCGAGAAACTGAAAGCACTGCAAGCCGCAATGCAAAAAATAGAAAAGGACTTCGGTAAAGGTTCTATCATGAAATTGGGCGACGACCTTGTGGAAGAGGTCGAAGTCATCCCCTCGGGCAGTATGGCACTGGACGCAGCATTAGGCGTCGGCGGCTACCCCAAAGGCAGAATCATCGAAATCTATGGTCCCGAATCATCTGGTAAAACAACCCTGGCTATCCACGCTATCGCCGAAGCGCAAAAGGCAGGAGGTATCGCTGCGTTCATTGACGCCGAACATGCTTTCGACCGCTTCTACGCAGAAAAGTTGGGTGTAAACACCGACGAACTGCTCGTCTCTCAACCAGACAACGGCGAACAGGCTTTGGAAATCGCCGACCAATTGATTCGCTCATCAGCCATCGATATTATCGTAGTGGACTCTGTGGCAGCCCTCACACCCAAGGCCGAAATCGAAGGCGAGATGGGCGACAACCGAGTAGGTCTGCAAGCTCGACTGATGAGTCAAGCCTTGCGCAAACTGACTTCGACCATCAGCAAGACAAAGACCACCTGCATCTTCATCAACCAATTGCGCGAGAAAATCGGCGTAATGTTTGGCAATCCAGAAACCACTACGGGCGGTAATGCTTTGAAGTTCTACTCATCAGTCAGAATGGACATCCGCCGCGTCACCACATTGAAGGACGGAGATACACCCATCGGCAACCAAGTGCGCGTGAAAGTGGTAAAGAACAAGGTGGCGCCTCCATTCCGCAAGGCAGAATTTGAAATTACCTTTGGCGAGGGTATCAGTCATATCGCTGAAATCGTAGACCTCGGCACCGAATTAGGCATAATCAAGAAGAGCGGCTCATGGTTCAGCTACGGCGAGACAAAGATCGGTCAAGGCCGCGAAGCCGTGAAGCGAATGCTCGAAGACAATCCTGAATTGTGCGAAGAACTCGAAGAAAAAATCACAGCAGCACTCAAGGAAAGAGAATAAACCCAGTCTGAGAGCCAACATACCCTCGGCGAGAAATTTTGATATCAAACGAATATACATATTTATAATAAGAAAATGGGAAAAGTACTTATTATCGGCGCAGGTGGTGTAGCTACAGTTGCTGCACACAAAGTCGCTAAGAACACAGATGTATTTAGCGAAATTATGATCGCAAGCCGCACAAAATCTAAGTGCGACGCTATCGTAAAAGCTATTGGTCGCCCCGACATCAAGACTGCTCAGGTTGACGCTGACAGTGTGGAACAATTGTGCGAACTCTTCCGCAGTTTCCAGCCCGACTTGGTGATGAACTTGGCACTGCCTTATCAAGACCTCACTATCATGGAGGCTTGCTTGCAATGCGGATGTTCTTACCTTGACACGGCGAACTATGAGCCCAAGGACGAAGCACACTTTGAATACTCTTGGCAATGGGCCTACAAGGAAAGATTTGAAGAAGCGGGCCTCACTGCTATTTTGGGTTGCGGTTTTGACCCTGGTGTGACAAGCATCTTTACTGCCTACGCAGCAAAGCATCATTTCGACGAAATCCAATACTTGGACATCGTAGACTGTAATGCGGGCAATCACCACAAAGCATTCGCTACAAACTTCAACCCTGAAATCAACATCCGCGAGATCACGCAAAAAGGTCTCTACTGGGAAGATGGCAAATGGGTAGAAACAGAGCCTCTGGAAATACACCAACCATTGACTTATCCTAACGTTGGTCCAAAGGAAAGTTACCTCCTCCACCACGAAGAAATTGAAAGTTTGGTAAAGAACTTCCCAACTATTAAGCGTGCACGTTTCTGGATGACTTTCGGCGAAGAATATCTGACTCACCTCCGAGTGATTCAAAATATCGGTATGGACAGCATCGTGCCTATCAACTATGAAGGCCACATGATCCAACCTTTGCAATTCCTCAAAGCCGTATTGCCAAACCCACAAGACTTGGGCGAAAACTATGACGGCGAAACCAGCATCGGTTGTCGTATCCGCGGTCTCAAGGACGGCAAGGAACAAACTTACTACGTTTACAACAACTGCTCACACCAAGCAGCGTACGAAGAAACCGGTATGCAGGGCGTCAGCTATACTACAGGTGTGCCAGCATGTATTGGTGCACGCATGTTCATGCTCGGTTTGTGGAAACGTCCCGGCGTGTGGAATGTAGAAGAGTTTGATCCAGATCCATTCATGGAAGAACTCAACAAGCAAGGTCTGCCCTGGCACGAAATCTTCGGCGGAGATTTGGAACTCTAATAAGGCGTATTGCGATTATACAAAATGAAAATTGACGTATAATATATAGACTATAAAATGCAAGAGAAGAGGATGCACACACATCCCCCTCTCTGCATTTTTTATTTATATTTTGCGTCAAGAATATTAGTGTAGGAGACAAAGTATCCCATGTCGTTTGAACAGGACACTACGCCATTTCTTAGCAACCTATAATTAAATTAACTCAATATGTTTAAAATTTTTCAAGGCTTTCACTTAGTTGAAAGATTACAACACAACAAGCAGACGCGTCGTAATGAAGCGATGCCGAAGCATTTGTTCAGCCTGCTCTTTACTTTGGCTGTGACTCTTGTACTTTGGAATATGCCAAAGGAATACTTTGGAATTCCTGAGTTGACAGTAGTTCAACAACGCACCATTGCACTTTTTGCATTTGCCACTTTGATGTGGTTGCTCGAAGTCATCCCTTCTTGGTGTACATCCGTTGCTATCATTGCGACGTGTATCTTTACGATGTCAAATGATGCTTTCTTCACTTTCACAGCAGGTATCGAACCAGAAAAGCTAGGTACTTTGCTCAGTTCAAAGGAAGTGATGGCTACATTTGCCGACCCTGTGATCATGCTCTTCCTTGGTGGTTTCATGCTGGCTATTGCTGCTACAAAAACTGGCTTGGATGTTCGCCTCGCTCGCGTATTGCTCAAACCATTTGGCAAGCGTAGCGAAATGGTGCTCCTCGGTTTCTTGCTCATCACTGGTCTCTTCTCAATGTTTGTCAGCAACACTGCGACAGCAGCGATGATGATTGCGTTCCTCACTCCCGTATTGAAGGCGCTGCCCGAAAGCGGCAAGGGTCGCATCGCTTTGGCTTTGGCTATTCCTATCGGTGCCAACATCGGTGGTATGGGTACTCCAATTGGTACACCTCCCAATGCTATCGCAATGGGTTATCTTGACATCGGTTTCAATGAATGGATGCTCTTCATGATGCCTTTCGTATTTCTTATTTTGTTCCTTTGCTGGTTCTTGCTCCGCTTCATGTTCCCCTTCACACAAAAGGAAATCGAATTGAAGATTGAAGGCGAAACTGCTAAGGGTATCCAACCATTTATCGTAAATGTGACATTTGTCGTAACCATTCTGTTGTGGTGCTTGGGCAAAGATATGACAGGTATTAGCGCCAATGCTGTAGCGATGTTGCCTATCGTTGTATTCTGTACGACTGGTATTATCAAGCGTCGTGACTTGGAAGAAATCAACTGGTCCGTGCTTTGGATGGTAGCCGGAGGTTTTGCTCTCGGTTTGGCATTGCAAAAGACTGGCTTGGCAAAGGTCCTCATCGACAATATCCCATTCGGTGCACTCAATCCAGTGGCATTGCTCGTTGTGGCTGGTTTGCTTTGCTGGGCTCTTTCAAACTTTATCAGCAACACAGCGACTGCTGCATTGCTCATCCCCATCCTGGCTGTTGTAGCAGAAGCATCGCCTGCTCTTGAAGCTATCGGTGGTTCACGTACACTGCTCGTTGGTGTAGCTATGGCTGCTTCGTTTGCTATGTGTCTGCCTATTTCAACACCACCCAACGCCCTGGCTCACTCGACAGGTTTGATCGAACAAAAGCACATGGTGCGTGTCGGTGTCATCGTCGGTATCGTCGGCATGACTTTGGGTTACGGCATGTTGATCGCAATGTCAATGTTTTAAGGTTTGATGTAGACTAACATCCATCATATATTATGGGGAGGAAGCCTCGGCACAGAGGTTTTCTCCCTATATTTTTGTGCCCAGGCGGCATACTTTGTCCCCCTCCTTTATAGTTTCTGCCTCGCAGTGTGGGATGATTTGCAAAATATGCTTACCTTTGTGGCGAAAAGGCAAAGGGGTGTCCTTCCATTTGGAATGGGCTGAGAAAAGACCCTCAGACCTGAAGCAGATCATGCTGCCGTAGGGATTGCCACCACCCGACAGCCTTTCTATATATTCACATTTTATCTCAGCACCCCTTGACTGCCTGTCTCACGACTCCGATAGTCTGCCACAGCGTCAAGATGTGACATTAAATATAGCCTATGGACCAATATATAGAACTCATCGGCACCATCGTCGGCCTCGTCTATCTCCTCCTCGAATACCGCGCCAGCATTTATATGTGGCTCGTCGGCATCATCATGCCAGCCATATACATATATATATATTATAGCGCCGGGCTTTATGCCAATTTCGGCATCAACATCTACTACCTCCTTGCGGCGATATACGGTTATCTGTCGTGGCGGGGGCTTTTGGGGAAGACTGGGCAAGATGAATCATTCTCGATCACTCGCACGCCAAAGCGAGGGTGGTGCATCGCAGGGATAATGTACGTTGTCGCACAAGCCTTCATCACTTGGTTGCTCATAAATTATACAGATAGCACCACGCCCATCATGGATGCTTTCACTACCGCCCTAAGCATTGTCGGCATGTGGATGCTGGCGCGCGGCTATATCGAACAATGGTGGACCTGGTGCGTAGTCGACCTGGCCAGCAGCGCCCTATATTGGCACACGGGGCTACACTTCACCGCAGGGCTCTACCTCGTCTATGCCATAGTCGCCGTATTGGGATATATGAAATGGAAATCTATGATAAGCAATGAATATGTTGAAGGATAAATACGAAGCCGTAGTCGTGGCGGGAGGCGAATATCCCACAGCCCCCATAGCCCTGAAAATATTGCACGAAGCGCCCTATGTCGTATGCTGCGACGGTGCGGCAGATGCCTACATCTCGCACGGCAGAGTGCCCGACGCCATCGTCGGCGACGGCGACTCTATCAGTGTATGCAATAGGGAACGATACGCCGACCGCCTGCACATCTTCGCCGAACAGGAGACCAACGACCAAACCAAAGCCATGCGCTTCCTCCGCCAGATGGGCAAGCGTCACATTGCCATCGTTGGTGCCACGGGAGGGCGCGAGGACCACACACTGGGCAACATCAGTCTGCTCATCGAATATGCCCGCATGGGTCTGTGTGTTCACCTCTACACCGACCATGGTGTATTCATCCCCTGCCAGGACACCGTCACCCTGCCCAGCCACCATGGCCAGCAACTGTCCATCTTCAGCATCACCGCCCACGGCTTCCGTGCCACCGGCCTGCGCTATCCGCTCTACGACTTCACCAATTGGTGGCAAGGCACCCTGAACGAATGCACCGCCGACCAATTTACGATCCACGCCCAGGGCGAATACCTCCTTTTCCTGAACTATTTCACCCCCTGAAAAGAGGATTTTTTTCACAACCACTTTAAGGTGTAAAAAAAAGCCAAGACCTTTTTTAAATTTCGCGACGGCTCGTTAAAATTTCGCGACGGCTCGTTAAAAAAAGGTCTTGGTTTTTTTATTCGCCCAAATTCGTGCGATTTTGGGGGCGTAGTGTCACACCTCGCAAGTGTCGACTATATGACCGTCGAGCAGGTGAACGATGCGCGTAGCATGGGCTGCATCCCTCTGCGAGTGCGTCACCATCACGATGGTCGTACCCTCTGCATTGAGTTCGCACAACAGTTGCATCACTTCGTAACCATTTGCCGAGTCCAGGTTGCCCGTAGGTTCGTCTGCCAACAGCAGTTTGGGCCGCGTCACTACGGCTCTCGCGATGGCCACACGCTGTTGCTGCCCGCCCGATAGTTGATTGGGGTAATGCCCTGCGCGGTGACTGATACCCATACGTCGCAGGATTTCCCTGACGCGCTCGGTACGCTCTCCCTTTGGCACGCCCATGTATTTCAGGGGCAGTTCGACATTCTGCTCCACGTTGAGTTCGTCGATCAGATTAAAACTTTGAAACACGAATCCCACCTGCCCACGTCGGGCACTGGTGCGCTCGCTTTCCTTCAGATGTCCCACCTCTGTGCCAGCCAATTTGTAGGAACCCTCGCAGGGATTGTCCAGCAGACCGAGGATATTCAGCAAGGTCGACTTGCCGCAACCCGAGGGGCCCATGATTGCCACAAATTCGCCTTCACTCACAGACAAAGATACGCCACCCAGGGCAATAGTTTCCACCTCCTCGGTGCGAAATGTCTTCTTGATTTGATTCAGTTGTATCATTTTTTTACGATTTTTAGGGTTATAGATTTTTGGTTCAGGGGCATGGAGCGGTCAACGATTGTTTGATAGCCCACTCGTACGCTTGTCTACCCGTCAACTCGTCAACTTGTCCACCTGCCTACTCACTCCGTCTTTATACTATTTATAGGATTATCATTCGCAGTCTTCCAGGCCTGCACGATCACGGTCAGCAGCGTGATACCGCTCACTATGCCGAGCGACACGAGGGGCAGCCACCAGGGTATCGCAGTGCGTTCGGCAAAGTTCTCGAGCCATCCCTCGCCTGCGTACCATGCCGCAGGGATAGACACGGCCAGGGCGATAATGATCAGGACACTGTATTTCCGACAAAGCATGCCCAATATACCACACGCACTGGCGCCCATAATCTTGCGTATGCCGATTTCCTTGCGGCGATATTCCGTTTCAAACATCGTTAGACAAAATACGCCGATCAGTGTGATGAGCAGACAGATGGCAGAGAAGATGATCACTTGTGATACGAAGCGGAACTCCTCTTGGTAGGTGTTTTCCAACTCTCTGTCCAGGAATGTCACATCCACGTGCCCCATGCCCTCCGTGCTGTTGATAGCTTCCTCCAGCATCCTGCGCACTTTCACTTTGTCCACACCTGCCGAGACGCGGATGTTTATCACATTACCCAGTCCCCAACCATCAGCCTTGAATCGTTCGCCAAAGAGGACGAATATCAAAGGCATGTCGGCATTGTCCTGGCGCACGGTGCCAAATCGCACATTCTCGCATACCCCCAGCACGGGAAATTCCTCGTCCAGCAGGGGCTGGCCCACTTCTACCCAGGGCCATTTCTTTCGGGCGGCTTCGTTGATGATATACACGTCGCCATCGTGTGCCGTGAAGTCGCGCCCTTCTACCACCTCAATGCCCATTGTGCGCAGATATTCCTCGTCCACAGGCAACACGTTGGCATATATCTGGTGGTCGGCATCACTTCGCGCCCACGACATATAACCGTCCGACGTCCCCAGCACAAAGTTCGAACGCGACACACGCTCTACGCCCGACACAGCCTTGACACGCGCTACCACCTCGTCAAATTTCTCCAGGCGCTGATGGTCCAACCGCGCATAGTAGACCTGATCCTTGTCAAAGCCATAGTCAGAATTGTAGATGTAGCGACTCTGCAAATAGAGCACACCCAGATAGAACACCACAAAGCAAGACACCGCCAATTGCAGAGCCACGAGCACCATACGCAATTGTTTGCCCTTTGGCGAAAGACCAAACGAACCCTTGAGTACCAATGCTGGCGCGAACGAAGTGGCATAGAGAGCGGGATAGAGGCCTGCGCTGATGCCGACCAGCAGACTTACACCGCCAGTCAGACCCAGCAGCCACCAATGCTGATGAAGCGAGATATCGCCTTGGACCAGAGACATCGCAGCGGGATACAGCGACAACAGATAGACGATGCCCATGCCTGCGGCAAAGGCCAGCAGAGAGACCAGTACGGCTTCGGCTACCAGCTCAGCCCTCAGTACCGCGAGCCCCTTACCCAGCACACGGCGCGTATTGATGCCACGAATGCGCATGGGACTCTCGGCCAACGTGAAGTTCAGGAAATTGATGCCGGCTACGACGATAATCAACAAGCAAGCCAATTCCAGTATCAACAACATACCCTTATTGCCCTTATCAAATTCGCTATCAACGCCCGAGAAATAAGTTTCGCCGATAGCGTGCAGTCGTGCCTTGCGCTTAGAGAAGATTTCATCCACCTTCGCCAGGTTTTCTGCTGAAGTCTCATACTGTGCCATGCGTTCCTTGTACAGTTTGTATTCGGCTTCGATGATCAGTTTCTCCACCTCGTTGACATTAGCATCTGGGCGCAGTTTGACGAAGCAGACGTAGTTCTGATTATTCGGATTATTGGCATTCTGGTCATACCAATAGGAGTACATGATATTGCGTATCGTCGTGTTTTCAGGAAAATCCTCGTAGACGCCACGCACCAGTACGCTGTCCTCGCCGTCGAAGAAATACTTTCCTGCCACCTGCACCTCGTCGAAATACATCTTAGCCATAGATGCAGGAATCAGCACACCATTCTGTTCCTTGTCTGTCCATTCCAATTTTCCATCAAGGCATTTTGGCGAAAAGGCAGACAGCGCCTTCTTGCTCCCTACTGTAAAGCTCAACATGATGTCCACGCCATTCTTTTTGGCGCCCCAGCCTTGAGGGTAGGCTTGATAGCAACTTACCGTCTCTACCTGCGGCAACCCCTCGATGTGCTCTGCAATAGGGCGCGAGCAATACATGTCGAATGTTTCGAAGTCCGTTTGAAACGAACTCATCTCAAGACGATAGATACGTCCATAGTTTTTTATGCCGCGGTTGTAACTGAGATTGTAATCCACCTGCGTCATGAAGATATAGAACGCCGCAAATGCTATCGTCAACCCCAAAAAGTTCAGGGCCGTCGCCAATTTGAATCGGCGAAACATGTACCATAGATTTCTAATGATTTCCATATTTATAATATTAATGTAGTAGTTATTTTATTTCCAATCGCTCGAATTTGTCAAAGGCCTCGTAGCCACTGATTACGACCTTTTCGCCTGGTTCTAATCCCTCTGTCACTTCATAGTAAGCAGGATTCTGCCTGCCTATCTTAATATTGCGGCGATAGGCGACTTTCCCATTTTTGTCAAGCACAAATATCCAATTGCCCCCAGTCGTTTGGAAGAAGGTGCCGCGAGGGATAAAGACAGACTGCTGGGTTTCGCTCAGTTCCAGGTTGACGTAATAAGTTTGCCCACTCCTGATCTGTGCCGGACGCTCGCCGACAAATTTAAATTCCGTTTTAAACTTACCCTCCTTTACTTCTGGATAAACTTTCCGAACGGCAAGATGATATTTCTGGTCATTATGTACGAACGAAGCCTGCTGTCCGAGCACGATGCGGTCGATGTATTGTTCGGGCAATTCGGCTTGTATCTTGAAATCGGACAGGTCGTTGATTTGTCCTATCTTTGTGCCAGCCGCAACGCTTTGCCCGAGCGCCACGTCCAATTGTCCTAACTCGCCATCAATACTGCTGCGCACTTCCAACTTACTGTTGCGCTGACGCACCAACGTGACATTCTTGCGCATATTCATCAAATTGTCCTCCATCTGCTCCATTTGCACTGTACGAAAGATACTATCTTGCTGCAACCTACTGCCCACAAGCTGATATTTCTTTTGTGCTAGTTCGTAGTCCTCTTTAGATTGCAAATACTCCTCATGGCTGATCAAATTGTCGTTGTACAATCGAGTATTTTGTTCATAGGTGCGCCTTTTACGTTTGATATCCATGTCCAGTTGAGTTTGCTCCGTCATATTGCTCAGTCGGTCTTGTTGCATTGTGATTTGCGTATTGCGCAGGAGGTTTTGCTTTTCTGCCAATTCAGCTTCTGCATTTAAGATTTGCAAGTCAAGTGCCGAATTAGACAAGCGCACTATTACATCGCCCTGCTTCACCATTGCGCCCTCTTCCGCTACTTTTTCTATCACGATACCACCTTCTTCAGGCGAGACAAAGACAATTTCGATGGGCACTACTCTGCCGCTGGTGCGAACGTATTCTTTGAAATCTCCTCTCTTGACTTCGCCGATAGTGATATCGCTTTCTGCCACTTTGAGCGTAGCGGAATGATTGCCCCATACTATCCATGCGACAATAATCACTGCTACGAGCCCTACTACGACGTATATCCAATGCTTTCTCAGTTGAAAACCTTTGGGGCGTTGAATCTTTATGTCCATAGTGTCGTTGTGTGTGTTGAGTTAGTATTAATATATGTGCACTGTGTTCTAAAGGGGGCAAAAGGCTTGATGTATCATGTTAAATTTAATAGTATTTGCAGCAAACTTTTGCCCCCGTGAAGCACGTTGCTTATTCTTTTCTTTCCCTCCCTATTTCTCCGTCGCAATAGTAACGTATCAATTGCAGACTATATACTGCCATCAATTGACTGCGAAGCAAAGCAACACGACTACCATGCAATGTTGCCCTGGCCGTTTGGATATCAATAAAGGTGGCAAGACCTTCGTCATATTTCTGCTGGATTAAAGCCAAGGTGGTGCTGTCACTTGCCACCTTTCGTTCCAATTGTTTTGTTTCTGCCACATAGCCCCTGAAATCACCTACTGCCTCGGCATACAATCGCTGCATTTCGCAGTATTTATCTTCATAATCTTCGCAGGCAATAAGGTAATCTATCTTTGCGCGACGAATATTGTTTAGCGTTTTCAAACGGTTGAAGAGTGGAATGCTAAGCGTCAAGCCCACATATTGCCCTGCATTATCCAGGAACTGCTGTCTGAAACTTTTTGTATGAGGCATTTGCAGAGCGAGATTATAATTTGTACCAACACCCGCACTGAGCGATAGCGAAGGGAGTACGGTGCTTCGTGCTATTTGCCACTGATGGCGAGCACTCTCGCGGACATAATGCTGGCTTGCCAACTCGGGATGAGCAGCAGAAACGATCCCAGGTGCAAGGGCATAGCCCTCGGTGCAAAGTCCCTCAGTATTGTGTAATAATATCAAGGTATCTGTGATAGGATAGTTCATCTCGTGCTTCAGCGAAATAAGGTTCCTGTCCAGGGTGATGCGCTCTTGTGTCAACAGATATTCGTCTGCCGCCTGCTCCGACTCCATTTGTGCCACATCCACAGCACTGCGGCGTCCTAATGCTTTCATCTTTTTTGCTTGGCTCAGCAGTGCGGCACTTTCTCTGTACTTCTCCTCTGCCAACTCTACTCGGCCCTGCTGATAAAGCACGGCGACAAAGGCTTGAAACGTAGCCAAGCGTTTGCGCTCTCTGACCACTGCCAAATGATGTGCGCTATATTTCGAATTTGCCTTAGCACTTCGCAGAGCATGGAATCGGGCGAGACCTTCGAAGATAGAGAAATTAGTCGACAGACTATAGTTATTGTTTAGCGTGCTTACGTTGGTATAAGCATTGGTCTCGGGGTCGATAGCACGGCCAAAGTTAAACTGTGCCCCCATGCCTGCACCGACGCTCGGCAGGAAGTCGCCCACAGCCGAGGCCTGAGCATATTGGCTGCTTTCGCGTTGCAATTCCACTCGCCTCACTCCATGACTATTCGCCACAGCGTATGCCATGCACCGCCATACGTCCCATGGCTCGGCGGCCCAGGCGGCGACAGACAGAAGTAGCATGAGTGTGACACAGACTTTTCGCATTTCGGATACTATCATTGGTTTCTGCCAGCGAAAGTAGACCTTTTGCCTGAATGTACCAAGGCCGAGTAACGACAGACGACGAGATTGTCAAAATATTAGACACTTTGCTGTATAAATATTTGACACGAGGAGGTTTCCTTTGGGCGTTTCAAAATTCATTACTACTTTTGCCCCACAAACCATTCCCTCTATACCATGAACAAATACGGCACACTCCTGATCGTAGACGACAATCCCACGATACTTACTGCACTGAAATATGCACTGCAGGAAACCTTCACGACGATCATCACACTCAGTCGCCCCGAGGAGATACTGCGCACGATGGCACAGACTGTGGTGGACGCCGTCTTGCTGGATATGAACTTCACGCTCGGCGCCAACACGGGCCAGGATGGCATGCTGTGGCTACGTGCCATCAAGAAGCACCACCCACAGACGCCCGTGCTATTGATCACGGCCTATGCGGATGTTGGGTTGGCTGTAAAGGGGTTGAAGAACGGGGCTGCAGATTTTATCGTCAAGCCCTGGGACAATGACGAACTGACGCATAGGCTTAAGGACGCACTGGACAAAGTGGACCAAGTGATGTCGCTCGACCAGGTGGAGTCGGCACACATTCAGCGAGCCCTGGACCATTGTCATGGCAATTTGACAAAAGCTGCCGAACTGCTGGGCATCTCGCGTCAGACACTCTACAATAAAATCAAGAAATAATGACATACATACTTATCACCACAGGATTGACCGCCCTATTTGCAGTACTACTGGTCCTCGTCTTGCGTCGACAGAGGGCACTCAGGCGGCGCATCTATCTGATGTCGGAGGCTATACGCTGCGGAGACTACACATTTCGACTGAGCGAAAAGGGCATGCTGCCAGGCCAGGGTGACATCGTGCGTACACTCAACGCTATCAACCAAAGGGTGGGCGAAGCCATCAGTCGCAGCGAGGTGAAATCCTGGGAGCAATTGATGCGCACACTGACGCACGAGATCATGAACGCCACTGCACCCATCTCCAGCATCAGCCAGGCGATGATGAGGCGGGCGGACGTGCGGGGCACCTCGCTCGAGGAAGGCGTGCAAGCCATACACTCTGCTGCCCAGCACTTGGGCACACTCGTGGCCAACTACCGACATCTCACACTGAGCCAGCGCCCCCACATGCGCAGAGTAGAGGTGATGGCACTAATGGCACAGATGAAAGCCCTCTATCCGAATATGCAGTGGCAGATACAGGGCCAGGCAGAACTGGCCGTATACACCGACCCCGAACTGCTGAGGCAGGTCGTCGTCAACATCGTCAAAAATGCCGCCGAAGCCCAGGCCCAGCGGATAGGTATCGAGGTGGTGCGTCCCAGCAGTACCACCGATGTGGCACGCCTGCATATCTTCGTCAGCAACGACGGCACACCCATCGCCCCCGAGTCGCAGGCAGCACTCTTCGTGCCCTTCTTCACCACCAAGGCAGCAGGCAGTGGCATCGGCCTGTCGCTCTCGCGACAAATCATGGTGCAACTGGGTGGAGACATCACGCTCGCTGCCACACCGCGCCCGCCATACATCACTACATTCCAGATAAATCTACCCCTGGAGCAGGCCTGAAAACTGGGAGATTTTACACTGCAAAAAAAGTCAAGACCTTTTTTAAATTTCGCGACGCCTCGTTAAAATTTCGCGACGGCTCGTTAAAAAAAGGTCTTGACTTTTTTCCAGCAGTTTCTTTCAAGCAAAAACAGAGCACCGATCAACTTCGTCGATGGAAGCCGTGCAGTGCTCTGGTGTCTTGTTTTTCACCACAAATGTGGCGAGGGGTTTACTTTTCGATGGGGTCGTCGTATTGCTTTTGCAGACGGCGCAACTCCTTCATCATGCGCTTGGTCACCTTCTCGTAACCAGGTTTGCCGTAGAGGTTGTTCATCTCCTGGGGGTCGGTGTTGAGGTCGTAGAGTTCCCATTCGTCGATATCGTCGTAGAAGTGTATCAGCTTCCAGCCGTCGGACGAGCGCACGCCATAGTGGCGCTTCACCATGTGCTCGGCGGGGTATTCGTAGAAGTGGTAGTACAGACTCTTGCGCCAGTTCTTGGGGTGCTTGCCCTCGAGCAATGGCAGCAGGGATTCGCCTTGGATGTCGGCGGGAATCTCGGCACCTGCGATATCGAGGAAGGTTGGGGCGTAGTCAATATTCTGCACCATTTCCTTGATCTCACCGCGTGCTTTCAATCCATCGGGCAATCGCATCACGAGTGGGGTGGAGAAGGATTCCTCGTACATGAATCGCTTGTCAAACCATCCGTGTTCGCCCATATAGAAGCCTTGGTCTGAGGTGTAAACGACCAGTGTATTCTCCAATAGACCTGCTTGCTTCAAATAGTCGAGCGTGCGGCCTACGTTGTCGTCCAGTGACTTCAGTACCTTGGCATAGTCGCGCATATAGCGTTGGAATTTGTACTCGCCCAATTCCTTTCCCTTCAATCCCTTGGCACGGAAATCGATGGCCAGTGAATCGTAGAATTGGTCGTAGCGAGCACGCTCTGCAGAGTTCATGCGACCAATCATCGAGAGGTAGTTGGGCGACAGACGTGTCTGTACGTTGGCGTCCATCAGGTGCACGTCGTACGTCATATCCATATCGCGTACCACTTCCATCTCTTGTGCAGCAGCAGCCTTGCGGCCCTCGTAGTTGTCGTAGAAGTTTGCGGGCAATTTGAATTCCTTATCCTCGTATTCCGACAGATATTTCAACTCGGGCAACCAGCAGCGGTGGCAGGCTTTGTGATGCAGGAACAGGATGAAAGGTTTCGCCTTGTCACGCTTATTCTCTATCCAGTCGATAGCCTTGTCTGTGATGATATTGGTCAGGTAACCATTTTCGCGAACCGTCTTGCCATCCATCTGTATAAAGTCGGGGTTGTAGTAATCCCCTTGCCCTGGGATGATATTCCAATAGTCAAATCCTGTGGGAGTAGATACCAGGTGCCACTTGCCAATGAGTGCAGTTTGGTAGCCCGCCTTTTGCATCAACTTAGGCATAGTCTGCTGCGAACCATCAAAGACACCGTGCTCATTGTTGGTAAAGCCATTCTTGTGACTGTGCTTACCTGTGAGCATACATGCACGGCTGGGGCCCGATAGCGAATTGGCTACGTAGGAATTGACAAACTTTACGCCGTCGGCTGCAATACGATCCAGATTGGGGGTGGAAACGTGTGTGTCGTCATAGCACGACATCATTTGCGCCGTGTGGTCGTCGGTCATGATATAGACGATGTTGTATCGCTGCTGTGCCAGCATTGAGGCAGGCAACAAAGCAGGGGTTAAAAGCAACAAAGATTTCTTGTTCATAATATTTACCTTGTAAAAAAAGACAATTGCCCTCGCCTTTGTGAAGAACCTTCGCAGAAACGAATGGAGCAATTGTCTTTTAATTGGTGAAATATATTTTTACTTTTGAGTCATATTGTACACCAAATCCATGATTTGCTTACCCAAAGCATCTGCTTCTTCCATAGTGTGTGCTTCAGAGTAAACACGGATGATGGGTTCGGTGTTAGACTTGCGGAGGTGTACCCACTTGTCAGCAAAGTCGATCTTCACACCGTCGATGTCTGTCACCGTTTCGTTCTTGTAGAGTTCTTTCACCTTTTGCAAGATTGCGTAGATGTCAGTTGTAGGATCAAGGTCGATACGGTTCTTAGCGATATAGTACTTAGGTAATGAGTCGCGCAATTCGCTTGCCTTCATACCAGTCTTAGCCAAGTGAGTCAAGAGCAAAGCAATACCTACCAAGGCGTCGCGTCCGCTGTGTGCAGCAGGATAGATCACACCGCCGTTACCTTCGCCACCGATCACTGCACCGGTTTCTTTCATCTTGGTCACTACGTTGACTTCGCCCACGGCAGCAGGAGTGTAGTTGCAACCATACTTTTCTGTCACGTCGCGGAGTCCACGAGTAGAAGAAAGGTTGCTGACTGTATTACCTGGAGTATGCTGCAATACATAGTCTGCCACAGCAACCAAAGTATTTTCTTCGCCAAACATCGAACCATCTTCGCAAACCAAAGCCAAACGGTCCACATCAGGGTCTACTACGAAACCAATATCGTGACGGCCCTTGCGCATCAAGTTGCGAATTTCAGAGAGGTGTTCCTTCAGAGGTTCTGGATTGTGTGCAAAGTCACCAGTAGGATCTGTATTGATACCGGTCACTTGTGTTACACCAAGTTGTCCCAAGAGCTTTGGCAAAATGACACCGCCGACCGAGTTGACAGCATCAATAGCCACGTTGAAGTGTGCACGACGAATAGCTTCTACATCAACAAGCTCGAGATCTTTCACCATTTCAATGTGACGTTGGTCGTAAGTGAAGTTTTTGATGTAGCAACCCAATGTATCTACGTCGGCAAATTCGAAGTTGCAGTTGTTAGCCAAACGTACGACTTCTGAAGCTTCTTCTGGACCGAGGAATTCACCCTTTTCGTCCAAGAACTTCAAAGCATTCCATTGACGTGGGTTGTGACTTGCGGTGATGATGATACCACCTACGGCTTTTTCCAAAGTTACAGCAATTTCAGTAGTAGGTGTTGATGCCAAACCAATATTGATTACATCAAATCCCATACTCATCAAGGTACCACTGACTACATGCATTACCATTTCGCCAGACATACGTGCGTCACGGCCTACTACGATTTTGCGACGATAGTTTCTACTTACTTTCTTTTCACGCAAAGCAGCATATGCAGATACAGACTTTGCGATGTCTACGGGGTTGAGTGTGTCACCTGGTCTACCACCGATAGTGCCACGGAAGCCAGAAATCGATTTGATTAAGGTCATAGTATTATATTTGAATTAAAATTTGAATTATTCAGTGTCAGAATGTGGTCCTTTTCCTTGCCTTATTGAGGTCAGTTCATACGAGTTGCTGGATAGAGAAGGATTCCCTATTTTCTTTTGATAAGCAAGTTTGGACCTTGTTTTGGCCTTGCAGTGACAAAGTTACAAAGTCTGAACGAAATATTTTTATTTTGATTAAAAAAAAATGGTTGATACCTCATATTTTTTCGGATTCGTGGAAATTAACTTATAGGGTACAAAAGAAATCGCACGATCAGAAGCCTGTCGTGCGATGGTTGATAAAGTGTGATGAAAAAACGATAGCGATTGATTAGTTGAACATATCATTGAGCAAATCAGTGGCTTTTTCAGTTGCCTTTTCTTTCAACTCGCCAGCCTTTTCTTTAGCATTCTGATACGTTTCGCTTTCTTCGATTTCTTGTTTCTTTTCGTTATACTTTTCCTTTCCACGTTCGTACGCTCCCTTAGCAGCAGCCTTGAGTTCACTTTCTGCTTCAGCCGCCTCAGCCGCTTCCTCAAAAGCCGCCTCTGCTTCGTCAACGTTTTCGTTGAATTCTATATCTTCCTCAGCTGCTTCTACAGGTTTACGTTCAGCTGCGCCACCAGAATACGCGCCAGAATAGGAGTCTTCGTCCTCCGTCTGAAGCGTATCTTCGACAAATTCCATATCGCTGGCTTCATATACTTCTGGTTTAGCCTCCATGGTCTTCTCATTTTCCTTGTTGCCACCACAAGCCACCAACACACTTGCTGCTGCAAACATCAAAAGTGTCTTTTTCATAAATTCTTTATTCTTTTAAAATGTTGAAAAATTAAATTTAGATTTAATGATGTTGCAAATGTACAATATTGTATAAGAAGTGCAAACTATTATTGACTTTTTTATTCAATCTTTCTGAAAAGGACTAAAAAGGATCGGATGAGCATGTGCAGCACGTTTTAATATTTCGCGCAGTATATGGTGTGTTGTGGCATATTCGTCTATTTTTATTGGCATATAACAATAAAATGTTAATTTTGCAGTGCTTCTCATTATGGAGCTATGCATTTTCATTGTATTTTAAAAGTAAAGAGAAAAATATGAAGAAACTTTTGTTGATTGTATGTATGACTTTTGCTATTTCTGTGCCGAGTTTTGGTCAATCTTGGTTGCGTGCTCTTTCTGGAGCGCTCAAGGCAGGGCAGGCGATGACTATTTCCGACAAGGACTTTGCGGATATGGTCCGACAGAGTGTGGCAAGTATGGACAGATCGAACAAAGTGTGCTCAGCTAATAGTGCCTACACACAGCGATTGAAGCGTTTGACACGAGGTATGACAAATGCTAATGGGACGCCATTAAACTTCAAGGTGTATCAAACAAGCGAGGTTAATGCTTTTGCTTGTCCAGATGGTAGTATTCGTGTGTATTCTGCTTTGATGGATGCGCTGTCGGACAATGAATTACTGGGCGTCATTGGGCATGAAATTGGGCATGTAGCTTTGCGTCACTCTCATAAGGCATGGAAAAGCGCTTTGTTGCGTAGTGCTGCTTCGGATGCATTGGGTGCTATGAGTGATACCTGGGCGGCTTTGTCCGATTCCTATTTGGGTAGTATTACCAGCGTAGCTCTTTCTGCAAAGCACTCGCGAGAGCACGAAGAACAAGCCGATGATTATGGTTATGCTTTCCTCAAGAAATGCGGCAAGAATCCTTGGGCTATGGGTCAAGCTTTCAAGAAACTAAAAGTACTGTCCAAGTCGGGCAATTCTAAATATCAAAAGCTTCTCTATGCTTTTTCGTCACACCCTGACTTTGATTCCCGTATCTCTAGGATGAGAGCTAAAGCAAAGAAAGATGGTTATACTTGTAATTAAACAATTGAAGTCGCTCCCTTGAAAAAGGGAAATAGGTTGTTGGATAATTGTTTTATCACACCTGCTTATATCTTTGTCGTCATATACAAAAGATGCATCCTTCGAGCTAGAAAGATGCATCTTTATATTAATCTGTTTTAGTAAATATGCAGAGGGATTAACCCAACTTAGATTGGATGAATGCTTGCATTTCTGCTTGGTGAGCTTCTACGCTTTGGAGGAGTTTGAATTGTGCCTTTGAGCGTACAAGGTTGTGTTCGGGATATTGTGTCTTGTAGTAAGTATCTCCATTGATGTAGTCTGCCAAGAAGCGCACGGTCTGCATGTAGGGGAAAAGGGCAGCTGCGTAGGGCAAGTTTTCGATTTCCAATGGAGTGAGGAATACTTTAGCACTCTTCAGATAACCTTCTGCAAATGCTTTGAAGATATCCATGTTGAAGTTGACATTGTCCAAGTCCTTGTCGTCTTCGCGACCAGTGTTTGCTGCTGAGCGAAGGAAGTCGCCGAAGTCTGAGAAGATGAAGTTGGGCATCACGGTGTCGAGGTCGATCACGCAGAGCACGTTGCCTTCAGTGTCGAAGAGGATGTTGTCCACCTTTGTGTCGCAGTGGCAGATGCGCTTAGCCAATTTGCCTTCGCGATGGAGACGTTCACCCTTGCACATTTCTTCTGCACGTGCTTCGAGTTCGTCTACGAGCCATTGTACTTCAGCCAAACGGCCAGCCTTGTTTTCTGCTACAGCTTCACGCAATTGTTGCAAACGGAATTCCATGTTGTGGAAGTCCTTGATAGTTTCGCCCAATTCTGTTGGAACGTCTGCCAGCATAGCTTGGAAGTTGCCGAAAGTTTCGCCCACGATGTATGAGCTTTCGGGAGTAACTGCTGTCTGCGAAACGGTATCAGGGATGAATACCATCACGCGCCAATACTTTTCGCCATCGAAGTGGAAATACTTGCCATCCTTAGCTGGTACGAATCGCAATACGCGGCGCTCTACGTCGGTCATGCCTGCAGCTTCGTACTTAGCACGGATATGGTTGGTCACTGTCACGATATTGTCCATCAACATTTCTACGTCGGGGAAGATGGCATTGTTGACATTTTGCAATACATAGTTGGGCGCATCGCCTTCGGTTTCTACCTTATAAGTAGTGTTGATCAAACCATTGCCCAAGGGGCGAACGTCTACGACTGTACCTTGTACGTCAAATTGTGATACGACTTGTTGAAGTTTTGCTTCCATTGTGATTTAGGAGTTTTTTTTGTTTAGGTTATTTGTTGTTTTATATTTAATTTACGGCATTGTTAGGCTCGGATTTTTCTTTCAGAGGACTTCTCGTCTTTTGCTTTTTATTGTCCTTTGCTTTCCAATTCTTCTCCCGTAATGCCCAGAGCACCCATCAGGGAGTAGCCCAAGATTTCGGTCTTATATGATGAGGATGGAGCGAGGTGTTGCAGTCCAAATACGACGAATTCTTTATCCGCCTCACTGGCTTTGCTTACAGCCTTGAGCAGTTCGGACGTGTCAGTATCCATATCTGTGACGAGCATCACTTTTTTCACCGATTCGGATTGCGCTATCAACTCGACGGTTTCCTTCAGCAAATCCATGGTCGATGTCAAATTTTCCACCTCGACAGATTGCATCATGAATTCACCTAAATTGTCGCGAAAGGCTACGCCGTCCAATTCCGTAGCAAAGTCTGCTGGCGAGAAGTTTTGCATTTTCTGCGAGCCTTTGCCGTGAAAGAAGACCACTTGAATCTCGTTTTCGCCGGGGAGTAGTCCTCCATCCAATGCGATGCAGTCTAACCAATGGGGTAGGTCTGCTGGCGGAATGCGGCGACCGAGTATGCGCTCAAAGTTGACGATGAGATGAAATGCTACATGGTCAATATAATCTGCGTCGACCAAAATGATATTGGGCGACCATCTGACTTGTGCAGGAGGGGGAAGTGATGACATTTTTTTGTTGATTCACGATTAGGAATAGCGTCACGACGATAAAGGTTTAACGCACAACATAGCGTATCCGCCTCTAACGTTTTGTGCAACGATTGATGTATTATTTCAACAAAGCAGCCATTTCTTGTTGCAACTCTGCTGCAGCGCGTCCGGCAGCTTCTGCAAAGGCAGGTGTATTGTCTGCATAAATAATGCCGCGTGATGAATTCACCAACAGACCACAATCTGCAGTCATACCATATTGGCAAACATCTGCCAAGCTACCGCCCTGTGCACCTACACCTGGCACGAGGAGGAAATTGTTTGGCGCAATCTTGCGCACATCTTCGAAGGCGCGACCGCGGGTTGCTCCGACTACATACATCATTTGGTCATCGCCAGCCCAATCTTGTGAGCGACGCAATACACGTTCGAACAACTTTTCGCCGTCTGCTGATTCCATATTTTGGAAGTCGGCAGAACCTGGGTTGCTGGTCAGCGCCAGAAGAATAACCCACTTGCCTGGATAACCTAAGAAAGGCTTCACGCTGTCTTCGCCCATGTATGGTGCCACAGTGATAGCGTCGACGTCGAGTTCTTCAAACAAAGCACGAGCATACATCGCCGAAGTATTACCAATATCTCCGCGCTTAGCATCTGCGATGATGAATTGGTCGGGATAGTTTTGGCGAATATAGTTGACGGTCTTTTCAAACGCTGCCCAACCCTTCAAACCGAAGCATTCATAGAAAGCCAAGTTGGGCTTGTATGCTACGCAATAGGGTGCTGTGGCGTCGATGATAGCCTTGTTGAAAGCAAAGATGGGGTCCTCTTCATCCAAAAGGTGTGGGGGGATTTTTTTCAAGTCGGTATCCAAGCCCACACAGAGGAACGATTTCTTACGGCGAATGTTGTCAATGATTTCTTGCTTAGTCATATCATTAGATTTTTAGGTGATAGCCTTTTCACGATACACCCTACAGTCAGATCAGGAGTTCGTGCAAAAACCTATTATATTTATATTCTTTCTGCAAAAATAGTTTTTTTTCAGCATTTAGCGGTGCGATGTCTAATAAAAATGTTTACTTTTGTGCATGGATTTTTAGGAAAAGAGCTCAGAAGAATTGCCTTTTCATAAAAAAAGACCTCTTTGACGCGAACCACAGACGTTTAACCGCTAATCCGTCAACGTTAATCGTTAATCTTACAAAATGGCAAAGCAACAAGTTAAGACAACACCACAATCCTATCGCAATCGCTTAGCCCTGAAGCGGTCGGACGAGCTGTTTGTCAGGATAATGAACAAACTCAGCATTGGCAAATTATATCGAAAGCCCAACTACACCAGCCGCATGCTGGCCCAGGAACTCGGGTGCGACACACGCCACATCGCCGCATCTGTAGCGGTGCATACCAATGGCGGAAATTTTCGTATGCTGATCAACTCTTTGAAATTGCGTGAAGCATGCCGACTGCTAAAGAGCAAGAAGCATGCAGGATATTCTGTCGAGGAGATTGGGCTGAGCGCTGGATTTGCGTCGCGCCAGGCCTTCTATGTAGCTTTCCACAGAAAATACAATGTCACGCCCCGCGAGTTCAGACAAGAGGTACAAGCGCAAGCAAGTGCCGCCGAAATTGAAGAAAATGACCCAGCACCAATGGAATAAAGGTGGTAGATAGGTGGCGGTAGATAGGATTTTGAGAAAGATGGGAAGCGTGTGAGTGCATCGTGTGAAGATGCTGCGCTGTCACCTTTGACCACATAAGCCTACTGCATAGAGAAGTGAACCCACTACTTACAATAACATAATTAAGATAAAATGGCAAACAATAATACCCAATATACCCCTTTGACAGACCAGCAAAGACAACAAATCATTGCACTCGTCAGGCAGCAAGTCATACCAGCCATGGGATGTACCGAACCTATTTGTGTCGCATTGGCTGTGGCCAGAGCGACCGAGGAACTTGGTGCTTGCCCCGAGCGTATCAAAGTCCTGCTTAGTGCTAATATCCTGAAAAATGCAATGGGTGTCGGTATACCTGGCACAGGTATGGTGGGCTTGCCCATAGCTATCGCGTTGGGGGCTACTATTGGTAAATCTTCTTACGGCCTTGAAGTGCTGAAAGACTGTAGTCCAGAGGCTGTCGAGGCAGGCAAGGATTATATCGGTCAGGGGCGCATTGATATTCAGCACAAGGAAGATGCACCCGCGAAGCTCTATGTCGAGGTACACGTCTACGGTGCTGATGACACGCATGCTTGTGTCATCATTTCTCAAAGACATACACAATATATATATATAGAAAACAATGGACAGGTGGTGATGGACCAGCGAGAAGGCGTAACTTCGGCTGCAACCGGTCAAAGCACTGCAGAAGTCGAACTCACCCTGCGCCGTGTGTACGACTTTGCTACCACCACACCATTGGCAGATATCGATTTCATCAACGACGCAGCACGACTCAACCTGGCCGCCGCTCAGCAATCCCTCGAGGGCAACTACGGACATGGCCTGGGCAAGACGCTCTCACGACCCTTGGGGCGCGGCATCATGGGCGAAAGCATTTTCTCAAAAGTCCTGTCAAGCACAGGGCTGGCATGCGATGCACGTATGGCTGGTGCTATGATTCCGGTGATGAGCAATTCGGGCAGTGGCAATCAGGGCATTTGTGCCACAAATCCTGTCGTCGTTTTTGCAAAAGAAAATCACAATACAGCCGAAGAGACTACACGCGCACTACTGCTGAGTCACCTCACAGCCATCTACATCAAGCAACAATTGGGTACACTCTCAGCCCTTTGCGGTTGTGTCGTAGCAGCCACCGGTTCGAGTTGTGGCATCACCTATCTGATGGGCGGCAATTTCGAGCAAATCACCTTTGCTGTCAAGAATATGATAGCCAACCTTACCGGAATGATATGCGATGGAGCCAAACCTAGCTGTGCGCTCAAGGTTACCTCGGGTGTCAGCACAGCCGTCCTGTCGGCCATGCTGGCTATGCAGGGCAATTGTGTCAGTGCTGTCGAGGGCATCATCGACGAGGATGTCGAACAGAGCATACGCAACCTCGTAGCCATTGGTTCGGATTCGATGAACGAGACCGATCGCAAGGTGCTCGATATCATGACGCACAAGTGTTAGGGTAGGGGGCGATGACTATTCGCAAGGGCGCATGGATTCGTGTGTGGTTTCACGCCGCCGATTTTTAGTGTTTTTTAGGAAAGTTTAAGGCTTCGTAAGTATTTGGTCAAGCCTTTTGCAAAAAATATAAGACCTTTATCCAAAAAAGTCTAGGGGAATTTCAACAAACCCTAGACTTTTTTTCAACGAGACGGCGCAAAATTTTCACTAGAATTAGACTTTTTTTGCGAGAAATAGAGAAAAGTAAAAGGGAATTGTCCGTGTTCAGGCAATTCCCCACTTTTGTACCACAAAGATACAATATTTTTTGCCGAAATGCAAATGCATTTTAACGGACATTAAGGAAATGTTTCACAGGGAATCCGTCGAAAGTTCACATCATTGACGCCCAGTTTCCACTCCTAATACCAAACAGCATGCGCTCTCAATATAAGCTTAAAAAGTTAAATAACATTATATTGGTCTGCATATTCAAATCTTTTTAGTACTTTTGCAATAAATTTTAAAGCAGATTGAAGAAAATACACCTCAGTCTGCTTTCAATTTGTAAGAATTAGCATTCATAATATCATACATCGTTCATCCCCTTTATGAAAAAAAGATTTATTCCTCTTTTCATTTGTGCAGCAGGGATAGTCACTCCTGCTTCAGCGCAAATCGTGTTGAACACCAACAAGAAAATGGACGCACAGGCCAATCAAGCTTTGATTGAAGTGCGACAGGCTTCACGCGGCCTTGACGGCAAGGCTGTAGCTGGGGCCGAAGTAAAGGATTATATCATCAACTGTACCGACAGCGAGGGCGTAGCACAGACTATCACTGCGGCGGGCTACACGGCTACAGTGATCAGCAGTAGCACCATTACAGCAAGTGTGCCAGTGGACTACCTAGGTGTGCTGTCAGAAATGCCCCAAGTGACGTATATCAGCTCCAGCGTACAGCATCAGCCTTTTATGGCAGGAACGCGTGCAGAAGTCAAGGCGGACAAGGTGCACAATGGTACAGATCTGGAGACGCCCTATACTGGCAAAGGCGTCATCGTCGGTGTGATCGATCAAAGCTTTGAGTTCAAGCACGGCTCATTCCTCGACGCTGACGGCAACACACGTGTGAAGGCTGTTTGGAACAGAAAGAGCGCGGGTACAAGGCCCACGACTGTCATCCCAACTGGCGGCGATGGCTTCAGCTCTAGCCATGCCACACACGTCACTACTATTGCGGCTGGCAGCAAGATTGATGGCTTTGATGTCTATGGTATAGCTCCCGAGGCAGACCTTATCATGATCCCCTCAAACTTTAGTACTACAGAGGTACTCGAAGCGACAAAATATATCAGCGATTTTGCTGCAGAAGCAGGTCAACCCTACGTCATCAATATGAGTTTCGGTTCGATGATAGGTCCACATGACGGCATGACACCCTATTGTACGAGCATGAACGACTACTGCAAAGCTGGTGGTATCCTGGTCGCTGCGATGGGTAATGATGGTGACAAGAAACTGCACACGAGCTACGAATTCACAGAAGATGCACAGACCATCAACCTCTACGTCAAAAATGCAAAACCAGATGGTAGCCTCTATTCTACGTATTATGTCGATATGTGGAACAATGCTGCCGACGGACAGCAACACTTCTCTGTGCGCCCATTCGTCTACAATACAGCAAATAAGCAAAAGGACTATAAGACCGACGACTTTTGGAGAAAATGTGGTGGCACTGTGGGAGAAATTGCCCAATATAATATGAAGGAGCACTACACCTTCACTATCAGCGCCAACGTGATGAATGGCGGTGACAGCAAATTGATTTTTGGTATCGAGGTGACTGGTTTCAAGGGTAGCTCATTCCATGCATGGTGCAAAGATGGTGCTGGCGAATTCTACAAGCCCATCGGATCACCCTCAGCCGCTACTGCCGACAATAAGTATTGTGTAGGCGAAGGTGCAGCAACTATCCCCCTGGCTATTGCTGTGGGATCGTATAATGGCAACAACGGCACATTCGTTAGTCTTGTTGATAGCAGGACTTATAGCATGAGCTCGGGTTCCAAGGGCGCTATCTCTAACTTCAGCAATATTGGTCCCTATCTGGGTAATGCTGTCAAGCCTATGATTGTTGCGCCAGGTGCGGTCATCTCTGCTGGTTACAATAGCTATGCCGCAGACTTCTCGAAAAGCAATGTCGCCCTGACCGCAAAGCAAAAAGTAGGCATCAAGGACTACTATTACGGCGTGATGAGTGGTACTTCGATGGCTACGCCTGTGGTGACTGGTACGATCGCACTTTGGCTCGAAGCCAACCCAGAACTCTCGCCCAAGGATATTGAAAATATATTCAAGGAAACAGCACGCAAGGACGGCGCAACTGGTTTCACAGCGACCAACGAAAAGCGTGGTTACGGCAAAATTGATGCTTACGAGGGCTTGAAGAAGGCTATACAATATACCGAAGTCGGTGTGAACGATGTCTTCAATAGCGAGACGCCTATTACACTGTTGAAGCAAGCTGATGAGTGGCGCGTGCTCTTTGGCTCAAACGAAAGTTATGCAGATATCGCTGTTTATACTACAAGCGGTCGTCAAGTGCTCAGCCAACATCTTGAAGATATCCGTCGAGGTGATGAAATGGTGGTGTCGCTCAGCGGACTCGAACCAGGAGTTTACGTCATCAAGATCAATACTACTGCCAACTCTACAACACGAAAGGTGGTAGTGAAGTAAAAAGAAAAGAAACTTCATTTGTCGCATATACCAGCGGCAATAGACAGACCATAAGCATTCCATCAATTAAATGGTGGGATGCTTTTTTTAGTTTGTCATTTCATTTCGTTTCATGCATCCACAACTTTCTATGCAAATCCAGCGCGCCGTCAAAGAAGCGAGGCTTGGCTCAACGGGGTAGAAGGACCTTGTGAGTGGTTATCGGTAGATTGTCAAAGTGCGAGCATGGCTTCTGCTCTCCTTGTCGTATAAAAGTATTTGGAAATGTATAAGGTCCGAGATGGTCTGTATCTACAGATACCATCTCGGACCTCAGTGCGCCTTAGCAGTTATGCATCAAATGGATGACTTTATCTCTTAGCCACCAGTTCGCAGATTTTCACAACGACCTGACTGGCCTTTTCAAGGTTAGGGATAGGCAGGAATTCGTGTGGGCCGTGGAAGTTGAGGCCTCCGGCAAAGATGTTAGGACAAGGCAGGCCCTTGAATGAGAGCTGTGCACCGTCGGTACCACCACGGATGGCGCGAACGCGGGGAGTGATGTCGAGGGCACGCATGGCTTCGGTGGCGATATCGATGATATGCATCACGGGCTCGACTTGCTCGCGCATATTATAGTATTGGTCCTTCAGTTCGACGGCGACGACGCCCTGGCCATACTTTTGATTCATCAGATTGCCGAGAGCAGTGACGTAGGCCTTGCGCGCTTCGAACTTGGTGCGGTCGTGGTCGCGAATGATGTAGGTGAGCGATGCATGCTCTACACCGCCCTGCATATCGAGCAGGTGGTAGAAGCCCTCGTATTCGGTAGTGCATTCAGGAGTCTGCTCGACGGGCATCATTGCCGCCATCTCAGCTGCCACACGTGCTGCATTGATCATCTTGCCCTTAGCATAACCAGGGTGTACACTGACGCCTGTTACCTTGATCTGTGCTGCCGCGGCGTTGAAGTTTTCAAATTCCAGTTCTCCCAGTTCTCCGCCGTCCATAGTGTAAGCCCATTGGCAGCCGAACTTTCCCACATCAAACTTGTGTGCGCCGAGTCCTATTTCCTCGTCCGGATTGAATGCCACGCGGATGCGGCCGTGCTTCACCTCGGGGTGCTCTTTGAGGTAGACCATGGCTTGTACGATTTCGGCAATACCCGCCTTGTCATCGGCTCCGAGCAAAGTGTGGCCGTCGGTCACGATGAGGTCTTCGCCCACGTGATCCAGGAGTTCAGGAAACTTTTTCGTTGTGGTCACGATGCCAACCTCGGCATCGAGCACGAGGTCTGTGCCATCATAATTCTGGATGATACGAGGGCGCACGTTGGCTCCTGAGCAGTCGGGGCTGGTATCCATGTGGGCGATGAAGCCAACGGTGGGAATATCGCCATCAACATTGGCGGGCAGTGTGGCGTAGAGGTAGCCATGCTCGTCCAGTTCCACTTCTTCGAGGCCAATCTCCTCGAGTTCTTGCTTCAGGTAGTGCGCCAAGTCCCATTGTTTGTCGGTGCTGGGCGTCTGTCCTGTTTCGTCGGCCGACTGTGTGTCAAAGCTGACGTACTTCAAAAATCTTTCTACTATATTCATACTTTTATTGTTATTTGTTTTCTAGAAAGCAAACTTACGCAAAAATATTTAGATAACAAACAAAAAATCCGCTTATAGTCAGTCTTTCGACAAACGATAAGCGGTGTATTTCATTTGAGGCCGTATAGGCGTAACTTATTCAGCAGATTCTGTCTCTTCGGTTTCTTCTTCTGCAAAATCAGTGTATCCAGCCTCAACCAAGATGTTGTACCATTGAATCAATTTCTTGACATCACTGGGATAGATACGATCTGTATCACAATTGGGGAGCACTTCTTCAAGGTAAGCAAAGAGTTCTTCTTTAGAAGCTTTGCGAGGGTCAAGGGCTACTTTGGCACCATTTTCCTTTTGCTTCATATTTTCGAACACTTGCATCAAAGGCATATCTTCGTCCAGAGTATACATCGATACGTCGCGAAGTGATGTCACGCGGTCACGATTGCCAGCAGGTACCCTTTTCTTTGTTTCGTCGAGCGTTTCCAAAATCAGATTACCATTACCTTGCGCTAGAAGGCGGAACAAACCGGGCTTGCCGGAGATAGACAAAATTGTTTCTTTCATTGTATATATATACTATTATTTAATTGCTATTTGAATACAGTTTAATGCACTTTTCAGAAAGTTATATCAAACTTGAAATCGCTTTCCGAAAGAGGCTTTTCGCCTTCGCTGTCGACATAGAGCGTCTCGGCCGCTGCGCCTTCTTCGAGCTTGTGCTCATCGCGGTGGTAGTGGTGACGGCGAGAGGGTTCGGGACTATTTTCCATTGTATAGTCTACTGCTGCGCCAAGAGCGGCGGTGAAGCGTTCCAAATCCTCGCGATAGAGGAATATCTTATGCTTTTCAAATTTAGGAGGCATTTCTTCGTTGCCTGCTTCACGGATTTTCTTGCTTTCAGTAATCGAGAGATAATACTCGTTGTGTCGGTCGCGCTTCACATCGATATAGTAAACACGCTTGCCCGCCTTGACCGTTCTGGAAAAGAGGATGTCATTTTCCATACGCTCTTTCATCAAATCATTGTTTCCTTCCATTGTTTATTTATTATAAGTTAATTTTAGAAAACTCCTCCCCATCATAAGGGCGAATTTCATCTACGTATTTGTCATAACGTCTTGGCAAAATTGCATTATTTTTCTGAGACAGACTAAAAAAAGGAGATAAAAATGAGTTTTCGCCCTATTTTTTTGTATTTTTGCCGTGTAAACTCTCTCAGTGGGATTTTTCAGTGGGAAAATCGCTAACTGCTGAGTGGGAAGAATAACATCAAAAAGCCCAGACGATGATAAACAGAGAACTCATCAGACTGAAAGTCGTTCAGTTGATATATGCTTACTATCGCAGCGAACGTACAGAAGACTCGTTGGAAAATGCTGAAAAGGAACTCTTCTTCAGTTTTGACAAATCCTACGAATTGTATCTCTATTTGCTCAACGCTTTGCTGCAACTCAAGAAAGTGGCAGAAAGCAAAGAGGAAACAAGATTGGCTCGTGCAACACGCTTAGGCCAGGAGACCGAAGGCGTATATGCTGAGAAGATGTTTGCCGAAAACAAATTCCTCTGCCAATTAGACCTCAACGAAGCGCTCGTAGATTATCGCGAAAAGCAAAAGAAAGAGTGGATCGAAGAAGATGCCTTCTACAAGAAACTTTACACCACAATGGTAGAAAGCGATATCTACCAAATGTACTTAGCGAAAGAAGACTTCAGCTATGATGCCGACCGCGAAATCGTACGCAAACTCTACAAGACATTTATTGATGGTAACGAAGATTTCGATGTTCTCCTAGAGGATCATTGTCTCTATTGGAATGACGACAAATTCTTGATAGACTCATTCGTGTTAAAGACGATAAAAAGATTTGAAGAGGCTAATGGTGCTCAGCAACCATTGTTGCCACAATTCTCGTTGGATGAAGATCGTGAGTTTGCCTCGGCGCTGTTTCGTGAAGCTATCAAACGTAAAGAAGAAATCAAAGAATTAATCAGCAAAAACTGCAAGAACTGGGAGTATGACCGATTGGCTTTCATGGATGTCATCATCATGCAAATTGCTATAGCTGAAATTCTAGCTTTCCCGTCAATTCCTCTAAGCGTGACCTTCAACGAATACCTTGATATCGCCAAGGTTTACAGCACGCCCCGCAGTGCATCCTACATCAACGGCCTAATGGACCACGTGGTAAAGCGCTTGAAAGCGGAAGGTAAACTGATGAAAGCATAAACTATACATATATTAATATAAACAATAAATCAAATGAACAACGCAACTATTGCATTCTTGCAAGCTCAACCTGCAGCTGGCGGCGGCATGGAAATGATCATCATGATGGTAGTACTTTTTGCCATCGTATACTTCTTCATGATTCGTCCTCAAAACAAAAAGCAAAAGGAAATCCAAAAGTTCCGCAATAGCCTCACCGTAGGTCAGGAAATCGTCACTATCGGTGGCATCCATGGCACAGTGAAGCACATCAACGAGGAAGACAACACCGTGATGGTTGAAGTAGCTACAGGCACTAAGATCAAATTCATGAAGAGTGCTATCATGCCCAGCGCAGAAGCTGCTGCACAAAAGTAAAAATTAGGTTTCTGATGCCTATTCTTTAGGCCAATCATAAACTAATAAGCAAGAAACGACTTTGGCGCATCATACGGCAGGGTGGTTTCTTGTTTTTTTACAAGTTGGAGAGTCGACAAGTAAACAAGTGGACGAATAAACAAGTGGACGAGTAAACAAGTTGGATGAGTTGACGAGTAAACGAGTAGGACATTTCACCACTTATCTATCACTGGTCCACCGCCGCAATTTTTCCCAATTATTATCTTTCCCCATGCACACCCCCTTACGCATAGCTATCACAGGCGGCATCGGTAGTGGCAAGAGTCACGTCTGCCGTCTCGTCGAAGAGATGGGTTACCCTGTCTTTTATTGCGACGACTGGGCCAAGCATATTATCCGTACCGATGCAGAGTTACAGCGTCAGTTGTCAGCACTCGTTGGGCAGGACCTCTTTGCTGGCGGTGTGCTCAACAAAGGCATGCTTGCTGCCTTTTTGTGTCAAGGTCCTGACTATTCGGGGCAAGTAGACCGATTGGTGCACCCCCGAGTGGCACAGGCATTTGCTCAGTGGGTTGAGCAGCAATGTAGCAATATCGTCTTTATGGAGTGCGCCCTGCTTTTTGAATCGGGCTTCGAATCGTTAGTCGACCGCACCATCTGCGTCGTAGTGTCTGAATCCCTACGTGTACAAAGAGTGATGCATAGAGATAATGTGACACAAGAAAAAGTATATGAATGGATAAGCCTGCAAATGCCCGAGGAGGAAAAAGCGCGGTTGTCAGATATTATCATTCACAATAATCCATGTGATAATGTTTTTGAGCAACTTACTCAAATCCTTCAAACGCTTCAGTTATAACGTGAGTCCGGTATAAAAAAGTAATGAAAATGCATAAGGTGAAAATCATTTTTTGACTTTATGGTATAAAAATCAAGTAATCGTATCTGAATCAATAGGGCTGTGAGCCTTATTTCCAGCGTATCTCGGTATCTCTTGGAATCTTTGGACCGCCTTGTTTTTTGCACGAATCTTTTGGATCTGTAGAATACCTGTGATACCCGTGATACGTGGAGCGATGCTATTTTAGTAGGATTTTTCTGTAGACTATACGAAATATGCAAATGTTTCGAGGAGGTGCTAAAAAAATGCAACGTTTTGTTGTAAAAAAGTCTTAGATAATTTCAACGAGACGTCGCAAAATTTAAAAAAGG
>JAZQSL010000043.1:0-109855 GCA_045630125.1 Alloprevotella sp. | reverse complement strand
TAATTAGAAGGTTAATTTCTTTATCTTTTGTTGTTAATTCTTATATCTTATATCCAACCCTATCTATTTTTAGTTTTTGCAAAGTGCATGTTGCAAATCTTTGTGTTGTGATTTTCTTGCAAAATGATATGGATATTTTATATTTTTTCGTACATTTGCGGCGTATATACCTTTATGAACCAATATTTCGTGGTCAAAAAACGTGCTAATAGATATAAAAACATCCATTTCATCTATCTTTAACGCGAAGTATATTGGCTCTGATTTGTAACGCAAAACCTAATTAAAAACTAAATAACATTATGAAGAAAAGATTACTTTTTTTATTCTCGCTACTATTGTTAGTTGGGAATGTAGTGGCACAGGATTTCGATACCAGTGCTAAGTATCGCATCAAAGTTTCTGCAGGTAGTGCAGCCGGTGAGTATGTAACCATCGGTGACAATATTGGTCACCCATTCGGTTATGTTCATACTATGGCTTTGGACGAGGCTAACTCTGACCAAATATTTAGTTTTATCTCTTCTAACGGAAATTGGAAGGTTAAATCAAATAGTGGTGAGTATTTTTATGTTAATAACGACAATCAAGGAACAGGTTGGAATAATTGGAATCTTAATAAGACAGAAAATGAGTCAATAGCAAATGAGGTTTCCTTTGAATCAACTGGAAATACAAATGAATATTATTTGAAGATTGTTGGAAAAACTACCTATTTTAAAGTAGGAGCTGTGGATGGTGGTGCTTCAAGTTATTATCATGTATATTTTGATGCTAATGAAAGCGCGAGAAACAAATTTGTTGTTGAGAAGATAGACAACGTAACTCCAGAACCAGAACCAGACCCAGATCCAACTCCAGAACCAGACCCAGATCCAACTCCAGAACCCGAAGGTTTCCCTGTTAAGGTTACAGAAGTTGGTCAGTTGAGTAATAATGTGATGTATACCATCATCTCTAAGGATACAGGTCGTGGTAATATGTATGCACTGACCGACAAGGTAGATATGTGTGCAGTCACCTACAATCAAGCTCAAACCTGTCATGGTACAGCTTACAATCCAGAAGATTCTAACCAACAATTCGCTTTCGTTAAGCACGATGGTAAATTCTATTTGTACAGCGTAGGTCAAAAGAAATTTATTGGAAAGTCAGGTAATGTCAATCATCTGACTGATGCTGCACCATTTGACTACATCACAGTAACCGAAGAAGTCGCTGCTGCAGGCGAAGATTATTTCTCATTGTTCATCAATGATGCCAACTATATCACAGCCTCTCCAGGTTGGTGCTCAAATGCTTCATGCAACACTTGTTTGCAAACCACATTGACAGGCAAAAACTCCAGCGATGGCTGGGACGATGGTGCATGGTTTACTATTATGGCTGTAGGCGAGTTCAATCCAGCAGAAGCACTTGCATTGCTCAATCCTTCAGCACCTGTAGGTCCATCTGAAGCTGAAGTTACTGCACTTTTGGAAAAGGCTACACAAGCACTTGCTCTTGATGGTGTTGGTTACCCTGTTGAAGCAAAAAGAGAAACTTTGAACACAGTTAAGGCGGCGCTCGAAACTGAAGTTACTCAAGATAACTACGATGCACTTGTTGCTACACTCACAGAATATGTAGCTACAACAGACGTTAGGATGCCCGAAAGTGGTAAGGCTTACACATTCGTTAGCAAGCAAAAGAACGGTACTCTCTATTATCTCACTTATACTTCAAGTGGTGTAGTGACTACAACCAATGTTGCTGAAGCAACTCCATTCGTGTGCAAGACACTGGAAAATGGTAAGTTTGTCTTTGTTAACAATGCTGGCAAGTATATGATATGGAGAGGTAATACTGCAGGTTTGAATGGTGCTAAGGGTTACTATGACTCTTATGACACTTCAGCTGCTGCATGGTGTGATATTGAATTGACTAAGGTTATTGAAGGCAATAAGGTTGATGCTGGTAATGAAGAAAAACTCTTCGGTTGCATGTTCTTTAAGGGTAGAAGAGAAGCTTCAGGTAACAACCAGTTTAATTATACCGTAATTACATCAAATGGTTCTTATGACCAAGCTAGCGTTCCTTTCTTTAATGACAATTTCTCATCAGCAATGATGCTCGTAGAAGCAACTTATCCTAATAAACCTGAACTCAAGGCTGCTGATGGTTTGGACGTTGCTGCAATCGCTACATACAGCGCTCCATTTGCAACTGTAGTACCTGAAGGCGTAACTGCATGGTATGCACAATCAGAAGGTGGTGACTACGTTAGTATGACAGAAGTAGAAGGTGCTATCCCAGCTAATACTGGTGTTGTATTGACAAGCGAAACTACTGGTACAGTGACTATGGTTCCTGCTGCAGCTGAAGAATTGGCTACAGTAAGTGGCAACCTCCTTAGTGCAGCAGCTGCTACTGGCGATTGTGATGTTGAAGCTACAACAAATGCATACGTTATTGGTAAGGCTGACGGTGTGGTAGCATTCTACCCACTTAGCGCAACTAATCGCACTATCGCACAAGGTAAGAGCTTCTTGGTATTGCCTACAGCTTCTCCTGTAGTTAAGATGAACTTTGGTGGTGAATCAACAGCTATCGAAACAGTAGAAAAGGTTGATGCTAACGCACCTATCTACGACCTCAGCGGTCGCCGTGTAGTGAATATGACTAACGGTGGAGTATACATCCAAAATGGTAAGAAGTTTATCGTAAAATAATTTCAATTCATTATTAAAAATACATCGACATGAAAAAATCATATATCACTCCGGCTTCTCAAGAGATTGCATTGCAACTCGAGAGTATGGTAGCCATGTCAATCGCAATTGACAACGACAAGGAAGTAGGTGGTTCAGATGCCTATACTAACAAGGGCGGATGGAGCAGCGAAAACTGGACCGACACAGAATCTACTGACGAATTCTAATCGGATAGGATACAGTAGTAAGACTATAATCAAAGGAGCAACCTCAAGCGGGGTTGCTCCTTTTTATGTTTGTGTACGTTCAATGTGTAAATGTCTCCGGCGTATCTCGTGTATCTCTCGTATTGTTTTAACCACGAATTTGCACTAATTTTCACGAATTCTTTTTAGTTCTAAATATTTGTGTGATTTTTGCGATTCGTGGTGGAATAAAGGTCTCCAGCGTATCACGGGTATCTTCTCGTATTGGTTTCCCAATATATTCGTGGTTAAATTCTCCTCGTGATACCCGTGATCCGTGGAGTCTTTTTATTCCTCGTTAAATATGCGCAAAAGGTGGACAGAAAAAAAGTCTAATGTTTTTTTAAAAAAACCTTGACCTTTTTTGAATTCCTCGGCGGTTTTTTTTCACAAGGTCTAATGTTTTTTTGTGATGTGGATTTGGGTCAAAAAAATCCTTGGAGTTTGATGAGAAAAAAGGTGTGGGATGGTGGCGATTGGAGGGTAGGGCAGATGTCAAGGATGCGTGTATATAGTGGGGAAGGAATGGTCAAATTAAGAAAGTGATTGGAAATGCCTGGGGAGGCGTTCCAATCACTTTTGTATAGTAGATGCGATGTCGTTTTTAGCGCAGGATGGTCTTTTTGCCGTTCACGATATAGATACCAGGGTGGGTGGCCTTTTCCACACGCACGCCTCCGATGGTATAAATGCCGGGGTGGGGGATGGTGGTGGTGATTGAGTGGATGGCACTGGGCGTAGTGCAGGCTTCAAAGAAGACACGTGAACCCTCATCCTTGCTGCCATCTGCATTGTAGAGGCCCATCTGTGGACCGCCAGTTTGCCAGTTGCCATTGTGGCTGAGGAAGGTCTTGCCGTCCGAGGTCTTGAAGGCGTAGTAGTTGCCGCTCTTGTGCAGGGTCCAGGTATAGTATTTGTTGGTCAGTTCCTGTGCCGTTTGCATATAGACCTTCTTCGCTCCATCCGTGGTGTTGGCTACGGTCACCATACGGCCGTCTGCTGCCGAGATGATCTTGAGCATCTTGTTCTCGTCCTCCATGAAATACCACAGCTGGGTGGGGTCCACATTGTTGGGGTTCTTGTACATCAGGACCAGTTTGTGCTTGCTCTCACCATAGGGGATTTCGTTGCAGAATACGCATCCGCCTGCTTGACCGGCGCCATCGCGGCCCGAGTAGATGTAGTAGAGGGCGGGATTGGCTGGGTCGGTGGTGAGGGTGAAGGGGTAGTCTTGTGCCCATGCTGCTGTCAATGACAGGAGAAGGGAGAGTAGGAATGTGAACTTTTTCATATGGGATATGTGTTTGGATTTTTGACCACGAATTTCTCGAATTTCTCGAATCTTTTTAGTGCTAAATATTCGTGTTATTCGTGCGATTCGTGGTAGGATAAAAGTCTCCAGCGTATCTCGGGTATCTTCTTGTATAGGGTCCCCCAATATATTCGTGGTTAAATATTCCTCGTGATACTTGCGATCCGTGGAGACTAAAACCATCAGCAATTCGTGGTGAAGCGTAGTTACTTCAACTTGAGCATCACAGCACCATGGGCAGGTACGCTGACTGAGACATGAGCATCGGGGCGCAGTTCAAGCGTCTGCATCTCGCCGCTGATCAGATCGGTTGCCATCTGTACGCCTGCACGCAGTTTGAGGTATTCGAAGGCATGTGCAGGGATGCGCACTCCGAAGGCGCTATTTTGCTCGGAGAAGTTGGCCACGATCAGGATAGTCTCGTCCTCGTGCTTACGGATAAAGGCAAAGTGGCGGTCGGGGTTGAATCCGCTTGCCCAGTCCAGGTTGGCATAAGTCAAGTCGTAGAAACTACCTTCGCGCAGTGCCGCTTCGCGTCCGCACAAGGTCATGATACGACGATGGTAAGTGTAAAGTTGTTGCTCCTCGGGGCGCAGGTAAATTTCGCCCAAGGTGAGGCGTTGCAGAGACTTGACACCCCAATAGTCGAAGATTGTGGTGCGTCCGTCGCGTCCGCTGAAACCTTCGGCGTCCATGCCCGATTCGCCGACTTCTTGTCCAGCATAGAGCATGAAGGGGCTGGTACGCATACATGCCGAAACGACCAGGGCAGGCAGCGCCTTGAAAGCATCGCCAGCGAAGAACTCGGAAGCAATGCGCTGTTCGTCGTGATTTTCGAGAAAGTTGAGCATGTGCTCGTGAATATCGTCTACACTTTGCCAAGCGTGAGTGATGGCTGAAGCAGGAGCGTGTCCGCAGACTACGGCACGCAGGGTGTCGTAGAGGCCCACCTTGTCATACAGATAGTCGAAACCGCCACGGTGGATATAGTTGCGATATTCGGCAGGATTGTACACCTCGGCGATAAAGCGGATGTGTGGATATTTCTTCTTCACCTCGGCGATAGCATAAGTCCAGAATTCGCAAGGCACCATTTCAGCCATATCGCAGCGGAAAGCATCGACGCCTTTCTTTGCCCAGAAGAGGAGAATCGCAGTCATTTTCTTCCACGTGTCGGGCACGGGGTTGAAGTGGCAACGGCGACCGCCGAGGTAGTCTACGCCATAGTTCAATTTGATTGTTTCGTACCAATCGTTCACGCCAGGCATGGCCGAGAAGACATCATTGCCCGTAGCGCGAGCGGGGTATTCCTTGTAGGGTTTTTCTCCCTCCTTGGCAGACGGCAGATGGCTGGTGCGCAAGGGAGATTCGCTGATGTAGTAGAAATTGTTGTTGGGCGAGAAGTGGCGTGACATATCGTCGGTTTCACCCAAATCCTTGACACGAGCAGGTTTGGCATCAGACTTGTATTGACGTGCGACGTGGTTGGGCACAAAGTCGATGATGAACTTCAAATCTGCAGCGTGGGTGCGCGCAACGAGGGCTTCGAACTCCTTCATTCGCTTCTTGACATTGACAGACAAATCGGGGTCGATGTCATAGTAGTCCTTGATAGCGTAGGGTGAACCAGCAACGCCCTTGACTACGGCAGGGTGGTCCTGAGTAATGCCATATTCAGAGTAGTCGGTCTGTGTGGCATGTTCGATCAAACCTGTGTACCAAATGTGTGTGAATCCGAAGTCGCGAATACGCTTCAACTCACAGTCTGTAAAATCATTCATCTTGCCGCATCCATTCTGTGCCAAAGACCCTGCGGGTACATTTTCCGCACATTTATTACCATAGAGACGGGGCAATACTTGATATATCAAAACTTTCTCTTGCATATAATATCAATTAATAATAAACAAGCAGAGACGTCTGTGGGATAGTCTCTACTTGTTCATCAGTTTGTATAGATTCGTTATCAAAAATCATTCTTAATGGCGCTTACCATTGGGTCAAATTTAACTTCATGTAAGCGTAGATTTGACCAGAATCGGTGAAGCTGATCGGGTGAAAAGGTATTATTCTCCTACGCCTTGCAGTTCTACTTCGGCAACACCTTTAGCAATCTTGGCAATCATGCCTTGGAGTGTTTTGCCAGGACCGCATTCTACGAAAGTCGTAGCGCCTGCTTGAAGCATATTTTGCACTTCTTGTGTCCACATCACCGAAGCTGTCAGTTGCTTGATCAGGTTGGCCTTGATTTCTTCGGGTTCGGTGTGTGCCTTGCCGTCTACATTTTGATAGATGGGGCACTTGGGCGTTTGGAAATTAGTCTTAGCGATGGCTTCTTCCAATTCCTGTTGCGCAGGTTGCATCAAGGGGCTGTGGAAAGCTCCGCTTACAGGTAACACGAGGGCACGCTTAGCACCGGCTTCCTTCAAACGTGTACATGCCGCATTGATGGCTTCTTCCTTGCCCGAGATGACCAATTGACCAGGGCAGTTGTAGTTGGCAGGAACTACGGTATCAACTTCTGCAGAAACTTCGGCGCAGATCTTTTCGATTGTTTCGTCGGGCAAGGCGATAATAGCTGCCATTGTGCCAGGTACAGCTTCGCAAGCCTTCTGCATCGCTACGGCACGAGCGGCAACGAGGCGCAGACCATCTTCGAATGATACGCAACCAGCTGCAACGAGTGCAGACAATTCGCCGAGTGAGTGACCAGCCACCATGTCGGGTTGGAACTCGTCGCCCAGGCAGAGTGCGCTGATGACGCTGTGCAAGAATACGGCGGGCTGAGTGACGCGAGTTTGCTTCAAATCTGCGTCGGTGCCTTCGAACATTATATCTGTGATGCGGAAGCCAAGGATTTCGTTGGCTTGTTCAAACATCTTCTTTGCAGCAGGATGCTGTTCGTACAGGCGCTTACCCATACCGACGAATTGTGAACCTTGTCCAGGAAAAACGAATGCTTTCATGTGTATTTTCTTTTATATGTTTATACTTTTAGAGGTTTTGTCAGGCATGGAATGGACTTTTGCCCAACCCCAATATACCAAATGATGGGCAAAGATACGAATAAGCGAGCGAAATAATATCAAGTTTACTTGAATATTTTTCACAGCGAGCGTAAGTATCTTCGAGTTCTATCTCAGAGATACGAATAAGCGAGCGAAATAATATCAAGTTACTTGAATATTTTTCCCAGCGAGCGTAAGTATCTTCGAGTTCTATCTCAGAGGTACAAGGATAAATGGAAATAAAGGTAAAATGCAAACGTGTCAGATTTGTATGGTTATGCTTGTTTCTGATGTGTCTAAAAAGTAGATATGATGTTACAGTAAAGGATTGGGGCAAATACTAATTTTTGTCTTTTTATACCTTATTCTCTTTTTTTTCGTAACTTTGCAAAACGTGATGTAGTTTTTCTATTGCGCAATAGCAACCGTGAGTATGTATACAATGATATGATATGAAAGATTTTGTGCAGAAATATTTGCTCTTCAAAGGACGTGGCTGTCGACGTGAATTTTGGACGTTTTTCATAATTCTTGTCCTTGTAGGCATTGCATTGGAATATACAGTTGGACATGTCAGAACCAATCTCTTGCTGACACCGTTGATTTGGCCCTACTTGTCGTTAGCTACCCGTAGACTTCACGATACCAATCATAGTGGATGGTGGATACTATGTCCTATATATAATATTGTATTGTTGGCAATGAAGGGCGAATGTGGTAATAATAAATATGGTGAGCCACCTGTGAGTTAGGATGAGTGCGCGTCACTTGTTTATCTCTAAACTAAAATAGTTAATCGTTTTCACAATTATGATAAAATCAATGACCGGCTATGGTAAAGCCGAAGGCCATGTGGCGGATAAAAAAATACACGTGGAGTTGAAATCGCTCAACTCAAAAAGTTTAGATCTCTCTACTCGTATAGCGCCGCTTTATCGCGAGAAGGAAATGGAAATCCGCGGTTATTTGTCAAAGCAACTGGAACGCGGTAAAGTGGACTTTACTCTCTGGGTTGAAAAGGATGCGACAGTAGCTGCTGCTTCTATCAATGCAGATATGGTGGGCAACTACTTGAGACAAATGCAGGAGGTGAGCCAAACTCATGGTATCGCTGTGGAAGGTGCTGAGCTATGGGGCGTGCTGGTGCGTCTGCCCGACGTGGTGCAAACCGTGGCAGTGGAAGAATTGAGCGAAGAGGAGTGGAACGAAGTGTTTGCGCTGGTGAAAGTGGCTGCGGACGAATTGATGAAGTTCAGAGCGCAAGAAGGTGAAGCCCTGGCTGAAAAGTTCGAAAAAAATCTATCACGCATCGAAGCACTGATGAAAGAAATCGAACCCTTCGAAAAAAGCCGCGTGGAGAAAATCAGACAACGTCTGGAAGAACGCCTGACAGAATTGACTGGCGTGGACTATGACCGCAATCGCTTGGAGCAAGAGTTGATCTACTATATCGAAAAATTGGATATCAACGAAGAAAAGCAACGCTTGACCAATCATATCAACTACTTCCGCGAAACGATGCGCGAGGGGCATGGGCAGGGAAAGAAGTTGGGCTTCATCGCTCAGGAAATGGGCCGCGAAATCAATACGACTGGTTCGAAAAGTAACCAAGCAGAGATGCAAAATATCGTGGTGATGATGAAGGATGAACTGGAACAAATCAAGGAACAAGTGCTCAATGTGATGTAATATATAATAGAGACAACACCTGGTATGGGAAAGTTATTGATATTTTCAGCACCTTCGGGTTCGGGCAAGAGTACTCTGATTAATTATCTGATGGAGCAGGGGTTGAATCTGCACTTCTCTATCTCGGCCACCAGCCGTCCTCCACGTGGTGAGGAAAAGCATGGTGTGGAGTATTTCTTCTTGTCACCAGAAGAGTTTAAACAACGCATAGACAACGGCGAATTGTTGGAATACGTCGAAGTGTACGAAGGCAGATACTACGGCACGCTGAAAGCGCAAGTGGATGAACAATTGGCACGCGGTGAAAACGTGGTGTGCGATGTCGACGTGCTCGGAGCTGAGCAAATCAAGGCTATTTATGGTGATAGAGCCTTGAGCGTATTTGTACAACCTCCCTCGGTAGAAGCTTTGCGAGAAAGATTGACTGGCAGAGCGACTGATGCACCTGAAGTGATAGAGCAACGTATTGCTCGTGCAGAATATGAACTGACCTTTGCTTCAAAATTTGACTCCGTAGTGATCAACGATGATTTGGCTACGGCGCAGCAAGATGTGTTGCGCAAAGTGAAAAATTTTTTACAGCAATAAAGTAAAGCGTGAAAACTTGAAAAGGATTACTTTGTTTGGAGGCTCTTTCAACCCTATACACAAAGGTCATGTGGGGTTGGCAGAATATGTGGTTCGTCGGGGATTGACCGACGAACTTTGGTTAATGGTCTCTCCACAGAATCCGCTGAAGAAATCGCCAGGTTTGATGGATGAGAACTTTCGTCTGTCGCTGGCAGAGCGTGCCGTCGCTGATATTGATGGGGTAGTGGTGTCGGATTTTGAATTTTCCTTGCCTCGCCCATCTTATACCTATGATACTTTGCAAGCTTTGAAAAAGGCTTACCCTGATTGTACTTTCCAATTGCTCATCGGTGCAGACAATTGGCTTTGTTTTGATAAATGGTATCGTGGAGCGGATATTTTGCAGGAGCACAATTTGCTCGTTTATCCCCGTGAGGGTTATCCTGTAGATGTCCAACAATTGCCGGATAACGTACAATTTATTGATGCACCCTTATTCCCCTGGAGTTCGACACAAATACGTGAGGCTTTGCTAAAAAACCTTGACGTAAGTGAAATTTTGCCAAAAGAACTAAATAATGAGGAAATAATTTCTCAAGTGAAGCGCATGATTCAAATTTAATGACTACTTTTGGGGTGTTAAACCTTAAACCTTATCTGCTGTTGGTGGTAAATGTGTTGAAAAACATTTGCTGTCGGTGGCAAAATGTAATCATTGAAAACTATTTGAATTATGAAAACCGAACAAATCTTGGCTGCTCTTGAAGCAAAACATCAAGGAGAAAAAGAGTACTTGCAAGCCGTCAAGGAAGTGTTGCTCTCAATTGAAGAAGTGTACAATCAACACCCAGAGTTTGAAAAAGCAAAATTGATAGAGCGATTGGTTGAACCCGATAGAATTGTAACTTTCCGCGTGCCCTGGGTGGACGATAGAGGAGAAGTGCAAGTGAATCTTGGCTATCGTGTGCAATTCAATAATGCTATTGGCCCATATAAAGGCGGTATTCGTTTTCACCCTTCTGTAAACTTGAGTATTTTAAAATTCCTGGGTTTTGAACAAACCTTTAAGAATGCTTTGACGACATTACCTATGGGTGGTGCTAAGGGCGGTTCGGATTTCGCGCCTCGCGGTAAGAGTGATGCTGAAATCATGCGATTCTGTCAATCCTTTATGTTGGAATTATGGAGAAATCTTGGACCTGACCAAGATGTGCCTGCCGGTGATATCGGCGTTGGTGGACGCGAAGTGGGTTATATGTATGGTATGTACAAAAAGCTCAGTCGCGAACATACAGGTACTTTCACTGGCAAGGGTATGGAGTTTGGCGGTTCAATCCTGCGTCCTGAAGCAACAGGTTACGGCGCACTCTATTTCGTAGAACAAATGTGCGCAGATTATAATACTGAGTTGAAGGGTAAGACTGTTTCAATCTCAGGTTTCGGAAATGTGGCATGGGGTGCAGCTAAGAAAGCAACTGAACTTGGTGCAAAGGTGGTAACCCTAAGCGGTCCTGATGGCTATGTGTATGACCCAACTGGCGTTTCAGGAGAAAAGATTGACTATATGCTAGAACTCCGCCTTTCAGGCAATGATATCGTAGCGCCTTATGCAGAAAAGTATCCAGAAGCAACTTTCTATCCAGGTAAGAAACCTTGGGAACAAAAGGTGGATATCGCTCTGCCTTGTGCGACACAAAACGAATTGAACTTGGAAGATGCCAAGATGTTGGTGGAAAATGGTGTGATGATGGTGGCAGAAGTCAGCAATATGGGATGTACTGCTGAAGCTGTAGATTATTTCATTGAAACAAAGACTCCATTTGCTCCAGGCAAGGCTGTCAATTCGGGTGGTGTAGCTACTTCAGGTCTCGAAATGACACAAAATGCAATGCACATCAGCTGGACAGCAGAAGAAGTGGATGCTAAGCTCCATCAAATCATGAGCGATGTACACGACCAATGCTTGAAGTATGGTAAGACTCCTGAATATATCAACTACGTGCGCGGTGCAAATATCGCTGGTTTCATGAAGGTGGCTAAGGCGATGATGGCACAAGGTGTGGTGTAGCGATAAATTTTAATAAGACATAAAATGAAAGAGTGTGATGCGTATGGCGTCGCACTCTTTGTCTTTTTATACTTTAATTAAGGTGTTTTTATGTTGATTTTTTTTTATTTTATATATTTTGTGTATATTTGCAGGGAGTGTACGATGGTACAACTTGTGATATTTAAATAAAATAGTCAGAAGCGTTATGCTCATCTTGTAACTTGGAAACCTGAGAAATTTCATGAGTAAATACAAGGGTGGCATGGTGGTTCTCGCGCTTATGCGTGGGCTGCTATAGCTGTACCGTCTGTATTTACGGGTTTTCTCAGGACCTCCAAGTTGACGATAGCATTGCAGTGCCACGCTTTGCTTATCTAAAATAGTATACTCTTTGGGCGCTGGAGAGCTTAAAAAATATACAATATGGAACAAAATTATCAAACCAACAGTGTGGTAACCCCTCCATCACCAACTACACCTAATGGGAGTAATCAATCACAAGTTTTTATTCAGATGGAAGAAAAAAAATCAAATGGGATGGGGACAGCTGGTTTTGTGCTTTCTCTTATAGCACTACTCCTTTGCTGGATTCCGGTGCTTGATTGGATCTTATGGTTTTTGGGAGTAATTTTCTCTTTTGTAGGAGTTTTCAAAAGCCCGCGTGGTTTAGCTATTGCTGGATTAGTAATTTCATTTATTGGAATTATTTTTATTATTGCTGTTGTTGGAGCTGTCGCAGCTGCATTGGCTTCAGTATAATATTTGACCTTAGGTCAATATTTATTAGCATTGTATAAATTGAATAGGAAAGCAGAAGCACTTCTTATATCAAGACGTAATCTTCAGCTTTTGTAAATATATTATCTTGTTTAGATATTACAATAATAAAGAAGACCCTTTGCTCGTATGAACAAAGGGTCTTCTTGTTTTTGGGTGAGAAACGATTAAGCTTCAGCAGTTTCTTCAACTGTTTCTGTAGCTTCAGTTTCTTCTGTAGCTTGTGCTTCAGCTTCAGCCTTAGCAGCTGCTTCAGCAGCCTTCTTTTCTGCTACCTTTTCTGCAATCTTAGCGTTAACAGCCTTTTCTGCTTCGAGGCGAGCTTCGAGAGTTGCCTTCTTAGCAGCAGCAGTCTTTTCTACTTCAGCATTGAACTTAGCATCCTTAGTTTGCTTCCAAGCGTCAAACTTAGCTTGTGCAGCTGCTTCGTCAAATGCGCCCTTACGAACACCACCACGGAGGTGCTTCATCAACATTACACCTTCCTTAGAGAGGATGTTGCGTACAGTGTCAGTAGGTTGTGCACCACATTCAATCCAGTGCAATGCACGTTCAAAATTCAAATCTACAGTGGCAGGATTGGTGTTAGGGTTGTAAGTACCAATCTTTTCTGTAAACTTACCATCGCGTGGTGCTCTTACGTCTGCAATCACAATGCTGTAAAAAGCATAGCCCTTACGGCCGTGACGTTGCAATCTGATCTTAGTTGCCATTTGCTTTAAATGTTTTAAATAGGTTTGAATTAAATTTTGTTATCTCGTAACAGGGCACAAAATTACGACATTCTATTGACGTGACAAAATGTGTAAGAGGCTTTTGTGTTATATTTTATAAAAAATGAGAGAATGGTTCTAAATATATAGGTACAAGAATAAAAAAAACTAAGACCTTTTTCAAAAAAAACGTTCTGGAATTTGAAAAAGGTCTTATCTTTTTTAAAAGAGATGTCGCTATTTTTTATTGGCGGACGTATTTACTTTTTTATATCAAACATGTAGGATACTTTGGCTATAATTGTGCCGTGTGCAGAACGTGCGAATAGGTCTTTCTTGCCATTGTCAAAGATGTCGCTCAGTCCAAAGTAATAGCGTCCATCAATCATAAAGTGTCCGACCTTGGTATTTAATTCAAGTCCTAAACCTGCAGTGATACCATAGTCAAACTTTCTATCAATGGGTTTGCCATATTGTTCGTACATGCCATTGGGACGGCTTGGTACGCCATTTACTTCTGTCCAGGTCTCGCTCTTTTTCTCCTTTTCATTAAAGCAAAATCCCAATTGAGGGCCTGCTATTAAGTAAATCATCGGGCCATTCACCTCTTTTCCCCAACTTAATCTCGCTAAAATGGGAATTTGTATGTAGTCCAAGTTTCTTTTGTATTTATCAGGTAGGGGAGTGCTGTATTGGTCAATGATATTCTCTTTCCAACCTAAGCGTGAATAGTTGAGCTCCATTTGGAGCGCGCAGAGTAGATTAAAGTATTTTTCACTTGTTATGCGAAGTGACGCTCCTACATTAGGGGCAATAAGTCGCTTTTGATTGATACTGGGATTAAAGGTGACGGCATTGAAATTTACACCGCTATTCACGCCGAAAGCAATATTAAACCTTTGCTCCCCAATCTGTGCAAATACAAGTTGGGGAGTCAGGCATAATAGAATAAGTATTGTTTTCTTTGCGAACTGAATCATGCTGTCTATTTATTGAAATTTTATTGTTTCAATAGCACCATCTGTGCGGTAGTTGACAAACATTAAGCTGCAGTCGGTAAAGGCCCCGTCGCTTGAAATTTCCTCAAATTTCATGGGGCTTTGTAGGTATTTGTCTTGAACTTTTTGGGTAGAGAAGTTTGTGCCATATTTAGCTAACCCTTGGAGGAAGTGCATGCCGCTATCATAACCTAAGACACCCATGCTTGGGGTAGTTTCAAGTAATTCTTGCTTAAACCAATATTTGTAGCGTTCAATAAAGCGCTTCGTCTCTGTAGACCAAGGATTGTAGAAGGTGTTGGTTATAAGATAGGTGTTGGCCAAATGTAAATCTTGACGAAACTCTTTGGCTGCGCCTTGCCAATCACTATATCCCAATAATGCTACAGAAGATTTAGGGTATTGTGCTCGATATTCTTTGATAAGTCTTGTCGTATGCTTGAACATTGATGCAGACGAAGAATTGGGTATAATTATACTGGTGTGGCCAGCACGTGAGTAGGCGTTGAGGTCTTCGATTTTGAAATTGATAGGTAGCGAGTGTGTGGTATAGCCTTGATTTGTGAGCTGCTCCTTGAAGTATTTTACAAAATCGTCTTCGTTGCCATTGAGTTCTTCTCCAACGAAAATCACACGGGTGTTTTCTTTCTTAAACTTATTTGTAAAGAGTTCTAATGAAAGTTTGTTTTTCTTCTCTGCAGGCGTGTTTAACATAAAAATGTTGGGATTGTAATCGTTGGGATCAACTTTTGAAGAGAAGGGAATGAGTACTTTAGTATTGTGAGTCTTGGCATGTTGAGCTACTTCTGAGAAATGTGATAAGAATAGTGGCCCAATGAGAAGGTGTACATGCTCTTCTTCCAATTTTTTCAAAAGTTGCGTCATAGACTCTTCGTTGTCTGGCTCTTCGTAAGTATAAATTGTTACATTGTGTCCTTGATTTTTAAAGTCTTCGACAGCCAATAAGAAACCACGATAATACTCAAGAGCTCTGCCACCAGCAAGCCCTTTTTCTGCGATAGGCAGGATTACTGCAACTTTGATGTGTGAAGTTTTGAATGCACCTGTTTGAGGAATGTTGATAGAATGTCCCTCTTTTATAATAAAGTCTGGAGCTAATCCAGGGTTAGCATTTTTGATGTCTTCTACTGTGATACCATAGGCTTGTGAAATAGACCATAGAGTTTCACCAGCCTTTACTAAATAGCTTAATGAATGGGGCTGTTGTGATACAGTTTGTTCTTGGGGAATAGCCTGAACGTATTGTGGTATGTGAATAGTGTTGCCTATCTGAAGGGTTTGAGCAGAAAGTCCTGGATTAGCATTGAGAATTTGCTCTACAGTCACATTATACAAGACAGAGAGACGGTATAAAGTTTCTCCTTGTTTGACAATATGAACATTAGTTTGTCCAAAAGCTGCTGTAGTTGTAATAAATGCAGCAAAAATGGTTGCAATTGTTTTTTTAAATGAAAAATTTATTGTGTGCATATTTGTATATGTGTATTTTGTGAGCAAAAATACAAAAAATGTGTGAATGCATAAATCTATTTCAAAAGAAAAATGTACTTTTGTTGATAAATGCGGCTGATGTTCAATAATTACAAAAAGTGACGTTTGTAAGTGTCGTCTATTGGATGGTAAATGAATATGTTTTACTTCAAACAATAGTGAATATAAACTTAAAATGAATTAAGATGTCTGTAAATACTTTTTACAATATTAAAAGAGTACTTCTTCTGTTGGTTTGTAGTACTTGTTTTTTGTGTAATACTTATGGTCAGTATAATGAGGAAAGGGTGGAGTTTTTAGATTCAACCATATACGAATTAATAAATTGTTATCAATTTGAAGAAGCTCTGCAGAACTTGGATGAAGAAATTAAAGCGCAAACACGTCTGAAGCAAGATGTATCAAAGTTGCTTCAAGAAAAGGAGCGCTTGTCAAGGTGTGCTCAGATGCTATCTGTTACAGAGGATGTATGTTTTATTGATAGTATGATATTATCTAAGACCGACATGTTTTCTAAATTGCCATTATCCTCAGAAATAGGAAAGGTGGGGCAATTGAAAGATGTCAATCCCTTGATTGCTGATAAGTATGATTCGATTAAATATTTGGCTTCATATATGAATTCAATTAATGATCGTATATATTTGACAATGAAAGATTCTGATAGTGTCAATAAACTTTATGTATCTAATAGATTGCTCAATGAGTGGACACCTCCTGCTACATTGTCTGGAATAACAAATATAGAGGGAAGTCAGAGTTATCCCTATATGTGTGCGGATGGTGTGACATTTTATTATTCGTCATGCAGTACGCTTGGGATTGGAGGTAGTGATATTTATGTAACGCGATACGTAGTAGATGAAGATCGCTTCTTGAAACCAGAATTGTTAGGTATGCCTTTTAATAGTCCAGCAAATGATTACTTCTATATATACGATGAGGATAAGGGGGTCGGCTGCTTTGCAACAGATCGTAGACAGGCTGAAGATTCGGTTTGTGTGTACTTTTTCTTGCCAAATTCAGCGCGCCATACAATAGAAGTAGATAGCTTGGGTAATGACTCTGTGGTGGGATATGCTCAAATTCGTTCAATAAAGGATACTTGGAAAGATGTTGGGTTAGTAAATCAGTGGAAAACTATATTGCACAAAAAAGATTCGGAATCTGTAGACTCTCGTTGTAGATATATTATAAAGAATGATTTGATTTATACGTCAATTGAGGATTTTGTCAGTTTGTCGGCTCGTGATTATGCTAGACAATGGACAGAAGCATTAGAAGCTTTGGATACAATGAAAAAAGATTTGGAAATAATGCGTAAAGCATATATTCATGGTAATAGTGAGGTTGTTTTGCGCCAAAAAATTCTAAAATCTGAAAAAGAAATCGCTTCCTTGATAATTAAAGTGAATGATTTGGAAAAGAGAATGAGAAAGGAAGAGTTGATTGTGATCTCACAATGAAATAGAATATAAGAATTAGTGCTTTAATATTGAAGATTATGCAAATTAAATCGTCTGAATTAATAATAAATGCAGATGGCAGTATTTTCCATTTGCATGTTAAGCCAGAACAATTGGCAGACAAAGTTATATTGGTCGGTGACCCAGGGCGCGTCTCATTAGTAGCGTCTCATTTTGATAAAGTAGAGTGCGAAGTGGAAAATCGCGAATTTCGCACTGTTACTGGATATTATCAAGGTAAACGTTTGACAGTTGTTTCGACTGGTATCGGTTGTGATAATATAGATATCGTAGTCAATGAATTAGATGCTTTGGTTAATATTGATTTTGAAACGCGTACCGTGCATAAAGACTTAAAAAAACTCTCTTTAGTCAGGATTGGTACATGTGGTGGTTTGCAGTCTTATACACCTGAAGGTACTTTTGTTTTAAGTCAAAAGAGTATAGGGTTTGATGGTTTGCTCAATTTTTATGCTGGAAGAAATGAAGTATGCGATTTGGCATTCGAAAAAGAATTTATTACCCACATGGGGTGGCAAGGTAGTCAATGTATAGCACATCCCTATGTAATTGCAGCAGACGAGGATTTGAGTGATAGGATTGCTGGAGCAGATATGGTCAGGGGTGTGACTATCGCTTGTGGAGGCTTTTATGGCCCTCAGGGAAGGCAATTACGTTTGCCAATAGCTGATTCTCATCAAAATGAAAAGATTATGAGTTTTGTGAGCAGTCATGATGAGCGCATCACAAACTTTGAAATGGAAAGTAGTGCGCTTGCTGGTTTGGCGCGCTTGTTAGGTCATAAAGCTACGACTTGTTGTATGGTGATAGCTAATCGCATGGCAGGAAAAGCTAATCCTAATTATAAAAATAGTATAGACAATTTGATCAAATTGGTACTGGACAGAATCTAGCGTTCTGATGTATCCTTGAGAAAATTGATTGGAAGTGTAAAGCTAAAAAGGTGTTGTCTGGCATATATTTTTATTTTGTTGTGTAAAAATAAACATGCAATTTTGCAGAGTTAAAAAACAGAACAACCTTTTTACCTTAAATACTTAATACTAATTGATGGAAATTTGGGAATATGCATTTGTATATTCCCAAATTTATTTTTATATATTGAGGCTTGCAATAATTTAGCTTGTTTTTCATCTATATATTAATATTTAATAGTTGTTTAGTAATATCTTAATACCTCGTGGTGCATTCGACCATTTTTGGTCTTGAATATCTTTCTATCTTTCCACATGGCGTCTGTAGCCCAATAGGCGAGTTCTGCAGTTACAATACCAATCGCAGCGCCCACGAGTACATCACTCACATAGTGGCGATTGTTGAGAACACGCAAGATTCCTGTAGTCGTGGCAAATGTATATCCAGCGATTGGGGCCCAAATACTGCGATGGCCATATTCGTGGGCTAGTAATGTGGCACCCATAAAAGCGGTGGCTGTGTGCCCAGATGGAAAGCTAGGTCTATTGTTTGCTGGAAGACCAGTCTCGGGGTTAGTCGGGCGTCTTCTGTCAAACCCATATTTCATGCCATTCACTATTCCTGCCATCATTGTGGAGGCTAACAAGTCAGTGGATAATACTTGCCAACGATTTACTGAACTTCCTTTGACGCCCGCCAGTCCCATTCCTAATTGTGCCGCGAGTGGAGCGTATTGTATGTAGTCATCAATACGTACACGAAACCTTGGCATATTTTTAACAACGCTATTGCTGACTTTATGATCGATATTTATAAGTGAAACCCCTAATATACCAACTGGTACTGCGATTGAAAATGTGTGATGTGTACGTTTGAGATAGAAATCTTTACGTGATATTTTTGTGAAAGGATTTGGTTGGCTCTTCACTATTGCAGATGAATCTATAAATGTACTTATACTATCTGTTTGGCCCTTTACCTGAATGTTAATTAAGCAAAAGGTTGTTAGTATGAAGTGTCTCATTTTATATATCATATGAGTTGGCCAGCTTGGGGTTGTCAATAATTAAAATTAAGGGGATACGTTTATGAATCCCCTTAATCATATATATAGATATTAGTGTTTATGATTACAACAAGGCTTTTCTGCCTTTTCTGCACATTTCACAGGTAGTGCTTCGTACTTAAACTTTTTGAAATCTTTTTGCAGTTTCTCTACAGTTGTCTTATCTGCGTCGAAAGTGATGGTTACAGTGCGAGTGTTAAGATCTGTCTTGAAGCTCTTCACGCCTTTCATAAACCTTACATTGTCTTTGACTTTCTTTTCGCAACCACTGCATTCCATTTGTTCTACTTTGAATACTACAGTTACAATGTCACGTGCAACAACTGCGCCAGCTGTCAGGAAGAACGTCAACAAAAGGATAATACTTTTTTTCATAACAGTAATTTTTTTTGATTATTTATGTGTTATTAATTCCTTGCGATATTAAATCTTACGCCAGCATAAACTTTCCAGCCATGTACTGGACCCCATACCATCGTTGGATCGAAAGTATCCGACCAAGGATCTTGTGCATTGATGATAGGATGCTTTTGCTTGAAGTTCGTCAAATTCTCACCACCTACGTATACCGAACCGAATCGGAAATAGCGTGTGATTTGTGCAGAAAGTTGAGGAAAACTTTTGAACTCTTTGTCCCACGAATAGATGGCATTTCCTTCAGCATCTGTATCCACCACATAAGCATCGGGCATACGTCCGCCACCATTGTATTGCAATGTAGCATCAAATTGCCACAATTCGAGTGGAGTTTTGTACGAAGCTGTCAGGAGAGCCTTGTAGCGAGAATTGAGAGGCTTCTCACGCAATGTGCCATTGTATGTGCAACGTACATCGCTCAAGCGGTAGGCTGCAGTCAGTGTGAATCCATCGAAGAAGGGATATGATGCCTCAATTTGTGCTACGTGCGAATAACTTTTTCCATCCAATTGGCTGATGATTGCTGCATGTGGGTCAGTGTCCAGGTCTATCACTGCTTGCTTCATGAAATTTGTGTAGTAGTACTCCAAAATGACGTTAAGCATACGCTCTGCAATAGGCAACTTGAGTCCTGCACTAGCACCAAAGTTGATCGCTTCTTCGCGCAGAGGATCTTGTGGCATATCAATACGGCGACTACCAGAGAGTAAATAGTTGTTCTCGTCTAGTACATGAGCAGTACGATACCCCTTGCCAGCAGAGACACGGAAATTCAGGAATGAATTGGGCGTATACTTCAAGTGCGCACGTGGTGTAACAAATGTACCAAAGATATCACTATAGTCAGCACGAATACCTGCCATAGCTACAAACTTATCACCCAATGTATAGGTATATTGTGCATAAAGACCTGGCACTATCTCGCCATCCTTACTATCCCGAAGATATTGGCCTGGCAAACGTTGCAGTTGTGTCCAACGCTTAAAACCATCATAGTTAAAACTCAAACCAGTAGAGAGTGCATGCGCATGAGTAAATTCATTTTCAAACATCAGCGACGCATAGGCATGAGTCTGCTCAACGTCGTATTGGCGGTAACCGTATGCGGCATTCTGATTATGCCAAGAACCCGACAATATCAAAGCCAAATTAGTGTTGTGCTCTTTGTCAAAGATTACGGCATTCTTGGCAAATGCTTCGTATCTGCGTGTATTGATATTAATATTGTATAGCGGATTAGTGCCGCTTACTTTGTTTGCCAATTGTCCACTTTCACGCTTTTCATCTATCAACTTAATACCTGCTTGGAAGACATATTTGTCGCCCATATATGCCCAGCGATTCATCGCGTTGATTTGTTCCACCTTGGGATAGTCGGCAAAACCGTCATCATTGCTGTCGTGCATCAATAGTTCCTTCTCGTAGTGGCCAATTATAGTTGTGCTCCACTTATCGCCAATTTTGAATGTGGCGTCTGTATTGGCTTCCACTTTACCATCAGAACTACCAAACAAATTGATAGCCCACCAATCAGCATCACTCTTTTGTGGTTTTTTGTATTCCACATTGATTTGTCCCGTGATAGCCTCATAGCCATTCTTTACAGAAGAAATCCCCTTACTCACCGATATACTTTCCATCCAGGGGCCTGGCACATAACCAAGACCATAGGGAGATGCTACGATACGGAAATTTGGAATGTTTTCAGTCAACATGTGTACATACGTACCCGATAGACCCAGTAGACGAATTTGCTTTGCTCCTGTAGCCGCATCTGAATAACTCACGTCGACTGCAGGGTTTGTGACAAAAGCTTCTCCAAGATTACAACAAGCTGCGCGACAAAGCTCATCAGAAGTAATCATATCTACATTTTGGATTGTATTGAAACTCTTAAATGTACCTGTATATTTCCCTGTTACTACAGCTTCTGATAGGCTTGCATTGTCATACAGCGTAATTTCCACTTCATTTGTACCTGGAGTGATCTCTGTCGTATCATTAGCATATCCTACACATGAAGTGACAATTTTTTGTGTGCCATTCCATGTGTGCAGATGAAATTTTCCTTCTGAATTTGTACTTGTTGCTTTTTTGTCGCCCAGCCATCTCACGACAGCACCAGGCAGATTGTCGCCCATGTTGCTTTTGACCAATCCATTCACTTGAGCCATGGCGGATATGGAGAGTGTCAGGAATGAGATGCCGAGTATAATTTTCTTTTGCATAATTATGTCGTTTTTATAGCAATATCTAAGTGGGAATAATAAGGATTTTGTAAGTAGATGCGAAACTTAATCAATTGAGATATCGTTTTAATGATAAGTGTACGCAAAGAAAAGTGTTTGCCCTGAGGTAAACAATCACATGACAAGACGCTGGCCAAATTGGTCTCGCCTTGTCTGAAGCAATACTAAATGATAAATGTGGAAAAAAACTTCATTCTGCCGACTCTGTCTGGTGGAGAATGAGGCTGATCGTGCTTCTCGCTCACTATACAATGTTTCGTATAGGGGTGTAGCAAGGGCAGAATTGTTGCGTGCAAGAGCTTGATGCATGTAGGTGCTTTTACGAAGTCTTGTGGTGTGTGTTGCATCAAGTCTTTCTTCTCTATTGTAATTTTGCAATGTCCGTGTGCAGCCAATTCGCCATCATGGCAGTTGTCCGTCCAATGTTGACAATGGCAATCATGGTGTTCGGTCATGGCATACAGTTCTTCTCCTGCTATTTGGCAGCATTGGGGCAATATTGCCACACCTACGCTCATTAAAATAATGAGTGCAGATAATGCTGCAATAGATATGATATGTAGGAAAAGCTGTTTCATATTGGTGCAAAATTACGATATTTTCCCTTTTTGACAATCATTTTTTCATTTTTTAAGTTTTTTATTCTTGCGTCTCATTGTGGTCAATTTGATTGAATTTCTATGTTTTAAGTTGAATTTTGATGGATTTTAGAGTGGAAATGGTAAGTCTATTTTGCAAAATTAAAGCAAAAGTGTGCAAAATGTGATTTTTCTGTCCCTAAAGGTGTGGTATTTTGTTAGATAGCAATAACTTTGCAGTGTGAAAGGTGGTAAGGTGAAGGCTTTTGTGAAGTCCGTTACATCAAAGCACTAAGCACAAAGTAGAATATTAATTTAATTTTAAGAATATGTTACAAGAAATCGCAGGCGAAATCGCAGGTAAAATTTGGGTAGCTCTCAGCGAAAACGGTGAGCTCACAGGTAAGGAATTGAAGAAGGTGATCAAAGTAAAGACTGAAAAGGAAATGTTCCTCGGTTTGGGTTGGTTGCTCCGTGAAGATAAGGTGCAAACTACTGAAGTAGAAAAGGACATCCTCGTTTCTTTGAAGTAATCTCTTTATAGAAATACAACTTGATAATGGCTATCGCGTTTGCGGTAGCCATTTTTGTATATCTTGATGCGAGCTGTCTGAATTTCTACAGAACCGTATCCTTTATTCGTGCGATTGTGGAGAGGGGCGGGGTGGGGTATGTGGATGAATGTATAAAAGAAAAAAGAAAAAGGATAAATACCCCATTTGAAGCATTTATCCTTTTCTGTGGGCAGGGACGGATTCGAACCGCCGAAGGCGCAAGCCAACAGATTTACAGTCTGCCCGTTTTAACCACTTACCTACCTACCCAGTGCATTGCTGAAAAGTCATTTATCAAACGTCTTTCCCTCAATTGCGATGCAAAAGTACAACTTATTTTTGAATCTGCCAAGCAAAATCTATCATTTTTATTGCAGTAATAGCAAATTCTTTGCCTTTATCACCTGCAGTACCACCAGTGCGGTCTTCTGCTTGCTGCATATTGTTGACGGTCAGGATACCGTTGATTACGGGCACTTGTCCGTTTGTATTGAGCATAGTCAGCCCTTGTGTAGCGCCTTGGCAGATGTAGTCAAAGTGTGGAGTGTCGCCACGCACCACGCATCCCAGGGCGATGATGGCATCCACATATCCTGATTTTGCCAGGAGGGCACTGCCGTACACCAATTCGAAGCTGCCGGGCACGTATTTTATAGTGATGTTATTTTCCTTCATGCCATGTTCTTTCAGTGTCTCAATAGCGCTGTTGAGCAACTTGCCTGTGATACTGTTGTTCCATTCGCTCACGATAAAACCTACTCGCATGTCCGAGGCATCCGGTACTTGGCTGATGTCTTCTGTGAAATTGAAATGTTGTGATGACATATATATATATTATATTATAATAAGGTGGATTAATAGAAAGAGTCCCTCTATCATGAGGTAGAGGGACTCTGTATAAAGCATTTTAGGGAGATTACTTTGATACGCGTGTGATATCTTGTTCGATTTGTGAAGTCAAGCCGTTAGGTCCCATTTGTGTTACCACGAGTGTAGAGGTGGGATATTCGCTCTTGATTTGTTCGTAAAGAGCGAGAGCTTCTTCATTCTTGTTTTGGCTTTCCAGCAATTTGCCAGCTTCGTGCAAATAAAGTGGGCTGAAAGTTGGGTTGCTTGCTTCCTTAGCAGCTTTCTTGAATGTATCTACAGCCTTGTCAAGTTGCTTGTCTGCAGCGTAGCAGTTTGCCAATGCCGCGATATACTGAGGTGATACGCTTTGGTCGCCTTGTGGTGAGAATTGTTCAAGATATTTGATGGCTTCCTTGTAGTTGCCCATCTTGAAGTAGCAGATACCTGCTTCAGCGCATGCGATATTGCCGGCAGCAGTTGAACTTTCTTCAGCAATCTTCAGCAATCCTGGATTCTTGCCATCACCTTTGAGCGCCTTGTTGTAAACTTCTGCAGCCACTTTCTTGTAAGCTTCCAACTTTACTTTCAATGTGTCTTCCACACCTGCTGCTGTAGAGTCAGTGGGGTTTACTGCAGCTTGTTCTGCGGCTTGTACTTCTTGAAGCGCGCTATACAAAGCTTGTTCCAACTCAGGCTTTTGTTCCAGAGTCTTGGCGATCATTGTTTGTGCCTTGTCAGCCTTGGGGTTGAGGTAGAAGTATTTGATGCAAACAAAGATGCCTGCAGCCAATACTGCACCGAGGACGCCATACGCTACAGTCTTGTTTACCTTTAACGAACCCAATTGGAGGGTCTTGCTAGCTTTAGTTTCCTCTTGTTGAACTTCGGGAGTGTTTTTTTCTTTTGTCATAATTGTATGTCTTTTTATTTTTTTGCTTGTGTAAAATTCTGGGCAAAATTACTATTTTCAATCCTAATAATGAAATATTAGTCGCTTTTTTTTCGTTCTTCTGTTTTTTATCTTGCCCGAATGTCATACTTTTCGCTAAATATTCTAATTTTGCGTCTTAAATTCTAGCAATATGTATCTGAAACATTTGTCTTTGTTGAATTACAAGAACATCGCACAGGCGGAGTTGGATTTTGCCCAAAAGCTCAATTGCTTTGTGGGCGATAATGGTATGGGCAAGACCAATCTGCTGGATGCTATATATTATATGTCCTTCTGCAAGAGTTCGTTCGTCGCATCTGATGCCTACAATCTGAAGCACGGCGAACCCTTTTTCATGCTTCAGGGGCAATATGTCATCGAGGGAGAACCTGAGAAGGTGCTCTGCTCCTACAAGCCGGGAGCGCGCAAGCGGCTTTCGGTCAATGACAAGGACTACAAGCGTTTCTCCGAACATGTGGGCAAGATTCCATTGGTGATGATTTCGCCTTCCGATTCGCTCTTGGTCAGTGGTGGTAGCGAGGAGCGCCGCCGATTCATGGACGTCGTCATATCGCAATACGATATCAACTATCTGAACGCACTGATGCGCTACGACAAAGCCCTAAAACAGCGCAATGCACTCCTCAAACAAGAGGAAGAACCCGATGTGGCAGTGATGGAAGTGCTCGAGGGGATGATGGCACAGGATGCTTCGTTGATATATGAGTGTCGCAAGGTTTTTGTAGAGGAATTTCTACCTATTTTTCAAGAACTCTATGCTAAACTGGGGCGCAGTGATTGCGAACAGGTGGAGATCAAATATACTTCGCATGGTACACGTGGCAGTTTCGAGGAACTGTTTCGGACGGGTAGGGCAAAGGAACGCATCGTGGGCCACTCGCTCTATGGCACACATCGTGATGAATTGGAATTGCTATTCAATGGCTTTCCTGTCAAACATGAATGTTCTCAAGGACAAACCAAGACGTTCTTTATCACGATGAAACTGGCGCAATATCTGTTCCTTAAGGGCAAGGGTGAGCGTCGTGTGCCCATCCTCTTGTTGGACGATATTTTTGACAAACTGGATACCACGCGTGTGGGTAAAATCGTGAAATATGTCTCGGGTGCAGATTTTGGGCAAATCTTTATCACAGACACGCATCGTGAGCACTTGGATAGTATATTGGCATCTACACAAAAGGCATACAAGCTTTTCACCGTCGTAGATGGCGCTGTGCAGGAGGAATGATATGAAACGGAAAAATGCAGAAAATTTGACATTAGTGCTGCAGCGCTTTCTGCGCGAGAGTGGGCTTGAGACGCCACTCAACCAGCATCGTTTGGTGGAGATGTGGCCTCAGGTGGTGGGCGAATTGGTTGGCAAAGCCACGGATCAAATATTCGTCCAAAATCAAACGCTGGTCGTGCGTATCACCTCGCCTGTGCTCAAGAATGAGATAGCGATGCAATCCACGGCACTGGTGCGCGAACTCAACCGCAGAGTCGGCGCAAATGTGATTGTGGATATCAAACTGATTTAACAAACCAAGACCTTGTGAAAATTTCGCGCCGTCTTGTCTAAAAAAGGTTAGGCTTTTTTTGAAAAAGGTCTAACCTCTTTTTACGCTCATTAAATCTTTGATTTTGTGTCGCTTTGATGTTGGTGTTGTTAAAACCACTTTTTGTCACGCTTTTTGATGTATTTCAATTAAAATCAGACGTTATATTTCTTGAAAAATACATAATATTTGCCTAACTTTGCAAGTTGAATTGTAGGTGATGGGTAGCTCTGCGATAATCTTTTACTTTTACAATTGATTTTACAAATCAACATAAGTATATAAATAACAAATAAATAAAACTAATAATTATGAAGAAATTTCTACTTTCATTTTTATGTTTCCTGATGGCGGTGGCTTCGGGGTTTGCGGAAGAGGTGACTGATGTGTTGAATAGGTCTACAACAGGGGTTACTGGTACTACTTATACATCTTGGTCGGGTAAAAAACTAAATACTGCAGTTTATGCTGGCCAATCTGCTGGTGGTAATGAATCAATTCAATTGCGCTCTAGTAATAGTAATTCAGGGATTGTTTCTACAACTTCTGGTGGTAAGGTAAAGAAAGTTACGGTTGTATGGCATCCTAATACAGCTTCAGATCGTACCTTAAATGTATATGGTAGTAATTCTGCATTTACTTCTCCCACTGATTTGTACAACGATTCAAAGAAAGGGGATTTATTGGGTACAATAGTGTGTGGTACTTCTACAGTACTTGAAGTTAAGGGTGATTATGCATATATCGGTTTGCGTTCCAAAAGTGCTGCGATGTACTTGACTTCAGTTTCTATTACTTGGGAAACTAGTGGGTCAGGTGGTGAAGCCTCGCAAATTCCAGCTATGCCTACTTTGTCGAAAACAACTAATTTTATTGGTTCTATGGAGGTTGCAATGTCTTGTACTACAGAAGATGCTGCCATTTACTACACAACTGATGGTTCAGAACCTACCAGTAGTAGTGAAAAATATAGTGTTCCTTTCGAGATTACAGAAACAATGACTATAAAAGCTATTGCAATTAACACAGCAGGTTCTAGTAGTGTTGTTACTGAAACCTATACTCGTGTGGCAGAATCTCCAACTATAACTTATGATAGTGAAGCAAATCCTGTCATTGTCACAATTAATGCGGCGGAAGGTACAACTGCTTACTATACTTTGAATGGTAAGGATCCAAACAAAGGCAGTGATGAATGTCCTAAAACATTAACTCTCAAAGCAGATGCTACTTTGAAAGTTGTCGCTTATGATGAAGATAATTATGCGAGTCTAGTTACTGAACAAGTAATAAAACTTCCCACTACAGGTTCTGAGGGTTCTGCGACAAAGACTGCAACACTCGTAACTGATGCAGGAACTTTGAATGCTGGAGATCAGGTTGTTGTTGTGGCAGCAGAATATGATTATGCGCTTTCTGTCGCCCAAAATGATAATAATCGCGGTCGGGTAGCAATTACTAAAAAAGATAATCTTGTTACACTAAATGATGATGTACAAATACTTACATTAACTAAATCTAATAATAACTTTGAATTTTATACAGGAGCAGGTTATCTCTATGCAGCCTCATCCACTAAGAATTATTTGAGAACACAATCTAAGAATGATAAAAATGGTCGTTGGACTATTGATATTTTGAATGGTGTAGCGACTATAAAAACTGTTGGAGAAAATACACGCAATGTGTTGATGTACAATTATCAAAGTAGTATTTTCTCATGTTATAGTTCTGGTCAAAAAGATGTAAGTCTCTACAAAGTTAACCTTTCTTCCATTGAAGACTATGTATTAAATGTAACAGCAGCAGGTTGGTCAACATTGTTTTTGGGTTACAATGTAGTAATTCCAGATGACGTTACTTGCTATGTAATTTCAAGTGTTGGTGACGATAATGTTCAATTAGAAGAAGTGAATAGTAATGTAATCCCTGCAAATACAGCAGTAATTGTAGAAGCCGAGGAAGGTGATTATACTTTTGCGGTTACAAAAGAAACTGCGTCTATCGAAAGCTGTATGGTTGGCTCTACAAAAAATGAATATATAACTAAAGAAGCATACGTTCTTGCAAACGGCCAGGATGGTGTCGGTCTCTATAAAGCAGAAATGAATGGCGGTGTATTCCTTAATAATGCCAACAAGGCATATCTCCCAGCAACAGCAGTTACTTCTAATGTAAAAGCCTTGAAATTCGACTTCAACACTACAGCAGTAGAAAATGTGAAGGTAGAAACTGAAGGCAAGAAGGTGATTTATGACCTTTCAGGTCGCCGAGCAAATGATATGACTGCACCTGGTCTCTATATCGTAAATGGTAAGAAGGTGATGGTGAAGTAAACCACCCGAAACTTCTAAATCCTATAAAATCAAAACTTGAAGATATGCTTGCAATAGTGAGCGTATCCTCAGTTTTTTCGTATAAATTTGCCGATATCGGCAAAAAATATCGTATTTTTGCGGAAAATATGAGGAAAACTTGCCGATAGTATGAAATATATTTCTATTCTTCAGTTTGCTGCAAAATATGGTATCAGTGAGCGCACGGCTCGTAATTATTGTGCACAGGGTAAAATAGAAGGTGCTTTCCGAGTAGGCAAAACTTGGAATATTCCCGAAGAGGCTACTTTGCCATCGAAAGGCAAGGTGCAGCTATCTGCATTGTTGGTCCGACTGCGAGAGGAGAAAGAATGCCACCTGAAAGGGGGAATCTATCATCGTACTCAAATTGATTTGACCTACAATTCAAATCATATAGAGGGTAGCAGACTTACCGAAGAACAAACGCGATATATCTTCGAAACAAATACGCTCGGGGTGACTACTGAAGATACGAGGGTGGATGATATTATTGAAACCGTGAATCACTTTCGTTGCATAGATTATATTATTGATAATGCGATGAACAAAATCACGGAATCTCATATCAAAACATTGCATCAGATGCTGAAGTCTGGTACTTCGGATAGCAATCGGTCGTGGTTTGCTGTGGGAGATTATAAACGATTGCCCAACGAGGTGGGTGGGGTAGATACTACTTTGCCCGAAGATGTACATACGGAAATGAAGGGTTTGCTCAAGGCTTATTATGATTTGCCCAAACGCGAATTTAATGATGTGTTGGACTTTCACGTGAAATTCGAGCGAATACATCCCTTTCAAGACGGGAATGGACGCATTGGCAGATTGTTGATGTTTTGGCAATGCTTGCAGTCAGGGATAGTTCCTTTTATCATTACACAAGATCTGCGCTTGTTCTACTACCGAGGAATTCAGAATTGGGGACATATCGATGGATATCTGACTGACACTTGCTTGACGGCACAGGATCGATATCAATCTCTACTGGATTATTTCAAGGTGAAATAGGGGAGTTGCTCCTATATATATAATATGTGTGCATAATATTTTTTGAACACGAATTGTTTTTTTCTTTAGCTAAAAACAAATTATAGGCAGGTTCTATAAATTAGCTTGAGTCAATTTACATAATATTTAGCTCACTCGGCAATTTGAAAATATTTTCATTGCGCTCATTGGCAAAATATTTATTTAAAATTTTTGCGGATTTTTCTTTTTACTGCCGCAGAAGCGTAGCGGGCTACGGTTCAAGACTGTAGGAAGGAAAGGACCAAAAAGATAAATCAAGCGACCAAGCAAAGATTTTGCAAAAAAATAATAAAACTAATTTATAGAACTTGCCTATATTTGCAACTAATATTTATAGATTGTTTTCTTCAACCACGAATTTACACGAATTTACACGAATGCCATTCGGTAGAATCGCTTGAGATTATTTGTGCTAAAACAAATACATCCGTGTTTATATAAAACTTTTGTCAATATCTATATTATTCCCTAAGTTTTTTAGTGTTTCTCCACTTTTGATAAAAAAAATGCTTAACTTTGCGCCACTAAAAAAATAAAAACAATCAAAGATGATTAAGATTACTTTTCCTGATGGCTCTGTTCGTGAATACGAAAATGGAGTTACTGGACTTCAAATTGCAGAAAGTATTTCTACTCGTTTGGCACAAGATGTAATTGCTTGTGGCGTGAATGGCGAAATCGTAGAATTGAATCGTCCTATCAACGGAGATGCTTCGATTCAACTTTATAAATGGGATGATGCAGAAGGTAAGCATGCATTCTGGCACACTTCAGCTCACTTGATGGCTGAGGCTATGCAGGAACTTTGGCCTGGTACGCAGTTCGGTATTGGTCCTGCTATCGAAAATGGTTTCTATTATGACGTAATGCCACCACAAGGTGTGAGTATTTCGGATAGCGACTTCCCCGTGATCGAAAAGAAGATGATGGAACTCGTTGCTCGCAAGGAATGTTTGGTACGTCAAGACATCTCTAAAGCAGATGCTTTGAAATTCTTCGGCGACAGAGGCCAAACTTACAAAAACGAGTTGATCGAAGAGTTGGAAGAAGGTACAATCACTACTTATACTCAAGGCGCATACACAGACTTGTGTCGCGGTCCACACTTGGTATCTACTGCTCCTATTAAGGCAGTGAAAGTGATGTCTGTATCTTCAGCTTACTGGCGCGGTGATGACTCTCGCCCCATGATGACACGTGTATATGGTGTATCATTCCCCAAGAAGAAACTTCTGGACGAATACCTCCAAATGCTTGAAGAAGCTAAGCGTCGCGACCACAGAAAGATTGGTAAGGAGATGGAACTCTTCATGTTCTCAGACCTTATCGGTAAGGGCTTGCCTATGTGGTTGCCCAAGGGTACTGCTTTGCGCTTGCGCTTGGAAGACTTCCTGAAGACTATCCAAAAGCGTTTCGGCTATCAACAAGTGATGACCCCACACATCGGTTCTAAGAACTTGTACGTGACTTCAGGTCACTATGCTAAATATGGTAAAGATAGCTTCCAACCTATTCACACTCCAGAAGAAGGTGAGGAATATATCTTGAAGCCAATGAACTGTCCTCACCACTGTGCTATCTATTCTTGGAAGCCACGTTCTTACAAGGATTTGCCTTTGCGTTTGGCAGAATTTGGTACAGTATACCGCTACGAACAAAGTGGTGAGTTGCACGGTTTGACTCGTGTACGTGGCTTTACTCAAGATGACGCACACATCTTCTGCCGTCCTGATCAGGTGAAGGAAGAATTCTTGCGTGTGATGGATATCATCTTGATCATCTTCCGTGCTTTGAAGTTCGAAAAGTTTGAAGCACAAATTTCACTTCGCGATAAGGTGAACCGTGACAAGTACATTGGTTCAGACGAGAACTGGGAAAAGGCTGAACAAGCTATTATCGAAGCTTGTGCAGAAAAGGGTCTCCCCGCTGTAGTAGAATACGGCGAAGCTGCATTCTATGGACCTAAGCTCGACTTTATGGTGAAGGATGCTTTGGGACGTCGTTGGCAATTGGGTACTATTCAGGTAGACTACAACTTGCCCGAACGCTTCCAGTTGGAATACACAGGTACTGACAACCAAAAGCACCGTCCTGTGATGATTCACCGTGCGCCCTTTGGCTCGATGGAACGTTTCGTGGCTGTGCTTATCGAACATACTGCTGGTCACTTCCCATTGTGGCTGATGCCAGATCAAGTGGCTATCCTGCCTATCTCTGAAAAGTACAACGACTATGCTGAACAAGTGCGCTTGGCGCTTGAGGCAGAAGACGTACGTGCTATCGTTGATGATAGAAATGAAAAGATAGGTCGTAAGATCCGCGACAACGAAATGAAGCATATCCCATACTTGCTCATCGTGGGCGAAAAAGAAGCCAGCGAAGGCACTGTGGCAGTGAGAAAACAAGGCGAAGGTGACCAAGGAAGTATGAAAATTGCAGATTTTGCAAAGAAAATCAACGAAGAAGTCGCTGAAATGACAAAAAAATATTAACTTTGCGCCCGCAATGAGTAATCAAGAGGCGAAAACCTCAAAGATTCAAAGAAAATCTACAAACAAAAATAACAAAAAGGTAACTGATTATCTGAATGAAGAACGATAAAATGAAGTTCCAGTACAGAGTGAATGAGCAAATCCGCTCTCGTGAAGTACGAATCGTAGGGGACGATGTTGAAGCTATTGTAGTGTCTACACAAAAGGCTTTGCAAATGGCAGAACAAAAAGGTTTGGATCTGGTGGAAATTTCACCTAATGCACAACCCCCTGTATGTAGATTGATCGATTACTCTAAATTCCTTTATCAACAAAAGAAAAGACAAAAGGAATTGAAGGCAAAGCAAGTGAAGGTGGAAGTGAAGGAAATTCGTTTCGGTCCTCAAACAGACGAACACGATTACAACTTCAAACTGAAGCACGCTAAGGAATTCCTCTCTGAGGGCGACAAGGTGAAAGCATACGTATTCTTCAGAGGACGAAGCATCCTCTTCAAAGAACAAGGTGAAGTGCTCCTGTTGAGATTTGCCAACGACTTGGAAGAATATGGAAAGGTGGAACAAATGCCAGTGCTTGAAGGTAAGAGAATGATTATCTTCCTCGCGCCTAAAAAGACTGCACCACAAGCTAAAAAAGCTGAAAAAACTACTGAAGAAGTAGAAGATGCTCCAATAAAGCAAAAGGCTGCGCCCAAAACCAAAGCTCCTAAGGAATATAAAGGTCCTAGAGTAGAAGGTGAGGATTTCTAATTTAAGCAAAAGAAAATGCGCGCCGTGTTTGGTATCTCACGCGGCCGCTGTAATAATAACCTATAAATAATAAAAGAAAATGCCAAAAGTAAAGACTAATTCCGGTGCTAAAAAAAGATTCGCTCTTACCGGAACGGGTAAGATTAAGAGACATCACGCTTATCACAGTCACATCTTGACAAAGAAGACTAAGAAGCAAAAGAGAAACTTGGTTCACGATGCAATCGTTGACAAAACCAATGTAAAGCAAGTACGCGAATTGTTGTGCATGCGTTAATCTAAAAGTCTCAATTAATCAAAATTAAAGTCTAACAGGTATGTTTAGCTTAAAGACCACAAATTATGAAGTGGCGCTAACATTCCAAAAAGTATCAAGCTATGCCTAGATCAGTAAATCATGTTGCTTCAAGAGCAAAGAGAAAAAGAATTTTGAAATTGACTCGCGGTTATTATGGTGCCCGCAAGAACGTTTGGACCGTTGCCAAGAATACTTGGGAAAAAGGTTTGACTTATGCATTCCGCGACCGTCGTAATAAAAAACGTACTTTCCGCGCATTGTGGATTCAACGTATCAACGCTGCTGCTCGTTTGGAAGGTATGTCTTATTCACAATTGATGGGTAACCTTCACAAGGCAGGTATCGAAATCAACCGTAAGGTTCTCGCTGACCTCGCAGTGAACAATCCTCAAGCTTTCAAAGCTATCGTGGAAAAAGTAAAGTAATATAGAAAGTTGACAGTTTCGACTGTCAACTTTTATTTTATATTATTGGCAGAGTATATGAGTGACGGAAATTTTAACAGAAATCTTTTACCCTACAAAAACTATCAAAGTGGTCTGCGGGCAGGAAAAGCACAAATGAAAATTCGAGCTATTGCTGCAATGAAACAATGTATTGATGATTTCGGTGCAACCCTTAGCGAGGAAAAAAGAAAAGAAACTTTAGAGGCTTTTATTAAAGAATTGGGAGAGTGATAGCAATTTAGGCACGGCGGACAATTTAGCTATTCCAAATTCTGTCTTTCGTGTGTAAATAGAAGGTTTACCTTTACTTTTTACAGACAAACCAAAATAAAATCAATATTTTATTTGTTTTTAATCTTACCAAGTTTTATCTTTGCATATATATGTGCATGTCTGCTTTCTTTTAAGATAAAAGGATGTCGGGAATACATATTTTACTACATGATGAAAAGAAATTAAATTTAATATATTTATGGAAAATCAAGAATTAATCAAGCAATGTGAAAGTGTAGCTAATATTTGGGCTACTTCTTCTTTGTATGATGCCGAAACTCAACAAGCTGTTAAGGCTATGATTGAAAGCGAAGATAAGACTCCGCTGATTGACTCTTTCTATCGTTCTTTGGAATTTGGTACAGGTGGTCTGCGTGGTATCATGGGCCCTGGTACAAACAGAATGAATATTTATACGGTTGGTGCAGCGACTCAAGGACTTTCTAATTATTTGAACAAAAGTTTCAAGGATTTAGAACAAATCGCTGTAGTCGTTGGCCATGATAGCCGTAACAATAGCCGCCTTTTTGCTGAAACTTCTGCAAATATCTTCTCTGCAAACGGTATCAAGGTGTATTTGTTCGAAAATATGCGTCCAACACCTGAAATGTCTTTTGCTATCCGTCATTTGGGTTGCCAAAGCGGTATTATTTTGACAGCTAGCCATAATCCTAAAGAATATAACGGTTATAAGGCTTACTGGGATGATGGTGCACAAGTTCTTGCTCCACACGATAAAGGTATTATCGACGAAGTAAATAAGGTTACTGTAGCAGATATTAAATTTGAAGGAAATCCTGAACTTATTCAAATCGTTGGCAAGGAAATAGATGATATTTATTTGGAAAAGGTACATACGTTGAGTATTGATCCAGAATGTATCAAGCGCCAAAAGGATTTGAAGATCGTTTATACACCTTTGCATGGTACGGGTGCTACTTTGATTCCCGCTTCTTTGAAAGTATGGGGCTTTGAAAACGTTATCACTGTACCAGAACAAATGAATCCAGATGGAAACTTCCCAACAGTGGTAAGTCCTAATCCAGAAAATGGCGAAGCGCTCTCTATGGCTCTTGAATTAGCTAAGAAAGTTGACGCAGATATCGTGATGGCTAGTGACCCAGATGCTGACCGCGTAGGTATGGCTTGCAAGAATGATAAGGGTGAATGGGTGTTGGTAGATGGTAACCAAACATGTATGATCTTCCTTTATTACATTATCATGAACCGTAAGGCTCAAGGTAAGATGCAAGGCAATGAATTTATCGTCAAAACTATCGTTACTACTGAATTGATTAAGGCAATTGCTGAAAAGAACGAGATAAAGATGTACGACTGCTATACTGGTTTCAAGTGGATCGCACGTCAAATCCGTTTGGATGAAGGTAAATTGCAATATATCGGTGGTGGTGAAGAAAGCTATGGTTTCTTAGCAGAAGACTTCGTTCGCGATAAGGACGCAGTTAGTGCTTGTTCACTTTTGGCTGAAATCTGCGCTTGGGCTAAGGATCAAGGTAAGTCACTCTACGATGTATTGATGGATATCTATATGGAGTATGGTCTTGCAGTGAATAAGACTATCAATGTCGTTAAACCAGGTAAGGCAGGTGCTGATGAAATTAAGGCAATGATGGAGAACTTCCGCGCTAACCGTCCACAATCATTGGCAGGCTCTGTTGTTGTATGTACTAAGGATTATGGAACATTGACACAATATGATGCAGAAGGTAATGCTGCTGATTTGGATATGCCAGAAAAGAGCAACGTGCTGCAATGGTATACAGCAGATGGTACTAAGGTAAGTGTTCGTCCTTCCGGTACTGAACCTAAGATTAAGTTCTACATTGAAGTGAAGGCTGAAATGGAATGTAGCTGTGGCTATGCGGAAGCTTGTGCTAAGGCTACATCTAAGATTGATGAAGTAGTGAAAGATTTGGGTATCTAAAGCTTCGTCTAAATGATATTTGGGGCGGACTTTGCAGGTCCGTCCCTTTCTTTTTATTAATTTGCAAGTAGAATAGAGGGAGTAGATTGTTGGAGGCTATTGAGTAACTATGATTGTTTCAAAGAACTGTTTGATGTAATTTATTGCATTCGTAGTAAAATGGAAAAAGTGTTTTGGGTGATATTATGTGGTGAGCAGGTCCTGTTGCAAAAGCAAGGAAATGTGTATGCTTTACCTTTCATGGGTAAAGAGGTGGAAGTGTTGCCACGTATGAACGAAGTTGTTAGCTTGCCCCTATTAGGCAGCAAACAATGTTTGAGTATTTGTCTTGCAGAACAAATTCAGGTGGACGAAGCTTGTGAATGGATAGATTTACGAGCATCTTTTGATTTGCTTCCCGTCAGTCATTATAATATGGTAGCCAAATCACGTCAACTGCAATATTGGAACCAAAATAGCCAGTATTGTGGAAGTTGTGGGGGTAAAATGCATTTTCATACACAGATTTCTAAAACTTGTGAAAAATGTGGTAAGGAATTATGGCCAGCCTTACAACCAGCAATAATTGTATTAGTGACAAGAAATGATGGGGAAGAGGTGTTGTTGGTGCAAAGTCATAATTTCCGTGGAGATTACTATGGTTTAGTGGCAGGGTATGTGGAGACGGGTGAAACTTTGGAAGAATGTGTAGCTCGTGAAGTTTTAGAAGAAACTGGATGCAGGGTTAAAAATATACGATATGTTGATTCGCAATCATGGCCCCATCCGAATACATTGATGATCGGTTTCTATGCAGAATATGATGGGGGAGAATTTCATTTGCAAGATACAGAACTGAAAAAAGGTGGCTGGTTTTCAAAAAATAATCTGCCTAATATTCCAAGAAAGGTTAGCCTTGCAAGACGGTTGATTGATCGCTGGATTACTGGAAATATTTGATGTATTTCCATCATTTTTTTGAGAAATCTACGTCTGTAGTAATAAAAAAACACATTTTCTCCTTTTTTTATTGAAAAACACATGAAAAAATTTGGAGATAGAAAATAAATCACTACCTTTGCATCGCAAAACAGAAAAATAGGGTTGGTTTTGCAGTGAATACTCTCCCGCCTCTTTAGCTCAGTTGGCCAGAGCACGTGATTTGTAATCTCGGGGTCGTTGGTTCGAATCCGACAAGAGGCTCAAGAAAGGTTGATCGAAAGGTCAGCCTTTTTTGTTTCTATATTTTGTCTCCTGTCTGATTAATTTTCGTCTTTAAATATTTGGTGAAAGAAAATAAATTATTAACTTTGCATCGCAAAACAGCAAAATGGGTAAGTGCTGTACGGCCAGCTCCCTTCGAATCCTCCAGGGCTTGACCGCAGCAAAGGTAGTTGGTTGTAGCGGCGCGATACAGAGAGCTTACCCTCCCGCCTCTTTAGCTCAGTTGGCCAGAGCACGTGATTTGTAATCTCGGGGTCGTTGGTTCGAATCCGACAAGAGGCTCAAGTAAGGTTGATCGAAAGGTCAACCTTACTTTGTTTATATAAGTGTGAGGGATGTCTAATCTGATTTTGTGGCAGGAGCGGTATGGTTAAAATGGATTTCTCTTGGCTTTTGTTTAATAAAACTACCTTCAAATTTGTCTAATCCCTAAATTTCCCCTAACTTCGCTTGCGTTATGATAGATAGAGGTACCATAGATAGGATAATGGATGCTGCAGACATTGTGGATGTGGTGAAAGAATTTGTCACATTGCGCAAGGCTGGAGTGAATTATAAGGGGCTTTGTCCTTTTCATGATGAGAAAACACCAAGTTTCGTGGTTTCTCCTGCGAAGCAATTGTGCAAGTGTTTCTCTTGTGGAAAGGGTGGAAATGCTGTGCACTTTGTAATGGAGCACGAGCAGATGTCTTATCCCGAGGCCTTGAAATGGTTAGCCAAGAAATATGGCATAGAAGTCAAGGAACGTGAACTTTCTGATGAGGAAAAAGTTGCCGCAACTGCTCGCGAGAGTATGTTTGTAGTGAATGAATGGGCGCGCGATTATTTCTCGGATATATTGCATAATAATGTAGATGGCATTTCCTTTGGTAAGGCTTATTTCCGCCAAAGAGGATTCCGCGATGATATCATCAAAAAGTTCCAACTTGGTTTTGCTTTGCCCGGACGCGATGTGATGTCGAAAACGGCTTTGTCGAAAGGTTTCTCTGCTGAATATTTAGAGAAAACAGGACTTTCTTTTAAAACCGAAGATGGTAGGTTGTTGGATCGCTATCATGGACGTGTGATTTTCCCCGTGCATACGGTGTCGGGTAGGGTAGTGGCCTTTGGTGGACGTATTTTGACTTCGGATAAGAAGCTGGCAAAATATGTCAATTCTCCCGAGTCGGAGATATATAGCAAGAGTCGCGAGCTCTATGGTCTTTACTTTGCGAAAAGTGCTATTGTTAAGCACAATCGTTGCTACTTGGTAGAAGGCTATACCGACGTCATCTCAATGCATCAAAGTGGTATTGAGAATGTCGTGGCTTCTTCAGGTACCTCTTTGACTAGTGGACAGGTGCGCCTGATTCATCGTTTTACAGATAATATTACGGTATTGTACGACGGCGATAGTGCTGGTATCAAGGCAAGTCTTCGTGGTATAGATATGCTCCTGGCAGAAGGATTAAAGGTGAACGTTCTGTTGCTGCCGGATGGGGATGACCCTGATAGTTTCGCACGTAAACATAATGCTACCGATTATCAAGCATACATTGATAAAAACCAAGTGGATTTTATCAAGTTTAAGATTAATTTGTTGAAAGAGGATGCAGGTGACGATCCTATCAAGCGTGCAGAATTGATACAGGAAGTGGTGCGTAGTATTTCGGTAGTACCCAATGACGTAGTACGTCAGATGTACATCAAGGAGTGTGCTTCGCTGTTGGAAGTCGATGAGGCTTTGGTCGTGACTGAAATTCGCAAAGTGCGTGCAGCAAATAAGGACAGCAAGGCGGATAGTTCGTCTACTGGCGAAGAAAAAAGTGCGGATACTACTGCTTCGCAAAATATAGCGAACGCCTCTTTCGTGCTGCGTGGAAGGAAAGGTGCTGCAGAGGAGCGTCTCTTGATGGAAGTATTGATAAAGTATGGTGATATCAAACTTGAAATACCAGGAGAAGAAGACTCTGACCAAACTGCAGCAAAGTATATCGAAGAAAGTCTGAGAGAAGATGACATCGTACTATCTTCTGAGATATACAATGCGATTTTGCGTGAGGCGGCTAAGTTGCCGATGTCTCCCGAGGGGCATTCGTTGAGCTATTTTATCAATCATCCCAACGCTGAGGTGAGCAAATTGGCTGCCGAACTGGGCGAAGATAAATATCAGTTGAGTACAAATCAAAAGGCAGACTTTGTTTCTGATCGAGATCGGCTTTTTGATGTTGTTCAACGATTGGTACACGACTATAAGCATGTTCTGCTGAAGTTGCAAATAGCAGAAGTGATGCAACAATTGAAAGATCCGGCAATAATTGCTGACCCCAATAAATTTATGGAAGTGATGAAGTGCTACAAGGAATTGCTGGAATTGCAACAAGAGTTTGCTAAGTTCTTGGGCAATCGTGTGGTGTTGAAATAAGGTCTTTGAAAGTATAGAACAAAGGTGATACGGCATTTGCTTAGTATCACCTTTTATCATATATGTACGATGTCTGTCAGAATCCAATACCTAAGTGTGCTCCTATGCAGTCGGTCGCAATTGTAGGGCCAAGGAATAGGTGAAGATTCTTGTAGCACCTCACTCTGAAGCCTGGTTGTATGCCTCCAACAAAGAGTGCTTCTCCCTTTTCAGATACGGCATCTGGGTTTGTGACTTTGTAAACATATCCCGCACCAGCATATATGTCGCAATAGAATGCACAAGTCTTTCGTTTGCCCAAGTGCCAGTATCGCCTGAAGGTCAATCCGGCTCTTATAGAATAGATGTCGGCTGGAGTGGCATTATCCCACTGTTGCTCATGGCCTAGGAATAAACCAAGTGTGCGCTTTTCGTCAAACTTGATGCCTCCTGTCAGCATTGCACCCTGTGTGAAGAATCCCAGGCGATAGCGTAGGGTATATTCGCCCTTCCAGTTTTTTCTCCCTTCTGGAGAGAATGCATATTTCCATCCAGTTGTGCTGTCTGTTGGTGCTTGTGTGATGTTGTCTTGAGCAAATGTATTTCCCAGGGCGATAATCATTACAACAATGATAGTGTAGATTCTTTTCATATCATAAGTGCTTTTCGAGATGGACAATTTGATGGTACAAATCTGTCAAGATGATATATTATTTGTCATTGATGCGCACAAAGTTATACTTTATTTCCGAATATTTTACATTTGAAATGTTTTTTTTGTTAAAAGTGTCATTTTGCTTGTTGTGTGGTGGGTTTTGAGGCTTATTTTGACAAAATGACGTAGAATTCTCTAATGGGTGTACAATGTCTAAGGGCATTTCTTGTCCAAGCCTAATTTGATGTTTTATACGCATCGATTTTTTTTTACTTGTATTCTATCTATTTTCTGCAGTTTTATATTTATTACCTCTTTTTTCTTTGTCTTAATAGTGAAAAACCATTCCAATATTGGTAAAAAAAAGAAAAGAGATTAACAATCTAACTTCTGATTGTTAATCTCTTTGTTGTTTTGTCGGGGTAACAGGATTCGAACCTGTGACCCCCTGCTCCCAAAGCAGGTGCGCTAACCGGACTGCGCTACACCCCGAAAACGATTGCAAAAGTAGGGGTTTGTTTTTAAATAACCAAACGTTTGGACGTTTTTTTTCAAAAAATCACGATTTTTTTTGATTTTTTTTTGGAAAAGAGGGGTAAAAGGTCTAAAAATAAACCTTTCGGAGGTCACTTTTGTATCAATGCGACGGCATAAGCTGAGATACCTTCTTCGCGTCCCGTGAAGCCTAAACGTTCGGTGGTGGTGGCTTTGATACTTACGTCCTCTACGTTGACACCCATGACTTCAGCTAAGGTTATTTGCATCTGTGGTATATAGTTGAGTAATTTTGGACGCTCGGCGCAGATAGTAGCATCAATATTGCCTACCTGCCACCCTGATTCAGCAAGGAGTTCTATTGTCTTTTTTAGCAGTATCTTGCTGTCGATACCCTTGAAAGTTGGGTCTTTGTCGGAGAAATGATAACCGATATCTCTCATAGCGGCAGCTCCAAGCAAGGCGTCGCAAATGGCATGTATCAGTACGTCGGCATCGCTATGACCCTGTAGACCCAAATGATGAGGAACCTGAATGCCACCTAACCATAATTCTCTCTCGGGAGCAAATGCATGGACATCAAAGCCCATGCCTACACGTATTTTCATATATTGTCTTTTTTAGTGGTGAATATTTGATTTAAAAAAGTCAAGACCTTTTTAAAACTTGCCGTCGCAAAATTTTAACGAGACGTCGCGAAATTTTAAGAAGGTCTTGACTTTTAAATTTAGCTTATTATATATTATTATCTACGACCAATCAAATCGCGAATACCATCGAAGTCGAATGCCAAGGATACGCGGAGAGTCTGGTCAAGTGGATTGCTGGGGTGTGTGGCAATGACATAACCTGCGTCGATAGAAAGTACATTCAATCGGAAACCAGCACCTGCTGTGAAGTACTTACGATTACCTTGATTGGCGCTTTCGTGGTGATAACCTGCACGAAGGGAAAATTTGTCATTGTACACGTATTCTGCGCCGACACTCCATTGGATTTCTTCCATTTCGCCTTTGAATCCTCTTTCTGAGTCGGCAAAACTGGTGAACATGCCCTTGATAGAAGAAATGTCGTAATATTCATCACGCAGGCGTTGCTCGTAGGCTTCGTTGGTTTCATCTTCCATTTGCAGAGGCTTTGAAGGAACTAACAATTTGTTGGCATCTGCGCTGAATGAAATACGATTGTATTCGTTGATGGGAAGAGAGTAGGAGAGACCCAAACCCAAATTGGTTGGGATAAAGTACGAATAGTCTTCGCCATAGTTGATCTTGCTACCAATGTTTTTGATGTTGACACCGAAAGATAGTTGGCATTCGCGCGCACCCATCATCAAATAGTTGTTGTAGTAGCAAGCGATGTCGGCAGCAAATGCGTTGCCTGCAGTAGTATTGTCGTCATAGTGTCCGCTAATGTCTGAGTAGATATAGCGAAGGGCTACTGCAGCAGAGAAGTGCTCGCCAAGCATACGTGAGTAGGCAGCATCGACAGCCATCTCGTAGGGTTTGACGGTCATGTTGGCATCGTCAGTGGTAACGTCGCCCATAGTGAAATAGCGAACGGATGCACTGAGTGCTTGATAGTCGCCCAATCGAAAATATCCACTGAGATCTGCAAGCGCAATACCATCGGTGAGTTGGCGCAACCATGGGGTGTAGTTTACAGAAAGCCCCGCACGACTGATGGTGAAAGGATATTTTGCAGGATTCCAGTATTGTGAATGTACATCTGGATCTGTAGCCAAACCGACATCACCCATACCACCTGCACGAGCATCTGGAGCAATGGTCAAGGGAGTTACTGCTGTATAGACAGGGTTGAGTTGGTCGCGGATGTCATTCTCGTCTGCCAAAACAGGTTGTACAAAGCATACACTAAGTAGTATGATAAATGCAGAAGTTAACTTTTTCATATTATTCTTTTCGTAGGTGTCTAATTTCGGTTTGTGTTGTCTTTTGGGTGTATCCAAGGAAACTCGTATACTATCTATAAACTCAAATTTGTGGTTTTTATTGTTTGATGACAATTATTTTTTTAGCCTTAGTCGCTTTCTCCTTACCCTCTTTCTCCATTACTGCACGATAGAGGTAGATACCTTCCGACGTAGTATTGGCATGCCATGTGGTTGATGCACCAATGCTGCCTGCTTGCAAGGGTACTTGTTCGCTGTTCCAGACCTTGCGTCCACTGAGGTCATACACCTCGAAAATAATGTGCCCTGCAGTTTCGCTTGGTTCAGTCAGTGTACAAATGAAGCGTGTGCTTGTGCGAACGGGGCAATCTGTAGCCGCGACTTCCCAACCAGTCATTTCCTTTTGAGGTATATAGAAATCCAGGTGTGAAAGGGTTGTGTTGCCATTGACGTCGCTGACACGAAGCGATAGTTTGTGCTTGCCGCTTGAAAGTTCGCCCATCGGATAAAGAATTTCTCCCTGATTGTACGATCCAAAGTTGAATGAGAAATATTGTGACATTTCGATGGGTGAATTATTATCACCGTCAATCAGCAATTCCATATTGTTGCCCAAACTTCCCTGTCCGACATTGATACCTGCATCGTCGGAAATATCTGCTATAAGGGTGGGGGAAGTAGACGTAGCGCCGCCGTCAGTGAAACTGCGAGAGTCAAGATAAAGTTTAATGACGGGAGCGAGTGTATCTGCCTCAGTGCTTTGCTCGCTACCATTGAAGTAGAAACATTCTGCAAAACCATTGCAGTCTTCAAATCCATTTTCTCCAGTGCTGTAGAGCGTGATGCGGCCTGGTTCGTCGCTGTAGCTGATATCTCGGGGAATTCTTACGATAAGGTTGAATTTGCCTTGGCGTACAGAGTCAGTTCCTTCATACAAAGTCTTGATGCGTTCATTGAAGGTGATGGGACGATCAGCAAAGTCGTAGTTGTGGCAAGTGATAGTTTCCATACGATCTTCAATAGTGCCTGTGACAAGACCTTTGTACTGTGTATCAATATTGCCGTTTGCACCTATGATATGTCCGCTAAATTTTGCGATAGAGCCAGCTTTGATTTGTATTTGCGTGTCGGTGGTGATGGCATGACCATTGATGCTATCAAGCACAACCGTACCTGTGGGCAATGCTAACGAGAGAGCAGGGTCTCCGAGGAGGACATATTTCAATTTGTTGATAGTGCCATCTTTATTATAGTTGACTCCATTACCAGCAAGCATGTCTACCTTTGTTTTACGAAGTGCTTCGCCGATGGGGAGTAACTTGCCGTCGTTGCCTTTTTGAAACAAATATTTATTTAGTGTGGTATTGAGTTCACGGTTGTAGTTGGAATATACCGAACGTGCTGCGCATATCAATGCAAATGCTCCACCAGTGGGATTGGTCAAAGCTGTACGACCGATATCATCTACCTGTGTATCGTAGGGAGAAATCTCGCAAGAAGCCATGATCCACAGTGGTAATTTGCCATTACTTGAAAGTGAGAAGTCTTCTGCTGTCAAAATTTTTGCATAAGAAATTTGCTCGGGGCTACCATGACCTGTATAGTTGAAAACAAGTGCTCCTTCTTTCATTTGGCGCTGCAATTTTTCAGTTACACTTGGGAAGCGGAAGCCTGTACCAGTAGTTTCTCGTTCATAAGCATCCCAAAAGACCTGTTTGACCATGGCTTTGTTTTCTGTATTTTTGATGATTTGCTCTACCACAGGCATAGCGTCGTTCATGTGTAGGTTTTTATTACCATAGTCTGCAAGCATAAATATTTTATTACGCCATGCCCCAGGATTCTTTCCCTCCATATAACTAATGGTCTTATCCACGATTTTTTCAGCAGTCTCTGCATCAAGGCAGAGCATTCGTCCGATAGCCAAATCAAGTCGGTTGAGCGAATAGTTATTACCCTCGTTGTCATCCAGCCAACCATAGTAGTCGTCAGTTACATAGCTGTTCAACTCCCCGATAGGAAAGGTGCCGTCGGTTTTGTTAAGTGCTCCGTCGCTTACTTCAAATGCAAGCAGGAAGTCTTTAGGATTGTATCCTCTCCACTCGTCTGTTTGCATCTTGTTGTCCCAAGCACAATCTCCAAAGAGTATAAGATATTTAGGCAGGTCAACTTCATTTTCTGCTCTATCATATAGCATTTTTAGGTAACGTCTGTAGGCAGATGCATCAGGTGTGCCTGATGAGAATTCATTGTATATACTGCCTGCGTCTACTACCTTTACTCGCAGACCTTGATTTTTACTATGTGCAGCAGCTAGACGTTCGGCTGCTCCTTGCAGTTGTTTGTTTTCCGATATGATGATGATCATATCGTATGGACCATCTGCGTGAAGATTCTGATTAGCTACTTCGCCAACGACTTCTGGATTTGGATAAGTTGCATTAATATCCAAAAAAACATATCTGCGTGTAGCATCTTCAATAGGAACAATCAGATTGCCGTTCGATAATGTGCCTTTTACTTCAGTACATGGCAATACTCTGTTGCCAATTGCCCATAATCTGGTAGATGGTGTAGCATTGTTGATAGATAATGTTGCGCTTCCCTCTTTTTGAAGTGAAAACGCATAGGGTGAAGCCACCGCATCAAGCAGACGATCATAGTGAACACGAATGAAGTTAAGACGGGCAGGAATACTTTGGGTAGAAGTCAATTGAACTGTATTTTCAGCACTAAGTTGGTCTGTGGCGAATATTTTTCTTGTTTCATACGCTGATTGACTTGTACCGTATTTGTTAATCGTAAATTTACCAAGTTCTTCGCTATTCCACCTAACGTTTACAGCATTATTACTACTTTTGCTTGAAGAAGACATCGCAATATTGATGCTGGCGTTTGCAGACGCAGGTTGAGGTGTGTTTATGCTGATATTTCGTTTGTTGTTATAGGCAAAATCATAATCATCGTACAATTCGCGTCCACCGCTGAACCATACGAATTTGTCATTATCTATTAATACGGTATAAGGTGTATGGCTGAAGAGAGAATCCGTAGTGTTTTTTGCTTCATAAGTAGAAAAAACTGCAGGAGAATCACCTTCTGTTAAAAAATAGTATGAGTAATCTGAATAGGGATTTTTCTCGTGGATACCATTGTTATAGAATCTTACTGTGCCTTCTGCAAAAAATAGCGCAGTGCCGTCTTCTTTTCTGTAGAGTGGTATTTCTTGCAAATCATCAGGCGTTCCTTCGTTGCTTTCAAAGGTCCAGTTTTCTTCAATTGGTCTACCTCCATATCCATAGAGTTTTACTTTATTAATATTTTCAAAGCCATTCTTTTTTAAGAAATTACTTGTTAATTGGTAAATACCTTCTTCCTTGACTTTTATCTTTATCCATTTACCGCTGCTAAGTACACTATTTTGTTTCCATCTTTGTGCTAAGGGAGTTGAGCCGAGCCTTTTTACAACAGATGTATGTTGGGGTTCTGATATTTTAAGTTGTATTTTAGCTGAAGTCAATCGCATTGCCTTACCGTTTACTAAAGCAATGGGAGAAAATCCAACTTCCACCACACTGCGCTTTCGACTTGTACTCATGTGGTGCTGGAATTTTAAAGGCTCTATCTTGATGTTGGAGTTTTCTAAAATGCGTTTTTCTGTAGCAGTTAAGGGTTCCCATTCAGGATAGAGTAGTCCAATAGATATGTCCTTTTCTTGGCAAAGGGTGTCTAACTGAAAAACATGCGAGTAGGTAGGTAGATCTACTGTAGAAATAGAATAATCAGTCGTCTGAAATGTAATAAAGTCAGACGACAATGTTTTGATAAATGTTTTTTGTGCATTTATGTCAGGGGTGTGCAATAACCAAAGTGCACTTAAAATGAAAAATATAGATTTGCGCATATGGTAGCTAAAAACTTATTTGATGTTTATTTCCAATATTTTTTGCTTATTTAAGCAGAGTAGTATATTTGTGTTAAGAATGAGTGGATATTCTGCTTGGTCAATTTCAATGAACAAAAGATCACCTTGTCTAATTGTACTTCCTTGACTTGCATAATGCACTATTTTGTCAATTGTTTGATGTGCAATTTGTGGACAAATATTGTCTATTTCATTTTTACATAGTCTTCCACTTATAGTGAAATCCTTTATTTCATTTATTTGATGGATTGTTTTGTAAAGACCAATAGTTCCTGCTCCATCAAATGCATAAGCTTCATATGTAGGATGTCCGCTTGATAATAGGACATTCCTCTTAGTGGTGTTACAAAAAATAGTGCCAATGGTGACCTCATCATAATATCTATGAGCAAATCTTTCTGCTATATTTTTGCCTAAACGATTGATGCGAACAACCCAATATAATTTTGCTGTAAAATTATCTTTTTCACTTGGTATGAAAAATGGGTTGCGTTTTAATTGTAGTGATGTTTCTGGAAGTCCCCAAAGTATCGGTTTAATGCCATTCAGGATTTCTACGGGAGGTGTGTTTGTTGCTATTATTTTCATAGACTATTGTGCTTAAATTAAAAAGTGTAGTCAAAACCAATAGATACTAATTCATGAAATTGAAAGTAAGAATTGTTGTCCACCCTTGCAACTCCATCATCAAATCTTGGATAGAGGAAAATTTTTGTAGATAAAAATTCGTTCACTTTAAAGTTAAACGTATTTTCCCATTCCACTTGTGTGCGATGATAGTCCGTGAAATAATATATACGTCCTTTCCAAGATAGGTTTTTCCAAATATTCCAATTATAGTTTACAGTGACGTTTGAACCAAGATTAAATCTACTATGATGTCCTTCCTTTAATCCAAACGAAGGGGAAAGTGCCAAACGATCAACGTACTTATAGTTGCATGCTAAAGGCGAGAGTGATAGATTTAAACTTCCTCTTTTTTTGTTCAAAGAGAAGTCCATACCCACAGTGAGCAAACCTTCGAATGGGGATAAGAAATCAGAATAAACCTTATCATCATTTTTCTTATATGCTGGATAAAACTGTGTCCATGTTTGCAAAGTGGTGGTGTAGTACCAGTTTTTAGCAGCTTTCCATCCTAACTTGTTGGTCATACGTATCAAGTCCGTGCTTGTGCGTAATTTTCTTTTTGTGTCATCCTTTGACGTCTGGAAACCTAATTTCATTTCCAGTTTATTATTAAAGATTAATTTTTGCTTGTTGTCAAAATTGGCATCAACAATAATTGAAGCTAACATAGTAATATTACTTTCTCCCCCTTGATACCAATTGTCTGATACGTAATATTGGGTAAAATGCAATGAGGATGTTGTTTCAAACTGCCAGAAATTGGGTTTTTGAACTTCTACCTTCCACAAATCGTCCAAATCTTCATTTTCTTCTATTTTGGGCTCTTCTACCTTTTTGCCTTTTTGAATGGGGGGTGTGTAGATCGGTTTTGTTTCTTTAAGAACTAATGATGATTTTGAATCCGCATTTTCGTTGTAGAGAATTACATATTGTGGATTTTTTGTGTAGATATCAATTAGTTGCTGTTCTATGGCTCTTTTCCTTATTTCTCGTTTGTTTGATGGCTTTATTCTTATCCCCTTTTTGCCAATCCAACTATTTGTAATTTCTCCATATAAAGTAGGTGGTGTAAAAATGGGAAAATAATCTGGACAACTCAGTGTGTCACTCCCTGTGTATTCCCACGAATGAAATCGCTGGTTGATTTCTTGTAGGGATTTTGTGTATTTCGTGAATATTGCAGAGTTCAAAGAGTCTACAGAGTTGGGTTTAGAGTTAGATATAGTATTATATCCCTGCGCCCATCCAGAAGTGTAGAATGCGGCAAACACTGCAAACATGATTGCTCTTATGATGTTTTTTATGTAAATTCCTTTCGCCATAAATTGGGTAAAATAGTCTATTCTTTGAGAAAAAACAAGTTTTCATATTATTTCAATCTGCAAATATAATCAATACAAGGGCGTGTAACCAAATTTATAGTAAGTTTTCCATATTCAGTTTTCCATATTATACATTTTTTTAGGTCTTTTTCGTCTCTCACAAAATAAATCATTAAATTTGCGAAGTTTTTGCGAAAATACGGCTTTTCGAATATTGAATTAAAAATAAACTATCTTGTTATTATGAATATTTCATACAGTTGGTTGAAAGAGTACGTGGGTTTCGATTTGCAACCAGAAGAAGTGGCAAAAGCGCTGACTTCAATTGGGCTTGAAGTCGGTGGCGTTGAGGAAATCGAAACTATCAAAGGCGGATTGAAAGGTTTGGTCGTTGGTGAAGTGTTGGAGTGTGAAGTGCATCCCAATTCTGATCACATGCATGTTTGCAAGGTGAATGTTGGTGGCGAAGAACCTGTACAAATCGTTTGTGGTGCAAGCAATGTGGCTGCTGGGCAAAAAGTAATTGTGGCTACATTGGGCACTGTGCTTTATGGCGAAGGTGATGAAACCTTTACAATCAAGCGTAGTAAATTGCGCGGTATTGAAAGTCTTGGAATGATCTGTGCTGAAGATGAAATCGGTGTAGGCACAAGTCACGAAGGTATTATTGTGCTACCTGCTGATACTCCAGTTGGAATGCCAGCTGCAGAATATTATAATATCAAGAGCGAATATGTCATCGAAGTGGATATTACGCCCAACCGTGCCGATGCATTCTCTCATTATGGTGTAGCAAGAGACTTCCACGCTTGGTTGGTACGTAATGGTTATGAAACTTCGCTCAATAAACCTTCTGTTGAAGATTATAAAAAGGACAACGACGATTTGTGTATTCCCGTAGAAGTAGAGGCTGTTGAGGCTTGCCCTCGCTATTGCGCCGTGACCCTGACAGGTTGCGAAGTAAAGGAATCACCCGAATGGTTGCAAAATAAACTTCGTACTATTGGTGTGCGTCCGATCAATAATATTGTTGACGTGACCAACTATATCATGATGGCTTATGGTCAACCTCTCCACTGCTTTGATGCGGATATGATCAAGGGTAGCAAGGTAGTAGTGAAGACATTGCCAGAAGGTACAAAGTTTGTGACCTTGGATGGCGAGGAACACGAATTGAGTGACAAGGACTTGGCTATTTGCAACGCTGAAGAAGCGATGTGTATCGCTGGAGTATTTGGTGGCAAGGGTTCTGGTACTTATGATTCGACCACAAATGTACTTCTTGAAAGTGCTTACTTCCACCCTACATGGGTCAGAAAGAGTGCGCGCCGTCACGGATTGAATACAGATGCTTCGTTCAGATTCGAACGTGGTGTAGATCCCAATGGTCAATTGTATGCTCTCAAGGCTGCAGCTTTGATGATTAAGGAGTTGGCTGGCGGTCAGATTTCAATGGATATTGTTGATGTTAATGCTAGAACCGTGCCTACACATTTCCCTGTAGAGGTGGAGTATAGCTATATCAACAAGTTAATCGGCAAGGAGATTACGCCTGATGTTGTAAAGGAAATCTTGTCTTCGCTTGAAATACAGATTGTCAGTGAGACCGAGACTACTTTAAATCTCTCTGTTCCTGCCTACCGTGTCGACGTATGTCGTCCATGTGACGTTGTTGAGGAAATCCTCCGTATCTATGGTTATAATAATGTGGAAATTCCTACTGCTGTCAAGGCTTCTTTGAATATCAAGGGCGATGTAGACCGTTCGAACAAAGTGATCAACCTTGTTGCTGAACAATTGGTAGGCGCTGGGTTCAACGAAATTTTGAACAATTCGCTCACTCGCGAGGCTTATTATACTGACTTGACTTCATATCCTGCCGATCGTGCTGTCAGATTGATGAATCCACTTAGCTCAGATTTGAGTGTGATGCGTCAAACTTTGCTCTTTGGTGGATTGGAAACCATTGCCTACAATGCTAATCGCAAACGTGGCAACCTTCGCCTCTTCGAACAGGGCAATTGCTATTCTTTCGACACTGATCGTCATGTAGAGGATAAAGCTCTTTCAGGTTATGCGGAAGCAGAGCACCTGGCACTTTGGGTGACAGGTAATCGTGTGGAGGGTTCTTGGGCACATGCCAATGAAGAATCTACAGTGTATGAATTGAAGGCTTATGTCATGAATATCTTCGCTCGCATTGGTCTCAATCTTGCTGCATTTGTTATTGAGCCTGGTACATCAGATATCTTCGGAAAATCACTCGTGATAAAGGATCGCAACGGCAAAGTATGTGCAGAGTGGGGCTTGGTGAAGAAAGCCATCACTAATCAATTGGGTATTCAGCAACCTGTATACTTCGCAGAGTTGAACTGGACCGAGTTGATGAAGAAAACCAAGAAACTAAACGTTCTTTACAAGGAACTCAGTAAATTCCCTGCAGTGAGCCGCGACTTAGCTCTCCTTGTGGACAAAAACGTTGAGTTTGCTGCTATTGAACGTGCCGCTTATCAAGCAGAGAAGAAGTTGCTCAAGCGTGTAGAACTGTTTGACGTTTACGAAGGCAAGAATCTCGAGCCAGGAAAGAAGAGTTATGCCGTAAACTTTACACTGCAAGATGAACAAAAGACTATGAGTGATAAGCAAACTGATGCTATCATGCAGAAGATCATCAAGACATTACAAAATCAAGTCGGAGCACAACTTAGATAATAATTATCATTAAGCGAAGGGTTGGTAGAAAGGCTATCCGCCCTTCCTTTTGCATAAAATATAGAATCGTATAACAAATAAAATATACTACAAATGGGAAGAGCATTTGAATATCGTAAAGCAGCGAAGATGAAGCGCTGGGGCCACATGGCTAAAACCTTCACACGTATTGGTAAGCAAATCGCCATTGCTGTCAAGGCTGGCGGTCCAGAACCTGAAAACAACCCTGCACTGCGTGCAATCATCGCCAATGCTAAGCGCGAGAATATGCCAAAGGACAATATCGAACGCGCTATCAAGAACGCAATGGGCAAGGACCAAAGTGATTACAAGACTATGACCTATGAAGGCTACGGCCCTCATGGTGTAGCTATTTTTGTAGACACTTTGACCGACAATCCCACACGTACAGTGGGCGATGTGCGTTCGGTGTTCAATAAGTTCAATGGCAACCTTGGTACAATGGGGTCGTTGGCTTACCTCTTCGACCACAAGTGTGTTTTCTCTTTCAAAAAGCAAGAGGGCCTCGAAATGGACGAACTCATCCTCGAACTCATTGACTACGGAGTAGACGACGAATACGATGAAGATGAGGAAGAAGGTTCAATCACCATCTATGGCGACCCCAAATCATTCGCTTTGATTCAAAAGCACCTCGAAGAAAACGGCTTCGAAGTGGTTGGTGCAGAATTTACCTACATCCCCAACGATATGAAGCAAGTGACTCCAGAGGAGCGCGAAAGCATTGATAAAATGGTAGAGAAGTTGGAAGACTTCGACGACGTTCAGACAGTCTATACCAATATGGCTACTGAATAATAGTTTATAGAATAAAAAAGGGTCGAGTAAACAAGACGGATACACCTCTGGAGGTGTCTACTTGTTTACTCGATTTTTTTTTGAAGTCAAATCAGATATTCAACGTGAAAAGAAGTTGCAGTTGACTATTGATTTTTGTAGAAAAACTTTCCTTAACCTTTTTCAAAAAAAAAACAAGACCTTTTTTGAAAAAGGTTAGAATTTTTTTTAACGAGACGTCGCGAATTTTTTTGCTGAGTTATTTTCGCTATACTTAGCAGAAAAATTATTTTTGCGTTTGGTAGTCGGCTGGTGTCAACAGGATTTCAAAGACCTGTTCGCCAGTCTCGGCCAGGCGGTAGACGTATCTGAAATTGATGTTCTCCTTCTTGCATCCCTCCCAGCTTGTGTCATTGGTCAGACTTCTCAGGGTGTTGGCACGAAACATTTCTGGTTCTTTTTTCAGTGCAGCCTGATAGGTAGAATCAGCCTTGTCTTCGCTCAAAGAATACCAGTGAGTGATTGTTCGAGTGGTGGTAGAATAAGTTAAACTATCCAATTGATTTCCAGGCTCGACATACTTGGGACATTGGCGTGAGGTGTAATCCTGAGTTTCCTCGATAATTCGTTCGTCAAAACTTTTTTGACAAGAGGTGAAGACTGCTATACTTAGCATAAAAATAAGGTGCTTTTTCATAATGTATGATGATTTTATTGTAAATTTGCCATGGCGAAGTTAATCATTTTATTTGGTTCCCGATATGAATAATTACGAAAATAGAATCCAACGTGCTGTCGAACTGTTCAAAAGCGGCTATAATTGTTCGCAGTCTGTAGTAGCTGCATTTGCTGATTTGTACGGATTTACTGAGGAGCAGGCATTGAAGATGTCAGCCTCGTTTGGCGGTGGTATAGGTCGTATGCGTCAGACATGTGGTGCTGCTTGTGGTATGTTCCTGCTGGCAGGACTGGACACAGGTGCAGTGGATGCCGAGGATAGGGCAGGGAAGTCGCACAACTATGAAGTGGTGCAACAATTGGCGGAAAAGTTTAAGGCGGAAAATGGTTCGCTGATCTGTGCCGAACTGCTGGGACTGAGCACCACAGCAGCGCATCGCGATACGCAGGCCGAACCACGTACTGACTTATATTATAAGAAACGCCCCTGTGTGGAAATGGTGGAGACTGCGGCTCGCATTTTTGCCAATTATTTGAGGCAAGTTCTATAAATTAGTATCATTAATTCTTTCGGCAGAATCCCTGCTTGGTCGCTTGATTTATCTTTTTGGCCCTTTTCTTTCTACAGCCTTGAACCGTAGCTCGCTACGCTTCTGCGACAGTAAAAAGAAAAATCCGCAAAAATCTTAAATAAATCGACTCAAGCTAATTTATAGAACCTGCCTTGATAGAAAAAGCATGAAAATACTTTTGCTCGGCGATTATAGCAATGTGCATGCTACCCTGGCAGACGGTCTGCGTCAGTTGGGGCACACGGTCGTGGTGGCTTCCGACGGAGATAGTTGGAAGGGATATCCTCGTGACATAGACTTGCGACGTAAGTCCCTGGGGCGCCTTGACTCGATGGCCTATTACCTGCGTTTGCAGAGAGCTTTTCGCCAATTTCGCGGCTTTGATGTGGTGCAAATTATCAACCCTGTCTTTTTGCCCCTGAAAGCTGAACGTATATGGAAATATTATGCACAGTTGCGCCGTCATAATCGCGCGGTGTTCATGGGTGCCTTTGGTATGGATCATTATTATGTCAAGGGCTGCTTGGAAGGTGGTATTTTCAAGTATAGCGACTTTATGATGGGGGATGTGGAGCGTCGAAGCGCTGACAATGACACCTGGAAAGAAGATTGGCTATTTGGCGAAAAAGGGCGACTCAATCAATTCGTGGCAAGTGATTGCGATGGTATCATCTCGGGACTGTATGAATATCAAGCATGCTATGAAAAGGAATTTCCTGAGAAATTGACTTATATTCCTTTCCCTATAAAAGAAAAATCTGCTTTGCCGTCGCGTGAAAAATGCGATGGCAATAGACCGATTCGTTTCTTTGTGGGCATTCAAAAGGCACGTAGTGCGTATAAGGGTACAGATGTGATGCTCTCTGCCTTGGAACGTGTCAAGGCGCTTTACCCCGAGCGTGTGGAAATAGTCAAAGTAGAATCAGTTCCCTTCGACGAATATCAGCACTTGATGAACAATAGTGATGTGATTCTGGATCAACTCTATTCATATACACCTGCAATGAATGCGCTCGAGGCGATGTCGCGAGGTTTGGTAGTAGTGGGCGGTGGCGAACCTGAAAACTATGCTATATTAGGCGAAGAAAAACTTCGACCAATAGTGAATGTTTCGCCCAACGAAGATGCCGTATTCCAAGCATTAAAGGGATTGGTAGAAAATCCTGAACGTGTCTCAGATCTCTCTGCTCAAAGTCGAGAATATATACACTTGCACCATAATCACATTAAAGTGGCTCAGCAGTACCTTGAATTTTGGAATAATAGGGTCGGAGTCCATTAAATTCTCTGAGTTTTTCAATCCCTTCGAGCAGTGGCTTAATTGATTAGATATAGAGTTAAGGGTTGACGAGAGGGCTGCATTATTTTCTGTAGTGTAGTTGTGATGATTTAACTTTGGAGAAAGTCTCTTCGTGAAGTTTTTTTTCGAAGTTTTGTTGTTGAGTTGGTCAAGTAGTGCAAGGTCTTATGGGTCGTAGACAGCTGGTGGTGTATAGTAGTCGTCAGCGGTTCGTTTTGAGGGCAAATTTCTTAACGAATGCTTTATAATCGTTAAATTCTTCATTTTTTTGCCCATAGTATTGCACGTTTAGTTTTTTGTTTGTAAATTTGCGGCATCTAAAAAAAAAGGAGAGTGTGGTAAACGCGCCCAATGGGCTTAGGACCCGGGTTAACGCATACACTCTTCTTTTTTTATAGTTTGCCTTTTATTAAGTCAGCAGGTCTGTCTTTTGGGTCTCAAATTTCTCAACGAATGCTTTATAATCGTTAAATTTTTCGTTTTTTTGCCCATAGTATTGCACGTTTAGTTTTTTTGTTTGTAGATTTGCAGCATAGATTTAAGGGCTACCTAAATACCGCGCCGGATTGCAGTTCCGAAGGGAAGGGTTTAGGTGGTCCTTATTTTCTTATCTTTCACTATCTTTTAATAAGATAGGAGTCGGTTCGGAAAAGTCAAATTAAAAAATATTCTTTTTTATTTGCCTCTTCTCTCACCTTTCACTATCTTTGACGTCGGAAATAATAATAATAACCAATAAATCTATAGAATTATGGAAAATCCCTATGTTATTGGCCTTGATATGGGCGGTACTAACTCTGTTTTTGGTATTGTAGACCAACGTGGTACAATAAAAGCTCAAACAGCTATCAAGACTCAAGCTTATCCTGACTTTAAAGACTATGTGAAGGCTTCTGTTGAAGCACTCCAACCTGCGCTCGACGTAGTGGGTGGTATCCAAAACGTAAAGGGTATGGGTATCGGTGCTCCAAATGGTAACTTCTACACAGGTAATATTGAATATGCTGCAAACTTGGTGTGGCCTGGTATCGTGCCAGTAGCAAAGATGTTTGAAGATGCGCTCGGTATTCCTTGTCGTGTGACTAACGATGCTAATGCTGCTGCGATGGGTGAAATGACATATGGTGTGGCTCGTGGTATGAAGAACTTCATCATGATTACCCTTGGTACAGGTGTAGGTAGCGGTATCGTAGTAGATGGTAAGATAGTTTACGGTAGCGATGGTTTTGCTGGCGAATTGGGTCACTTTGTAGTAGATCATACTTCAGCAGGCAGAAAGTGTGGATGTGGTCGCAGTGGTTGTCTTGAAACTTATTGCTCAGCTACCGGTGTGGCTCGTACTGCTCGTGAATTCTTGGAAAAGAATACTTGCGATAGTCTCCTTCGCAGTTTGGATCCAGCAAATATTACTTCTTTTGATGTGTTCAAGGCTGCAGAACAAGGTGACAAGATTGCACTTGAAATCTTCGACTTTACTGGTAAAATGTTAGGTACAGCTTGTGCCGACTTCACTACATTCAATACTCCTGAAGCATTCGTATTCTTTGGCGGTTTGACCAAGGCAGGCGACTACTTGATGAAACCTTTGAAGGAAGCATACGATGCAAATGTTCTTAATATCTTCCAGGGTAATGCAAAACTGTTGATTTCTTCTCTCAATGGTAGCGAAGCTGCTGTACTTGGTGCAAGTGCTTTGGGTTGGGAATAATATTTTATAGTAAAAAGATAAGAATCTGATATAATTACGCGGTTGGTGCTTAGGCATTGACCGCGTAATTGATTTGTACGGACTATTTAGATAACAAGTTCCCTTTGTTGACCTTTTATTTGGATAAGTTCTCATGTTTGACTAACTTTGCGCTTCGAAAAGGAAAAACCTTTTCAACTCCTTTGACAAAGATATGACTACTGAACAATTTCCTTCAAAATTATTAGAGCGTGCGGTGAGCGAATTGGCGAAACTTCCTGGTGTAGGAAGACGTACAGCTTTGCGTTGGGCGATGTATCTGTTGAAACAAGATGTTCGACGTACTGATGCTTTGGCGGAAAGTTTGATGCAATTGAGACACGATGTAAAGTTTTGCAAAGTATGTCATAATATATCCGATACGGATGTTTGCGAAATATGTAGTAACTCACAGAGAGATCACTCGACAATCTGTGTAGTGGAAAATATCCGTGGTGTTTTGGCAATCGAAGCTACTGCTCAATATCGTGGTTTGTATCATGTGTTGGGTGGAGCAATATCTCCTGTAGATGGGGTAGGGCCTGCAGACCTTGAAATCGAATCTTTGGTGGAAAGGGTAAAGACTGGCGGAGTTCATGAAGTGATTTTGGCATTGAATCCTACGATGGAAGGAGATACGACAAATTTCTATATTACTCGCAAACTGGGTGAGTATGATGTGCAAATCACGACTTTGGCACGAGGTCTTAGTGTGGGAGATGATTTGGAATATACAGATGAATTGACACTGGGTCGTTCTATCCTGGGCAGAGTGCCTATTGAAAAGTAAAAGTGTGAGTTTGTCACAATTTAAAGTAAAAAACTACGTTTATTAGATATGATGAAGAAAGTACGATTAATCTTTGCAGGTACACTGCTGCTTGTTGCAGTGGTCTTTGCTTTGCATGAATACGAAATTCTGCCTGTAGAATATGTAGGCGAGGGTCAAGTTGGGTTGCTCTATGCCCTGGATATGTTGTCTATCATCTGCTCTTTGGGTGGAACTTTCTTGGTACTCAAGTTGATGTCGCTTGAAAGCATCCGACGACAAATTTCAACAACTTCTGAGGAAAATGCTCTGAAAATTTATGCGAAGTGGGCAAATATCAGAAGTGTGATTTTAGGAGTAATGCTTATGGTAGGCATCGTGGTATATTATGCTACGAGTTATCAAAGTTCGGCAAAATATTGTGTGCTGATTTCGCTGATAGCAGTTGTGTTTTGTATGCCAGGTCAAAGCGAATTTGATAGGATCTTTGCATTAGGAAAATCAGACAAAGAACAAGAAAACAACGAGGAATGATACTATCCGTCATCATAGTTAGTTATAATGTCAAACATTATTTGACGCAATGTTTGAAGTCTATCTTTGCAAGCGATATTCCAAAGGAGGAATACGAAGTGTTGGTGATAGACAATGCGTCGAGTGATGGTACTCCACAATATATTCAACAACAATTCCCCAAAGTGGATTTTCCCAATTTAAAGTTTACCGCAGGGGAAAGAAATGTAGGGTTTGGAAAGGCTAACAATGTCTGTGTGAAGCACTCGCATGGTAAATATATTCTATTCCTTAATCCAGATACTGTTGTAAGTAAGACAACCCTGCGTGAAAGTATTGAATTTGCAGAAAGCCATCCCGATATGGGCGGTCATGGCGTAATGATGCTGAAGGATAATGGTGATTTTGCTTTGGAATCACGTCGTGGATTGCCGACACCTTGGGTTTCTTTCTGTAAGATGTCTGGTCTACAGAAACTCTTCCCCAAAAGTAAAATATTCGGTCGTTATTATATGAATTATCTCGATCGAAATCAAACATCACCCATTGATATAATTTCAGGAGCGTATTTCTTTACGACTCGTGCAGCTTTGGATAAAGTTGGTTTGTTTGATGAAAACTTCTTTATGTACGGCGAAGATATCGATTTGTCTTATCGAATGTTGTTGGCGGGGTATCAAAATTATTATTTACCTACTCCAATTTTACACTATAAAGGAGAAAGTACACACAAGAGTACCTTCCGCTATGTACATGTCTTCTATGGTGCGATGCTGACTTTCTTTAAAAAGCATTTTCGTACATATTGGTTAGGAGTCTCTCTGCCAGTTAAATTTGCGATTTTGGTGAAAGCGCTATTGGCATTGACTATGGGACAAATGAAAAAGTTGAAGGATTTCTTGTTACCCATCAAAAAGTACAAACATCATAGATTTATCTACGTAGGTAGGCATAGGGAGCAAATAGAAGAATTGGCAGAGCGTTGGTGGTTGAATATGGAGTATGTTGAAGCAAATCAACATTCGCATTGCATTCCCCAATTACCTCAATCTGCTGATACAGATGTTTACACTCATGTGGTATATGATGCGCAAGATTTTGACTACTCATATATATTGGAGGCTTTTCAAAAATCTCACCACAAGAGCTATGTCGGTACTTTTCATGCCGATCTGAGTGCATTGATTACAGCATCCAGAGTATTCTCTATTTGATTATTCAACGTTTTTTTGTCTTGACTCTTATATATAAATAATGTCACAGTCGTCATCTGTATTTCTTCGAGCGTTGGAACCGGAAGATTTAGAACTGCTTTATACCATAGAAAATGATACTACTGTCTGGAGTGTAAGTAGCGAGCGTAGTCATTATTCAAAGTTTGCGCTGAAGCAATATTTGGCTTCGCAACCTGCAAATATTTTTCAGCAGGGAGAATTGCGGCTGGTGATTTGTGAGTCTTTGACTAATAAATCTGTTGGACTGATTGATTTGACCAACTTCTCGCCAATAGATCGCCGAGCAGAAATCAGTATCTGCCTTTTGTCGACATACAGGGGTAGGGGGTATGCTAAAGATGCAATTGTGAATATTGAAAAATATGCGGCAGAAGTGTTACGGTTAAATTTTCTTTATGCACAAGTCAGCAAAACAACAAATCCAGTCAGTATGAAATTATTTGAAAGTTTGGCTTACGCGGAAGTAGCAGTCCTTCCAGCATGGCATTATGGTAAAAATGGGTACGAAGATTTGGCAATATTGAAAAAAAAGCTCTAAAATTTGCTCAAACATTTTGCTATATCAAAAAGAAGTGCTAATTTTGCATCCGAATTCGGAACAAAATGTTGTTCTGGTGCGTTAGTTCAGTTGGTTAGAATACATGCCTGTCACGCATGGGGTCACGGGTTCGAGTCCCGTACGCACCGCAAGATTGAAAATTATTTCTTTCTTTGGCTTCTTGATGAAGCCACCTTTTAATGACTTATTGGTGCGTTAGTTCAGTTGGTTAGAATACATGCCTGTCACGCATGGGGTCACGGGTTCGAGTCCCGTACGCACCGCAAGATGTAAATTTATTTCTTAATTTGGTTTCTTAGTGAAGCAACCAGAAGATGACTTATTGGTGCGTTAGTTCAGTTGGTTAGAATACATGCCTGTCACGCATGGGGTCACGGGTTCGAGTCCCGTACGCACCGCTTTATCATGGCGAGATATCATTTTTGATGTCTCGTTGTTTTTTATGGAAAAGTGTAGTTTTGTTGTTAGGTTTTTATGATGAGAATAATCAAAGAATGTTTTGTTCTGCTGACTCTTTGTGGTAAAAGCTTATATTAAAAAGTGTGTATAGTTGCGTAATCCAAGGGAATTTTGTAAATTTGCGCCAAATTTCGTCTATGAAACAGATATATACATTCCTTTTAGCATCGTTTGTAATGCTGTCATTTCTTTCCTGCACTGAGTATACCAAGATACAAAAGACGCAGGATTATATGGTGCGTTATGAATATGCCAAGGAAATGTATGCTTGTGGACAGTACGATCGTGCTGCTTTGATGTTGCAGGATGTGATTATGGTGCTCAAAGGTACTGACCATGGCGAGGAGTCACTCTATCTGAGTGGTATGACAAATTTCAGAGCAAGAAATTATTCTGCAGCTGCTGCATATTTCAAGAAGTATTACCAAACTTATCCGAGGGGAAAGTTTACTGAAGAGGCACAATACTATGCAGGAAAATCCCTCCAGGAAAATGCTCCAGAACCGAGATTAGATCAAACGGGTACATTTGAAGCTGTGACAGAATATCAGAGTTTCTTAGAAAATTATCCTACAAGTCGATTTGCAGATGATGCCAGTCAAGCCATTTTTGATCTGCAGGACAAATTGGTGGAAAAGGAATATCTTTCGGCGAAGTTGTATTATGACCTTGGATCTTATTTTATGAACTGCTCTAATGGTGGGTCGAATTATCAGGCTTGCATAATCACAGCGCAAAATGCAATTTTGGATTATCCCTATACAAAGCGAAGAGAAGATTTGTCTTTCCTTATTCTTAAAGCTAAATTTGAATTAGCAGAAAAAAGTGTTGAAAGTAAGAAAGAGGAACGCTATCGAGGAGCTATTGATGAATATTATGGATTTACAAGCGAGTTCCCAGAATCTAAATATATGAAAGAGGTAGAGTCCCTATTCAAGAAGGCGAAAAAATATCACCCAACTAAGGAAAGCTGATTGTAACAATATAAGAATAGAAAAATAAATAAATTAGAATATACAATGGACTACAAAAGAAGCAAGGCACCAACAAACACGGTGACACACAATTTGATGGATTTCTGTGAAGACACAGATAATATCTATGAAAGCATCGTAATCATGTCGAAGCGAGCTAATCAGATCTCGGCAAAGATGAAAGAAGACCTTTCCAAAAAACTAAAAGAATTTGCTTCAAGTAATGATTCTTTGGAGGAAACTTTTGAAAATCGTGAACAAATTGAAATTTCACGATACTACGAAAAGTTGCCAAAACCAACTCTGATTTCTGCAGAAGAATTTCAAAATGGTAGAGTATATTTCCGCAATCCCAATAAGGATAAGGAAAAACTAAATTCTGATTTATGATACAACGTATTCAAAGCGTGTACTTCTTGTTGGCGGGTATTTTTCCCGCCATACTTTTCTTTGTTCCTGTCTTTTCTTTTGAGAATGCAGGTCAGTCACATGTGTTGTCAGCCATGACATTTGGATTTACTGGCTCTCCAGATTTGCATACACCATGGGGTGTTGTAGTATTTACAACACTCAGCGTAGTTTTGCCAATTTTTGCTATTTTTAAGTTTAAGAATCGTCCTTTACAGATTAAATTAGCAAAATATACAATTTTAGTTCATACTCTTTTGGCTATGACTTTTGCTGTATATGCTTGGACTTATATCAACGGATTTGCTCAATTTACATCGTTTGGAATAGGTGCTGGTTTGTTCTTTTGGATTTTGGCTATCGTATTAATTATATTGGCTAAGCGTGCTGTAAAGCGCGACGAAGATTTAGTGAGAGCAGCAGATAGAATCCGTTAGTAGTATGTTTGGCGATTCTTAGTGAAATATATTTGTAAAAAACATAAGATATGTCATTGAACAAAGTAATGCTGATAGGCAATGTGGGCAAGGAACCAGAGGTGAGGTATATTGATAACGGAGTAGCTACAGCGACATTGAGTTTAGCGACGACTACACCAGGATACACTTTGCCAGGTGGCACTCAGGTACCAGAACGTACAGAGTGGCACAGAATATTATTGTGGAGACGATTGGCTGAGATTGTAGAAAAGTATGTTCACTCAGGTGATAAACTCTATATAGAGGGACAATTGCGCACGCGTAGTTACACAGATAAACAGGGCAAGACAAGATATGTGACGGAAGTTTGGGCAGATAATATGGAAATGCTTACGCCGAAGTCTATGCGTAACGATATTTCTACTGCTCAGCAAGGTGTTGCTACGTCCACAACAGCAACTAATGCCACCGAACTTCCCTTTTAAAACTTTTGATTTACACAATGATAATATGCCATTATATACTATTTTGAAATATCAACAAAAAACCTCTGTCGCAAATCAAGTGACGGAGGTTTATATTTGGCATATAACAGAATGTGAAGAGCAATTGATAAATATAGTAGGGGGGGATTGTCTAAAGGTGATACATGAAATTCCAAACGTCAAAAGGCGTTTGGAATGGTTGTCTACTCAAGCGTTATTAGAAAGTATACGTCCTGGTTTCTCAATCAAATATTACCCTAATGGCAAACCTTATTTGTTAGGTCTTTGTCAAGAAAAGTGGTACTTGAGTATCTCTCATACAGGGCATTGGTTAGCCTTAGCTATATCCCCTTTCCCGATTGGTATTGATATAGAGCAGTGGAGTAGTAAACCCTATCGAATTTCTTCGAAGTTTCTTTCAGCAAATGAATTATCTCTATTGAATGAGTCTGATAATCCATCATTATATGCGATGAATATGTGGACAGCCAAAGAAGCTGCTTTTAAATGTTTTGATCAGATATATACAAAGTTAATTAGCGATATAAATATTGCTCCTTATCCTAATAGTTCAAATATACTTATAGCTCAGGGTAAAGCAGATTTAGATATTGGTTTTGTATCTGTATTGCCATTCCCTAAATTTGCTATGAGTATTTGTACCTTTGATCCATTATTACCAATAATCTCTTAGTTTATGATGTAGCTAATTTCTGGATTTTCATCAAGTAATTCGAATATTTTGTAATTAGGAGAAATTTTATGGCTTAAAGATTGCATAATGACATTTTGTCCTTCTTCGTTATCTACAATATTAAAATACAACGGTATCGTGCCAGGGTTATTATAAATTAGTCCGACGAGTTCCTCGACAAAGCTTTCATTAAGTTGACTAAGTTTTATATTAAGAGTTAGTTTCTCAATTTGCTTTTCTTTGACGTCTACAAGAAATTCTACTTTTGTAATATGTAACTCTTTTTCTTCTTTATTATAACGGTGAGGTTCAAATCGCCCAGAGATAAAGATAGCACTATCTTTTGTAAAGTATCCTTTCCATTCTGCCCATTCTTTTCCACTAACAAATATCTCTTTAGAGAAGTTCATATCTTCTAATCTAATAAAGCCATAGGGTACACCATATTTATTAGTGCGTTCAACGACATCTATCACTATGCCGCCAAATGAAATTTCTGTCTGATTTATACTATAAATATCTTCTAAATCTTCTAATGTAGTATTACATATTCTTTCAAGAACGACGCGATATTCGTCAAGAGGGTGGCCAGATATATATATACCAATAAGCTCTCTCTCTTTGTTTAATTTTTGTAGAGTACTCCAAGGTTGATTGTTTTGGGGAATTTCTGGTTTGGCGATGTCAATACCAGAACTATCACCAAAAAGGGAATTTACCGATGCGGCTTTATCTTGTTGAAATGTTATTCCATATCTAACCAATGTGTCTAATAGAATTTCGCCTTTATCATTTATGGCATAAATTTGTTCGCGTCTCATTCCTGAAACACTATCGAAGGCACCTGATACAGCAAGATTCTCAATGCATTTTTTGTTACATGCAGAGAGATTTATTCTTTCCACAAAGTCATAAATAGAAGTGAATAATCCGTTTTTTTCTCTTTCTTGAATAATCGCAGCTACTGCATTTTCTCCAACTCCCATTATTGCACCAAGCCCAAAACGAATATCTCCTTTTCTATTAACACTAAATTTTAGACGACTCTCGTTGATGTCTGGTCCAAGAACCTTAATCTTCAACGCTTTGCACTCGTCCATCAACTTGGTAATGGTCTTCTTGTCAGCAAAGCTTCGGCTCATTACCCCAGCCATATATTGCGAGGGGAAATTTGCTTTAAGATATGCAGTCTGATACGCTACCCACGAATAGCAAGTAGCATGACTCTTGTTGAACGCATAGGATGCAAAAGCACGCCAGTCTTCCCAAATCTTTTCCAGAATATTGGGATCGTATCCCTTTGCCCTACCTCCATTGAGAAATTTAGGATACATTTGATTCAACTTGTCAATCAATTTCTTACCCATTGCCTTACGTAGCGCATCACTCTCACCACGTGTAAAGTCGGCAATTTCACGTGACAAGAGCATCACCTGTTCTTGATACACTGTGATGCCGTATGTATCCTTCAGGTATTTCTCCATACATGGTAAGTCGTATTCAATCGGTTCCTCGCCATGTTTGCGCTTGATAAACTGAGGAATGTATTGCATAGGACCTGGACGATAGAGCGCATTCATCGCAATAAGGTCTTCGAAGGTAGTCGGTTGCAATTCTCGTAGATACTTTTGCATACCACCAGATTCAAACTGGAATGTACCAATGGTGTTGCCATCACAATACAACTGATATGTGGCAGGGTCTTCGATGCTGATAGCATCAATATCAATCTTGATGCCCAACGAATGTCGTATATTTTCAACTGTCTCACGGATGATAGACAATGTCTTTAGACCCAGAAAGTCCATCTTGATAAGACCAGTCTCCTCAATCACCTTGCCTTCGTATTGTGTGCATCGAAGTTTTTCACCGGTCTCCTTATCATCTGCTGTAGAAATGGGTACCCAATCCGATATATCATCTCGACAAATGATGATACCACACGCGTGCACACCTGTATTGCGAACATTCCCTTCAAGCATTTTGGCGTACTTGAAAGTGTCTCGCATGATGGGGTCGTTGGATGCTTCTGCTTCTCTCAATTCAGGGATTTGAGCAATGGCGTTTGGCAAATTCAACTTGGGTACCTTCCCGTCAGGACCTTCCTGTAGTTTGTCAGGGATGAGTTTGGCCAGTCTGTTGGTAACGTCAAGTGGCAATTTTTCCACACGTGCGACGTCTTTCAATGCCAACTTTGTAGCCATAGTACCATAGGTGATAATATGAGCCACCTTTTCAGCACCATATTTTTGAGTCACCCAATTCAACACACGTCCACGTCCGTCGTCGTCAAAGTCGACGTCAATATCAGGGAGTGAGATACGGTCTGGATTTAGGAAACGCTCAAACAGCAAATCATATTTGATGGGGTCAACTTGAGTAATACCTAAACAATATGCTACGGCACTACCAGCTGCAGAACCACGTCCTGGACCAACTAAAACATCTAACTCTTCACGAGCTACTTTGATATAATCTTGCACAATTAGGAAGTAACCAGGGAAACCCATGGTTTTCATAATGTGTAATTCAAATTTTATACGTTCCTCGGTCTCGTCATCCAACGGCGAGCCATATCTCCTATGTGCACCTTCGTATGCAAGTTTTGCTAAATAATCTGCTTCAAGTTTAATACGATATAGCTTTTCATATCCGCCTAACTTATTGATTTTATCGTGCGCCGCTTCTTCACTGAGTATGATATTACCATTTTCATCACGAGTAAATTCATTAAACAGATCTTCCTCTGTATATTTCTGACGATATTCCTCTTCAGTTCCAAACTCTTTGGGAATATCAAAGTTAGGCATGATAGGCCCATTGTCTATGCTATATGTCTCTACCTTGTCGCAGATTTCGCATGTGTTGGCTAATGCTTCAGGAATGTCTGAGAATACTTCATTCATCTCTTCCTGAGTTTTAAACCACTCCTGTTTGCTATAGAGCATTCTATTGGGGTCGTTCAAATCTCTACCCGTAGACAAACAGATTAGTCGGTCGTGTGCTTCACCATTTTCTTCGTCGACAAAGTGGCAGTCATTGCTGCATACTAGTTTAATATTTAATTTTTTAGCAATATTAACAAGTTCTGCATTGACTTTTTGTTGTATTGGGTAAGTTTCTCTATTTGCACGTACATTAGGGTCAGTTACCTCATGGCGTTGCAATTCAATATAAAAATCGTCGCCAAAAGTATCTTTAAACCATTGTGCAGATTTTTCTGCATCCTCAATACTCTCTTTCAATATCTTTTGTGGCAATTCGCCCCCAAGGCATGCAGAACAAACAATAAGTCCTTCCTTAAACTGTTCAAGATCCTTATGATCTGTTCTTGGGCGCATATAAAAACCATCTACCCATGAACGAGATACTAGTTTTATAAGATTTTTGTAACCTAATTTGTTCTTTGCCAATACTACCAAGTGCCATCCAGATTGGTCAACCTTGCCTTCTTTTGAGAACTTATCCCCCCTTCTGGCAACGTACATTTCACAACCAAATATAGGTTTGAAATTTGCTATTCTTCTCTGCTTCTCTACTTCCTTCTTAGTTTCCTCGATGAGCTCTTGTACACTTTTTCCTTCATCTGGATTATTGCCATATTTATCCAGTTGCGGTGTATATGTACCATCTTCCAATGCTGCTAACTTTTCTTTTGCAGCTTTTAATCCCCCTTTGGCTTTCCCAATAATTTTGCTTGTATAGTTGAAGAATTCTTTAATACCCATCATGTTACCATGATCAGTAATCGCCATACCTTTCATTTTATCCTTTATGGCTTTGTCAACCAACTTGGGAACAGAAGCCTGTCCGTCCAGGATAGAGTATTCGGTGTGTACATGTAAATGTATGAAGTCTTGCATATATTTAGTGTCAGAAGAATTAGTTTATAAATTTACTTAGGATATTTCTATAAATCCACCATGATCCTGTGCTGATCTTTTGGCAGTAGATGCTGAATAACTTTTGCAAAGGAAACTTATGTTTTGTCTTATTTGTAAACACGAATATTTCTCTTGATAAATCCCTATTACCTTCTTTATATATCTTTCCCGCCGTAATAATTTGTAATGCTGTTAGTGCTTTTTGGGCTTTAATATTATCACCAATATCAATTCGTGCTTGATTTATTGATTTATTGATTTGTTCGTAACGTTTCGAAAAACTATCTCCTGTTATACTTTCTGGATGTGAGATGATACTGTGGTACGAGGGTTTCTTAATCCATAATATATTGGGAGAAGCAAGCATAATTCTTATACCAAGTTCCCAATCATTCCAGCAAGGTAATGTTTCATCCCATTGGCCTATTTCTTCAAAAAACTTTTTTTTAAATACACAACTTTGGGTGGACAATGTACTGAGAATGATTTGGTCTACAACAGAAGTCTTGTAATAAGATTTTCTTTTATATTCTTTCCCATTTGGTAATATTATATTTGTCCTAACAGCTATCAAATCATATTTTTCATTCTTTAAAGGATATTTATTTATATCCTCGACAAAACTTGGTGACATGATGTCATCAGAATCAAAGAAATAGAGATATTTGCCAGAAGCATATTTTGCACCAGTATTTCTTGCAGCGCACGCACCTTTTTGCAATTCTTCAATGAGTATTATTTTAAAACTTTCATCGTTATACTTCTTAGCAAATTGTCTGCATATTTCGACGGAATTATCAGTCGAACCATTATCAACCAATATCAATTCCTTAGGGCGTATGGTCTGCTTTGCAACAGAGTCCAGCGTCCGCTGTAAGAATTTTTCCCTATTATAGTATGGTATGATGATGGAAAAGGACATTTAAATATATTTGAATGAAGAATTTGTTCAATGATGAATTTTACTTATTTAATGTACAGAATGCCTCGGTACATATCTCGGAAGATTCGCCAAAAGATGCGTGGCCGAAAATGTGTGTAAATTAAAGCAAACTTAATACAGCGTAATAAAGCGCCCCAATAACCATGTATGTACTTTAGAACCGCACCTTTGCTCATTCTGACTCTCGAGGACAAAGCAAATTGGTCGCCTGTAGTAGTTCCTGGTGTAGATACTATCACTTTGGGAACATAGAGGATTTTAAATCCTAATTTTTCAGCATCATGAAGGAAAATTTCTTCTTCTCCACATTTTAATACTTTACTGCCAAGCCCGAATCTTTCGTCAAATTGTGGTAGATGCTTGTTTCGTCTTAATGTAATTTCGCAAGAACTTATATAACTTCCGTATGGGCGTTTTTTATACTGATATGGTTTCTCAGGATAGCAGTTTTTATATGCTTTACCATTCTCGTCTATTGCTTGAAAAGATATGATATCAGCATTAGGATATGAACTATACGCAGTACGTATATTATTAAAATACTCCGCTGTATATCTGCAGTCATCATCAGAAATGACGAGTATATCTCCCTTAGAATGTACTAAAGCATTATTTCGATTGGCTGAAATGCCTTTCCCTTTTAATGTGATAATACGTACATCATTTCTTTCAAGAAGTTCCTGTGGTGGGACCAGTTGTACAGAAGACGTTTGTTGCCATGAGACCAAATAGCATACATCCGGGCGAGGTGTGCTAATGGTATGTATCACATTTTTGATACGTTCATCAATGGTACAAATAAGAACTTCTATCATTATTTATTGTATCCTGATCATGAATGAATGTGAGGGTTATGCCTTGGTTCGTTGCATATAGCGAATACCTTCCGTCAAATGTTTGAACATTGGTATGAAATGACACAACCCCTTTCGTGTCGATGTCAATGCAAAGTTGAAGCAGTGCCACCATGCTTTGCTGCCATATACATAATATGTGATAGCCCCACGACTGCGTTGTACACCAGCATCTACGTAAATGTGCGATTTCTTTAAGAGTGTAGAGGTTTCAATTATCTTTTTAGGAAAATAATGAATCTTTAAACCTGCTTTTAAAGCATCGTGCATCCAGATTTCTTCTTCACCACAAGTGAGAAATTTTGTACCGAGACCAAATCTTTCATCAAAACGAACTTTACCTTGTATGCTTTCTCGTTTAGCAATCATTTCGATTGTTGAAATTGCATAATTCTCGGGCAATTCTTTCATTTCGAATTCTTCTTGCGGGTATTCTTTCAATGGCTTGCCTGTGTATGTACTTGCAGTAAAAAAAGCTACATCCAAATTGGGCACTTTCGCAAAGGCCTCTTCTGCTACATCAAGGATGTTTTCACTCAAATGTGTGTCGTCATCAGCAAAGATAACCAAATCTGATACTGCATGTTCAAGTGCTAAATTTCGATTTGCAGAAAGTCCTTGACCTTTGTATTTGAACAATCTTACATCCTCTCGGTTCATAATTGAGGATGGTATCAAATCAAGATACCTATCTTCTGTGTATTGAAACGATACGACGTATTTGATGTTGGGGTTGGGGGGGAGTAATACATCTTGTACTCTCACGATGCCTTTGTTCAACGAACATATAAGAATGTCTATATTCATAACTGAAATAGGTTGATTTTTTCAATAATATAATGCGTATCCTCAACACTTTGGATCGGACTTATAGGTAAACTCAATGTACTTCTTCCAATCTTTTCAGCGTTAGGATGAGACAGAGAAGCGTATGTTGCAAATACAGGTTGTTTATGCAGTGGAGTGGGGTAGTGTATGAGGGTTTCGATACCGTTGTCCTTAAGATACTTTTGCAATTGATCTCGATGATCGCATTGCACAGGGTATATATGGAAGACACTATCCGAAGTCCCACCATTATATGGTATGGTGATATGTGGATTGTTTATATTTCTTGCGTATATATTTGCTATTTCCTTTCGGTGATTATTATCTTGGTCCAGATATTTTAGTTTGACTCTAAGTACTGCGGCCTGAATCTCATCAAGCCGACTATTCAAACCATTATGTGTATGAAGATATTTTTGGGGCGCTCCGTAATTTGCTATAATTGCAACTTCCTTGACTAACTCATCATCATTTGTTACAACGGCTCCAGCATCTCCAAGGGCACCAAGATTCTTTCCTGGATAAAAGCTAAATGCTGCCGCATCTCCCCAATTGCCTGCTTTCTTACTTGCATAATATGCACCATGTGCCTGAGCCGCATCTTCGATCACTTTCAGATGATGTGCATTAGCCATTTCTGTGATCTTGTACATATCGCATGTTTTTCCGTAGAGATGTACGGGCATTATGGCACATGTCTTGTTTGTGATGGATTTCTCAATACATGATGGAGAAATTAGAAAATCCTCATCCACATCACAAAAGCAAGGAGTGAGTCCTGCTCTGACAATTGCTTCTGCGCTGGCAATAAATGTCATGGCTGGTACGATTACTTCGCGCTCCGCACTCCAGCCATATTTTTTCTTCATTGCCATTAAGATTAAGGTAAGGGCATCTAAACCATTAGCAACGCCCACGCAATGTTTCGCACCAATATATTCAGCAAATTCTTTTTCAAATTTGTTTTTCTCTCCCCCTAATAGATACCATCCCGAATTGACGACCCTTTGGATCGCCTCGCTCAATTCTGGCTCATAGGTTTGATTTATATGTTTTAATCCAAGAAAAGGGATCATAGTTCTATTTATGGGTTAAGGTTGATTACATACATATCGTAACAAGTAGTGCGTGCGCCAAAACCTTCTTTTTGAAAGGTAAGCCCTGTGTTTAGTATATTGCCACAATTTTCTGTAGAAATACCAAAATCAAAATATTTGTATCCAGCCGATTTATATGTCAAGATTACTTCATATAGCAAAGCATCCAAGATGCCCTCTTCTCTAGATAAGTCACTTGCCGAAATATATTGAGCATGTGCTGTCTTTCCACATTCGAAGATCATGACGCCAGCTTCCACTTTGTCATTAGCAATACTTGTGTACAATTTAATGTTGTCGCGAAATTTACATTGCAATAATGTAATTTCCTCAAGCGTATGAACAGGAGCAACTTGATGGACTTTGTCTAATACTTCAGTTAGCAAAACCCAATATGCTGGCAAGTCCTTTATATTATTGCTGATGATGGGGGAAGTGATGCTTGCACGTTTTATCTTGCGTTTGCGAAGCGTGGAAAGTTGAATGTTTCCTTGTGTCAAATCAATCGTTTGAGAAGCTCCTCTTGATACAAGTTGCGCATTGTGCCTAAACAACCAATACAAAGCATCGTCACTTGGTTCGCTATGGTATATATAGGGTGTTGGTTTGTAGTAAAAACGTTTAGCATGCAGTTCACTATAATACTTTATTGCAAGCGTAAACATCTCACCGACGTCAACAAGGGACGTATGATGAGGTATGACGAACCCTCCATAAGTCAACCCAGCGTGTGAGGCTATTGCGGTGTCTCCCTCCGTCCAGCAAGCAGGTAATAGGCCTACCACTTTGCCTTTATCAGATAAAAACATCAACGAAGCATCTGTATACCTATCTTGATGATAATCCATAAAATTGCGTTGAAACAAGAATGTTCCATTTCTGGAGCATCTCACTGCCTCGTCCCACAACGATTGCATATCTTCTGTGTAGGGTTTGCAAATCATGGATTAGATATCTGGTATTATTATAATAACTTATTTTTTGTACTTTAATAATATGGGCCTACAACTCACTTAGGAATTGTTGATAATCGTTTATATATTGTTCTGGATCATATTCCTTATCTGCCATACAGACTATCGTCGCGTCTGACGAGAAATCATATAGTTTGCACCATACCATTGGTGGAATATACAACCCCTGATTGGGGGTGGATAGTGTGATATTCCATTCTTCGCTACCATCAGTCAGCCATAAACTCACTTTCCCACTTACTGCTACTAACAACTCTGTGCATTCACGATTAGCATGTTCACCACGTATGGTTCCTTCTGGTACATCAGTTATCCAAAATACTCTTTTGATAGAGAAATCTTGTGACAGATGGTCTAACTGTGCAACATTTAATTTGCCCCGACTATCGGTATATGATTCAAATTCTTCTAAAGTCATTATTGATGTTTTAATCGTACTAAGATTAATTCACTTCCTGTTGGTATGTGCCAAATCCATGTACAAACTATTATTGCACACGAATTTTCTTTTCTATATCCACCAAGTAATACATCCACGATGGTGTACTATAGTTCACACTACCATCTTCCCATACCTCCTTGCCATTGATGTTCTCATAGTTGCCCGATATATGGTATTTGGCATTAAGTGTCATCGTATAAGTGCCAGGGGTTGTAAAGACTACAGTGTCTGAAGGGTTGACTGGATTTAGGTCATATATCACCTCTTTGGTGTATTGATGCCTCGCTTCCCCCTTTTTGTTTGCCCATTTATATTCAGCCTTGTAGATTAACTTTCCCTTTGCACTTTGTATCGCAGTTACTACAAGTTCTTTTCCAGCTCGTAGCACACTATCCCCATCCAGACTTTTCACTTCTACATGCGAGAAACTGGGTGGGCGAGAAGTATATTTAGGATTGTCATGATCTTCTGTACAACTGGCAATGCCCATAAGCACAAGAAAAGCACTACATAATGATGCGTATTTCAATGATTGTAGATATCTCATAAACTTATTAGATTTACAAAATGACGTAAGATATGCAAATATACGATATTTTTTGATTTTGTCGCTTTCGTTTTACTTTTTTCAGTATTTTAAATTTTTGTATTGAAATATACCTTATAATTGGGTGGCATCATATTTTGGATATAATAATCTTCTTTCCAATGTTGAAATTGTAATTGAATATACATTTGTAATATGAGATTTGGGAATTTTGGACGAATTGACTTTTTTCGTATTTTTGCCTTACTTATGGAAAATTTTGTACCACATAGTATTGATGATAGTGCATCGTTTGAAGTGCAATTGCTGGGCGATGTCAAGGCAGGCTTCCCTTCTCCCGCAGAGGAAATTCGTGAAAAGCTCGATCTGATCCAGCTGCTAGTGAAGCATCGCGCATCTACCTTTTTCTTTCGTGTCAATGGTGTCTCTATGGTAGACGCCGCTATGGACGAGGGAGATATTATCATTGTAGATAGAGCTATCGAACCATATCATAACTGCAAAGCCGTGTGCTATATTGATGGAGAATATACAGTGAAGCGTGTCGAGATAAGTGATGGCAAAGTGCGATTGATGCCAGCCAATGCAAAGAACGACAGATACCAGCCTATCGAAGTCTCGGCTGACGACGATTTCCTGATATGGGGTGTCGTGACCTATGTCATTAAAAAAATGTGACAACCTTCAGTCTATTTTGTTTTCCCTCCCTGCTGATGCCGTGAGGGGGGGAATTCTTCTCGTGTCATTATTATTCTACGCATTATATTAATAGCTGTAATGTTTGCCTTAGCCGACTGCAATAATTTTTATGTTTCGTGCGAGCGGGTGTTTCGCCCCGATCTGCAGGGTCGCCCTGTCATAGTACTATCCAACAATGATGGGTGTGCCGTAGCACGTAGCAACGAGGCAAAGGCACTTGGTATAAAGATGGGCGACCCTTTCTTCAAGATTCGCCATATAGTCGAAGCCTACGATGTAGCAGTATTTTCAGGTAATATGGCGCTCTACAGAGATATGTCCCAGCGTGTACGTTGGGTGCTCGAGGAGTTTGCCCCATCCATCGAAGTCTATTCCGTAGACGAAGTCTTTCTGGACCTGCGTGGCATGGAGAACGTGGATTTCGAGCAGTACGCCAAAACCATTTCAAACAGATGCTGGCGGATGACTTCCATACCAGTTTCTGTAGGGATTGCACCTACGAAGACATTGGCTAAAATTGCATCAAAGCTGTGCAAGCAATATCCCAAATTAGAGGGAGGCTGCTATATGCATCGCCCCCAGGATATCGAGAAAGTATTGAGAAAATTTCCAATTGAGGATGTATGGGGTATAGGGCGTCGCTCCACCCAAAAACTTAAACTCGTCGGCATTCAGACAGCATACGATTTTACCCAACTTTCTGAATCTGCCGTGCGTGGACTGATGGGAATCATTGGCGTACGTACCTGGCGGGAACTACAGGGCCAGCCTAACATTGCATTCGAAGATGGATTTGAGCCCAGACAGTCTATTTGTGTCTCCAGAAGTTTTTCCTCCGAAATATATGATGCCACTGAACTTTGCGAGCAAATAGCCAATTTTGCTTCCCGCGTCTCCGAAAAGCTACGTCAGCAAGACACTTCGTTGCAAGAGATGTCAGTATTTGCTTATACCAACAGATTTAAGGATATGGGCCACCAACTTTATGCCACCCAGCTCGCATCATTTACCACGCCAACAGCAGATTCGCGTACGATTGTCGGGCAAGCCGTAGCCCTGGCGCGTGAATTATATCGTCCCGGTTATGGTTTCAAGAAAGCAGGTGTCATAGCTACTCATATCGTCCCCAGTAGCAAAATAGTACGATTCTTCTTCGACGATGCAGGCGCCCTCGATCGCGAACACCGTCTCACAGCAGCGCTTGATGCCGTCAACAAAACGTTTGGCAGAGGCACTGTCAAATTAGCCGTGCAAGGTGGTGGAAATGTAAAATCCACCTGCGAACGACAATCGCCCCACTATACAACACTGTGGACGGATTTGCCAGAAGTCAGTGTGAAGTGATTTTAATGTTTTAATTCTATAAAAGGGGCTAGGAATCTTAGCCAGAAAAAGGTTAGACCTTGTTTAAATTTCGCGCCGTCTTGTTTAAATTTCGCGCCGTCTAACAGATGTTTCTCGCCATCTTTTTCGACAAAAGATAAGACTTTTTTGTTCATAGGCTTTATTTACTATTTCCAAATTTTGATTTTGGTAGAAAAAGTCTTTTTAAGTAAATTAAAAAATTATTTTCTTTACTCAAAAATAAGAGGCTGCGTCATAGAGAATAATTATGACACAGCCTCATTTCATTCATTAAACTTATTTGATTAGGAATTTCTTTCCACGTGAGATATATACACCTGGATTCAGATCTTTGAGTTCTTCTCCCTTGTTGCGCACTTTTATACCTGAGAGGTCAAACACATCATCAGATGCTGTGACTTCGATAGCAGGTACTCCTGTTACGATATCGTCGATGCGGAATCCCATGGTTTGAGTATTGCTATTTGAAGCATGGAAGTATCCTCTGAATCTACCTGATGTAACAACAGCGTTGCTATCTATATACCACAAAGCGCCGCTACTGATATAATAGTAACCTTGACCTGCTGGTACAGTCGTAGTTTCGTATGAGCCTATGAAGGCAACACCATCATGTTGGTCGATGGGCTGTGTGTATTCAGGTTCCACTACGCTAGTGTTAGTGATATCATAGAAAGTACGTTTTGATGCGCCATTCTCCATACTTGAATTTTCAATAGACCCAACCATAATAAGGTATGGTATATTGGGCAGCATGTGATTGACTGTAGCAAATTGCATCACATCGTCTTCCAATCCCGTAAGGCGAGCAACGCGTGTGCCTTCGCCAAATACATCCGTAGGATTATTTACGGCACAGGGCAAACAAATAGTATTCCAAGTACCCTTGCGGAACGATCGATAGAGTTTCACGTTAGCCAGAGGCACATCTACTGGTTGATAGTTTTCGGTGTCTTGCATCAGCACGTTTTGTGGGGTAGTGCTTTCAAACAAAACTTCTACGTTGACTACATCTCGGTCTACTGTGACTTCGATTTCGTCGCCTTCTTGATATTCGCTGTCATGAACGACAAATCCCTTGAGTACATATCCATCCTTAGCTGCTGCTTCGATATTCATGACTGTACCATAATCATAGAAACCAGAGCCAACGCTTGCCGTACCAGCGTTTGCATCACAGATGATATTGACCTTCATCTTCTTGGGCTTGAAAACAGCGACTAAATCAATATCTTTGTTCAGTGGTACTACAATAGGATTCTCTGTACTTATCTTTTCAATTTCAGATTCAGAAATTGTCTTTACCAGTGAACGTGATCCCAGAGACTTTTGTTGACTTGGGGAAACTATGTTGTTGAAATTGCCCCAATAATCAAATTCATATCCGTAAGCAGGTTCTGCTATGATTCTCATTTCTCCACCATATTCTGCTGTACCTGATGCATTGTCTTGATTAGTTCTGATATTACCCATATCAGCAGATGGCCACGACTCGATGTTGTAATGTATCAATCCGTCCTTGAACAACATCCATTTTCCCATAAGGCCATCATAACCACGATAACCCTCGTGGTCAGTGATATTTTCTGCATGAATTTGAAGCGTATAGAATCCATTGTCGGTAAATGGAGACATATCCAAATGATAAGCAGACTTCGTCACTTCTGTGATGTTGATAGGCGTTTCTACCAATTTGCCCTCGTGACGCAAAGTGATGTCTTCGCGTGTAAAGGTTTCGGACTGGATGTCTTTGTTGAAGCGTATCGTCAATTGTTCTATTACTTGTTCGGCTATCTCGTCATCATTAGGCAAGGTTTCGATACTATTTACCTTCAAGCGTACATTGGGCGTAGGCTCAAATTGTATATTGTATACAAAATCTTTTGGTCCGTCAGCATATAGGACGACATGAAGTCTATTGTCTCTGAGTGGATCGTTATTGTCTGGCATTATATATTGTGTTTGCCAAATACAATTTTTGTTGATTTCCACCCCGCCCAATGACACGTTCAGAATATTGGCCATACTTTCAGTTGGATCAGCAATATTTGCGTAATACCAGCCCTTTGTTGGAGCTTTGACTGTAAGTGTATATTGCGAGTTGCCATTAGAAGTAATTGTCGTGGTTGACGATGCATCAGCGACCTGTTGAGTAGTACCGTCTGTGAAGTAAAGATTGTCTGGTAAATCCTTTCCATCAGGTATATCATTGGTCAGCCAAGCATGACACACATTATCACCCAATGTCAAATCGACACTGCGGATGAGTTCGTGAATTGTCACTTGATCTAAAAGTGATAAGTCAGGATTGTTAAAACTACTAACGTGATTTACGCTGACATCATATTCGGTGAAGTGACCGAGCAGTGAACTGGTCAAATCCCATGTAGCATAAGAAGATGCACCAGCATCTATATCTCCAAAATTAGTGGAGATTGTTGAATCTAATGCCATAGCTTTCTCGCCACCATTGAGGGATGATGATACGATTGCAAAGTCGACGAGCAACCCCTTCTCATTTTCCACAATTTTGGGCTGCTTGGTCAGCATCCTGACGTCTGTAGCCTTACCCTTTCCTTTGTTGTGAAGCAATACACTAAATTCAGCTGGAACAACAGGTTCTACTACATCTTTTGTCAATGGATTGTCGCCATAGATGTCGCGTTGAACGAAATAGGTCAAATCCAATTCTGGCGAAGGTTTAACCTGCAGTTTTACGGGGTAGAGCTCGCGTGACTGTACCACACCATCTTCACCATCTTTGAAATAGAGGTTACCACCAAATGAATATGTAGTAAGCGTATCAGGGGCAGCATATTTTGTCGGGATGAACAAAATTGTAGCTACACCCTTGCTTTGTGGAGCCAATGTCCATGGGCCTTCCAATCCACCCTCAAATCCGGTGATAGATTCAAAATTTATTTGCATTTCGTGCTGTGTGGTTTGTTCGCCCAACATATTTGTTACGACGACATTGAGGTCGATATCCAACAAGTCTTTCGCTGTTGAATTTTCAACAGTCAGTGTGCCACGGAAAGCTTGGCGAGTCATCACTAACTTTTGCTCAATTTCTAACTTCACGCTTGCACAAGTAGATGAAGATTGATTTTCAAAATAATTAAGGCGATTGTTGTTTGCAGATTCAACCAACTCCTGTATAGAAACAAGGTGGTTGTCAATGATTGCAGTTTGAACCGCATCGTATGCATCAGATGTGCTTTCAAATACAGAGAAGTCTACACAATTTTCGCCAACTACTTCCATGTTGTTTTCTTGGCGATAGAGATTGATCATTCTTTCTACGTATGCTTTTAATTCGAAGTCATACCAGTTTGCAACACCACCAGGCATCAATGCCGTCAGATGTGCAGCGCTTGTTTTACCTTCGGCAGGCATCCATTCCTGTGCTGTGCCTTGCGCAACTGCTTGTTCATATTTAGAATAATCATCAGGTATCGTGTTCAAATCAATATTAAACAATTCACCTTTGACAAACATATCGTTCAGTTCCAGGTCAACCAAATCAATAGCTTCCAGCACCTGATCGTCGCCTTCTTCAAGGAGTTGTGTACACCCCATTCTTTCATTAAGTGCTTGTTTTAGCAATATGCCATAGTCATAATAGATCTTAGCCTTGTCATACCATTGTTTTAGGTCGCCCGTTACAGTTTGTTTAGCTTTGAATTTCACACCACCATCTGCAGCTGGGGCATAATTCTTTATCAATGCTTCAAGACATGAAATCACTGGACCTACTCCTGGGAGTTTCTTAGTGATATGTGATATGCAACCTATAACACCACCAAAGCTCAAGCCTCTACCTTTAGCTACATTATAAGCTTGTCTTGTACAGTCTTCGCCAGGTACAGGGATGTCGATAGGTATACATTCTAACAATGTACAAACCAACTTTTGTATGGCTGCTGTATTTACACCTCCACCAGCACCAGATGCATATCCGTCGCTACTGCCACCAGGAGAGCCCACACCGCCACTGCTTCCTCCATTTATCTGTATGCCGCCACCATCGCCAGCATCAGAGCATGACATGTTTTCAGAGAAGAAGTTTACTACGTCTCCAATCCAGCCAAACTTTGAATCACTACCGCATGGCCATTCATAGCCGCCATCCACATTACCTGAGCAGGCACTGCCTCCAGATGATTGAATCACAGGATCAGTGGACATATTGTTGCGTGTCACGGATACTGGTATCACATAGCTACATTCAGGGCCCAGGTTTATACCAGATGTTTGAACGAGAGGAGTCACTGTGTAGCCATCTACTTCGAATAGGTCTATCCAAACATTTTGTGCTGTGATCAGACCATCGTTTCTCAGTACGATGTTAAATAGCGTGCTTCTGCCATACTCTAATTCGTCCAAATTTAAGCGTTTTGGCATTGTCATGCGCACCACAGGAACTGGTACATGGGTTTCGTACGTCAATGTAGTGACAATTTCGTACTCGTCTTCTACCTCAGTCTCTACTACGTCCCACGACACACTTACTGCTTGATATGAGATAGTAGCCAAATGTTCCAGAGTTTCACCTGGAGAGACTACAATATTCTGTCTGTAAGAATCATGCTTGGGCGAAGTGACATACAATTGATAATACCCTTCATTGATATTTTCAAACAGTGCCGTTCCTTCTTCGCCAGTTACAATTTTGCTGATCAACTTTCCAGTATTATAGTCTTTTAGTTCGACTGTGGCATTCGCTACGTAGGGATGTTCGCCATCCTTATTACCATAGATAGTATTTTCGTCGCGTACTTTTACCAACAATCCGCCTTTTTCTTCGCTCACTACCTTTACATTGAAGTAGACAGAGATACCATTGCCATTTTCACAATTAATAGCAATATTTCCCTTTTGTACAATATTCACGTCCAAGTTTGCCCCAGGTGTGAATCTCAGCATAATCGTTGTGCTATCGTTAGTTTGTAGTGAAGGTATTACTTCAGGTGTAGCCAGCGAAATAAAATCTCTGAGTCCTTCTGGCAATGAAACCTTGATTTCACCTGTCGGTGCAAGACCCTTGTTCGTCAAGATGACAGGATACAATCTCGAAATGCCCTTTGTAGCTGTAGTAGTAATACTGTTCGTACTTGCTACCAACTTAGCATTATGCACACGTGTATAGTTGTAGAATGTCACATCGTGTGTAGCTCCTTCGTTTGTAGTGAAGTGCAAGTTGATAGTTTCCCAACTATTGCCAGTTGAGATTTGTCGAGGAGTCAGCGTATATGTTACCTCAACTTCACCTTCTCCACCAGGAATTTCCTCTGGTATATCCAGCACCAAGTCATATCTATCAGTCGCGCCTGTTACTTCTGCCTTGAGTCCAGTCAATGGCAATGAGGTTAAATTCTTCAGTGCGATGGTACCGCGATAGGGTTCGTTCAGATAAATCTCGTGCTTTAAGTAGGAGTTGTCTGTGCGGCAGAAGCCATAAACTTTGAAATTCTTGTCAGCGTCGCGTTTGTTCTCACCAATATTGCAGACACCATAATCAAACTCTCCTCTGTAGCCATCGGGTATGACGTATTCACATGCAAATGCACCCTGTGTGTCTGTCGTAGCTTCCATCGCAATGCGGTGGCCACTATATAATATATAGGGCTCTATCTTTATGCCAGCGATATTCGCATTGCCTACAGCTGACAGGCGGCCTTCGAATTTGACCACTTCGCCGACGTTGTAGATTTCCCGTTCACTTTCTATAGTAAAGGAGTATAGCGAACTTACCGTAAGGGTATGTGACTCGCTTGTATTGTTTAGATAGAGCAATTCGCTCACGCCCCTGTCAGGATTGATTTCAGCAGTAATGGTGTATGCTCCAGGTATGGCAGAGGCTTGCATGGGGATGATTAGTTCCTTTTCCTGCCCCTTTCCTATAGCTTCCTGTGTAGTGTATTTCACCACAGTATTACCATTAGCTCGGATGATGACGGGTGTGCCCGCTGGCAGATCTGCCGCACCAATGTTTTTCACACCTAGGTGCATTTGCAGACTCTCACCTGCCGCCAGGGCAGTCCGTGACAGCGTAGAAGTTTCGATAGCAATATCTGGCAAAGTGCGGTCGGAAATCAATACCCAGCATGTACCCATACTATAGTTGTCAGAACTGGCATACATGCTCACGGTTCTGTCACCTTCCTCCACATCATTTGTCCGTGCTGTGAGTGTTACCGCTACACTTTTCTCGCCATCTGGAATGATTACCGTCTCTGGGAAAACCAAGTCCTCGCTTCTGCTGTACAGTTGTACGGTCAGATCTCCTTGTGGAGTGGTATTTCTCGAAATGGTCAGTTTGCAACCATTCGTATCGCCTTCAAGGATGGTTGACTTGTCCGTAGCGAGACTCAACATAGGACCATCGTCGTCTGTGATAGTGATAGGTACTACGACGGATGCTTGCTTATCGCCTATAGCATCACAATTACAATCGGAGATGTATACAGCGGCTTTCAGATTGACCACGCGGTCACCTTCTTTCTCTGCATTATCCTTCACGCCAACAGGGAAGTTGGCCGTAGTGGTTCCTGCTGGTAATGTAATACTCTTGACAGAGTAGTACAAATCGTCATCACCATCATCACTCAGTTTGATTGTGATTCTGTTGTCAGTCACACCACTTCTCACAATCGTACCATACATCGCCGAGGGTCCAGCCGCTTCACTGACATCCGTCGGTGTCAAAGTCATCGAAATAGCAGGTACATCGTTGTCTTTTAGCAAGAAGAGCGTTTCCGTCTTGTCATAGTGCTCTGCAGTAGCTGTGATTTTTATATCCACATCATTGGCAGGTGTGCTATCATCGATGATGGGGATTTCGATAGAAGCCGTCTCAACACCCTCACTCATCACCAATCGTTTTGGTAATTTGAATCTGCCTGGCTTTTCGATATTAAAATATACGATCAAATCGCCCGGATAATGGCGTGGTGCAGTGACTGTGAGGCGGATGGTCTCGCCTTCTTGATATTCTACCTTGTCGGTAGCAATCGTCATTGCGATCTTTTCATCATCTTCTATTCGTACATTATCTGTCACAGTGTCGTATCCATTGTTTTTGTTTGGATTGAGCGTCAATGTGACCTCTTGATTTACGTTGACTTCGTTATTGTTGACAGGAGAAACATAGAAATAAGTCTTGTTTACGCCTACGCCGAACGTTACCTTACCTTCGTTTGAAATAGACAATCTGCCGACATGCCCATTAGCATCCCTCTGAGCAATATCAAAAGTTTCAGCTTTGTTCAACGACCCTGTTCTGCGCACTTCGCATGCAAAACGTCCTGTTGATTTTTCACTTATCAACTTGTCATAGGCGACAAGAGTCAGGTATTTCTTCAGATACAGCGAATAATTGTTGGCATAGGCTGTATTGTTTGTCAGGTCAACAGACAACTCGCCGCAATCTGCTGCAGGTAAGATTTCGACCACAGGTCTTAGATTTCCGCTTATACCTGGATATTCTGGCAGAGTTAGTGTATAGTTTCTATTGATAGTTGCACCAGCTTCCAATACACCTGAATAAGAAGTCCAACCTACATAGACCTTGTAACCTTCTTCATCCTGGAGATAAATTTTTTCTGTCCATCCAGCACCAGTAGCAAGGTCCCCAATGTTTTGTACATCCCACGACAGATCTATGGCATCACCTGGGTTGCAGAGTGTTTGTGATACGGCAACATTTCCTGGTTTCAGGTCAGGGCGAGGTTGTCTCACTACGGTGATCAAACCATTGCTGCTGCCGGTTGCTACATTTTCGCCGGCACGGTTAGCTATAATTACATTACTCAGTTCTACGACATAAGTCTTACCATCGGGTGCATCTTCTGGTATATCGACTGAAAACGTGATCAGGCTACCAGTAGTTCCAGAAATAGTGGCATTTTGCGATGAATAGATCATCACACGATAGGTATTATTGTTCTTCTCTTGAACAATATATTCATGTTCGCCACATCTATTGGGTGTCAATGTGTGGCTGGTTACTGCAAGTGGGACTTTTACGTCAAATTGCACAGCAGTCACATCCACTGCATTATTTAAGATGACTGGAATAGGCAGAGCCTTGCCTGGACCATTTGTCAAATCCTGGGGAACACTGAGCTGAACCGTCTGTGCAACTGCAGTGATTACCACCAGACAACTTAAAATTAGGGAAAATATCTTTTTCATATTACGTCATATTTTTGAAGATATGATTCACTCATACTTTTACTTCAATACTTTTTGGCCTCCAATGATAAATACGCCTTTGTTTCCTGTTGTTACCTTTCGGCCACTGATATCATATATATCATTAGTGTCCACATCAACATCAGGGAGGGCGATACCTGTCAAATCTGCATTGCAGTTGACAGACAATCTCTGTGCGTGCTGATTAGAAACCACGGCATTCATAATTGTTGTTCCTGGTGCAATGCCGGTGAGCAATACCATCGCTCCATCTTTCAATACCTCGCCAGAATTTGAATAGATCACGACACGCAGTGAACCATCTTTTCTCATTTGTTTGGCCAGACTGAAAGCTTTGAGGTCTTTCGACAACCTTACATTATCAATATTTGTACCTCTCAGATCAAGTTGCAAGGCTGCGACGGTATCTGCCGATATGTTCATCAACAACGAACCGTTGTCGTCGACGCACAGACTCACATCATCAGTAGCAGCTGACGAACTGTATGCTTTTGCCATGTTCGCTTCACCATTATCCACGGTTTCTTCATTGAGGATATGATTGACGTTCAAGACGATGTCCAGAACATTCAGGCTGTTGTTCTTGTCACCATCTGCAGCGGAATAATTGAATACACCGCTGGACCATCTTTCTCCATGTTGGAAAAATTGAAGCAATGTTGATAAATCGGTGACGTCGACATATCTGTCTACATTTATATCGCCTTCGATATATCTTATCAATAATGGTTTGGGGTAATATTCATTACCAGACCTGGCACTCATGAAATGTATCGTATTGTTGACGGGCCTTAGCATATATCCGTATGCGTCATAAGGTAAAATTTCATACACCCCTTCTTCATCTGTGCTTTTAAGTTTATGCGAAAGCCAACTCCAACTAATGGTGCCATTCTCATTGAACGTTAGCTTGTAAAGCGTTGCCATTTCCGAGGCAACAAGATATCTATTCTCTTTATGATAATATCTTTGCAATGTGTTTAGCGACATCGTACATGGAAGTCCCAGGTCTACGATCTCAGCTGGAAGTACCTCGGGATTGTAGACGAATTCACCGTTTCTCACAAACTGGTTGTTCAGTTTTAATGTCTTCAAGACGGTAGAATTTAATGGCTCAGACACCTCTGTCAGCTGATTGCATGTCAAATCTACTTCCTGCAAGGTGGGCAGTTTGCTAATAAATGCATAAACGTCACCTTTCAGTTTGTTGTTTTGCAGATAGAGTTTTTGGATATTGACTCTGTTGGGCGTATATTCCAAAATATCATCAACCAGCATGTCTATTTCACCATTGGACAGGTCTAATGTAGTCAGCATTGGCAATTCGAATACAGATGATGGTATACGGCCGCTCAGTCCATTACCACTGAGATTGATGGATACAATTTGGTTATCCAGAGTGCTTACACCATACCATCTGCCAGTATAGCAGTCGTCATTCGATAGATCCCACTTGTGGGTCCAGTTTTCACCACCGAGGGAATTATACATCTCTTGCAGGGCGGCAAAATCCTGTGCATTGAGTTTGTCGCCAGTCAAGAAACCATTAATTTCCTTGAAGTCTTTCCAATACGCTGCATTGCGATATAAATCCTCAGTACCTCGTGGCACCTCTAATACACAATTTGTTCTAAATGGTAAATAGTTCTCATAATCTACGGTTGGAGGTACACCTGCATAAAGACGTAGCTTTGTCATTTTCGTACAACCTTGGAAATAGCTAAAATTATTATCGTAGGTTAGTCGTTTACTTAATTTAGCACTTTCCAGGTTCTTGCATTCGTAAAAAGCTAAAATGCCCAAACTCGTTACATTATCTGGGATTTCAATAGATTTTAATCCTGAATATTCAAATGCACGACCTTCGATGCTTTGTAATGATTCTGGGAGTGTTATTGATGATAAAGCAGTGCATTTATAGAACGTATACTGACCTATACTTTGTAGCGATTGAGGCAGAGTGACGCTGGACAAATTCTTACATTGATAAAATGTGTAGTCGCCTGTCGCAATCAATGTATTGGGCAGTATCACAGAAGTCAATGCCTGGCAATCACTAAAGGTTGCTGTTCCAAATGTAGTCAGGGGAGAATCAGATAAGTCCAGCGTTGTTATACCCGTGTTATAAAAAGCGTCATTCCCAATAGTGGTTAGTGCATTGGGAAAACGTTTAATATTGAGCAAGGCGCAGTCTTGAAAAACATTACTGCCAAGTGTTTCCAGACTGGTAGGCAGGCTGGTGATAGGCAGACTGACACAACAATAGAATGCATTATTGCCTATCGTCGTAATGCTTTCAGGTAGTGTACATCCTGATAAGAGCTTACAACCCGAAAATGCATATGAGCCTATAGCTGTGATTTGATCGTGCATGGCTACTTCTTCCAATTTAGTGCAATCGGAGAAGATTGATGAAGACAATTCTGTCACCCCTGTTGGGATATTTATCGTCTGTAAATTACTACAACGACTGAATGCACTACTTCCAATTGTTGAGATTGTATTTGAAAGTGCAACATCCTCCAGGCTTAGGCAATAACTAAAAGCACTCGCGCCAATACTATTTAGGGTTGCCAATGATAAGTCAATATTCTTCAATAAATCGCATCCATAGAAACTATACGTACCGATGCTTTGGGTGGCAGGACTCAAGTTGACTGTGGTGAGGCTTTCGCAATTGCTAAACAAATTGTCTGCCACATGTGTGATGCCGGCAGGCAGGGTTACCTCTGTCAAGCTTCTGCAAGCACTGAATGCATATTGGTCTGCGGTTGTCAGACCCTCTGGCAAATTCAATGAGGCAACTGATTGACAGCTGATGAATGCGTAATTGCCAATACGTTTAACTGTCGAAGGTAGTTCTATTTTAGTCAAACTCTGACAATATTGAAATGCATTGTTTCCAATGTTTGTAAGCCCTTCGTTGAACACTACATTTTTAAGCGAACTGCAATTTGAAAAAGCGTATGTGCCTATTACTTTCAGTGATGCGGGGATTTCTATGTTTCTCAGTTTACTGCAGCCATCAAATGCATAGTTTCCAAGTGATTCAAGCCTGCCAGGCAAATTAGCGCTTTCCAGATTCTTGCAATTACGGAATGCATATTGACCAATGCCGGTCATGGTTTCTGGCAGATGAGCTTCGGTCAGCTGCGCGCACTCATCAAAGGTCCGTTCTTGCAATTGAGTCACGCCGTCGGGGATGGTGATACTGGTCAATCCACTTCCTGAAAAGGCATACTTGCCGATATACTGTAGTGCGGCACCGAGGGTGATTGAAGACACGGCAGTATTATAAAAAGCGTGCTCGTCAATCCAGGTGACCCCTTGTGGGAATTGTTGCAGGTCGGTCAGATTGGAGCATTTGGCTACAGCATATTTGCCAATTTTGGTCACAGTGCTTGGCAATACTAATTTTTGCAATTGCGGCATATTGTTGAACATATAGTCGCCGACCACATTGTCTTCTGTGTTGTAAGCATTGCTGCCCTTGGTGAGTATATTGTTCCTGATATTCCAGTCGTGATAGGAATCACCACCAGCACAAATGTTGGCGTTGCTCAAATCCAGGGTGGTTAAGGCGGTCAATTTGCCATGCAGCACGTCGATGTCTGTGCCATTGATGGGACCTGTCACAGTCAGGGTGGTCACTGTGGCAAGGTCGGCACCGGCTTCGAGCAATTTTTCCTGCAGGGTACCACCTGTGGTCAACTGAATGGCATACTCGCCATTCGTATCAGATGTTTGGGCGCTGTCAGCCAGGGGATGTGCCTCGTTGTTGCCGACGTTGTGCACAGCGGTAGTGGCCCATGAAGCACCTGTACCACATGCCACCAGGCAGAGCATCAATAGGGCGCGCCGGAGAGACTTGTATGATTTTGTATACATATAATGTGCGTGTTTTGATTGATTACTAATAAGTGGTCTTATGAAGCGATAATTCAGGAGGGATGATCAATGGCTTTGCTACTCTTATACAAAAGCTAATTTAGATCAGTCCCAAATACCTCTATTATTATCTTCACCCCAGATGGTTTTTCTGGTATCCATTTCGGGGGGACCGCCTTCATGATCGCTGGCATTTCCTGCATTTCCGAGCGAACCCAGATTGCTTCCTGCCAAAAGCCCATCTTCTGCGGTGAGGGCAACGACTGTTGCATTGGGTTTCAAATATGACTTTTTCATAGGCTTATATTTTATATTGTATATGATTTTGTACGTTTTTTTGTTTTTAATCAGTTTGAACTAAAATTCAGTTTTTCCGAAATAAATTGTAATAATTATACTTTACGCCTAAGTTAATTCTGCAAATGTAACGATTTTACATATTTAAACAAATCACCCCCCCCATTTTAACATTTGTTTAACATTTGAAGCAGTATATTTCGAAAATTTTGAGTCTGAATTATTTCCTACTGACAGAAATAGCACTATTTTCAGCCAATATTTTGAAACAGAACAAAAAGGTAAGACCTCGCGAAAATTCCGCGACGTCTTACTTGAAATTCCGCGACGGATAAATAAAATTCCGCGACGGATAATTTTAATTTCGCGACGACTTTTTCGAAAAACGTCTGACTTTCATTCAAGGTCGCTTACATATAAAGAAAACGACAGAAAATACTGTATGATGAGGTCGTATCTTCTGTCGTTGTATATCGGGGACTTTCACTTTACCGATAAGCCATGTACTAATGGTAGGCTTGTATCAATTTCTCGAGTTGGGGGATGATGATCTTTTTGCGCGAGATGTGTATGAGCTCCTGGTCTGCCAGTTTGTTGAGCATTCTGGAGACATTGAGGCGGGTGGTGAGGAGTTCGTCGGCCAGGGTGGGCATGTCGATCGAAAATTCCTTTCGTCCGGCAGGCTTGAGGGAGCGATCGGCTACAAACTTGATAAACCTTTCGGTCAAATTGGCTGGCTGGCTGCGCCATATATGTTTTGTTCCCGTCTGAATCATTCCGCTGAGCATGTTGAGGTAGTTCAGGCGGAAGGTGGGGTAGAAGAACAGGACTTCGCGAATGGCTGCTTTGTCGATTTCGAAATATTGCAGGTCGGTTTCGGCGATATAGTTTCTGGTGTATCTTGTCGTCAATCCAAACAGGCATTCGGGCTGGATGACGCTGGGTTTGTCGTTCCATTCGCTCAGTCGATAGCGATGGTCGTCGCTTGGGCGCTCGATTCTCAAAGTACCACTGAGGACGAAATAGAGCTTGTCGCAGAGTTCACCTTGTTTGGCTACTACATGACCTGCCGCTTTCTTGTGAAATGCAATCTTGATTTGTTCAGCAATTTCCCAAAAGTCATTCTTGCCTATGCCTTGGAATAGGGGCAGGAGCAGGAGGCGATCAAAGAATTTATTGTCTTGCATAATGGTGGAAGGTCGTAGAGTGTTTTGAGGTAGACGGTGAAAATGAATTAATAAAAGAAAGATATTGTGCTTATTTGACTATCCACGCTCCGAATTGTTCTGAAGCCAGGGTGCCATCTTCTTTGGCGTAGATTAAAATTGCACTATATTCCTTGTGCGCTTTCAGAAAATGCATAGCTTTTTCTTTGCCCATTACCATAAATGAGGTGGCCAAAGCATCGGCTGTGGCACAATCCTTGGCGCGTACGGTGGCCGACAGGAGGTTGTGCGTCACTGGGCGACCGGTGCTGGGGTCAATGGTATGTGATATTTTTTGGCCGTCTTTGATGTAATATCTGTTGTAGTTACCACTGGTGGCAATGCCGCAATTGCTGACGGAGACGATCATTTGCAGATTGCTTTCGGTGTGCGTGCCGTCCTTGTGTGGATTTTGTACGCCGATGCTCCAGTCTTTCATTTCTTTATTTTTGCCAGAGAGTCGCATCTCGCCACCGATTTCAACCATATAGTCAGTGATGCCGTTTCTTTCCAAAACTGCTGCTGCCTGGTCTACTCCATAGCCTTTGGCAATAGCGCTGAAGTCGAGCATGGTGCGTGGGTCTTTCTTTTCTAATTTGTCTCCATTGATGTGCACCTTGTCGTATCCCACGAATTGCATGATGCTATCAATTTGTGCCTGGCTTACGCTCTCGGCATTTTTGAAACCAAATCCCCATGCGTTGACCAGGGGAGCTACGGTGACGTCGAATGCGCCATCAGTCTTTTGTGAAATCTCCAGTGATTGTGCCAACAGATGCTTTAGCTGGGGATTCATCACATCGGTCACGTTGCTGTTGATTTTAGCCACTTGGCTCTCGGGATTGAACATGGAAAGCGAGGAGTCAACCTGTGCCAAGGCGACCAAGATGCTATCGTGCATATCATGTGCGCTATGGTAGGTGATGTGATAGGTAGTGCCAAAGACTTTGCCCTCGTTGGTAGTCCATTCTGCCTGGCTTTGCTGCACTTTGTTTCGATTATTGCGGATGATCAATACGGTTCCTATCATCAGGAAAAGCAGGAAAGCAATCTTGGCAATTCGGAATAATATGTTCTTTTTCATAATTGAATGAAGTGTAGGGGTATGGTGGCAAGTAGAGGTATGCCGCCTATTATTTCACGCTGTTTTTCTTCTCTTTCTGAATTCTTCTATATGTTGAAATATCAAAGACAAGATTGAATGTACCGCCCATGACATTGTCGCCATTTTTGCCATATCCTGGAATATACCATGCCTTGCCAGGTACATTCTTTTTTTCATGGAAGAGGAATTTATATCTGAATGACCAACCGAGGTTGAAGAATTTTACTATTCGGGTTTCGAGTCCAAAAACGATTTCTATCCATTCGGCATGAGATTTTACACCCTTGAATTCGAAGGGGCTTTCTGTACCCCAAACGGAATCTATGATTGGTGGACCGTCTACGTCATACTTAAAAGGACTATAGCCAAATCTGAGACCACCAAGGATTTTGTTTCCAGACGCTTTGTTCTTGACAAAATTGTAGTCGCAACCAAGTCTGAAGTAGGGCGAATTTGTCTTGAAGTGAATATCTGTGGTCTCGTTGGTATGATTGCTTATACCACATCCAGCCTCGACGACAGGGAAATAGGTGTCAAGAAAATTCAATCTGAATGCACCTTCCCATTGTCCAAATGCTGTGGCCAGTGCCATCACCCCTCCGGCTGCATCAAAAGAAAGAGACATGCCCCGAAAAGCATAATTTTTCTTTGATTTGATTGCCTCATTTTTGTTTACAACAGAATCTTTGTACTCTACAATGACTGGGGTATTTGTATCGGGTGCTTCAATAGTGTCGCTTACCAAACTATCTGTGACGCTGATATGAATAGAGGATCCTGCATATCCGTGTACGCTCAGGTTAATGAGACACAGAACGAAGGTATATTTTAATATTTTCTTGATCTTCATATTCTACGCTGGGTTGTGATATTACAACAGAATCAATTGTGAGTGGAATTTCTGATAGTGGGTGAGATGTCCATGCTACACTATTGATTTTATGGAAAAACGTGGAGGGACAATCCAAAGACTCGAGATGCGGGATGGCAGTCTGATGAATCTTTAGCGTATCAACGGAATAATTGCCGTAGGCATCTGAAAAGTATAACAGAAAGTTGTTGTCGCCCGATTCATGCTTGAGTGGTAGATAGAATGCATCAATATGTTGTGCGAAATTCAGCAAAATAGTGTCTTTCCCCTCGGGAGCAATAGACAGGTATTCAGAGATCTTTTGCTTCTGCTTCGTCTCACTATCATAGAGTCCTGCGCCCATCATTACAATATTGTCCATAGGACATTCTATCTCGGTGCAGGAACAAACTATTATGCAGAGGAAAAATAAAAATTTTCGCATAACTAATATTCTCAATAGGCTGTTGTCTTGTTGGATAATAAAATCGAGAGATATTCTACCCACTCTAAATTCAAAATATGATAGAACTTAGGGTAGCAGAATATCTCTCGATGAATTCTACCTTAAATTTCTTTTTCTATTTGATAATTGTTACGACCTTCAGCATTTCGGCTGATCAACTCGCCAAGGAATCCTGCCACAAATAATTGTGTGCCAAGAATCATCATCGTGAGTGAAATATAGAAATAGGGAGAGTCTGTGACCAATGGCGCTGGAGTGTGGTTGCAGATAGCAACGAGTTTGATAGCTCCAACGATAATCACTGCAATAAAACCAAACAGAAACATCAACGTACCCAAGAAGCCAAATACGTGCATGGGCTTGAGGCCAAAGCTATTCAGGAACCATAATGACAAGAGGTCCAGATAACCATTGACGAAGCGATTGAGACCACCAAACTTAGTCTTGCCAAATTTGCGTGCCTGATGTTGAACGACCTTCTCACCAATCTTGCTGAATCCTGCATTCTTTGCCAAATAGGGGATATAGCGGTGCATTTCACCATAGACCTCGATGTTCTTTACAACCGCTTTCTTGTAGGCCTTCAGTCCACAGTTGAAGTCGTGCAAATTCTTAATGCCACTGACTTTTCTGGCTGTAGCATTGAAGAGTTTGGTAGGTATTGTTTTAGAAAGTGGATCGTATCGTTTTTGCTTATATCCTGAAACGAGATCGTAGCCATCCTCGGTAATCATGCGATATAATTCAGGAATTTCGTCGGGTGAATCCTGCAAGTCGGCATCCATTGTAATCACCACGTCGCCCTGTGCTGCATTGAAACCGCAAAACAGAGCAGGTGATTTGCCATAATTTCTTCTAAACTTGATACCGTGTACGTTTGAATCTTTTTCAGACAATTCTTCAATAACTTGCCAACTTTCATCTGTACTACCATCATTTACAAAAATGATTTCGTAGGTGAATTTGTTGGTGTCCATCACGCGCTTGATCCATGCATAAAGTTCTGGCAAGCTTTCAGCCTCGTTAAACAAAGGCACTACAACGGAAATATTAGGATTCATATTCATGATGTTATATTATCTATTACCGTGCAAAGTTAAATAAAAGATGAATAGTAAGATAAAACTTGTTCTATTTTCTGCAGAAAAGTCAAAACTTTCTACTATAAATAATGTGTAGAAAGAAATTCTTCAGCAGTTTTCAAGGTGTCCTGCTTGCCGACATCCAGTAATTGTAAATCAGAAAATTCTGTGCAGAATATGTCGTGGTCTTTACAATTGGATAGATAAAAGTCTATTATTGGAAATTTGTCAGGCCATTCATCCATCATTTTGATGATATCGGGTGATACGCAATGAATACCAGAAAAGGCTAATGAACGATATTCGTCTGGAATGAGGGCAGGGAAGGGGGATTTTACTTCACCGGTAGTCGTATTATGCCAACCCATTAGGCGATTTTCGTTATTAAATAATAAAAATCTGTTGGTTTTGCGTTTGCTCACCATAAGATGAGCCAATTTCTCCTTACTTTCATTATAGAATGTGCCGAGATTGGCATTGCTTAAAATATCGACATTATGCAATAGGATTGGGGCATCGTCGTTTGTGAAAAGATTTAGCGCCTTTTTTAATCCTCCGCCAGTTTCTAATAATTTGTTAGATTCGTCTGAAATGATAATATCGGCAGAGAATTGATGCTGTTTTAAATATTGCTCAATTTGTTCTGCAAAATGGTGAACATTGATAACAATTTCATTAAACCCAAAACTGATAAGTCTGTTTAATGTGATTTCTAATAAAGGCAAACCATTTATTGGCACTAACGCTTTGGGCATAATATCAGTGAGCGGTTTGAGTCGTGTTCCCATCCCAGCTGCAAACAACATGGCTTTTTTCATAATCAAAAAGACGCGAAGTCATAACTTGACCTCGCGTATATGTTAGATATATATTAGTTGTTCTTAAATTTACTGTAAATTACACTTAGTTGGAGTGTACTATTATTGTTGATTTCACCACCCTCAATCTTTGCGCTTCTCATTCCCATTTGATTTCTCACCCTCAAAAGTGTTTTTGAGCTATTTCCAAGTAGGTCTGATGATGTGTTATATTCTGCATCAACGGGAATAAGAACTACCTTATTCCAATCCTTGTTATTTGATTCCCATTCAGCATATTTTACTATGCGGACTGCTTCAGAATCTGTTATTACAACCCCAGCTCCTTTATCTCTTTCTAACTTTAAATATGTCAAAAGATTCGAGATATTATTAAAAACGTACGCATTGTATGTTGCGTTGTAATCTGCTATATATGAGGTTTTATTGTCAGGAAGCTTAGAGTTTTCGAAGAATGAAAACATATCGCATTTCCTCAACATAATGATACTTTCTGGTGCAGGTAAAAAGGTGTTATCAATAGTTGTAGAATTATATTTTCTCAACATCAACTGCGCACTATTAATTGTATCTGCATAATGTTCACCGCTAACAACGGTGTTAACAGGCAACTCTATTTCAGTAAATATACCATTGGGTGATTTCAGATATGTAAATTGATTGTTGGGGTTGAGCATTTCTTCTGGAATCTTGTTCTCAACCTTTGTGTTTTGCAATACTTCCTCGGTTGCTGCCATACGGTGCATACCATCAACCAAGCTGTCTTTACTCATATATCTGAAATAGATGTCCAGTGTCGTGGTAAATGTTTTTATCATTGATCCCACGCTATTTTCTGTCTTAAAATATAATCCTGGACAAACGTGGTGGATAAATTCGTACGAGTTCTTAAAGAAATTGGGATTTTCGTAGTATTTGTTAATAATGTGCGATCCATATTCCAAAGGAAGTCTCATCACGATCGAAGGATTTTTAGCATTTTCGCGAGACAAATCCTTTACTGTGTATGAATATGTATATTTCTTTGACGCATCATTACTCAAATAATCTTCAGGATTGATGTTAGTGTAGTAATGTACATTTTCTTCCATTACTTTTGCAGTATCTAATTCGTGCACAGTCAACTTCATTACTGCTAAAGAGTCACCAATATACTCGTCGAAAAAGATTCTTACAGCACATGAGTCAATAATCACTTTCCCGTTTTCGTCACAAAGCATTTTGCTTTTATCAGGAAAATGATAATTTTCCATCATATGAAATTGCGCCAAATATCCACAAGTAGTCTTTGAATGTGTTTCGGGATCTACGATAGCCCCCAGATAACAACTTTTAGTATTTGCTAATACAGAATCTACCTGAATAGATTTTGAATGTACTGGATATACAGCATACCCCGTAGTAACTTCATCATTGTCGGGCATGATGGATGACCCGATAAACGCAGTATCATCCGTACATGAACCTACGGCTAAGCAAGTGGGCAAAGCTATAAGTAATACTATAATGTGTACAAAATTCTTCACTGCTATAAAAGTAATTTGTTTCAATTTATTCAGCGTGCAAATAAGTTTAAGGGTTTATTCGCCCATTACTAACTCATAAAACTCGTTGAGACGTTCAACTTTATTCTCTTCGCCGGCATATTCTAATACGGGAATATGCTTTGAATGTGCAAATTCAACTAATTCGGGACTCATATCTGCTTCACATTGCACGTATCCATCAGACATTGCAATTGCAATTTTACGAAGTGCCAATGGATCATCCAAGTCAATGCCCATAGATTTAAGAATATCAACACTCGCTCCTCTGAATGCTAATTCTTCAGCAAATCTTTCGCCCAAACCATCTTGTGGATAGTCATTGTAATCATTGAATACTACCTTGGTTTCTGCAAATGGAGGATCTTCGCGGAATGCGGTTTTGATATAGAGTGGTACAATTGCTGACATCCAACCTTGACAGTTGACAATTTCTGGTGTCCATCTTAACTTCTTGACAGTTTCAAGCACACCGCGAGCATAGAAAATGGCTCTTTCCATATTGTCTTCATATTCCTTGCCATCTTCATCTGTCTTCATCAAACGTTTGTGGAAGTAGTCGTCATTGTCAATAAAGTAGACTTGCATACGAGCAGGTTGAATAGACGCTACTTTAATAATTAAATGATTGTCGGTGTCATCAATAATAATATTCATTCCTGATAGACGAATCACTTCATGCAATTGATTTCGACGTTCGTTGATATTACCCCAGCGTGGCATAAAAGTACGGATTTCTCTGCCGCTTTCTTGTACCTTTTGTGGAATGTAGCGACCATCAGTCGACATTGTACTTTCTGGAACGTAAGGAGTGATTTCTTGGGTAATGAATAATACCTTTTTTGCTTTCATCTGTTTAGTTATTACGTAATTCGTCGCAAAGTTACAAATAAAAATGCAATTATTTGTGCTTAGATTGCCTTAAAATGCTGAAAGTGATTAAAAATATTGATTTTTCAGCTTGAAAAGATGTTAGAATAATATTAATTCGCTTAATTTGCAAAAGAAAGATTGAAAGTTTAAAGTAGTTTTATTATTTACGATTATTAATAAGGATAGTTTAAATAATATCGTTTCAAATTTGGCCAAATCTTTAGCAAGATGGTCAAACAGCATATTGCACATATTGATACCTCAGCATTGTGCAATGTGTGGAGATTTGCTTGATGTGAATGAGAAATCTATCTGTACCTCTTGTTATATGTCGTTGCCTTTTACGCATATTAAGGGCGTGAAAGATAATTGGTTGGAACGTTTTTGTTGGGGGCAATTACCAGTACGTCGCGCCAATGCTTTTTTGAAGTATTTGCCATCGACAGATAGTCGTATGCCCTTTATTGCTTTGAAATATCAGAACCGTCCTGATATAGGCGTCTATCTTGGTCGAATGATGGCTGCCGAATTGCGCGATACCGATTTCTTCTCTTCTATTGATTTTATCGTCCCTGTTCCTTTAGCTGAAGATAGGCTTCTGAAACGAAAGTATAATCAGAGTACTGAATTAGCTAAAGGAGTATCGCAAATTGTTGGAATTCCTATACGTGAAGACTTTGTCAAACGAACCGTATCTAATGTCTCTCAAACTCAATTAACTACCGCACAACGTAGGCAAAATGTAAAAGGTATATTTAGGTGTGCTACAGATAACGTTCCTCCTGGTTCGCATATCCTTCTTGTTGACGATATTTTTACCACGGGTAGCACTTTGTTTGCTTGTGCTCATGCTTTTGATGGTATTCCTAATGTGTGTTTTTCCATATTAGTACTTGGCGTTTCTCGTCAGCACCCTTATTATTCTGCGCTCGACAGTCAGCTGGATGAAGATGCGCTTGCACCTGATTTGTGAATATATTATATTGCAAAATTATGAGGGATTTCTTATGTAGTCATTAATGAAACAAAAAAGCACTTTCTCATTTTTCAGTTGGCTATTAGTGTTAAATAATTCTGCGACTTCTTACTTATATTTAAAATAATGACAAACTATCAAGATTGTTTGCCTCTTTAAAAAGTTATTTGTACTTTTGCGCCACATGTACTGAGGGCCAGACTGGATTTGACAGCGGGCAGAGGTGGTATGTAAGCATGCAGTGCGCCTGAAAGTGGGCACTTTAATCTCGGCTTTCAAAAATTTAATTGGCGAAAACAACTACGCTCTCGCTGCTTGATTGAAGTACAGTAGGTCAGCTTAATCCCGACCAAAGATGTGTTGGGACGAGACATTGCCCAAGTGCTCGCGTTCCGAAGCGGCTTGAATCGGCAGTGCAGGAATATCGGAACTCGCACAGATAGTGCTCCGTATGTCTGTGGGATTCTGACGGAGATAAGGTGAACTGGTTGCTGCCTTGCGCGTCCATTCACACGAAAATCCTTGCAAGGATAAGCATGTAGAAAGCATATTGTTTCCCCGTTTGGACGAGGGTTCGACTCCCTCCTGGTCCACTAATTAACTTAAAACACAGAAAAATTATGGAAAAAATTATTACAGACCAAAGTTATCAAGAAGTTATTGCACAAGGTTTGCCAGTAGTCATTGATTTCTCAGCAACATGGTGCGGTCCTTGCAAGAAAATTGCTCCCATCATTGAAGAATTGGCTGCTGAATACGAAGGTAAGGTGAATATCTTCAAGTGCGACGTTGACGAAAATGACGAACTGACTTCTAAGTTTGGTATTCGCAATGTACCAACAGTTATCTTCCTTAAGGGAGAAGAAATTGTGGACAAGCACGTAGGTGCTGCTCCAAAGTCTACTTTTGTAGAAAAGGTTGAAGCTCTTTTGAAGTAGTAAATTTTAAATAAACAAAAATAGAGCACTGATGTCTTACGGGGTGTCAGTGCTCTATTTTTATGTTGTTTTTGTATAAATACTTTTATAGGCAGGGTCTGTTATTTATTTGTGGCAACAAAAATCTGGTAGGCAACAAAAATAGCATTTTTATCCATGTAATAAGGCAACAACTAACCCACATTATTATTACATATATATATGCAAAATACGTGGGCAAACCGCTGTTCCCTCCAGCAAAGATAGCAACGTTGTCAAAGAAATAGTCTATTGTGGTTACTATTGTTGGCAGAAATAGTAAGAGCAGCATGCACAATATAATTGGTCTGTATATAAGAGAAAAGACAGTGAGTTGACCAATATGGGGTTGATAAGATGAATAAATTGCTTTGTATTGTCTCTGAAAACTCAGTGTGGGTGACTGCTTCCAAATGTAATTCGCATGGTAAGTGGTGAAGTCAAAAACAATGAGTAATATACCACTAGCACAAATTGTCCACCAATTCGTGTTGATAATGCTATAAAAGATACCGATGATGCACAAGGCAATTAGAAGCAATCTAATAACAGATAAGATAAAGTGCTTGAGTGCTTGTGGAGTGAGAACTTTTATATGATTAAGAAGTGAAACATTTTGTGTTTTTACAAAGTCTGTTTTACCTGGTATTTCGTAGTGCAAGAATGCCGAGTGCATGATGCTGTTGAAAATAAGAAAAATGAGCATTGAAAGTGCTATTTTTAACCACGATAATGCCTCGAGATGAAGAGTGGTATAAATGACGTTGTGTATATACCCAAAGTTATTAGTTAATGGTAAGGCACTTGCTGGAATTACGATGCAATTCACACAAGTGTATATTGCAGAACATAGTGCAACGGAGGTTAATAATATACTGCCCCAAAGTTTTGAGTATAGATGTAATGGATGAAGTGCAAATGTTTGAATTGCAGCTGTAAACGATTTGCGCAATGTATATTCTTTCATATTTACAATTTATTGGTCTGCAAAGTGGGTGTAAAAAACTACATATTTTTATTTTCTTAGCATTTTTTTGATGTATTCCATCATTTACACCCGCCTTTATCCCGTTTTTTAAAAGATTTCGCCGCAAAGTTACTGAAAAAACGTTATCTTTGCGCCTTATGAAAGAAAACTTAACAATTAAATGGGGATTTATTGGCTGTGGCGAGGTCACTGAAAAGAAAAGTGGTCCTGCGTTTTCGCTGATAGAAGGTTCGCAGGTTGTGGCTGTGATGGGGCGTCGCCCAGACAAGACACGCGACTATGCCGAGCGTCATAATATTAAGCGTTGGTACACAGATGCCCAACGTTTGGTGGATGACCCCGAGGTTAATGCCGTATATATTGCTACGCCGCCTTCGACGCATGCTACTTATGCCATAATGGCTATGAAAGCAGGCAAGGCAGTATATGTTGAAAAACCTATGGCTTCGAATTATGAAGATTGTTGTCGCATCAATCGTATAGCAGAAACTTCTGGCGTGCCTTGTTTCGTGGCCTACTATCGCAGATTTTTACCCTATTTCCAAAAGGTAAAATCTCTCGTTGCTGATGGTGCTGTGGGCAATGTAGTGAATGTACAAATTCGCTTTGCGGTTCCTCCTCGAGATTTGGACTATAATCGTAGTAACTTGCCCTGGCGTGTCCAAGCGGATATCGCTGGTGGCGGTTATTTTTATGACTTAGCTCCACACCAAATTGATTTGTTGCAAGAAATGTTTGGACCTATCCTCGAGGCCAAAGGATATGTGGCAAATCGTGGTGGATTATACGAAACCGAAGATACTGTCAGTGCATGCTTCAGTTTTGCAGATGGGTTGCCAGGTTCTGGTTCGTGGTGCTTTGTCGCACATGATTCAGCAAGAGAAGACAGAATCAATATTGTAGGTAATAAAGGTATGTTGTCATTCTCTGTTTTTACTTATGAACCAATAGTTTTGCAAAACGAATATGGTCGTCAGGAATTTGTGATAGAAAATCCCAAACACGTGCAATTGCCGCTGATTAAGTTGGTCGTCGAACATCTGCAGGGCAAAGCATTGTGCAGTTGTGACTGTGTAAGTGCAACATCTGTCAATTGGGTGGTAGATAGAATTTTAGGTAAAGATTAAATTATTTTTATTAATATGAATAAGAAAAATCAATTGGGAAGGGTACTATGTGCTATGATGTGTCTAGCTGGTACATCCCTACATGCAGAAACAATTGCTAGTGACAGTATTTTCACTGATATGAATGTAGATTCGGTACAGTTAGTTAGTATGTCTCAATCTTCAGTAGATGCAATAGTTATTCCAGTAGATGAAACAGTTGTAGAACCAATCGCAGCAAATGCGACAGAGGACGAGGTGATGTTAATCAGTGCGGAACCTGAAAAGAAGATGAATATTTTCCGTAGATTTGCCAAGGCTTTTGGTGCACGTGACCCCGAGTATTTGGATCCAATGAAATACGAACTTGTCGTAAGACCACAGAACGTAGAATTCTTTCAAAACTACAAGATCTCTGTAGAAGATAATGAGGGCAATATACAAAGCATAAGAATGTCGCCCCATCATGCTGTTAAGTTCGGTGTAGCGCTGGGTTGGCGCTGGTTGGTATTGGGCTATACGATAAATGTGGCAGAACCCCGTAAAGATAGGAATCTGTTTGAATTCTCGTTCAACTTGCATAGTAGAATGTTAGCCCTTGATTTGCTTTTGATCAACCATAAGGCTGCCCCTGAAGAAACCCCAAGTTTCAGGATCAATAGCTCAAAGGGGTTTGATACACCTTTAAGTAAGGGTACATACTTGCCAGGTGTGAAGGCATTTACCGCGTATGCTAATGCCTATTATATGTTCAACCACGACAAATATTCGTACACAGCAGCCTATTCGCATAGCAATCTTCAAAAGCGTAGCGCTGGTTCGTGGATTCTGGGCGTGCAGTTTAATAAGCAACGCTTAGAAATGGGGGATCACGCTGCAATGCCCGATGCATTCAAGAATCTGAAGTTCGATTATGCTAAATATAACATTACGGGTGGTTATGGTTATAACTGGGTTGTTGCCCCTAAATTCTTAGTTAGTGCTACAGTGATGCCTGCTATTGGTTTTAACCAAGTGATTAACGAAAAGGCAACTGCTGGTAATGTGTTTAGCGCCTTTAAGAATTTGAATTTTGACGTTCTGACCCGTGTGGGTTTTGTGTATAACACTGGTCGCTGGTATACAGGTGCCTATGCTACAACCAATGTTTACGACTACAAATTCAACAAGACTGGTATGAGTAACGTTGTAAATTACTTGAACGTGTACGTCGGTATGAACTTCTTTAAACAAAAGAGATACCGAGATTAAAGACTTTGAATAACGCAGAGGAGCGAAGAAATAGGAGGATGTCTGAATAGTTTGGAGGGCTCGAAGTATTCGGAGAAACTCAGATAGACTCAGAGGCTCACAACCCATCGCTCCCTGCTCATCACTTATAAAATGAAAGAAAATACTGGCTTTGGTTCTAAAATAGGTCTATTGGCAGCTACCATTGGTTCGGCGGTAGGTTTGGGTACCATTTGGCGTTTCCCTGCTATCGTGCAAGATCAGGGTGGTTCTGCTTTCCTTTTGGTTTATTTAGTTTGTTTGTTGGTCTTTGGTGTGCCAATTATGTTGGCAGAATTTTCCTTGGGCCGTGCTGGTGGTAGCGATATCATCGGCATTTTCAGTCAAAATACTAAATCAAAGGGTTGGCAGATAGTCGGTATTATGGGCTTATTGGCATCAAACCTGATATTACCCTACTATATGGTAGTGGCAGGATGGTCACTGGAATATCTATGGCACTCGGTATCGGGTGGATTGTTCGAGGGTGTTGATATGTCTAATGACATAGGTACGAATTGCCAAGTGTTCGAAGGCAAGATGCAAGAATCAATTACGACAAAGTTCAGTCCTATCTTTTGGACTTATATGATGATTGTCGCCAATTTGGTGATTTTAGTGCGTGGTGTTCAAAAGGGTATTGAGAACTTGTCCAAATACCTGATGCCTGTGTTATTCATTATGTTGGTCATCTTGTGCGGTGTGTCCCTTTCATTGCCTAATGCTTCGGCAGGTGTCGAGTTCTTCTTGAAGCCAGACTTCTCTAAAATTACGCTTGATATGGTGATCAAAGCGATAGGTCAAGCCTTTTTCTCATTAAGTTTGGGTATGGGGATTTTGCTGACTTATGCAGCCTATTTCCCCAAGGATACGAAAATGCCAAGCACAGCTGTATCTGTATCACTAAGCACATTGCTTATTGCCATCCTTATGGGTTTGATAATCTTCCCCGCTGCTACCAGTTTTAATATGGCAGGCGATGCCAATCAGTTGTCAGGTACGACTTTGGTCTTTGTGACTTTGCCAGCCATCTTTACTCAAATGCAGGGTACATACGTTTGGGCATTCTTATTCTTCTTCTTGCTGTTCGTTGCAACGATTACTTCGACTGTATCCATTGCTGAAGTCTCGATAGCTTACCTTTGTAACAAGTTCGGCTTGTCTCGCAGCGCATCTTGTCTGTGGGTGTTGGCTCCACTCTTCATCACCAGTGCCCTTTGTTCTTTGTCATTGAGCGGAGTTGATGCCTTGCAGTTCTGGGGTATAAGTTTGTTTGATGTCCTTGATGGCTTTACCACCAACTACCTATTGCCCATTAGCGGCATCGGCGTATGTATTTACCTAGGGTGGGTGATAAAGAAAGACAACTATCTCTATGAAATTTCAAATCAGGGCACATACAAATCATTACTTGGTCAATACTCATTCTATTGCATCAAGTACATTTGTCCCATAATGTTATTTGTGCTGTTGGTTTCCTCACTTATTGGTTGAGGGGCGTGAAAAGCGCTAGATTTTACTACTAATAAAAAAAGATAAGTCCTTGTGAAAAAAAAGTAAGACCTTTTTTGAACGAGACGTCGTGAAATTTGAAAAAGGTTAAGGTTTTTTATTGTACTGATAAATAGCAAATAAATAGGTATGAATCAAGAGAATATTCAGCTTAACGCTCATAATAAATCAGAATATCCACCCGCTCATACAGCAGAGCATCTGTTGAACCAAACGATGCAACGGATGTTTGGTTGCCCACGTAGCAAAAAGACGCATATCGAGCGTAAGAAAAGTAAAATCAATTGGACACTGGAGACTTGCCCAAATGACGAGCAGGTGCGAGAAATCGAACAGAAGATAAACGAACTTATTCGTCAGAATTTGCCTGTTACCACAGAATTGGTGCATCGTGACGAGGTGCCAGCAGAAGTCTCTCTGGATAAGTTGCCCGCCGATGCATCGGAAGTCCTGCGATTGGTACGTATAGGCGATTATGATATTTGTGCTTGTGTTGGTACGCATGTGGCAAGTACAGGCGAAATAGGTGAGTTCAAGATTACAAGCACAAGTTACTATGACCGTGAATTCAGAATCGTCTACAAGGTATTTCCTCTGGGTCAATAATATTTTTTCACACTATTGATTTGGGAAATCTTTGTAAAATCTCTAACTTTGTTGACCATTGTGTAACTTCTCAATACTTATTATCATGAATACGTTCAAAAGAATTTCGCTTATCACGTTAGCATCTTTATCACTTTGTGCAAGTGCTAAGGTTGTCGAAGATACTCCGAAGTATGTACCAACGGAGGCTATAAAGAAATCACAACAGGAATTTTCTGACGCCAAACTCGGCATCTTCATTCACTGGGGTATTTACTCTATGTATGGTCGTGGCGAATGGTTTATGACCAATGAAAACGTGGATAGACATGAGTATGCTAAGCAAGCAGATGCTTTCTATCCTCACCGCTTTGATGCTAATGAATGGGCAAAGGTGTTCAAGGAAGCGGGTGCTAAATACATTTGCTTCACTTCACGTCATCACGACGGCTTTTCTATGTGGGACACCAAGCAGTCTGATTATAATATTATGAATACGCCATATGGCAAGGATGTGCTGAAATCTCTGGCCAAGGCGTGTGACAAGAATGATTTGAAACTGCACCTGTATTATTCACACATCGACTGGACACGTGAAGACTATCCCGCAGGACGTACTGGTCGTGGTACAGGAAAAAATCCCGCTAATGAAAACTGGGGTCAATATTACAAATTCATGAACGACCAGTTGACTGAACTCCTGACCAACTATGGTCCAATTGGTGCTATTTGGTTTGACGGATGGTGGGACCATGACCAAGATTCTGTAGCATTCGATTGGCAATTGCCCGAGCAATATGAATTGATTCACCGCTTGCAACCTTCTTGTCTTGTAGCCAACAATCACCATCAGACTCCATTCGAAGGCGAGGATATCCAAATCTTCGAACGTGACGTTCCTGGTGAAAATCATGCTGGACTCTCGGGGCAATCCATCAGTCGCTTGCCCCTAGAGACCTGCCAAACTATGAATGGTATGTGGGGATACAAGGTGACTGATACCAATTACAAATCATTCAATCAGTTGGTGCAACTTTTGGTCAAGACGGCGTCAAAAGGCGGCAACTTGTTGCTCAACGTCGGTCCTCAACCCAATGGCGAACTACCTGCTATGGCTGTGACACGTCTGAAGGAATTGGGTCAATGGTTGAAGGTGAATGGTAAGGCTATCTATAAGACTACTGCTGGTAATATAAAGGTAGGCGAACATATCGTCAGCACTACGGGAGAAGAGGGAACATATCTGCACCTGCTGAGTGACACAATCAGTACAGTAGAAATTCCTGTCAGTCACAAGGTAAAACGTGTGACCACCTTCCCTGAAGGTCAGCGCTTGAAGCATACATTCAAGAATGGTGTACTCTCCTTCGACGTCGCTATCCCAAAGGGTTGTCCCGATTATATTGTCGAAATTAAATAATAAATCATTAGTTCATTCTGTATCGTTCGCACTATGTCACAGTTGAATTATATAAAAGTTGGTGCTGCTACATTAGATGTCAAAGTAGCTAACGTCGGACATCACAAAGCGCAGATTATTCAATCGATGGATAAGGCGCAAGCAGATGGTGTACGATTGCTTTGCCTGCCTGAATTATCTTTGACTGGTTACACATGTCAGGATTTGTTTTGGAGTAAAAAACTACTGCAAGAGGCACGCCAGGCATTGCTCGAAATTGCTGAATACAGTCTCAATACACCAGGACTGGTTGCAGTAGTAGGATTGCCAATAGAACACTGCGGACGAGTATTTAATTGTTCGGCAGTCGTAACAGGCGGCAAAGTGTGTGGTTTGGTTGCTAAGACGAATATTCCAGCACATAGTCCGATGCCAGAACAAAGATGGTTCGCTTCGGCAGATGTATTGCTAGAACTTGTCACAGTGACTTTGGGCGAACAAACCGTGCCCTTGGGAAATCATTTGGTATTTGATAATTGTGATTTCCGTTTTGGCATTGAATTTACACAAGATATGCTCTCTTTGCTGCCCCCTTCATCCCTGATGGTAGCAAATGGCGCAGATATTATCCTGCATCCTGCTGCATGTCCAGCACTTGTTGATAGTGAAACGGAAGTGCTGCAATCAATGCTCCACCATAGTCGTACAGGTCATTCAGCTCATGTTTTGGCAGCCTCAGGGTGGGGAGAAAGTACCACAGATTTTGTTTTCACCAGTTCAACCATAGTCGTAGAAAATGGTAAGGAACTCTTGACGGATAGTACTGTTGAGCAAAGACTGCTTTGGTCTGTCGCAGATGTGGATATTGCTAATTTGCACCACCTCAGACGTCATCAGTCTGTACCTGCTTCTGTTGCTTCGCATGCAGCATACAATTGCGACGTAGTGACATTGCCTACCATGACGCCAACGTCTGCTGAAAACGTGAATAGGGTAGAGGATGCATTGCCATTTGTGCCACAGGGTGAGATGCTGGACAAGACCTCAGAGAGTGTATTGCAAATTCAATCTGCTGCTTTGGCACGACGTATTCAATTCACTCATGCCAAATGTGTAGTCTTAGGCATTAGCGGAGGTCTGGATTCCACTCTTGCATTATTAGTCGCTGCACGAGCAATGGACATGTTGGGACTATCCCGTCAACAGATTGTAGCAATTACTATGCCTGGATTTGGTACCACAGGTCGCACCTATCAAAATGCCCTACAGATGATGTCCCTGCTGGGTGTGGATGTACGTGAAATACCTATTCGAGAAGCCTGTAAAGTACACCTGGCTGATATCAATCATTCGCTTGATGTACACGACGTGACGTATGAAAATGCTCAGGCTCGTGAACGTACGCAAATCCTCATGGATTTAGCAAACAAAATGGGTGGTTTCGTGGTTGGTACAGGCGATTTGAGCGAATTAGCACTTGGTTGGGCCACCTATGGCGGCGACCATATCAGTATGTATGGCGTGAATGGTTCTGTACCCAAGACCTTGGTGAAAGCGTTGGTAGAATATGAAGCACGAATGTGCAATGATGCTAAATTGGCACAGACCTTGATGGATGTAGTAGAGACGCCGATTAGTCCTGAATTACTACCCACCAAAGGTGAAGGCAATTCGTCGCAAGTGACCGAGGATTTGGTCGGTCCTTACGAACTGCATGATTTCTTCTTGTATCATTTCCTGCATTATGGCGCCTCACCCCGTAAAATCTATGATATGGCATTGCGTGCTTTCGACGGTCATGATTTGCGTGTGTCTCAACATTCACCCGAGACGATTAAGAAATGGCTGACCACATTCTTCCGTAGATTCTTTATGCAGCAGTTCAAGCGCAATTGTCTGCCTGATGGACCCGCGATCTCATCGTGTGTATTGAGTCCACGTGGAGGCTGGATGATGCCAAGTGATGCGAATGCAAAAATCTGGTTGGATGAAATCGAAAATCTAGTTTGCTAGTCATAATTTTGTTAGATGATAATCTTTGATTAACTTTGCAGTTTGATAAAATAATCTAATTATGAAGTTTTTTAATTTTTTCTCAAAGAAAGAAAAGAAAGAAGTTCTTGATGCGGGTCTTGAGAGGACAAAGACAAATGTCTTCAGCAAGATGGCACGAGCTATTGCTGGAAAATCAAAGGTTGATGACGAAGTCTTAGATAATTTGGAAGATGTATTAATTACTTCAGACGTGGGAGTTGATACGACTATTGAGATTATCAAACGCATTGAAGCAAGAGTGGCTCGCGATAAATATATTGGTACAGACGAATTGAGCAATATATTGAGAGAGGAAATATCAGAACTGCTCGTTATGAGTGGAAATGAAGACACAGAAGGTTTTGATATTCATGATGATAAGAAACCATTTGTGATTATGGTGGTTGGAGTAAATGGAGTAGGCAAAACAACCACTATCGGTAAATTGGCCTATCAATTTAAGCAAATGGGTTTGAAGGTCTATCTTGGTGCAGCAGATACGTTTAGAGCTGCAGCAGTAGAACAATTGTGCATCTGGGGTGAACGCGTCGGGGTTCCTGTCATAAAGCAGCAAATGGGGAGTGATCCTGCAAGTGTAGCATATGATACCTTGAGTTCTGCAAAAACAAATGATGCAGATGTTGTGATTATAGATACTGCTGGTAGATTGCATAACAAAGTTGGACTAATGAATGAGCTGACAAAAATTAAAAATGTGATGCAAAAGGTTGTGCCAGGTTCTCCAAATGAGGTGTTACTAGTACTAGATGGTTCAACAGGACAAAATGCTTATGAACAAGCTAAACAATTTGTGAAAGCAACAGAAGTGACATCTTTGGCTATAACTAAATTAGATGGGACAGCTAAAGGTGGTGTTGTTATAGGAATTTCTCATCAACTTAATGTACCAGTGAAATATATTGGTTTGGGCGAGAAAATGACAGATTTGCAACCTTTCAATAGAAGGGATTTTGTTGATTCATTGTTTACAAAGAAATAATTATTGAATAGCGTTTAAATTTCTTTTGATACAATAATGAAAAAAGGAGTCGTTGATATTATCACAATGGGGTGTTCAAAGAATCTTGTTGATTCAGAACAATTGATGTATCAGTTTGAAAGGTATGGATACGAAGTCTATCATAATCCAACAGAATCACATGGTGATATAGCTGTGGTCAATACTTGTGGATTTATAGGAGATGCTAAAGAAGAAAGTATTGAAATGATACTTTCACTTTGTGAACTTAAGGAAGACGGACTGCTGAATAAAGTATTTGTGATGGGATGTCTATCTGAGCGTTATTTGGAAGAATTAACAGAAGAGATTCCTCAAGTTGATAAATTTTATGGAAAATTTAATTGGAGAGAATTAATATCAGATCTTGTTGGACAAAATTGTGTTGCTCAGATAACGGAAAGGATATTAACAACTCCTCCACATTATGCTTTTTTGAAAATTTCGGAGGGGTGTGATAGACATTGTGCTTATTGCGCAATCCCAATAATAACAGGAAAACACCAAAGTAGACCAGAAGAAGAAATACTTGAAGAAGTTCAAATGTTGGTGGCTAAAGGTGTTAAGGAGTTTCAAATAATTGCTCAAGAGCTGACATATTATGGAGTTGATCTGTATGGTAAGCAGACGATAGCTCAATTGGTTGAAAAAATTTCTGACATTCCAGGTGTTGAATGGATTAGATTGCATTATGCTTATCCAACTCATTTTCCAGAAGATCTTCTGCGGGTGATGAGAGAAAAAGATAACGTTTGTAAATATCTAGATATAGCATTGCAACATGTCTCGGATAATATGTTGGTGAAAATGCGTCGGAATATATCAAAATCAGATACTCTTGCATTGATTAAAAAGATGAGGGATGAGGTCCCTGGTATATGCCTACGCACCACTTTGATGGTGGGATTTCCTGGTGAAACTGAGGATGATTTTAGAGAATTGTGTGACTTTGTCAAGAATGTAAAATTTGAGCGCATGGGTGCATTTGCTTATAGTGAAGAAGAAGGTACTTATGCTGCAGTACATTACGATGACAATGTGCCTGAAGAGGTAAAACAAAGTCGATTGGATATTTTAATGAGCATTCAACAAGATATAGCCACAAATTATGCTCATTCCTTTGTGGGTAGCGTTGTAAAAGTGATATTGGATAGAAAAGAAGGAGAATATTACATTGGACGTACGGAATACGATTCGCCAGAAGTGGATTGTGAGGTACTTATCAAAGATGAGAATCTAAAAATAGGTGAATTTTATAATGTTCATGTAAATAGTGCAGACGAATTTGATTTGTATGCGACAGTCTGCTGATATAGGAAATAGTTTTAAAATCTCAATTTATTGAATTATGAATAATAAAGATTTTTTGAATCAATTAGCGAATAAAGCTAATATGTCCTCTGCTGAAACAAAAAAAATGGTTGAAGATTTTATCAATATGTTTGCTGATTATGCAGATGATGGCAGTATATATTCTATTCAGGGATTTGGAAACTTTGAGGTAAAGAAAAAAATGGAGCGTATCGTAGTTAATCCCTCCACTAAGCAACGTATGATGGTTCCACCTAAATTGGTATTAAACTTTAAACCTAGTGCGTCAGTAAAAGATAAATTCAAGAAATAAATTGAGTATAATGGAAAATAAAATACTTGCTCAAGACTTAGCAGAGTTTCTATCTCAGCGTAATGGCATCACGAAAAAGAAAGCTGAAGGTTTTGTTCGTGCTTTTTTTGATGTTATTCTTTGGGGACTAGAACAAGATAAATTTGTTAAGATAAAAGGGTTTGGTACGTTCAAAATGGTCGCTGTCGGGGAACGTGAAAGTGTAAATATTAATACAGGCGAACGTTTTCAGATTCAAGGACATTCTAAAATTTCATTTACACCAGATTCTAATTTAAAAGATTTGGTGAATAGACCTTTTGCGCATTTTCAAACAGTTGTGCTTAATGATGAAACTAGTTTGGAGGAATTAGAAAATATTAATGCAGATGATTTGTTGCAGGGAATAACAGAACTTGATGACACACAAATAGAAGATGATTTGAGGGAGTTGTCCAAACAAATAAATTTGGAAAATAAAGAAACCTCTGCTGTCAATGAGAAAGAAGAGGAAAAAGATATAAATATCGCACAATCGACTTTGATAAAAGATGTTGATACTCACGAGAATTTGATTGTTGAGACAGGCTCAGAGGAAGTGATAACCGAAGAAATTGAGGACGCGACGGTAGAGGATGTAGAGCCTATCGGAAATGTTGATAATACTAATGGTAATATGGTCTTGGGTGTAGAAGATTCGCCTAAGGAGGATGATACTTCAAATAAAACGGATAACGGTAAGGTTGAAGATGTTGAATTAGATCCAGAAAGTATTACTGGTTTGGGTGATCAGGTGGAATCTGAATGTGTGAGTCTGAATTGTACAAATGATGAGGAAAGCGAGGAAGTATCTTGCGAAAATGAATTAGAAAAGCAATCAGATGTTCTGTTTGAAAAGGATAATACCCGTTATATTCTTTGTGAAAATCCTCAGCAAAAATTTAATTGGTGGAAATTTATAGCTTTGACTTTATTATTTATTATAATGATGGTCGTAAGTTATTTTGTAGGCTATTATAGGTTGCTTTGTCCATGCACTTATGAGCAAGTAGGTGTATCTACGATCCAGCAAGTAGGTGACTCTGTAGAAAAATCCCTCAATGACAATGGTGATGTAGTTGACAGAGACGGATTTTCCAATTATGCAAATAGTGCAAAAGCTTATTCTCTGCAAGATTCCGATAGTGTTGTGACTTATACGCAAGATGATGTGGAGATCCTTAGTAAATCAGCAAGTGATGAGGTGATAAAATCAAATGATAATAAAAAGAAGGAACCTTATTATAAGCAAGTTGAAGGGGGGAAATATCAAATAACAGGTACCAAACGGTCATATCGTGTTGATAAGGGAGAAACTATTAGAACTATTGCTCAGCAAATTTATGGTAGTAAGGGATATGCTCCTTATATAATAGCACACAACGATTTGAAGAATCCAGATAATATTGATGCTGGTATAATAATTAATTTGCCTGAATTGGTTTTAAAATAATTAAAGTTTTATTGTTGTTTTAACTATTTTAACTGAGTCCATTCCTTGTCGTATGTATGTTTGAAAGTTAGAGTGTCGTCTTCGCTCATAAACCTTTTGGTTATGATGTAGAGGGTGTCATTGTTTTCTGTAAAATCTACTTGTAGATTCCAGTGATAATCATTATTAAAGGCGAGTGTGATATTTGTATCAGAATATTCTAATACTTTCAATCTTCCACCAAAACTTGTCTCTATATTAGGTTCGAAAATTTCATATTTTGCATAATCTAATAAATCAAGTCTATTTGATTCGGACAGGTGAGGAAATATGTATAATGGGACACTATTGAATATGGAATCAATAGTTT
>JAZQSL010000042.1:0-23232 GCA_045630125.1 Alloprevotella sp. | reverse complement strand
AGTGTACCGTTCTTTATCTTGATGATTTCCATATCCATTTTGTCAAAACTGCCGTCGTCGTCGGCGTCATAGGTATGCATATTGTTCATATATGCCACCTCATAGTCCTCCAGCAGTTCATCGGTCACCTCTATTTCAAATGGTACATACAGCGAGTTCCATTCGGTGTTGGGCAGTTCGCGGTAGTAGGTAAGTTTTTCCACGTCGTAATCATCATCTATAATGACCCTGCTGTAATAGCCGTCGTAGATTTCCACCTCGGTGGCATCGGCATCAAAGTGTCCGCAGTCGATGCAGATACTGCCGTGGTAATTGTGGGCTTCTGTTACGGTAGTACCACAGAGAGAACAGGTGTAGGTGTGCTGGGAACCATCATAGGTGGGTGCATAAGTAAGCTCACCGCCTTCGTGCGTACAGGAACAATAACCGCAGTTATCGCAAATGATGCCTGTAAAGGAGTGCTCGCCCTCGCAGGTTCCATCTTCCTTGAGCAGACCGCCCAGTGCGCCGTATTTTACGACCTTATCAGTGGTTATGGCATCCAATCCAGTGTAACAGTAAATAGTACTGCTCTTTACCGAGCCACCTTCGCCACAGTTAATGCTACCAGTAGCGAATGTAGAACCGTCGACATTACCATCTACATCGCCTAAATATCCAATATAGTCAGAAGCAGAGTGATATCTGAATGTATGAAGCTCAGAATCCGAGATGATCACAACAGGGATCGTTTCAGCCCAACCCATATGATCCCAAGCACTTCCGATACCGGGAACAGAAGTCCATCTGTCACCAGCACCATAGGCATATACGACTGCGTTTGTAATATTGATCGTTCCGCAGGTACCTACGCCTGCTGCACCAATGGCTGCAGCGTAATAGTTGTTAGTATATGCATATACTGTGACATTTGAAATGCTAATGTTGCCGGCATTATAACTTTCGCCAGCGTAGACGTACTTTCCGCCAATGGCTGCAGCAAGAGTACCGTGAGCACGAAGAATATTATCCGTCCCGTTTGAGGTAATATTAACTGTTCCCCCCTCTGCTACAAAAATACCACCACATGGCACATCATTCCAAGAATCTATAGTGTTTATCGTATTGTCGCCCAGAACAAATATGGTAGCGTTGCTGCCGGATGCAACATCAATAGCACTGCCCTCACCAACAGTAATGTTTGCATTATCCAACACAATCGTCGGATTTCCGCTTTCAACCTTGATTCCGTAGCTGCCGGAGCCTTCGAAGGTATATTCACCGCTGTCGCTGATGAGATAGGTTTCCGTCAGCGTTGACAGGTCTATTTGCGCCCACACTCCTATTGGCATCATAATTGCTATTAAAGCAAAAAATAAAGTTTGTAGAGTTCTTTTCATCGTGTATAGTTTATTTGATTATTAAATTTCGTAAAACGCAAAAGCCCCGCCGACGGAGATGCATCTCCACCAGCGAGGCCTTCATTATATTATAGTATATAGTGTACTACTTGCTTGCTTGCTTGCTTGCTTGCTTGCTAACATTTTATTCAACATGGGCAAACAAATCATGGTTGGATTTGGGGTATTTTCAAAATTTCTTGTCTGCAAAAATAGAGTATTCTTTAACAAAACCAACCATCCTCATTCCTCGTTTATCGTTTATCGTTCCTCGTTCACCTAAACCTTACGTACTGGATCGCAGGTCAAGCCCACGCCGAGTTTTTTGAAGATCTTGTGGTCTACTTCGCTCAACATCACGGTCGAGTGTACCTGGCAGCCGTCAAATTTGGGCAATTGTTCCAATGCTCGGCGGCAGTTCTCGTCGTGGATGCTCAGGACTGAGAGCGCCACGAGCACTTCGTCGGTGTGCAGACGGGGGTTCTTGCCGTGCAGAAAGGATACCTTGGTGCGCTGGATCGGTTCGATCATCTCCTGCGGAATCAATCGGATGTCGTGATCGATACCTGCCAGATATTTCACTGCGTTCAGGATCAGAGCGGCGCTTGGACCGAGCAATTCTGATGAAGAAGAAGTGATGATTGTGCCGTCCTGCAGTTCGATAGCAGCGGCAGAAAGTCCGCTCTCCTCCTTGCGCGCCTTGGCAGCCACGGTGGGTCGACGGTATTCTGTAGTGATTTGCGCCTTCTTCATGACCAGCGCTATCTTGTTCACCTCGTTTTCGTTGTCGCCCATCACAGCCAGGCGGTTCAGCGCGGCATAGTATCGACGGATGATTTCGTGGCGTGCAGCCTCGCAGCAAACCTCCTCGTCACACATACAGAATCCGATCATATTCACACCCATATCGGTGGGCGATTTATAGGGATTTTCGCCGTAGATGCCTTCGAAGAGCGAGTTGAGCACGGGAAAGATTTCGATATCACGGTTGTAGTTGACAGCGATTTTGTCGTACGCCTCGAGGTGAAATGGGTCGATCATATTCACGTCGTTCAGGTCGGCAGTAGCGGCTTCGTAGGCCTGGTTGACAGGGTGTTTCAGCGAGAGGTTCCATACGGGGAAAGTCTCGAATTTGGCATAACCCGCCTTGATGCCACGCTTTTGTTCGTGATAGAGTTGGCTCAGGCACACTGCCATCTTTCCACTGCCGGGACCCGGTGCAGTGACGATGACCAGCGGACGAGTGGTTTCGACATAGTCATTGCGACCGAAACCGTCCTCCGAGTCGATCAGTGCCACGTTGTTGGGGTAACCCTCGATCGTGTAGTGGTAGCACACCTTGATGCCCTGGCGCTCCAATCGTGCGCGAAAGGCAGCCACGCTGGCCTGTCCGTTGTAGTGTGTGATCACCACATGGTCGGACTTCAGCCCCACGCGTTGGTATTCGGCGTGCAGGCGCAGGATGTCCTCGTCGTAGGTGATACCCAGGTCACCGCGCACCTTGTTCTTCTCGATATCCAGGGCGCTGATCACCTGGATCATCTCGGCGTCGTCGCGCAGTTGCAGGAGCATCTGCAACTTACTGTCGGGCTGAAACCCGGGCAGCACGCGGCTGGCGTGGAAGTCGTCGAAGAGTTTGCCACCAAACTCCAAATACAATTTGTCGCCGAACTGTGCAATGCGTTGCTTGATGTGTTCGGACTGAATCTTCAGATATTTTTCGTTGTCAAAACCGTGTCTCATACGAAGTGCAAAGTTAAGGGTTTTTCGTGATTTACATTTTATCCCCACTATATTTTTTTGAAAAAACAACATTATTTTGAGACAGAAAAATGTCGGAAAAAAGTCCAGACCTTTTTGAAATTTTGCGATGAGGAGGAGGGAGAGAGTATAGGGTCCTTAGGGTCTTTAGAGTCCTTAGGGTCCTTAGAGACCTTAGAGACCCTACAGCCCCCTCAGCCAAGCGCAGACCATGCGCGGATTGCCATAGGCATCGTGGCGCAGGGTGGCATCGGTCAGCCCTGCCTGCTCGAAGACGGCCATCGTTTCGGCGGCATAGGCACGATTGATCTCGACCATCAGCAGACCGCCGGGCATCAGGGTGCGACGCGCCAGGGTGGCCAGGGCACGATAGAACAGCATCGGGTCGGCATCGGGCACAAACAGGGCGGCGTGGGGTTCGTGGTCCAGCACGTGCGATGCCATCTCGTTGCGCTCGCTGTCGCAGATATAGGGCGGATTGCTCACGATGGCGTGATAGCGGTCTGAGACGGCAGAGGTGTCCAGCGCGTCCTGCTGGCGAAAATCTACCGTAGCACCGTGGCGCAGGGCATTGCGGCGGGCTACATCAAGGGCGTCGGGCGAGATGTCCCAAGCCTGGACTTGCCATTCCGCTCCCAAAGCCAGCGCCAAGGATATGGCTATACAACCGCTACCCGTACCGACATCAAGCAGTTTTTTTTTCCGCTCTACCAAGACACCTTCTTGTTGCGACAAAGGTGAGTTTTTGCCCCCTTCTACCGAGGTCAAACCTTTTTCAAAAAAAGTCTGATGTTTTTCAAAAAAGGTCTTATCTTTTTTCAACAAGGTCTGACCTTTTTCTGCCGCCTCAGGGCTGGGCCCAAAATGTGCCTGGATTTCTGCCACACACCAGTGGACCAGCTCCTCGGTCTCGGGGCGCGGTATCAAGGTGGAAGCATCTACGGCAAAGGCACGGTCGCAGAATTTGGCTTCGCCCAAAGCATACTGCAGGGGCACACCTTCGCCCAAGGATTGCAAAATAGATAGCAAGCGCTGGCACTCTTCCGAAGAAAAATACCTAACTTTGTCGGCATAGACGTCGAGACGGGCCACACCAAAGGCGTCCTCGAGCAGGATGAAGGCCTGGGCACGAGCTTCGCCCACATCATAGCGGGCGGCAAGAACGGCGGTGATGTGGCGGTGCAATTGCCCCAGTGGCATTTCGCCGGCGGATATTTGAAATAGTGAAGACATTTTTAGGAGGGTTGAGAGAGGAGGGTTGAGAGTTGAGAGGGCAGAGAGCCTAGAGATTCTAGAAAATCTAGACCATCTAGAGATTCTAGACTATCTAGAGCATCTAGACCTTCTAGACCACCTAGAGCCCCCATCCCACAAAAATACAAAGAAAATATGAATATAGAGGCAAATCACGAGAAATGGATGCGTCGCTGCATACAGTTGGCGCGCGGTGGCGAAATGGGCGCAGCCCCCAACCCTATGGTGGGCGCAGTGATCGTGCACCAAGATCGCATCATCGGCGAGGGCTTTCACATCTGTTGCGGCAAGGCGCATGCCGAGGTCAATGCGGTGAAGTCCGTCAAGGAGGGCGACCGCCATTTGCTACACGACAGCACCATCTACGTCAGTCTGGAACCCTGTGCACACTATGGTCGCACACCGCCCTGTGCCGAACTGATCATCCGCACGGGCATACCTCGCGTGGTGGTGGGGTGTGTGGATCCCTTTTCAAAGGTAGCTGGCCGTGGCATACAAATGTTGCGCGACGCTGGTGTGGACGTGACGGTCGGGGTGCTCGAGGCAGAGTGTCAAGCCCTGAATCGCCGCTTCATCACCTGTCATGCTCAGGGCCGCCCGTTCATCACGCTGAAGTGGGCGGTCAGTGCCGACGGCTTCATCGGACGCTGGAGAGACGAGGACGAAGTTTTCTCTACCGCTGCTACTACCGAGACCGCTGCTGAGGCTGAGAGCCACATCACCAGTTCCAACCTCTCGCCCACTACCACCTGTGCGCCCGTAGCCCTGTCTTCGCCACACTCGTCGATACGTGTGCACCACCAGCGTGCCACTCACGACGCCATATTGGTGGGACACACCACACTGCTGTCCGACCGCCCGTCGCTGACCACTCGCCTGTGGGACGGCCCCTCGCCCCTGCGCATCGTGCTGGGCAATCCTTCCGAGGGTGAATTGCCAGCGGGATTCGAGGCTTGTTCGGACATCGACACCCTGCTCGTAGCGCTCAATCGCCGCGGCGTGCAGTCATTGCTGGTCGAGGGCGGCTGTCAGACGTTGCAATCCTTCGTCGACCGCGGTCTGTGGGACGAAGCGTGGCGCGAACTCTCCCCCGTGGTCCTAGGCAGCGGCGTACCCGGTCCCCGTATGCCAATAGGGGTGAGCCGCACGACGCTGCAACGCTTCGGGCGTACTATCGAGTTTTGGCAAAATGACGAACAATTAGCGTAGGCACAGCGCTCGCTACAAAAAACTTTTACCCTCCTCCACCCCAAAAAGTAAGGTGCTTGACCAATGAAAATTCGTGTTGATTCGTGTTGATTCGTGGTAAAACTAATCATTCGTGGAGATATCTCATTTACATACCCCCTCCGCACCTTTGGTGCTCGTCCCCCTGACTCAGGTGGACATTGCGGTTAGTGCTTGACCAATGAAAATTCGTGAATATTCGTGCCAATTCGTGGTAAAAACAAATAATTCGGGAGAATATAAAACAGTGAAATCAGTGTAATCTGTTGATAATAAAAAATACGTGGAGAATTTAAGACGTCCCATTGGGGCATCTCTACAGGCGCCTTTTGCTATCTTGACGACAGCCGCTCACACCACTTCACCACCACGCACCAATAGCCAACAGATTGTCGTACCACGCACAGAGCAGGCGCCATATTGAGGTGAAGACGTTGTAGCCTGGAAAGAAAGCGACGAGCAAGATGCAAACGTTGATGAGTCGTGCCAAATAGATATAACCATAGGCGAAGAGCAGGGGATAGCGATTGATATCGGTCTGATGGCGCCCCGTCTGATTGTTGAAACAGACGAGATGAAAGGCAAGGGTCAGACCGATCAAAATATCAAATATCCAAATGCCGTGAACACCTATCAGCGGACGGATCAGCAAAAGTAAATAAGTGAATATTGGCAAACAATAGGGCGCCAGCGACATCGGTATCATACCGCGCCCCATGCTACCACTCGTAGAAACCAAGCCGCCATCCTCGGCAGCATGAAAGGAGTGCACCCGCCTGAATAGCAACAGGGCTACGACGGTGTGGGTCAGTTCGTGACTGAACGTCTCAAGCCATCCGAAATTGCTGCCCAATATACGCTTTGCCACGAGCATCAACACCATACCCACAGCCACCCATTGGTAGAGCGAAAGTTGCGACAGAATGGGAGTGGCTGACAAAAAGAGGATGCCCATCAAATCGCAGAAATAGGGCACGACGAGCAGAGCGACCACGACCAACAGAGCTGTATAGATATAGAAACGAAGGTTACGCATTGTCGAAATTATATTTACTCTTTTTTGAAAAACATTTGACCCTGTTTAAAATAAGTCTTATATTTGCAAAGTTATACATTTTTTACCAAAAACAAAAAAACCAACAAACTATGAAAAAACAAATTCTAAAGAGCGGCAGAGGCGTACTCTGCATCCTCGCTGTCGTATTCGCATTCCTCGTGAGTGGCAACATCTATGCTTCTACAAACGAACCATTGAACGATCTGCCTGAAACAACTGAAGTGCAGGAGGTGGACAGGACTGATGATGCTATTGCAGTTTATGAAGGCTATATCGGTAAGTATGCTATCTGCATGACGCTGAATTTCGCTACTATGGAGGGGTCATATTATTACAAGAGCAAGGGTCCCAAAAACAGACTTCACGTGACTATGGGTCATAATGGCGGCTATCTCTTGTTGTTTGAATACGACCAAAATGGCCGAGAAACTGGTCTTTTCAGAGGTACTATCAAGGGCCGTGTTTACTATGGTACTTTCCTCGCTACACAGTCAGGCAAGAAGTACAACTTTAAAGTGACAGAAAAATACTAAAATCCGACTGTACCAATAGGATACTAGATAGTGTCACAATAAACAGGGTATGTTCAAATCTCGTTGAACACACCCTGTTTGTATCTTCCACATGCGACATTGTGGAACTGTTCTCTATTTTTTCATTTTAACTAATCAATGTTCCAATAAGCATCTGGATCACCATCAAAAACATCATCAATATCCTGGTCACTCCAACCCTCTACATCTTGTGCGTAAGAACCATGATAATTGTTGTAAGTTTCTCTTTCATCTTCATAGAAGTCTTCTTCGTAATTTCTTCTCATTTTAGTAAGGTGTTAAGTTATTAAACAATAGGTTAAATATCAGTTTCTGTAATGCCATATTGGCGCTTCCCTTTTGTATAGTGCAAAGGTAGAAACTTCTTACAGACACCTTGCAATTCTTGTAATATTATAAGTAAAACCAAAAGAAAACAACAAGAAGAAATTGCAACCTTGCAAAGCAAAGAAAAAGCAAGGTTAGCCATAATGCCAACCTTGCTTACTATATTATGATGCAGCAATTTGCTTACTTTTTCTTCACCATAAACCAGAGTTCGCGGATCCATAGTACGAGCGATGAGGCGCCGACGATGACGAGCCAGTCGATGATACCGGTGGTGTTGATTTGCCAGTCGGGGGTGTGGAACATGGGTTCTACGTTGAAGAAGTTGTAGAGCAATTCCACAATGATGATTTGACCCACGATGATCACACCGACGATGGTGCGGAAACCGCTACTTTGCTTCAGGCGGAAGTAACTGTTGTTCGCCGCATACGAACGGGTGTTGAACATGTACCAGAAGTGCGTCCATACGAAGATAGAGAAGAGCAGGGTCTGCTCGTAGGGCGTTACGCGACCTGCTTCACCCAATTGCAAGTGGAGCAAGTCTGACATGCAGGTGATATCGGCGTGCTGGAAGATGTACAGGAAGCCCAAGGTCAGAGCAAAGAAGAACAAACCTACGCCTGCAATATTATAGCACATAGAGCGATTCAAGATGAAGGCACCGCGGTCGCGTGGCGCGTCCATCATCACGGCTGGTGAAGGGGGAAGCGAAGCCAATGCCATAGCGCCGAAGGTATCCATGATGAGGTTGACCCACAACATCTGGGTGACGGTGAGCGGAGACTCTGTACCCATGAATGCACCGAACAGCACGATGAAACATGCGGCTACGTTGACAGTCAATTGGAACAACAGGAAGCGCTGAATGTTTTGATACAACGAGCGGCCCCACATCACGGCGCGACCGATACTGCTGAACGAATTGTCGATAATGGTGATGTCGCTGGCTTCCTTGGCCACCGAAGTACCGTCGCCCATCGACAGACCTACGTGGGCTGCATTCAGGGCTGGCGCATCGTTTGTACCGTCGCCGGTCACTGATACGACTTGGTTCAGGCGTTGCAGAGATTCTACCAGGCGCTTTTTGTCCATCGGACGAGCACGAGCGATAATCTTGAGGTCCAGGACACGTTCGTCCAGCTCTTCATCTGTCAACGCTGCAAATTCCGGACCGGTGATGATAGCACGTTCGCCATCTGCATCGCTCCACAAACCGATTTGGCGGCCTATTTCCTTGGCTGTGCCCGGAGTATCTCCTGTCACGATCTTCACGGCAATTCCTGCGCCCATACATTCTGCTACGGCAGCGGGTACATCCTGGCGCACAGGGTCGGCGATGGCTACGACGCCCATGAAGGTCAATTCGTCTGCTACGACACGACCTTCGGCGATAGTCTGATCTCCATCACCGAGGACTTGGTAAGCAAAGCCCAATGTACGCATCGCTTGGTTTTGGTAAGCCAGGAGTTGTGCGTCGATCTCCGCCTTTTCTACATTTTCCGCAGTAGTTTTGCAGAGTGCGTAGACGATTTCAGGCGCACCCTTGACATAGAGCACACGTTGTCCGCTGGCCGAGGTCACCACCGTAGCCATATATTTGCGCTCGGTCGAGAAGGGGAGTTCTTCTATCAAAGTCGTATTTTCCTTCAACGCCTGATAGTCCTCGCCACAGTCCTTCAACCACAGCAGCAAAGCGCCCTCGGTAGGATTGCCCAGCACCTTGGCGCGTGCAGGGTCGGACAGGTCGAGCGATGCGGTAGAGTTGACCGCGATGCCTTCCTTGATGAGCAGGCTCGTCGCATCGTCGCCCAGTTGTTGATCTTTGAGCGCATAGAACTTGGTCTCGTACACACGCATCTGGTTTTGCGTCAGCGTACCCGTCTTGTCGGTACAGATTACCGTAGTGGCGCCCATCGTTTCGCAAGCGTGCATCTTGCGCACCAGATTGTTCGTTTTGAGCATACGGCGCATGCTGTAAGCTAGGCTCAATGTCACCGCCATGGGCAAACCTTCGGGCACCGCCACCACAATCAGCGTGACGGCGATCATCAGGGTCTGCATGGTGCTGGTCAGGAGTTCGGTCACTTCCTCGCCGGGGTGCACCATTTCGAATGCGCCTAGTACCATCGCCATGAAGATCACGAAGAAGGCTACGATGATGCCGATACATTTCTGCTTGCTGTATTCTGGAAACTTTTTGACTACTAAATAGAAGAACAAAGCAATTGGGAGGAGCAAGGTGTATGCCCAAGCGTTCCACTCGAAGTAGACCAACAGGCGGCCGATGATCACCAATCCGGCAAAGAGATAACTCAAACTGGTGATAACACGGCTCAGGCCGTCCAACTGTTCGTTGAGCGGTGTCTTGACGCTATCGTCGATTTGTGCGGCTTCGAAGACTTTGCCATTCTCGGTCCTGTCGCCCACAGCAAATACGCGACACACGCCGTGCCCCTCCATCACCTTGGTACCACGCATCACGTGATTGCTGGGGAAGGTGGCTTCCGGGTCGAATTCTGCTTCGGCCGTCGTCTTCGCACAAACGGGTTCGCCGGTCAGGGTCGATTCGTCCAAATGCAACGAAACGGCTTCGAGCAATTCGCCGTCGGCAGGCACCTCGTCGCCCGTAGACAGAATGACCAGATCGCCCACTACGACGTCGCGCTTGGGTATCTCGATAGTGTTGCCGCCGCGTATCACCTTGACGGGTTCGTCGTCGTTCACTTGGTTGAGAATAGAAAACTCCTTCTCCGCCATCATTTCAAAATAGAACGCCAGTCCTGTGGCAAGGAGTATGGCTATGAAGATCCCGATGGGTTCGAAGAACACCGCACCGCCGTGTGCGCTATGCAGCCCCCAGTATTCGTAGCAAGCGATACCGATGGACAACACACCCGCCACGAGCAGGATGCGTATCAGTGGATCCTGGAATTTCTCCATGAATTTGCTCCACAAGGATTCCCTCTCGGGCGGGGTGAGCACATTGACGCCATGCGCCTCGCGGCTCTGCAAAACCTCCGCTTCGGTCAGTCCTTTGAAGTGTTGATGTTTAGTCATATTGTTTGTGTTTAATGTTGTAGATTGGGAGGGGAGGGTCCTTAGGGGCTTTATTCACACCCATCTCACGTAGAGACGTCCCATTGGGGCGTCTTATATTCTCCACGTATCTCGCGTATCACGTGTATTTTGCCTTACCACGTAGATTTGTTTTACCACGAATCGGCACGAATATTCACGAATTTTCATTGGTCAAGCACTAACCGCAATGTCCACCAGAGAAACCCTACCAACTCTCGCCCAGGCCTTCTAAAATATTTTTAGCATATTCATCACCTTGCTGTGCCGCCTTTTTAATCCATTTTATGCCAACCGCCTTATTTGGGGGCACACCGTTGCCATTCAAATAGCACACACCTAAATTGTATTGCGCATCAGCATCACCTTGCTCAGCAGCCTTGCGCCACCACTTTGCGGCTTCGGTGTAGTTTTGGGGCACACCTTGGCCATTGTAATAGCACGTGCCCAAATTGCATTGCGCTAGGGCCTCACCTTGCTCAGCGGCCTTGCGGTACCATTTTGCAGCTTCGGTGTAGTCTTGGGGTACACCTTCGCCTTTATCATAGCACGTGCCCAAATTGTATTGCGCTTGGGCAATACCTTGCTCGGCAGCCTTACGGTACCATTTTGCGGCTTCAGCGTAGTTTTTGGACACACCCCAGCCATTATCATAACACCAGCCCAAACCGTATTGCGCAGAAGCATAACCTTGCTCAGCGGCCTTGCGGAACCACTTTGCGGCTTCGGTGTAGTCTTGGGGCACACCTTCGCCTTTATAATATCTATTACCCAAATTGTATTGGGCAATAACATGACCTTGCTCAGCAGCCTTGCGCCACCATTTTACTGCTTCAGTGTAGTTGCCTTGTTCGTAGAGTTCTACTCCCTTTTGAGACCACCCCTCGATTTCCTCTTGTGACTGTGCAAAGGTTGGGATTAGGGTGAATAGCGAGATAAAAAGAATTAGAATGCGTTTCATGATTGATTTTATATTAATGGATTATTTTATTTGTTTTTTAAGGTCTTTAGGCTCCTTAGAGACTTTATTCACACCCCATCTCACGTAGAGACGTCTCATTGGGGCGTCTAATATCGAACAGTGGAACAACCACTGAATGAGCGAGTTGCGGTGCGTAAAAAAGTAAGACCTTTTTTGAAAAAGATAAGACTTTTTTTGAATTCCGGAACGACTTTTTCTTGGAAGAATTTAGAGGTTTTCAAACCGCAGATTTCTTTTTCAACCACGAATAAAACCGCAAATGAATATTTTTTTCAACCACGAATGATACGAATGGACACGAATAATCGTTGAGCCGTTGAAACCCCGAAGGGAATTCGTGAAGATTTGTGAAGATTCGTGGTTCACCAATTTTTATTTTTCAACCGCGAATAAAACCGCAAATGAATATTTTTCAACCACGAATGACACGAATGGACACGAATAATCGTTGAGCCGTTGAAACCCCGAAGGGGATTCGTGAAGATTCGTGAAGATTCGTGGTTCACCAATTTTTATTTTTCAACCGCGAATAAAACCGCAAATGAATATTTTTTCAACCACGAATGACACGAATGGACACGAATAATCGTTGAGCCGTTGAAACCCCGAAGGGGATTCGTGGGGATTCGTGAAGATTCGTGGTTCTGATAATTTTCTTTTTCAACCACTGAAGATTCGTGGTTCTGATAATTTCAACCGCGAAATGTTCCTCCCTAAAAACAAAAAAGCAAAATGATCGAAGGGATTTTCCCCCGACCATTCTGCCTGAATGTTTCTCTTATTTCCTTTTGCCAAAGATGCGGAGTAAGCGCAAGAACAGGTTGATGAAGTCCAGATAGAGTATCATTGCACCAAACAGGGCTACTTTGCGACTGGCATCACTGTCCCCTGCCATTTCGTTGATCATATCCTTGATGCGCTGCGTATCATAGGCCGTCAGGGCCACAAAAAGGAGCACACCCACATACGTAAGAATCCAATAGAGCATCTCGCTTTGTAAAAACAGATTCACCAGGCTGGCTATAAATAATCCTATCAACCCCATCAGCAGGATAGTACCCCACGAAGATAAGTCGCGCTTGGTGGTGTAACCGTAGAGTGAAATGGCACCAAAGGTGCCGGCTGTGATAAAGAAGACGCTGGCTATCGAAGAGGCGGTATATACAATGAAAATATACGACATCAACCACCCCATTAGCACAGCATATCCGGTATAGAGAATGGCTGCTATCGGAAAGGAGAGTTTGAGCATTAGCCTGGGAACAAACATCAAATAGGCCAAAAGAGCGAAAAAGATCACCCAAGCCATACCCATACTGATAGTGACATCGCCTGATATAAAACTATGCTCTGACGTGATCTTCGCCGTAAGTCCTGAAATGACCAATGCGGCAGTCATCCACAGATAGACGTTCTTCAATACCGTATTGACTGCGCTGCGCTCAAAACTTCGGGCGTATTCCACTTCATTTGCGCCATTGTAATTATTCATCCTCGTATTTTTTTATCGTTTATATACTTTTGTTTTTATTCAAGTCTACTGCCGTCAAAATGATCATTTGAACATTTCATCCTGATCACTTTCCTTGGTCTGAAAATTGCCATCTGGTTGTAGAATCAACTCATATATCAACTCTTGATATTCGACTGCCAGTGGAGAATCTTTCTGAAAACTTTCGTCACTCACAAAGCCACCTATATTTCCGTTCCCCATATCTTTTTCTGGATTCCATCCTTTTCCACTATAGAAGAAGGTTTGGTATGCGCCATTGGGTAAATCAAATGAATAGGAATCGCCTGCGCAAATATAAGCATTCTTGACAATATCATCCCCTTGTTTGAGTATAACTACTACATCCAATTCTGAATCAGGCGATGTTCTGACTGTGATTTTTGAATCATAACCACTAACTTTAGCCTTTCCATAGGGGCGCTGTCCTGTGGTAAGTGAATTATCCTTATACTTCTCATATGCTGAATCTACCTCCAGTGGCACTACCACATCTTTCACAGGTTCCATCATTTTTTCGCGCAGATTATAGTCTATCTCTACGTTTTTCTGGTTAGAGGAGTCGCCACAAGACTGTAATGCACACAATGACGATACGACCAATACACCTAATAATAACTTTTTCATAATATTCTGTTTTTGTTTTTATTCACACTAAATTCCTCTTTTCTGTCTAAAATATTCTTTTCCTATACCGATAGACTATGCCAGGTTGTCTCAGTCCAGGATATCGTCCAGCGATGGGTCGATGTATATGGTCTTGCCGTCGTATTGCACTTCCACCACGTCGTGATCCTTGAACAGGGGATCGTATTTGGCGGGCAACAGAGCCTGCGCCACTTTGTGGAGATTGATGCCCAGCATACTGTATTCGCCCACCACGGGTCGGGCATGAGCCTGGATGCCGTATTGCTTGTAGGCGATGTTGCACAACTCGGCGCACACTTTGGCGTAGGTCACACAGTGTGCCCGCGACACGCCGCCTTGAAACAATGGGGTCTGATCGAAGGAAAACTGCAACAAGTCGCAGGTCAGTTCCGAACAAGATTCAGCGATTTCCTCGGGCGTCTCGCCCATCGTCTCGTCGATCAGTTCGTGCTTGACGTAGTCGGGGATTTGCACGCTGGCAGACTGTCTGTCGCGCAGTTTGTGAAAGGTGAAGGTGGCATAGCACAGCACGACCAGCACCAAGATAAAGAGCAGGGTATATAGGATTTTCTTTTTCTTCATATTCGCTATTATTAGGGGTTGTCAAGAGTTGTCAGGCTTTTATCTCATGCCGATACGTCCCACACCCTTGCACACTTCACATTGCTTTTCGCTGTGCGTCTTGGTCTGTGCGTTCCACACTTTTTCTTTGCCCGAGCCGCCACACTTTAGACAGGTAAAAAACAGAAATCTGCGCTCGTCGAGCATTCTGACGCTTTGAGGTTTGCCGCCAGAGTTGTGGAGCGAATCAGAGGGCATATCGGGTATATCTACTCTGGCAGAGTTACTGCGCTTTTGACCTGCTGCGCCTTTGTTCGTTTTCGCGGACACACCTTTGTTCACACCCTTGTTCACGCCATAGTTCTTAGCCTTCAGCTTAACCGTGGACAATGGCTGGAGCAGACTTTTATGGTCGTACAATAAGTTCTTGGGCAGGGTGCTGGACACCCCTGACACAGATTTGCCTGACACCGAAGGCTGTTGATAGAATCTGATACCCTCCGTGAATTTGGCTGTGTTTATGCCTTTCGATATGGCGCCATCCGTTGCTTTCGTCACACCCTTGACTGCTTTCTTTATAATAGCGCCCTGTGCACTCGATGGCTGTGCGAAGGAAAATATCGCCACCACCAGGAAAATACTCAATAACATTCGTCTCATAAGCAATCTGTTTTTTAGTAGTCCATTCTTACTTCCTATTGCAAAAGTAAATATTTCTATCCATCTTTGACCATTTTTTACAATATTACAACCATATCGCACCAGAAATAGTATAAAAATGTTGCAAGGTTGCAATTCGCTGGGGCTGGACACAGACTTTAATTTTGGCAATAATATAGGTGTTGTCCACGAAAACTCGTTTGTTTTATTTAGAGCTCCACGTATCACGGGTATCACAGGTATTCTACAGATCCAAAAGATTCGTGTAAAAACAAGGCAGTCCAAAGATTCCGAGAAATACACGAGATACGCTGGGAATAAGGCCACTAATGAACATGTTTTATTTAGAGCCACTAATGAACACGAACCGAAGGTCGCGCTAGTCAATCTTCACTAATATCCATCCGGTCTTAAATGCCCCGCAAGGCATTAGTGTAAATTCGTGCAAATTCGTGGTTACAATAATAAGAGTACAACATCTTTGATGTAAGGATGATTTGTGGACATCTGCTTAAGGCGATCATTCTCCAACCCATTCGCTGTTTTTTCGCATTTTTTTACCAAAGCAATATTAAGATACAAATATTTTGCATACATTTGCCAATATGACTCATGCCATCGCCATTTCATGGGGGTGGCAGCATGGGTTACTCTCATACTTGTTTCGACATAAAGTGATGAAACTGCTGAGAGTTTTGAGACAAGACAACAGAAAGTTTCAGCCAAGACTATAAAAAACATATCATACATTTTTACACCACTCCCCAAAAAAAATCTATTATGAAAAAGTTATTTTCCCTATCAAAACCAACAATCGTTTTAGGACTTGCTTTAATATTGTTCTGCTCTTTCAGTAATTCAAACGCTATATCTGATTCTCATTTTGAAGGAACTAATACACCCACCCCATACAGTGTCAACATCAAGACAGATAACGAACTATTAGAGCTTGTACAGCTGATGAACATGTCTTGTCCCACATCCCTTGGAGATGTCGGCGAAATTGTCAGCATCACTCACACTAATGGCTGTGTGTCGTTCAAAGCTGTCGTTAATAAGACATATACTTTTGTTATTGATGCTATCAACAACAATAAGCAATCGATAAAACATAGCGTCAAGCAAAGTTTTTCGTATATGAACTCCCCCATTATAAAAAAATTATTTCAACTGATGATAGCAGAAGGCTATGGCTTGGAAGTAGTTTACGTGGAAAAGGATACACAAAAGACAGCAAAGATGAATTTGTCGACCAATGACCTGAAAGATATCTTGAACGCTGAAAAAGAATATAGTCCCCAAGAGTTTCTTAAGGAACAAGTCAAAGTCACAAATGCACAACTTCCTGTAAAATTGGAAGGTGGGATGACAGGAACTCAAGTTACATATAGTAACAACGAATTTGTATTCTATTATGAAATGGACGAAACTGTAAATTCCGTTGAACTCCTCCAAAGAAATACTCTTAATATCAAAAAGAATTTGATCAATGCACTAAAAACCGAACCGTCATCACAATTGCTTATTAAAGCACTGAAAGATGCAGGTGCAACTATGGTCTATAAATATACTGGTGACAAAACCGGAAAGTCTTGCACAATCAAAATCAACAGCTCTGAATTGTAAACAGACGACACGACTCGCCGGTGAAATAGCGGGAGGCAAAAGTTCAGAGAGAGCATCCAGGCTGCACCCCTCGCCCCCCGAGTACGATTCACACCCAATTGCTCTCTCACAAACCCTGACATAATTCAAAAAACATTAAGGAAAATGAAAACAAGACTACTTACTTTTCTCATGACACTTGCCGCCCTGTGGTGTGCACCCCATGCCTCTGCACAACAATATAATTGGTCGGAAAGAAAGGTGGAATACATCAAAGCAACGATTTGGAAAGAAGTGTTTCAGGATAAGAAGAAATATGCTGAACATCTGCTCAAATCCGCAGCGATGGAATACACCATAGCCTACGAGGACTATATGGAAATGGTGGCTGAAATGATGGCAGAAGCTGACACCATAGCTTACGTCGACACCGTCAGTGCCTATGATTACTACGACTATGCAGACTCGACTGCTGTCGACAGTGCCTGTGCCGAAGATTACTATGCTTATTTAGACTCGACTGCTGTCGACAGTGTCTATGCCGAAGATTACTACGCTTATTTAGACTCTACCGCTGTCGATACCGTCAGCGCCGACTATACCTATGTGCCCTATGACAGTATCTACTCCAATGAAGAATATGCCGCATACTTGGCACAAAAAATGAATGCTTTCAACGAATTGCTGGCACAGGCCGAAGCCGGTGATACCGAGGCGCAGGTAGAGGTAGCAGTACATTACTATGAAGGCGATCCTATCGACAAGGATCTGGGCAAATGCTTCTATTGGCTGGACAAAGCTCTCGCTAATGGTAATATGAAGGCGGCCCTTTACATGGGATTGATTTATGGAGAAGGCGATTTGGGCGAACCTGATTACCAGTCAGTTTACAAATACCTAAAAATGGCTGCAGATAGTGGACTTTACAAAGCAAAGACGCTAATTGGTATGTTCCATTTCGTCGGTATGTGCTGTGAAGAGGATCATGAAAAGGCTATCCGCCTATGGCATGAAGCGGCACAAAATGATGAAAAACTTGCCAAAAAATTATTGCATAGTGTGAGCGATTTGGAAAATTAAATTAACCCTTAAAGCATAATATTATGATGAAACGCATTTTCGTTCTTTTAATTTCTGTGCTTACCTTGGTGCCCACCTTTGCACAAACGCAAGAGGAAATCGAGGGGTGGTTTAGCAAAGGAGATCGTTTTGCTACAGAAGGCAATTATACTGAAGCGATAAAATGGTACCGCAAGGCGGCTGATCAGGGGCATTCACTTTCTGTACTAATGTTGGGCGAACTCTATAAAGAGTCAAAAAACTACACTGAGGCAGTGAAATGGCATCGCAAGGCAGCATCGCAAGGTTATGCTGAGGCGCAATATAATTTGGCCGTATGCTATTATTATGGTCAAGGTGTGACACAAAACTACACCGAGGCAGTGAAATGGTGGCGAAAGGTGGCAGAACAAGGTGATAGCATGTCTCAATTCATGTTGGGCCATTGCTATGTTAATGGCGAAGGCGTTTCTCGAAACTATACCGAGGCTGCGAAATGGTTCCGCAAGGCGGCTGACCAAGGAATGAGCAAAGCTCAATATAATTTAGGCCAATGCTATGCTAATGGCGAAGGCGTTTCTCAAAACTATACAGAGGCTGCGAAATGGTGGCGAAAGGCGGCTGAGCAAGGTTATGCTGAGGCGCAATATAATTTGGCCGTATGCTATGCTAATGGCTATGGTGTGACAAAAGACTATGCTGAGTCAACAAAATGGTATCGCAAGGCAGCAGAGCAAGGCCATGCCAAGGCGCAATATTGGTTGGGTATGTACTATGCTAGTGGCTATGGTGTGACAAAAAACTATGCCGAAGCCGTAAAATGGTACCGCAAGGCGGCACAGCAGGGCCATGCTGATGCGCAAAAAGTTTTGAAACAATTAGGCGAGACTTGGTAGGGTGTTTGTGATGAGGGGGTGTCTTAATCTTTTCTTCTCTCTCCACTCTCCTCTTTTCTCTTTCCTCTCTACTCCCTTTTACTGCAATTGGAATCGGATGGGCAGGGTGAAATATACGGCTACGGGTTGTCCTTTGTGCTTTGCTGGTGTGAAGCGTTGCAATTTTTTCACTACGCGTGCAGCTTCGCTGTGGCAATCTTCTACTGCTTCGTCAGCTCTCCTTTTGGCTTCTGCTTCGTCCACATTTTCGTTTGTCATTATGCTTTCTATCAAATTGGCGGAATATTTTATTTTTTCCACCAGGTAGATCATATCCACGTTGCCCTCTGCATCTACTTTAAAACGGAAGGTGACCACCCCCTCTATACCATAATTGATAGCCGATTCGGGATATATCAGGTTCTTGGCGATGTGTGATATTATTGCTGTTTCACCGCCAGGATAAGTAGCAGGTATTTCTACCATTTCATTGTTCATTGGTATATCCTCTTGTTCTACCAATTCCAGTTTATTTTTCGCCTCAGTATTGTTGAGTTCTGCCAATATTTCTTGCGCTTTCTTATTACCCTGTTCGGCAGCGCGTTTCCACCACTTCACTGCTTCTTCTTTATTTATTCTCACCCCTTTTCCTGTGTAATAGCACATGCCCAATTCGTATTGTGCATCAGCATCGCCCTGTTCGGCTACTCGGCGAAACCATTTCACTGCCATGACAGGATCTTTGTCTACTATCACACCATCGTTATAGCACCATGCCAAAGCATATTGTGCCAAAGCATTACCTTTTTCGGCTGCTATGCTCCACATTTTTACGCCTTTCTTCATATTCAATTCCAGGCCGCCTTCTCCTTTATTGTAGCACACGCCCAGTTCGTATATTGCATCAGCATCGCCCTGTTCGGCTGCTTTGATCCACCATGCGACGGCTAAGTTCATATCTTTCTCCACGCCATACCCCATACTATAGAGTCTGCCCATATTAGATTGTGCATTGACGTGTCCTTGCTGGGCTGCTTGTTCAAACAATTCTGCGGCTTTGACTGGATCTTTTTGTGCCACGATGCCGTTGAAGTAGTAATACGCTAAATTGTATTGCGAACTGGCAAAACCCTGTTCGGCGGATTTGGTAAACCATGTGAATGATTTGACCGAGTCTCTTTCCACGCCTTCGCCAAACTTATATATCATACCCATATTAAACTGTGCCATAGCATCGCCTTGTTCGGCTGCTTTGGTCCACAATGCGATGGCTTTGTCCCTATCTCTGTCTACGCCATAGCCTGCTTCGTACAAAGTACCCAAATAGCATTGTGCTACTGGATGTCCCATCTCGGCTGCTTTGGTCCAATATTCTACGACTTTTGCGCTGTCTTGTTTCACCCAGTCCCCATCGTGATGGTATATTCCCATATCAACGAGTGCTTCTGTGTGTCCGCTATTGGCTGCCTTCAAGGTCCATTTCACTATGGCCTCGGTGTCCTTTTGTGCTTTGGCTTCTTCAGCTTTTTTGTAATACTTTTCTGCCTTTTTGCTTACTTTTTGCGCCACGGCGGGCATAGCGCAGATACTCATTCCGAGGATCAGCGCAGACATCATACAGATGCGAGATAATTGTTTTTTCATACTCTTAAAATATTATTTTATTATACAAAATGATTGTTATTTCTGTCCTTCTTATTTTTTCCTTTTAGGCCATTTCTTCAGTGCTTTTCGTGCTTTTTCATGGCCTTGTCCTGCTGCTTTGTAGTAGCATTCCAGTGCTTCCATTCTATCCTTTTTCACGCCATGTCCCTTTTCGTAGCAAAGGGCTACGTAGTAGAGGGCGTCGGAGTGGTATTTCTTGGCGGCTTTGTCAAACCATGTGTATGCCAAATCGTAATCCTTGTCTATACCTTCGCCGTTGTAGTAGCATAGCCCAAGCTGGTATTGCGAATCAGTATTTCCTTGCAGCGCAGCTTTTCTGTAATATTTCACTGCTTCTTCAGCATTTTTATTCACGCCGTTGCCGTTTATATAGCAATCGCCGAGCAATGTTTGTGCATAGTGGTCGCCCTGGTCGGCAGACTTTTGCAGATTTTCTACTGCCAGGTCATACTCTTTTTTATTATAGAAAAGTCTGCCCAATTCGAATTGTGCATTGGCATCACCTTTCACTGCAGCTTTAATCAGATAGTCGCTTGCCTTTTTTTCGTCTTTTTTCATACCATCGCCATACAGGTAACTATAGCCCACATTATATTGTGCCACTGTGTGCCCTTGGTCGGCTGCTTTCAACCACAATTCGGCTGCCTTGACGGAGTCGGCTACCAGTCCGCCCCAGCCATTCTTGTAGCAGTAGGCCAGTTCGTTGAGGGCATTCAGATTGCCCTGCTCGGCTGCTCGCTGCCAGTATTCGACGGCTTTGGCTTCGTTTTTTGCCACGCCATGACCATTGAAATAGAGCATACCCAGGTTGTAGGTAGCTGCCACATGTCCTGCTGCTGCCATTTGCTCAAAGCATGCTTTGGCTGCTGTATATTGATGGTTGTTGTAGTACTTTATGCCTTCCTGGAACTTGGCATTTTGTGCCGAGACACTGACGCAGAGCATTGTGCCTAAAGCCAGGGATGATATCCATTTAATTGTATTATGATTCATATTCTATATTGTATATGATACTTTCGCAAAGGTATTGTTTTTTTTACAATATACAACATTTGTTGACCAAAAAAAAGGGTAAGTTGCATTGAGTCTCACGCAAATCCATAGAATCTAAGAATTTTTTTAGAAGAATTTTTATAGATTCCAAAGATTTGCGTGAGATTTCCTTTTGTTATTCTACTTTTCTGTCTGCCCTGTTTTCACCTTTTTCGCATTCATCCCTTTGCCCTCGAAACAGGGTGATCAGGGTATTGACCAAGGCTTTGATCCATTGCAGCACACTTACTGCGCGCTTACTCTTCTTTTCATCCATGATATTTATTATTTTTACGGGATTATACTTTTTTTTCTTTCTCATTCCTCACTCCTCTCTCAACTCTTCCTCTCTCAACTTTCCTCTCTCAACTTTCCTCTCTCAACTCTTTCTCACTTCATCAATCCTGCATATTCGCTCTTCACATCAAAGCAGGGACACATCTTGGTCCATTCGTTGGGCGAGATGACACCATCTTTGTTCAGGTCGGGCGACAGATCGCGGTGGCCCACTATCTTGGCGTTAGGATAGAGTTGGTGCAGTTCGCGCACGAACAGTTCCAGCGTCTGTCGCTGTGCCAGGGTGCGTGTATCTGCAGGCACCAATTTGCGATAGTCCATACTGCGCACCACGCCACCGATGTAGGCGATGTGTATGCCTGTCTGATTGTAGCCCTTTGCACCATTCACCACATTAGCATACGAGGACAGTATGTGTGCCTTGCCCTGGGCGTCGATCAGGCGGTGATAACCAGGATTCTTCCATCCGCGCGCTTTCCATCCGTTCTTGATGGTACTGACTGCAGCCGTACTGAGCGATGCTGTACAGTGTATCACGATATACTTGATATTTCTCTTTTTCATAGTTACTTTTAGTGTATTTATTGTTATTTTTTTCTCACTATCTCTCTATCACTGCGGTGTCTGTTCTTTCTTGTTCACCATACTTTTCACATAGCCTGCCACGCCAAACACTGATCCGGCATAGATGATGCATTGCGATGTGTACCATAGCACCGAGTCCGATATTTCGCCCTGTGGCGGCAGATAGCAGCCCAGATAGGCGAGCACGGCGCCCGACGCCAGCAGCAATAGTGCAGATAGGGTCATGGGGGTAAGTTCTTTCATCATTTTTTTTTTAAGGAGGAGAGAGGTCATTAGGGTCTTTAAGGTCTTTAAGGTCATTAGGGAAAGAGTGTGCCCTTAGAGACTTTAGAGACCTTAAACTCCTTAAGGACCCTAGAGATCTCATTCCTCATTCACTATGCTGTTTCGTCTTCGCCCATTTCGTCGTTTTCTTCCTCGGGGCGCACCATTTGGAAGTTCACGTTAGGATTTTGCTTCGACAGGAGGTAGCGCATTGGGCTACTCATCACAAACGACACCTTAAGTCCCTTTATATTGCCGGCCGAGAAGTCCTCGATGGTGCTTGCGCCACGACTCTTGATCACTGCACGAAACGAACCGAGGTCGCCCAAGCGCACACTGTTGCCATTGCGCAAGTGCTGTGCGATATGTTCCTGGAGCGCCGAGAGCACTGCCTTCACATCGTGCACGGTGAGCGTACATTGCGCCGAGATAGAGTCAGCCAATTCCGACAACTTCACCGGATTCACTGGTGCCATCTGTGCATAATACTTCACTTCCTTGTTGATAGGATTCTTTCTGGGGATTACATTGTACTTTACCATAATAGTTTTTTCTTTTTAATAATAATGAATAATAGCGGTTGGTAACGCGTTGAGATGACTCAAGAGATTACTCAACCATGATAGTTCACACTTTTTTTTTGATAATGAATAATAGTTTTTTCACTCACATCATCGCGGCCACGATTGACAGTGCAAAGATACATACACGCCGACCCCCGTCTTCATCTTTATGCGGTTTGTTTAATTTTTTTAACAGTCAAAAAAACGCGCAATCCGCCTGTAAATAGATGGGGAGTAGGGGGGTGAAAAATTTTTTCTTTTTTTTTGGGGGGGGAAGGGGGCTCTAGAG
>JAZQSL010000041.1:0-19169 GCA_045630125.1 Alloprevotella sp. | reverse complement strand
TTATAATGCAAATACAAATGTATGATATTTTATTTAAATTCTACTTGTTTGTAGATAAAAAAGTCTTTGCCCTGCAATTTAATGTTCTTTCTGATGTTGATAATTTCTTTTAACAACGTGATGAAACGGATTGAACTGTTTGTTTGCTGATATCTCGCTAATTCTTCGTTAGCTCGATAGGGGGGGGCACACTGTTATATATGTGTTTTTTTGTCAACGGGATTGAATGGATTTTGCTGTTTTGTTGCCACTGTTGTGTTTAAGTCCTTGGTTATCAGTGTTCCGAGTGATGGCGGCAGGGGTGGTAGTAAGTGTTATTGTTGCACTTGCTGCCATGCTTCTGCCACTGTTGCTGCCATTGTCACTTCCTTGGTGTTTATTGGGATTTAGGGCGAGAGTGGCAGTAGAACAGGAAAGATGAGCGGAGCTCGACTAGGGACTAGGGACTAGGGTCAAGGGTCAAGAGACAAGGGTCAAGAGACAAGAGCTATGCCCGGTTAAGGGTTAAGGGGCAATTTTCCACGTATCACGGGGATCGCTAGTATCTTTTAAAAAAGTTAGGCTTTGTTTTAAAAAAGTCAAGACTTTGTTTGAATTATGTTAGACCTTTTTTGAAAAAGATGAGACCTTTTTTGAAATGTGTTAAGAGGCGGAGCTAGAGCCAGACAACGGTCAACAGACTATGAGGCTAAAGGCATGCCACAAATATTTTTGTTTAACCACGAATGCGCTTCGCTTCACGAATGGACACGAAATTATTGGCTAGCAACTTTTGTTTTGTTATGAAATTATTCGTATAGATTCGTGTAAATTTGTGGTTCCTTTAATAATAGTGCCACTTATTTTTTTGTTTAACCACGAATGCGCTTTGCTTCACGAATCGACACGAATTTGTTGACAAGCAACACTTATTTAGTTGTTAAACTATTCGTGCAGATTAGTGTGGATTAGTGGTTCCTAAAAATAAGATTTAATTTGTGTGGTTCCACGATATTAGTCGCGGCGGAAGAGGTCGCGGGTGTAGACTTTGCCTTGTACATCGTCGAGGATGGAGTCGTAACGATTGGCGATGATGGCCTGGGATTGCTGTTTGAATCGCTCGAGGTCGTTGACGACTTGGCTACCGAAGAAGGTGGAACCGTCGGGTAGGGTGGGTTCGTAGATGATGACGTTGGCTCCCTTGGCTCTGATGCGCTTCATGATGCCTTGGATGGCGCTCTGACGGAAGTTGTCGGAGTTGGCCTTCATGGTGAGGCGGAAGATGCCGATGGTGGGAGGGGTTTGAACGTTGAGCGTTGAACGTTGAGCGTTGAACGAATCTTGAGGGGTTTGAACGTTGAGCGTTGAACGTTGAGCGTTGAGAGAATAATTGTATTGATTGTTTTCGGTGTAGTCGTACCAACCAGCCATGCGGAGAACTTGATCTGCGATGAAGTCTTTGCGGGTGCGGTTGCTCTCGACGATGGCGGACATCATGTTTTGAGGCACATCTTGGTAGTTGGCGAGCAATTGTTTGGTGTCCTTGGGGAGGCAGTAGCCACCGTAACCGAAGGAGGGGTTATTATAATGTGTACCGATGCGGGGGTCGAGGCCGATGCCTTGGATGATGGCTTGGGGGTCGAGCCCTTTGACTTCGGCGTAGGTGTCGAGTTCGTTGAAGTAACTGACGCGGAGGGCGAGGTAGGTGTTGGCGAAGAGTTTTACGGCTTCTGCTTCCTTGAGGCCCATGAAGAGAACAGGGATACCCTTGTGCTCAAGTTGAGAGTTGAGAGATGTTGAACGATTAACGTTTAACGTTGAGAGTTGAGAGTGAGTTTCTGTTGACTGTTGTCCGTTGTCTTCAGTCTTCCCAATCGCTCCTTGTACTAACAACTGAGCAAATGTATGAGCGGCTTCAGTGAGGCGTTCTACGTCTGCAATATTTGTTATCGCATTGTTTTCCTCGTCATATTGCTCAATAAGTTTGGGGATGCCAACAATAATGCGGCTGGGATAGAGGTTGTCATACAGCGCCTTGCTTTCGCGTAGGAATTCGGGTGAGAAGAGCAGGTTGAACTTCTTGCCTTGCAGAGCAGGGTCGGTGGCGAAGCGTTGTGCGTACTTCACGTAGAGGCTACGGCAATATCCCACGGGGATGGTGCTCTTGATGACCATCACTGCGTCGGGGTTGTTCTTTAGCACGAGGTCAATGACCGCTTCTACGGCAGAGGTGTCGAAGAAGTTCTTCTGGCTGTCGTAGTTGGTAGGAGCGGCGATGATGACGAATTCTGCATCTTTGTATGCTGCTTCTGCATCGAGGGTGGCTGTAAGATTCAATTCCTTTTCGGCAAAGAACTTTTCGATATAGTCATCCTGGATGGGCGACTTGCGGCGGTTGATTTTCTCTACCTTGTCGGCCATGATGTCTACGGCGATGACTTTGTTATGTTGTGCAAGGAGTGTGGCCATGCTTAGGCCGACGTAACCGGTTCCTGCTACTGCTATTTTCATATATTTAACGATTAACGTTTAACGTTTAACGATTAACGTTTAACGATTAACGTTTAACGATTAATGTTGAACGATTAGGGTTTAACGATTAGGGGTGAGCAATTCTCTTTTTGAATTCCTGAGCCCTGAGAGCATTTTTGCGATATCTCTGTAATATTGTTCTATTTGTTCTAGTTGAACTTTAGATATATACTGCAATTCCTGGGCCAATTCTAGTTGACACATTACTTCATTCAATGAACCATATGAAATCTCAATGAAATGAATTTGCTCCTTAATAGATGTGCGCCCCATCCCTTCTGCTATATTTGAAGGTATTGAAATTGCTGCTCTCCTTAATTGGTCACATAGGGCGTAATTCTCTTCTTTGGGGAAGATTTTTAATAAATCGTAGATGAAAACAACAAAAGTTTTGCTTTGTTGATAGACTCGTAGATTCCTATATGAGAAATAATCCATGTTTTGATAGTGATTCCTTTTTAACGATTAGGGTTTAACGTTTAACGATTAAGGTTTAACGTTTAACGATTTTTTCTCGTTCCTCTTTCAACGTTCCTCGTTCCTCTTTCAACGTTCAACGTTCCTCGTCGAGGACCTCGTACTTGGAGTGTTGACTCTTGTATTCGGGTACGATTTCTTTCATGATGCGGACGATGGCCATGTCGTCGAAGGTGTATGAGGCTTCGCGCAGGCGGTCTTCGTTTTTCACGGCGAGTTCGTAGTCGTACTCGCGGACCTTGGCTATCATGATTTTGGGATTGCGTGTTGGCTTGGTTTGCTCTTTGTCGGAGAGGACTTCTTCGTAGAGCTTTTCTCCTTCACGCAGGCCTGAGAATTTGATCTCAATGTTTTGTGCACCTGAGAGTTTGATCATGCGCTGAGCGAGGTCTACGATCTTGACGGGCTTGCCCATATCGAATACGTAGATTTCGCCGCCTTGTCCCATAGTGCCGGCTTCGAGTACTAAGCGGCAGGCTTCGGGGATGAGCATGAAGAAACGGATGATTTCGGGGTGAGTGACGGTGATGGGACCACCCTTCTTGATTTGTTCCTTGAAAATGGGGATGACGGAGCCGTTTGAACCGAGCACGTTGCCGAAACGAGTGGTGACGAATTGGGTGATACCTTCCACCTGGCCTTCGACGATGGCCTTGTTGAGCGATTGGCAGTAGATTTCGCAGATACGTTTCGAACAACCCATGACGTTGGTAGGATTAACGGCTTTGTCTGTCGAAATCATCACAAACTTCTTGGTGCGGTATTTCACAGCGAGGTCTGCTATGACGCGTGTACCATAGACGTTGTTTTGTACGGCGATAGAGGGGTTGTCCTCCATCATAGGTACGTGCTTGTAGGCTGCAGCGTGGAATACGTAGTCGGGACGACCAGCTTTGAAGATTTCCTCCATCAATTCCTGGTTGGTGATGCTGGCTACGATGCTTTCGGATGAGATATAAGCAAACTGGCTGGCCATCATCAGTCGGATGTCGTGCATTGGGGTTTCGGCATGGTCGATCAGTATCATCTTTTGGGGATTGAACTTGGCTACCTGACGAACGATTTCTGAACCAATAGAACCTGCTGCACCGGTGATGAGAATGACTTTGTCGCGGAGTTGGTTGCCGATGGCTTCCATGTCTACCTCGATTTTGTCGCGTGGCAAGAGGTCTTCGATATCTACTTCGCGCAGTTGTTCGGTGCGGAAGTCTGTCTTGCCATCCCATGCGATTTCTTCGGGTATCATCATGATTTTGATGTTGTGATCGATCAAACTGTTGATGAGTTCCTGACGTGTGCGGAAGTGCTCGGTCTGAAGTGAAGATACCATTACGACTTTGGCGCGTTTGTTGATGAGATTTTGAATCAGCGTTTCATCGTCTTTGTACACCTTCGCTCCTACGAGGTATTGACCTACCAGTTCTCCGTCTGGACTGATGAATCCTGCCAATGAATAGCGCTGGGGAGTTTGATTTTTGATGTTTTTTGCCAAACCGACACCGACTGATTTTACACCATAGATAAATGTGCGTTGGGTATTGATGTCTCGTCGCATACTATCGAACATGCTCTTGACTACTACACGGACTACCCACATAAACATGGTGGTGAGGGCGAACAGTATGGCTGATTCTCGCAATCCTGGCAATATGATGGATATATTGTTGTTGGGATTGATAAACAGACTGCAAAGATAGGTGAGGGTGGAGCCGACAAGTGTGGCTGAGGCTACCTTGAATAGGTCTGAGAATGATGAGTAACGCAATATATGCGAGTAGGTATGGAATATCTTGAAACCGATGAAAAATAGGCATACGGTGACAATTAATCCTGTGGCGAATTGCCAGAAATTGTTGACAAAACCATTACCGCCAGCCTCAATGTATCGTGTGATGAGGCCAGAGAAGATGACGATGCAGCTATCTAATGCTAAGATTACCCAATAGGGGAGGGTCTTGGCTGAAAAATAACGATAGAGAAAATTGTCGACGAATGCTTTCATTTTAATTATGGTATTGTATGTTGAATCAATTGTGAAGACACGCAAATCATAAGGAATGACTATAGATATAGGGAGGCGTGCTGTATTGAAATCTCACGCAAATCTGTGGAATCTATGAAACTGTTCTTCTTAAGACTTCGTGATGTTGGCTTCTTCGCTATTTATGAAGTGTTTTTCTGTTGCGACCAAAACTTTTTTCCAGGCGAAGATTCGTATCTGATCAATGAGAATGGCAACGCCAAATACCCCGACGAGGATGAGCAGGGTGCATCCCCAAAAGGGTAGGGGAGGCAGTTCGGCGTGCAGGTCGCGAAATAATGTGCGGAAGTGGCTCATTACCTCGGGGTGAGTGTGCAGTAGGAATACTGCGAAACTACTTGCGCCGCAAAAGTTGATGAAGCGGTTGCGTATGCTTATTTTGGTGAACGCCAAGAACAGGTAGAGCGCAGCCAGGATGGTGGTGGGGCAGACATAGACCCACCAGGGATACTCCTTCACCTCGATGATGTGATGACCAAAGAGGGAGTAGAGTGTGGCTATAATTGCTATGCCAAAATAAATGGCGAGGTCCGCACTGAATGAGAATTTGGCTAAGCTGGGTTGATAGAGACGCAGGTAGCGTGCCAGCAGGTAAAGTCCCATGAAAGATAGCGGACTATAACCGTCGATCATGTATTTTGTTCCGCCCAACCACTCGTAGGTGCATGCAAATGCAAAGAATGCAAGCAGTACATTGCGAAATATGTGGCGCGGTGTGTGTTCGACAAAGGCGTTGAGTATCGGTGAGAGTATGTATAGTAGCAGGTAGGCGGTGATAAACCAATTTTGCCGCGTAAGTGTGATGCAACCTAATAACCCGTCTGTCGAGAATTTACTTGTGCCAACCAACAACGTAACGGCATAGATGCCTAACGAGAAGAATAGGCACTGAAACAGAAAATTGCAGATGCCTTTCGCCTTTGGGCGTATGCCAAACCAACCTGAAATGAGAACGAACACATTCACGCAAACTATGCTGAGCGCTTCTACCAGGAAACGTAGCGTGCTGTCCAATGGCTGCTGACTGATGTGCTTCGTGGATGGGATGCCAAGTGAGTAGAAGTCGGTGTGGACCAACAGAACTAGGAACATGGCGATGATGCGGAGCAGCTCTATGTTGGAGTCTCGTGTGGGCTTGGGTGAATTTATAGGACGAGATTGTTTTTTATTTTCTACCACGAATTTCACGAATTGATGTTCGATGGAATGATTTTAACGTGAGTTTCTCTCAAATCTTTTTGCTTGCGCAAATAAATCTCACGAATACTCATTAGGGATATATTACAGGGAAACAATAATAACACCCCCCTTGATTAAATTCGCTGGATTAGATGGATGAGTGAAGTTTATAAGACTTTTCGTTCCCATTCAAGTTTGTCTGGGTTGCCAAAGTTTATAAGAATCCCTAACTTGTGGTTTGTTGCTTTCAAATAATTGAATATCTGTGAACGGTGCGAATCTTCTAATTTTGAGACTGCTTTTAACTCTATGATGATTTTATTATGGCAAACAAAGTCTGCTCTATAAGTTTGTTTTAATTCAACTCCCTGATAACAAATTTTGATATCCCTTTCGTGATCATAGGGAATACTTGCTCGATCAAACTCTATTTTTAGAGCTTCGTGATAAACACTTTCAAGGAAACCATGCCCAAGAGTGTTGTAAACCTTAAGGGCAGCACCTATGATTTTGTAGCTTTCCTCCTTGAATTGTATCATATAGTGTCTTTTAAACTATGAATGCAAGAATAAATTATAATTCAAGCGAATTTCGATTAGTGAGATTCACTTTGCGATTAGCAAAGAAGTTTGATATAAATCTTTTTGACTGATATTTCGTGAAATTCGTGCGATTCGTGTTCTAAAACTTATGAGTTCTTTATGTTTTCTTCCACCACCTCAAACATCTCCTTGTGAATATTGCCTATCGCGATGGTATGCCCGCCAATGCTCATGACAAGATGACGATTGCGGTTGATGCGGACGATATATCCTTCCATCCCTTGCATCGGACCTGTGGTGATGCGCAGCAACGTATTGTCTTTGGCATATTGTTCTAAGGGTTTGAGTAGGACTCGGATGTTCTCGGGTGCCTGCTGCATGATTTGCATGAAGGGAATCATTTGTTCGTGAGGAATGATGGCGGTTTGATGAGTGGCGCAGTCGTTGACCAAGTGATAGTCGGGCAGGGCTTCCTTGAGGTATGTCTGCAGATACTTGACGTCGCCTTGCACGAACACCAAACCGCTCACGGTGGGGCGCTCGGTCGTGATGACTTTGCTGCCACGTTTGGCATGATGGATGGTGCGGTGTACGAAGTAGGGGACTTTTTTGTCCAACTCTAATTGGTTGACGATGTGCTTAATCTTGCTATTGTGAACGTATAGGTAGCACCAAGATGGCGTGGTGGATGATGTATCCTCTGGATACGACTTTATTTCCGGGCCAAATGCTGTTTTTGGCTCAGAAATACGAATTCCACTTAGTGCGCCTTGGCGTACGTCAGTTTGTATAGCAAGAGTTTCGGAACTATCCAGTTTCATCGCTTCTCCAACTATTTTATGTCAACCTGTGGCACGCTCCACCCTTGGACTAGTGCCTTAATCGTGTTTTCACCCATATCACATGGTTTTCTGATCTCTTGATTTAGACCATTTCGGTCCATTGTCTAGATATCTGATGAGTGTAAAACGAATTACGCTTTATATATCCGCAAAGGTATAAAATTAAATTGAATTAACTACCCCCCCCCATAATAAAATTATTGTCATAAATGTATTTTTTGCAATAAAAAATAGATGGACTTAGTAATTTTTATACGAAAAATGGGGTTAAGATGAAAAGGATATTTCGCCTTTTATCGGTTTGAAGTGATGGGGTAATTTGCCATTTCTAACGTGAGTCGTTTTACTCTGCTTTGCTCTTGGGAACAATATCTCTACAGACTTAGTGATACTTAAAAAACAGAAGCGAAAATCCAAATGCTTGAATTCTCGCTTCCTGTTTAACAATAATGGGGAATTATTCCCAGATACCTTCTCTATCCCACATTTTTTCTTTGGTCAGGACTTCTGAGTTCATGTCTGCTTCTTTATCAGAATATTTCAGTCCTGATTGCGCCAACATACCTTCGGTTTGCAGGCTCAGGCTTATTGCTTTTGGTTTAATATATTCTTTCTTCATAAGCTGCACTTATTATTGTAATGATAGATTTATCACTTGTACGACGTCCTTCACATCCACCTTGCCATCTCCTGTCACATCGTAGAGGCCGACTTCAGCACTTTCGCTATCCAGACATCGGTTGATCAGGGCCACTACGTCTTTCACGTTGATCACGCCGTCTTTTGTCACATCTCCCGTTTGTGTTGTTTGCACATTGTCTTGCGTACCATCACCCTCGGGGTCTTGTGGACTTGCTGGGTTGAAGTTGAAATGAGCCACAAGTGTTGCTTTGCGTGCGGGCATCAAATAATTGAAGGAAATGTTTTCACTTACCAACTGTCCGTTGTCATACCATCCCACGAAGTCGTAGTTTTGGTTAGGATAAGCTGTCACCAATTGATAGTTGTCAAATTCCACCTTCTTGCCATTGTCGATATTAAACGAGCAGGCGCCTTCGGGATGGCTTTGCAGATAGAGACGATAGGCATCGCTCGAAGAAGGGTCAGAAGGAGAAGTGGGCGCATAGTCAAAGTGCGCCACAAAGTTGGCATGCTCTGTACCAACTGTATAGTAAAAGCTCCTGTCTTTCGAATACACTTCGCCATTCAGTGTCCAGTGCTTGAATACAAAGTCCGTTTTTTTCAGCGAACAATTAATGTAAACACGCACACCATCCAGATACTGACCATTCCCTGAAGTAGAAGCTGCTTCTGTTGGAGACGCAGTCACTATCACGTTGTAGAGTTGTTGTGGATCTGGTGGATTCGTTGGGTTATAGTCATCCTGCGCCCACACATTGGGCAGACTCATCGCGAAGATGAGCCACCCTATTGTGAGTTTTGTTATGATGCTTTTCATAAGCTACTTATTTCATCAGTGTTTTGTTACCATTGATGATATACACGCCCTTTGCTTCCTTGTTTGTAGCACGGCCACTCATATCATACACCTTTTCTGCGCCCTCTGCCTGTTCTGCATTCACGCGACCGATACCTGTTGCAGTACCTTCTGTCCAGATTTGAATGCGTTGAGCGTATGTACCAGCTTCGGTGCTGAATGTATAGCCACCTTCGCGCAAATCGTGCAGAGCACCAGTCTTCATATCCTTCACAAATACAGGAGTATCCATGCGCGCAGCGCTGATAGTATATTCACCTGCAGCTGGTGCAGTATATCCTACGCCGACGATACCATTGTCCACAGGACGTTCGTTGATCGCATAGCGTTCGTTGCTTGTACCGATAGTAAAGAATTGGATTACGCCTTGAGATTCAAACTTAGCCGCGTCGCACATTGTTTCGTAAGCCATGCTTTGTGCATTGTTGAATACGATACGTGTACCATCGTTTTCTTCACCACAACTCAATGTCAGGTTGATCAACTTTCTGGGGTTGTCGCTACCAGCCATTTGCTTCACCAGCATCTTGCGTGCAGCCTTTTGTTTTTCCTTCTTTTCTTTAGATTGAGTTTGGGTCATTTGTTGATCGCCATCGAAATCTACGCTTCCCTCACCTTCTGGCTTTTGCACAAAGAAGGCTTCGAATGGAGTGAAGTGATAGTCGTCATCACCTGGGCGAATAGCTACATACTTTGTACCATCCCATACTGTGACTGGAGCAGAATAGTCCATATCGTTCAGGTCGTAGTAACTCATATAGGGGTTACCCATGAAGTTCCAGCTCGCATCCTTCAGATTTTCGCTCATGTGTGCCACCAGTTCATTGTATTTATCTTCCTTCTTGACACGTACATCCTCGATATTGAGCACCAATACGTCATCTCCACTAGATTGGAAGATGTAGCCTTGTGCAGCATTCAGTTTGTTGCCATTCACGTTCTTCCAGCCAGTCTTGCCATTGGCACGTTCTTCGCCGTCATAATAGCGCCATACGTGTGCGCTACCGTTTTCCAATGAGATTTTGTCCATCTTGATATCGAATGGGAAAGCAAAGAAATACCAGCGACCACCCTTCACATTGATTTTGATGTTCAGGTTGTCCATCCACAGGTTGTTGTCACCCATGATACTACCGCTATTGCCATTACCATCGCTTTCCACATTCACATCGCCCAGGCTTTGATTTGGTGTTTCATCGTCTCTCTGTTCACCTTCTACGACGAGGCCGCCACCAGGATTGATGTCTGCATCAGGATTTTTGTCACCTTCACCTTCGATGTAGCCAGTATTGTCATTCAGCACCTTGTCACCAGCTAAGTAGAAGTATTCATAGGATTCATTGAAAGTGATATGCTTCAGGAAGCCATTCCATCCTGCAGCAAAATAATAATTCTCACTACTTGTCTCAGGCAGATAGAGTTCAGCGTTTGCGGCATTGCTAAAGGTACCATCTGCTATGCTTAGGGGAAGAATGGTGTAAGTATAGACTTTTTTCAAATTACCGCAACCATCAAATGCTTTACCACCAATTTCCCTCAAAGAACTGGGTAGGCGAATTTCGGTGAATGGTGTGCCACTAAAAGCACCCCACCCTATAGTTTTCAAATTTGGCGGCAGTACAATTTTATTTAATTTAGAATTACTAGGTGAACTATTAGTAGCAAATGCACTACTACCTATTTCAACCAAACTTTCTGGAAGGACAATTTCTTGAAGGGCTGATCCACAAAAAGCACTGTTACCAATAGTAGTCACACCATTTGGAATGACAATACTTTTAATGCGGCAACAAGAGAAAACAGACTGCCCCATCTCACCAGTTATATCCTTAGGCAAAATTATATGTCGCAAAGATGGATGTGCATTAAATAAATAATCGCTTAGTCGGTTGTCTGCAGTACAATAGTTGTTATAATAAGGATAATCGCATGCCACAATCTGTGCTTCACTTAAGTCCAAGTTATGAAGTATAGGCATCTTTTGGTTAAGCACGATGATATCATAACTATTAATGGTGCCTTTTATTTTCAAATCAACCACATCAGCCACTTTGTCATCCCCGATAGCATTTCTTACACTTGACCCAGTATTTGAAGCGATCACTTCGATACTCTGGTTCATGCGTTCAGCACTCGTGATATATTTAGCATTGTCACTCCATCCTTCTGCTGTACAATAGGTATCTATCGCTGATTCAGGCACAATTATAGCCCTTCCATTCTCAAACAAGCGAGAATTAGGATTATATGTAAAAGGTCTTTCCCCTTGCAGATATATTCTATCTAAGCTGGAGCAATCCTCGAAGGCATTATTTCCAATGCTAGTTAGGCCATCAGGCAAAACAATGCTGGTCAAGCTGGAGCAACCATGGAAGGCTCCTCTTCCAATGCTAGTCACATTATATGTCACACCATTATATTCCACTGTTTCTGGAATTATGATATCTCCAGAATACTGATTTGAACTACTACGGACTTCAGCCGTTTTTTCTGATGAATTCAAATAATAATTTATTCCATCAATCACTTCGGCTTGCATTACACTACAACAAAGTAGGAAAATGCTTGTAAGGAAAAATTTAAATGTTTTCATAAGGCTATATTTAAATGTTTAATTTCTAAAATTGTCAAGGCAAATTTGTTTACTTCACCACCTTCTTACCACCGACAATATATACGCCCTTTGAGGGGTGGGCAATTCTTCTGCCACTCAGATCATAAATAGCACTGGCGTCTATGGTAGAGACTGGAATAGTCTCAATCCCCGTCGGGCGATGCAGTTGGAAAGAGGCTACGCCTTGCGCCGATGCAGGAAGCGTCAACCAACATTTGCCGGCTGGAATACCAAATGAAGTATCGCCTACACGATAGAACATAGGGCCTTCACCCTGGTTTTGCAACACATAGTGTCCCTCGCCACCAGTTACCTCGTGGGCTACAACTGTACCAGTCAAATAGCCTTCGGTGGCTTGCTTAGCATACCTTTCTGCATCCACAGTTCCCGAGAGCGTACCTTCATACCCATTGGGCGCATATAATATATATGGTGTGAAAGCCTTCATACTTGTCTGATTCGAGAGCACAAGGTTTTCCCCATTGGTAGACTCACAACTATAAGCCTCGAGACCTACAGGCAATTCTGCATCAAAGGGCAGAATGGCAGTGCTGAATTTGTTCGAAGCTGACACCTTCAAAGTGAGAGTGCTGGTGGTAGAGGCTGTGCCAACAGTACTTGGCTCAAAAGAATCGTAAGTTGGACCGTTCAAGTCCACATCAGAGAATGTCACATTGCGCAATTCAACCTTGATATCTCCTGGTTTGACATAAGGGGAGGCAACAACACCTACAAGGAAGAGTTCGCCACTTCTGGACTTAAGCTCACGATTACCATCTATATCAGCACAAATTACACGGATAAAACCTTTGTTTACTTTTATAGCTAAAGAATGATAAGGCACTTTGCTTCGATTGGTTGGGTAAATAGAGGTGTCGTCAATATAGATATCAGGTTCGCCCTCATAGTAGGCTAACTCTACCCCGTCAGGCAAAACGATATCCATCTGATAGGCCACATAGTTCATTGCAGCATTCTCCAGATTGACTGCAAAATACTGCGTTTCAGTGTCTCCACCGGGAACTAATGTTATTTCTCCCGATGCATACACACGCTCGACCTGCGCCATAGCAGATAGCGAACCTACCCCCAAGCATAAGAGCAAGACAAGTTTGGGTAATAATTTTTGTAAAATCTTCATAATTGCTAGAATTTAGAAGGTGAATATTTATTGGTTAATTTTATTTGCGAAGCATATGATATAGATTGTGTTCTGCACTCTCCCTCTAGCTTAGGGGAGAGTGCGGGCAACTGATATTCATTGTGAGTCAACAATCATCAAACACCTGTTTGACGTACGGCTACAAAAAAAGCGTGGAACCTTTGTTGTCCGTTCCACCCTCTGAGGCTCTAGCAAATGCCCATAACCGTTGAACAGACAACGCTAGAGTCCACGCCGATATGATATAACCACCCATAAACGCACCAAGGACTGCATCCAAATGGATACAATCGTGGCTGTTCGTAGGAGTATGTATTATCATACCCACAGGACATCTACCGTTGCAGAGTTCAAGACGGTCATTCTGTAAATTTGCTAGATTTCAGAGAGTCCCAAACAGTGCGTAGTAAACGCCTTCATTATGTAATATCTCTCACTATTCCCACCCATCCGCCAGGGACAACTGCCTCCATCGAAGCACCTGCCACAATAGGCTCGGCGTGGACTGATTTGCTCTGAAAAAAGAGAGTACACTCCCTATCTCATCACAAAAGAGTCGTGAAAGACATTGCAAAAATAAATATAAAAATGTAAATAATGTGCTTTGAACTGTTAAAAAATAGGAGTGTGGTATAAGCTCTATGCACTTATTCTACTTTTTGTCAATAAATGCAATATTCATCCCCAGTTCCTTCGGTAGCAGATTATATGCAATTATTGCTGTCCGGTAAACACAGATAACTCTTTGTTTGATGGACTGTTGTACTCATACAAGCCCCATTATAGAAATTCAACTGAAAAAACAAGAATTTCTATGTGTAAGAGATTAATTTTACCGGACAGCAATAATATGCAATAAGCCCAGCAAATAGATCAACAGCAAAATTATCAATTGAGCGATGCCTTGTGTGCTTTACAAAAGAAAGCGCACCGTGCGGCGCGCTTTCTTCGTTTCTCATCTCTGATATAGTATATAGGATTACTTTACTTCTTCGAATTCTGCATCCTGGATGTCATCCTTGTTGCCTTGAGCGCCAGTATTACATCCACCGTTGCAACCGCCTTGTTGGAAACCTTCAGCACCGGGTTGAGCACCTGTTTGTTGGTACATTTGAGCGCTTGCTGCTTGGAATGCCTTGTTCAATTCTTCGATAGCAGCATCGATAGCAGCTACGTCTTGTGCCTTGTGAGCTTCTTTCAACTTGCCGAGTGCAGCTTCGATAGCAGGTTTGTGCTCTGCTGGGAGCTTGTCGCCGAGTTCTTCCAATTGCTTTTCAGTTTGGAAGATCATTGAGTCAGCTTGGTTGATCTTGTCCACACGTTCGCGTTCCTTCTTGTCAGCTTCTGCATTTGCTTCAGCTTCAGCCTTCATGCGGTCGATTTCTTCCTTGCTCAGACCAGATGAAGCTTCGATACGAATAGCTTGTTCCTTACCTGTAGCCTTATCCTTAGCTGATACGTTCAAAATACCGTTAGCGTCGATGTCGAATGTTACTTCGATTTGAGGTACACCGCGGCGTGCGGGAGCGATACCAGCGAGGTTGAAGCGACCGATGCTCTTGTTGTCGCGAGCGAATTGGCGTTCACCTTGGAGTACGTGGATAGTTACTTCGGGTTGGTTGTCTTCTGCTGTAGAGAACACCTGGCTCTTCTTGCAAGGGATAGTAGCGTTAGCGTCGATCAAGCGTGTCATCACACCACCGAGTGTTTCGATACCGAGAGAAAGTGGAGTTACGTCGAGGAGTACGATGTCGCTCACGCCTTCTTCCTTGTTCAAGATAGCACCTTGGATAGCTGCACCCACTGCTACTACTTCGTCAGGGTTAACGCCCTTTGAAGGTGCCTTTCCGAAGAAGTTTTCTACCAATTGTTGGATAGCTGGGATACGTGTAGAACCACCTACGAGGATAACTTCGTCGATTTCGCTCTTGCTTACGCCTGCACCGTCGAGTGCTGCTTGGCATGGAGCCTTACAAGCTTCGATCAAGTGGTGAGCCAATTGTTCGAACTTAGCACGAGTCAAAGTCTTCACCAAGTGCTTGGGCACACCGCCCACAGGCATGATGTATGGCAAGTTGATTTCAGTGCTTGCAGAGCTAGAGAGTTCGATCTTAGCCTTTTCAGCAGCTTCCTTGAGGCGTGGCATAGCCATAGGATCTTGTGAGAGGTCCGCGCCTTCGTCGTTCTTGAATTCTTGGATCAACCAGTCGATAATCACGTGGTCGAAGTCGTCACCACCGAGGTGAGTATCGCCGTTTGTAGAGAGCACTTCGAATACACCGCCACCGAATTCCAGGATTGAGATATCAAATGTACCACCACCGAGGTCGAACACAGCGATCTTCATATCCTTGTTAGCCTTGTCGATACCGTAAGCCAAGGCAGCAGCAGTAGGTTCGTTGACGATACGCTTTACTTCGAGACCTGCGATCATACCAGCTTCTTTTGTAGCCTGGCGTTGTGAGTCTGAGAAGTATGCAGGAACTGTGATTACGGCTTCTGTTACTTCTTGTCCGAGGTAGTCTTCAGCAGTTTTCTTCATCTTTTGAAGTGTCATAGCCGAGATTTCTTGTGGAGTATATTGACGGCCGTCGATGTTTACGCAAGGAGTTCCGTTGTTACCACGAACTACGTCGAAAGGCATACGGCTGATTTCCTTTTGCATGCCGTCGAAGTTTTCACCCATGAAACGCTTGATAGAGTAGATAGTGCGCTTAGGGTTAGTGATAGCTTGACGCTTAGCGGGATCACCTACTTTGCGTTCGCCACCTTCTACGAATGCTACGATAGAAGGAGTAGTACGCTTACCTTCAGCGTTGGTGATTACCACAGGTTCGTTACCTTCAAATACAGATACACATGAGTTTGTTGTACCTAAGTCAATACCAATAATTTTTCCCATAATTGTTTATTTTTTATTTGTTATTAATTCATGTTTCTAGGTGGCTCTCTTTCCCTGAGTCTTTCTTTTGTTGTTTTAATCAGGGTGCCCCTACGCTTTATATAGTCGCAATAGGTGTGCCAAACTTATTTTTGGTGTGAGAAAAGAAAACCTCTGCCAATTTGGCATAAAAATGGTGACGCGAGTAGTCGGTATGCGGAAATTTTGTCGGTTTTTGGTGCAGTAGATATAATAATGGCGACCGCAATTAAGTGATCGCCATTGTTATTTAGTTGCTTTCAACTAATTCTGTTTTTATAATGCCGTATTGTTGACTTGCTGCTGATTCATCATTATCATACTCTGTACAACATTTGCTAAATTATGTTGCGCTTGAATATTGGAAAAAGAATCATAATCATAGAATAGATAATTATCCCACAATCCAATTTCAATTTCTCTAATTAGGTCCTTTATCTTATTCGAATCAGCTAGTCCGTTTTGAGAAAAATATTCCGTGTTCGCTAATTGTGTTCTCAACACTAATATCGTTTGAAGTTCTCCTGGAGTAAACTGTTTATACCAATTTACTGGATTCACAATCGTATTTGGTTTTTCTTTCTCAACCCAACTTTTTGCATGGACTTCCTCCACATATTTCTTACCTACATTTCTAACTGCATTAAGTCTAAGATTTGTAGTGAAATACGATTCAATATCAGTAAAGAAGAGTGTATCGCAATTACCTTTATCAACTTGAACAATCATTGCGACAATTTCATCCTTATCTATAGCAATATCCTTTAATCTTATGTTTTTAATATCAAAAGTATCTCTGGTTGGAGCTTCAAATGGAATTCCAAGTTTGTGTAATGCTACAACAACAGCTCTTTTTTCTGAGACATTCAGCTTTGTGTTAAATTCATTAGCAGAATCAGTATAATTCTTCTTTTGCTGAGCATATTCTTTGAAAATATCTAACGCTTTAACAGCCATTGAACGCACATTCTTAATTTTCTTCTCCTGTTTCCAGTGTAAGAAATAAGAACCGCCATAAGTTCCGATTAAAGCGCCTATAGGTCCACTTATAAGTGGTAATAACCAACTCCAAATATTATATGTTTCTTGTATAGCACCATCTGCTTCCATAATTACAAATATTTATCAAGTATTGCTTGTTTCTCACTCGCTGCATTATCTATCAAAGTGCGAGCCTTAGTAATCTCTAATTCTAACGCTTCTATCTGGGCTACAATGCGTTTTTGTTCATCAATATTAGGCATCGGGATTTTGTACTTCATTATATCCTCCTTGTTGCCTCGTGGCATTTTAACACCCTTTTTGCCTTCCATTACATAGTCAAAGAAGGAATCTCTACGAAGCATATAGAAGATATACTTAGGAAGATATTTATTCGCATCGGAAGACCTAAGCACAAGAACATCTTTTGAACATCCGCCATCTTTATCTGCAAACCAAATCTTCTTAAGATACGGACGAATGTTTGAAATCAATATATCCTCTGGTTTATATTCCGTGATAGATGATATATTTGCAACTCCCTCAAATGGAAGCACACCCAACTTGTTCTGAAGCATATTATCGGTTGTAATATATGTTTCAGACTCTATGTCGCTATACTTAATAGATTTAGTTGCAAATGGAGCAATTGCATTTAGCGTACTATCTGCAAAATTTAATGATGATAGCAAACTTTCTATATCACCTTCACACTTCTCAATCTGCAACATAGAATCAGAAACCGACTTCTCAACCTTGCCAATTTCCTCAACAATCTGTTTCTGGACATCAATAGGTGGAACAGGTATTTTAATATTTGCAATATCACTTCCGTAAACATGAGGCTGCGCTTGTCCCTTTTGCAACTCATAAATTAACGGTTGAATAGTGCGTAACAATACATATATTAGTTTTGTTGATATAACACTTTCATCTTTTGATTTTACAGTATTACAATCAGATGCGAAAATGGGGGTGGTAAAATAATTTACAAAACCAGCATACGCACCAGAAGCACTTATTGTTATAATATTCCCATCTCTATTTGATGCATTATGATAGTAGGCAATATCTTTACCACCTGCTACAACTGGAATATTCCCTTCTGTTGTTTTCCCTTTTGTGATTGATGTCCCTTTCTGAATATTTGCAATATCTCCAAGAACCTCTAAATTATCGTTCCCCCACGCCAATTCATAATTCACTTTTTTTGCGGCCAACGATAAATCTTTTTCGAATGTGTCTCTGTCAAATGTAAGCATTTCAATCAAAGGTATTCGAACTATATGAGATTGCATACTTTCTGCGATTGGCGATGTATAATCCCCCTTGAAAGCCCTATACACATAAGTACTGGCTTTCTCTGGATTGTCATATTCATTAGCATCAAAGAGTTTAGTACACTCGTCAATGTTCTTGCCCTTTTGAATTGCATGGATTCCCTCATTACCTCTACGATTTGAGAACTCATAACCTAAGAAGCGTTTTTCTACATCTTTTTCCCCGCTCTTGACAATAACAACCTTTTGAGGATATGCCAAAACGAAGTACAAAAGTTTTTCAGCTTCAGTACTTAATATTACCTCATATAACTTAGCATCATTCTTGGCAACGATTTTCTTTTTATACTCGGCATATATTTCGTGTGCTTTAACTTTTTCATTTGGTGATTTCTGTAACAATGTAACATAATCAGCATAATCGAGTCCCTCCCAAACGTGAGCTACATATTTTGAGGCAGGTGTTTCAATGCCATTGATGGTTACATCGTTCAATGTGCGGAAGTAAGTATCAACTGCAGCCTTGGTGTTTGCTGCAAAATAATTGTCTCTACGACGCAGGAACAGAACAACAGTATTTGTGTTGGTAGCCATAAAGGTATTGCTTCCCAACTCTGCTATTGCTACAATATCAAAGTATTGCAATATAATCTCACGAGCCTTTGTATAGATGCCCGAATTACTCAATATTGAACTTGGAAGAATAACACCTGCGATACCTCCATCTTTAAGCAACTGCTTTGTACGCTCAATAAACAGACACTCTATTTCTGAGCTATTATCTGTCAAAGAGTTGTACAATTCAAAATCTTGTTCTGTATAATAGTCACGAGTTGTCTGACGGAATGAAGAAACTGAATACGGAGGGTTGCTCAATACAATGTCGAACTGCTGATTGTCCTTTTGACCATCATTAGTCTGCTTGCGTAATTTCCCCTTATATTCTTTGTTATTGCAAAAATTAGCAAGTCCATCACTGAGGATAACATTAGCCAAACCGTCACCGTGCAAATAGCATCCAACCTTACCAACTTTTACAAGTCGATAATCCTTTTCAATACCATACACGTAATCTGTAGCCCAATCAAAATGGCAATTCTGCCAATTGATAAGGTGCTTTCT
>JAZQSL010000040.1:0-48504 GCA_045630125.1 Alloprevotella sp. | reverse complement strand
AGCGCTGGTGCAGCTAAGCTCCAGGTTGTTAAGGCAGTGAAGGAAGCTTGCGGTCTCGGTCTTAAGGAAGCTAAGGACGCTGTAGACGGTTGTCCCGCTAAGCTTAAGGAAGGTGTAGGTAAGGAAGAAGCTGAAGCACTCAAGAAGGCTCTCGAAGAAGCTGGTGCTGAAGTAGAAATCGCTTAATCAACATTTCCTATATTCGCAACGGTTAAGAATCCTCTGGTAGGGGGTTCTTAACCTTTTTGTGTCTAATAAATATTAGTAGTCGATTTTCGAGAGGAAAGGCCAGTAGTTTTTATAGATATTTTGGAAATACTAGATGTTCGAGATTCTCTAGATGTTCTAGATATTCTATAGGTTCTAGATGCTCTAGAGTATTAGATATTCTGAGGTATATATTAGATATTTTTCGCCGTTTTCGATTTTCGCTACAAATTTTGAATTTCATATTATGTCTTCAAGAGTTATTAATCAACGCGTCAACTTTGCGTCTGTCAAGAATCCGATGCCTTATCCCGATTTTCTCGACGTACAGTTGAAGTCATTCAAGGATTTTCTCCAGCTCGACACTCCCTCAGAACTTCGTAAGAACGATGGTTTGTATAAGGTGTTTGCAGAAAACTTCCCTATCGCAGACACACGCAACAACTTTGTGCTTGAGTTCCTTGATTATTATATCGACCCTCCTCGTTATAGTATTAAGGAGTGTTTGGAGCGCGGTTTGTCTTATAGCGTTCCTTTGAAAGCAAAATTAAAATTGTACTGCACCGACCCTGATCATGAAGATTTTGGTACGGTGATACAAGATGTGTATTTGGGCCCAATCCCATACATGACAGACAATGGTACCTTTATTATTAATGGTGCTGAACGTGTTGTCGTGTCTCAGTTGCACCGTTCGCCTGGTGTCTTCTTTGGCTCAAGTATTCACGCTAATGGTACACAACTTTACTCTGCACGTATTATCCCATTCAAGGGATCTTGGATCGAATTTGCTACAGACATTAACAATGTAATGTATGCTTACATTGATCGTAAGAAGAAGTTGCCTGTGACAACGCTGCTTCGTGCGATAGGTTTTGAAACAGACAAGGAAATTCTTCAAATCTTCAACCTCGCACAAGAAGTTAAAGTTAACAAGACTTCATTGAAGAAGGTTGTTGGTAGCAAATTGGCAGCACGTGTATTGAAGAGCTGGGTTGAAGACTTCGTAGACGAAGATACAGGTGAAGTAGTATCTATTGAGCGTAACGAAGTGATTCTTGATCGTGAAACAGTGATAGAGCCAGAGCACATCGAAATGATTATCGATAGTGGTGCTCAATCTATCCTTGTTCACCAAGAAGAATCTGTATCTTCAGATTACTCTATTATCTTTAATACCCTCCAAAAGGACCCAAGTAACTCAGAAAAGGAAGCGGTACTTTACATCTATCGCCAGTTGCGTAATGCTGACCCTGCTGATGATGCTAGTGCACGCGAAGTCATCAACAACCTTTTCTTCTCAGAAAAACGTTATGATTTGGGCGAAGTAGGTCGTTATCGTATTAACAAGAAGTTGAATCTTGCCTCAGATAATGACGTACGCGTATTGACTCGCGAAGATATTATTGAAATCATTAAATATCTCGTTGAGTTGATCAACTCTAAGGCTGCTGTAGATGATATTGACCACTTGAGCAACCGTCGCGTTCGTACAGTTGGCGAACAATTGGCAAATCAATTTGCTATCGGTTTGGCACGTATGAGTCGCACTATTCGTGAACGTATGAACGTACGCGATAACGAAGTATTTACTCCAACAGATTTGATCAATGCTAAGACAATCTCTTCTGTGATCAATTCATTCTTTGGTACAAATGCTTTGTCACAGTTCATGGACCAAACAAATCCATTGGCGGAAGTGACTAACAAGCGTCGTCTTTCGGCTCTCGGTCCTGGTGGTCTTTCTCGTGAACGTGCAGGTTTCGAAGTGCGTGACGTACACTATACTCACTATGGCCGTCTCTGTCCTATTGAGTCTCCAGAAGGTCCAAATATCGGTCTGATTTCTTCACTCTGTGTATATGCGAAGATCAACGAACTCGGTTTCATCGAAACACCATATCGTAAGATTGAAAACTCTATCGCTGACCTCAATAATGATAATGTAGTTTATTTGAGCGCAGAAGAAGAAGAAGGTAAGATTATCGGTCAAGGTAATGCACCTCTTCGCGAAGATGGTTCATTTGTACGCGATAAGGTAAAGTGCCGTCAAGATGCAGACTATCCTGTTGTGCCACCTTCACAGGTAGATTTGATGGACGTAGCTCCACAACAGATTGCTTCAATCGCAGCTTCTTTGATTCCATTCTTGGAACACGACGATGCTCACCGTGCATTGATGGGATCTAACATGATGCGCCAGGCAGTTCCTTTGATCCGTTCTGAAGCACCTATCGTTGGTACTGGTATCGAAAAGCAAGTGTGCGAAAATTCTCGTACAATGATTACTGCCGAAGGCGAAGGCGTAATTGATTATGTAGACGCAACTACAATCCGTATCACTTACGATCGTACAGAAGACGAAGAATTCGTAAGCTTTGATTCTGCGACTAAGGAATACGAAATACCTAAGTTCCGTCGTACTAACCAAAACATGACTATCGACCTTCGTCCTATCTGTGTGAAGGGACAACGTGTGAAGGCTGGTGATATCTTGACCGAAGGTTATGCTACCGAAAACGGCGAATTGGCTCTTGGTCGAAACCTCCTCGTTGCATACATGCCTTGGAAGGGTTACAACTATGAAGATGCTATCGTTTTGAACGAACGTGTGGTACGCGAAGATATCCTTACTTCTGTACACGTAGATGAATTTGCGCTCGAAGTACGCGAAACTAAGCGCGGTATGGAAGAGTTGACCAACGATATTCCTAACGTTAGCGAAGATGCGACTAAGGACTTGGACGAAAACGGTATCATCCGTATCGGTGCTCGCGTAGTACCTGGCGATATCCTTATCGGTAAGATTACGCCTAAGGGTGAAAGCGTTCCTACTCCAGAAGAAAAGTTGCTCCGTGCAATCTTTGGTGACAAAGCTGGTGATGTGAAAGATGCTTCTTTGAAGGCTAATCCTTCTCTCTCTGGTGTAATCATCGACAGAAAACTCTTCTCAAAGCAAATGAAGACTCGTGCTTCAAAGGCACAAGATAAGGTTGCCCTTCAAAAGTTGGATGACGAATTCAATGCAGAAGCAGAAGAATTGAAGGGTATCATGATCGACAAGTTGATGACACTTTTGAAGGACAAAACTTCAATGGGTGTGTTGGACAACATCGGTACAGAAGTTATTGCTAAGGGTGCTAAGTTCAGCAAGTCTTTGTTGAATACAATTGATTATACATCTATTGAATTGAGCAATTGGACAGACGACGAACACACTAATACACTCCTCCGTCAATTGGTGATCAACTACTTGAAGAAGTACAATATCATGGATGCTGTTCTCAAACGCAAGAAGTTTGCAATCACTATTGGTGACGAACTCCCCTCAGGTATCATCCAGATGGCTAAGGTTTACGTGGCTAAGAAACGTAAGATCGGCGTAGGTGATAAGATGGCAGGTCGTCACGGTAACAAGGGTATCGTATCTAAGATCGTACGTCAGGAAGATATGCCATTCTTGGAAGATGGTACTCCTGTAGATATCGTACTCAACCCATTGGGTGTGCCTTCACGTATGAACATCGGTCAGGTGTTTGAAGCCGTACTCGGTGCTGCCGGTAAGAAGTTGGGCGTGAAATTTGCTACTCCTATCTTCGACGGTGCTAAACTCGAAGACCTCTGTGAATGGACAGACAAGGCTGGTTTGCCACGCTACTGTTCTACTCAGTTGTATGATGGTGGCACAGGTGAAGCGTTCGACCAAAAGGCAACTGTCGGTGTGACCTACATGTTGAAGCTCGGTCACATGGTAGAAGACAAGATGCACGCGCGTTCTATCGGTCCATACTCATTGATTACTCAACAGCCTCTCGGTGGTAAGGCTCAATTTGGTGGTCAACGTTTCGGGGAAATGGAAGTTTGGGCAATCGAAGCCTTCGGTGCTTCACACGTACTCCAGGAAATCCTCACTATCAAGTCAGACGACGTAGTAGGACGTTCTAAGGCTTACGAAGCAATCGTCAAGGGCGACGCTATGCCAACTCCAGGTATTCCAGAATCACTCAACGTCCTCCTGCACGAACTCCGTGGTCTTGGTTTGAGCATCACACTTGATTAATCAACAACAACTCTTTACACACAACATATAAAGTAAAAATATGGCATTTAAAAGAGACAACAAGATAAAGAGTAACTTCACAAAGATTACTATTGGTTTGGCTTCTCCTGAAGAAATCCAGTCTAATTCTTTCGGTGAAGTGTTGAAACCCGAAACTATCAACTATCGTACCTACAAGCCCGAACGTGACGGTTTGTTCTGCGAACGCATTTTCGGTCCTACCAAGGACTACGAATGCCATTGCGGTAAATACAAACGCATCCGTTACAAAGGCATCGTCTGCGACCGTTGTGGTGTTGAGGTTACTGAGAAGAAAGTACGTCGCGAGCGTGCTGGCCACATCCAATTGGTTGTGCCCGTAGCTCACATTTGGTACTTCCGTTCTTTGCCCAACAAGATGGGTTATCTCCTTGGTCTTCCCACCAAGAAGTTGGATTCTATCATCTACTACGAACGCTACGTAGTCATCCAACCTGGTGTGATGAGCGACGAGTTGATGGTCAACGATCTCCTCACAGAAGACGAATACCTCGATATTTTGAAGAAACTTCCAAAGGAAAACCAATACCTGGAAGATTCTGATCCTAATAAGTTCATCGCTAAGATGGGTGCAGAAGCAGTTTACGACCTGCTTTCTCGTGTCGATCTCGACGAACTCTCATACGAATTGCGCGACAGAGCTAACTCAGACTCTTCTATGCAACGCAAGAACGAAGCGCTCAAGCGTCTGCAAGTAGTTGAATCATTCCGTGCAAGCAAGGATCGCAACCGTCCTGAATGGATGATTATGAAGATCCTTCCTGTTACTCCTCCCGAACTCCGTCCTCTCGTAGCATTGGATGGTGGCCGTTTCGCTACTTCCGACTTGAACGACCTCTATCGCCGCGTCCTCATTCGCAACAACCGCCTCAAGCGTTTGCTCGAAATCAAGGCGCCCGAAGTCATCTTGCGCAACGAAAAGCGTATGCTTCAGGAAGCTGTCGACTCACTCTTTGACAACTCTCGCAAGAGTAGTGCAGTCAAGAGTGATAGCAACCGTCCTTTGAAGTCACTCTCTGACTACTTGAAGGGTAAGCAAGGTCGTTTCCGTCAAAACCTCCTCGGTAAGCGTGTCGACTATTCTGCACGTTCAGTAATCGTCGTAGGTCCAGAATTGAATATGGGCGAATGTGGTCTGCCTAAATTGATGGCTGCCGAACTCTACAAGCCATTTATCATTCGCAAGCTCATCGAACGCGGTATCGTCAAGACCGTGAAGAGTGCGAAGAAGATTGTAGACCGTCGTGAACCAATCATCTGGGATATCCTCGAACACGTCATGAAGGGTCACCCCGTGCTCCTCAACCGTGCTCCGACACTTCACCGTCTCGGTATCCAGGCATTCCAACCTAAGATGATTGAAGGTAAGGCTATCCAATTGCACCCACTCGCATGTACAGCGTTCAACGCCGACTTCGACGGTGACCAAATGGCGGTACACCTTCCTTTGAGCAACGAAGCCATCCTCGAAGCACAAATGTTGATGCTCCAAAGCCACAACATTCTCAACCCTGCCAACGGTGCACCTATCACAGTGCCCTCTCAGGATATGGTGTTGGGTCTCTACTACATCACCAAGATGCGTCCAGGTGCTAAGGGTACAGGCCTCACATTCTACGGTCCAGAAGAAGCTATCATCGCCTTCAACGAAAAGCGCGTCGATGTACACGCTCCAGTCAAAGTGCTGGTAGACGATATCGACGAAGCTGGTATGCCAGTGAAGCGTCTCGTTGAAACTTCTGTAGGTCGTGTGATTGTGAATGAAATCATCCCAGCAGAATGTGGTTTCGTCAATACAGTTATCTCTAAGAAATCACTCCGCGATATCATTACCAACGTGATCAAGACTGTAGGTATGGCTCGTGCTTGCCACTTCCTCGATGGTATCAAGAACTTGGGTTACCGCAAGGCCTACGAAGGTGGTCTGTCGTTCAACCTCGACGATATCATCATCCCTGAAGAAAAGGCAGAAATCGTGAAGCGTGGTAACGACGAAATCGATCAGATTACCATGAACTACAACATGGGTTTTATCACCGACAACGAACGCTACAACCAAGTTATCGACACATGGACTCACGTTAATACAGACCTCAAGCGCACCCTCATGAAGCAAATGACCGAGGCTGACCAAGGTTTCAATGCCGTCTTCATGATGCTCGACTCTGGTGCTCGTGGTTCTGCCGATCAGATTTCTCAGTTGGCAGGTATGCGTGGTTTGATGGCTAAGCCTCAAAAGGCAGGTGCTGATACACGTTCTACTATCGAAAACCCAATCCTTTCTAACTTTAAGGAAGGTATGTCCGTGCTCGAGTACTTTATCTCTACCCACGGTGCGCGTAAGGGTCTTGCCGATACAGCGTTGAAGACAGCCGACGCAGGTTACCTCACCCGTCGTCTCGTAGACGTATCTCACGACGTGATCATCAACGAAGAAGACTGTGGTACACTCCGCGGTTTGGTATGCTCAGCTCTCAAGGATGGCGACGAAATCATCTCTTCTTTGGGCGAACGTATCCTCGGCCGTGTTTCTGTACACGATATTATAAATCCTACTACTGGCAAGGTGATTGCTCGTGCTGGTGAAGAGCTCAACGAAGCTATCGTAGCCGAAATCGAAGCATCTTCTATCGAAACAGTAGAAATCCGCTCAGTATTGACCTGCGAAAGCAAGCACGGTGTATGTATGAAGTGCTACGGCCGCAACCTCGCTACCTCACGTATGGTACAAAAGGGTGAAGCTGTCGGTGTCATCGCAGCACAATCTATCGGTGAGCCTGGTACACAGTTGACACTCCGTACCTTCCACGCCGGTGGTATCGCGGGTGGTGCTGCTGCCAATGCTACAGTTGTGGCTAAGCACAAGTGCCGCCTCGAATTCGACGAACTCCGTACTGTCGACACAGTTTCTGAAGACGGTGCAGCAGGCAAGGTTGTCGTAGGCCGTTTGGCAGAAGTTCGCTTCGTGGACGAAAATACTGGTATCGTACTTTCTTCTCAAAACGTACCTTACGGTTCACAACTCTTCGTTTCTGAAGGCGACGTTGTAGAAAAGGGCACAGTTATCGCTAAGTGGGACCCATTCAACGCTGTGATCGTTACCGAAACAGCTGGTCGCGTACAATTCGAAGACGTCAAGGAAGGTGTTACTTTCCGTGTCGAAGAAGACGAAGCAACAGGTCTCCGCGAACGCATTGTTACCGAATCTAAGGAAAGAGGTAAAGTGCCTTCAGCTCACATCCTCGACGAAAATGGTGAACTCATCCGTACATACAACTTCCCCATCAACGGTCGCATCGCTGTCGAAGATGGTCAAAAGGTTAAGGCGGGTGACGTCCTCATCAAGATTCCTCGTGTCGTAGGTAGTGCGGGCGACATCACCGGTGGTTTGCCACGTGTTACCGAACTCTTCGAAGCACGCAATCCATCCAACCCCGCAGTCGTATCTGAAATCGATGGTGAAATCAGCATGGGTGCAGTGAAGCGTGGTCACCGCGAAATCATCGTAACTTCTAAGTTGGGTGAAATCAAGAAATACCTCGTATCACTCTCTAAGCAAATCCTCGTACAAGAAAACGACTACGTACGTGCCGGTACTCCACTCTCCGACGGTTCAATCACACCAAGTGATATCCTCGCGATCAAGGGTCCTACCGCTGTACAGGAATACATCGTCAACGAAGTACAAGACGTATACCGCCTCCAAGGTGTAAAGATCAACGATAAACACTTCGAAGTGATCGTACGCCAAATGATGCGCAAGGTACAAATCAACGAACCAGGCGATACTCGTTTCCTCGAACAACAAATCGTAGACAAACTCGACTTTGCTGAAGAAAACGACCGCATCTGGGGCAAGAAGGTAGTCATCGATGCAGGTGATAGCGAAACGATGAAGAAGGGTATGATCGTCACAGCACGCAAACTCCGTGATGAAAACTCACAGCTCAAGCGCCGCGACCTCAAACTCGTACAAGTACGCGATGCCCAAGCAGCTACTTCTACCCAAATCCTCCAGGGTATCACACGTGCCGCATTGCAAACTAAGAGCTTCATGTCAGCAGCATCCTTCCAGGAAACTACCAAGGTGCTCAACGAAGCTGCAATCAGCGGTAAGGTAGACTACCTCGAAGGTATGAAGGAAAACGTGATTTGCGGTCACTTGATCCCTGCCGGTACAGGTCTCCGCGAATTCAACCGCATCGTCGTAGGCGATATGGATGATTACGAAAAGATCGCAAAGAGAGACGAAGAATAATCTCAATTCTCTTACATAACCTCAACAAAAAACTCCTCAGTGAATCCCTCACCGAGGAGTTTTTTTGTTTCCCTCCAACCACGGATATTTTTTGTCTCACGCAAATCTTTAGAATCTTTTTTGAACATAGATTTATTTTAACCACGAATCTCACGAATTGACACGAATCTTTTTTGTCTCACGCAAATCTATAGAATCCCAAAAATAGAAAATAAAAATAGAAATCTGCTACAAGTGGAACCCCAAATCATTCGTGTCAATTCGTGCAATTCGTGGTTAAAACATTATTAAATTTCCCAGATTCCCAAGATTTGCGTGAGATAACTATCATTCGTGCCAATTCGTGTCAATTCGTGGTTAAAACCCTCCACGTATCTCGTGTATCTCGTGTATTTTTGGTCTCACGCAGAACTCGCGGAATTCGCAGAAGGGCACATAGCTTCGCTTGTGCTTGCCATGCGGGACATTGCAGATAGTATTGGAGCGGCAAAATTTCTAAGATTCTAAAGATTTGCGTGAGACAAAATATTCGTGTCAATTCGTGAAATACGTGGTTTAAAACATTATCAACTTCCCAAGATTTGCGTGAGCCCAAAATATCCGCGAAATCCATGTCTTTAAAAAACCTAACCCTTTTTCAAAAAAAGTCTAACCTTTTTTCAAAAAGGTCAAAGTTTTTTTCAAAAAGTCCTAACCTTTTTTGAACCAAATAACATTAGTGACCTCCGTGCTCTCCGCATGAGACATCATTCGTGCAAATTCGTGCAAATTCGTGGTTAAAACTCTCCACGTATCACAAGTATCTCGTGTATCTGTAATAAATATACGTGTAGATACGCGCGATACGCCGGAGCCCAAAATCATTCGTGTCAATTCGTGCAATTCGTGGTTTTAAAAAATATCAATTCCCAAGATTCCCCAGATTTGCGTGAGCCCAAATATCCGTGTCAATTCGTGCAATTCGTGGTTTTAAAAAATATCAATTCCCAAGATTCCCCAGATTTGCGTGAGACAAATATCCGTGTAGATACGCCGGAACCCAACCATCTATTTTGTAAATAATTCCCCCCTATTTAGTCGATAAAGACACCGCACCCGCATACTTTAACAAATTTTTCACCCCAATGTTTTGTTATTGATTCTAAAACCATTAACTTTGCAACCGCAATGGTATGTATATATCTACGACAGCAGGTCCGTATATCGTGACCGCTACTCCCCGGCGCGGATTTTTTGTGCTTCAAAATTAACAACTAATCAATAATTAAAATCAAAATCTAACAAAATGAGAAAAATTACTTCTCTTTTAATGCTGTTCTTCGCAGTTGTAAGTACAGCATTTGCTCAAATCACTGATTTGAATCAGTTGAGCAATGACAAGACGTACTTCATTAAAAGTGCGCGTTGTTTCTTGACGTACAGTAGTGAGCACCCAGGAAATTTGGCAACTAGTAATGGTACGACAGTTCCTGCTGCAGACAAGGTGGAGAATCCTGTTGAAAATGTAAATCAACAATTCAAAATCTTGAATGAAGGTGGTAGTTACTACCTCTACAGTGTAGGTGCTGGTAAGTATGTGGATAAATCTGGTAATTATGTAGATGCTCCAGCAGCAACCGATGCACTTACTATTACAAACATTGGTTCTGGTGGTAGTTATCCTTGGAAGATTCTCATCGGAGGCAATGGTTTGAATTCGCAAGATCCTAGTCAAACTGAAGCAGGTGTGGTGGTGAATAGTTGGACAACTACCGACGCAGGTAACTGTTTTAGAATTACTGCTATAGAAGATATCGCAGTGCCCATCACTGGCGTAGACCAATTGAGTAACGGAAAGCTTTATTCAATCGTACCAAAGGATGCTACACGTGGTGTATTATATGCTACATCTACTAGTACACGCCTTGATGCTTGCGGTGGTACTCGTGGTGGTGCTAGTAACCCAACGGTTGCAGTTAACCACAAAAGCGCAGATCAACAATTTGCTCTATATAATCACGAGGGCAATATATACCTCTATTCTGTAGGTGCAAGTAAGTTCGTAGGTGGTATAGTAAATGATCTTTATTTTGAACTGACTACAACTCCAACTCACAGCTATACTGTAGTAGAAAGTGACCGAGCTGGTTATTTCATTATCAAGTTAGATAATAGCAACTACATCAACGTTTCTACAGGATGGGAAGCTGGTTGTGTGGGTGCTTGGGCAACTCAAGATGATGGTAACCAACTCGTGATTTCTGCTGTAGCAGATATGCCAGAAAGTGTTTCTACTACTTTGTATAATGCATTCAATACTCAAAGAAACTTTACCTATACATTCATATACAATGGTGTAGCGAAGGCTACTCAAACTTGCTCAGGCAATGTAGGTGAAGCATATCCTGAAGTAGATGCAAGTTTGCTTCCATTCGGTGTGACTGCTACTAAACCAGAAGGTACTATTCCTAGTGATGTTGCTAGCAATTTCGATTTGAATCTGACTATTGATTTGCCCTTCGAACCTGCTGCAGATTATAATTCTATTACTAAATGGTACTATTTGAAATTCCACGCTAGCGATAGACATCCTTTGTATTATCCTGGTGACGAATCTGTATTGTTGACAAACAAAAATGCTGTTGATGCTAATAACAAGGATGCTTATACTTGGGCATTCATTGGTAACCCATTCGATGGTTTCAAAGTAGTGAACTTCGCTGCTGGTGCTGATAAGGCGCTTGTTGCTGCTGAAGGTGGTGCTGTTGTATCTACTGGTGAAAATAATGTATTTAAGTTTACTACAAGTACTCACGCTACAGATGGTTTCTATATCCAATGTACTACTGGTGACTATACACAACGTTTCAATAGACAAGGTGATAAGGTAGTTTACTGGAGTGGAGCAGATGCAGGTTCTACATTTATGGTAGAAGAACGCGATATGACTGGTGTAGACGAATTGCAAGCATTAATCGATCAAGTATACGCTATTGTTGCTACTGGTGTAGCAGATGGTACTACAGTTGGTTATATCACAAGCGAAAGTGCAACTGCTGTAGCTACTGCGCTTACTGCTGCTGAAGCTGAAATTGTAAATCCTGATAAGACTTTAGAAACAGTGACTGCAGCTCAAGCTGCTCTCCAAGCAGCTGTAGATGGTGCTCAAACTATCCAACCAACTGTAGGCAAATTCTATACTATCAAGAATGCATTTAGCAATGTCTATATGAATGTAAGTGATAATGGTGGTCTCATTACTGTTGTAAATGGTGATACTTCTTGGGGTAGAGTATTCCAATTTGTTGGAGCAAACAATGGTCAATTCTACTTCATGAACACTGAACGTGGTGCTTATTTGAATACAGCTAAGTCACATGGACATGGTCAAGAACTTGCTACTTCTAATAATACAACTAATGCAATTGCAGTTACTATCAAGAATTTAAGTAAGGCTAATCAAGTATCTATTACACCTGCTGGTGGTGCAACACTTCACCATGATGCAAATTATAGCACAGTCGTAGCGTGGAATGGTGCTGCAGATAGCCGTTCTGCTTGGATTATCGAAGAAGTAGATGTAGAAGGTATGGCACACAATGTGACTATTGGTGATGCAGGTTGGTCTTCACTCGTACTTGGTTACAACGCTACTGTTCCTACAGGTGTTACTGCATACGCTGTTAGTGCTGTAGATGGTGGTTATGCTACTTTGGCTTCAGTAGGAGATGTAATCCCTGCAGGTCAAGCTGTATTGTTGAATACTGAAACTCCAGAAGAATACGCATTCGAATATGCTGCAGAAGCAGGTACTATCACTAACCTCCTCCAAGGTACAGGGTTCAATGCTTACATCTTAGGTGAAGAAAATACAAACTACTATGTATTGAGTGTGCAAGAAGGTGAAGTAGGTCTCTACAAGGCTATGTTGAACAAGGATGCTACAGGTGCAGAAGGTACAACTCACTTCAAGAACAATGCATTCAAGGCATACTTGCCATTGACAACAACTCAAGGCGTTCAAGTTCTCCGCTTCAACTTCGGTGGTGAAACTACTGGTGTAGATGCTGTAGAAGTAGTTAAGCCTAACGCTCCTATCTACGACCTCAGCGGTCGCCGCGTACTCAGCACAGTGAAGGGTGGTATCTACATCCAAAATGGTAAGAAGTTTATCGTGAAGTAATCTCATACACACAATAGAAGAAAACAAAAGTTATGAAAAAGACATACATCCAACCCGAAACTCTCGTGGTACGCCTCCAAACTGAAGGCATGATCGCTGCTTCATTGCAAATTAAAGATACCGAAGTGGATACTTCAGTAGACGGCGGTCAGTTGACTAACAAGAAGAACCCTATCTGGGGTGGCGAAGAAGAAGAAGCTGGAAACAGCTACTGGTAAATTTGGAAATTCTCTGAATTTTAATTTAGATATAATTGATTTTTTGGGGCGCAGCGCTGTGAAGCAGCTGCGCCCCTTTCTTTTTGTCTTAATATTTATATCTCACGCGAATCTTTGGAATCTTGGGAATATGAATGATTTGGCTCCGGCGTATCTCTCGTATCTTCACGTATTTTGTCTCACGCGAATCTTGGGAATCTGATAATGGTTTTAACCACGAATCTCACGAATTTACACGGATAGGAGTTTATTTCACGCGAAAATCGCAGAAGGCGCAGAATTTGGATATTTTGTAGCTCCAATACTATCTGCAATGTCCCGCATGGCAAGCACAAGCGAAGCTATGTGCCCTTCTGCGAATTCCGCGCTTTCTGCGTGAGACCAAAAATACACGAGATACCCGTGATACGTGGAGAGTTTTTTAACCACGAATTGACACGAATGTTCACGAATTTTGCTTGGTTCCACTTGGGGCATATATTTATTTTATAGATTCTAAAGATTTGCGTGAGACAAACAGCGTGTAACCTGTGTGAGACTAAAAGAAATAAATTCGTGTCAATTCGTGAGATTCGTGGTTAAAATAAATCTATGTTCAAAAAAGATAGCAAGCTTGATATTCTTTCGCTCGCTTATTCGTATCTTTGCACCCGAATAAACACTTACATTATGGACAAGGTATCGGACAACCCTTTCAAAAACCGAACGGCAGACGGACTGCCTTTGATGCTCGTTACGGCTCTATTCGTAACGCTTTATTTAGTTTCCAACGTGATGGCGGTCAAGGTCATTGGGCTAGCCAATTTATTCTATTTTGACGCAGGTACCATCACTTTCCCATTTGCTTACATGCTGGGCGACGTGCTCACCGAGATCTGGGGATTTCGCACCGCAAAGAAGGTGATATGGACGACCTTCGTGTGTAACATCGTGATGGTGCTGTGTACGCAGGTCGGCGTGTGGTTGCCCTCGCCCGATCATTTGGCTGAGACGGCTACGGCGTACAATCACGTCTTCACCTACGTGCCTCGTATCGTGCTGGGCTCGCTGGTGGGCTTCTTGCTCGGAGAACTTTCCAACGCTTGGTTGATGGAAAAGATTAAACTGCGCATGAAGGGACGCCGCCTGTGGGTACGCACTATCGGCAGTTCGATGGTGGGCTACGTGTTCGATACGCTGCCCTTCGTGCTCATCGCATTTGCCGGTGTAGTCTCTACCCGTGAGCTCTTGCTGATGATGGCTTTCCAATACGGTTCAAAGTTGATCATCGAAGCAACGATGGGTACACCATTGGCTTATGCTGCAGTACACGCACTGAGGCGCTGGGGAGGGGCTAAAAAATAAAAAGGAATTATTACGAATAAGTCTTTCAAACAAGTCTTTCCCTTTAACCGCAAATTGTCACTAATTTTCACGAATGAACAATAGATATATTGAGTATTAGTGTCGATTAGTGAGATTCGTGGTTCTTAAAAGAAAAATTTCTTCTTCCAAATATATTTGTGGTTCTTTGTAATATTCTTTTGAATAATTATGGAACGTTACTCACTCATCCACGAAAAATTCCCACGCGAATTCGTTCTGCTCCAAGGCACCGGTTGCCGTTGGCGCCGTTGCACCTTTTGCGATTATCACGAAGATGCATCAGAGGCGCCATTTGCGCTCAACGCCCAAATCCTGCAGCAAGTCACAGGCCGATACGGCGTGCTGGATGTAATCAATTCCGGTTCGGGGATAGAGTTGGACGACGAGACGCTGGACCTCATCGCAGAGATCGTTCGCGAGAAAAAGATACATACCCTGTGGTTCGAGATGCACTATATGTATCGTCACCGCTTGGTAGCATTTGCCGAGCGTTTTGCTCCCGCTCAGGTGAAATTTCGTTGCGGTATCGAAAGTTTTGATCCCGCTCTGCGCCAGCTATGGAACAAAGGTGTACCCGCCGACGTTACACCCGCCGACGTTGCCCAGTACTTCCAGGGCATTTGCCTGTTGTGCTGCACCGAGGGTGACTCGCGCCAGCGCATCCTGAACGATATTGCTACCGCTAAGCAGTATTTCGAATACTTCAGCGTCAATGTCTTTTGCGAAAACAATACCTCCGTGCGTCCCGACGCCGATCTGGTGAAATGGTTTGCCGCCGAAGTCTATCCCACTTTGCAACAATGCCCACAGGCAGAAGTGTTGCTCAGCAATACCGACCTCGGCGTGGGGTAGGGGACGTGGAATGTTGAATGATTGAGGATAGCTCTGTGGCTCGCGGGTGTTTTGTCTCACGCAAATCTTGGGAATCTTGGAAATTAATAATGTTTTAACCACGAATTGCACGAATTGCTCGAATAATATTTATCTCACGCAAATCTTTAGAATCTTAGAAAGTTGAATAATTTGGTTCCGGCGTATCTCTCGTATCTACACAGATATTTGGGCTCACGCAAATCTTTGGAATCTTGGAATTTTAATAATTTGGCTCCAGTGTATTTCTATTCCATTATCTATTTTATAGATTCCATAGATTTGCGTGAGACAAAAATACACGAGATACGCCGGAGCCAAAACTTTCGTGTAAATTCGTGCAATTCGTGGTTAAAACATTATCAAAATTCCAAGATTCTATAGATTTGCGTGAGCCCCAAAATACACGTGATACGTGGAGCCAAGTATCATTCGTGGAAATTGGGGAGATTTGTGGTTCTGTGAATATGTTGGACTTTTATAGATAAAAATACAGATAATATACGTTATATCTTGCTGATAATCGTTAATTTTGCACCAAATATTCATTTCTAATTTTAAAATATGAAAACTTTGCGTTCTCTATTGTGTTTTCTCCTTCTGATGAGTGCGTCTGTATTTAGCGGAAATGCTCAAACGATCAGTCGTGAGCAAGCACAAGCCCTTGCGTCAGAATTCTTCGCCCAGGGTACACGTGCTACACGTGCAGTGACACCGGCTCTCGCTTATCAATGGGATAGCCGCCATCTCTCGCCAGTCGCTACAGTTGCGGCAGAGGAAACTGCACCAGCATTTTATACTTTCGCACCAGAATCAGGCGAAGGCTTTGTTATTATCTCATCGGATGCCAACAATCCCCGCGTCTTGGGCTACTCTCTCGAAAGCTCTTTGCCCAGCGTGGACAACATTCCCGATGGTATGCGCGACTTCCTGACCGAATATAGCATGGCGCCAGCGCAAACGAAACAATCACGTGCAAGCTATGATTACAATGCTACCTCTATGGGTAATATTGTAGTCAATTTGAATACTGCGCCTTGGGGACAAGGTTCACCTTACAATAAGTTCTGTACAACTGCCACAGGCGGTGCAGCATCTACCGGCTGTGTGCCCACGGCCTATTCAATCCTGATGTACCACCACAAGTGGCCAGTGTGCGCCGAGAACGTATCGTTCCCACACCCCGGTACCGGAACAGACCCTATCACATTAGGTTACGAATATGACTGGGCAAACATGCTGCATTCTTATTCTGGAACTTATACCAATGAGCAAGCTACTGCTGTGGCTACCCTGATGCGCGACTTTGGTTATGCCAATGGAGTAGCTTATAGCGCAGGCAATACAGGCGGTAATGAGTCTGCCACTACGTTGGTAAAATACTTTAAGTACAAGAGTGAGACTCCCCGTAACACTGGTGCTGCTGAGGCTTATGTAACAGGTCGCGATATTGTTGGTAGCGACGCAACTTGGAAGAGTTACATCAAGCAGAGTCTTGACGCAGGCCTTCCAATCCCTTACTCTTCTTCTACTACAAGTGGTGTTCGCCACGTCTTTATCCTTGACGGATATACCGACGCTGACTACTATCACTTCAACTGGGGTTGGGGTGGGAATGGTAATGGTTGGTTCTTGTTGAGTGATATGAGACCCGATGCTACTAGCGACTACTCCAACTCGCACAAGGCTTACTTCATGCTAAGCCCTAACAAGGGTGAACCTTGCACTATCACAGTCTCTACAGACTGCGGTACTTGCGGTACAGTGTCGGCATCTTATGGTTCGACAACGGGAGAAAGTATTTCTGTATATCAAGGAGCAAATGTAACTTTGACTGCTACACCTGCTGATGGATATGTGTTTGATCGTTGGACTTGTGGTGGAGAAGAAGTAAGTACTTCTGCTACTTGCAAGGTGTCGGCAGAAGGTGATGCAGAATATGTGGCACACTTTGTTGCAGTTTCTGCGACGTATCAAATTTCGACTTCTGTATTTGGTGATGAAGGCGGTACGGCTATGTTGCAAATAGAGGGCGATGAACCTACCACAAATGGTGATGTAATTCCTGGCAGAGAAGTGACCCTTATCGCGGAACCTGAGGAGGGATATCAATTTGTCAAGTGGACAAGTGGAACTAATGATATTAGTAATGAAGCAACCTATACTTTTGTGCCCAATGCTTCGGCACAATATGTGGCGCACTTTAAAGTTATCACTCACACAGTCGGTGTGTCTACATCTGATGCTGTGTTTGGCTTAGTTCAAATTGATGGAGCAACCCCTGCCGAGTCAGCAAGCAAAGAAGTGAATTATGGTGCAGAGGTTACGCTGACTGCTGAACCAAAATCAGGTTATGTTTTCAAGCATTGGACTAGTGGCGGCGATGTTGTTAGTATAGACAACCCCTTGCGAGTGGATATTACAGATGATGTAAATTATGTAGCAGTATTTATCCCACAATCACAAAATACAGGTGTAAGTATTGTGGCAACTACTGATGGCGGCGGTACTGCAACAGTAAACTCAAATAATTCTGTTAACGCAGAGAGAAACGAAGAAATTACCCTTGCCGCTACTCCTGCATCAGGTTATTACTTTGTAGAATGGCGTGTAGGTGACGAAGTAGTGAGCACAAAGGTTACTTTTACAACTTCTGCACAGACCGCTCGTACTTATAAGGCGGTGTTTGCTGCATTGCCTACGGGAAATGCTACGATTAATGCGTATGGACGAGGAGGTGGAAATGCCTCTGTACAAAATATGACTGGTACTACTTTAGGCACTACTAACGTATCGGTGCCATATGGTACTACATTTAAACTTGTTGCTGCAAAAACAGGAAGCGTAGATTTTAAATGTTGGACAAAAAATACGACTGTAGCAAATGGCGGAGAAATTATTTCTAATGATATGGAAATAGAAGTTGTTGCAACAGAAACAATGAAATATTTCGCAAATTTCGCAGCAACAACCTCTGTATCAGCAACAGCATTAGCCAACACTGGGGGTACAGCAGAAGTTACAGGAGACAAAACTTATGCTGGTGAAGTAACTTTCAAAGCAACATCAAAAACTGGTTACAACTTTACAAACTGGACTGATGCTGGGGGTAATGTAGTATCTACTGAACCCTACTATACCACTTTGCTGACAAGTGACCTCGCATTGACTGCAAACTTTGAAGTCTCTGGCTCAGTTGGCCCCAGCACACCAGATGTGCCAACTCCTGAAGTGTATAACATCTCTGTCTCGGTAAATGGCACAAATGGTACTGCTACGGCTTCAAGCAATAGCGTGACACAAGGACAACAAGTGACGTTGACTGCTACACCTAATGCTGGATATGAGTTTGTCAACTGGACACTCGGTGGAGCAGTTGTGAGCAAAGAAGCGACCTATACATTTACTCCTACTGCTTCTGGAGAATATGTGGCCAACTTCGCACCTATCACTTATACAGTTCAAGTATCTACTGCGAATAGAGACTTGGGTATGATTCAAATTGGCGAGGAGGCTGGTACAGGTACTACTACTCAAACAGCTACTGTAAATCACGGTAGTACAGTTACGATGCACGCAATCGTGACAAATCCTACGCTCTATAGATTCGTAAACTGGACAAGTGGCACGAATGTAGTTAGTACTGACAATCCATTGAGATTTACTGCAAGTGCTAATGTAAACTATGTGGCAAACTTCGAAGTAATCCCTGTAGCAACTCCGCAATATACTATCAGTGTATCTGCTGCTAATGGTCAAGGTGTTGTTACTGCTACAAGTGGAACAAATTCTGGTACGAGTCTGACAGTTGATCAAGGTACTGAAGTGACATTGACTGCTACTCCTAATGAAGGATATCAATTCGTCAACTGGACACTTGGTGGTGTTGAAGTAAGTACTAATGCTGAATACATTGTTACAGCTAATGCTACTGCAGAATATGTAGCCAACTTTACACTGAAGACCTATACACTCAATGTGAGTTCTTCAGATAATACGATGGGTAGAGCATTCTTCTCTTCGGGAACTGGCACAGGTACAGGTACCGGAACAGGCACTGGTACAGGAGGACTTCAAACACAAAAAACTGTTCAGCACGGTGAATCTGTAACAATGCAGGCTGTTGTGACAAATTCTACTATTTATCGATTTGTCAACTGGACAGTAAATGGTGTAGAAGTTTCTACGAATACTACATATACTACCACAGCAACTGCGGCAGTTGAGTACGTGGCAAACTTCGAAGCCATCCCAGTAGCAACTCCACAATATACAATCAGTGTAGCTTCAAACGATACAGATTATGGTACAGTGGCAGTACTTGAATTTGGTACAAATACATCGGGTACAGTAGATGAAGGTACTACGCTTACTCTTGTGGCGACTCCTAAGCCAAATTGTAAGTTCGTGAAGTGGACCTGCAATGATCAAGATATTGATGGTGGTGCTACTATTACTGTGACTGCAGATGCGAATAAAGCTTATAAGGCTGTATTTGCCGTGATCGAACACTACTCAGTAAATGTTACAGCGAATCCTACGAATGGTGGTACTGTAACTATTTGGCTTGGTACCGAAGGTAGTGTTGGCGTGACCGTTCAGGAGGGTACAGAGATTACCCTTCATGCAGAAGCAAACACAGGCTACACATTCAAGAACTGGACCTGCGGCGGAGAAGTGGTAAGCACTGATGCTACATTCAATGTTACAGTAGCGGCAGCAGCTAATTATGTAGCCAACTTTGAACAAGATGTGGTTGTAGAACCCGAAGTGCCTTCTACTTCACCCGAAGATGGTAAGGCGTATATCATTCGCAATGTGCATCCTAATGGTAATAAGTATATGTTGGTAGATGGTTATTCCGGCGGGACTCCAATGCTCCCAGTGGCAACTGATGATGCGGCAACCGACTACTCAAATGTATTTATCTGTAGAGCTATTGATGTGGAACAGAAAAAGTATGCCTTTGTGAATGCTAAGAATGGTAAGTTTATGGCATTCCATGGTAAGTCTGCTAACAATCCATTTACAAGCGATGGTTTTTATAGCACTTATGACAAAACAGGTGGCAAATGCGATTTTATTATCACAGAATATGCTCCCCAACCAGGGCACTATAGTATCTCTGGTGTAAGAAATCGTCCTAATGAAAATGGTGGTTGGGCTACGATGACTATTGCAACTAGTGGTGCAATGGACGCTAATTCTGGTATTCATAACGTAGCTTATAGTGGAACATTTAGTTCACTCTTCACCTTTACAGAAGTCCTTGACTACCCCAACAAGGTTACTTTGGCTCAGATAGACCCCGCTAAGGATGAACTGATTTATGGCATCGAAGGTTCTATTGGTACATTCAGTGCGCCATACGCTACAGTCCTTCCTGCTGGTGTTACGGCATACTATGCTCAGAAAACTGATGTGAATGGCACGAATGTACTCCATTTGACTCCGCTCAATGCTACGACTGAGGGTATCCCAGCTAACGAAGGTGTCATCTTGGTCGGTGGTGCCGGTGCAGAAAGCAAGGTGCGTATGATCCCTGCTACTTCTGAATGGGTAGAATCTATAGAAAACAATGCCTTCTCAAATACTGCCGCTGGTTCGCTGCCGATGAAGACTGGAGACTATGTATTGGCAAGGGGTGAACAGGGTATCGGCTTCTATCAAGCGACTGGTATATTGAAGCCCAACAAGACTTACCTGAGCCCGGACAATATAAGCAATGTGTCTGCCTTCCGTTTGGTATTCGGCGAAACCACAGATTTGAATAGCTCCGTGACTATCGTAAATCCCAATGCGCCAATCTATGACCTGAGCGGTCGCCGTGTGATGCAGACTGTCAAGGGTGGCGTATATATCCAAAATGGAAAGAAGTTTATCGTAAAGTAAAAACATCAAAACAATGAAGAAAGTATATATTCAACCCGCAATGCAAAGCCTGGCGGTACAGACCGAAGGTGTAATTGCTGTTTCTATCGGTTTCGGTAAAGGTGCGGTGAATGCCGATGATGCCTTGACCAAGAAAAAGGAAAGCGGCATTTGGAACGAGGGCGAAGAGTCTAAGGATGGTATTTGGTAAGCGTTGATTTGAACGGCCTTGTTCGTTCAATGAAATTGTGATTATAGTGTTAGAGTGCGTCAATGTCTGTTGGCGCACTCTGATTGTTGTAATGGGGGGGCGGAGGAGGATGCGGGGGCATGCGAATCTGGGGATTTTTGTCTCACGCGAATCTTTGGAATCTTGGAAATTTGATAATGGTTTTAACCACGAATGGACACGAATATTTTGTCTCACGCAAATCTTTGGAATCTTGGGAAGTTGAATAATTTGGCTCCGGCGTATCACAGGTGTCTCGGGGATTTTTGTCTCACGCAAATCTTTAGGATCTTGGGAATATGAATGATTTGGCTCCGGCGTATCACGGGTATCTCGGGGATTTTTGTCTCACGCAAATCTTTGGAATCTTGGAATTTAAATAATTTGGCTCCAGTGTATTTCTATTTCATTATCTATTTTATAGATTCTATAGATTTGCGTGAGACAACTATTATTCGTGTCCATTCGTGTCCATTCGTGGTTAAAACTTTATAAATTTCAAAGATTTCCAAGATTTGCGTGAACCCAAAATCCCCGTGATGCGTGGAGAATCTTTTTGCCATTATATCACATGCCTCACAGTCTCCCCTGTGGAGAACAACCTTTGACTGTTAAAAACTGTAAAATCAAATTTGGATTTTTACGAAAAAAGTTGTATCTTTGTATCAGAAAGTAGGAGGAAGGTCCGCAAGCGACTTTTCTCCTTGTTTTTTGCCCACTTTTCAGGCAAAAAAACCTTGGGAAGCGGTAAAAAAGGTCTTAGATAATTTTTACAAGGTCTTGGAAAGTTGAAAAAAGGTCTTAGGAATTTAGAAAACGGCCTTGGAAAAATAAAAATCCAGTTATTTTGGCCTTTGCAAGAGCTTGTCAAATCGTAAACGATAATTAAATAAACATAAATAAAACTAAATTTACCTCATGAAACTCAAAGTACCCAATACCTATGTCATCATCTTCAGCGTACTCATCCTATGCGCTGTGTCCACATGGTTAGTACCAGGCGGCAAACCCCAGACTTGGCAAGTGCTGTCAGCGCTCTACGAGGGATTCAGCAAGCAAGCGGGCATCATCGCCTTTGTGCTGATCATCGGTGGTGCATTTTGGTTGATCAATAGTACTAAGGCGGTGGACGATGGCATCATGCGATTCATCCGATTCGTGCAGCGCTTGGAGCGCTATAAGATGGTGCGCCGACTCGGTGTGGGCAATATTGTCATCGTACTGGTGATGCTGCTCTTCGGTCTGTTTGGCGCTGTCTTTGGGATGAGCGAGGAGACGATCGCCTTTGTCGCTGTGGTCATTCCTTTGGCACGCTCGCTCGGTTACGACAACTTCGTCGGTGTGTGCATGGTCTATCTAGCAGCACACGTGGGATTCGCTGGTGCAATGCTCAATCCCTTCACCATCGGTATTGCACAGGATATGTCGGGCTTGCCCCTCTTCTCTGGCATCGAGTACCGCACAGTTTGCTGGGTAGTCCTGATGGCTTGTGCTATCGCCTTTGTGCTGTGGTATGCTCGTGGACATCGCACCGAAGTCAAGGTGGCTGAACCCGAAACCTCGGAACAAACTGACGAGGCGGAGGCGCCAAAGTCGAAGACGCGTCCCTGGATCTGCTTGGGTATACTGACGGCGATGTTGGCTGGTTTCTGTATCACTTCGGCAGCAGATTGTGTGATTAAAGTGGGACAGAGTGAATATGCTGCGCCCTATCTGCTGTGGGTGGTTTCGGCCCTTTTTGTGGTAGTCTCTATCATTGCCTTGCGCAAGTCGCACCGTATGTTCATCCTCAACCTGCTGATGTTCTCCATCGTCTATCTGATTGTCGGTGCTATGGGTTACGGCTGGTACTTGCCCGAGATTTGTGCTCTGTTTATGGGACTTGGCATCGCGGCAGGCTTTTCTGCCAGTTATTCTGCCGATCATATCGCCACAGAGTTTGTGGCGGGTGCCAAGGACATATTCTCGGCAGCGCTAATCATCGGCTTTGCAGCAGGTATCATAGAGATCTTGCAAAATGGCGAAGTCATCGACACCATGCTCCGTTCGATGGCAGACGCTTTGGCTACGGCTGGTCGCGAGGGCGCTTTGGCGCTGATGTACGGCATCCAGACGGTGATCAACGTCTTTATCCCCTCTGCTTCCGCCAAGGCGGCTGTGACGATGCCCATCATGGCCCCTTTCTCGGATATGATCAATCTGTCGCGCCAGTCCACGGTGTTGGCGTTCCAGTTCGGCGATGGTATCACCAATATGATTACGCCGTGCTCGGGCGTCTTGATTGCTGTGCTCTCCATTGCTAAGATTCCTTACGAACAGTGGGTGAGATTCATCTGGAAATTCATCCTTGCGATGATGCTCATTGCGGGTGTGCTGTTGCTCTTGACCCTGTATTTAGACCTGCCGGGATTTTGATAATTGATCTTATAACAAAGGAATGCATCAACTGGACAAAATATTTCAGCAAGTCAACGTGCCCTGCAAGGACAATGGCTGTGAATTCTTGGTGTCGGACAAACTGGACGCGGTGGCACATTTGCTCGCCAACTCGCGCTATAGTTTGAAATACTCGGGCGCCCTCTCGCGCATCTATTCACCTGCCGACTACGATGGTTCGCCCATAGTCTTGATTTCCGTTCATGTGGACGATGTCTACAATACGTATTTCCTGCGAGATTTGGGACAGGGCCTGTGGCAAGGCACCTTCGACAATAGTCTGAGCGCTGCCTGTGTGCTGCACGAGATGCTCGGCGAACACCTGCCTGCGAATGTGTGGGTAGCCCTTACGGGGGATGAAGAAGTGCACAGCAATGGCGCAAAGGAAGTGTGTGAAATCCTAACGGCCGACGGCGTCAATATCGCACAAGTCGTGGTGACCGAAGTGACCCACGCGGGGTGGCAAGACCAGTGCGCCTTTGTGGTGGAAAACGACCGCAATATGTCACTGGGCAAGGCCTGGGAAATGTATGGTCTGCTCTGCGAGCACCGTTTCGCCTATCTGCACAATGCCGAACCCGATGAGTCGGAAATATACGGTAGGGTAGGGCACCCAGTATTGACCTTGAGCATCCCCGTCGAGGGAGATATGCACAGCGACGAGGGTTGCTGTGTGCGCCACGAACTCCTGTCGACCTATTGCCAAGTGTTGGGTAATTTGGTCAACCTTTTCGCAGAAATTGCCGGGGAATAGTAGGTCGCTTCCCAAATAGCGTTATATTTCTCTAAAATGTAGAAAAAATAGAGTCTCATCTTTTGCATTTTTGCCGACTCTGATTATCTTTGCAGAAACTAATCTTAAAAAATAATATTATGGCAGTAAATATTCCCTGGCAAGATCGCCCCGAAGGTTGTACAGATGTGATGTGGAGATACTCTGAAAATCCCGTCATCGGTAGATATGATATCCCCAGTTCAAACAGTATTTTCAATAGTGCCGTTGTTCCCTTTGGCGATGGTTACGCAGGTGTGTTCCGTTGCGACAACAAGCGCGTACAAATGAACATCTTCGCTGGATTCAGTAAGGATGGTATTAACTGGGAAATTAACCACGAACCTATCGTGTGGGAAGCTGGTAACACAGAAATGATAGAAAGTGACTACAAGTACGACCCTCGTGTCACTTGGATCGAGGACCGTTACTGGGTGACTTGGTGTAATGGTTATCATGGACCAACTATCGGTATCGGATATACTTTCGACTTCAAAACTTTCTACCAATGCGAAAACGCATTCTTGCCTTTCAATAGAAATGGTGTACTCTTCCCCGAAAAGATCGGCGGACGCTATGCTATGCTCTCTCGTCCCAGTGACAACGGACATACACCTTTTGGCGACATCTATTTGAGCTATAGCCCAGATATGAAGTACTGGGGCGAACACCGTTGTGTGATGAAGGTGACTCCTTTCGAAGATAGCGCATGGCAATGCTTGAAGATTGGTGCAGGTAGTGTGCCCATCCGTACAGAAGAGGGATGGTTGCTCTTCTATCACGGCGTGATCCGCACTTGCAACGGCTACCGCTACTCTATGGGCGCAGCGTTGCTCGATCTCGAAAATCCCGAAAAAGTGCTCTACCGCTCTATGGAATATCTCTTGGCTCCTGCAGCGCCATACGAATTGGCAGGCGATGTGCCCAACGTGGTATTTCCCTGCGCCGCTTTGACAGAAGGCGACAAGGTTGCTGTATATTACGGCGCCGCTGATACCGTAGTCGGAATGGCTTTCGGTAAAATCAGCGAAATTATTGAATTCTTGAAGAAGCAATAAGAAAATCAAACGTAGCGACGTCTCGCTCTTGTTATAATAGATGAAGGCGAAAATAGCCCTGATCTTTCACCAACGAGACAACGCACGATACATCTAATAATACAGAACGGATTGCGGCCTGCCTATTAAGGTGAGGCTGCGTCTGTTCAAAAAATATCAAAAGGTATGAAATTTGCCAAGACCCTTTTTCTCGCGATTATTGCATCACTCTCTGTGATGGCGCAAAAGAGTCCTATTGATTATGTCAACCCTTTTATTGGTACAACTAACTTTGGTACGACCAATCCCGGAGCACTCTGTCCCAACGGACTGATGAGTGCTACGCCCTTCAATGTGATGGGTAGCGATTTGAATACGTACGACAAAGATAAACGTTGGTGGTCTACCCCCTATTCGGCGGACAATATCTATTTGACAGGTTTCTCGCACGTCAACCTCAGTGGTGTGGGCTGTCCCGATATGGGCGCTTTGCTCATCATGCCGACTTTGGCGGATTCGGTCAATGTGAATTACGATCAATACGGATCTGAATTCTCGCAACAAAAGGCTACTCCTGGCTACTATTCATGCTATCTGGACAAATACGGCATCCGTACCGAAGTGACAGCGACTCCTCGTACCGCAATCCATCGTTTTACTTATCCCAAAGGACGTGGTCACGTTTTGCTGAACCTTGGTGAATCTCTCTCCAACGAAACTGGTGCGATGGTGAAGCGTACTGCCGAAAATGAAGTGGTGGGTACAAAGTTGCTAGGTACTTTTTGCTACTATAACTTGCAGGGTGTGTTCCCCATCTACTTTGTGATGCGTGTGGAAAAGGCAAATATGACCAAGGGTTATTGGAAATACCAAAGACCAATGACTGGTTCAGAGGCTGACTGGGATCCTACACACAGTACCCGTAAGATTTACAAAGAATATGCTAAGGAATTGGCAGGCGACGACGTTGGCGCATGGTTCTCTTTTGATACGCAGGAAAACGAACAGGTCGAAGTGCGCATTGGTGTATCCTTCGTGAGCATCGAAAACGCACGTGAGAATTTGGAAAAGGAACAAGGTGGACGCCACTTTGACGAAATTCACGCAGAGGCTCGAAAGCAATGGGAAGGTGCTTTGAATAAGATCTTGGTAGAAGGTGGTACAGAAGAACAAAAGACTGTATTCTACACAGCCCTTTATCACTTGCTGATTCACCCCAATATTTTGCAAGATGTCAACGGACAATATCCAGCAATGGAGAGCGAAAAGATCTTGAAGACTGGTACAGGCGAAGATCGCTACACCGTTTATTCTCTTTGGGACACTTATCGCAACGTGCATCAATTCTTGACCCTTGTCTATCCCGACAAGCAAGAAGATATGCTTCGCACAATGTTGAATATGTACCGCGAATTCGGTTGGCTGCCTCGTTGGGAACTCTATGGTAGAGAGACTCGCACAATGGAAGGAGACCCTGCTTTGCCCGTGATAGTAGATAGTTATTTGAAAGGTTTATGTCCTTATGATGCCGAGGAGGTTTATCAAGCGATGCGCAAACATGCTTTCACTCCTTCAAAGAATAATCCTTTGCGTCCCGACAATGATGACTACATGAAGAATGGTTATATCCATTTGGAAAACAAATATGACAACTCTGTCTGCCATGCATTGGAATACTACGTTGCAGACTATGCGCTGGCGCTGATGGCAGAAAAATTAGGTCACACCGAGGACGCAAAGATATTAAAGAAACGTGCAAAGGGCTATACCAATTATTTCAACAAGCAGTATGGCTGTCTCTGCCCAGTCTTGCCTAATGGCAAATTCTATTCACCCTTCAACCCCTTGCAAGGCGTCAACTTTGAAGCATGTCCGGGATTCCACGAAGGCACCGCTTGGAACTACTCATTTGCTCTGCCCCACGATATACCTGGTATGATCAAGATGTATGGTGGTGAAAAGAAATTTACAGAAAGTCTGACCAAGGTTTTCACAGAGCAATATTACGATCCAACAAACGAACCCGATATCGTTTATCCCTACTTGTTCAGCCACGTCAAGGGCGAGGAATGGCGCACACAGGAACTCACTCGTGCTTTGTTGCAAAAGCATTTCACAACAAAGGCTGGCGGTTTGCCTGGCAATGATGATACTGGTACGATGTCTACTTGGGCGATGTTCTCGATGATGGGATTCTATCCACACTGTCCAGGTGTACCTGAATACACACTGACAGCTCCTGTTTTTGACAAGGTGACAATTAAGTTGGATCCTAACTATTACAAGCAATCCGAGTTGGTGATTACTGCTACAGGTGCTAATGATATTCGCACACATATCAAGAGCATGAAATTAGGTGGTAAACCTTTGAATAAATACATAGTGAAACACGATGAACTCTTGAAGGCGGGTACACTGCACTTTGATATGAAATAAAATAAGCAAAGGCGTTTGGGGCAATATGAGACATAGTGTTTCTGCCCCAAACGATTTTGCCGTTTAAGTTAAGGGAGGGCAATAGATAATGAAAAGAAGTGCCTCCCCAATCAAATACAAAACAAAAACTAAAGCATAGAATTTACCTTATAACTATTGATGAAAAAATGTTGAAGAATCTTCCTCCTATAACACGGTTCCTGATACTTGCAAATGTAGGTATCTTTTTGACTTTGCTTATCCTCTCGATGATGGGGGGTAATGGTGCGTTGACGATTAAAACGTTGGAAAACTTTTTGAGTTTGCACCCTTTCACAGTGTCGTTGGTACCCGAGGGCGAACTGCCGGCTTTTTTGGACATCACGTTCATGCCGCACCAATTGTTCACATATATGTTCCTGCATGCCGACTTCATGCACGTCTTCTTCAATATGTTCTCGCTCTATATGTTCGGTCGTGTCATCGAGCAAGTGATGGGCGGCAAGCGCTTCCTGATCTTCTATATCGTGTGCGGCGTCGGTGCTGGTTTGTGCCAGGAGTTGTGGCAATATATCCAGTTCTACCTGCTCGACCATGCTCTCATCGCTGCCACACCTGCGGCAGTGTCGGGCGCATTCGCTCCCACGGTCGGAGCCAGCGGCGCAGTGTATGGCATACTCTTAGCCTTTGGTGTACTCTTTCCCAACGAGCGCATCATGCTCCTCATTCCCCCTATTCCCATCAAGGCTAAATGGTTTATCGCCTTCTTTATCCTGGTCGAAGTTTACTCTTCGTTCAGTACAGACAGCAACGTGGCGCACTTTGCCCACTTGGGCGGTATGCTCTTCGGCTTCCTGTTGATGCTCTATTGGAAGATGGTGGGCGGCTATGCGACACGCGGTTGGGAACGTTGGGACGGCTATGAAATCAAGGAGAAAAAGGGCCTGTGGACACGCACGAAGGAAAAAGTAGGCAAGATGTTCGAGCGCAAACCCAAGATGACGGCGAAACCAGGCGGAGCACAATTCAAAGACCATACGGCTGACTATGAATACAATCAGCAGCGCCAGCAAAATGTCAACCAGGAAAAGATCAACGCTATACTGGAAAAGATTAAGCGTTCGGGCTACGAGAGCCTGACCGCCGACGAAAAGCGCGAACTCTTCAATCACAGTCGCCGATAGCAGACTGATGACTTCCAAGAACTGATGTTCGGGAAGAAAAACAAGATATTAAATCCTTTAAGTAGGACTAAAAAGACAGACCCTCTGAGCCCGTCGAAAAAAACCTTAACCTTTTTCAAAAAAACCAAGACCTTTTTTAAAAAAGATTAGACTTTTTTTCAACGAGACGTTGCGAAATTTTTCTACTCCTTTTCACCCCCACTTCTCAGAGTAGTGCAGGGTGCAAAAAAGTGGAGAATAGATACTGAACAATTATGGTAAGAAGCAATAAGCGAAGACGAAGAAACCTGCTCTCGAAACCCGTTGCATTTTTTGCGTGGGTGTCGGTGCTCTTGCTGTGGGCTTGTGCACTCAGTTCCTTTGTCAGTCCCCAACATTTCAAATACTTCGGCCTCACGACCCTGGCCTTTCCGGCATTCCTCGCCTTCGTGGTGGTGATGGAAATAGTCGTGTTGATATTCTCTCGCCGATGGTGGTGGATTCCCCTGCTCGGTTTGCTGGGCTGCGCCTTCTCTATTCGCACATATTTTCCCATCAATCTGCCATCCCAGGCCCCCGATGGTAGCATCAAGGTGATGTCCTACAATGTGTATAGCTATGGCAATAAGGCCAAGAATGACGAAGGTGTAAATATTGTGGCAGATTATATTGTACGTAGCAATTCGGACATCGTGTGCCTGCAAGAAGCCTTCTTGCATCCTTCAGAGGTGTACAAAGAAGTGACCTCCTATATCTGTCGCACCTATCCGTATTATGACACGCTGCATATTGGCGACAATCGCTTGGCGTGCTATTCCAAATATCCGATAGTCGGCAAAGAACATATCAACAAGGTGGGCACAAACGGCGCCGGCGCTTATCTGCTCAAGATGCCCGAGGGCGACACCCTCCGCGTGGTCAATTGTCATTTGCGCTCGATGGGACTCTCCCTGAGCGATCGTGCCACATATCGCAACATCGTGCACGCCACCGAGGAGATGGAGGTGACAGATACGACCTCGCGCCGACTTCTCAGTAAGGTCGCTTCTGCTGCCGCCGTGCGCGCTCAACAAGTGGACCAAATCACAGATTATCTCAAACTGCACGAGGGGGAAAATATCATCTTGTGCGGAGACTTCAACGACAGCCCGCTTTCATACGCTCATCAAAGTTTCCGACTCAACGGCTTGACGGATGCCTATACGACTTCGGGCAACGGGCTCGGTCGCACGTTTAACAAAGATGCCATCATCGTGCGCATAGATCACATCTTGCACTCAGACCACTGGACTGCCTATGGCGCAAAGGTGGACAAGGAGATGACAGCGTCTGACCATTATCCCGTTTATACTTATCTGAAAAGAACGAAAGTCGACGAATAATTCAGCCACTCTGATGAAAAAAATACACATATTCACACCCGTCAAAGACTCCTTAGACACCACGCTCGATACTATTCGCTCGGTGATGGAGTCTCAGTTGGACGTGCCACACACCTACACCATCTACGACGATTTTAGCTCCCCGGAGACAGCGCAACGCCTGGACGAGGAAGCAGGTAAATGGGGCTTTCGTGTGGTCCACCTGTCGGATGTCACAGATCACCCCTCGCCCAACTACCTCCTGGTGTTGCAGACAGCACAGCGCGAGGCGTTGGCAGAAGGTGCAGCCTTGTGTATCGTGGAAAGCGATGTGACACTGCGCCCCGATACCTTGCAGGTGCTTTGCGACGGCGCCGACGCACGTCCCGACTGTGGCATTGCAGCGGCTGTGACTGTGGACGAACAAGGTGTGATTAATTATCCCTATCTGCATGCCAAGGGGAAAGAAAATCAAGTGCTCGAAACAAAAAAGCATTGCAGTTTTTGCTGTTCGCTGCTTACGCCAGCGCTTTTGGAACGCTTCGCTTTCACTTCCCTTAATCCCGAGAAAAATTGGTTTGACGTGACCATCTCGCATGAAAGCCTGGCACTTGGTTTGCGTAATTATCTTTTTACAAACTTACCTGTGCTACATCGTCCGCATCAGAGCCGTCCGTGGAAACAACTGAAATACAAAAATCCCTTACTCTATTATTGGAAGAAGATAACGAAGGGATTGGACAAGATTTGATCCCAATCTATTAGGGTGAAATAAAAGAATAAGGTGGTCATGCTTACTTTTGCAGACCACCTCATTTGTGTGTTTGAGATGTTGAGGATTGAGGGTAAACTTAATGCCAGTGCGTCGCAGGTTTAGGACTTTTTCAATAAGATTTGCTCTAATATTCCCATCCCCTTGGATGCGACCTCTTGTATCACCTCTACGGCATATCCTCTCGGCGTTTCGACGTTGAATGGGTCTATCAAATAGATTTTGGCAGATTGTGGTACAAAGTTGATCAGCCCTGCTGCAGGGTAGACGTTCAGTGATGTGCCCACGATGACGAAGATGTCCGCATCGCTCACGGCTTCTATCGCTTCCTCCATACGAGGCACAGCTTCGCCAAACCACACAATCCACGGTCTCAGTAGCGAACCATCTTTAGCCAATTCGCCGTGCTTCACTATCAGGTGTTCGTTGTCTAATGTCTCGATATATTCTGGATTGTCGGGATCGTCTGACGAGCAGACTTTCATCAGTTCGCCGTGCAAGTGGATGATTTTCGACGAGCCAGCTCTTTCGTGCAAATTGTCTACGTTTTGTGTCACCACCGTTACGTTGAAGTATTTCTCCAATTCAGCCACTTTTAAATGTCCTTCGTTGGGAGCAGCCTTCATCAAACCTTCGCGCAAATTATTGTAGAAATCCGTGACAAGATTGGGATCTTCTTTCCACCCTTGAGGAGTAGCGACTTGCTCGACAGGATAGTTGTCCCACAATCCGTTGTTGCCGCGAAACGTGCTGAATCCACTTTCTGCACTGATGCCGGCGCCTGTAAGGAATACGACTTTTTTCATCTTGTTCATCAATCTGGTTTGACGCAAAAGTAGGGAAATTTATTGTAATAGTAAAAACTTGTACAAAAAAATGAAGGTTCGTCGAAAAAGATGCAGTATCTGTGAAAAAAAATTGTACTTTTGTAGCCGAAATAGACAATATAATTAAACGCGAATAAAATATCATGGAAAAACTTAGTTATGCTTTAGGCTTAATGTTTGGAAATAGCCTAAAGGAAATGGGTGTGGCAGAAATTCATCAAGACAAATTTGCTAAGGCAGTTGCTGATGTATTGTCTGGTGCTACTCCCGAAATGACAGTGGCTGAGGCTCAACAAAAAGTAACGGTTTATCTTCAAGCGCTAGAAGAAGAAAAAGGAAAAGCAGTACGCGAAGAAGGCGAAAAGTTCTTGGCAGAAAATGCGAAGAAGGAAGGTGTTGTAGTTTTGCCAAGCGGTCTGCAATACATGGTCTTGACAGAAGGCACTGGCAAGAAACCTTCTGCCACTGACAACGTAGAATGTCACTACGAAGGTCGTTTGATCGACGGCACAGTGTTTGACTCTTCTTATCGCCGCGGCGAACCTGCTACATTCCCCCTCAATGGTGTGATCGCAGGCTGGACCGAAGGCGTACAACTGATGGGCGAAGGCGCAAAATATCGTTTCTTCATCCCATTTGATTTGGCTTACGGTACACGTGGTGCTGGCGCGTCAATTCCTCCCTACGCTACGTTGGTGTTCGACGTTGAATTGATTAAAGTGCTCTAATATTAATTGAAAAAGGAACGGTTCTAAAGGCAACCAAACTTTAGAAAAAATAAAACCGAAAACAAATAAATAAAACAATATAACATTATGAAGAAGATTATGCTTTTTGCTGCAGTAGCAGCATCAATGTTGTTCACAGCATGCGGCGGTGGCAACAAAACTGCAAAGTTGGAAACTCAAGAAGACTCTTTGACTTACTTGGTAGGTGCTTTTAACATGTACCAACAAATGGGTGGCCCTGAAAATCTGAATACGGTTTTGCTACAAATGGGTAGTGATTCTGCATTTGTAAAGGATTTCTTGTCTGGTGTGCAAGATGGCTTTAACAGCGCAGAAAACAAAAAAGACATTGCATACTATATGGGTGCTTCATATGGTGCGCAAATGAGAATGTCAAATGCACAGCAACTCAATTACATTCTCTTCGGTAATGACTCTACTCAAACTGCTGATATGACAAATGTGTTGTTAGGCTTCTTGAATGCAGCTAATGGCACTTTGGCTTTGAAGGGTGACTCAAGTGCAGTAATGAATCTCCAAGTAATCCAAGCTATGTTGAATAAGACTGCGATGTCTGTGAATGACAAGAGAATCAAGAAGCAATATGCTAAGGAGTTGGAGACTGAAGAAGCAGTATTTGCAAAACTCAAGAAGGAAGAAGGCGTAAAGGAACTTTCACAAGGTGTTTACTACAAGGAATTGGCAGCAGGTGATGGTGAATCTTTGGCAGGTAAGAATGTGAAGGTGGAATACGAAGGTCGCTTGCTCGATGGTACTGTATTTGACAAGGGTGAAATGCCTGCTGTTCCCGTAGGCCGTGGCGCAGTTATCCCTGGTTTCGATATTGCTCTTGCTGCGATGTCTGTTGGTGCAGAGTGGGAAATTACTATCCCTGCATTGATGGCTTACGGCGAGCAATCTATGGATAAGATTCCAGCGATGTCTACTTTGGTATTCAAGGTGAAAGTTGTTGGTATTGCAGAACAACCTAAAGCTCCTGCTCAACCTCAAATGATTCCTGTGCAATAAGACATGGAGAGACTTTCATCTATGGAAGCACTCGCTAAATAAAGTGAAAATGTAAAACACCTTGGCCGCGTCGATTTTCTGCGTAGGCTAAGGTGTTTTTGCTTTACTTTGTGCTGGAACTTCACGCATGAAATGTGCTTTAGTGTTGACTGACTATATTCAAAATCCCGTCTGAGTGAAAAAAGTTTTTACCTTCTCTGTGCTATATGCTCTTGTGATTCTGCTGGTCTTGATAGCTTGCGGACGAGGGCGTTCGTCTTCTCAACAACCACAAACTATGTCATCAAAAAATCAGGATTCGGTGGAATTGAGTGAGAGCAAACAGGGCGAACTCTCCTCTCGAGAGAAAGTCTTGGCTACATTGGATGCAGAGAAAAGAACCCAGACTGTCATTAATGAGATGTTGGGCAAAAAGGAGGTAAATATAGAGAAGGAAAAGGAATTCTTCGCTCAATTGGCACAAGACAAAAGTGTAAAAAGTTTGACGGACGGAGTTTGCTACAAAGTCTTGCAGTCTGGCCAAGGCGAACAGGCGAAACGAGGTACTTATGTGACGTTTGACTACGTGGGCCGCCTGCTTGATGGTACTACATTCGTCGACGGACATGAGAAGATGGTGCCAGTGGGTTACGATTTTATGGTTGAAGGTCTGGAGTTGGCACTATCAGCAATGAGAGTGGGGGATGAATGGGAAATCTATGTGCCATCGGCAATGGGTTATGCTGGAGACTTCAACGATAAAATTCCAGCTTATTCCACATTGATCTTTCGTGTGAAACTCTTGAGCGTTTATTGTCAGCCATAATTTCAATGACATGGTTTCTCAAGTGTGTAGTATACTATATAGTCTTAGATAAACGATTTTTTAACGTATCAGATGAAGAGGATTTTTATTCTTCCCTTGATGGCTTTGCTTTTTGCTCTATTGTTTGGAGCATGTGGACACACCCAAAAAGATGTAGAGCAGCATGATTCCATCGTTGATCCCACCGCTTTCCATTTAGGCAAGGATTCGGTGGTTGATACTCTGAGCTACGTCTTAGGCAGGTCTTTGGCGCGTACTTCGTCCGAATTGGCTGGCTACCTACAAGAGGTGGGCAGCGATTCAGCCTACCTGAATGATATGATGAATGGCTTCTTGGATGGTTTGCAATATCAAGATTCTGCTGCAATAGCTTACTATTGTGGATTTGCTATGGCTATGGGAGTGCTTGATGGAGAATTGCCTAATATAGAGAAGACTGCTTTTGGCGAAGATAAGACGCGCTCGATCGACCGTTTGAACCTATATGCAGGCTTCTACTCGGAAATGATGGGCAAGTCTGGAATCACTTGCAATGGCAAACCTATAGACAAAGCGATGGCTATAGAGATGCTTGAACGCCTGACTCAGCAACTCAGTGAGCAGAGTTATTCTAAGGAATATGCTGCCGAGCGTGCAGCAAGCGATGTCTTTATGAAATCAAAGGAGGCTGAGCCAGATGTGCATAAGTTGGAAAAAGGCGTATGTTACAAAGAGATTGTACCAGGCAGTGGCCCGCATCCGACAGAAGGCAATGTGGTCACAATCGAACTGAAGGGCCGCTTTATTGATGGCACTGAGATGGAACTGGACGAAGCGCCTTTCGAAATGGATATACGCGACGCTATTCCTGGCTTGGCTTTGGCATTGCAAACGATGAAGATTGGTGCAGAGTGGGAAGTCTATGTGCCTTGGCAAATGGCTTATGGTGCAGCAGGCGAGGATAAGGTGAAACCCTTTTCTACCTTGGTGTTCAATGTCAAATTGGTGAGCTTCAGATAGTCTGCCTTTTTGATAATGTATCCCACGACGGAGTCTTGATGATGCATAAAATGATAAAATAGAAAAATAATTAAAACAAAAACTATGAAATTGAAAACATTCCTTTGGATTGCTCTTGCTTTGATGGTTTGTACAGATGCTTCTGCGCAAGCTCGCAAGAAAAAAATGAAAGAAACGGTAAAAGCCGAAGCTAAGGCGGGCAAAAATTTGATACAGCCAGTTCCTGCTGATACATTCAGCTATGCGATGGGTGTGGCTCAAAGCGAATCTTTGAAGCAATATTTGCTCAAGCAAGAGGGCGTGAGTGAAGAATACCTCGCTTCTGTGGTGCAGGGTATGAATGATTTTAGCAAACTTTCTACTGCCGAGATTCAGCAGCTGGTCGCTTATGCTACCGGCATCCGTATTGGCGAAATGAATAGCAAACAAGTGATCCCTGTGCTCAATCAGCAAGCCACTGGTAGCAAGGATGTAGTTTATGCTGATTTAGGTAAGTTTGTGGAAGGCCTTTCTGATGGTCTTTTGGCTACTCCCAAGATGACACAGGAGGAGGCAAATGCTATCGGAGAGCGTCAAATCAAGTATCACAAGGAAGAAATGCGCATCAAGAATACGCGTTGGTTGGCTGTGAAGTCTCAAGAAGAAGGTGTAGAGAGACTTAAAAGTGGCCTTTGCTACAAAGTTTTAACTCCAGGTAAAGGTGTAAAAGCTACAGAGAATAGCGAAGTGGAAGTGCACTACGAAGGTACATTGATCGACGGCACTGTGTTCGACTCTTCATACAAGCGTGGACAAACTGCGACCTTCCGTCCAACACAGGTGATCAAGGGATGGACCGAGGCGCTCCAACTGATGCCAGAGGGTTCGGTTTGGGAACTCTACATCCCTTACTTCTTGGCTTACGGCGAGAATGGCAACCAGTCGATTCCTCCCTACGCTACATTGATCTTCAAGGTTGAATTGATTAAGGTGAAGTCTGAACCTGCTACTAAATAATGCAATACATATAACAAAAGATAATGCTATTTCGCCAATTCATTTTGTCAAAATAAATGCTTAATGAATCTTAACGGCATTTGGATTTGGCTGGAAGATGTATTATCTTTGCAATAAATCTATATGGGGAAGCGCCAAGTGGTCGTTTCCCCTTTGTTTTTGCCCGAAAAATCGAGAAAAAAAGTCAAGACCTTTTTCAAAAAAGGTCTTAGAAAGTTTCAACAAGGTCTTGAACTATTTTTACAACCCCTTACTTTTTTGCTTTTAGGTCTATTGTCGAGGCTGTATTATATTAATAGATGTTAAAGTCCTTTTGCCATTATTGCCACGAGAATGGCGCGAAGGTCACAAAATGCTATATCCAAATGGTTTTCTCAAATATGACGTATTAGCGAAGTTTGCTTTTTGATTTATGAGGTTTTGTATATAGCTGATATTGTGCTTGTTTGATAAATCCTTTCAGAGACTTTTGTTGCATTTTTTTTGACATGGCGCGTCTTATATCTATGCGTGATAGATGAAAATAGAGGTAGCGCAATCAGGGTTGCACTACCTCTCATTATATCCAATATGGTTTAGCTCTACGATGGGGTGGGTGAGTACCACCGCCTTATCCCTTGCGCTCTAGCTCCTGCAAGTTTTCCATCTTCTTGCTTTCCAGGAATTCGTAAATGCCGCACAGGTGCTCGCGCACGCGGCCGCCGCCAAATTCGTATACCTTGCTGACCAAGCCGTCCAGGAAGTCGCGGTCGTGCGATACGCAGATCAGCGTGCCGTCGAAGTCGAGCAGCGCTTGCTTCAGGATATCTTTGGTCTTCAGGTCGAGGTGGTTGGTCGGTTCGTCCAGAATGAGCAAATTGACGGGCTCTAGTAGCAACTTCATCAGTGCCAGGCGCGTTCTTTCACCACCCGATAGCACTTTCACTTTCTTCGTACTTGCTTCTCCGCCGAACATGAATGCGCCGAGCAGGTCGCGTATCTTGTTGCGAATGTCGCCTTTCGCCACATCGTCGATTGTTTGGAATACGGTCAGGTTTTCGTCCAACAGCGAGGCTTGGTTTTGTGCGAAATACCCGATTTGTACATTGTGACCCAAGTTCAATGTGCCACCATGCTCCAGTTCTTTCATCAGACAGCGCACGAAGGTAGATTTACCCTCGCCATTACGTCCCACAAATGCCACCTTGTCGCCACGCTCGATGGTCAGATTCACACGACTGAAAATCTGTTTAGTGTCAAATGACTTTTCCACGTCCTCTGCAATAACGGGATATTGTCCGCTGCGAGGCGAAGGGGGAAATTTCAAACGCAATGCTGATGTATCTTCCTCGTCTACTTCGATCAACTCCAGTTTCTCCAGCATCTTCACACGGCTTTGCACCTGGAAGGTCTTGGAATATGTCCCCTTGAACCTTTCGATGAAGTCCTTGGTCTCTTGTATCATCTTCTGTTGCTCTTCCCATTGCTTCATTTGCTGCTCGCGACGCTCAGCACGCAGCTGCAAATAGTGCGAATAGTTGACCTTGTAGTCGTAGATGCGACCCATTGTCACTTCGATAGTACGGGTGGTGATGTTGTCTACAAACTTGCGGTCGTGGCTGATTACCACAACGGCCTTGCCATTATTGATCAGGAAATCTTCCAGCCAGCCGATAGATTCGATGTCCAGGTGGTTGGTCGGCTCGTCCAGGAGGAGTACGTCGGGATTTTGAAGTAGCATCTTTGCCAATTCGATGCGCATGCGCCATCCACCCGAGAATTCGCTGGTCTGTCTGTCAAAGTCCTTGCGCTCAAAACCCAGGCCCAACAAGGTCTTCTCTACATCTTCCTCGAAGTGGGTCATATCGATGGCATAGAACTTTTCGCTCTTTGTTGCAACGTCTTCGATCAATTGCATGTACTCGTCGCTCTCGTAGTCGGTGCGTTCTGCCAATTGTCTGTTCAGCTCTTCAATCTCCGCCTCCATTTCGTGCAGATGTGCAAAGGCCTGCGATGTCTCCTCGAAGACCGTGCGGCCATCTTCCGTCATCAAGTGCTGAGGCAAATAGGCTATCACAGTACCCTTAGGCGCAGAAACTACACCACGACTGGGTTGGCGTACACCAGCCAAGATCTTGAGCAAAGTACTCTTGCCCGCACCATTCTTACCCATTAGGGCGATGCGGTCTTTCTCATTGATGACAAACGAGATGTCACTGAAAAGTGTTGTGCCGCCAAACTCTACGGCAAGTCCGTCTACTGATACCATGTCTTATATTATTCGATGTATTCCTATTATTATATGCAAATTCTCCGCAAAGTTACTCTTTTTTATCGGCACCTTGACTATTTATTCGATGGATTCGCGCTTTTTTCACGAGGTCAGACATAAAAAATGCTATGTCCAATTGGGGATTGAACATAGCAGATATGGTTTATACTTTGTTTGGTGTAAAAATATCGAGGCGTAGTTTTACGCGCAGAAGCCTTAATGATTTGTGCCAGAATTAACGACTGGTTGCGCCGATTCCTCAGAACAGAGCACCACCATCAGGTTGCTGACCATCGAAGCCTTGGCCTTGTCGTCCATATTTACGACTTTTTCTTCTTCCAGCTTATCCAGTGCCATTTTTACCATGGATACTGCGCCTTCTACTATCTTTTCTCGCGCCGTAATGATAGCGCCTGCTTGCTGTCTGCGGAGCATTACTGCCGCGATCTCAGGAGCGTAAGCCAAGTAATTGATGCGTGCCTCCACAACTTCGATGCCTGCCATGTCCAGGCGCTCGTTGAGCTGTTGTTCCAACTTATTGTTGATTTCTTCGCCGCCTGATCTCAAGGTCAATTCTTCTTCTTCATTGCTGGTCTCATCGTAGGCATATTGTCCGGCAACTTGTCTGAGCGCCGCGTCGCTTTGTACGCGCACGAAGTCTTCGAAGGCTTTCATACGTCCCACTACGTTTGTCGTACCATCTGCCGATTTTTGCGCCAACGTTTGCGAGTCGATTTCAAACATCGCCTTGTAGGTGTCTTTCAGTTTCCAAACGAGCACCAGGCCTATCATAATAGGATTGCCGACTTTGTCATTTACCTTGATTGGTTCGCCATCGAGATTTCGAGCACGGAGCGACAACTTTTTCTTATTCATAAAGGGATTTACCCAAAAGAAACCTGTCTCAGAGAACGTACCTTTGTATTTACCAAAGAAGACCATGACGCGAGTTTCTCCTGGTTCTTGCGAAATATATCCCACCATCATGATAAAGAACCAGATGAACCAAAAACCGGCATTGATAGCGCAAAGCGCATAGTAGTTCTCGCCCAACAAAAACGGCAGACCCATTAATAAAGGTAGGACCACGAGGTTGACGAACAACGCAGCAAAACCATTATACGTTTTTCCCGTAAAATTAAATTCTTTGTTTTCCATAATCTATATTATTAAATTAGTTGTTTATCTTTTCCTTTTTCGATAGTGCAAAGGTAAATATAACGGACAATAAACTTGCAATTCCTGCAATATATTATTCAAAGCAACAGATAAGGTGGAAATAAAACTTGCAAGGTTGCAATACTTATTATATCACGCCTTTGATGAACGATGCTTTCGAAAAAATGCCCATTTCATCGTGAAAATTTGCGTTCCCCTCGTATTATTTATTAAACGTCTTCTCTACCATCAGGGAGGTCTACTATCGTGTATTCGTGATGTACTGCTGGCAAGAATTTGTTAAGGAAATCCTCCCAGGACATACGTAGCGTGGAACTATTCACACAGGGGTGACAACCTAAGTCTACTGTAGATAGAACTTCTCGGTCTATCACGAAGCGGATGCGTTGCTCTGTATCGTTCATCAGTCCCATCGGAGACACTGAACCAGGTTTTATCTTCAACAAACTCTCCATCGCTTCTGCACCTGCAAAGGAAAGTCGGGCGCATCCCAAGGGGGCAGAAAGATATTTCGTTTTGAAAATTTTGTCTCCTGGGATTAATAGTAAATAATAGTCCGTCTGCTGACGATTGCAAAGGAATAAATTCTTGCAAATCGGTGCACCCAATTCACGCTCTACGACCTCGCATTCCTCCATCGTATAAGCGGGAGCATGACATACGGTCTGGTATGTAATGCCCAAGCTGTCGAGCAAATCATATACGGCCAATTCCTCAGCAGATCTGCTGAGGTCATCTTTCGGCCTGCCTTCGTATTTCTTTATATTCATATGTTATGAGTGAAGTCTACTATTTTTTCATTTATATGTATTGTGCTCAATCGTCATCCCTGACGAATATGGGATGTGTCTCATCTCCTATGGTGGAATCAAAATAGAATCCTTCGTATTCAAAACCTACGATTTCATCGGGAAAAAGTAATTTGTTTTCTAATACGTAGCGTACCATTGCTCCCCTGCATGATTTTGCCCAGACGGCTTGCATTTTCAACTTGCCGTCGCGTCGTACGTAGAACAAGGGTTGTACTACTTTCACCTCCTGACCTACACGATTCCAGTCAAAGAGATGTTCGTATTCTTCGGTGGATAGGTGCAATAATATCCCATCGTCTGCCTTCACACTCTTGATAAGTGCATCGGTCAATAGACCTTTCCAAAAGCGATTAACGGGAAGATTGTGCGTGGTCTCCAATTTTACGCAATGTTCCATACGATAGGGCACAATGCCGTCGAGGGGACGCAACAAACCATAGAGAAAACATGTGATCCAAAGATGTTGTTGTGCAAAGTCAACGGCTTCGGTGGACAAGGTCTGAGCACGCAGATGTTTGTAGGCTTGTCCGTGATACGCCATTAATGCTGGTAACTTTTTAGCGTCGTGAAATTGCTGATAGCGCAACCAGTTTTCTGCCGCCAATGCTTTGCTGCAATCCAATTGCTTTGCCAAATCCTCTACACTTAAGGTGGACATCTCAGTAGCCAAAGCATTGGCCACACTCTGCCACTCGGGCGTAGAAATAGGATTAGGCGAATCCACATTTCTCATGATTTTGGCGTTGGCAAGTAGTATCTGCATAATGATATAATAGGTTTGTTTTCTGCGATGAAATGGATGTTTTTTGTAAAGTAGGGTCTACGGTGGACAAGATTACTGTTGTTCGATTTCATAAGGCACGCGGAAGGAAATGCCCGACTTCATCATGCGATTAAGGTTAGGATATATTCTCTCCTTAAAACTATCCCAACCACGATACTTCATCTCCGTCCAACCTGCTTCTGCCAAAGCCAAAGCACGTGGGAATGCCATGTAAGTAGCACGATTGATATCTGGTATAGCCTCTCCCCAAAGTGTACCCATCACTCCGAGAATGTGTCGGCTGTCTTGTGGTGTGCCACCATAAGCTGGATCCAATTCGTACGTCTTTTGAAGTGTGGTGATGGGCATACCCCAGTTTTTGAATTCTGGCAGATCATTTTTGTACTGAGGGTAGTCCAAATACGCATGTTCCCCCGGCGCCATAATAATAGGGTTACCACTCTGTGCAGTAAGCGAGAGACAGGTTGGTGTAAGTGCGTTGCGCCAAGTCACAAGCGTCACATCCTGTGGATAGGGGAAGAGGTATTTGTCAGCAGGTGGCCAAATATTGTTCAGTTCGCACCACAAGATAGGTTTCTTTCCTGCTTTTTTAACATAACCCAAGACCTTGCTGAAGAAAGGTATCATCAATTGCGAAATATCTGTATAGCCATGGTCTTTCATCATTTGCTTGCATCTGTCGCAGTGTGCCCAATTCTTGTCAATAGCTGACTCATCACCGCCGAGATGAATGTATGGTGCATCAAATGTCTGAGCAATTTCCTCGATGACATCGGCCAAAACGTCGTAGACCTTGGGTTGAGATGCACAAAGCATCATCTGCTCGGTACGACCTACTACCTTTTCGGCATCCACCAAGTGTTGGCACGCCAATTCAGGGTAGGCAGACAAAATAGCCACAGTATGTCCGGGCACATCTACTTCGGGCACGACCATAATGTGGCGCTCACGAGCATATTTAATAAGATCTCGCAATTCTTCCTGCGTATAATGTTGCTTACTGGCCAGTTTTGGGTGTTTTTTGATCTCCATGCGCCAACCCTGGTCGTCGGTCAGGTGTAATTGCAGTACATTATACTTAAAATTCGCCATTTCATCGATAAATTTCTTGATATCTGCTACGGGCAAGAAGTGGCGTGCTGGGTCCAACATCAGGGCGCGATAGGCAAAACGTGGAGCATCGTCGATATGAAGTGCTGCCACTTGGTGCAAGGCTGTATTTTTGACGTCACCTAATAAGATCTGGTGAAAAGTTTGCACTGCCCACCACACTGCTGCAGGTGTTGCTCCTACGATTTGAATACCCTTTTTTGACACATCAATACGATATCTTTCTTTGCCCTCCAATGTCGTGTCTATCGACAAACGGATAGTTGATTTTTCAGCTTTGTCTGTTACTTCGAGGGCAATCCCCATAGTTTCCTTAATACTTTGAGATAGATCTTGAGCAGACAAAAGTAGCGATGAATCCGCATAGAAGACCTTGGTACGCTTGGCATCTAGGCAAAAGGGTGTGCCTTTCGCAGAAACCTCGCAATGGTTGACCATCGGCACCAAGGCAGATGTGGGAGATTGAGCAAATGCTGTGAAAACTGCAAAGACTGCGATGAATACGGGGAAAAAATACCTTTTTATCATATTTGACTATAATGTATAATGTTGGGAAATCATTCAACAAATGTACTACAAAACCACTCCTTATAATAATTTTTCCATCAAAAGTAAAGTCATAAATCCCAACAGCAGAGCGTAGGTGGCTTGCTTTTGGTAACCATGAGCGTGCGTCTCGGGGATCATTTCGTCGCTCACTACGTAGAGCATAGCGCCACCGGCGAATCCGAGCATCACAGGGAGTAGATAGGTCGAGAACGAACCGAGGGCGTAGCCCAGCAGTACACCTACGACCTCGAGTAGACCGATAGCAAGTGAAATAAAGAAGGTTCGTGTGGAAGAAATGCCTGCCATAAGTAGCGGAGCAATAATCACCATACCCTCGGGTATATTGTGGAGCGCAATACCCAAGGTCACCGCCCATGGAGACGTAGCATCGCTGGTCACAGAAACACCTGCCGCCATGCCTTCGGGCAACTTGTGAATAGCGATGGCAAGGACAAAAAGCAGTACACGATTGAGCGAATGATTATTGCGGTGTTCCTCGGCATCGAGCCCTGTGATCGTGTGCATATGAGGTGTGATCCAGTCGATGACATTAAGGAAAATGGCTCCGACCATTACCCCTATGACAATAATCCACCATGCCACACCGCCGTCGCTTTCGAAGGCTGGCACAATCAAACCAACCGTTGCTGCAGCAAGCATGATGCCGGCACAATACCCCATGATAGTGTCGTTCCACTTGTGGGGAAGTTCCTTGACAAAGAAGCCCAGTATAGATCCGAGAACGGAGGCCAAACACAAGCCTCCAGCACTCAATAAGATTTCATACATAATATATCTATAAATAGTGATAGAAATAATTAGAGCACTTGTATTCTGCGAAGATAATGAAATCTTTTGAGCAAAGAAAAGGATTGTGAGAATTTAATTCCCTTTAAGTTTTTTACGAGAAATGAGCTTTTCCGAATTTATGGTATTCCCTGAAGAAAAGTCCAGCGGCCGTAAATAATCCTAAAGAGATGGCGAGGAAAATACCCTTGACACCCATATCAAGTGTGAAGCCCAGAATGTATGCTGCGGGTAGCCCGATGATGACATAGCTGATGATAGCAATACGCATCATAGACATGACGCGTCCTGTACCACGCAAAATATTGGCAAAACAAATCTGCATGGCGTCGGCAAATTGGTAAAACAAAAGCAGTGGAATGAGACTCATGCCTATCTGAATCACGGCAGCATCTGTGGTGAAGATATTGATCAGAATCTCTGAGCAAAGGTACATGACAATAGACGAGCAGAGGGCAATTACAAGGAGAATATGCTTTCCCGCAGTGGCAGAAATCTTTACACCTGCCCAATCCTTATTGCCGACAAAGTTGGCCACACGAATGCTTGTGCTAGCGCCAAAACTATAATAGAACAAAAATCCCAAGGTACCAATCGTCACCATAATCTGATAGGCAGCAAGCGCCTCCTTACTGATCCAGCCCGCCATAACGGCGCTGAGTGAAAAGGCTGCGCTTTCCACTCCCATTTGGATAGAGATGGGGAGCGAGGCTGCATTCATCTGACGGATGCTGATATTGGATGTTTGGTGTGCGGCAAAACCCTGGCGAAACGGGGCATATTTCTTTTTCCACCAAAGTGCTGCAATCATAATTACGACCATAAGGATGCGCGATGCGAGAGTTGCTACACCGGCACCGAGAAGCCCCATTTCGGGGAAAGGTCCTACGCCATAGATCAGCAACCAGTTGCCCAGGATATTGGCGCCGTTGCCTATCATCAAGGCATACATACCTATTTTCGTATCGCTGAGACCATCGGTGAATTGTCTCAGGACGTTGAACAACATCACAAAGACCATCGAAATCAAGATCACGATGTAGTAAGGGCGGATTAAGGGCAGTAGCGAGGGTGCCTGACCCATCCTGTCCAGGAAAGGATATAGCGCCAGCATGACGCCGAGTGTGATGGCTGCGAATACAGTATTTGCGACCAGAGCATCCTTGAGTTTCCCAGCAGCTTTGGCGTATTCGCCCTGTGCATAAAGACTGCTCACAATAGGTGTGAGCCCATAGGAATAGCCCATCAGCAGGAAGGTGATAAGTGTGAACAAATTGTTGACAAATGAAGCCGCCGCCAAAGGTTCCGTACCATATCTTCCCACCATCGTCGTGTCGGCAAAACCAAGTATGATGACGCCCAACTGGCCTACGGCAATAGGTAGGCCGAGTTTGAAGATAATGCTATAATGGGGGGATAGATTTTTGAAAGATGCTTTCATACGTGTATTTATAATAAGGTGCCGGCACGAGATGTTCGGCCAAGGCACAATAACAGAACGATACCACCATACAATGCATAGATTGCGAATGCTGGGGGCATCGTCCTTATGATGATTGTACGTAGATAGTCGGTCGCAGATTACTTGACGGAAACCACCAGATACTTGCTGGCACTCCAGAATGCTTTGCTGTCTGTGACTTGCAAGGTGTATTCGCCCTTGTCATCTTTGACTAATTCGTAAGAGCCTGCCGGATGCGAGGTCAGGACTTTCACCTTCTTGCTTTGCAGTGGGAAATTTTTGCGCACGCGAATATCTATACGGGTGAAATATTCCTTGTTGATATCTTCGGCTCTGAGCACTTTGCCGTCTTTCAGGATGTTTTGCTTTTCCAACTCCTTCTTTGTACCAAAGGCGAACCATGCAGTATTGAGTTCTGTTTCTTGTTGAATCAAGGTTTCTTCCTTTTCCGCATTTTCCTTGTTCAGGCGATCGATAGTCTGATCTTGTGCGTCGATATGTTCCTTTTGTTTGAACAGGATCGAGTCTTTTTCTTCGATTTGACGGCGCAATTCTGCGATTTCAACGTTCTTTTCGTTCAGTTGGTCTTCCAGGGATTTGATTTCCGCACTGAGCGCTTCTTTTTCCTTTTCCGAAGTTACTTTTGTGTTGCGCAGAAGCTGCTTCATATCAGCCACAGCTTTCTTGTATTCTTTCAGTTTTTGCTCGATGAATACGAGGTTTTCTGTGATTTCTTGGCTTTCGGGATCTTCCTGTGCGATAGTCGTGATGCGGCCTTCTGCCTCGTTGATTTGACGCAGGATGTTGAGCACATTCAGCTTCATCACACTGAGGTCATCATTTCTGTTTTGCAATTGGTCAATGACGCGTTGCAGCGAGTCTTCCTTGATCGAACTTTGTATCATTGCTGCGTCTTGTGCGCCTTGCTTATTGTCGCACGATGTGCAGACAAACGCGAAAGCCAGGGCGATTGCGAATAAATAATGTTTCATAATCTACAAGTTTGGTCAGGCCGAGCGCACAGAGTTACTCTTCGTCTCGTCCCTTATGGTTATCTTTTTTCTTTTTATCCTTATTCTTTATCTGTGGGGCGCCTTCGACGATCAATACAAATTCACCCTTTGGTTCGTGCTCGGTGAAGTGTGCCAGGACTTCGGTGATAGTGCCACGCACGCATTCCTCGAATTTCTTCGAGATCTCGCGCACTGCCGCCATTCTGCGATCTGCGCCAAAGACTTCAGCGAATTGTGCCAACGACTTGACGATGCGGTAGGGCGATTCGTAGATGATCATCGTGCGGGGTTCGCTTTGCAACTCCTGCAAGCGGGTATTTCTACCTTTCTTTTGAGGAAGAAAACCCTCGAAAGTAAAGCGTTCGCAGGGCAATCCAGAGGCAACCAGAGCGGGTACGAATGCAGTGGCGCCGGGCAGGCATTCCACGCGTACGCCCTTGGCTACACAAGCACGCACCAGCATAAATCCAGGGTCCGAAATACCTGGCGTGCCCGCATCAGAGACCAATGCCATCGTTTCGCCTGCCGCGATGCGCGATGCAAAGGCTTCGGCGGTCTGGTGCTCGTTGAATTTGTGGTGAGCACAGAGACGATTGTTGATCTCGTAGTGCTTGAGCAACAGGCCCGAAGTGCGTGTGTCCTCGGCCAAAATCAAGTCGACCTCCTTCAGGATGCGGAGGGCGCGAAGCGTGATGTCTTCTAGATTTCCTACGGGCGTAGGTATTAAATAGAGCGTTCCCATGATGCAAATATATGTATTTCTATTTGCCGAAGCAACAAAAGGGAAAGTATATTTTTATTTTTATCCATCATTCAATATTTTTTTGCCACCTGCAAATGACTTTCTGCTTCTTTCCAAAACGTGGAAAACGGGGGCAAAAACATCTCGGAAAAAACCAAGACCTTTTTTTAACGAGACGTCGCGAAATTTTAACGAGACGTCGCGAAATTTTCACAAGGTCTTGACTTTTTTTCTCACCCTCTGATTTAGTCCTCGCAAATCATAAATTTCTACAAAAAACACCTTTTTCTTTTGCAACGTCCCGTTTTCTCGCTTTTTTTTTCTAACTTAGCAAGCTAAAATGCGGGCGTCTGTCCTGCTCTTGCTTAGAGCGAGAAATCACAAGATGCCAGCATCCCTCAAATTTGCAAAACAAAAAACAATATATCAATGAATTACGAATGGAACTACGAAACCCCGTCGGCAGATGCCGCCGCCCTGGCCACCGCCTTGGCTGCGCGCGCTGGCATACATCCGGCGCTGGGTAAGTTGCTCCTTGATCGTGGTATCACAGATGAAGCAGAAGTGCGTCATTTCTTTCGCCCTCAGCTGACAGACCTACACAATCCGTTTCTGATGAACGATATGGATGTGGCCGTGGAACGCCTCAACGCCGCCCTGGGTAGCAAAGAGCGCATCATGGTCTACGGAGATTACGACGTGGACGGATGTACGGCTGTCGCTTTGGTCTACAAATTCCTTGCGCAGTTCTATTCCAACATAGACTTCTATATCCCCGACAGATATGAAGAAGGCTATGGTATCTCAAAGAAAGGGATAGATTTCGCAGCCAACACTGGCGTAAAATTAATCATCGTATTGGATTGCGGTATCAAGGCTATCGAGGAAATTGACTACGCTGCCTCGCTCGGCATCGACTTCATTATTTGCGACCATCACGTACCTGACGAGGAACTACCTAATGCCGTTGCGATTCTCAACCCCAAACGTGTGGACAATACCTACCCTTATACTCACCTGTCAGGATGTGGCGTAGGCTTCAAGTTCATGCAGGCCTTTGCCATGAGCAATGGTATCGAGTTCAACAAGCTTTATTCGCTTTTGGACCTTTGTGCGATCAGTATCGCTTCGGATATTGTACCCATCATGGGAGAAAATCGCATCCTGGCCTGTCAT
>JAZQSL010000039.1:0-20871 GCA_045630125.1 Alloprevotella sp. | reverse complement strand
ACCCTTTATTGATACGCTTTGAGCGTTAAGAAACAATAAAAATGTTAAATCTTCACCTTTTAGAATGCACCGTTAAAGGTTATGACCATATTTCTGACTTATTACTCGCAAAATATTGAGTAATAACTGGTTGTAAATACGCGTATTGCTCTAGCCTAACCTCGATCAACATACCTAGCAGTGTCACTAGCATTGGAGAGGAGGCATTTTCTGGGTGCGAAAAAATTAGGGTAATGATACTGCCCCAACATATCACGAATATAGATGAATTAAGTATTCCAAGCCAAGTACGAATCATAAGGAAAGATAAAGCTGACCACTCGCTTGGTAATAACGCTTCCTATAAGAAAGAAGAGAAGAAAGAAGAGAAAAAAGAAGAGGAAGTAGTGGATAATGCTGTAGTAGAAGTGCCTGCGTCTTATCCAGGTGGTGAAGCTGCAATCTTGGCTCACATCGCTAAAAACTTGAAGTATCCTGAAATCGCTCTCGAACAAGAACTCCAAGGTGTCGTTACTATTCGCTTCAAGGTAGAAAAGGATGGTTCTGTAGGTACTGTGACCGTAGCTAAGGGACTCTCGCGTGAGTGTGACCGCGAAGCCGTTCGTATAGTAAAAACTTTGGGGCGATTCACACCAGCGTGGCAACAAGGAGAACCTGTGGCAGTATGGTATACGCTGCCTATCCGCTTTCAAATTCAATAAAACAGGAATCCGCCACTTTGGGAAAAAGTCCTTTGGGCAGACCTCACTGATAGACTTTTGATTTAAAAAGCTACGCGCGATAAAACCGTTTAATCTGTTGATAAATTAAAAATCTCCACGTATCGCGCCAAAGAGCGCACGTAGAGATATCACATTGGGGCGTCTAAATTCCACCACCAATTACTCGCTAACTGATACCCCAGGCGCTGAGGAAGGCCTCGCTTTCGACGACATTCTCGACGCGGTCTGGCAGATTGTGGAAGAAGTTGATGCCAGTGAGCGTCTCGAGTTGGTCGATGCTGACGGCGTGGCTGCGCAGGATGGAGCGTGGGGCGTAGGACGAACCGTAGTCCTTGTGCTCGACCCACAAGCCGAGGGCGGAGTAGACACCGTTCTTCACCTTGAGCAACGCCATATAATAATACTTTGGTACGACAATGCGACCGCTCGACACGCGGCCGGAAATCATATTGTCGGCGATGGTGCCGCCCTTGGCTACGTATAGGGTGTCGGCGAAGGAGGCGTCGCGCCCTTTGTCCTGAACAAATTGCTCCAGTGTGACCCAATATTTCTGATTGAAATTGCCATTCATCGGCGACATGTTGGTGATGTAAAAGGTCTGGTCGTTGCCTTCGCGTGAAAAGAGGCGGTCGGCCGAAGCCACCAGGTGACCGTGGTCGTAGCCGTTGAATCGTGCATCATTCTCCAACCCCACGGACTGTGGTAGCAGAGGGTCGTGCGGATACTGCGGACGTATGCTGTAGTCCTTGCGGCTCACTGCCTTGGCACGCGTCTGTGCGTCGAAGCGGAATGCTACCCAGCGCGAGTGATAGGCAGCGCGGTCGTATTCGATGGTATAGTTGACGATGTCGCGGCCGCCTACTTTGGTGCGATGCTCCAGCAGATCGTTGCCTGCCAGGGGCAGGGGCAATTCCAGTCGGTGCGAGTCGCTGCCACCGTCGCCACTCGTCGAACCCGAATTGGGTGCATCGGTCGAGCCCAGATAATAGTCGTCGCCGTCGTCGCACGAAGCGAAAAATCCGAGTGCGAGGACTATCATCAGTGCAGAGATATATCGAATGGTCAAATGTAGGTAGGGATATTGCATAGGATGTCGAAATAAACCAAAGCCATGTTGAAAAAAGGTCTAACCTTTTTTAAAAAAAGTCTAATGTTTTTTTTGAGATGTTTGACCTCTGTTTGTAGAAAGTATTGATCGCTCTGATAGGTTCAGAGACTTTTCAATCTTTGCCACAGAAAAAAGGAAAAGATAGGGACACCACCGAGGATGTCCCTATTATTGTGCATAGATTTGGAGCGAGGATTATTCTACCAAACCACCGTCAGTTGTAGATACAGTGAAGTCGTCGATTAGGACGTCCTTACCTGGGTTCTTTGAGTTCATCACTACCCAGCAGATTTGTTGGTCTGCGTCGAGAGTGAATGTAGTTTCCACCTTAGTCCATTCAGTGTTGCTCAAACCGTTGATGTAGCCGTCCATGTACTTGTAACCGCTGCTGTTGATAGTACCGTCAGCATTGAAAGTAGCATAACCAGCACGTACGCTTGCGCCGTCTGCAGTAGCAGCCTTAGCATAGAATGTCACGGTGTAAGTACCAGCCTTGTAAGTAGTTTCCTTGTAGCCGAGACGCTTGTTGCCAGAAGTAGCACCCTTCACCAATACAGAGTATGAACCAGTGCGTGCATCTGTGCTTTGAGCGAGTGTAGCGTTGCTTGCGCTTGACTTAGACTTCCATGAAGTAGGAACGCCGTCAGTCCAGCTTTCGAAGCTACCATTTTCTACCAAACCGTCGCTTGTCACAGGAGTGTCTGGTGTATCAGGGATAGTAGGTTCTTCTACTTCGGGCACGTCAGAAGCCTTGCCTTCAGCGATAGCGAAGTTCTTCACTTCCCATGTAGAACCGCTTGTAGCGTTTGTGTTGTAGCGGAATGCTACGCGTACCTTCTTGCCTACGAATTCAGCAGGAACTTGGAGGTCAGCCTTGCTGAATGTGTTCCAGTCTGTTCCTTCCTTGTGAGTACCGTTGAGCAATGTCCAGCCTGCTGCAGGATTAGCTTCGTCGAAAGCAGCAGTGATGTACACTTGTTGGTTTTCCTGACCGCGGTCATAACGCAAGATGTATTCGTATGCCACGTGTGCTTCAGTTACTTTAGTCAAATCGATTTCAGGGCTCACCAGGTAGTAAGTACCAGCAGTAGTCACCTTTGACGCATTGTCATAACCAGTAGCCTTGGCTGTAGAGTAGTCGATCACCCAAGCACCTTGACCATCTGTGGTGTAGTTCTTGAACTGACCGAGCGACTTTTCGAACGATTCTTCGTAAGGCAAAGTCACGCCGTTCACATTGTCGTCTACCTGTGTCGAATCGCTAGGGTTTTCGGGCACGTCGGGAGTCACGTAGGGATCATCTACTTCTTCGCAAGAAGTGAATCCCACTGCGAGCATTGCTGCTGCAAAAAAGGATAAGAATTTTTTCATGATGATTATTATTAAAATTTAAGGGTTTGTTGATTTCTTAGGAGGGGGGGGTAAGGTCTTTAAGGTCATTAGGGTCTTTAAGGACCTTAAGGACTTTAAGGACTTTAGAGTCCTTAGAGACCTTATAGTCTTTCTTCTTTCTAATACCTCACGAATTTCAGACTGTATTTTGTGGCATACTTTCCGGCATAGTCGCGCACGTCGAGCAGCATGTGGTTGTAGTCTATATCTCTGACGTAGGCGTAGAGGTCCGTTTTGTAGTCGCCATTGAAGTCTATGTGTATTTCCCGACCGCGTACGTCCCAGTAGCCTTCTTCAAACACTCTGTTGCCGCTGCGCGATTGCATCACACCGTCTGAGTAGAAATCCATCACGTCGCCGCAATAATAGGGGCAGTCGTCGTAATATTCGGCAAAGATATCGACGATTTGCCAAGAGCCCAACAGATTTTCTCCGATCCAAACGCTGTCGGATACATCGTCCCAAAAGTCCTCGCCGCACGAGGTGAGGGTGGTCGCGCTGAACAGCAGGGCTAATACCAATGTGATCTTATGCAATGCTTTTTTCATGGTGTGAGTGTTTAAAGTGGGGGGGGAGGGTCTTTAGGGACTTTAGGGACCTTAGAGACCTTAGAGAGTTTAGGTCTTTTATTTTTCAAAATCTTCGACTGAGCGCAATTGGATTTGCCAGCTGTCGTAGTAGGTCAGCATGCCGGTGTAGGTGCATACGCCGCTGGGCAAAGGCAGGAACGAGATGGCATTTTGAGTCGAAGTGCGCAGTGCCACACTGCTGGTGTTGGTTTGCAACTGGATAGTGCGATCCACGCCGTAGCCATCGTCATAGAGTTCTTCGGGGGCGAAGAGTTTGGGCAGGGGTTCTTTCTTGCCCGAGTTCTCTCCTGTTTCAGCCACCTTGTCTGCACCGTTTTGCATTTCCTTGATTTTGCCGCGCACCTTTGCCAATCGTGGTGTGTTCAGATAGGTTTTGTTCGCCGAAGCACGTAGCCATGCATCGCCGTCGGCATCGGTCAAATCTTCGGGTACGAGTTCAGGTGCATTCAGGTCAGGTGTGCCCACCAGTTCGATGTTTGTGCGGCACATATCCAGGAGCATTGGGCCCAAGTTCAGGTTGCCTTGCGACGAGTAGTAGGGTTGTCCCACGCGGGGCACTTTGCTGTAGCAGCCTACGTATAGATTTTTCAAATTTACCTTGATGCGTTGTCCCAGGGCGAAGTAGGGATAGAGGCAAGTATTCTTGATCGCTACCACGAAGCATTGGTCTTCGCCTGTATCCTTGTTGATATTGCGGATCATCAGGGTTTGATACAGGTTGCCGCTCACGTCGTTGGCCACCACTACGCCATCGATGATCAGGTCTTCGTTGACTTTGGTGAAGAAGTTGCTAGCGTTGCGCGAGAAGTCTGCATTCTTGTTTGAAGCGCAGAAGCGTTGCTTCACTTGTGCGATAGTGGTGTTCACCTGGCCCACTGAGTCGCAGGTCAGGATATATTCATCCGTATTGGGCTCGTCGTGCTTGTCCATGCACGATGTGAGGGACAGGGCAATGCTGCCGCAGAGCAAGAGTAGGGAAAATATCTTTTTCATAACGTATATGCTTGATTTATGCTTGTGCCACAATTAGAATTTGAAACCAACATTGAGGAAGGCGTTGAAGGCGTTTGCGTAGTAGTACTTCGCATTCTTCGAGAATCTGTACGCTTTGTTTTCGCCCTTGGTGTATTCGCCGCCGCTTTCGTTATAATAGTTGTCGTCGCGGTTTTGTTCATAACCACCGGTACGCATATTGGTGTTGTTGGTCAGGTTTTGCAACGACAGGTTGATGCTGATGCTCTTGCCGCCTTTCAAGCGGATGTACTTACCGATTGATGCGTCGAGCATGAATCCGCCTTTGAACTTTTCCTGCTCGATAGCGAATTCGTCCACCACTTCGCCCTTGTTGTCAAACAGGATACCGCCGTTGGCTTCGAGTTCAGCCTTGGTCACGTCGTATGATGGCAGACCGTCGGCGTTGACGCTCGATGGGGTGTAGAATTTTCCCGCGGTGCTGTAGGTGCTGTTCAAGCGGCGGTATTGCGAGAAGGCCAGATATACGCGGTCGTAGTAGTTGAGGTTGGCTTCGAAGAACCAGCCGCTGACATTATAGTTCACTCCCAGGCTCACTGCGGTCAGTGGCGTACCACCTACGCGCATGCCGTCGGCGATGACTTGCAGGGGCATATTCTTGCCGGTCACGGGGTTCTTGCAGGTGTTCAGGCGTTGGATTTCTGACGCCTTCATCCCTTCGTAGCTCACCTGTGCATAGGGATTGTTGACGTAGAGTGCGTCGCCGTAACTACCCATCAAGTTGACCGAAAGGCCGCTGATGATTTGGTACACCAGGGCTGCTTCCACGCCGTAGTAACGCTTTTCCACATCGCTCATGGTCAGATAGGTGAAGGTGCTGTATTGGTCGTTGAAGTAGGCGGTCTGCTCTACTTGGTCGCCGATTTGTGCGAAGTAACCGCTCACCTTACCCGATACGGGACCGAAGCGGAAGGCGTACGACAGATCGGTGCTCAATGTCTTTTCGGTCTTGAGGTTGTTCACAAAGTTGTTGTGCAGACGTGGTGCTACGAAGCTGTTGTAGGCCAAAGGTGCGTCGGCAGACCATCCAGCTGCGAGCGAGATGCGCTGATTGGCTGTGGGGCGCACGGTGAAGTTAGCCTTTCCGCCTCCGCCCATGAATTTTGCCATACCGCCCTTGCCGTATGAGTTGTATTGTGCGCGACCATTTTGCATCAAACCTTCGCGCTGCATGGTTGACCCCTCGGTATGTGCACCTACGTTCACGCCCCAGATGCCGTGGGTGAATTGGTATTGTCCCCACAGGTTGGCCTTGTTTACATATATATTATAGTCGTAGCCAAAGCGGTCGCCCACGCCGATCTGGCGATTGGGGTTGAGCAAGTCGTTCTGTGCTTCGGTGCTATTGGGTCCGTAGTCGTTGGCAGCAAATTTGTCGATGTCGGTATAGCGTGTACCGCCGAGCAGGTCCTCCATAGTCTTGTAATGCATACCCTTGGTCGCGCTCAGACGCACCCCGCCGGTGTACTTGTGATGCTTGTTCACCAGGTGCGAGAAGGTAGAGTTGAGCGAAGTCAGCATTTGGTCGTTGTTGCGACGCTCTTGATAGTAGAGCGCTTCGCCTCCCAACGCCTCATTTTGTCTGTTCACGTAGTACATACGGTCCCAGTTGATCTGCTGATTGGCTTCGCTGGCTGTCCAGTAGTCGTATAAGCGGTCGTATTGTTCCTTGAGGAAGGGATTCTGCTTCAGATACTCGCTATTGTTCTTGTTGGGATCGTGCACGTCGAAGATGCTCGAGGGCAAGTTCTTGTAGTAGTCGGGGCGAGGGTCGTAGGCGTCGCCATTCCAGCCCAGCGCAGTCGTGCCATATTTGCCGTATTTGAAGGCTGCCGAAGTGACCAACTTCATTTTATCCCCCTTGTTCCAGTCCCAAGTCAGGATGGCTGTAGGCTCATAGCTTTTCACCACGCGAGCATTACGCTTTTCGCCGTTCTGATATCCCCAGTTGGGGTTGTAGTAGTGCGATCCGGTCAGCCAATACGCTTCTTCGGTCGAAGCTCCCTGCTGGCCGCGCTCTGTGGGCGAACCAAAGGTGACGAGCGACAGGCTGTTGCTGCTGTTGAACTTCTTTTCCGCTGCCAGGAAATAGCTGAACGAGTTGTAGAATGTACCCTCGATCACACCCTCCTTGGCCCAGCGGTAACCCACACTACCAGCCAGCGCCCATCCACTGGGCATCAAGCCTGTGGCATAGGTGTACATACCGCGCGCTACGTAGTTGCGGTTGGTACCCGAGAGGGCCAACTTCGAACCTTCGGCAAATTGGCTGGCGCGTGTATTGATCGACGTCGCACCACCGATGCCAGGCAGAGCAAAGTTGTTGTAGCCAAATTCAGACACGCCTTCCTGATTGCGCACAGCGTCGTTCATACCACCGATCATACCGTAACTGAAATTACCCCTTTCGGCATCGTTCAGCAACACGCCATTCATCAGCGTCTGACTGTATTTGTTGTCGTATGCTCTGACGCGATAGCGCATAGGGCTGAAGCGGTAGCCCACCTCCGACAGGAAGTAGTCATCCTTAGCCGCCACGATCGACGACACCGTCTGTGCCGCGTCATTATCTTCGTCCAATTGTGCTTCGCTGAACGTGAAGTCGAATTCATCGCCCTGCGTTTGCAGTGTATCCACAGGGGTCTGTGCCATAGCGCTTGCCGAGATACAGCATACCAGCGCCATCATTTTTGCACCTTTGCTCATATTTTGATTGCGTTTTTATTTACTTTGAAAGTGTGTTGCGCCCTGCGAAAAAAGGTCTAATGTTTTTCAAAAAAAGTCTAACCTTTTTCAAAAAAGGTAAGGTTTTTTTCAAAAAAGGTCTAACCTTTTTCAACCACCAGTTTTTTTCGCTTCGAGTCGCTAAAGACAAGCAAAGTTATACAAAAAACTACAAAGCCCACTTGAATAGCCACATTTTTTCCAAATAAAGTCCTCAGATATGCTGATTTCTCGTTTTTTTTTAAGAATTTTGCGTGTGAATTTACCTTAACTATGGTAAAAAAAGAATTATGACTATGCGAAAGATATTTTCAGTAATACTGTTGGTATTATGCGCGACACTGACCGCTTCGGCTCAGTCGGGCAAGAAATATGCCCTCTATGGCGTGGCTTTCTACAACCTGGAAAACCTCTTTGACACGGTGCACGACTGTGGCAAAAACGACTACGAATTCCTGCCCGATGGTAAAAACAAATGGGGCAAGATGAAGTACGAAGCCAAACTGAAGAATATGTCGAAAGTGCTGAGCGAACTCTGCACCGACAAGCATCCGTTGGGCGCTGCCGTGATGGGCGTGTCGGAAATCGAGAACCGCAAGGTATTGGAAGACCTGGTGAAGGAACCAGCACTGCGCGATCGCAACCTGCAAATCGTACACTACGACGGACCCGACCGCCGCGGTGTGGAATGTGCCTTGCTCTACAACCCACGTCTGTTCAAACTGGAAAGCAGTATGCTCGTGCCCTACTTCTACCTGGACAAGAATCAACCCGAGGTAGACCTGGGCTTCTCGATCAAGGGCGGCAAGATCGTGCCCGACTCAGTCCTGCGTGGCGACACCACCTATATCACACGCGGCTTCCTGGTGGCTACAGGACGTCTGGGCGGCGAGCGCGTACACGTGATCGTCAATCACTGGCCCTCGAGAGCAGCAGGCAGTTTCGCCCGCGAACGTGCAGCCTATCAGGTGTACCACCTCAAGGAAGCACTGCTGTCGCTCGACCCCGAATCCAAAATCATCATCATGGGCGATATGAACGACGATCCATCTGACCCCAGCATGACAAAATCCCTGCAGTGTGTGCACCGCCTCAAGGATGTGAAGGACGCTCACTCGACCTTCAACCCCTGGTGGGAGACTTTGTACAAAGTAGGTCAAGGTTCGCTGCTCTACGACGGCAAGTGGAATCTGTTCGACCAAATCGTATTGAGCGGCAATCTGATGAGCGACGACCGCAGCCGCTTGGTGTACCACCGCCACGAAGTCTTCGTGCGCGACTACCTCTTCCAACAGGAAGGACGCTACCGCGGCAATCCCAAACGCACCCACGCCGGCGGCGTATGGCTCAATGGCTATAGCGACCACTTGCCCACCATCGTCTATCTGGTGAAGGAGGCGAAATAATAGCAGATCTATTCTATTAAAACTATAGTCATTATAGTCACTATAACATCTATAGTATCTATAGTATCTATCCCCGAAAAATCAAAATCAACAATATGGCACAAAAACCATCTATTCCAAAGGGCACGCGCGACTTCAATACCGTCGAAATGGCGCGCCGCAACTACATCTTCGACACTATCCGTAGCGTATACGCACTCTACGGCTTCCGCCAAATCGAAACGCCTGCGATGGAAAACCTATCGACACTGATGGGTAAGTACGGCGAAGAAGGAGACAAACTCTTGTTCAAAATACTCAACTCGGGCGACTTCAAAAAGAACGTGCCCGCAGAAGACTATAACGAAAAAACGGCAGCACAATTGGCATCGAAATTCTGCGAAAAGGGCTTGCGCTACGACTTGACTGTGCCCTTCGCACGCTTCGTCGTACAACACCGCGACGAGTTGCAAATGCCTTTCAAGCGCTACCAAATCCAGCCAGTATGGCGCGCCGACCGTCCACAAAAGGGACGCTACCGCGAATTCTATCAGTGCGACGCCGACGTAGTTGGTTCGGACTCGCTCCTGAACGAGGTGGAATTGATGCAAATCATCGACGAGGTCTTCACACGCTTTGGCATCCGCGTGAGCATCAAGATCAACAACCGCAAGATCCTGACCGGTATGGCAGAAGTCATCGGTGCGGCGGACAAAATCGTGGATATCACCGTAGCAATCGACAAGTTGGACAAAATCGGTATTGACAAGGTGAACGACGAACTGCGCGCGGCTGGATTGAGCGACGCACAGGTGGAAACCCTCCAACCCGTGATCAATCTGTCTGGCTCAAATGTAGAAAAGTTGCAGACTATGCGCCAAGTCCTCGCCGCTTCTGAGGTAGGACTCAAGGGTTGCGAAGAAGTGGAATTTGTGCTCAACGCATTGACCGACGCAGACGGCAACTCAGCACTGCGCAACGAGGTAGACTTCGACTTGACCTTGGCACGCGGTCTCAACTACTACACAGGCTGCATCTTCGAAGTGAAAGCCCTCGACGTGCAAATCGGTTCTATCACCGGCGGCGGACGCTACGACAACCTGACCGGCATCTTCGGTCTGCCCGGCTTGAGCGGTGTGGGCATCTCGTTTGGCGCCGACCGTATCTACGACGTGCTCAACCAACTCGACCTCTATCCCGCCGCTGCTACGACTGCTACGCAACTGCTCTTCATCAACTTTGGCGCTGCCGAAGCTGCACACTGTCTGCACCTGGCACAACAAGTACGCGCCGCTGGCATCTCGGCAGAAGTCTATCCCGACGCAGCCAAGATGAAGAAGCAAATGAGTTACGCCAACGCTGGCGCAGTGCCCTACGTAGCCCTCGTGGGCGAGAACGAAATGCAACAAGGCGTCGTGTCGTTGAAAGACATGAATTCGGGCGAGCAAATGCAACTGACCATCGACGAAGTAATCGCCAAGATTAAGGGATAAGGCGCCGTATTCCATTTCAACGCTAAAACAAAATCCATCAGACCAGCCATCTCTCATCCTTATCGCAGGAGCGAGTTGCTGGGCCCCGTGATGGTAGAAAATAAAAATCCCTCTGGATGCATAGTCCGGAGGGATTATTGTATACAAATATTAGGCGTATAGGTCAAATATCACTTGTACTTCGTACGGTCTTTTTGGTTTTTTTTCTTTTCTGGGGAATTCTTCTTTCATCTACACCATCACGTACTCCACGCCAAACCATTCGTCGAGCGTTCTGTCCACGCGTGCATTGATCTCGGGGGTGATGTTTGATTTGATCTTCTTGTAGACGTACATCACGGCTATGCCGTCGTCCAGCACGCCGAGTACCTTGAACACCGAGCGGGGAACGAGGTCCATCGGCAGGACGGTGTAGGCTATGGCAGCATAGATCAGAATGCGATCCAGGGTCGAAGTTTTTTCATCCCGTAGTACGTAGTAGAATTGCAGTATTGGTCGTGCTGCTACACGTCCCGCCTTCAGCGCCCAGGGGCGTATGCGGTCTACGAGGTCACTGATTTTCTTGTGCCAGTCTACGTTTCTCAGTCTTTGACGTAGTGCAGTGGTGTCTTTGCCTAATATGTAGTAGGCCAGGATCAGGAGGCAAATAGTTGTCATCATCTTTTTTCTGTTTTAAGGGTTTATTACTTTGTCCGCAGTGTTGTGCAATTTCTCGCAAGTCTTGCAAAGTCTCTCATTCGCTTTGCAGATTTCCTCGCAAGTCCTGCAAAGTCTCTCATTCGCCTTGCAGATTTTATAGCCAGTCCTGCAAAAAAGTCTCGCTCACCAGGGACAATGCAAAGGTAGTGATTCTGTTGTCAAAGTACCTCCTGTTCCCAACGTTTCAAGCTAATCGTTCTGTTTTTGCCATCAATACCCTGCAACGTTGCAACCCGTTAGTTGCGTCCTTTGTGCAGTCTGTGGCAGATGGCTCTTTGTTTTTCTCTCTAATAAGTCTTGGTTAATTTTACCTTGCTATTCTGTGGTCGTCATTTCTTCAAGGATTTCGATCCATCGGGCAGGCAGGGCGACATTGTCCAGTGCTGTCGTGCCGACAAATAGGGGTGCCATGTCCTCGTCGCGGAAGCCAGCGATGCCACAGCCGATACGTGTGACCAGGAAGGTCAGTTCGGGATGCGCCTTGGCATAGGCTGCGAATTCGTCCACGTAGGGGCGGATGTCCTCCACGCCGCCGTGCATCGTGGGGATGGCATAGCATTGTCCCGTCATGCCCACACCGACGCCCCACTCGGCGCCAAATTTGCAGTAAGCGTGGCGTGCTGCGCCGCCGCCGTGCTGGCCAGCCAGATTGCTGCCAAATACGAACACTTCATGTTCGCCCAGGGTGTCTATCCAGTGCGGCGTTTTCTTCATGCTCAGATTGTTCTGTTGCATAGTAGTTCTGTTTTAATGATGAGATATTGGGATTAAAATTCTAGCATAAATGAAGATTGCTTCAGCGCTTGGTAGGCATCTTTGTCAAAGCGGTATTTGTTGGGGATGCGTGTCGGCGTGTTTTCGGGCCGAGTTTCTGCTTCCACCAGGATACCCAGACGGAGTATTTTCTTAGCAAAGTTTCTGCGGTCGAAGGTATGTTGCAGGATCTCCTCGTACAGATGTTGTATCTGGCTCATGGTGAAGACTTCGGGCATCAGGTCAAATCCGATGGGGCGGAAGTGTATGCTTCGCCTCAGTTCATCGATGGCGCACTCCACGATCTCCTGGTGGTCGAAGGCCAATGTGGGCAGTTCGTCCAGGGCAAACCATTGCGCATTCTTGGCATCGTCGCCGCCACGGACTTCGCTCATTTTCACCAGGGCATAGTAGGCGATGGTGATGACGCGTTCGCGTGGGTCGCGATCTACGGTGCTGAAGGTGTGAAATTGGTACATTTCGGCTTGCTCTACGCCGGTCTCTTCGCGCAGTTCGCGGCGTGCACCTTCCTCGGCGGTCTCGTCAATATGCACGAATCCTCCGGGCAGTGCCCACTGGTCTTTGTAGGGGTTGATGCCGCGCTGGATCAGCAGGATCTTGATCTTGCTGCCGTCGAAACCGAAGATTACGCAGTCGGTAGTCACGGATGGATGTGGGTATTTGTACTGGTACATGCGTTTGCTTATATTTTTCGTTTTTGTCAGACTGCGGTCCGTGTGGTGCGGTCTGATGATGATATATTTCTACACTATTTTTCTATTGTGTTAATCTTACACAGTGCAAAAGTAGAGAATTATTATTTTACCACCAAACAAATTGGGTAAAAAATACACAAATGAGGCAAAAAAACTTATTTCCTGTCGTTTCGTACGGCGGTGCGGGGTGGCAAAAGTAGGATAAAAGTGGGGTGAAAGTGAGGTGCGGGGTGCCGAGAGTGAGATACGAGGTGCCAAAAGTGAGGTGCGGGGTGCCGAAAGTGGGGTGCCAGGTAGCGAAAGTGGGGCAAAAGTGGGGTGAGAAAGCTGCTTTTGGCGTGATCGGAATGGGGTGCAAAAAAAAGTTAGACCTTTTTTAAAAAAAGCCTAACCTTTTTCGAAAATCCCTTAACCTTTTTCAAACGAGGTCAAGGGTTGTTGATTTTATAGATTTTCCTGGGCTAAGAAACTTGACGATATAAATCAAAAAAGTTGCTTAGAAATAGTAGGAAACGTGCAGTTTGAAGGCGTTGGCACGATAGTCGTCCTTGCCCGTCAGGTTTTGCAATCCGTTCATGATAGCGTTGCCCCAGTTGTCCACTCTCTCGCCAGCTTTGCTCAGACCGAAGTTGTATGCCAATCCCACTTCCACGTGTTTCACGATGCGCAGACCACAGCCCACGTTCCAGTTGACCGTCAGATTTTCTTGGCGGAATGTCGAAGGGATGTTGTCAAACCAGTTTTCCTCTCCCCCATCCCACATAAAGTCAAACTGTGGTCCTGTGGCAATATAGAGTGATAGCGCGTCGCCCAGTCCGATATTGTATCGTGCGTTGATGGGCAGCGACACATAGTCGGTGGTGTGGGTGGACGAATAGGTCTGTCCTGTCAAGCCGACAAACTTGATGTTGTGTTGTGCCTGTTGATAGAGGACGGCGGCATCAAGGCCAAATCCGAGCACGAAGCCCATGTCTATCTTGGGACCGACGAACCATCCCGCACGGTTGGTCGAGTCAAAGAATTTGGCGTTTGTGCCCTTCATATTCAGTTTTGTCACATTCAGACCGCCGGTCAATCCCCAGTCGAAATCGAAGGCTTGCGCAGTAGTTGCCCCCATTGTGGTGAGCAGTAGGATCAGGCTGAGTAAAGTCTTTTTCATATACACTGTGTTGCTTTTGTAGTTATATTTATACCTATTTGTATCGTTTGTCGTGAGCAAAATTAAGGAAAAAATATCGTCCCACCATCATTTTGTCCCCTCATTAAGTTTTTTTTGTCATTTTCACAGAGGGTCGGGCGGGGTGGTATATTGCAGGCGATGCGAGGGCCGACCATCTGTGACCTTGCGACGTATCAGAGGCAAAAAATGTCCGAAGCCAGAGAGCATCGGTGGTGCGCCTGGCTCCGGACACAAGTGTGTATCGACTACCGCATCGTGGCTTTACCAGGGAGAGTAGTAGTTGCCGTTGTAATAATTGTTGTAGTAGTTGTCGTTAAAATAGCTATTAGCTCGGTCGCAGTATAGTTCAGCTTTGTCCCAAAGGTCACTGACATTTTTGGCTGTGCCATAAAGGTTTTCGGCATTGTTTTCGTATTCCGTGATATACTGTTGCACCTCAGACACAATGGTATTCTTGAAATAATATTGGTCGTAGTAATAGTCGCGATAGTTGGACAGCGACTCCACCTGTCTATTTACGAAATTGTAGTGCGATTCGGCCATTTTCGATTTCACCGCCTTGAGGCTTGACACAAGTTTGGTGCAGTTGGACAGATACTCCCTTTCGGCCAGCGATTGTGCCTCGCTGATGGTCGAACTGGCTTGAGCCAGGTCACTATACGATACAGCATTGGCCAGGCTCCACGCATAGTTGTAGTCGGAGATGATGCTTTCGACCAGTTTGAGCGAGTCCATCGTGCTACGGCTAAAGGGGTATTTGCGGCTGAAGTCGGTCAGATTGTACAACTTTGATATAGCGCCCTGCATGTAGCTGAGTTCATCGTCTTTCCACTCGCTGCCGGCGAAGGTATTGAACGAACGCTTCAAGAGCCACGTGCTGTATCTGCGTGTCAGCTCCTTCATCTGTCGATTGCCCTCCTTTGGTTTGATCTTATCCTCGGCCACATAGATGTCGATTTTGTTGAGTATGTTGTCAAAGATGCGATCCTTCTCGGTGGGTTTGTTCGTTTGATCCAGCGACTGATAGTAAGTTTGCAAATTGCCCTTGTATTGGTTGACATCCTTGCGGGCAATGGGTGGATCTACGCTGTCCTTGGCAAAGAACAGCACGCCACCGATAGCCAGTGTGACAGAAAGGACGAGTATGATAATTTTGATAGTTTTCATATCAGTATTGCGTTATTTTGTTTCAGCGGGGGCTTGGGGTTGGGCTGGTGGGGTTTGGGGGGAATTAGGGGTTTTAGGGTCTTTAGGGGCGTTAGGGTCTTTAAGGTCTTTAGAGGCCTTAGAGTCATTAGAGGTCTTAGAGTCATTAGAGGCTTTAGAGGCTTTACTTTGCTTTTGATCACCTGCTTTTTGTTCAGATGCGGTGCTTTTTCCTTTTCCCTTTTGTTTTGAGTTTTCTTTAGGCTTTTCTGTAAACTTACTACCCAGATTTCGTCCAGCAGGATTTTGAGTGCTATGGCTGACTTCGACATTAGGTTCCTCTTCGCTGACAATTTCCTCGTTTTCGGCCACCTCTTCATCTTGCATAATGGTGTCTACAGACTGCTCTATTTGATGAGCTGGGGGAGTCACTTCTTCCTCTCCGCCCAACATGCTGCATGCGCCCCAGATGAGCAGAGTGATGGTTGCGCCTATCACAGCGCCGAGGACTATCCATGGCAGGCGAATCATCCACGATGGATTGAAGCTCAATTTGTTTCTGCCAGCAGCGATTTTGCCTTTTGCCAGGGTGTAGCCTTTGAGGGGCGAACCCTTGAGTTGGCGTGCGGTGGCGATGGTCAGCACGGCGTCGTTCAGTTGGCGGTCGCCGTCGTACATTGGGATGACAAATTCGTAGACGTTGCCCTTCTTCTTCAGCACGATGTTCATCTTTTGCTGCAGTGCTACGCCGTCCTTTTTGTAGTCGGCATATCCTGGTGCGGTGATGAGCAGTGTGACGCCTCGGTGCACGACATCTTCGGCCACACCCATATCATCGCCTATCATTTTCTTTTGGTCGATATGGATGTCGGCGTTGGTGATTTCTCGGCCCTTATCGTCGGTGATGTAGAACATGGAGCGCTTCACGCATATCAAGCATTCGGCAGGCGTGAATTGCAGTGCTTGCGCATACCTATTGTCCTGAGTGGCTACGAGGGTCTTGGCTATGGGGCGATAGCCCTTCTTGCACCAAAAGACCTCGATCGTTTGTCCCTGCATCATCTCGACGGGACGATCGAAGGGCACGTATTTGTTTTGCACCAGGAAGTTGAGTTGGAATCCATTCACAGGTGCCAGGGGCTGTATGGTACAGATGCGCTTGGGTTCGAAATTGAACACGAGGTTAGAGCTGATCCTGATGTCCAATGCTTGATCTACGAAGAAGACACCTCTGCAATGGCCATACTCCTGCTGAATGATGGTATTGCCCATCAGTTCGTGCAGATTGTAGTCGCCGCCATAATATCTGATGGCAAATGGTGCATCGCTCTTGGATACGAGGCTGCTGGTGGCAGATAAGAGCGCATTGTTGGTGCCATATTCGTGGCTGAATAGGAGTTCGAGCTTTTCAAAGTCTGTACCGTTCTTTTCCGAAATTGCTTCTCCCACGCCCTGCATGATGCGTATCATCTCGACGTTGGAGATGTCGATATTGGCGGGGAAGTGTATCCATGCGGCAGTATTGTCGAAAGAGCGTCCGCTGCCCTGAGGGCGTGCTTTGATCACACTTATCAAATAGCCAGCCGCACCAAGAAATTTTGCCAAGTAAACGATGTGTTCCGTTTCGTCAAAGTTTGACAATTCCTTGATGGCAGAACGTGCGTCTGCTGCATAGCGTGCCCACGATTCGCTCTTGTTGATGACATAGGCTTCGGATTCGCCGCCATTAGTTATCTTTAATACAAATCCTAATTTCATATCTTCGATTCTTCGTTGTTGATTTCTTTATTATCTGCTAAACACTTTTTGCAACCATCCACGCTTGCCAGAACGATAGCTGACGGTGCTGTTGATGATACGCTTCACGATATTTTCGGCAGGGCGTGGGTCAAATTTACAATAGTTCTGGAAGCAAACTTCACCCAGCGAGAATGCCACCTTTTCGACTCGTCCGCCGTTGATCTCGCACTTCTCGCAGATGTCCTGCAGACCATGATAGAAGCCTCGGTAGTGCTCCTCGATATAGTTGGATAGCATCTCTCTGCTTACATTCTTGGCGCGGTCGGCCTTGGTGATCATGATATAGATTTGATCGGTGTCCTTTTCGAAAATGCCAGTATTCTTGATATAGTCCACAGCACCCTCGAGATACACGCGTTGGGGCAGGCCTTCGTACAGACGATCTTCGGCGCCATATTCCAGGACGAAGAAGTGCATTTTGCGATTGGTCGAACGATTGTCGACAAGCACTTTGGTCATCGTGTCGAGCATGATTTCGTCGGTGTCGGTCATGGGATCGCCTGCACTATATTTGAACATGCAGCGCATCAATTCGCCCGCCATATCGATACAGGTGATGGGATGTATCTTTCGCTCGTTGTCGATCAGATCAAATCCCATTTCGTAGAACGAGTCGACCGAGGTACCTTCCATCAATGTGCCGACTTCGCCCTCTTGAAACAGATTGATCAGCCTCTTCATATAACCATAGCCCTGGGACTCGGTGTCGGGGTCAAGGTGAAAGGCGACCTTGCCTGCTGCTGCAACGCTCAATATGCCGCCGAGGGCACAACTTTTGCCCGACGAGGGGATGCCCCAGAAGTAGATTTCGGTGGATTGCTTATTGATCCTCTCCAAGCGTTCGGGCACGGGAAAGGAGTGGGTGGCGTCGCCGTTGTACATCTTTTGGATGAAGCAGCGATCGATGTTGATGCTTAGCAGATCGGCAATGCTCAGTGTGCCCCCTTCGATGAGGCGCATCACTACGCCGGCGCTCAGCAGATTGTGATCCTCGTCCAACTTTCTGAGGAACTCGCCCTTAGTGATATTCTTCTCGTTCAGGAAGCGATTGATCGTGTCGATGATATTGTTGTCCTTCTGTGCGGGCGTCAACGTGCGGTCCGTTTGGTACTGACGAATCTGTGCGATCAGTGTGTCCACATCCACCCCCATAATCTCGTCGAGCAGGAAACTGTCGACCAACTGGATGGCTTCGCCCAAATGTTCGCTCTGAGGGTGCTCGCTGATGAATTTTCTCAGCGAGTTGGCATCTTTCTTGTCGACCATTAGCCAGGCATTTTCTGCCAGCGTGCCGAAGTATTGATGCTGGATAGCATTTTCCAAATCAGCCTTCAACGCACGAGCCTGTTTGCGAAACTCTCCGTCGGGATGCTCCCTCAAATACTTGTTGATCGCCTCGATGGTATTGGCACTGCGGGCTTCATTCCAATCCTTCAGGTCGTCGCTATTGACCAGGCGAAGGATGTCGGCGCGCTTTTCGGCTGGCAACTTGTCGTCGGAGAGGGTGTCGAGGTCGGCCATGGTGATGATTCCAGCACTAATATTGCGAACCAAATCGACCACGCTGTATGTCTCGATATTATCTAAGATTAAACTTTTGTCAAACATTTCTATCTTCTATTTATGTCTATTGTGGGCATGCCCCATATTGATTGGGATATTCATCTCCCTTTATGAAAAATAGGGCGAAACTGAAAAACGGAATCAGCATATACCATCCAGAATAGTTGGCGTCGTGGCAACGTTTGCATCCCTCTGCCAAAGAGAACCAAGAGGCGACGAAGACGATAGACAAAGTTAACACTGACCAAAGCACTAAGGCGAGCCCCTCTAAGACGGGGGTAAAGTAGAGCAAGAGAAATAGTATAAAGGAAACAACGATATTGATGAGGTAGGCCAATAAATACTCGGTGCGATTGATGCGTCCACGGAACGAGAAGCATCGGCTAAACATCGTGGGCCCCTCTTCGTTTGTGTTGTAATATGCCGACTCGTTGTTTCCGTATGGCGGCTCATGGGTCGATGCTTGTGGTGCCGCAGGAGGAACAAAGGGCGGACCTGATATTGGCGTAGCACTGGGCTGCGGTGTAGCGCCGAACACTTCGATCAACGGGTCGGCAGATCCGTACGACACAGACTGCCCTGGGGCCCACGTTTGTTGTTCTGCAGAATTTGAGGTATAAACAGGCGCCGAGGTGTAGTGTGGTGTCGATGTGACAGGAGGGATTGGTGCCTGCAAAGTGACAGGTGGCACCACCGACGATGGCTCTGCCATCTTAATTGGAGCTGGTGTTGCCTCGCTCTGATAGGTCTCTGCTTGTGGCTCGATTTGTTCCAACAAGGCTTTTACCTCTCTCTTGACCAAGGGGGTGAATTGTCCACCAGAGTATTTTCCCAGCTCATAGAGCGTCACTTCGCCCGCCTTGACTGCATCAGCAATTTCTTTGGGCGAGTAGTCTCGGAGATTTGCCAATAGTTCTTTCTTTGAAGCCATTTCTTTAGTCTTTTTTTGTCAATTCTGCTTTGTCGGCGTCTGTTGAGAAGAGCGCTTTGTAAGGATCAGAAAGCCCCTCCGTAGATGTCGTCATCGTCCGAACCAAGCGATGCTTGATTGGGCGGAGTGACGGTATTAGGAGACGAAGTGGGGGTGGACGAAGCAAAGAAATCGTCGTCCATATTGTCGTCTTTTGACGCTTTTTTTCTTTTGGGCAAAAGCGAGTAGACACCTTGTGCACGGGTATTGCGTTGTTGCAAAAGATAGGGGAAGATCAGCATGCAGAACAGCAGGACACCCGTCCATATCGTATGGATGCTGAGCGTACGAGTTTCGGTATATATATTTTGAAATACAGTCATATCCTTTTTCACCATAGCCGCCGTTTTCTTGTCGGGATCAAACGGAGCAACACCATCGGGCTCGTTGCTCAATACGGGCTCTGATTCAGCATACAGCCGATCATTCCATCCCTCGATAGCATCCGATATTTTCTGCACATTACCCATGATAAAAGCATTCCATACGCTGGGATTGTTTGAAGCCTCGTCAATCCATGCCAGCGCCGAAATCTTCAGGCTGTCCATATTTTGCGACAGCAGTTGCAACTTCAATGTTTCGACATAATTGTCCTTAGTCTGCACATCATTGTAGCCGGTAAATCCTGCTGCGCTGTAGGCGTTATGATTTGTTGCTTCATTGGCCAATACTGCCGTCAGATGTTTTTCATAGTTCTGCACACGCGCTTTGGCATAGGTGTCGTATTTCACAAACATACCCTTAGATTCCTTCACGACTTCGGCAAATCGCTGTTCGATCAGTTCGCGTTGAGCATGTACTGCCCAAAAGTGATTGTAGGGAAACATTGCCCATACAAAAGCTATTGGAGCAAGCGCCATCAAGACTCTCTCTACGACGAGAGAGCGGGCGAAGCGTTCCTCCGTACCCTTATACACCTGTGCGCCGATGAAGGTGCCGAGCAGCAAAACATCTATCAGGCAGACCATCATTATAGAGCGTCCGAAACTGCCACCATTGCTGTAGAAGTCGCCCATAAAGACGACGTAACTGATAAAGATGAGTGCAACGAATGCGATGATATGACCCCACGAGAACTTCAGGGTTGCATTCCACGAGTGCATGTTGTTTTCCATTGATATTGCTTAGATTTTTTATATTGTATTCTTCTGCAAAGGTAGATCTATTGCACCTCCCCCTCTTGCATCAAAAAACACGGCTTATTATCCACGCAAAAGTATAAAAAAATATATAAACGAAAGTACAAATAGGGCGATTTCTTAAAATAACGTTAAGTTTGCCATAGCAGACGGACTGCAATAAAAAAAGTCTTACCTTTTTTAAATTTTGCGACGTCTCGATGAAATTTTCTAAGACTTTTTTACAACAAAACGTCGCATTTTTTTAGTACCTCCTCTCGAAATTGCATATTTCGTATAGTCTACAGAAAAATCCTACTAAAATAGCATCGCTCACAGGCCACTAATGAACACTAATTTTCACTAATATCCATCCGGTCTTAAATGCCCCGCAAGGCATTAGTGTAAATTAGTGCAAATTCGTGGTTACAATAATAAGAGTACAACATCTTTGATGTAAGGATGATTTGTGGACATCTG
>JAZQSL010000038.1:0-31192 GCA_045630125.1 Alloprevotella sp. | reverse complement strand
GAGCGACATTGAAAGAGATATGTTAATAATTTGTTTTGGCTCATTTTTACTTAGGTTTATGGTTAGATTTTTGCAAATATAGGAAATTTTATAATTATAAAAATTCTCTTCTAAAATCAAAGTTACTACAAATTAAAAATCTCTCGACAAGTAATCCACCTGCCGAGAGATTTTGTATATGCTATTCAAAGTGTTCTAAAGTTTACTTTTGGAAGCACTTCATGCGTGTGCCATCATAGCCCACAGCCATGATATAAGATGCGCCTGAGGGGAAGAGTACTCTGGTGTAAGTATCACCATTTTCAGGGCCACCGAGACCATGACCTGAGATGCGCAGAAGTTGGCCATTTTCATCATAGGTTTCGAATGCCACTGCGTTCTTCCATGAAGAATGTTGCACAGTCACCTTTGTACCTGAAAGCGTACAGCCTGAATTGAGCGTACCTTGCAAAGGCTTCTTTTCTGCATAGATTTCCCAGTTGAGGGCATTGATATAATTTACTTCAGCACCTGGCAGAGGATATCCCTTAGCCGCCACGTGATCTTTCAGTTCTTTAATCATACCTTCAGTAATGATCAACCAACCATTGCTGTAGTCTGACACATACATCTTAACGGGGATGCACAAGCCAGCCTTTTCAAAGAAGGGCACGAAGTTGATGCCTGTCGAGTCGCACACTTGCTTCATGAAGTTCATCTGCATTTGTCCGCTGGTCATACCAGAGAAATCACCCTTGCGCACAGATTCGATAAACTTACCGTAAACATTTGGTGCGTAGCCGCATTGATGGCAGTACAATTGCAATTGCCATAGTGGCGCGAGCTTGACAAAGTGGTCGTAGTTACCATAAGTGACAGAGACCGTCTTGCCTGTAGACTTGCCATATTCGTCTACTTCTGCCACACTGACTATTTCTGTAGGCGACTTGTAGTCTGGTCCCAATTGTTGCTGCCATGGTTTGCCCATACGAACACCTTGTTCCAAGTAGCAGTTGAAGCGTCCACCCTTCATGCCTGAGTAGTCATCCAGACCACTGATTTCGCTTTCCAGACGATACCATCCTGCGCCATGCTTAAACTGTACCCAAGCACTATATATATTATTGGTAGTTTCACCCAAGCCTGGCCATTTGAAACCAGGAGTGATTTGGTTATTATGTCCCAATTCGTGTGCAAAGCCCCAGAACTCGAAGTCCATGTGACTTGGCTTCATCCAAGCAGATATAGCATCGTCGTTAGCAGCCGCACCAATTCCGTCGGCAAACATAAAGCCAGCCCAAACGACACGAGCGAATTGACGGTTCTTGGGTTCACGTCCGTAGAGTGAAAGTCCCATGATTTCGCGTTCACGATAGATAGTGTTGTCCAGATTCTGAGCCATACTTTCTCCATCCTTTGGACAGTTTTCCAACAAGCGTTTCTTAGGATAAGCTACCTGAATGCGCTTAGTGCGGATATCAATGATATCTGATGGTGCATTAGCCAAAAGCTTCACCCAGTCTTCGTTGGTATCACCGCGCTCAGCATCAAAGTAGCCATTGATCTTGCCCAATGCGAAGTGGATTTGGATGTTTGGCAATTTGGCAAAGTCGTCATGATAATAGGATACGTATCCGTTGCCCAAATTGAGAGGAGTGATGATATTCACACCGTTTCTGAGGGGGTATGAAGTCTCTGGTTGACTGCCGCTACCACCAAAATCTTTGATGATGAGATTTACGGAAGTCCCTTCCTGAATACCTTTGACGAACAATACTTGTGTCACACCCTTTTCAAAGTAAATACCTGTAGGGTTCTCATAGCGGTTGTATTGACTGCTTGTCTTGAGTTCATTCTGCAACGAAGCCAAGCTTCTATATGGTTCAAATTCGCCCACACGATACTTAGTTTCATACTCACCACTATAGAGATATGATGCCAACTGACGCGCAAATGGATGGGCAGTACGGTTGATATCATCGAGGGTAACACCTGGCTTCAATTCAGCACAGAGTTCGTCTGTAAACAGAGACGTAAATGAACCATTGTCTGATGCTGTAAAGAATTCCATTTCGGCACAAGACGCATAGTTATTCTTACCAGTCTTTACGGTAAACTTCACCTTGCTGACATTATCTACACCATCCTTGCCCATTTGCACTGTGAAAGGAGAAGAAGAGAATCCCATGTCCACATCCTTGACAAGAGTGACGAAGGTATTGGGCGCATCTGCTGTGGAGTATTCCACGGTCACGACACCAAAGTTACCGTTCTCCTGACCGTCGACACGAGGCATGTATATCAAATAGTCGACGTGAGGAGCATTGAGCAATTCGTAAGTCAAAGTAACGGGGAACGTCGTACTTCCGCCCGACCACTTAGAATGGTAGTAGGTCGAAGTCTTGCCATCGTAGGTATTGGCGATACCTTCAGATGTGCTGTTTTGCGAGGAAGCTGTAGCTGTCTTTACGGTACACTTTGCGTCGCCAGTGAAAAGGGTTGCGCTATTGTTGCCCTTTTGTTCGACAACGAAATCTTTGACTTGTCCGTTGGGCAAGGTGATAGAGAAAACGCCCGACTTGGGTTCAGTCTTGTACCAGAAGTCTGTTTTCACCTTCCAAAGGTTGCTGCTTTCCTTTTCCACCTTAAACCAATTATTACCATCGGTTGTTGGGTTGATGGTGTAGTCGCAGTTGGAAAGAATATTCACATACGACGTTCCACCATTAGCACCGACTGCAATCTTGCCCGCAGGGAGCAACACAGTGGGGAGTTTGTTTTCAGAGGGCAAATCGTGCTGCACATTTTGTGCAACAGCTGAAGTGGCGAGTCCCATGAAGGTCACAGCACACCAAAGTTTGATTTTATTGATAGTTTTCATAAGATTTCAAATTCTATTTTAGCGTGCATAAATATTAGTGTACGATCACTTTCACACCAGCCACGATATATACGCCGGCAGGCATATTCCACGAGTGTTGACCTGCAGGAATATGGGTATTGACAAGGCGACGGCCGCTCACATCAAAGATCTGCAAAGGCATTGGTGCAGCGTTTTTCACGACGATCTGTCCATCGTTGGCATAGACTTCTACGTCCTTGTCCTGAGTGACGCCATCCACGCCAGCGGGGTCGATCACGCGGAAGCTTTGAGATTTCAAATTGACGCCGGGATAGTTGACCGAAGTGGCTTCGAGGTGCACTGAGGCAAAACCTTTGTAGAAAGTAAAGTCGGCATTTTTAGCCTTATAGTCGGTATTTTTCACCAACACTTCACCTGTGGCATCGTTCACCCAGTTCACTGAAAAACTAGCCAGGACGCCCCACGCATTATAGCGGGTCAGATCGTTCAGGCTGAGCACTTCGTTGATATTGACCTTGTCTGTGATATAGAAGGGGCGTTGTGGTTCGATCACGAAGTGACGTATTGTATCCTTCTTGGTATTGTTGTACACGGTAACGAAGGATGATGGCGAGAGCTCGTTGTTTTCCACATAGAAAGCTTCCATCGTGCTCTTGTCATTCTTGTTGTGTGTGATTTGAGTCAACTCGTTGTTTGACACGCTGAAGTTCTTGATTGATGATTTAGAAACATCGAGCGTAGTGAGTTTGTTGTTGTCCAACCAAAGTTCTTCGAGCGCTGTACAGTTCGAGAGGTCCAACGTTGTCAATTGATTGTTGAAGGCACAGAGTTGCACTGGATTTACACCAGAACCAAGGGTAATCTTTGTCAATGCGTTGTTGTAGCACCAGAGGGTTTGCAACTTCTTTGGCACAGAAACTGCAAGTACGGTCAAGTTGTTGTCGTTGCAAATACAGGTTTCCAATTCGTTCAGATTGGTAAAGTAGAATTTGCTGAGTGCATTGTGAGCGAAATTGACGTAATACAACTTTGTATTTTTACTCAACGTCAATTCACTGAGTTCGTTGTTCGAGCAATCCAATACTTGCAACACGGCAAGCGCTGAAGTGTTGAGTGCAGTCAACTTGTTGTTCTTGCAATAGAGCGTAGACAAATTGGGAGAAGACTTGAAATTGATTGCCGTGATATCATTGTCTGAGCAATCAAAGTGGGTCAAAGCCAAATCTGTGGTCAGAGAGAGTGTTTCGCCCTGCACAGGTACTTTCACATTTTCGCCGCTCACTGTAGTCTTCGCGTCGCTACCTTGCCATTGTAGCACGACGTTGACTCCCTCGTTGAAACTTAGGGTCAACTCCTCACCTACCGCTTTGCTCGTGGTCACTTCGATGACATCTGCACTGACTGATGAGATGCCCAAGAAAGCGGCAAAGAGCGTTGTACTTAAGATTTTCTTGTACATGTGTAAATAATATTTTGATTTTGCAATTTTTCCTTGATTATTTCTACCACCTTGTGATTAGGCATGCACGTATGTACCGATTTCCTCGCCGTCGAGTACTTTCTTCAAGTTGCCAACGATATCCATATTGAAGACATAGACGGGCAGGTTGTTTTCCTTGCACATCGCAGTCGCCGTGATATCCATCACACGGAGTCCACGTTGCAGCACTTCGTCGTAGGTAATATCTGTAAACTTAGTCGCAGTAGGATCCTTCTCAGGGTCTGCTGTATAGATGCCGTCGACGCGTGTACCCTTGAGCATTACATCTGCTTCGATCTCAACACCACGGAGCGACGAACCAGTATCTGTGGTGAAATAGGGGCTACCCGTGCCACCGCTCATGATGACTACTTCGCCACGTTCCATAGCCTCGATAGCCTTCCATTTGCTATAGAATTCGCCGATAGGTTCCATGCGGATCGCAGTCAGGACGCGGTTCTTCACACCTACGGCATCGAGCGCACTGCTCAAGGCTAATGAATTGATGACCGTAGCGCACATACCCATTTGGTCACCCTTGACACGGTCAAAGCCTTTGCCCGCACCACTCAGACCACGGAAGATATTACCGCCACCAATGACGATACCGATTTGCACACCGCGCTCGTTGGCTTCCTTGATTTGCAGGGCATATTCGTTCAGACGCTTCACGTCGATACCGTGGCCTTGTTCGCCCATCAAGCTTTCGCCACTCAATTTCAAAAGGATTCGATTAAATTTATTCATAGCATTAAAGATTTAAATGATTCAACTTAGGCGAAACCTGAGACTTCGCTTATAACGTGCGTACACACGCGCACACATTACTAGGCAAAGTTACGACTTTACCACGACTTATAACGATTTCTTCCTTTTTTTTTGAAAAATAGCTCAGCAGGCGGTGCAAAATCACCCTTATCTAATGGGTCGAGAATGCGATAAAAATCACCAAAACTTTTCCTCTGTGCATACAGCCGATTCTCAGCGATTAGATTTTAAGCTATTTTCACAAAATAACAGCATTATCGCCCTATTTTGTGACGCTAACTGTCAAAAACAAGGCTTTTTCAGAAAATTTCTAAAGACTTTATGCGCAAGAAGGTCTTGATTTGTGAAAATTTCGCGACGTCTAATGAAAATTATCCAAGACTTTTTTTCAAAAAAGCCTTATCTTTTTTCAAAAGCCCAACATTTCGTTCAAAAAAATCAAAATCTCACCTCTTTTTTCACTCCTAGATTGAAAATTTATTTTGTCAAAATTTCTGCAAGTTTTTTGTCCTCGTGAAATAAAGTTCGAACACAACAAACGAGGCTAAAGGAAGCGAATAAGAGGGAGGAGGTTTTGATACATAAAAAAGAAGAACGTAATGCCTACTGAGAGACACTACGTTCCATATTAAATATACGCCTTCTGAGAGTACCAAACTAACCCAGAGACCGTATTGTGTATCAAAACTTTAAGATACCAATTCGAGCGTATCGCTTGCGATCATCAATTCCTCGTCGGTAGGAACTACGACTACCTTGACGCGGCTATCTTCGGCAGAGATAATTTCTTCTTCGCCGAAGTTCTTGAAATTCTTCGCTTCGTCGAGTTTTACACCCAAGAATTCGAGACCAGTAGTTGAATTGTAGCGCACATCCCATTGGTGCTCGCCTACGCCTGCAGTAAATACAATTACATCCACACCGCCCATGATAGCAGCGTATGAACCGATGTATTTCTTGATGCGGTGGCTATACATTTCGAGAGCAAGGGCTGCACGTGCGTTGCCAGCCTCTGCAGCTGCAGTAACTTCGCGCATATCGCTTGACACGCCTGAGATACCGAGCACACCGCTTTGCTTGTTCAAAAGGTCAGACATCTGGTCGGGAGTCAAACCTTCTTCCTTCATAATAGCCAACACCGCAGACGCATCAATATCGCCCGAGCGTGTACCCATCATCATACCTTCGAGCGGAGTCAAACCCATAGAAGTTTCAAAGCACTTGCCGTCCTTCACAGCCGAGATAGAAGCACCATTACCAATGTGGCAAGTGATGATCTTCAAGTCCTCTGCCTTTTCGCCCAAGAACTCAGCAACACGAGCCGCTACGAAGCGGTGGCTGGTGCCGTGTGCGCCCCAACGACGAATGTTGTTGTCGGTATAATACTTGTAGGGCACAGCATACATGTAGCACTTTTCAGGCATTGTTTGGTGGAACGCTGTGTCGAATACGAATACTTGTGGCAAGTTGGGCAACATGTTTCTTACAGCTTCGTAACCCTTCAAGTGCGCGGGGCTATGCAATGGAGCCAAGTCCATATATTGACGCCATTCTTCGAGCATCTCGGGAGTCACAACCTGGCTCTTGGTGAAACGACCACCTGCCACGATGCGGTGACCAGCTGCCGAAATTTCGTCAAGGCTCTTGATCGCGCCATATTCTGCATGGAGCAATGTGTCAAACATTAACTTAATACCCTCGGTGTGAGTGGGGCATGGCGATTCGATTATCTTTGTTTCGCCATTGATTTTGGTTTTCAAAAAAGAACCTTCGAGTCCAATTTTTTCAATACCTCCGGCGGCAAGTACAGACTTGTCGTCCATCTCGTAGAGCTTGTACTTAATGGAACTGCTTCCGCAGTTGATGACTAAGATTTTCATTTGTGTGAATCTGTATTTGGTTAATATTATTTGTCTGAATGCTTTAAAATTCATGCAAAAGTACAAATAAAATCGTGGCAGAGCACCTGTTCATGCAAATAATTCTTAAAAATATGACGAAAGACGTCTTTTCGACAAGTTTTCGCTCCAACCCTCTTCCACTCTGCTACATAGCAATTCCGAAAGTTCCCCTTTTTGTGCAATGCCTCCATTCGCCAACTCCACTTAGCAAAAGACTTTCAAAAAATAAAAAAAATATACAAAAAGTCTTATTAAAACTTTACTGCGATATGGCAGATTTTACGCCCACCACACCGAGCAACTATCAATAAATAATAGAGATAAAGAGAAACTCATATTCTATATTTCCTATTATATTATATATATGGTATATTTGCGGCATTAAATATAAATTAGTATCTTTGTGGCGTAAATAAATATAATGTCAATAAAACAATTAAATTTATGGACTTGAAAACAATGTTTAAAGAAGGACCATGGACTCAAGGTGTGAACGTGACAGACTTCGTTTACAAAAACCTTACTCCATACGAAGGCGATGCTTCCTTCCTGGTTGGTCCAACTAACCGTACAAAAAAGATCTGGAACCTCTGTCTCGAAGCACTCGAGGAAGAACGCGCCAACGGTGGTGTACGTTCATTCGACGCAGAAGTAGTATCAACAATATCTTCACACAAGGCTGGATATATTGACCAAGAAAACGAATTGATCGTAGGTCTTCAAACAGATGAATTGCTTCGTCGCGCAATTAAGCCTTATGGTGGTATCAAGGTAGTAGAAAAGGCTTGTCTTGAAAACGGCAAGGAAGTAAATCCTGCTGTTAAGGATATCTTTACTAACTACCGCAAGACACACAACGACGGCGTATTCGATGTTTATACTGAAGAAATTCGTCGTTTCCGTTCACTCGGCTTCATCACAGGTTTGCCCGACAACTATGCACGTGGTCGTATCATCGGTGACTACCGTCGTTTGGCTCTCTATGGTTTGGATCGTTTGATCGAAGCTAAGATGGAAGATGTACGTAACTTGGTAGGTCCTATGACAGACGCACGTATTCGTTTGCGTGAAGAGTTGGCAGAACAAATCAAAGCGCTCAAGGAAATGAAGATCTTGGGTGAATACTATGGCCTCGAACTCTCTCGTCCTGCATATACTGCACAAGAAGCAGTACAATGGGTATACATGGCTTACCTCGCTGCTGTGAAGGAACAAGACGGTGCTGCAATGTCTTTGGGTAACGTCTCTTCTTTCCTCGATATTTACATCGAACACGATTTGAAGCACGGCCTCATCACAGAAGAGTTTGCACAAGAATTGATCGACCAGTTCGTTATTAAACTCCGTATGGTACGTCACCTCCGCATGGGTTCTTACAACGATATCTTTGCTGGCGACCCAACTTGGGTAACTGAAGCAATCGGTGGACGTTTCAACGATGGTCGTACAAAGGTTACTAAGACATCTTTCCGTTTCCTCCAAACACTTTACAACCTCGGTCCTTCACCAGAACCAAACATGACAGTGCTTTGGAGCCCAGAATTGCCTGAAGGCTTTAAGAATTTCTGCGCAAAGGTTAGTGTTGACACTAGCTCTATCCAATATGAGAACGATACATTGATGCGTGAAGTTCGTCACTCAGACGACTACGGAATCGCATGCTGCGTATCTTATCAAGATATCGGTCGCCAAATCCAATTCTTCGGCGCACGCTGCAACATGGCTAAGGCGCTCTTGTTGGCACTCAACGGCGGTCGTTGCGAAAACACTGGTACATTGATGGTACAAGGCATCCCCGAACTCACATCTGACGAGCTCAACTACGACGAAGTATTGCGCAACTACAAGAAGGTTTTGGTGGAAATCGCACGCGTTTACAACGAGTCAATGAATATCATCCACTACATGCACGATAAGTACTACTACGAAAAAGCTCAAATGGCATTCGTAGATACTGATCCCCAAATCAACCTTGCTTACGGTGCTGCTGGTCTTTCTATCGTACTCGACTCACTTTCTGCTATCAAGTATGCAAAGGTTACTGCTAAGCGCAACGAACTCGGCTTGACAGAAGGATTTGATATCGAAGGCGAATTCCCATGCTTCGGTAACAACGACGACCACGTTGACCACTTGGGCGTAGACCTCGTATATTTCTTCAGCGAAGAATTGAAGAAGCTCCCTGTATACAAGAATGCTCGTCCAACACTTTCTTTGCTTACAATTACATCAGACGTAATGTATGGTAAGAAGACTGGTGCTACACCTGATGGTAGAGCTAAGGGCGTAGCTTTCGCACCTGGTGCAAACCCAATGCATGGTCGTGACAAGAGCGGTGCTATCGCTTCTTTGGCAAGTGTTGCTAAATTGCGCTACCGCGACTCACAAGACGGTATTTCAAACACCTTCTCTATCGTACCTAAGTCACTCGGTCCAACACCAGAAGAACGCGTAGAAAACCTCGTTACTATGATGGACGGATACTTCACTAAGGGTGCACACCACTTGAACGTGAACGTACTGAACCGCGAGATGTTGGAAGATGCTATGGAACATCCTGAAAAGTATCCTCAATTGACTATCCGTGTCAGCGGTTATGCAGTAAATTTCATTAAGTTGAGCCGCGAACATCAATTGGAAGTGATCAGCCGTTCTTTCCACCAAGGTATGTAATCCCCGGTGAGAAACGACAGATGCTAATATAATAATGAGTGAACCCATTCTTGGTCATCTTTCATGAGACTGAGGTGAGTTCACTCTTTTGTTTTATCGATTTTCCTGAATTACGATGAAAATAAAAGTACACTCCTACGAATCTATGGGTACCTTTGATGGCCCAGGATTACGTTACGTAGTTTTTTTGCAAGGCTGTCCATTCAAGTGCCTTTACTGCGCCAATCCAGACACTATTGACCCAATTGGTGAGTCTAAGGAAACAGATGCAAGTTATATTCTCGAGCAAGCCATAAGTATGAAACCTTTTTTTGGCAAACGTGGCGGAATAACTTTCTCAGGCGGCGAACCTACTGTGCAAGCGGAAGCGCTCGTGCCTCTCTTTCGTCAGTTGAAGGAAGCGGGACTTCATATCTGCGTGGATTCGAATGGTGCGGTTTGGAATAAGCATGTCGAGGAATTATTCTCGTTGGCGGATCTCGTGCTCTTGGATGTGAAACAAATCAATAATGCGCGCCACGAACATATCACGGGCCGTCCAAACTCTCGCACTCTTGAGACTGCCGAATGGTTGGAACAGCACAACCATCCCTTTTGGTTGCGCTATGTCTTAGTGCCAGGTTTGAGTGACTTCGAGGAAGATTTGCGCGCCCTCGGCGAACATTTTGCAGGATATAAGTGTATCGAGCGCGTAGAGCTTTTACCCTACCACCGCCTCGGCGTACATAAATATGAAGCCATGGGATTGCCTTATCAATTGCCCGAAACGAAGGAAAATACTCCCGAACAATTGAAAAAGGCAGAAGATATTTTGCGAGAATACTTTCCCCAATTGGTTGTGAATTAAATAGAAGTTTGGCGTTCTCAAAGCTTGTGGCTAATAAGTCCTTGATGATGTGGCTTATGTCAATCCTTTTGCAAAAAACAATAGTAACAATATAACCGAAATCAGACTTTTTGCTGCATTTCGGTTATATTTTTTCCCTTTCTTAAATGTAAGTACAATCTAGCATAACTTCAAGTAAAAAAATGCAAATTTCAGTGGTAAAAAAAATAAATATTGGGTTGCTAAAATCTAATAAATGCTATAAAATGCATACAGGCGTAGCAAAACCTTCAAAAAAATTAGTATTTTTGCGCAGTAATTAAGAAATTATGGCAAATAATGAAGTTTTACGCATAGACGTTGACAAAATTCTACAAAGCAAGATGGGCGACAAGGCGAAGCGTGTGCCTCGTTTTCTCGTATCTTGGTTGAAACGTCGTTTGCATCAAGACGAAGTAAATGCTTTTCTGGAAAAAGAAGGCAATATTCAAGGTGTACCTTGGGTGGAAGATGTTGTCGAATACCTTGGTATGAAATTAGTCATCGAAGGCGAGGAAAATCTTCCCGCCGCAGACGACTCCCAACGCTATACTTTCGTAAGCAATCACCCCCTTGGCGGCTTGGACGGAGTAGCACTCGGTGCTATTTTGGGTAGACGCTACGAAGGCCAGATCAAATATCTTGTCAACGATCTCTTGATGAATCTCCCCGGTCTGGCACCTTTGTGCATTCCTATCAATAAGACTGGAAAGCAAAGCCGCCAGTTCCCACTTATGGTCGAAGCTGGATTTAAGAGCGAGAACCATATTATTATGTTCCCGGCAGGACTTTGCTCAAGAAAGCAAAAGGGTGTGATTCGCGACCTGCCCTGGAATAAAACTTTTATCACTAAGAGTGTAGAAACCCAAAGAGACATCGTGCCTATCCACTTTGGTGGCAGAAATTCTGAGAAGTTTTATCGCATCGCCAATATTTGCAAATTTTTCCGTCTCAAGTTCAACGTTGCAATGATCTACTTGGTCGACGAAATGTTTGGCAATCGCGACAAAACCTTCGTTGTAAAAATTGGCAAACCCATACCCTGGCAGACATTTGACAAGTCCCGCACGCCATTGCAGTGGGCACAGTATGTACAGGATGAAGTATACAAATTGTAAATTCAAGGTTATTGGTAACAGGTCAAAAGTTTTAGGACCGAATAACTTTGGCAGAAAGAATTTCCGAACTTTTCGACCTTACACCACTCAGCCTTATAATCACAATATATTATGGAAGAAATTATTGCTCCGGTATCGAGAGAATTATTAAAAGCCGAACTTACTCCCGAGCGCAGATTGCGCACCACCAACAAGGCGGGCAACGAACTCTACATCGTCACCTACCAACAGGCTCCTAATGTAGTGCGCGAGATCGGTCGTTTGCGCGAAATTGCCTTCCGCGCAGCTGGCGGAGGTACTGGTTTGGCGCTTGATTTGGACGAATTCGATACCTGCGATCACCCCTACTATCAATTGATCGTATGGTGCCCAGAAGACGAGCAAATCCTTGGCGGATACCGCTTCTTGCCGGGTCGAGAAATCGAATATGCCGAGAACGGACAGCCCAAGTTGGCCACAGGACACATGTTCAAATTCTCAGATCAGTTTATCAAGGAATATATGGTCGATACCGTGGAGCTAGGCCGCTCGTTTGTTACGCTCGAATATCAAAGCACCAGAACATCTACCAAGGGCTTGTTTGCATTGGATAATCTCTGGGACGGCCTTGGCGCCTTGACCATCGTAATCCCCAATTTGAAGTATTTCTTTGGCAAGATGACCATGTATCCTTCGTTCAATCGCGAAGCGCGAGATATGATACTCTACTTCCTCAGCAAGCACTTCAACGACCCCGACCGCTTGGTTTATCCCACAGATCCGTTGCAATTGGATACAGACCCTGCGGAATTGAAAAAACTCTTCACCGAAGAGACATTCCGCGAAGACTATAAGATCTTGAACACCGAAGTGCGCAAAACAGGCTTCAACATTCCCCCATTGGTCAACGCTTACATGGGATTGAGCCCTACGATGCGTGTATTTGGTACGGCGGTGAATCATGAATTCGGCGAAGTGGAAGAAACTGGTATACTGATTGCTATCGACGAGATACTGGAAGAAAAACGCATGCGTCACATCGACACATTTGCCGAACTTCACCCCGAAAGCGCACGTATATTTGAGGACTATTTCAAAAAGAATGAATTGGTCAAAGATTAATACGCTTGCACCAAGCTAAGTCATAAGATTCCGAGTCTGAATCTTGCATAATATGCGCATAAATGCAATGCCATAAAAGTGTAAACAAATGTAAACGAGATTTGGATTTGCAAAAATAATTTATTAACTTTGTAGTAATAAGTAGAAGGAGGTATTTCATGCGGAAATACCTCCTATTTTTTTGCCATTTTTTGAGCAAAACAACCCTAAGGATAATTTTTACGAGCCGTCGCAAAATTTTAAATCGGTCAAGGTTTGTTGAAACTTCCCTTAGGTTTCTTTCAAAAGTCCTTTTAGTAGTCATCACGAGCGTTAAATAATCATAAATCTTTCGTTCCACACAAGAGACATTTTTGCATAAATATGCACAAATGCGTGCATATAAAAAAAACTCACGTTCTTGCTTTGCTCATTGCCGATATTGGTGTAAATTTGCGTAGTATTCTGAATACGGCATGCTAGGAATCAAGAAACTCGACATATACATACTTCGCAAGTTCCTTCCGCTATTTGTAGCGGCCTTTTTCATCTGCCTGTTTGTCTTTATGATGCAGTTCACATGGCGTTATCTAGACGAATTGGTGGGCAAGGGATTGACGCTGGACATTTTGGCCCAGTTCTTTTGGTATATGGGGCTGACGTTGGTGCCCACCTCTATGCCCCTAGCAGTACTATTGGCGACGCTGATCACTTTCGGGAATATGGGCGAACAACTGGAACTGCTGGCAATGAAAGCTGCCGGTGTGAGTCTGATGCGCATCATGCGCCCTATCCTATTAGTCGCCATCCTCGTGACAGGCATCTCGTTTCATTTCCAAAACAGCACTTCGCCCAAAGCCCAGGTCAACATGCGCACACTGCTGATAAGTATGAAGCAGACGCAACCTGCAGTAGAAATCCCCGAGGGCATTTTCTACAACAACGTACCGAATATGAACGTCTACGTACAACGCAAGACGCCACAAACGGGTATGCTGTACCAAGTGATCCTGTATAAGACGAATGAAGGGTTTGAAAATGCTCAAATCGTACTGGCAGACTCGGGCAAAATGGAAATTACAGAGGACAAATTGCACTTGAAGATTTCCCTTTGGGATGGCAACCTCTATCAGAAGCCGCCCTTCAAGCCAGGGCAAGGTATTGCCGGCGTGAATCACCCCTATTTGCGCCAACCCTTCCACTACAAGCAATTCTTGTACGACTTCGACAGCAATTTCAACATGGCCGACGAAGAAATGATGCGCAATATGCCCTCGACCAAATCGATGGAAAAAATTGAGACCGACATCGACTCAATGCGACACTTGGGCGATAGCCTTGGCAAACGCAATTTCGCAGCAAGCAAGAGCAGATGGTATGCCAGTCAACACCTATCAAAAGAAGATTCTACGCATTTGAGGGAACAACTAACCTCTGCGACAAAAGGCGACTTCAACAAGATATATAAAGGACTGCCACAGGATGAGAAGGAGAAGGTGCTGCAATCCATGAAGGTGAACATCGCCTCGCAAACCCTGGACTGGGAAGGGATGAGCTTCATGACGAAGGAAAACAACAAGATGATACGACGCCACTGGGTGGAATGGCACCAAAAAATGGCCCTTTCGCTGGCATGTCTGCTCTTCTTCTTCATCGGTGCTCCTCTTGGCGCGATTATCCGTAAGGGTGGTTTGGGATTACCTACAGTAATTTCCGTCGCCATCTTTATCTTCTATTACATCATCAATACCTCGGGCATGAAGATGGCACGTGATGGCGCTTGGGATATGGTGTATGGTATGTGGATCAGTTCGGCTATCCTTTTACCAATAGGTATATTCTTCACCTACAAGGCTAACAAAGACTCCAACCTGTTCAATGCAGAAGCCTACAAACAAATCGCACGCAACATCTTTGGCCTGCGCGTCGTCCGCAATATCTCACGCAAAGAAGTCATCATCGACGATCCCGACTACGGAGCGATGCGAGTTGCTACTCAGGAGTTACGCCGGGCATGCGGCGAATATATCGAACTAAAGAAACTATACAGAGCACCCAAATACCTACGCGTATTCTTCCACTATCAGGAGGATCATCATGCAGAAGATATCAGCGAACAATTGGAGGCTCTGGTCGAAGAATTAAGTAACACTAAAGACGCAAAGATTCTGGGATTGCTCAACGAATTACCCATAATCTTCGTACGTTCCCACCTGGCACCATTCAACAGTGCACGATGGAATCAAATCGCAGGCATATTGTTGCCCATCGGTATCCTGCTGTGGTGGCGCATTTGGAATTTCCGCCGCAGATTAAACAACGACATGAAACAGATAGTCAAGGTATGCGATCTGCTGGAACCTCGTTTGGAAGAATTCATTGAAAATAATAAAACTGAAATATAAACGTTGATTTTACTGAGACCTTTGACAAAAAGTAATTGTTTGAAAAAATTCAACGCAAACCTTTAAAACCAAACTTAAAACCTAATATCTCAACAAATATGAGCACATACAAACTCTCCACTATCGAGGAGGCACTGGAAGATTATAAGCAAGGAAAATTCCTAGTCGTGGTCGACGACGAAGACCGCGAGAATGAAGGCGACCTGATCATGGCTGCCGAACTCGTCACACCAGAAGCAGTGAACTTTATGTTGCACTGCGGGCGCGGCGTACTCTGTGCACCAATCACCAACGAAAGATGTAAGGAATTGGAATTGGATCGCCAAGTGCAAAGCAACACCAGCATGCCCGGCACCCCCTTCACCGTGACCGTCGACAAATTGGAAGGTTGCACTACCGGCGTAAGCTGTCATGACCGCGCTGCCACCATTCGAGCTTTAGCAGATCCAACAAGCCGTCCCGAAACTTTCGGTCGCCCAGGGCACATCAATCCGCTCTATGCCCAAGACCGTGGCGTCCTAGCTCGTGCAGGACACACCGAAGCTGCAGTGGATTTATCTCGCCTGGCAGGTTTGCAACCAGCAGCTTGTTTGATCGAAATCCTCAACGAGGACGGCACAATGGCTCGTATGCCACAATTGATGGAGTTTGCCGAAAAGCACGGATTAAAGATTATCACTATCAAAGATCTGATCGCCTATCGTCTGAAGAACGAATGTCTCGTAGAACAAGGCGAAGAAGTGGATATGCCTACCGAACACGGTCACTTCCGTCTGATTCCGTTCCGCCAAAAGAGCAACAAGAAAGAGCATATCGCCTTGATCAAAGGAGAATGGAAGGAAGACGAGCCTGTACTCGTTCGCGTGCATTCATCATGTATGACAGGCGACATTTTTGGTTCGGCTCGCTGTGACTGTGGCGAACAATTGCACAAAGCCATGCGCATGGTCGAAGCAGAAGGCAAGGGCGTGGTACTCTACCTCAACCAAGAAGGTCGCGGCATCGGTCTGATGGCAAAAATTGCTGCTTACAAATTGCAAGAACAAGGCTTTGATACTGTAGATGCAAACCTCCATCTTGGTTATGACTCTGATGAAAGAGATTATGGAGTAGGCGCACAAATTCTAAACCTTATTGGTGTACGAAAAATGCGACTGATGACCAACAATCCAGTAAAGCGCGTGGGGCTTGAAGCCTATGGCCTGGAAATTGTAGAAAGTGTGCCTATCGAAACTACACCTAATCCTTTCAACGAAACTTATCTTCGCACCAAACAGGAAAGAATGGGACATGCCCTTCATTTGAAGAAGTAAAAAACAATTTAGGCGGAATAATGAATGATTAAGGTCGAACACCGATCAATCAAAAGGCGGCCAATGCCACACCTTATATATTATATAGCATACAAAGCATAAAAACCTATACCTATGAACCAATTATCAGATCGTCTGAACAGACTTGCCACATCTGCTACATTGGCAATGTCGCAAAAGAGCAGCGAGCTCAAAGCCCAAGGCGTAGACGTCATCAACCTCAGTGTGGGTGAACCAGACTTTAATACGCCAGATCATATCAAGGCTGCAGCAATCAAAGCCGTTGAAGAAAATTTCTCACGCTACTCTCCCGTCCCAGGATATCCTGCATTGAGAGAAGCTATCGTCAAGAAATTGAAAAACGAGAACGGGCTCGAGTACACAGCAGCACAGATTTCATGCGCAAACGGCGCAAAGCAAAGCGTATGTAACGCAGTTTTGGCAATTGTCAACGACGGCGACGAAGTGATCGTACCTGCGCCTTATTGGGTAAGTTATCCCGATATGGTGAAGTTGGCAGGCGGTACTCCTGTATTTATTCCAGCAGGTATTGAGCAAGATTTCAAAATCACTCCAGCACAACTCGAAGCAGCAATTACCCCTAAGACTCGTGCTATCATCCTTTGTTCACCCAGCAACCCTACAGGTTCAGTTTACAGCAAGGCGGAATTGGCTGCATTGGCAGAAGTTTTGGCTAAACACGAACGCGTGATTATCCTAGCAGATGAAATCTACGAACACATCAACTACATCGGCAAGCACGAAAGTATTGCACAGTTTGAAAATATCAGAGACCGTGTCGTCATCATCAACGGTGTGTCAAAAGCATACGCTATGACAGGCTGGCGCATCGGCTTCATCGCTGGTCCAGAATGGATCGTGAAGGGATGCAACAAGCTGCAAGGTCAATATACCAGTGGTCCCTGCTCAGTATCACAAAAGGCCGCTGAAGCAGCCTACGTAGGCTCACAAGAATGCGTTGCAGAAATGCGCACAGCCTTTGCTCGCCGTCGTGACTTAATCGTGAAATTGGCAAAGGAAATTCCTGGTTTGGAAGTCAACGAGCCCCAAGGTGCATTCTACCTTTTCCCGAAATGTAGCGCCTTCTATGGCAAGACAGACACCAACGGCAAAGTGATCAACACTTCTGACGATTTGGCATTCTACCTATTGGAACGTGCACATGTTGCAACTGTAGGCGGCGATGCCTTTGGGTCGCCCGAATGCTTCCGTATGAGCTACGCAACAAGCGACGAGAATATCGTAGAAGCTATGCGCCGCATCAAAGAAGCTTTGGCCGAATTAAAATAAGTAATTATAAGTTGACTAATTCTCTGTAAACAAGTGGACAATTATTAGCGAATGTGTTGACTTTTGATTATAGATAAAGGATGCAATGCCTTGGATTATTTCCATAAAGCATAGCATCCTTTTCTGTTTTCAAACAAAAATACAAAAAAAAGGAAATGGTCTGCCGAATATATCCGACAGACCATTTTTCTATATAGGTATAATTTGAATTATGCCTTTACACGGTTTACGTAAGAACCATCGCGAGTGTCAACTTCGATAGTTTCGCCTTCGTTGATGAACAAAGGCACGCGAACTTCAGCACCTGTTTCAACAGTAGCAGGCTTAGTTGTGTTTGTAGCTGTATCGCCCTTCAAACCTGGTTCTGTATAAGTAATCTTAAGTTGAGTCTTGACAGGCATTTCAGCGTAGAGGATAGTTTCTGTAGAAGCATCGCTTACTACTTCCACTACGTCGCCTTCCTTCATAAAGTCTACACCTGTGATCAAGTCCTTAGCAATAGGAGCTTGGTCGAAAGTTTCTTGGTTCATGAAGATATAGTCTTCGCCTTCCATATAGAGGTATTGGTAGGGACGACGTTCTACGCGAACATCTTCCAAAGCTTCGCCGATATTGAAGCGCTTTTCGAGTACACGACCAGAAACTACGTCCTTCAATGTAGTACGCATGATAGTGTTACCCTTACCTGGCTTCACGTGAAGGAAGTCAATGCAGAAATAGAGCTTGCCGTCCAAGCGGATGCAAGTACCCTTCTTGATGTCTTGTGATTTAATCATTGTATTTAATATTATATAAATTTATTTTGCGCGGCAAATTTAGTGCTTTTTTCTGAAATCCAAGCACTCGTAACATATGTTTTTAGCAATTAGTCTTGATAGAATCAATATTTTTGCTTTTTCACGATAAATTTCCCTAGGACAAAAGCCATACATTCTTTCCAAATCTGCACTTTGGCTAGGTGCATTATTGCAGCATAAATAGTTACAGCCACAACAATTTTAGTGAATAAACAGAGAAGCTGATTTGTCACAAAGTAACCCACAAATGCTGCACCAGCAATAGCAAGAAATGCAGAGAACAGGAATGGCAAGATATCGCCTAAAGTCTGTAACACTGTGATACCAGAAAAGCGTCGAGCCAAGATACTCCACACGAAAAGCCACAACACATTCAGCGCAGAGATACCATATAATAATATCTGCACACCATAAGGATAGAGCAATAGCACTAAGCCTAATTGCAACACCAAGAAACTTGCTGTGGAGCAAAGGTAGGTTGTACTGTGCTGCTTACTGATGATTAAATTAGAGAATAATTGGCAGAGAGGCAATACGGCCCCAACTACGGATAGCGTCTGCAAATAGGGCACACAGGGCAACCATTTTTCGCCAATTGTCAAGGGGATAAACTCAGGAGCAATCAGCGCAAAACCAAATAACGCAGGAAAAGATAGCATCGCCGTGAAGCGTAGCATTTTTCTAAAGATTCTGACTTGCCGTCCCTCCTCTTCATTCACACTAGCCAAGACCGGCTGTGCCACATTGCCCACCATATTTGTCAGCAAAGTAGAGCACATCGTATTCCACTTATTAGCCTGCGAATATTGTCCCACCTGCTTGTCGGGATAGTAGTGTCCAAGGATGGTTTGCAGGAACTGATTGTTAAGTGTAGTAAGGAGATTTGTCACCAACAAACGGCTACCGAAACCAAATATTCTGAAAGCAGGACGCAGGTCTATATTAAATGACGGGCGCCAAGGCGAGAAATACCATATCAAAGCTGTGTAGATCATTTTATAACTCAGATCCATCACCACCAAGCTCCATACACCCCACCCTGCTACGGCTGCAATAATCGCAAATACACCTGATAGCATCGAGGAGAGCACCTGCGACATAGTCTTCTGCTTGACCATAAGATTTCTGAATAGATATGCTGCATGGGCCGTTCCCATACTGGAAAAGACGAAGCCTATAAATATCACACGTCCCAGCAATATCAATTCGGGTGTGTGGTTGAAGTCTGCAATCAAAGGAGCGCAGAAAAACAGTGCGACATAAACCGTCACGCTGACCATCATGCTCAGCCAGAACACAGCGTTGAAATCCTCGTGACGTGCTTCTTTTTTCACACAAAGCGCACTTGTGAATCCACCTTCTTGCAGATTTCCCGCAATCACAGAGAATGCGGTAAGCATCGCTACCATACCATAATCTTCCACAGAAAGTATGTTGGCCAATACGATACCTATCAGCATCATCACCACTTGCTGCGTGCCATTGCTCAGGGCTGCCCAAAAGAAGCCTTTGGCCGTACTTTCTTTTAAATTGGATATATTTGACATGATAAAAGTAAAAAGATAACGAATTCGCCTGCAAAATTAGAGAATAAATCTCACACTTAACGAAGTAATTAGTAATTTTGTCCATCATTTGACATCAAAATATTTTGCCTACTATGCCATCATCTTCTACCACTATACCACGCATATCGGTAGTCATGTGCACCTATAATGGTGCTACCTATTTAGCTGAGCAGATGGAATCCTTGCTACACCAAAGCCTTTTGCCCTATGAAATCATTATCCAGGATGATGGTAGCAAGGACCAAACTGCCGAGATTGCTACCGAATATGCCCAGCGGTACGACATTGTACAATTTCATCGTCACACTGGCACCCCCGGCATCAATCGTAATTTCTTCTCAGCCATGCATCGTGCTACAGGAGAGTTGATTGCTATTTGCGATCAAGATGACATCTGGGAATTGGACAAACTCGAAACACAAGTTTCCGCTTTGGGCGACAAATTACTAGTAGGAGGTATCAGCCGTCCCTTTGCCACAGATGGTACAGCCGTATCATTTGATAGCCGAGTCCCCAATATCGACTTGCTACGCATGATGTATGTAGGGATGATGCCTGGACACACACAATTATTCCGTCGGGAATTGCTCACAATGCTACCCGAAAATACCTTTTTCATGTACGACCTGCAAACACAGGCCTACGCTGCTGCTGCCGAGAGTATTGCCTATGTGCCACGCGTTGTGGTCAACCAGCGACGCCACCTTAGTGCGGCTACATATAATGCCCCGACCGACCGCAGCCATAGCATAGGCAACATCGTTCGTTCTGCATGCGAAAGCCTGCGTATCTACAAGGCGCTACGTCCCAACATCCGTAATCGTTTCGCTCAGTGGGAAGATTTTCTCACCAAGACCAAACTTAATACTCCCGTCGTGCATGATGCTCTGCGAATGGCACGATTGCAACAATCACGCACTCTGTGGGGATGGTTGCGCCTGACAGCATTTTGCATCAAGCATCGCCACCGCTTATTCCACGCTCGCGAGATGCGTAGCCTGCTAGCCATCCTGCGCGGTGCATTCTTCCCCATCTCGTGCGCCACATATTATAAATATCTATTGAAAGATGCCAAATACAAGGGCACTGCGCCATAAAAACACCCTACTCTGCCAAGCAGAAATTAAGCATTAGAAATTGGGCAGAGAAGCATAACTTTCACGAGCCGTCGCGAAATTTAAAAAAGGTCTAGGTTTTTTTTAATTTCGGAACGGCTCGTTGAAAAAAGGTTAGACTTTTTTTCTAACACATAAAATCACAGAGATACAGTTCTGAGATACGCCACGTCTCTGTATCCACTTCTTGATTTTTGAAGACACTTTAGATTATTTGTTCAAAACAGACAACTCAGTAAATTACTGAAAGTTGCGTTTAATACTTATATTTTTAACACAAAATGAGATGTGATTTTTGCAAAATCCACTTTGCATTTATTAAAGAAAATATTACCTTTGCGGTTGCTTAAAAGACGAACAGTGTGAAAAAGGGTAATCATCACATGCCTGCCGACATGGCAGCAAAGTGGTATATATATTTGAAAAGCGAGGAGCAAGCGTGCTCTTTGCCATTATTTTGATGTCCGTGCTCTGGTATGCTCTGCATGCTGTGGGTGCGGCAGTTCGTTTTTAAGCCCCTGATGCCGCAGTGATGCGCCATCGCCACCCTTAGCTTTGATACATACACTGATTCTGTGAAGTGTTGTGACGAAGTATTCAGACACACTGTTTGGCTTTTGAAGTAAAAAGAAAATTTAGTATTAACAATAACACAAAAGAGTATGAACTTTACCTTATTTGTCACAGCTTTGTCGACAGGTATCTTGTTCGTTGCCGTTGTGACGATTTTGGCTAAACTGATTTCGCCACGCAGTTTCAACGAGCAAAAGGAAGAGCCCTACGAATGTGGTATCCCTACACGCGGCCGCTCATGGATGCAGTTCCGCATAGGTTACTACTTGTTTGCCATCCTCTTCCTGATGTTCGATGTGGAAACGATGTTCCTCTATCCTTGGGCCATCGTGATGAGTGAGTTGGGACCCAATGGCCTCTACTGCGTGCTCTTCTTCCTCTTTGTCTTAGTTCTGGGCTTGGCATACGCCTGGAAGAAAGGAGCTTTGAAATGGCAATGATGAAGAAACCTAAGATTAAAAACATTCCTTACGAGGAATTCAAGGACAATGAAACGTTCGAACAATTGGTGGCCGAACTCAATCAAAACGGCACCAATGTTATCGTAAGAACCCTGGACGAATTGATCGACTGGGGTCGCTCGAATTCATTGTGGCCATTGACCTTTGCCACAAGTTGCTGTGGTATCGAATTTATGGCAACCTGTGCTGCACGTTACGATATCGCACGTTTCGGATTCGAGATTACGCGTAATAGTCCTCGTCAAGCAGACGTTATACTAGTAAGCGGTACGATCACAACAAAGATGGCACCCGTATTGAAGCGTCTGTATGATCAAATGGCAGACCCCAAGTACGTGGTAGCAGTAGGTGGATGCGCTATTTCCGGCGGTCCTTTCTGCAAGTCCTACCACGTTGTGAAGGGCGTAGACCAAGTGATTCCTGTGGACGTATATGTGCCAGGTTGTCCCCCAAGACCCGAATCATTCCTCTATGGTATGATGCAATTGCAAAGAAAGGTCAAGGCAGAAAATTTCTTTGGTACAACCAATCGCAAAGAAAATGACCCTTACAGCTTGAAGATGGACAAGGAGAATGAACAAATTCTAAACGAACTGGAGGAGGCTTAAACTATGGAAAATATAGAAAAAAATACAGCAGTACAGCCTGAAGCAAAAGCAGAAGCTCCCAAAGCGCCCGATGCTGTTGCACCAAAAGTGGTAAAACCCGCTGTGGCTAAACCAGTACCCGCTGCCCCAACAACTCCAGCAGAAAATGCGTTGGATTTGGTAGAATTGACACAAGATAATTTCCGCCAAACTATTGAAGCAGATTATCAAGCGGGATTCACCTTCTTGGAATGCCTCACTGGTATGGACTGGGGAGAAGAAGGCCTCGGCGTAATATATAATATAGAAAACCCAGAAACAGGCGCTCGCAAATGCTATAAGATTAAGACAGCAGACCGAGTGAATCCTGTATTGCCCAGCGTATGCACTTGGTATGATATTGCCAACATCTACGAACGCGAAGCGTATGATTTCTATGGTATCAAGTTTGTAGGTAATCCCGATATGCGCCGCATCTATTTGCGCGAAGACTGGGTGGGATATCCTATGCGTAAGGACGACGAACCAGAAAAGTTCAATCCCACACGCATGACCAACGAACCTTTGGCTGACGAAACTTCTGGTTTGATGTACGACGAGGATGGTGTGAACTATCATACTGAACGCAGCAAAATCTTCGAACCAGAAGATTATGTAGTCAATATCGGTCCTCAGCACCCTTCTACCCACGGTGTATTGCACTTCCGTGTGAAGTTGGAAGGTGAAACGATTCGCAAGATTGATCCCGTATTGGGTTACATTCACCGCGGTGTGGAAAAATTGAACGAACAGTTGACCTATCCACAAACTTTGGCTTTGACTGACCGTTTGGATTACCTGGGCGCAATGCAAAACCGCCACGCACTGTGTATGTGTATCGAAAAAGCCATGGGCGTGGAAGTGAGCGATCGCGTGAAAGTGATTCGTACAATTATGGACGAGTTGCAACGTATCGATTCGCACATCTTGTTCTTCTCTTGTTTGGCACAAGACTTAGGTGCTACGACTGCTTTCCTCTATGGTTTCCGCGACAGAGAAAAGATACTTGACATCTTCGAAGAGACCTGTGGTGGCCGTCTGATCCTTAACTACAACACTATCGGCGGCGTGATGGCTGACATCCATCCCAATTTCCAAAAACGTGTGAAGGAGTTTATCCCCTACATGCGTAAGGCTATTCGTGAATATTACGATGTATTCATCAACAATGTCATCTTCCGCAATCGTGCTATCGGTGTGGGTATTCTGTCAAAAGAAGATTGTATCTCGTATGGTTGTACTGGTGGCACAGGTCGTGCTTCAGGTTGGCACAATGACGTGCGCAAGCGTATGCCTTATGCCGTTTACGACAGAGTGCAATTCAACGAAGTGGTGCGTGCCGAAGGCGATAGTTATGCACGTACATTGGTACGTATGGATGAGATCTTGGAAAGTTTGAGTATCATCGAACAATTGATAGACAACATTCCCGAAGGCAACTATCAAGAAAAGATGAAGCCAATCATCAAGGTGCCTGCAGGAACCTACTACACTGCTGTAGAAGGTAGTCGTGGTGAATTCGGTGTGTTGCTGGAAAGCCGTGGAGACAAATCACCCTATCGTTTGCATTATCGCTCAACTGGTCTTCCACTTGTAGCAGTCATGGACCATGTATGCCAAGGTCATATGTTGGCAGACTTGATTACCATTGGCGGTACGCTTGACTATGTAGTTCCTGATATCGATAGATAAAATAATGAAGTAAAGTCGAGATAAAATAGTACAGCGATCTATTGAATTAAATATAGCATTTCAAACTATTCATTCGGCAAAGCACCTATAATATATTATAAATAAAGGAGTATTTCCGCTTCTCGACACCTTCAATAAAAGAATCAAATAAATTATGTTCTTCGATTTTTCAAAAGTAACAAATTGGCTGCATGGATGGCTTACAGGATTTATGCCTGAATGGGGAGCTATCTTAACTGAGTCTGCGCTGGTGCTTCTTGCTATCATCGCACTCTATGCAGTGTTTGCTATCATTATGATTTACATGGAGCGCAAAATCTGTGCAGCATTCCAATGCCGCTTAGGTCCGATGCGTGTAGGTCCTTGGGGATTGCTCCAGGTATTTAGTGATGTGTTTAAGATGTTAACGAAAGAAATCGTTAATCTGCGCAAGACAGATATGTTCCTGCACAATTTGGCACCATTCCTCGTGGTTTCGGCTTCGATGATAACCTTTGCCTGCTTGCCATGGAACAAGGGCGCGCATATTATTGACTTCAATGTTGGTGTCTTTTTCTTCTTGGCTGTATCAAGTATCGGCGTAGTTGGTATTTTGTTGGCTGGTTGGAGTTCTAATAATAAGTATGCTCTGATTGGTGCTATGCGTAGCGGTGCACAGATCATCTCATACGAACTCTCTATCGGTTTGACCATGTTGACTATGATCTGTATGACCGGTACTATGTCTTTCTCAGAAATCTGTATGCAACAATACGAATACGGATGGAACATATTCCGTGGTCATGTACCCGCTGTATTGGCATTTATCATCTACTTGATAGCGGGTAATGCAGAATGTAACCGTGGTCCTTTCGACTTGCCAGAAAGTGAAAGCGAATTGACTGCAGGTTATCATACAGAATACTCAGGTATGCACTTTGGTTACTACTATTTGGCAGAGTTCATGAACCTCTTCATCTGTGCAGGTATGGCATCTACTATCTTCCTCGGAGGTTGGGCGCCATTACAAATTCCAGGTTTGGAAGGATTCAATGATATCATGTCTGCCATTCCCGGTGCAGTATGGTTCTTGGGTAAGACTTTCTTTGTGATTTTCCTCTTAATGTGGTTGAGATGGACTTTCCCTCGCTTGAGAATTGACCAAATTCTTTCGCTCGAATGGAAATACCTCGTGCCCATTAGTATGTTGAACTTAATCTTGATGGCCCTTGCGGTATCATTCGGATTGTATTTTTAATTGGAGGTCATCATGAACGAAGAAAAGAATTACTTTGGCGAATTGTTTGCTGGTGTGAAATCGCTCTGCATTGGTTTGAAAACAACAATGCGCGAGTTTTTCACCAAAAAGATTACTGAACAATATCCAGAGAATCGCGACACATTGGTAATGTTCGACCGATTCCGCGGTTCGCTGGTAATGCCTCATAACGGAAACAACGAACACAAATGTGTAGGATGCGGTCTCTGCGAAATGGCTTGCCCCAACGGCACTATTACAGTGAAGAGCGAATTTTATGAAACAGAAGATGGTAAAAAGAAAAAACGCCTTGTGAAGTATGAGTACAACCTGGGAGCATGTATGTTTTGCCAACTATGTACTCGTGCTTGTCCACACGACGCGATCACTTTTGACCAAAGTTTCGAAAATGCTGTTTTCGACAGAAGCAAATTAGTAAAAGTGCTCAATCAAGAGGGCAGTAAAGTTCAAGAGAAATAAAAACATTGGACACGACGTCTTAAGCAAATCAGATGTTCTCTTACAAAGAATCGCTTCGTAGGAAATTAAAGAAAATAAAACTTTTCCAACAATCCGATTTAGGACGTCCCAATAATAGATTATAATTATGGATTCACATAACATAATGTTTGTCATTTTGTCAGTATTCATGGTGCTTTCCTCAATAGCTACAGTTGTTAGTAAAAGCATCATTCGTGCTGCGACATATCTGCTGTTTGTGCTCCTTGGTACCGCTGGAATTTATTTCTTGCTGGGTTACACATTCCTTGGAGCAGTGCAGATTATGGTATATGCTGGAGGTATCGTTGTGCTTTACGTATTCTCCATACTTTTAACCAGTGGTCAGCAAGAGAAGCTGAGCAAAAACACAGTTTCAAAAGTTGTAGCGTCGGCGTTGCTTTCAATTGCTGGTTTTGGTGTATTCCTCTTTATGCTGCTTAAGAACAAACTCTTTGAAAACGTTGCAGCATTAGGCGCCCCTACAGAAGCTGTGGGAACAGAGACTAATTCAATTGACCAAATCGGTCACTTTATGTTGTCATCAAGCGAAGGCGGATATTTACTTCCTTTCGAGGCTGTCAGCCTTTTGTTGTTAGCATGTATTGTGGCAGGTTTAATAGTTGCACGTAAATCTTAAAGTCGGAGGAGTTATTTATGATACATATAGAATATCTTTTGATTGTTTCGGCGATAATGATGTTTGCTGGCATCTATGGATTTTTGACTCGCCGCAGTACATTGGCTATCTTGTTGTCAATTGAGTTAATGCTCAACTCGGCAGATTTAAATTTTGCAGTGTTTAATAAAATGCTTTTCCCAGCAGGTCATGAAGGTTATTTCTTTGCTATCTTTACTATAGCAATTGCTGCAGCAGAAAGTGCAGTAGCCATAGCTATCATGATCAATATCTATCGCATCTACAAGAATATTTCTGTAGATAAATTGGAAAAGATGAAGTGGTGATTTTGAGTTCAATTATTTGTATTTAAGATCTCCTTTCAACGAAAAATTTAAACAATATGGAATATACTTTATTGATTTTATTGCTGCCCTTCCTCTCTTTCCTCTTTTTGGGACTTTGTGGAAAGTGGCTCAGCCATAAGGTTGCCGGCATAGTGGGAACGCTAAGCCTGGGTGCTGTGGCTGTGCTATCTTATATGACAGCTTTCCAGTATTTCACTGCTGAGCGCGTAAATGGTGTATTTGCAACGCTTGTACCCTACAACATCACATGGTTGCCTTTGGGTGATTTGAATTTTGATTTAGGTATCTTGCTCGATCCTATTTCTGTGATGATGCTCATAGTGATTTCTACCGTTTCCTTGATGGTGCATATCTATTCATTTGGTTATATGCACGGCGAACGTGGTTTTCAGCGCTACTATGCTTATTTGAGCCTCTTTACAATGTCAATGCTCGGCTTAGTTGTAGCGACCAACATCTTCCAGATGTATTTATTCTGGGAATTGGTGGGTGTTTCTTCTTACCTCCTGATTGGTTTCTACTATACTGCACCAGCAGCGATTGCCGCTTCCAAGAAAGCATTTATCGTAACACGTTTTGCTGATATGTTCTTCCTTGTAGGTATCTTGATTTTCGGCTACTACACAGGTTCATACAGTTTCAGCTTTGCGCCCGAAATACAATATGCTTCTGATGCCACACACTTTATTAGTGTAGATGCAGCCAAGGCTGTGGCTGCAGGTGGTTTCATCTTGCCTACAGCATTAGTATTGATGTTTATCGGTGGTGCAGGTAAGAGTGCGATGTTCCCACTGCATATCTGGTTGCCAGATGCAATGGAAGGTCCTACACCTGTGAGTGCTTTGATTCACGCTGCAACAATGGTTGTTGCTGGTGTGTTCCAAATCGCTCGCCTTTTCCCAATGTGGATTAATTATGCGCCAGATGCGCTGAGCATCGTGGTTTGGGTAGGTGTGCTGACAGCGTTCTATGCAGCAGCAGTAGCTTGTGTACAAAGTGACATCAAGCGTGTTTTGGCTTTCTCTACTATTTCTCAAATCGCCTTTATGATGGTTGCTTTGGGAGTATGTACTGAGTTTACTACTGGCCATCACCACGTTGGCAGCCTTGGTTATATGTCATCAATGTTCCACCTCTTCACCCATGCTATGTTCAAAGCCTTGTTGTTCCTGGGTGCAGGTTGTATCATTCATGCTGTACACAGCAATGAGATGTCGTCTATGGGTGGTTTGCGCAAATATATGCCTATCACACACTGGACGTTCCTCATTGCTTGTTTGGCTATTGCAGGTATTCCACCATTCTCAGGTTTCTTCTCTAAGGACGAAATTCTCACTGCATGTATGGCGTATAGCCCAGTTGTAGGTTGGATTATGACTGGTGTAGCTGCGATGACAGCTTTCTATATGTTCCGTTTATACTATGGTATCTTCTGGGGCAAGGAAAACAAAGAACTTTATGCTCACCACACACCACACGAAGCACCGCTTACAATGACACTGCCACTTGTCTTCCTGGCATTGGTTACATTGGGTGCAGGTTTTATCCCCTTCGGTCATTTCGTTAGTGCAGATGGTATGAGTTACGATATCCATTTGGATCCTACAATTGCAATAACAAGTGTAGTCGTTGCTATTACTTCTATTGCTTTAGCTACCTATATATATAAGGGAGAAAAGCAACCCGTTGCCGAAAAGATGCGTGAGGCTATGCCACGTCTTCACCGCTGGGCATACAAGCGTTTCTATATGGACGAAGTATATCAATTCGTCACTCACCGTGTGATCTTTGCGCATATTTCGAAGCCTATTGCTTGGTTCGATCGCCATATCGTTGATGGATTCTTCGATTTCCTAGCATGGGGTGCCAATGCGCTTGGTTTCCAAATACGTGGTCTACAAAACGGATCGGTACAGCGTTACGCTTTCACCTTCCTTGTAGGTATCTTAATTGTTGTTCTTCTCTTGATACTATAAGCCATGGAAAATATTATATTTTTATCAATTTTCGTATTTATCCCCTTGTTGATGTTGCTCGGCCTTTGGGTTGCACGCACTATCAATCAGGTACGTGGAGTGATGGTAGTTGGTAGTACAGCACTTTTGATACATTCTATCTACCTTACCTTCAAATTTATGGCAGAACGTGCTGCTGGCAACACAGCAGAGATGTTGTTCCATGATAAATTGGAATGGTTCCCCTCGCTCAATATCTGCTACGAAGTAGGTGTTGACGGCATCAGCGTAGTTATGCTCTTGCTTTCTGCTGTAATTGTATTTACTGGTACATTTGCTTCGTGGCGTTTGAAACCTCTCACCAAGGAATACTTCCTTTGGTTCACCCTCTTGTCTATGGGTGTATTTGGTTTCTTCATCACCATCGATATGTTTGCGATGTTCATGTTCTACGAAATCGCTTTGATTCCAATGTATCTCCTCATCGGTGTATGGGGTAGCGGTCGCAAGGAATATTCTGCTATGAAGTTGACCTTGATGCTCATGGGAGGTTCTGCCTTCTTGATGTGCGGTATCTTTGGTATCTATTTCGGTGCAGGCGGTAATACGATGAATATCCTTGACATCGCTCATCACACAGGTGGCGCACATGCTATCGACTTTACTCAACAATGCATTTGGTTCCCTATGACCTTCATCGGCTTTGGTGTACTTGGCGCTCTCTTCCCCTTCCACACATGGAGCCCCGACGGTCACGCAAGTGCTCCTACCTCAGTGTCGATGCTCCACGCTGGAGTGCTTATGAAACTCGGTGGCTACGGATGCTTCAGAATTGCAATGTATCTGCTTCCGCAGGCAGCCAACGACCTTGCGTGGATTTTTATAATTCTCACAACCATCAGCGTGGTCTACGGAGCACTCAGTGCAATCAGTCAGACCGACCTCAAGTATATAAATGCCTATTCGTCAGTCTCGCACTGCGGACTTGTACTCTTCGCCCTGCTGATGATGACACGCACATCCTGCACCGGAGCCATTCTGCAAATGCTCTCGCACGGACTTATGACGGCCCTCTTCTTTGCCCTTATAGGTATGATTTATGGCCGCACACACACACGCGACATACGCGAACTGAGCGGACTGATGAAGATAATGCCCTTCCTCTCCGTAGGATACATCATTGCCGGCCTTGCCAATCTCGGCCTCCCCGGATTCAGCGGGTTCATTGCCGAAATGACAATTTTCGTAGGCTCATTCGAACAGCCCGACCTCTTCCATCGCTGTGTAACCATCATCGCCTGCACAAGTATTGTGATAACAGCCGTATATATACTCCGCGTAGTGGGCAAGATACTCTACGGTGTCTGCAAGAACGAGCACCATCTTGCCCTCACCGATGCAACGTGGGACGAGCGCTTCACGGTAATCTGTCTGATAGCCTGCGTCGCAGGTCTCGGCATTCTTCCCATGTGGGTGAGCAACCTCATAGATGGGGGAGTAGGTAATATCTTCAGCATAATATATCCCTAAACACGAAACAGATGAACTACATACAATTTCTCGAAATGCGCCCTGAGGTAAGCCTTCTGGCTATCTTTGTAGCAGTGTTTGTATACGACCTTGTCGCACGCGGAAAGTGGCGCCACTATTTTCACCCCGTTGTCTGTCTGCTGCTTATGCTGCACACAGCCATATGCCTTGGAGAGAGCTACCGCGAAGCGGAACTTTTCAGCGGAATGTACTATACCTGTCCCATGATAGGCATTGTGAAGACTATACTTACCGGTGGAACGCTGCTCCTTGTGATGCAGGCAAACAAATGGTTGCGCAGCGCAAACACTACACATAAACAAGGCGAATTCTACACTCTGCTGCTAAGTACACTCTTTGGAATGTACATAATGATAAGTGCTCGACACTTCCTGCT
>JAZQSL010000037.1:0-33662 GCA_045630125.1 Alloprevotella sp. | reverse complement strand
GTCACAACGTACTTGAAAGGTGAAGCTGTTGATGTCCAGGTAGGTGCAACGGTAGCAGACCTTTCAAACAATGATTGGGTGAATTTCACTGGTTCAGGTGCTCTTGCAGCAGGATCAGGCGCTCTAACTGGAGGGGCAAATGGCACTGCGAGCTCTACTGCTTATGCGTCTTTCTTGTCTGCGCTTCAAACGGAAAGTTTTGATGTCGTGATTTATGACGGCACCGATGCTACTGTGAAAAGCCTTGTCGCTGACTTTGTAAAGTCACAGAGCAACAACGAAGGCAATAAATGTCAGGCCGTTATGAGCGATTATGCTTCTGCGGATAACGAGTGTGTCATCTCCGTATATCCTCAGAGTATTACTCTTATTGATGGAACAATTTTGTCTGCCGGACAAGTGTGTTGGTGGGTAGGCGGTGCAACTGCTGGTGCGAACGTCAATGAAAGTTTGACGTATGCAAATCATCCTGATGCAGCAGACGTTTCGCCTAAACTCACGGCGTCTCAGCAGGAAGCAGCAATCACAGCAGGCAAATTTGCGTTTATTGCTCAGTTCGAGAAGATTCAGGTATTGACTGACATCAACACATTCACATCGTTCTCGACAAACAAAGGTCGTGCTTTCAGAAAGAATCGTGTAGTCAGAACTGTCTTTGGGCTTTGCAATGACATCTACAAAGCGTTTGCGCTCTACTACATTGGCGTAACAGACAATGACGAAGAGGGCCGCAAATCGTTGAAGGGTGAGATTCTGAATATCATGGATAGGTATCAGGGCAATCGAGCGCTTCAAAACGTTGTCACTGATGACGTTACTGTGTTAAAAGGTGTCGATAGTGACGCTGTTGTCATCGAGATTTACTGCCAGCCAGTAGACTCCATCGAAAAGATTTACATCAACATCACGATTTCTTAATGAGGAGCAGAAACCATGTCATACTTACTTGAGAAAGATTCATTAAACGGCAAGGAAGGGCGCGTTTTCTGCACGATTGATGGTCGTCAGATCGAGATGTTCAGCGTGAAGAAAGTCCAGCTTGACTACTCGCTTGAGTCCAGTGATTTTAAAGTTGTTGGAACACGTTTGGTTCAGAAGAAGACAACTGGAATCAGTTTGAGCGGTTCAATGGATATGTATTATGGAACGCCTGAGTTTAAGGAACTCATTGCCAATTACATGGCAACCGGAGCTCTTCCGTACTTCACTATGCAGATTACGAACGATGATCCTGCATCTTCTGTTGGCGTTCAGACGGTGATTATTTACAACGTCAAGATTGAAAGCGGCGCTCTCGCAATGTTGGATGCCGATAGTGACGTTTTGAGTGAAAGCATTAACTTTAGCTTTACGAGCTTCAAGATTCTTAGCTCGTTTAATGCCCCGGCACAGCTCGGAGGCTAATTTGATTGCCATATAAGGAGAAAGGAACATGGCTAATTTGAGTGGATTTTTGAAACCTGCGTATTTCGAGAAAACAGCAGAGGCGGTTATCAGTGACCGTTTTATTGGCGAGGATGGCGAACCATTAAAGTTTGTCATGAAGACCATGCCGCAGGAAAAGTTGAAGTCGATTCTGAATCGTTCTATGAAACAGGTAAAAGACAAGAGCAAAGTAGTTGGCCAGGAAGTTGATCAAGACTTGTTCACAGTCCGTTGCATTGTTGAATCCTGTATTCAACCTGATTTCAAGCAGCAGGACATCTGCGATGCTTATGGATGTGTTGATCCGTATTCGGTGCCGGAAAAAATGCTTAATGCTGGTGAGTACAAGAAATTGAGTCAGATGTTCCTTGATCTGAATGATCTTGATAATGAAAAGATTGACTTGATGGCAGTCACAAAAAACTAGTCGAAGAGGCTGAACAAATCCTTGAAGATGAGGATGATGTTGAGGCCTCAATCGCATACTTCTTATTTGTTAATCATCACATACTACCCCATGAGGTTCTGAATCTTGATGGAAGGGAAAAAGCCTTCATAATCGCGATGGCGAAGAGAGAAAAAAAGTTCATGGATAGCATGAAAAACAAGTAAAACCCCTACCTCGTTAGGGGTTTTTTTGTAGGAGAACTGAAATGCCTGGAATATCATCAGTAATTGAATTGAGGGACAAGTTCAGCAACACGGCTACGAAGTACAAAGATGTTGTTCAGAAATGCTCGCAAAGTAACATTTATCTAGCCAAAACAGTTGTTTCGACGATGTCTAAGACGCAGGACGTGACAGGGAAACTGTCACTTGCATCTATGGTAACAAGCAAACTTGCAGAGAATCAGGAATATCTGCAAGTTGCAATGAAAAAGGTGAATGGTGTATTTGATCAAATTGTAGGTAAAGGAGATAAGTTTGGACATATCCTAGATGTTTCCATAAAAATACTTGGTGTTGCAAGTCATTTCTTTTCACCTCTTCGGTATATCGTTGATTTTCTTGAAAGAGTGAGATATGGGCTTGATACAGGCCTTAACAAATTCGAAAGCATACAAGGTGGATTGAACTACTTTGTTAATAACATAGATAAGATTGCATTAAAGGCAGAAAAGTTTGTAAAACATTTTATTAGAATGAAGATTGCTGCCGCAGCGATAAAAAAGGTATCTATGGCAATGATTCCTGTTGTTGCAGGCATTGCCGCAATGTGGGCACTTGTTTACAAGACACAATTCGGTGTTGTCCTTCGATTGAAGGAGATAAACAGTGAAACTCATGGTTTGATTGATACGATAAAAGGCAAACTGCTTAACGTTATTTATTTTTATCTATTGAAGTTAGAAGCAATCAAGCCGAAAATAAAACAGAAAATGACAGACATGTTTTATGGAGCTTTGCTCAAAACAGAGAAGATAAAGAAACAACTACATTCGAAAGCGGTTGATATGTTCTATGGAATACTTCTTAAATTGACTCCTGCGGTAAAGAAGTTTGAAGCGATTAAGAAGGATGTTATGAAGCGAGTGAACGACATCTTCTATGGGACTTTGCTTAAACTCACGCCATATTTGAACAAACTCGAGCCGATTAAAAAAGAGTTCATGAAGAAGTTTAATGACATCTTCTATGGATCGTTATTGGGCGCGCAGAGGTTGAAAGAAAAGCTCGCTCCAAAAATTAGGGATGTTTTCACTCTTATAAGCCAGCAATCGCAGAATGTAATTCAAAAGGTGATGCCAAAAGTCTCAAACGTATTCTTCGACATGTTATGGCATACAAGAAACCTGAAAAACAAGATAGCGCCGAAGGTTTTGGATGTGTTCTATGGATCGTTGCTTCAAATTCAAAAGCTCAAATCAAAGATAGCGCCGAAGGTTTTGGATGTGTTCTATGGATCGTTGCTTAAAGTTGAATCAATCAAAGCAAAGATTGTTCCAAAGATTGGGAACGTCATTCAATCTGCTATTGTAAACGCAGGTTTAATTAAAACATCTGCAATGCGAAGATTTGCAGATTCGTTTTACGGTTCTTTATTGAGTGTTGATCGCTTGAAAGTAATGTTATCGTCAATGAAGAATAATCTATTGAAAGGTGTTGGAAGTATTGTAGGAAGCATAAAAATAAAATTATCATACCTAAACACAATTCTTTTTGTCCAAAAAGAAAGAATTAAGGATGCGTTTGAAGTGTCTAAGAAATACGCCGGAGATTATTTTAGAAGAGAATTTAGTTGGGAGACTATGACAACTAAAGCAAGTAGATGGGATAAGTTTAAGTCTTCTTTTGTAGGTATTATAAAAAACACTTGGAAAGAAGCTAAAACTGTTACGAAAAAGAATGTAAGTGATATTGGAAACATAATAAAAGGAGCCTGGGCAGGATATAGGCTTTATTCTTCTGCTAAGGGGTTTATAAAAGGATTGCAGTCTTGGAAAAATAGTTATGACAAGTTGTCAGAAGCAACAGACTATTTGATTGAGAAAACACAAGGTCTTGAAAAAGCAAGCAAGCGTATCATGACGTTTGGTGAACAAGGCGCAAAAGCAATGGGTGTATATGCTCGTGAATATGCGATGATGACTGGACATGCTGCTGGAGAAATAGCGGATGTTGGTCAGAAAATGAGACGTTCAGGCATCGGCGGCAAAAATATGATGGAATTCATGGGAATTGCAGATATGTTTGCAAAACTCGGTGACGATATAAGTTTTGAACAAGCTGGATCAGCAATCGCAAATTCCGTTTTCACTGGAACGACAGATGAACTTGCTTCGTTGCTCGGAGGTGGTGAGTATGTCGAAAGGTTACTAAGACGAGCAAGAATTGGAAGATTGTTAAGAAGAGGTGAAACATCCGAAGCAATGAAGCGATTTATGGAGATCGCGAATGGCATGGGATACACTCAGGAAGCGCTTGACAAAGTAAACAACACGCTTCCTACAAAACTCAAACGGACAAAACAAATGCTTGAAGGTTATGCAGGCATCGTGAAGGGTGAGTTCTTGAAACGTGTGGAACCTTATGTTGATCAGCTCATGGAGTTTTTGAAGTCAAAAGAGTTTCAGGGATATTTCCAGCAGACACTTAAAAAAGTCCTTGCAGTTGCAGATGGCGTTGGAAAGGTTGCATTGTTTGTAGTTGACTCTGGAAGAAAGTTCTACCAGTGGTGGATAGAACCCTCAACTGGATTCCTTCGTATTCTTACCATGATGATAGCTTCTATGGGTATGCTGGTAAAATTGAAACAGGTATGGGCCGTTTTGAAAGGCGGAAAAGGTGTGTTTGGAATACTCACTAGGACATCGTTGTTGTTTGGAAAATCTACATTCCGTATTTTCAAAACTTTGTTTGGTCAATTCCTTATTCCCGTTTTAGGTGGATTTGCTAAAGCGTGGGGTTCAATATTTTCAGTGTTTTGCCCCAAAGCAGTAGGAAGAACAGAATCAAAAATCAAGAAACTTGGAATGTCACTGGTTGCACTGAGAACATCTGCCATTAAGGGTATCAAGGCTATTGCTACAGCTTTCTTGGCAAGTCCTATTGTTTGGATTCCGGCATTGATATTTGGCATTGTAAAGGGTTGTCAGAAATTAGTATCATCAGTGAATGAAACGAAAGATGCGTTTACATCAACAGTAGAGGTCGTTGTTGGTGGTCTTGTTTATGGTGGCGGTAAAATCTGGCAAATTCTTGTAAAAGTAAATAATTATGTAAATCAATTTCTTGCCAAATTATGGGATGGTTTTGTTGGAGTTTATGAAGGAATTTCTGGACTTGTGGTTAGAGGGATTAATAGGCTTGGAATATGGTTCAAAAAAATAAAGATATGGTTTATGGAAATGATAGTAAGTTTCAAAACAAAACTTATTGAGCTAATAAATACAATCGTTCAATCTGGTATTGCTGATTATTTATTAGGTGAAGGTACACAAAAAAATTTAACTGAATTTGCTGCTAAGCAAGTTGTAGCGAACAGATATTTTGTTGATGAAATCATCGCTGCACAAAATGAAATACGAAGCGCAGAGATAGAAAATCTTGAGATCGAAAAAGGTGTTCGTAAAGGTTTTCTTGATTCGTGGAAATCGGAAAATCACAAAACTTTCACAATGTTCAAGCAAATGAGAGTTCCGACAGATGATGACCTTTACAATGCTACACAAAAAGCATTGTCTTTCGTTCTCGGAGACGAATTTAAGGGTAAGGTCAATAGTGTTCTCACCTGGGGTAAGGATTTACTTGGATTTGGAGATGTTCAATTTGATGGAATGACAGAAGCGATTGAACATCTGTCAAACATTGAGAATGACACAAATCAACTGCGACAGATGGGACAGAAAGAGCGTGATCTTCGCTGGATGAAAGAAATGGCCGAACAGAGGTTCGTCAACGAAGTAAATCTTCGTCAACTTACTCCAACAATCAAAGTTGAGGTGTCCGGTTCTGAATCGAGCGCGGATGAGATTGCGTCAACACTTGAACGTAAACTATCCCACATGGCCAGCATGGGAACGTTCAACGCTTATGGAGACATTGGATAAGGAGGTGTGAAATGATGTACAGTAAATTTGGAATCTACTTTGTGACAGAATCACTGCTTCAAAAGATTCGTCTTCCTGTCAATCCGTCTGAGCTAACGATTAGCTATGCTGGAGAAAACAGCTCATACAATCTTGTTGGAACAGGCGAAGTCATCATTCCTAGATTGCCGAAACTCGCAACGGTATCTATCAGCAGCTTTTTTCCGCGGAATGAATACATACCGTTTTCGACAGAAGATTCATGGTATCAGGCGTCTGATTACGTGAATTTCTTTCGTTCGTTGCTGGAATCGAAAGCGGTATTCCTGTTCATTGTCAATCGTTATGACGATGACAAGCCAATGTTTGATACGTCATTCAAGGCAATTCTCACATCATTCAGTATCACAGATAAAGGCGGCGAGACGGGAGACATTTACTTTGAAATGTCTCTCAGCGAGTACAGGGACACTAAGCCGGAGAAAGTGTCAGTCATGAAGAAGGATGAGGAAAGCTCAACAACATATCTGGTTCGAGAGCCACAGCGAGATGTTTCAAGTCAGGAGTTTGTTGTAGGAGACAAAGTGACTGTGAATGGCCCTGTTTATCCTGTGGATGACGCAGAGGCGTCAATTCAAATGGCAATCGGAACAGTGGGTGCTGTTGGTAGACTTTTGCCACCGTCAAAAGTTCCTAATCTGGATAGGATGTATATCAATGGATTGGGATGGGTTCACAAAAACGATTGCATGAAGTCAAAAGCAATTCAAGCGGTAAACAAGGTTCAGAACTTTAGGACGACGTAGCTATGGCCGAGATTGAACTTCTTTTTGAGAATCCTGAAGAGGATATTTACTCATACAAACCTTCAAACCTTTCTTTGAAGCAAGAGCGATCATGTTCATGTGCAACACTCGATGGAACAATTCCAGATGTGACTGGACAGGTCATAAAGATGGGCGCAACATGCCGTTGCTATGCAGACGGACAGCTTATCTTTTACGGATACGTCTTCTCAGCAACGATTGATCGATGGGGCGTGATGAATTTCACGGCTCATGATTGTCTTCGTTACCTGCGCAATACGTACTCATACTATTATCCACGTGGATACAAGCCTAAGGATGTCATCACAGACATTTGCAAGGCTTTCAGTGTAAAGACAGGCTACATTGAAGATATACCTGCTGTCGGTTGGCCGCTGCTTTGTGATAACGAAAGCGGATTAGACATCATATCAAAGTTGGTCGATACTGCGATTGTTCTCACAAAAAGGATCATTGTGTTGTATGCCGACGGTGATGAGGTGTGCTTGAGATATGCAGACGATATGCAGCGTGATGAAGTTGTTGGGGATAATTCTCTTGCTACGGAGTATAGCCTTACAATCAGCATTGATGATGATACTTACAATCAAATCTTTCTTTATCGTGAGTCCACTGCATCAGGGGGCCGCCATTTTGTTACGGCTCCAAAAACTGGTAAATCCCCAAATGTGAAGCGATGGGGTGTTCTTCGATATACTGAGGCAGTCGAAGACGGTATGACTGACGCACAAATGCAGGACAAGGCAGACAAACTCTTGGAGATGAAGAACCGAGAGTTCAAAACAATGTCAATCAGTGCGCTTGGGATTGTCGGACTGCGTGCCGGTCAGATGATAACGATAGACTTTCAGACGCTTTCAGACCCTGTGTCAAAGCGTCAAATGGTATGCGTTGATTCTGTAACACACAACTTTGAAGACTCTACCCATACTATGGAGCTTGAAGTGAGAACATTCTGGAGGGATTCATAATGGGAAACTTACTCACAACGATTCAGAGGATTGCCGTCAATGCGGTAAATGCCACAAATCCAGTAACATTCTACGTCGGCACCGTGACGAGTGTTGATCCTCTCAAAGTACGTATTCATAACACAACGATAGAGGTAGATCAGGATTGTCTTGTTTTGAGCAGTAGCGTTGTGGAGAAAAAGATAACGATAAACAGCCACGATCACCCCATAGGTGATGCACTCACGAATCATATTCATCCAGATTCTGCTCCAGCAGGGCAAACGTCGGCAAGTACTACTTTGACAGGTGCAAAGGTTGACCCCATCACGCTTGAAGGCTCGTGTGTCGAACATGGGGAGGATTTGCCAGTGGAACAAAAGGATAACAATCTTGTGATCACATATAATCGAGGGCTTAAAAAAGATGACAAGGTTCTCATGTTGAAGGTATCGAACGGACAGCAGTTTGTCATTCTCTCTCGCGTGTTTGAGTTTGGAGGTTAAAATGAAGATTGACACAGATAATGTTGAGTATTCATCCTATCCCAGCACGGAATGGATTGTCGATTTTGAGACAGGCGAAAACAGGCCGCCACAAACAAGTATCGATGCTGTAAGCCAGGATTTGAAGTTCGCAATCTCTGTTGAGCGGTATAAATGGCCCATTATGGGATCGAACTATGGCATAACGCTCGATGATTTGGTTGGAACGGACTATAACTACATCCGATCTGAGGCAGAGCGTCGTATTCGTGATGCTCTATCGATCGACGATAGAGTTTTAAGTATCGAGAAGTTTAATTTTGAGACAAGTGGCTCGGATTCGCTTATAATCTCTTTCGTTGTCAAAACGACTTTTGGCGACATACCGCTTGAAACATCAATAACGACTTAGGAGGGATCAATGATAGATTTTAGTGATAAGACGTTCGAGAACATTTTGAGTGATATGCTGGGCCGAGTTGATGACAACTTGAATAAGCGTGACGGCTCACTTATCAAGACAAGTCTATCTGCGGCAGCGTGGGCGATAGAAGGCATATACCTTAACCTGGCTTACATTCAGTCACAGGCATACGCAAATACTGCAATCGGCGAGAACCTTGACTATATCGCAGGAAGCGTCGGTTTAGATAGAAAAGAAGCGACAAAAGCGCAGTGGTATGTTCTAAGCAATGCGCCTATACCTATTGGAACAATCTTGCTCTATCCGAATTCGGATGAAAGTGTTTACTTTGAAACTCTTGATGATTCCGAAGAGATAACAAGTCCAGAAGATCCAGATCTGCCATATAGAACACTTACGCTGTGTCAATCGGCTGGAGCTGATGCAAATGACTTTTCAGGCAGCCTTCAGACAGTAGATTTTGTATCCGGTCTTACATCTGTTGTCCTCGACTATATATCGATTCCAGGTTCAGACGAAGAAACAGACGACTCACTTCGTGAAAGATACTTTCAAGAAGTCGGGGCCGTTGAGTTTGGCGGAAACATGTCCTCATACAGAACGTTCATAAAGGCCATAGGCGGAGTCGGAGCTGTGCAGGTGTTTCCTGTGTGGAATGGCGCAGGTACAGTGTTATGTTCAGTTCTATCTGATTCTCTTGAACCGATAACTGCTGACAAAATGTCAGAGATTCAAAACATTGTTTGTCCCCCATATGCGGATGATCCAAACGAAACGCCTAGCGACTATGGGTTTGGTATGGCACCCATTGGAGCGTCTGTAACCATCACAACAGCAGTTGCACATACTGTTGTCATTGTCGCACAGATTCAGAGAACGAGCGGAACAAGTAGAACTCTTAATGAGATTATCAATGATATTAAGTCCAGCATTAAAGACTATATTCATACGCTGTGTTCAAACTGGGAAAATCTCAGCACATTCAATTCAATCAGTTATAGCGTCATACTCTACTACAACAAGATTCTTGGCCTTATGAGTATGGTTGATGGCGTTGATGTGGTTGTCGATTGCACAGTCAATGGAACACGAGGTAACATATCGTACACGCAAAACGCGTCTTTGTTCGGTCAGAACATTCCTAAGTATGTTGATAATCAAATCACGATAACGGAGGTTTGACAATGAGATGGTATGATCTTCAAAGTCTATTGCCTCCTGTGTATGCGAGTATCATGTCAATGTACGAGGCAGCAGTAACAGAAAATGACGAACTTAAACTGTTTAACACAGAGACTGAACAGGTATTCAAAAACTTTTTTATTCAAACATGCGATGGTGAAACAATAAGATACTGGGAGAACTTGCTTGGTATCACGCCTTCATCAGAGCAAGATTTGGATTTTCGACGCCGCGTTGTCATTTCATTTCTTAGTACAAAGCAGGCTATAACAGTTGGTTTTGTTCGCAAAACGATGAAGGAGCTTTTCGGTGAAGGAAACTATGATTTCAGGTATTCACCTGACAGCAATCTTGAAGTAGAAATAACCGTGTTCGATACAACGTTTGAGACGATAAAAACATTTGTATCGTGGTTTAATAAGGTTTGTCCTGCGCATATCAAGTGGGATTTCTCTCACATAGAAAGAGCTGATATGCAAGTGGAATGTTTTGTTGGTATTGTTTCTGAGAGTACAACTGTTATCACTTTGACGTAAGGGAGGAATAGTCATGGCATGGGATATAATGACCGTAACAACAAAAGGTACTGAGCTTCTAGCGTCTGCATCAGCGTCTGACCAGCTTACTATTGTTGGTTGTGATGCAGATTCTACTGTTTATTCTACTGTAGATTCTGCAAAAGCTGTATCAACAAGGCCTGTATCGCCACTACGTAATACAACAGATGTTACGATACTGTTTACTCAAAACAATAATCTCTTTTCGAGAGCTTATTTTGGGACAGGAACTTCTGCAACGTCTGATGTAAATACGCTTTACTTATATGGTAAGTTAGATTCGAGTGAAGACCTCTATGTTGTTGCTGTAGCGAGTAGTTCAGCAACAACACACTTGCCTGTATCTGGTGATCCTAGTGAGTCATTCCAGGCTCTATTTAATTTTATGTATAATGTGCCGAACACTGCGGCAGTAACTGCCTCATCAGCTTCTTTTGCTACGATAGCAGAGTTTAATGATTTGGCATCACGTGTGGTAACGACAAACATTCAGGGAAGTGAAACGACGGGAGAGAATCAGAACATACGCGGCGAAAAAGCGTTCTTAAACAGGTTATATGCAAATGGTGGGATCACATCAAATTCTTCATGCTATGTGTACAGTGCTTTAGGAGTTGGATATAACAATCAGTCATATATGTTGTTTATACAGTATATAGGGGGATCGATTTCAACAGTAGCCAAAAGCGGGTATTCTCGAATCTGCACGAAAGACAGCGGCCAAGACGATGGCACGGCGATAATGAGGTTAGGGACTTGGACAAGCGGAGGTGGATATAACTATTACCTCGAACTCGTGAAAGAAACGCGGTATCAAGATTTTCCGAGTGGCTTTTATTGGGATTTCGGCGCATGCGGGATATTTAGAGAGGGCATTAAATTTAATGGCACAATCCTACCTGACGCAGCAGCAACGCCACAAGGTTATGCAGATGTTAAAGTGGGGATACCATCGCAACCGATCGCAGAAATACATGCAAAATATGTTCATGCAAAAAACACACTTTACACGGATGAGCTGAGCACAGAAGGCTCCGGTGATCAAATTACATTAGACGCCATAGGATTTAATCGAATTGATTCAGACGAAGTTTTTTCGGGTGCGTCAACCATAACAAATAGTGGAATGTTGGAAATTAATAATAATAATTCGACGGTATCTATCCAAAATAGCGGCGTTTTCAACTTCACTAGTAATTCAGGATACAAATTTCAATTCAATGGCGGAGTAGAGTTCAACCCAGCATATTCAAGCGGGGACGTGGTGTTTGGTGGTGTTGGATTTAAGATTAAAACGACAGATGCGAACGATCCAGTAGAGATAGGCAATCAGGGAATATTTAGAGGAGCTTCAACAGACTTTTCTATTGGAACATTAGACAAGCCGATAAAAAACACAAACGCACAAAACGTATATGTTGAAACAGGTGTTTATTGCAACACATACGGCGGAGCGTCAAACCAATCGGTAGGAACAAGCCAAACTCCGTTTGAAAATATTTACGGTAAAAGATTACACGGAGTGATTAACTATCCAGTAGAACCGACAGGATCATCAACCGTCGTGACGGTTCCTGTCGGAGCTATTGTCTGCATACGACATGCAGGGATTACGGGCAAAACGTTTACGATTGCAAATAATACAAGCGTCTACGAATGTTTTTTGGATGGCACGCAAGGACTCTACACCGTGTCAGCAGGAACGTATGTTGCTTTGTCGTCGCAGACTAATAATAATGGCGCGCTACTCGCCATGCGCATTGCTTAGAGCCGGAGGCGTCAATGATAAGTCCAGGCATTGCGACGATAATCATTATTGCGTTTATCCTTTTGTTTGGTGTCGGAGTCCCAATTCTGAACGTGAAAGCGAAGAAATTCATCTCATATAGATGGTGTGTTGTCGTCGTCATCCTATCCCTTCTTATCGGATCGGTCATTGATTTTGAGGTGCTGTCGGATGATGTGCGCCATACAATCATACTCGGCGGCATCATTGTTGGTGGTATTTATGTCGCGCTTCGAACCGTAGAAAAAGTGCTATCAAAAGGATGGCTAAACGGAACAAAGCTGAAAGCTAAAAAAGGAGACGCAGAGATTGAACTATCCTCTGACACAAAGAAGGAGACAAACTCATGACAACAATTTGCATTGATCCGGGGCATGGTGGACAACACCCAGGGGCCTGTTACTTTGAAACAGAAGAAAAAGACCTAACCTTAAGCACATCACTCATGCTGAAGGAAGCGCTTGAAAGAGAAGGTTACAAGGTGGTTATGACTCGCACGAGAGACACTCATATATCACTAATTGACCGTTGCAAGGTGTCAAACGAGAGCAAAAGCGACATATTTCTGTCAATTCACTACAATGCGTCGTACAACAAGCACATTCGAGGAATCGAGACGTACTACTTCAGCGAGAAAACAAGACAGCTCGCAGCTTTTATTCAGAATGGTATCGCTATGAAGGCAAAAGCAAAAGACAGAGGTATCCACGAGAATCACAAATACACAGTACTTCGCCACACAGCAGCAAAAGCATTTGTCATTGAAGGTGGATATATGTCAAATAAGGGCGAAAATGAACTCATCAGAAATAGAGACTATCAACAATCGATCGTTGATGGTATTGTTGTTGGACTAAAAAAAGGAGGCCTGTAATGGGAAACGTAATCACTTCGTGTCTTTCTCGCGGAGTACAAAACTGTGGGTTTCATATTTCTGTTGTCGGCGTCATAGGAAGTGGTAAGACAACGCTCACTGAAGCGCTCAAAAAAGTGTTGCAGAAGAAGTATGGTCGATGTGAATCATTTTGGGAGCCAGTAGAGAATAATCCAATACTCCCACTCTACTACGAAAACCCTAATAAGTATGCCTTCCCGATGCAGATTTACATGCTGAATAGAAGACTTGAACAACAGAGAATGGCTCAAGACTGCGCTCTCGCCGGAATTCATGCTGTCCAGGACTCTTCGCTTTTTGGAGACAGTTGCTTTGTCGAGATGCTAAAAAAAGAAGGAATCATGTCAGAAGAAGAGTGTGACGTATACTCCAGACTCTTCACAAATATGAGTAGAGATGTGATGTATCCGAGCTTGGTCGTGTACCTTGATTGTGAGCCACATGTGGCACTCGATCGGATTGCTAAGCGAGGAAGAGAGTGTGAGAAAGGTATTCCAGAGAGCTATTTAAGAGCTCTCAAAGACGAACTTGATGTCTTCGTTAAAGACTTTGAGACATATTCATACGTTTACAGGCTTAATGCTAATGTCGATATGAATGACTCTCAAATTATCGATAAGGCATACGAAATCGTTGCATGGATTGAAGAAAAAAGAAAGGATCCAAAGATAACAAGACTTGGTGTGTAGAATGATAGCCAAAGTAGTACCGTTTGCGACAATAGGCGCATGTTTGATAATTGTTGGACTAATCGCTTTTGCTGAAATTCGATTTTTGAGAGTGCAGCACGATCGAGATTCTGAGAGAATCGAATCGCTTGAACGCGAGAATGGATTGTTGATTAAAACACTCGAAAATGCGAATATGGCACTTGAGCGATCACGAATCGCGATAGAGAGAGCAATAGGAGAGAACAATGAGCGACTGGCAAAAATTGATGATGCGAATGACGATTGGCTTCAGTGTCCTCTGCCTAACGGCGTGCGAGAAGCCTTCACAAGAACGTGTCATACTGATGCCACCGTCAACACTTCTGACTCGATGCAGCTACCCTGATGAGATAAAGTTAGAGACGAATGGTGATCTTGCTCGATATGCAAGTTTGCTGCTCCAGTCTCTTGATTTGTGTGCCGCTAAAATAGAGTCATTGCGGACTTTTTACGAACTGGACAACGAGTAGTGATCGTTGTCAATTTGGAGGAAACATTATGAGCGAAGAAAAAAAAGAAGAAACCGTTGCGTTCGATCTCGAAAACGAGAAGGACTTAAGCCAGTTGCTGGAGTTGGCAAAGGCGCTAGGCGTTAATGTGGAAGATTGTTTTGGAGAGTGCGACGAAGCAGAGGATTGCGAAGAGTCGTCATGCAAGTGCAAAGACAAAGACACAGAAAACACACATCATTGCAGCAACCGGTCAATCTTATGGGTGTTGCGAGGAATTAAGTATGAACTACATCATATTAGCACATCGCTCTATATCATATCAAAGTCTATCTCAAAGAAAAGCGTTGACAAAAACGATCATTTGCGATAAATGCTTTTCTGTCATTGGAGATAATTTTAACGATCAATGACAATCTCCATTGATACATTTGGTTGGATGTATGTAAATACGAATCGAATCAACTTTTAGTGATAAGATGGTATGGTAGAAGTTTAAAATAGGTTACGGCTTTACAAATCGTCCAACCAAATGTTTAATCGTCCAAACTCCCCATAGCATTGGACGAATAGCCCACAAAGAATGAATCTTTGTGGTTTTTTTGTTGTCTTCGGGCACAAAAAAACCGCCAGCGACGCAACTCACTGGCGGCTTTAGGTAACCCCGATTATCGGGATCGAACCGATGTCTCACGACCTAGGATTCTATTAAGTCTGTTCTAACCGATTGAACTAAACCGGAAAGCTCCGGTTATCGGATTTTAACCGATATCGACAGCCTAGGATACAATTACGTGTGATTCTAACCAACTGAACTAAACCGGAAAGCACCGGAGATAACGCAACATATCTCCGGCTTACGCATCGCAACGCTTAAACGCAATACTCAATATCATATAATCCGGTTGTCAGAAATACTTTAATTTTTTGTCAAAGTTCTTCGTGTAACGAAAGTCTAAGACTTCCAAAAATTAATCTCTTTCCAGACCACTCACACTATTGATAAAGATTATTCAGTTTTCAGCGTGTAATGGAATTCGCAAAATCCGCATTACATTGACAATATTGCACCAATGATGTGGATTGTCAATCTCTTAAGTAGCACTCAATGGAAGTCTTAGCTTGAATCCATCCATGAGCCATAACAGCATGATAACCCTGGCTATCAAGCATCGAGATCATGTCTTCCTGCTGCTTTGACGTGCTGCCACCTTTTGGCTTCTTCAGCTCAATAAACAGACCATGACAATCATGTCTTGGAACGGCAAGGAATAAATCAGGGACTCCAGCTCGGACGCCTTCCGCTTTTAGCTTCGAGGCCACAATTACATTTCTTTGACCACCGTTTGGGATTGCAAAAAGCAGTTGTTCGGGAATACCGAACTGCTTGCAAGCAATCGCCCACCATTGCATGAGCGATACCTGTTCATCATGTTCAATTTGTTGTCGCATCAGAATCCGCCTTTTTCTTCACGGAGCCAGTCTGTTAGCTTAACATAAGCCTCTGCACAAGCTCTGTTTAAGTCGCAATCCTCAACAGAAATGATCCGTCGTGATTCTCCTACACAGATTCGTTCCTCAATGATGATGTTCCAATCTGTGATCTTCGTGTACCCCAATGAGAAATTAACATACTTGCGGTTATCTTTAACCAGCTTGCATAACGCCTCAATCATGGTAATCCTCCAAATCAACAATCAATGTGTCCGCCGCTCATCGCAATCCACTTTTTTTGCTTTTTTCAAAATCAGATTCTATCTCCGGCGTATACACCCAATACGTTTCATATAAACTTGAAACAAACGGAATGCAAAATCCGGCTATAAGAAGTGTTTTGCTAATACGTTTCCCAACATTATATACTATCTCGGACGAATTGTTATAAGCAAATCGGACGAATACTAATCTATCTTCATCGGGAAGCTCATGTCGTGCGTTTTTCCAATTCATCTAAACCACTCCTTATCGTCTAGTTTAGGATTCCTCCAAAGATGAAGGCAATTTTTATTAACGTTGACATATTCGCTCTTTCTTGGAAAGAACTGAATAACCTCTTCATAGTCTCGCCAAAATATATCTTTGATCTCGCACATCTCATACCAATTTGGAAGAATTGACTTTTTGAAAGGCGAAACACTGACATGCTGCCAGCCTTCTTCGTCGTATGCGAAGATAACCGTTCCTTGCCAACGAATAAATTTGATGACTGCACTTCCAACACGTTTATCCGTGTCAAATTTTAACGATGATATGTGATGGTCATTTTGTATCTCTGTAATCGTTCTCATAGTACTGTCGGCTCCTCTGATGTTTTAATTATATGCTGAACGAATGTTGTGCCATCATAATGCGGGCCACATTCGACAAGGTGCGATCCTGTTACACGCAGAAGTGCGTTTTTTGGAATAGAATGAACACGCTTTATTTTATCTTTATCCCAATCATGTCTGAATATGACATGATACTCCGTCCCGCCAGCAGACATTACAAAAATTATTTTATCTGATGATTCAAAAATGCAATGGCTAAACACTCCAGTTATCGTTTTAATTGATTCGTTCATGTTAGTTCTCCTTCCTTTTAAGTGCGATTTCAGTAATATCCGTCTCGCCGTTTCTATGTCGTTCACAAATGTTTTTCCATACAGTAGCAGGATCAAGGTCTGTTGCTTGTCTCTCGTGCATGCCCGGCAAGAAATAGGTCAGGGACTCCAGCTCGGACGCCTTCAGCTTTTAGCTTACTGGCAACAATGACATTTCGCTTTCCACCGTTCGGTATCGCAAAAAGTAATTGTTCGGAAATTCCGAACTGCTGATGAGCGAGTGCCCACCATTGCATGAGCGTAACTTGCTCGTCATGTTCTAGCGTCTTCATACCCCTCTATACCCCACTTGATCACAAAATTTCTCAACTTCTTTATTTCGCCATAAATGAAGGCAGTTAGTCATGATATTGACATGATCTGATTTTTTTGGAAAAAACTGGATCACTTCTTCGTCGTCATACCAGAAAATTTCTTTGATTATCTTTAGCTCATACCATGTCGGGATAATAGCTTTTTTGAACGGACTAACAGAGATATGTTCCCAAGTAGTTGCTGACTCATCAAAAATAACTGTTCCTTCCCAACGTGTGAGCTTGATGCGTGCATATCCTGACTTTTGATCTTCGTTCAAGATGTTGACCGAAGAAAGATGTTTGTTTAGTTTAATCTCGTCTAACGTTCTCATTGTTGCCTCCATGCTATCTCGTCTATTTCAGAGATACCTGACTGCCTATTTTTCAGTTTTCGTTCACAAATGTTTTTCCATACAGTAGCAGGATCAAGGTCTGTTGCTTGTCTCTCGTGCATGCCTCTCGCTATTGAATCATGCCTGCAATTAGTACACGCCTTGAACCGGCTCCAACCGAACCTCGATATGGTTAGCTGTCTTCCACATTTAGGGCATTTTGTTCTGACGTATCCTAGTCCTTCGTCAGAAATAAACGCTCCTAGTACTGGGGCTCCATTTTTATTCGTAGGCGCTATTGTTTCCTTCCAGACAAGAAGCTCTTTCATTTTGCGATCGTAATATGATCCCATAAGTCCTCCTAAAAAAGTGAAAGTTGTTTATGTGTGTCAAGATCAAGCGTCTTTGTTTGATCATTGGCCATCTCTTCAAGCGTAGTCCATGTATCGTTTTTCCAGTCATAAAAGCGCGCAATCATGGGGAAGAATAGCATGTCGCCGTGGATGATATTTCGTGCAAAAATGAACGCAGCGTCACGCCATTCGACACCGCTATCCATGGCGATTTTTACCAACTTTTCGCGACAGATCAGAACATTATCATACTGGATGTCCAGGCCGTAGCATGTTTGGCACGCGCGGAGCTTTTGCGCGTATGTCTCGGCAAGGGCGAGCTTTCGGCGCAAAACACACGTAATAAATGCGCCCTCGCCGCAGCATGGCTCAAAGACCGTCGATTCGATCTCGCTTGCGCCGGGCACTTCGTCGATCATTTTTTCCGCCATCCATCGTGGCGTGAGGACCTCGGCGAATTTTCGGACGCGATCTTTTGATTTTATGCCGTTGTGCGCGTCATCATCGAACCAGCCATATTTTTCCTGATACTCTTGATCTGTCATATTACCAAAGCCTTTTTTGCAAACTCACAAAATTTTTTGTGACGGCATAGTGATACTGTGTCGCAATAGCATGGGCAATGCCTGGAAAAGTCTTTGACCTGGCACGCCAAGCCAAGAAGTTTGAGACGAGCGTTAATCTTAGTCTTAAGTTTGCTTTTGGTGATTCCAAGTCCTGGAATTTTAGATTCTCTTGTTGTCATGATGGCTTCCTTCGTCCACTCATTTATCAACTATCTGATTTGGGTTTAATTCCTAACATGACCTCGACTAATAACTCATCATCTAGTTTTGTAAGATCAGTAATCATATTGTGTATGGTCTTTTCATACCCCTCTATCCTTTTATATGCTTCGTGATTTTCCAATAGATACACGTTACTCATAGTACAATGAGCACGCATTAAATCGTGTAGCATGTAGTTTATTGTAAGATACTGTCTCAAAATCTCTCTATCCATTGTCGCAATCCTCCGAAGGTTTCTATTTCGTCTCGTGTCATTTTGATTCTTCCTCTTCCACACACGCCGATTCCCAGTCCTTCTTCTGGAGTGGTCGCGTATGTTCGCACGTCCAATATCTCAGGCACACGTCGTCACAGAATACGCGTCCTTCGCTGTCGATTAGTGCGTTTCCGTCATCTTCATAAACCCTGCTGTCACATAGCTCACAGATTAAATACCTTCTCATTCCGAGTCCTCCTAGTCGTTGTTAAACTGATATGGATTTTCTGTCGCTCTGCAAAGGATATATTCGTCAATATGCGATTCTATCCAGTGCGACGCTTTTTGACGAGTGCTACCCTCGAACACGTCACCCAAATACCCTTCGATTTGGGCGATGAAGTCGAGTTGCTTCTCAGTCGGTTTGATTCTATCTGCCAATGAAAATGCCATCTCAATCCTCCTTATCGATATAATTATCTTTGTGGGCGATTACATACATCTCCACGGTTATCCGAAACGATCGCAACCGCATCTGCAAGGTTTTCGCTGCGTCTGCGATTTCTTCCGGTAGCTCATAGTCAACGAGTTCGTCGATCAAGTAATCCAGCGAGAAGCACAACCCGTCGAGTGTGAAGATCGTCTGTAATTGATTGAATTGTTCAGTTTTCATTTCGATTCCTCCCTTAAAAGTCCAAGTCAAAACGATAGTCGGGTGATTCGCTTTTCACACGACTATTTGGAATATCCAAGTTCGCTCGGATTGTCTCCCATGCCTTATCGTCGATACTCTTAGCAACAAAGATTCTATCGTATGCTTCACCGCTCTCGTAGCGAGTACATCCATGTGCGATTGCCGCACATGATGCGCAGCAGAACACTTGCTTAGAGTAGAACGCCTGCCAGAACGGTTCATACGGCTTGATTGTCCTATGACAATTACCGCATACCAATACTTTCATTGTTCGTTCTCCCTCCATATCATTGCTTCTAAAATTTCATCGATATATACCCACTTAAAACAATTATACGGATCATCGAAGCATTGTTCGTCTGTATCCGAATACCACAGTTCGTCAATATTGCTATACCACATTATCCTGTAGGCATCAGGAGTTTCTACAAGGCAAACGTTAGCTGTTTTTGGATAATCTGATAGACTTGCGTAATGCCACTTCATTTCAATTCCCTCCGTTTTCTACGTCCCACCATACTTCGTTTTCTTCTTCTTCCCACCATGCGTCGTATTCATCAGTTAACTCGATATCATATTTTATAAGTTCGTATAAATCCATGTGCCGAGCAAAGCAGTACGGAGAGCAATACACATACTCTCGGAATGGTAGAACATACAGCGGGTCCCCGTATTGAATTATTTTCTGACACTCAGGATTAGAACACCTTAACGTTTTCATTGTTCAATCCCCTCCTTTTGTTGTTTCCACAAATGCTTGTATACCTCATCCAGACTTATCCATGCATCCACGATGATGCTTTCAGCTATTGGCGAACACCATTGGTCATTATGCCTCCATTCTGGTTCGCCCTCACGAAATGCCTTAAAGATGAACACATCGCGACGCTTGAAACTGGGCGCTGAAGCGAAATGGTATGACGCAAGGCACGTTTCCATGCTATGGGCGATAGGGTCTTCATCCGATGGGCGCTCGACATGAGGAAGGTCGCCGTCTTTGCAAAAATGCCATCGTATATCGTTTGTCATTTCGATTTCTCCTTCTAAATTTGTGCTTCCCGTTTGGCGAGCCTTGCTAAATTTTCATTATCCTTGCGCCGCTCGATCTCATGCGTGAGATACGCCCGCGCTTTTTCGAGATCGCGCAGCGCGTCCGTTTCGCCGCCCTTATGACCGCAACGAAGGATGTACTTTACCGCGTTGCCCAAAGCGAAATTGAGGCCGTAAGCCTCGATGATGTCGATGGCTTCAAAGCCATTCATGCAGTAATGATCAGATTTTCCGTCAAATGCCATTGTTTAGTCTCCTATGCTAATGCCGAGCAAGTCGGCGTCAATGCGGGCTTCCATGTAGCCCGGTGTCCCATAAAAAACGGTGTATTCCCCTATGTAGTTATTCATTAGCAGGCGTGCGCTTAGCCCCGGATCGACAACTGCTTTCCATTTTGGCGCATACCGTCCGAACCGATTGTCCCAAACCACGGCGGAATTTTTGCGCCGTAGTAATCGCGGGTATCCGCATTGTTTACATCTTCGCACAAGGCCCTTGATGAAATGTGCCGCCCGCTTGCACTGGACCGCGCCGCATCGAGTACATTTGACTGTGTACACATACGATATAACGCCGTCGCACTCTTTCGCGGAAACGCAAACGACCTTTAGCGAACCAAAGACCCTTCCGATGTGCTGCGTGTAATCGTTCTTCTTCGGCTTTCGCTTTAGGCCGTATTTTCTTGCCTTTTCTATATCGTCATCATCGAGCGTGCGTAGGCGAAATGCGGTGTACTCTCGGTCTGTATTCTTTGCATCGTGCGCCATGATCTCATCAAGCACTTCAGGCCTGATTTGCAATCCCCAGTAAAAATTCTCAGCGTACGGGGGGAGGCCGTCCTTTATTTTGAGACATACCGTCCGGTGCTTCGTGTTTTTTGGCCTGTCCCCCACGCGGGCAAGAATTTGCTCCGGCGTAGCGTAGTCATTTGGATTACCATCAATTCCGAGCGCTTTAAGCCTCCTGGATACCTGAAAACGAATTTCACAGGGAGAGAGGCCCAAATGATGGTACGGGCAGTCTTTCCTTTCTTTTGGGGTATATTTTTCCCTCTGACGCCGCAGATGTGCCTCGTGCCTACACTTTTCGCAGCCGCTCGTCCGTGGAAAATTATTGCACGATGTCTCGAATTCCGTTCCGCACTTGCACATGCAGAAGGCCTTTCGCCCTTCCGATCGTAGTAGGCGAACGCCAAATTTATTCGTTTTCTCATCCATACATGAGGGATTCATTTACAATCCTCCCAGTGTAATTTGTTCAACAATTCCATCCAAAAATAACGCTGTCGCGACCCTCGCGGTGACTCCGAAATGATGTAGAAAAAAGGTGCGTTTGAGTATCCCATTATTTACTCCGTTTTAACTAAACCTGTCATAACACATGACCTCGACTAATAACTCATCATCTAGTTTTGTAAGATCAGTAATCATATCGTGTATGGTCTTTTCATACCCCTCTATCCTTTTATATGCTTCGTGATTTTCCAATAGATGCACGTTACTCATATCTCAACTCCTTCCTTAAATTACAAGTTATATCTCTTCCCAATGACCATAGACTTTAATTATTCGATATATGTCTGCGTCTTTCTGTGCTAACTTCCACTTAACAGCATTTGTCACTGTCTTGAATTTCTTGATTATGGTATCGTTTCTGATGACGAGTACTGTGATAAATAGAGAGTATGTACCGTCGATTTGTATTTGTAAATCGGCTATCATTTTATTTCTCCTCAATCTCCAACTTTGAGTCTATGTGCCTTGATGTAGAGATTGCGGGCATACACCTCGCAATCTCTTGAAATTTAAAAAGGAAGATCGTAGCCTTCACAATCTCTCCAATAAATTGTCGATTCATACGTGTCTTGTTTTTGAATCAAAATCGCATGAAGTCTAATCTCTGCCCTGTCAACCTCAATGCTTTTTTCTGCGAGTTCTCTCATGCACTTCTTGGCTCTATATTCAGCGTATATGTATATGTTATACTGAGTATTGGAACACTCACATGGAATCACAGAATTGTCCTTTGAAAAAAATTGTATCGTGTAGTATGTCTTGGATGTAATCATTAGTTTTACTCCTTTAGAGGTGTAATAGAAAAGAACTTAAATGCGCAAGTTGTTGAACAAAACAAAATTCCATCTAAATCATAATGGATTGAGTTTATGTCCGTTATCTTATCTCCGCAGTTCTCACACACACAATTTTTGACTCTTTTCAATGAATAGTAGTGCATGGTGCACTTTTCCGAACAAAATACTGCTGGGGCGTCTCCATTTCTATCAAGTCTGTCAAATCCTCGTTTTTTTCCGCTTGCAAAAATTGTCTTTATCGTTTTACCGCAACTCTGACACTTCATGTCTATTCTCCGCTGAGTTTATTTCTTATGTTCCTTGATGTCTTCCATTTTTCAGCAATGACGTTTTCAAAAGCATATAGTGGGCCATATCCTCTTTCCATTGAATTATACTTACCTACAAGTTGTTGAAGAGCTGCTGCTGTCGTTGTTATATTATTCAAAATATCTATTTTTTTACGAAGAACGACTTCTGATGTATCTACTTCCAGTCTATTCAGTAAGCAAATTGCATGATCTATGGCTTCCTCTATTGTTTTACCAGTCATTGGTATCGATTCAGTGATGTTTTCACTTCTTCTCCAGTAGTTATATTCCATAAGAATATCTATCGCTTCTTTGTTTGTCATTTCGATTCCTCCTTCTTCTTTGCTAGACATTACCAAATGGTAACGGGGCTATAAGCTGTTCTCTCAACGCATACACACCTTGATGTTGCATTATCTTTATATTTATTATCGTTGTGAACATGGCCATACACATTGTAGTATGGAGTAGTCTCAGATAGTTGTAAGGGATAATATGAAAGGATAAAGAAGTTATTAAGAATAATAGGATAAGGTGACACGAAATCAAAACCCATTTCCCTATACTGTTCAACGCTTCTTATATCGTGGTTGCCCATAATGAGGTTTACCTTCCCATGCAGCAAAGATTTAATCCGCATACATTTATCCAACTCGGTTATGTCTGAGAAAAGGAAAAAGTCACCTAGAACCCATACTTCGTCTTCAGCATCAACCATACGGTTCCAATTTTCAATGAGCCGTTTAGTTTGTTCCTCCACGTTCTTGAATGGACGATTACAATACCGTATTATATCTGAATCATTAAAATGGGTATCGGCTATAAAGAATGTTCTGGACATATTAACCCTGCGCCTCCCTTAAGGACTTTAAGAACTTTCATATCTCCAAACGCTTTGCAAACTAAATTACAAGTCATATCTCTTCCCAATTTCAATTCCCTCCAAATACCGCACGCGACGGATCAGGCCGCGTGCCTGTGCACTCATGCCGTAACGCTTGAAATTATGACCTCCCATGTTCCACGCCGCTATGATGTCATCTCCCTTGAAACGCGTCGAGAGGTCTTTGAGATATGATGCCGCAGCACGTGTCGAACACTCCAGATCGGTGGGATCTTCGCATCCGTGAGCACGGGCCGTGGCCGGCATCATCTGCCAGAAGCCAACGGCGCCTTTTTCCGATGTCACTGACGCCGATCGGCATCCGCTCTCCGCGACCATAAGGAAGTAAAATTGTTCATCAACGCCGCTTTCTCGCAAAATTTTGACCACTGACGCCCGATACGGCTCACACCTGACCAATCGCGCATCCGTGTCACAAAATGCGACAGAAGGCACAAACAATAGAAAAATCAATAAGCATAATTTCATTTCGTTGCTCCATGTGATACCTTAATTGCATCACCGATTGTGTTGAAACCTTCACATCTTTCAATGAGTTCCCTATGATTCTTTTGCTTCTGCAAGTCTATCAGCTTAGGCAGAAAGAATTTCTCACGTAAAATGTTGAAGACATGAATAGATCGATCAAGACATGTGAGAAAATCTGAGATTGTCATTGTCTTGCGCATCTGCATGAATTGCTTGTCTGTTTTCTTTTGAACGTACTTCCGATAGTACTCTGGATGTGCCCCCTCATAGATAAAGTAGACAGTGCACACGATTAAGTCCTTTGATATGCTGTCAATCCAATTTTGCACTGTGCTTTCTGATAAGAGTTTATTGTCGAGCACAATAGACAGATTTAGTCCAAAATGTAGATTCTCAAGACACACCGCCATCGTCTTCGTGAAGAATTCGGCACCGACAAGACAAGACAGCATTTCCTCGTCATGCAATATCTCGTCAAGAGGATGGCTTAATATGTCTGAGATCATAAGCATAAGACTCACCGCACGCATGTTTATCATCTGCGATGAAAAGCGCCCTGGATCATTAAGCCATTTCTCCAGCTCCTGCGCAAAGTATCTTCCATGCCAATCATAGTCTTTCTGAGGCGTTTTGTAGTCAATGATGAACATTATTGCTTCCTCCTGAATACACGATTATTTCGCAAGGATTCAACTTCTTTTGACGTCGGCGTTGGATTGAGAAAAAACAGGGAACTGTGTTTTCGTTTAATTGCTTTCCCATCAAGAGTCATGGTTGTGTCCTCTACATCTCTATCACTTACTTTTCTTCGAGCAGTATAAACTGGCATAACTCCAGCTTCGTTGTCGAAGGAAACAAATCCATAAAGATACACTTTTGCCTTAGGATTTCTCATGTCTTCCTCCGCATATCGATAGCGCCGCGATTGCTCCAACGCCAGCAACAGTAAGTACTGATGCTAATGCAGCAGTGTTTCCACCGATTGAATCGCTTTCAATCTCGAACTCACCTATTTTTAATCTAGTCTTCGATCGTCTGTTTTCTTCGCGAATTCTCTCGATTATCGCGTCTGATTTCGCACGTTCCATAGAGATTTGTGCTCGCATTGCCGCCTTTGTCTTGGAACACTCACACAAACAGTCGATTGCCTTGATCAAAGCATAGCCCATGATGTCAGATTCATTTTTTTCATCTAGTTGCTTAGATCGTTTCGCAGGTAGATTTTTTGTCATCTTCGTTCTCCCAATAATTTGACTGTTACTTACTTAATTGCAAACGGTTGATTGATCCATCCTCAATCATCCGACTCTTCTCCCTGCCGTCATACGCATACTCTGCCGATTTGACGGCTTCTTTCCATAGATCGTTTAGTTTCTTGACCTTTCTTTCTTCCTCCTCCAGCTCATTAAGCCATTTAGCGTCAGCATCACTCAGCGTCTCTTCCGCACGCAAAAGCCGTATGGCCTGGTGACGCTCTATCTCTCGTTCGATGGAAGCATCCACCTCTTCACTCAGTGTGTTGTACTCAGTGGCAAGATATTGATCGATGGGCAGACTTTTTTCGCACTCGCTCAAAATCTGTGGTGCCGAAGGGACAAAACGAGGCTCTTTTTGAAAGCACCGTTTAGCGGCCTTCCAGACGTCCTCTAACGCATAATCTGATAAGACGGCTAACCATGCCATAGACATGGCTATCTTGTCATCACGGGCCAATTTTGGCGCATTAGGATAGAGACTCCATAGCATGGTCAAAAGTTGCTGAGTATCGACTAGGTTCATGACTCCCCCTCACAGAAAGATATTCTTGCTCTCGCTATTCTCTTGTTTTCCCTGGGCCTTCAAAAAAAGCCCTCTCTCGCACATCCATTCGAGAACGCTGTAGCCCTTTTGCGTTCGGCGCAGAACATTTCGTGATAGACACACTCTCCAGATGGTATCTGCCTGATTCTGTGTTATTCCGATCAACGTAGAAAGGTCTGCACTCGATTCCAAGTCATTAGCTTGTCCATCTGCTGTCTTTGCAAGAAGACACATAAACGCAAACTGACGAGACTTCCCGTGATTATCACGTGCTCTTACGCCTTCTCCAAGATCGCGCATGATCGATGAGTAGAGTAGGTCTTGATCGCACCTGAACCACATTATGACCTCAATCGTTTTGTGTTGCGTTCTGTGTTGATTTGTTCGCCTCAAGCCATGACTGAAGTATCGCCGTGATTAGCTCAGTAATGGTACTGTCGGCGTTAATTGCCTCCTGCTTAATCTTCTTGATCAATGATCTATCCAGTCTGATACCCATGAAAGCCTTTTCCTCACGATTTTTACCACGATGCCGAAGTTCCAAATTTTTGTAAAGCATAGTTCCTCCTATTTTGATCCCTCCAGAACCATTCCGAAGTTATCCCAAGTGTAAAACTTTTTATCATGTTGTCAAGATTGCAAGCAAAAAAAAACGTAAAAAAGTTATCAGTCAAAAAATAGCCCAACGCGCGCGCGCGCGTATATATATATTCTTATCTTATGTTATCTATTCTTATATAGGGAGTGAAAACTTGTCTAAGTAGTTGTTTTTTAAGGATAAATAATTTCAAGAAAATTCACACGTGGTCACACGTGGTCACACGTGGTCACACGTGGTCACACGTGATCACACGTGAGCCACACGTGATCACACGTGAGCCACACGTGAGCCACACGTGAGCCACACGTGAGCCACACGTGAGCCACACGTGAGCCACACGTGAGCCACACGTGAGCCACACGTGACTTGCTAAGGGAAAATTTGTCTCTCGAAACAAAAAAAAAGCACGGCAAAAAGCCGTGCTTAGACATTAGACATTCAGAGACATTTTCGAGACATTCCTAGACATTTTGCTGCTGTTTCTTCTTGTTCCAGAGCGCAGTCGCTAGTGTTTGTTTTTGCTCGTCTGTGAGCTCCGATAGATCAAGAGATTTGATTCCAGGAAGTAACTCCATGAACTCGGCAAGTATCTGAGAGTGACTAATGCCGGCCATTTCTCGATTGTCGAACTCCTGAAGAATAAAGTCCTCTGGAGTCATTTTTCGTTTTTGAGCGGGAGCTGTTGTGGGAGCAGTTGTGGGAGCAGGCTCAGGAACTGATGACATTTTGTAAGCAGTTGTGGGAGAAGTTGGTGGGATTATCGTCTGTGCTAGAGCCTGTGATGACACTGTAACTGTTTTGTGATCTGGAGGAGCCGTAAGCCATGAGGCGATCAATCGTCCTGTTTCCTCAGTGATGATAATGGGATCACTGAAGAGATGCGTTCTGTCTTTCCCAGGATTCGCCATGTGGGTATCGCGATCGAGTTCAAACATCAGAGTGAATTCGTAGTCCATGCCATCTCTCTGAATTGTCGCAAGTCCGACCTTCTGTGGTGTTGACTTTCCTGACTTCTCGTCCTTGTTGATGACATAATCTGACTTGGAACGCATTGTCACGATGATGTTTAGTGATGAACCTAGAATTGTGTCGATTAGCCTATTGTGTCTAGGCGTAACCTCGTTCCATGCAGTGAATGTGTTTCCCTTATATTTCGCTCGCGCTATTGCGTCAGCGATTTCGAGGCATCCTCCGCGTCCACTCCATTCATGTGACAGTGAATCAATGATTAAGTTCTGGTATCCTGCTTCTTCTGCTGCTTTGATTACATAAATGAAAAATTCGGGTGGGAATCCACGTGGATCCATATCATCCCAGGTGTCGAAGTCAAATAAATCGGCATAGAGTGACGCACTTCCACCTTCTGTATCAAGGACAGCAGTTTTACCACCCAAACCTTTGGCAATGAGTAATGCACTATACGTCTTTCCTGATCCTGATGTGCCTGATATGGCAAGTTTGATTGATAGTGCTGTTTTAGTTGCTTTTTTGAATCCCATTTCTATTCTCCATAAGAAAAGTCGCAATCTGCGACGTGTGGACAAGTGCGGCATCGAGAAGCATCCGCACATAAAAATAGATCATCATGCGAGTTCTGCATGAGTCTATACAATTTTATAGAAGACAGAATTTGTCTTTTCCACAAAACTCTTTGCTCTTCTGTTGCCATAATAACACAACGCTTTAAGCAGTTTTTTTTCGAAATGTCAAGTGATATAATATCATATACTAACCCACTAACTTTAATGTTGTACATTTGCTCAAAAAGAAAAACAGGAAGTCCAATATAACCTCTTCTCGCTGATGTTTCTGCGCACAACATGTCATTTTGATTTTGTGCAAACTCTCTGATACAAATAAAGACATTGTCGTTTTCATCTGTATAAACAGTATCAATTTCCGCAATACCCTTGACCTTTGACAATGCTCTGTCGTTATCATCTTTGATTGGGCCTTCAACAATCCAGGTAATGAGTGTTGGACTTAATCCCATGCAGAAGTCAGTATCATTCAGTTTGTTGCAGAGAGAGAGCGCGTGAGTCCTTTCCTTAACACTAAGGGACATTAATCTGCGCTCGTATTCTGCCATGAAATTGTCAGGATTCTGATATGGAAAATTAGCCAGCTTGTCAGAATTGTTATTAACGCTATCTGCTGCATCCTTGTGGTTCATGTAGCGTCTAACACAACGGCATATTTGTGATTCGTTCACGCTGTTCCAGGATTGTTTTAGATTAAGAGCAAACACTGGGCAGAGTGAGAGAGAGCGGAGAAGGTATGGAGTAACAGTTAAGTGTTTCATTTTTTACCTTTTGAATGATGCGCTGCATAGCTGCGCAATGGTTAGAACAATCGAAGCTGGTATCCTGAAGGGTGAGATTCTTTTTTTGGTTCCGTGGTAACGTAAGTGGTGTTATCAATCGCAATCGTTGATTCGCTTGATTCGCTTGATTCGCTTGATTCGTTGCTAGTTGATAGTGTGAGTGGCCAGAATACCTCCATTGGTGACACAAATTCGTCCCACCTCTCTTGCGTGATTGTGTTCTGATGGGTGATAATCGCACGAGCTCCGAGTAGAGATAGCTGGATGTAAGTCATGTGTACGCACAATCTGTCAATGTCGGCGCCGAAGAACCTAACATCTCGCTGCCAGTTAATTCCTCTATCGCTCAATACTTTGATTGCACCGATAAACATGGCTCCGCCACCGCAGCACTCATCACCGATTGACACAGGCAACGAGTGACCGTCAAGAGTGTGAGGGAGAGTCATTTCGGCGCAACATTGACATACAGAAATGGGCGTAAAACACTGACCGAGCTTTTTGTTGCCTGTAAACAAATCCATGTATAACTTTCCCATGTAGTCTTGATAAGGATCAATTTCTATCGCTGTCGCAAGATGGGCGAGCATTTGTGGGAAAATTGATTTGTCTTCATACTTTCCAATCAGATCAAGATACATTTTTTCGCGTTTTTCCCAGAGATGTGTGCCCTGGAATGTACATCCATTTGCGAGCGCAAGAGAGGAGATGGCGCAAAAATCACGGAATACCGTCTCGCATCCGATTGATGTGCCGGCGCAAGTAATGATGTTTGTTATCTTGTCAATTTCTTTTTCTGCTAACATATTTTTGTTCCCCAATGAATAAGCCGCCTGATGGCGGCTTGTTGGTTAATTGCTGCTATCCTTCATTTCTCGCATGATCTTATGTGATCGTGTTACACCTAATATCATGCTGCTAGGGAATCGCTTGGCTGTGTCGAGTAGAGATGATAAAACAACAATCGTGTCGTTCTTGAACTCTTCCAGGACTGCGAATGCTTCGTCATAGCTTATACCAGACTGCATTAGCATGAGGGCGAGTGATTTGGTTAAAAAGTTTTCCTTCATAATTCCTCCGTTGGTTGTGGCGAGTCGTTAGACTCGCCGATTGTTTAGACTTCCATAGGCATGATAACGCAATCAAGGTTATCAGTGAGAATTGTTAATGGCGAATCTGGGTCAACAATATTCAGCTTTAAGCTATCGGAGCAAAAATAACTTGCTGCGGCTATGGCGTCTAAAAAGAGTTTTCGATTTAGACCGAATCTTTCTGTTTTGGCGTCGAATTCCGCAATAGATTTATCTATATCGATCCAATGTACTTTATTTGGAAGAGGAGATGTTATACGGCAATATCTATCCTTGCAGTCAAAAATAATAATGTCGGTATTACCTCTTGGCATTTTGGGGAATCGATTTATCGTTGCACTCATGCTTTTGGGATTGAAAATAAGAGATGAATTGAAGTGAGAAGGAATCACCTTTGAGAAGTTCGGAAAAGTTCCATCAATATTCTTACTAATAATGGTTATGTTTCCACATGAGAAAGAACAGCTATCTATTAGGTTAGTTAAGCGACTAATGGTTATGTCGGCCTTAAATGTATTTAATTTTTTAATGAATATAGGATCAATAATGATGTTAGTGTCAAAATCTTTAATAGAGAAGGTGTCGTTGGACTGTTTAAGCACTGATAAACATTTTCCATCAGTGGTTACAATCTCACCTTTTTTATCAACAAAAAAACCTGTAAATTCAATCCTTGTTGTGTCGTCTGAGATAAAAAGACAATCAAGGAATGTTTTAACATTACAAGCCTTGATTGTGATTTGTCCTTTATATTCAAAAGAACGAACGAATGAGGAAGCTCCTGGAGTTCTTAAAAGCGCTTGTTTGTCATTTAATCCACAAGTTTTATTTTCAGTCGCTTCGATCGTTGTTTCTAAAACGGAATCTGTGATAATGTATTTTCCTTCTCTGCATACAAGAACAGAGTCGAATTTTGATTGCCAACAGGATTTAGGAATATTAAGAGATAAAAATTTTGAGAGATTGGAACAGTCAAAATTATCTTGTGAGATTGCGTATGTCGTCCCATTAAAGGCGATTAGTGCTCCATGTCCCTTGTCGTCAATTAGAAGCGAGAAGTCACAATTACTGCTTTTCTTAACAACGGAATTGATAAGTGAGAGATGTTTTTTTGACAGAGGAACACAAAGAACGAAATCGGACTCCACGTCTTCGAGCGTTTCCACGTCTGCCATCTGCCCAGCGTCTTCGAGCGTTTCCAAATCAGAATCATCTAATCCAGCAATCCTGGAGGCAATAATGCGAGAAGCGCTCGCAAGGTCTGAAATCGCACAAGCCAAACGATAAAGAATATCTTGTTTTGTCATGGTATGTTCTCCCAAAAAAAAGATGTGTGCACTGCCAAAAAAAGCACGCCAGTATTGGCGTGCAAAGATTGTTTTTTATGATTATTAAGAGTCCATTCGGTAAAGTTTGCCGTTTCGTCCTGTGTAGTGTGAAAAGCATTCTAATCGACAATCTCGGCCAAAGGATTCATAATCGAAATAACGTTCTAAAGTTTCGCGTGATAGCTGATCTACTCCCCCACAAGAATCAACCTCTGCATAGCCGATATTTGCATCAAAATTGCATGTATCATCATCTCCGATTTGATAGACCTCGCCATCTTCAACTTTGGATACAGCTTCTTCCCAATCATAAAAATCAAGTGCTGCCTCCAGCTCTTCAAGTTGTCCATTGTTTTCAAGCTCTTCAATCTTTTCCGCGATTGCGTTCAAAGATTCTATGGATTCATATTCTCCAAGTTTGTTCATTGGATAAACATCTGATTCGTAGTCAGTAAAAAACCATTCTTCATATCTTTCGTTAATCCCAATTCGCTGTTTTACAGCTTCAAGCTCTTCATCTGAAATCGGAAATGAAATCCATTCACCAATCAATTCACCTTCGTTGTATTTGCCCAAATTCGTTATAAAAGCGCTCAACATAGTTTTTCTCTCCCAAAGAAAAGTAAAGTTAGGTAAAGGCGGCAAATTTCCCGCCTTATGGAGTTAGTGTTTTTTTACTGGTGTTAAAAAGACAACTCTATCAGGGATGATTGTGTTCTTTTCGTTTTCTGTGATTAAATTCCCTTCAATACAGCAAAGAACGCCTTTATGTAGGTATTCCATGCATACTTGCGCTTGTTTGTTTATGGCTTTGATTGGGTATGTGATGATCTCTTCTTTACCATCATTGAAAACAGTGTTTGCAATGATGAAGTGGCAAGAATTGCCGCGTCTAACAGGTTCCGCAATTAAACGACCGATAACGACTGTGTTTTTAATCATGGTTTAATCCTCCCAAAAATTTGCAGGATAAGAATTTATGTCGAGTACAGAATATTTGTTTACTGGCTTTCCAGCCATATCGAATAACTCGCAAGCCTTAATTTCGATTTGAGCTCCTATTGGCGCATAAGTGATGATGTCTATATTATTGATACAGGATAAAGGCCTAGAGTTGACAATGCAAAATTCATTCGTTCTAGGTGTGTGAGATTTTGCGCGTTCTATACTGTGAATGTGTGGTATGTAGTAAGAATCTTTAATCTCCAGCGTGAAAAAACAATTACCATGATCATCAAAGCGTTTTGATGAAAGAGAGCCTTCAAAAATTACGATAGCCATTGCATGTCCTCCCAGAAAAAGTTTTGATTGGCAAGCCGTAAGGCTTGCCAGTGTGTTTAGTCTTCTAAAGAATCTGCTGATAACGGATAGCGGAATTCTATGGATTCATCATCATTATCAAGAAGACTCCTGATATCGTCGCTTGAAAGCTCAACAACATCTGAATCATAATCGTCAACCTCTGCCAGCTCCCTTTTAAGTCTTCTAAGATCGTCCCAAGCGTCTGCATAAGAAGGACAGACGACTAGACGAAAACTATCGGTTTCGAGACTATGGAGTTTTACACAATAAAAATTTCTCATGGCTTTTCTCCCAAAAAAGAGTTTTAGATGACGCCGAAATCGTTTCGGCTTGCGTTCATGCTTCTATATATTGCACATGCCAAGCCAAACACGAAAAAATTTGTAAAAAATTAAAATTCGTAAAAAGTTGTCGATTTGATTAGTTTTCTACAAAAAGTCAAAAAAGATAAATAAATTAAATGCGATAAATAAATAAATTTATCGAAATTTCTGCATAGACTAATAAAATTCGTTTATTTTATGGGTATTTTTGAAGCAAATTCCACTTTTTGAAGCAAAACGTTAATAAATACAGATTTCTGTAAAACTCCAAAAATTGATCGTTTTGTTCACTATTTCGTGTTCAATGTTCAGGGGAATTTATGCCCAAATTTAACGATTAGTGGGGACTCTTGAAGCGACAAAAGACCACATCGAGAATAATCATCCTGGCAATCGAAGATCCTACTCGAAGACGCTCGAAGATGTGGAGCAGCCCGAAGACGTGGAGACGTCGGCAGACTCGAAGACGTCGGCAGACGGGCGCACCGTCTATATATAATGATATAGAACGCCCCCCCCTTCTCTCTCTACCTAGTCCATCAGATGCCAGCGCTTAAACACGGCCTCCGCACTCGATCGTCCAGAAGTCGAATCACTCTCGCCCCCCCCC
>JAZQSL010000036.1:0-1731 GCA_045630125.1 Alloprevotella sp. | reverse complement strand
CAAATGAAATATAATTTATAAATTTGCAAAACCTGAGGGGAGAAATCCTTGGGTCAAGAAAGCGTTTCTTGCTTTATCCCATGTTACGAAATCGCCAAATTTTAGTAGAGGGATGAGGACAATGCAACGCTCATTCTGTTTGTATACACCGCGTACAGCCCATGCTGTACCTCACAAGGTATATACGACAGCGTGGGGTATTTGTTTCTCAGTTCATTTCTACGATGGCGTTTGGCGATGCCAGTAACATGATGAGCGCGACAAGTCTCTACGCTTTTCTTGTATACATTAATCAAGCACAAAACTTTTATTAATGCTGATTTCGGGGGACTTGCAGGCATAATGACTGACCTACTATGGGACTTATCAACAACATTCTGGATAAATTCAATAAGGCTGAATTTACCGTAGCACCGCAGAAGAAGTTGAAGACTATATCTGCTGATTTTAAGAAAGCTTTTAACCTTTCGCTCGTATTCTACAAGGGTGTACAGATTGCCGATGGCGAATTAACTCTCGCAGCATTGAACAAGAAGACTACCAAGGATGTGAAGGCCAATGCTGATGGTATTAAGATTAAAGGTAGCACCAAAGTGGGCGATGCCGAAAAACTCTTCGATACCAATTTTGGTGTGACCGTACAGATTAAGGATGCAGAGGGCAAGAAACTCGTTCCGAACGAGATTACCATCGGTCAGGCAGCACGTGGAGAATACTGATAACTATGGACTCACTCGTCGACATCGTTCGTGAAGATGTATTTTCGTTTTTGAAGAGTAATGATGAGTTGCTCTTCAATGAACGAGACTTCCAGATGCATCTTGCAACATGGTTGCACAACTCTGCTAATGCATACGATGATGTGGATGTAGAGTATTATGTGCCGTGGCAAGAACTCAAAGATTATGTGTGGAAGAGCGAACTTCGTCTTGATATCGTAATAAAGAAGGATGGCGAATATTGTCCTGTAGAATTGAAATATAAGACAAAGAAAGTAGAACGCCAAATTTCTCGATTTGACGAACGGTTGAAAAAGCCTGTGACCGTAATGAAAGACCAAGGTGCTCAGGACCTTGGGATGTATGACTTTTGGAAAGATGTTCGCCGTGTAGAACTAGTTCGTAATCGTTTTAAGAATGTCAAAAATGGGCTTGCTGTTTTTGTAACGAATGATGCTTTCTACACAAAAGGAAGTAAGGATACTTCAAACAACTACCAATTCTGCATGACGGAAGACAAACCGCATACAAAGCAGAAACATTGGCTGAAACCCACAAGTACTTGTGCAAAGACTCATCCAAACTTTGAGGTGGAAAAGGAATATAGTATCAAGTGGAACCAACAAGTAGTAGATGGAGTGTACTTTTACTATTGTATTGTAACTATTTAATTCATATTTTATTAATCTGTTTAATTTCTAAAAACATGGCAGAATTCACATTAAACGGCCGTACCAAGGTAAAGACCTTGAAGGCTAATTTCAAAGAGACTTTCGGTGCAACACTCCGCGTGTACAAGAGTGCAACATGCAAGGGCGCTTTCGCTGATGACGACGCTACATTGGCATCAATCCGCGCTGAGGGTGCTAAGGGTGGTGACCTCGTAGTGAAGGGCAAAATGCAGGTTGTTAACTTCGAGAAGAAGGTTGCTGAACTCTATGGCATCGGTGTACAGGTTGCTAATGCTGACGACTCTAAGTTGGCTGATAACAGTATCACACTGACTGCTGCT
>JAZQSL010000035.1:0-10847 GCA_045630125.1 Alloprevotella sp. | reverse complement strand
GCCGCCTGGAGTTGCAGAACCTCAATGTGGAGTTCTCTATTTGCGCTGCAAGCCTCGATGCAATCAAGCAGCAGTATGATGCGTTGGTTCGTCAGTTGCAGGATGTAAAGATTAAGGGTACAGCCACCGAGGCTGCCGACGGAGCGTTGGTAGTGATGGAGGGCTGGGCAGAGGAGGATAAGTCACAGCAGGTGGACGCCTTGCTTGACGAGTATCCCGATGTCATCTACCTCAAGCGCAACCCAGTGCCAGAGGATGATACCCCAGTTAAGTTGAAGAATAATTGGTTTGCTCGCCTTTTCGAGATGATTGGTGCGATGTACGCCTTGCCAAAGTATGGCACTATGGACCTTACTCCATTCTTCGCTCCGTTCTATATGTTGTTCTTCGCAATATGTTTGAACGATGCGGGTTACGGTGCTATCCTGACATTGGTCGGCGCAATCCTCCTGGCGAAGGGCGGCAAGGGCTTGAAGCAGGCTGCGTGGCTCACCATCTTCTGTGGTGGCGCTACTGCGCTGTTCGGTCTCTATACAGGTTCGTTGTTTGGTATGAGCATCCCCGATATGCTGGGTTATGAAAGCATCGCCAACTCTCCGTTCCTTGATTTCCAGAACCAGTTCTTCTCGTTGGCGTTGGCGTTGGGTGTTGTGCAGATTTTGTTCGGTATGTTCCTTAACATCTGCCTCCAGACCAAACTCTTCGGCTTTACATCTACATTCGGCCTCTTGGGATGGTTTATCATCCTCTTGTCTGGCTGCTTGGCGGTAGGTCTGCCAATGATGAACGAGAACCTCACAATCTCGTGGTTTACCGCTTCGTCGCCAGCATTCTACGCTGCGATGGGCGTGGGTGCAGTGTTGATGCTTCTGTTGAACAACATCAAGCGTAATCCACTCATCAACTTCGGCTCGGGTTTGTGGGATGCCTACAATAACATCACAGGCTTGTTGAGCGATGTGCTCTCTTACATCCGTTTGTTCGCAATCGGTTTGTCGGGCGGTGTGTTGGCGCAGGTTTTCAACTCGCTGGCTATGGGTCTTACTGGCTTGGATGCAGGTATCGAGAGTTTCGGTGTGGGCACAGTGTTCCAGATTATCGGCGCATCGGCTATCCTGCTCATCGGTCACGGTATCAACCTATTTATGTCGGCAATCTCTTCGTTTGTTCACCCTATGCGTTTGACATTCGTCGAGTTTTACAAAAATGCAGGTTTCGAAATGACTACACGTCAGTTTGAGCCTCTTACAAATGAAAAGAAATAAATAATCAAATTTAAATTTAATAAAACTAAAAAATTATGACATCAGCATTGATTTTGGCCTACATCGGCGTAGTATGTATGGTAGGCTTGGCAGGTATCGCATCTGCAATTGGTACTTCTATCTGCGGTCAGACTGCAGTAGGTGCAATGAAGAAGAACAGCGGCGCATTCGGTAGCTACATGATCCTTTCTGCGTTGCCAGGTTCACAGGGTTTGTACGGTTTCGTATGTTTCTTTATGGTTCAAAACTTCCTTACTGCGGACATTTCAATGTTCCAGGCTGCGGCTATCTTTGGCGCAGGTTTGTTGGTAGGTTTGGTAAACCTTTTGGCTGCTTACTATCAGGCAAAGGTTTGTGCTAACGGTATCAACGCTATTGGTAACGGTCACGACGTGATGGGTAAGACTCTTATCCTCGCAGCGTTCCCCGAGTTGTACGCTATCTTGACTGTTGCTGCTACATTCCTTATCTCAAACGCAGTAGCTTAATTTGAGGAATTAGTAGGCTAACAGCCTTGAAAAAGGACTGCCAACCGTCGGGTTGTGCAGTCCTTTTTTTTGTACGCGCGAACGAAAAACGGGCCACTTTTTTGCGAATGTTTGAGAGAATAAGTAACTTTGATAAGTTAAATCTTAAAACAAATATTTGCTATGAACAAGTTTGTATATAACATTCCGACTAAGGTCTATTTTGGCCGTGATCAACTCTTACATCTGGGCAAGGAGTTGAAGCAGTTTGGTAGCCGCGTGCTGCTTACATACGGTGGAGGCTCAATCAAGAAGATAGGCCTTTATGATGCCGTTGTTGCCGAGATCGAGAAGGCTGACCTGGAACTTTACGAGTTGTCGGGCATCGAGCCTAACCCTCGCATTGAGTCGGTGCGTACGGGCGCCCAGATGTGCAAGGAGCATAAGATTGATGTTGTGCTGGCCGTAGGTGGCGGTTCGACCATCGACGCCGCGAAGTTCATAGCTGCGGGAGCCTGCGTGGAGCACGACCCCTGGGATTTTTTGAGCAAGACCTGGGCCCCAATCAATGAGGCTTTGCCTATTGTGTCGATTCTGACGCTCTCGGCTACGGGCTCTGAGATGGATACTGCGGCGGTGATTACCAATTTCGCAACGCAGGAGAAGATCGGTCGTCTGGATAAGAATCTGTTGCCTCGCGTGTCGTTCCTTGACCCTACAAACACCTTCACCGTAAGCCCATATCAGACAGCTTGCGGCTCGGCCGATATCATCTCGCATATCTTGGAGGTCTATTTTGCGCCAGAACAGGATCTCTATATGCTCGACTGCTTTATGGAGGGTATGCTCAAAACCGTCATTAAGTATGCTCCTGTGGCGATGAAGGAACCCGATAATTATGAGGCGCGTGCCAACCTGATGTGGACCTCGTCGTGGGCCATCAATGGTTTTGTCAACGGTGGTAAGCGTCATGCTTGGAGTTGCCACCCCATCGAGCACGAACTCTCTGCCATCTACGACATCACCCACGGACTGGGCTTGGCCATCGTCACTCCGCGCTGGATGAAGTATTGTCTGGACGAAACCAACGTCGGCAAGTACGTACAGTTCGGCGTCAATGTCTTTGGCATCGATCCCTCGCTACCGGCTATGGATATCGCGCACGAAGCCATCGATCGCCTCTCACACTTCCTCTTTGACACCTTGCAACTGGACAGCACCTTCCCCGCCGTGGGCATCGATCGCACCCACTTCGCCACTATGGCGCGCAAGGCATGCGGCGGCAAAGTCCTACCCGGCTTCAAACCCCTCAAGCAAGAGGATATCGAACAAATATTTGAAATGTGCATGGCATAATTGACCTTACGCCAGGAGTGTTGATAGACTAGAGTATAACGTGAGTTCGGTATAAAAATCAAGTAATTATATCTGAATCAACATGCCTGTGAGCGATGCTATTTTAGTAGGATTTTTCTGTAGACTATACGAAATATGCAATTTCGAGAGGAGGCACTAAAAAAATGCGACGTTTTGTTGTAAAAAAGTCTTAGATAATTTCAACGAGGCGTCGCAAAATTTAAAAAAGGTAAGATTTTTTTATCATCATCCTTTGAGAGATTCGCCGTCAGGATTAAATAACATAGAGCTTATACCGAACTCACGTTCAAATAGAGTCAAGTCACTCAAAATGTATTTCGCACATATATAGAAACACTCCCGATGAATAATCAATCGGGAGTGTTGTTTTCTTGCTGCAAATTGCTTCATTTTATCTTATACGAATTCATTCTGTCAGTCGCTAAAACGATTTGATAGCTCATCTGCAATAGTGAGAATGATTTCTGCAAGTTCAAGTGTGTCTTCAATATTTTTGCCTTCTGGGCAGAACATATTGAGGTCTTTAATATGTTCGTATCCATAAATAGCACCCATAATGTTGCCACACACAGATCCAGTGGAGTCGCTATCGCCATTGTGATTGACAGCGGCAATGATGGCGTCTTCTATGCTATCAATATGGCGGAGGGCACAATACAAGGCTATCGCCCAGGTTTCTTCTGCCACCCAGCCTTCTCCCAATTGAGAAATGGCATCAGCATCAGAGGTGTCGGAATGTGCCAAACTCACCGCCTTTTCGGTCAGCGACTTCAGATAAGCCTTGTCTTCCGCAAAAGTCTCAGGGTAGATAGCCTCCAGGATGTCAAGTGTTTCAGATACGAGGCGATCTATGTCTTCGCGCACTTGCTGTGGTGTCAATGGCACAATCTTGTGGAGCAATACGGCAAATAGCGCCGAAGGCAGAAATCCGAGTGGATGCTTGTGAGTACATCTTGATGCCTCTGCCGCAAGTTGTGCAGTACGAGTGGTGTCATACGAGTGGTGTGCACAAGCATGAAGCGCGATGGGAGCAACACGCATGATACCACCGCACCCCTTGCTTTTGTTGTAGGGGGTAGCCCCACAGGCAATATCGCCAAGGGCAGTCATACAAGTGGTGCCTGGTGCTCTCAGGGAATAAAGCGCCTCAACGTCGCTCAACCAGCAACTTTTCGTTTTGTTTTTTATAGGAGTTTGGGTATAATACCAATCCAAATATGCTCGAACAATTGCATCTATAGGATCTATCTGCAAGCGATCAGCGTTCAGCAGACCATTTGCGGTGAATAGTGTCATTTGTGTGTCGTCGCTGATCAAGGCTTTGCCCCAACGGTCAAGTTCAAATGTCGTGATGCCCCGTTCGCCGAAACGCGAGAGAATGGTGCGACGGTTTATAAACTCTACCTCGTAACCCAAAGCATCGCCCGCAGCACCGGCCATCAGACAGCCACGCACCTTGTCTTTCAGCATATCTTGTGTCATATCAAACTTTTTTTACTTCTTATTCTTCGACCTTTTCTCTTTCGTCTTTGTACGCAGAGAACATTCTGAGACATTCTTCGTCCACGCAACAGTTATACATTTTGTCAAACTTCATTCTTGCCTTGATCGAGCCGCGTGCGTTGGTGGCTGCTTCGACCAGTCGCGCCGTCTTGTGGCCGCTGGCAAAGGGCACGCTGATACCATTGGTCATCTGGGAAAGTTCCTTGTACCATTCAGTCTCTCTGATGGTCACGGTGTCGATTTTGATCTTCATCTCTGCCGCCTTTTGCGCTTCCTTGCGCCAGTCTATCTGATTGCCCACGACATAGTCCTTGTAGGTATAACCCAATGGATGAGGATCGGCATCCGAGATCAAGAGGATAGCGCGTGTAGAGCCCTCGCGCCAGGGTGTTTCTTCCACGATTTTCTTGATCACCAATTCGTAGAACTCGTCGCCATCGCCTCCGCTTGTATCCTTAGACTCTCGCACGAATTTGATGATATCGTTTTCATTGTTTGTCGGCATCAAGCATTGATAGGCATCGCCAAAGTCCTGAGCATTGTTCATATCGCAATAGTCGCCAAATGCCACGATACCCAGTCGCAAGTCCTCGTTGTCCTTGAACAGATTGGGGATCAGTTCTGCCACCTCCTGGCGTACGGCTTCGATGTAGGCCGCCATCGAACCAGTCGTGTCGAATGCGATCACCATATCCAGCACCCCAATCTTCTCTGGAGCGATCTTTTCAAGCGCCTTTTGTTCTGTGTCATTTTTCACCACCTTTTCTTCTGTTGTAGTGGTGGTTTCAATCATAGTTTTTGTCTTTGTAACAATCGTTTTCTTTGTAAACAAATCTTTTAGTCCCATAGCTCTGTTATTTATTATTGTTGTTTAATTAAAAAAATTAAAAAGGCTCACCTCACTATTGCAATGAAGTGAGCCCCCGAGTGTTTAATCTTGTTCTTCGTTCATATCAATCTCTACGCTGGAATCGTAGGAATTGGTCGCCTTCAGGTTGATCACAGGGCGAATAAGGTATTCCACCTCCACTGTATCCTCGATCAAGCGCATGATTTCTTTTGGATCCTTGTAGGCCATCGGACTTTCGTCGATAGTTCCTGTGCCTACGGATGTCGAGTAAATGCCTTGCATAGATTCCTTGAATTCATCCAGGTCGATGAGTGCCTTGGCATCTGCACGAGAGAGCAATCTACCCGCACCGTGTGGTGCACTTTGGTTCCAATCTTCATTACCCCTGCCACGAGCAATGATCAATCCGTCTCGCATATTGAACGGGATGACCAACTTCTTGCCAGCAGGAGCAGCCACCGCACCCTTGCGCAGCATCTTCATCGAGAAATCGATATAGTTGTGCGTAGTGTAGATTTGCTCCACAATATGCGCATTGCATCCGCTACCTTTGACCAGGGCATCGAGCACCAAGCGGTCGATCACCATGTGGTTGAATTCAGCATAGGCTTGAGCTACGACCATATCGGTGATATATCCTCTCATCGCCTCGTCTACCAGGAATCCATTGGTCACACCTACCAGCTTTCCTGCTTGCATCTTCCAGTACTTCCACACCTTCTGACCCAGGTTGCGGCTACCGCAGTGCACGGTGAATGCATATTTGCCATCGGGTGTTTCGCCCACCTCTACGAAGTGATTGCCACCGCCCACTGTACCGATACTGTTGTAGAACATCGCTTCTTTCTGGTCGATACGCTTCAGCATAGCCGTGATGCCACGTTCTGACAGATCTATTGTGTTCACCATCTCGGGCCACTGTTTTTGGGCTTGCTGCCAGCGCATATTCAGGTGTTTGTAGAGTTCGGAATAAGGATAGACCGCCTTGGGGTGAATCGTCATACCAAACTTGACGTTCTCGCGTATATTCTTCTCAATAGCGGCGTAATGCTCGGGGTTGACGGGCAAGTCTGTGATAGATGTTGACACCGAGCAGCCGATATCTCCACCGACATGATCGGGGTTGACGTGATCTGTGAATGGGACGGTAAATCCTACGACGATATCCTTGCCAGCATGCACATCCGGCATGATTCGGATCTTAGCGTCCTTGAACATAGGATTGTCCAGGAAGTGATACACCATCGAGAGTGCTTCTTGTTCTATATTGTCTGTGAAAATCTTGCAATCCTTGCAGTATTTTCCTTTAAGTTCTAACATGTCTTTTTCGTATTTTGACAGCCTCATATTTCTATATTGAGCCACTGTCTGATTATATTCTTTTTTGTATTTTTATCTCTTGTCATGTCCTTTGTGACACGCCCTACATCTATACCTTCTGCTCGATGCGACATGACCTAATGTTGATTCTCTTTTGCGAAGGAAGGGAATATACCAACTTGCATCGTGTGTCTCCTTTCGCAGCCATGCGACTGCACGTGCCGTAGTCATTTTTCCCTCAATTGTCGATTATTACATGATTGCTGATGAGTCTGCTTACTCGTTCTGTTTTCTTGGGATTTCCTGTTTCCTTTCTACTGAAATAATGAGCTGAAATCCCACAAACTCATCATTCAGTTTCGATCACTTTTCTGATTTCAATCACGTTGTTAGAAATATTAGTTTGACATATATTTTTTTCAATTTTTCAATCCTCTTTCATCCCTTTATGCTATAATAGAGTCGGAAGTAACCCCCAATCTATCTTTTTTTCTATTTTTTTTCAATTTTCTTCAAATAAGGGTTATTCCTTAATTATTATTATACCCAAAATCTCGAGTACCAAATTTACGCTTGTAAAGGGATTCTCGATCTATTGCTTGGTCTGGTAATATTTTTAGTGGCATTGTTTCAAGAATGCACCATTGAAAATACTTTTCTGCGTATTTAGCATCATCTGCAAGCAATTCTATTAGCGAAACATCATTGCCATGCCCTGTGTTTGCATATTCTTCCCATCTACCCCAAATGCCTTTACTATTATAGGTAGAACCAACATATTGCTTTCCGGTATTTTTGTCTAATATCAAATAAATGCAATTGCAACTTTCTAATTTTGCTTTCCATTCTTGATTGTTGGCCTTAAATATGGATTGAAGCTGGGAATAGTTTAATATAACATCCTCAAATCTGGTAAAGACTGGAATATTGTTTTCAGTCAGTCCACGGTCTATTCTCACGACGTGCATTTCATTTTTATAGTGTTGCAACCAGCTTATAGGATTGTTCCATTCTATTACCACACGTTCTTTGAGTATTTCAAAACCATTCACCTCTTGCAGGTCAAACAAAGCATGTGCCTCTCCATTGTGATCAGGAAGCATTTGCTTAATGCCACAATTTTTGTAAACTCCGACAAAGCGTGAATCTTTGCCCTCCTCACCAATAAAAGATACGATATAATCTACGTTCTTAAAGCGGTTCACCAATTGCTCGCTTTGATACCTCATGAATACATCGTTTTCATGGAGATAGATATCGTAGAGGGAATTCTTGTATCCTTTGCCATCTATTATTTTAATGTTGCGGTTGTCCTTATGCCTTAGGAGTCTTATTCGCTGTGGATTGGCCATTTCAAACTCTTCGTTTCTGTCTTTCAGGAGTACTTGAATCGTTGTGATAAAGTTTCTTGTTTCCATACGATGTGTTTATTATACAGATTTAAGTAACAATTCTTACAAGGTTATTTGAACCAAGGTTCTGCTCCGATGATTGTGAGCGCTTGATACTTCCACACTTCTTGATCAGTGTTGGGAGTATATGATGCCATGAGCAATTGTGTCTCTTTATCGATTTCGTCATTTCTGTTATTGTTGAACAGAAGCGTTCGGTAGTTGACTTCTTCTGATGCAGCATTTTCATCAATTTGATAAAAGACGGAGCCGATTCGAGTCACCGCGTTCTCTTCCATACAATCAGAGAGTCGCCATGAATGATTGTCCAACAGGAAACCATACCACCCATTATACCCGTTTGACGTAATAGCACCTACTGCCAAATACGAAAGAACGCATATAGCATTGTGTACCCTGAGGACATCTCCCGTGTAAATATATTCACCATTTGAATCTTTGTATTTCGTCATCACGCCGGAAAAGATGCGTCTGCAAGCATATCCCCTGTGGGCACATTCGCCATCGAACACTTCATCCACGACATCTTGATTGTGCTCCTCTTGGTATTCCTCTTCGTTTTTCCACACATACATATCATCCCCCAGGAAGAAGAATTCCCCAAATTTGGCATATCCAAACTCTCGTTTTTTGTTGACATACCTGATCGAGATTTGGGGCAACAGGTGGAACATGCCTTTCCCTATTTCATGTCGGTGCGTATCGCATAATTTTTTCAGCACCTCAAAATTAACAACTGTCGGTGTCATCTTTTTCATATATTTATAGTCTCTTATTCTATATTGAGTCGCTGTCGGACTGTGTTGTTTTGTGGTTCTCTTGTCTTCCCTTTGTGACGCGCTCTCCACCTATATCCTCTGCTCGATGCACTGCCTGAAAGAAAGGGGCAAACCCGAGCACTCATGCGCTTGTGCCACAGTCGAAATCTTCACATTCGCACACGGCTGTTGTGTATTTCCGACACAAAAGTAGACATTTATATTTAATCCACCAAATATTTTGTGTCTTTTTTACACAACAGGTGTATTTTTGTCAAAATTTGAGCCCCAAGATGCCACTGCGAAGTCAAATGTTTGCTGAAAAATATTAGACCTTTTTGAAAAAAAGTCTAACCTTTTTCAAAAAAACTAAGAGCTTTTTCAAAAAAGGTCTGATCTTTTTTCAACAAGATGGCAGGGGAGGGGGAGGGCTATCGGGGCTTTAGGGTCCTTAAGGTCCTTAGAGACTCTAGGGACCTTAGAGACCTTAAGGACCTTAGAGACCTTAAAGACCCTATACCCTTTATAGTTTTTCAGTCAGATTATTCTGCTGCCTTGAAGTTGTAGACGGGCTTGATGATATCATCTATTTCCACGGTGTCTGCTACCATCCTTACGATCTCCTCCATAGGCTTGTATGCCTGTGGTGCCTCGTCTATGGTAGACTGTGTCACCGAGGTGGTGTATATGCCATTCATCGATGTCTGGTATTCCTCCATACTGAGTTGCTCCTTTGCCTTGCTGCGGCTCATCAGGCGCCCAGCACCATGGGGTGCTGAGTAGTTCCAGTCGGGGTTGCCCTTTCCGATGCAGATCAGCGATCCATCGCGCATGTTTATAGGTATCAACAACCGCTCTGCGGCTTCGGCTCTGACCGCCCCCTTGCGGAGTATCATACGGCTAAAGTCGATGTAGTTGTGTATCGTTTCAAACCGACTAGTCTCCGTCAATCCCATGGCTTCGATGATGATATTTGCCATTGTCGCACGATTGAGGGCGGCAAATTGTTGTACGATCTTCATGTCGTTGAGGTAGTCGTCAAAGTCGTCACCTGATATATATGCCAACTCCTTGTTCTTGGTGTTGCGCGGCATCTCGCTGACGACCTGTTGGATCTCGCTTGTTCTGCCCTCAGCCTTGAGCCTTTCGATGACGTTGCGTATCTCGACTTCCCTGTTGATCTCGGCCAGTTCAGCCTGATGCTGATAATATCGACACACGTCGGCGCCCAGCTTTCTGCTGCCTGAGTGAATGACGAGATAATACTTGGCGTCCCTCTCTGAGTAGTCTACCTCGATAAAGTGGTTGCCTCCGCCCAGCGTACCGATCGAGAGGCGAGCTCTGTCTAAATCCACCTTGTGCAAGCACCTAAGCCCAGAAAAGTCAAAATCGGTTTGCTGAGTGGTATGTATATTCTGCCCGCTGGGGATAAGTTCGTTGACGACGGCATCCAGCCTTTCGTAGTCAATAGACTGATCCGCCAGTTCGACCGTGAGCATGCCACAACCGATATCCACCCCTACCAGGTTGGGGGTCACCTTGTCGGTGATCGTCATCGTTGTGCCTACGGTACACCCCTTTCCTGCGTGGCTATCCGGCATTATTCGTATCGTCGAATCCTGATAGGCAGGATAGTTGGCCAATCTTTCAATTTGGTCATAAGCATCCTGTTCGAATGTTTCGGCAAAGACCTTAACCTCTCTGCCAGTATTTGTCTTGATGATTCTCATAATATAGTGTTCTGATGATTAATGTTTTGGTAATAATATAGCAGATGTCCACAAATCATCCTTACATCAAAGATGTTGTACTCTTATTATTGTAACCACGAATTTGCACTAATTTACACTAATGCCTTGCGGGGCATTTAAGACCGGATGGATATTAGTGAAAAT
>JAZQSL010000034.1:0-5480 GCA_045630125.1 Alloprevotella sp. | reverse complement strand
CGTCCACGCCGATGGTACTGCCGACAGGTGGGAGAGTAGGTAGCCGCCGCCCTATACGAACCGCTTGGAAAGACGAAATGATCTTTTCAAGCGGTTTTCGTTTTGTCTAGCCCTGGATAGAAGAGAAGGCTTTGCTCTCTTGATTTTCTAGAAGCTCTAGAAACACTAGAATCTCTAGATAATCTAGACCCTCTAGAGTCTCTAGATGCTCTAGAGTCTCTAGGTAATCTAGAATAGTCAGATGATAAAGCATACGCGCACGTGCATACGTATATACGTACACGTGCGCGTATGTTTATATATGGTGTGCATTGTGTGTTATTGTGACCCTAATGACCTTAAAGTCCTTAAAGACCTTAAAGACCCTCAAAGCCAAAGTCAGGCCATAATCCAAATATAAGATTTTAGCGCCAATTCCCTCCACGCTTTTGAAAAAAAGAAAAAAGTTTTTGTCGCTCCATATCCCCTGTGTTTATAGTGCTTTTGCCCCCTTTTTGAAATGTTAAAAAAATCTACAAAGAGCAATTAAGATGAAGACGCCCTCTGACAGGTTGTATCTTTGCAGAGTCAATCACAGATTGAGAAAAAGATTGACAACGCTCTTTGACTTATTGTACAACAAATGTCTTGCTAGAGGTAGCGAGATTATATATAGAGTATGAAGTTTGTTTGTAGTTATAATAGCTATTCTGATGCAAATAGTTTGATGTGATCATATATAAGTCAAACATTGATGCATTTCTACTTTTTGCATAGTTTTGTGAAGGTAGTTTGTTATTCATAACGTATGATACATAAATAAAGATGTGCTCGAAACAGAGCACATCTTTAATAGTTTTGACTAATTTACTTATATTATAAGTATCAGAATACGATCTTCTTGCCGTTGACGATATAGACGCCCTTGGTGGGGTGCAGTGTGCGGCGGCCCGAGAGGTCGTAGATCACTTTGGGTGCAGTAGTAGTGGGTGCGTTGTTGATATCTGTAGTTTCGTCGCCCACGTAATTCACGGTCACCTTTGCTTCGGCGGGATCCACGGTGATAGTAGAGATGTGGTGATCGATTTCTGTGGCAGCGAGGTCTGCTGCTGTCAGGAATTCGGTCGAGAGGAGGTAGTCGCCGTTGGTGTAGTTTTGACCTTCGAATTGGATAGCACCATTTTCATGGCCGAGCACTTCCACGAGGTATTCCACTGCGTAGACGTTGGGGTTTTCGATAATCCAGAGCACAGAACCGTGGTCGTCCCAAGTCCAGTTGCGCACTGCGGTAGTGGCTTCGTTGGTCACGATGCAAGCGAAGTTGGTCGATGATTCGCTGTAGCCACCACCAGCGTGGATACTGAATGTGCCAGCGTAGTTGGCTTCGTTGTTAGTGCGGATACCGTCGAGTGCAGTTTTGGCTTCAGTAAATTTGTAGTCACGGCCATCGCGAGTGACGTAAGCCTTTCTCACGGGTTGGTACAAATAGTACTTGCCACCTTCTTGGAAGAATTGCCACACGACGGTTTCGTCAAAAGGGTCTACAGCTTGTTGGAATGTGCTGGCAGCAGTAGCGTTGGCTGGCAGTTGGTTGTACGAATAGGTAGTCACACCGCGCAGGCTGACGTAGTCGTTGGTCAGATTGCTATTGTACGCCCAATAGCCTTCGCCTGTCTTCGCTGCGATTTGGTAGAGCTTGTAGTTTTTCAATTCTGACAGAGAAGTGATCTTGCGGCCTTCGCTGGGACCAGATTTGTAGGTCACGACGATAGTGCGTCCCTCGATGCGGATTGATGCGCTGCAGCCAGCCACTTCGATAGCTTTCACTTGGCTTGCCGAGAAGAATTGTGTAGCGCGCACTGTGCCGCCGTCGGTTGTAGCGATGTTAGCATAGATCACACCACCTTCGCCCTTCAGGCCTACCACCTTGACGGTGTAGAGTTGTTCCTGTTGCATATCGCCCTTGATGTTGACTTGTCCACCGCGCAAGTATTCTGCTGGGATGGTGTAGGTGCCGTCGGCTGCGATAGCAGTATAGGGTACGTCGAGTGCGAACCAGTTGGGGTTGCCATTAGCGTCGAGTTGTTCAGCCGCATTGACGTTGTAGCCGTACTTCAGTTGGAAACCGTATTGTACGAAGCCAGGTGCGGGCACATCCTTCACCTTGAGCGCTTGGTTGTAGTTGGCTTGATAGTTTTGCAATGGTGCGTCGTTGGCTGCCAATACGATGTCGCCGTTGAGCTGTGAAGCATTGACGCTTACCTTGTCTGTATGTACGTCGAGCATCACGTCTACGTATCCGCCACCATCGGCGATGATAGTGGTACCACCTGCAGGATTGAGGTTGTCCCAGTCTACCTTGTAGCGCATACGATAGAGACCTGCTGGTGTACCTGCTGGGATGGTGAATTTGGGCAAGCCCTTGCCGATAGTGTTACCGTCGGCTGTAGTCGAACCATCGCTCTTGCGCCATGTGCCGTTCACTTGTGCGGCGTTGTAGCTCACCACGTCGCTACCTGCGGCGGGCGTACCGTCGTTGTTCACCTTGAAGTCAAACTTACCGTCGTTGTTCCAGTCCACGTATACATAGCCGCTCATCCAGCTACCAGTGTAGTTGATCGAGGGTTGTACTTGTTCGCCAGCTTTGACAGAGAAGATAGTCTTGAGCGTATTGTCGGTGTATACCTTACCACTGGTTGCAGCCGAAGTTTGAGTGCCAGCTGATGATGCCAGGCTTACGCTGTTCAAGCTACGGTCGGTGCGTGTAGTCTTGGCTTCCTTGTCGTAAGTCAGTGCATACTTGTCGTTGCTGAAGCGCTTGTCGGGATTGTTGTCGATCACGATTTCGTCGAAATAGGCATACCAATCCTCGGTGTCAGCATGAGGCGAGCGTACGTCGGGCACGATCACCAACGAGTAGATGTCGATACCACTGGTGGGATTTTCTGACTTAGAGTACGAGAAGCCCTTGAAGCTTACGACGATGTCTTGCCATCCAGCCTTGGGCGATACGTTGGTATTGGTAGTAGCCCAGAACTGTTCGTCCTCGCCTGTTTGCCAGTTCCAGCTATCTTCTACGCGCTTACCCAGCCCTATCACCATCATACGGCTGTTGGCGGGTTTGTCCTTCAGATAAGCCATCACGTGGATGTATTGCAATTGCTTAGTCATGCGGATAGGTTCCTTCAGGTCGATGCGCAGACCAAAGGTGTTAGAACCATAGCGGCTGCGGCGCAGCTTGACCACCTTCTTCGTAGAGTTGGGTGCAGCGCCGATCAAGTCGTCGACATTGGTGTCGGGATTGTCTACCACTGCCACGTCGTAGTCGATCGTAGGATTTGCGGCGCGGAAGGGGCTCTTGTCCCATGTATCGTAGACGCGAATAGCCTTGAAGTCCTGGCTATCAAATGTGATTTGTGTCTGTGCCTGTGCGGTGAGTCCGAACAACATCAACGCAGCAGAAAGGATGATATTCTTTTTCATAATTTTCTGATTTTATATGTCGTGTTGATGTCTGTTGATTAATACACATTAATATTTGAGAGCAATGGGCAAGCACGGCTGTCCAGGATAGTGATGCGCAATTTCTTGGCATTGTATCCATTGCCATAACTATTGCTTGTGCTGCCGTTCAATGGGATGATACGCTTGTAGCCCACAGTGGTTGTTTCCAATGATGTGCAGAGTTCGGTCCAGTTGGTACCATCTTCGCTAAATTCGATCTTGAAGTCCTTGATGCGTTGACCCAACTTGATAGGTTCTTGCAACACGAGGTAGCGCACTGTCTGTGGTGTGCTCCACGACAGGGTGATAGTGCCACCCAGACTGCCATCGTTTGTAGCCCAATAGGTTTCCTTGTTGCCGTCGGTCAGGTTGGCCTTGTCATACTTGCCACCGGTGCGAGTTTCGTTCACCTCGATAGTAGCAGTCTTAGCCTTATCCTTAGCAGCAGTCGATTCGCTCTGTCCATACACGGGCACAGCCAAGCGTTCGTGCAACATCTTACCCAGTTTGCTCAATTCGTTCACAGTATTTGTGGGCAATACGCCATATTGGTCGGGTGGGCAGTTCAGGATCAGTGTCGCATTGCGGCCCACAGTTTCCAGATACATTTGGAACAAGCGGTCAGCGCTCTTCATCGTTTCGCCGCTGTGCCAGAACCAACCCTGATTGGTCGCCTTAGCATCACTCTCGCCGGGATTCCAGAACCAACCGTTGATGTCGCCCTCTTCGCGCACCACGGTTTCAGACAGGTAGTCGGTCATCGCCCAGTTGGTATTGCCAGCATAGCCCGACTCGTTACCGATCCAACGTGCTTCGCCGCCGACACCCCACATGATACAGTTGGGCGCAATGCGGTGTACGCGAGCACGCAGGTTGGGCACGTCATAATAGATCTCGGGGTCGATGTCGCGATTGCCGCCTTCGCCACCATAGTAGCCGTCGCCACCGCGAGCACCGTCAAACCACATTTCAAACTGGTCCGAACCATATTGAGCCAACTCCTCGCATTGTTTCAAGAAGACTTCGGTCACATAGGTATCCTTGCCATAGTGTGCCGAGTTGCGGTCCCATGGCGAGATGTAGAAACCATACTTCATATCGTGCTTCTTGCTCGCTTCGGCAAAGAGTTGAGGGATGTTGGCCGAACGACCATACTCGTTGCCCGCATTCTTGATACTGTGCGAAGTCGTAGCAGTGGGCCACAAGCAGAAACCGTCGTGGTGCTTCACCACAGCGATACCGCCGTTCATACCAGCCGCCTTCACCGAAGTCACCCATTGTTCGGGATTAGGCTTCGCCTTGGGCGCATATCGCGACTCTGCTTCATTACCAAAGCCCCATTCCAGTCCGGTGAAGGTATTCATACCATAGTGGAAGAAGGCATAAAACTCTGTCTCGTTCCACATGATCTGGCGATCGCTGGGGACGGGATGACAAGGCGCAGGCGCATTGTCGGGATACGTCATGTCATAGTTTTGAGCGAAGCCCAAAGCAGGTATCGCCAAACCGACAAGTAAAGTTTTAATTTTCATAAAATAATTATTAAAGGTTTTTGGTGTTTCTAATCTATACTCCTTGTATTTATTCAAAGTAGATTTTTTACGAGTGATAACCCCATAATACGAGCGCAAATTAAAAAAAACTGCCAATTTTGCAAGAAAAAAATGATATTTTTTTACTATTTTTATCAATCAAGTTTGATAATTTAGAATTAGTCCATGGTTCGCTTTATAAACCTTCTTAGTTGTGTCAAATCAATACTCGATAATGCGTAATTCAGATGCGCATTTTGCGTGAGACAAGCATTCGTGAGAATGTCTTGCCTCACGTTTTTGCGTATATTATATACACGTTTTTGCGTATATTATATAATATACTCTTCACTCGCTGTGAAAAATATTGAAGTAAACTTCATATTTCTCGCTCGTTTATGCGTATATTTTAAGATGAACTTTGAATATACTTAGCACTCGCTGTGAAAAATATTGAAGTCGGAG
>JAZQSL010000033.1:0-42274 GCA_045630125.1 Alloprevotella sp. | reverse complement strand
TCATGTTCTACGAAACAGCACTCATACCCATGTATCTGCTCATAGGTGTGTGGGGAAGCGGACGCAAAGAGTATTCGGCCATGAAACTCACCCTCATGCTCATGGGAGGCTCGGCATTTATTCTCATGGGAATATTGGGAATATACTTCGGCAGCGGTGCCACCACCATGAATATCAACGAGATAGCAACCATGGGGAATATCCCTGTGCACACACAACACATCTTCTTCCCGCTCACCTTCATAGGTTTCGGCGTGCTGGGCGCACTATTCCCCTTCCACACATGGAGCCCCGATGGTCACGCTTCGGCACCAACTGCTGTATCAATGCTCCACGCTGGCGTGTTGATGAAATTGGGTGGTTATGGTTGCTTCCGCATTGCTATGTACCTGTTGCCTGATGCTGCTAACGAATTAGGTTGGATATTCCTTATCCTCACTGGTATCTCCGTAGTTTATGGTGCATTCTCGGCTTGCGTACAGACCGACTTGAAGTACATCAACGCTTACTCTTCTGTATCGCACTGCGGTTTGGTTCTCTTCGCTATTTTGATGATGAACACCACTTCTTGCACTGGTGCCGTACTCCAAATGTTGAGCCACGGTCTCATGACCGCCCTCTTCTTTGCATTGATTGGTTTCATCTACGGCCGTACACATACTCGCGACGTTCGCGAACTGAGCGGTTTGATGAAGGTCATGCCTTTCTTGGCCGTATGCTACGTCATCGCAGGTTTGGCCAACTTGGGTCTCCCCGGCCTCTCAGGCTTCATTGCTGAAATGACCATCTTTGTCGGTTCGTTTGAAAATGCTGATACCTTCCACCGCGTGCTCACTATCGCAGCATGTTCCAGTATCGTTGTGACTGCTGTTTATATCTTGCGCTTGGTCGGTAAGATTCTCTATGGCACCTGCACCAACGAGCATCACCTCAAGTTGACTGATGCTACATGGGACGAACGTTTCTCTGTCATTTGCCTCATTTTGGCTGTTGCAGGTCTCGGTCTCGCTCCACTTTGGGTAAGCCAGGTGATTACAGATGGCGTTGCTCCTATCATCAATCACATCAGCGAATCAGCACATCAAATTTCAAATAGCAATCCGTTTATGTAAAATTGGAGAGTGAATGCAAACTGTCGTAATAACAAAAAATCACGCAGAGTAGTTTTCACTCATCCACAAAATATAAAATATGGACTATACACAATTTTTATATATGGGCGAAGAGTTGACCCTATTGGCTGTCATCTTGCTCGTATTCATTGCAGACTTGTTCCTTTCTCCTAGCAGCAAGTCGTCAGAGCAGTGTGATAGTTTGTCACAGGAGTGCACATGTCGTTGTCGTTTGAAGGTGATGACACGTATCCCTGTTATATTGCTGGCTATCCACACCGTCTTGCATCTCTTGCCCGACACCCAGTTGCCACACCCCACTTGGCAATCGGCTTTTGGCGGAATGTATCTTCACACCGAGATGATGACCATCCTCAAGACTGTGCTCAATGTAGGTACCCTCGTCGTATTGACAATGGCAGAACCCTACTTGTTGCGCGCAGAGAACAGAAGCAAAATCGGCGAATTCCACACGCTCACACTCTTCACCTTGTTGGGTATGTACTTCATGGTGTCAAGTGGACATTTCTTGATGTTCTTTATTGGACTCGAGTTGGCATCGTTGCCCATGGCAGCTTTGGCTTCTTTCAACAAGAAATGTGCAAATAGTGCTGAGGCTGGTGCTAAATATATCCTCTTAGCCCTCTTCTCAAGTGCATTGTTGCTCTATGGTATCAGTTTGCTGTATGGTGCTACTGGCACACTCTACTTCAACGAGATCGGTAGCCACCTCTCATGCAGCACACTCAGCATTCTCGCTTTGATTTTGATCATCTCTGGTCTTGGCTTTAAGATTTCATTGGTACCTTTCCACCTTTGGACTGCCGACACCTACCAGGGCGCACCTACTCCTGTCACAGCTTACCTCAGCGTTGTGTCAAAGGCAGCTGCAGCATTCACATTGATGGTCATCCTGGTCAAGGTATTTGCCGTAGGACCATTTGTCGAATACTGGAATGAAGCATTGCAATGGATCATCGTAGCCTCTATCACATTGGCCAACCTCTTCGCTTTGCGTCAAAAGAACCTGAAGCGCTTTATGGCGTTCTCAGCTATCTCGCAAGCAGGTTATGTCATTCTTGGTCTTCTCGGCGGTACATCTGCTGGTATGGAAGCTATGGTCTACTACCTCGGTGTATATATGCTTGCCAACCTCGGCGCATTTGCAATTATCTCTATCATCGAGGAAAAGAGCGGTGCACTTTGCATCAGCGACTATAATGGACTCTATCAGACCAATCCACGTTTGGCATTTGCTATGACCATCTGCCTCTTCTCATTGGCTGGTATTCCTCCATTCGCAGGTTTCTTCTCCAAGTTCTTCATCTTCATGGCAGCCTTCGATGCAGGTTTCGAATGGGTCGTTTTCGTAGCCCTCGTCAACACCGTCGTTTCACTCTACTACTATTTGATGATTGTCAAGGCGATGTATATCAACAAGAGCGAACAACCCATTGCTACATTTAGCTCGCCCGGTAGCGTCCAGTTCGTAGTCATCTTCTGCATCATGGCCACTATGGCATTCGGTGTAGTCAGCTTGCCCTACAACTTCATGAGCTACTTCGGTTTCGGTTTGTAATGAATAGTGGAGGAAACGTTCCTCTCTATATAAGTTTCAAAAATCCCTTGACCATAATATGGTTGAGGGATTTTTCTTTTCCCTCGCAGTGCTATTTTCTATAGCCAGTATAGATCAAGCGACCAAGCAGAGTATCTATCTAATGAATTAGGAAAACTAATTTATAGAACTTGCCTATACAATAATATATATACGCGCGCGTCACATACGTTGACAGTGCAAAGATACAATATCACAGACCCCGTCTTGATGTTTGTAACATTTGTTAACAGCGCAAAAAACGCTTACTTGCCCTCTAAATATTAATGAAGTCAGTGGTTGAAAGTTTTTTTGTTTTTTTTCGCGGCTTCGATGATTTGTAGGGTTAAATCATGGATTTTTCTATTTCTTATTCGTATTTCTGAGACAAATCTCGAAGATACTTTCGCTCGCTGTGAAAAATATTCAAGTAAACTTAAAATTTCTCGCTCGCTTTTTTGTATCTTTGCAAACAACAAGCATTGGATGTATCTTTCTTATGTAGAATAGTACATTCTCTGCTTTGTCCTGCGCCGATAGTTTTCTTGAAGAAGGAAACGGGAGGGTGGGACAAGACATATGAAAAGGCGTTTACTACGCTTTGGGTTTGACGTTATGAAATCGTAGGAAAATTTCAAAATGTCTGTCAAAAACAAAGCAACGTGAATGCCCCGTAGGTGTGTTGTATACATACTCGCCTATACTCGTACAGCAATTGGTGTATCACTACGCCTGTGGTGGTTTACGGTATAGAGGGTAGTTTATATACATATCGGCGTGGGGCTTTTGGCGTTGCTCGTTTCGACAGACAGGGCAATTCCTACGAGCCTCATAACGTGGAGCGAGCGACAGTGCTGGGCTTCACGCTTTTTTTGTGTCCAATTCTGGTAACGAATAATTTCTTTTAACAAAATAATTATTTAATTAATTCCTAAGAAGAACATGAAACAGGCAAGATTTTTACTAACATCAATAGCATTGCTATTATGTAGCATTACAATTAGCGCCCATGACTTTGAAGTTGATGGTATTTATTACAACATCACATCTTCTACGGACAACACTGTAGAGGTAACTCATAAGGGAACCACTTATGGGGGGTATGCTAAATCAGTTACCATCCCAACTAGGGTGACTTACAATGGGAAAACCTATGAAGTAACTAGTATTGGATATGAGGCATTCTATCGCTGCTCTAGATTAACAAGCATTGAAATTCCTAATTCGGTAACTAGTATTGGAGAATATGCATTCGAAGACTGCTATAGCTTAACAAGCATTGAAATTCCTAATTCGGTAACTAGTATTGGAAATTATGCATTCTATGGCTGCTCAAATCTCAAAAATGTAATCAACAACTCTAGCTTAAATATAACAAAAGGTTCCTCTAGCTTTGGTTACATCGCCTATTACGCTGATAGAGTACTATCAGGTGATTATGTTGATGGATTCATTTTTGATGGAGAAGATGGCGACTACATCCTTACTTACTATTTGGGTAATGAAACTAATTTAGTTTTACCTGATAATTATATGGAGCAATCATATCGTATTGGAGATTATGCATTCTATGGCTGCTCTAGCTTGACCAGCATTGATTTGCCTGATGGTCTAACTAGCATTGGATATGCTGCCTTTTATAAATGCTCCAGCTTGACCAGCATTGATTTGCCGGATGGCCTAACTAGCATTGGAGATTGGGCTTTCGGTAGTTGCTCCAGCTTGACTAGCATTGAAATTCCTAATTCGGTAACTAGTATTGGAGATTATGCATTCTATGGATGTACTAATCTGAAGAATGTAACTATCGGAGATAATATAAATACTATCGGAAGGTGGGCATTTAGCGGATGTAGCAATCTTGATTACTTCTCATTTGGTAAAAGCGTAAAGAGCATTGGACAGGAGGCATTCTCGGACTGTGTAAACCTTAAGAAGCTGATTAGCTACGCAGAAGTTCCTCCCACATGTGATACTAATGCCCTTGATGATATCAACAAATGGGAATGTACACTTCAAATACCAGAGAACACACTTTCTGCCTATCAATCGGCAAATCAGTGGAAAGATTTCTTCTTTATCGAAGATGTGCTTTCGGAAATCGGCGGAGTGAATATTGATGAGAGCAAAGATACAAGAGTTGACGTCTACTCTATCAATGGCCAATTGATCAAGCGTAATGCTGATGCAAAACAACTGAGCAAGGAACTGCCAACAGGTATCTATATCATAAACGGCAAAAAGGTTTATGTACGCTAATTAATAATTGAAGCAGGAAGGGAATGATAATGTTTCCTTCCTGCCTTTTTATAAGCTAATAATATAGCAGATGTCCACAAATCATCCTTACATCAAAGATGTTGTACTCTTATTATTGTAACCACTAATGAGCACTAATTTACACTAATGCCTTGCGGGGTATTTAAGACCGGATGGATATTAGTGAAGATTGACTAGCGCGACCTTCGGTTCGTGTTCATTAGTGGCTCTAAATAAAACAAACGAGTTTTCGTGGACAACACCTATATTATTGCCTTTTATAATTATATTACCTATTAAGCCAAAAACATTGTTCTTAACTACGAGATGGGATTCTGTATCTAAAAAGCGTTTATATAATAGCAGAACAATATCTCACAAAATCCCCCTGAAAAACTTTGCGACGTCTCGTTGAAATTATCCAAGGCTTTTTTTCAACGAGGCGTCGGGAAATTTTAAAAAGGTCTTGACTTTTTTGAAAAAGGATTTTGGACAAAAAAAGAACCATACTTGTGTATGATTCTTACAAATGATAGCGAATAAAAATGAGTGTATTGTATTGCCCTAAATCTCCTCGGGGCTAACTATCCCGTGCATCACAGCATAGATAGTCAGAGCCGAGACGCTGCGGGTGTTGAGCTTTTTCATGATATTCTTACGATGTGAAATTACTGTGGCGACACCCACTCCCAAAGCCTCAGCAGTTTCTTTATTGGTCTTACCTGAAACAATCCATTTGACGACTTCGATCTCACGGGGAGTAAGAATGTGGTTGGTCATAGGAGCGTCTGCCTTGGGTATCGGAGCGACTTGTTTGCGAGCGTGCGATGTCTCTGCCAGTCGTAGGATAGCGCGCGTCAATTCTCCTTCGTTTTGATTGACGCAAAGCAGATGGAAACCACGAGGTATCAATTGTGTCTCTGCATCACTGACCAAGACCATAGTGTGCCGGCTACGTGGTAAAAAGTAGTTGGCATGCCCCAACAGAATACTTGCAGAAACGAAATAGTGGATAAAGTTGCCTTTGTCCTCGCGCTCCAATGCTGAAAAATCACTAAACAAACTCAACTCTGCCGCAGGCATCATGCCACGAATGATACCCGCCAGTCCGATGGCGGCTAACATATTATTGTCTATAATGGCTATGCGTGGCATTTTGATAGGGTTATGAGACAAAGTTCAAGAGACGAGGGACGAAGGTGAAGGGTTAAGAGGGAATTTACTTTGTGTGATTTAGACACCGATTTCCCATTGCTCCGTTAGAGCACGTTCTAACTCTTCTGCACTAAGGCGGAGGTTGAATTTGCCTTCGTGCGCAATAGAAATATTACCTGTCTCCTCTGATATAATAATAGTAAGACTATCGTTCTTTTGAGAAATACCTAAAGCGGCACGGTGACGCAGACCGAGGCGTTTGGGAATATCATTATCGTGGGATACGGGTAAGATGCAACCTGCTGCTTTGATGCGCTTCTTGCTGATGATCATAGCGCCATCGTGCAGAGGACTATTTTTGAAAAAGATATTTTCGATCAGGCGCTGATTGATATCTGCATTGATACGGTCACCTGTATCTACGATATCATCCATTGCCATACGTCCCTCGATGACGATGAGCGCTCCTACGCGTTGCTTGCTCATACTTAGACATGCCATGACGATGGGCATGATCTCTTCACGTTGCACCTTGCCTTCTTTCTTCTTTCCAAAGAATCGGCGCAAACTATCCATAAATCTGCGGTTGCCGAGGTTGGAGAGGAAATAGCGGATTTCGTCCTGGAATAATACGACAAGGGCGAGTGCACCGACATTAATCAATTGGTCCATAATGCCGCCGAGCAAGGGCATCTCGAATACATGAGTGACGAAAAACCAAGAAATAATGAAAAACAATATACCGACGAAGATATTGGCTGAGTGAGATGCTTTCATCCACTTGTAGAAATAGTAGAGTAGCAATACGACCAGTGCAATATCTACAATAGACACGATATTTATTCTCTCAATTATGGTGCTAAATCTTTCCATTGTATTGCAGGGGGATTATGAGGGAATTTCAAGTAAATGAGTATATGAGGATAGGATTAATGACTAAGTTTGGGCAGAGTTTGACCCGCCACGGCTTGCACAATCCTTATGCTTTGGACAGCTTCACGAACGTCGTGCGCTCTGATGATATTTGCGCCCTTGGTCAGAGCAACAGTTTGCAGGGCAATGGTTCCTGTCAATGACTCAGCGGGTATGACGCCGAGCAATTGATGTATCATGGACTTGCGCGATACACCGGCAAGCAGAGGTAGATCGAATTCCGAGAAGTAGTCAAGGTGGTGCATCAAAGCGTAGTTTTGTTCCAAATTCTTACCAAATCCGAAACCAGGATCCAGGATGATATCCTTTGCCCCAAGAGCGCGCAATTTGTTGACACGTTGCGAGAAATAAAGCATGACATCTGCGATCAAGTCTTCGTACTGACATTGCTGCTGCATAGTCTGTGGTGTGCCCTGGATGTGGGTTAAAATGTAGGGAACGCCTAGTTGTGCAACGGTGCGAAACATGCGTCGGTCCATCGTGCCACCCGATATATCATTGATGATATGTGCGCCGTATTCTTCGACACACATTTTTGCCACGTCGGCGCGGAATGTGTCAATGGAAATAAAAGCTTCCGGTGCGACCTTGGCGATGACTTCCAGTGCAAAGCGTAGACGCTCCATTTCTGCTTCTTGTGAAACTTCATCGGCGCCCGGACGTGTAGAGTAGGCCCCGACATCGATGATTTTACCACCTTCGGCGACAATCTGCAGGGCACGTTCTGCAATATCCCTTTCGCTCTCCACGCGGCTGGCACTATAGAATGAGTCGGGTGTAGCATTGAGGATACCCATGACTATGGGCTGGGCCAATTCGATGAGTCGGCCCCCTATGTTGAGGCTATAGGGTACGTCTTGCATATGTGTTTCTACCTTTTATCGCACAAAATTAACCAGAAATATTGGGATAGCATGATTCAATTTGCATAAAAATATCTAACTTCGCATCGAAATATAAAAAAACGGAATGATGCATATGAAAATCTCTGAACTTCACAAAATATTTTTGCAATTTGGGGCTATCACAACTGATACACGCGAGTGTCGTCCCGGTGCTATTTTCTTTGCCTTAAAGGGCGAAAATTTTAATGGCAACAAGTTCGCCCAAGAAGCCTTAGTACAAGGTTGCCCATACGTTGTGGTGGATGAAGCACAGCCCATTGAAGACGAACGAATATTACTTGTCGAGGATGTTCTGACTACCCTGCAAGAATTGGCAGCCTATCATCGTCGCTACCTGGGTACACCTATTTTGCAGGTGACTGGTACTAATGGTAAAACGACTACGAAGGAGTTGCTCGCTGCCGTATTGGCTCGAAAGTATAATTTGCATTATACCAAGGGCAATTTGAATAATCATATCGGTGTGCCCAAGACTTTGTTGCAGATGACATCCGAGCACAATCTGGCTGTGATTGAGACAGGTGCTAATCACCCCGGGGAAATTGAACTGCTGAGCAAAATCGTGGATGCCAGCGTCGGTGTCGTTACGAATGTAGGGAAGGCTCATCTAGAAGGCTTCGGCTCATTTGAAGGTGTGATCAAAACTAAAAGCGAACTTTATGAATATCTCCGTGGCAAGGGAGAAAGCACAGTCTTGCTTCGGGGCGACGACGAGATATTGAGTGAGCGTTGTGCAGACTTGACTCGTGTAACATATGGTCTGCCAGGCAATGGTTATGCCGTCGAAGGCGAAGTCATTGCTTGCGATCCGTTCCTGCGATTCCGTTGGCGTAAGCAAGGTGGCGAATGGCACGAAGTCGCAACCCAATTGATCGGTGCATACAATGTGAACAATGCGCTCTGTGCCGTAGCGGCGGGTGTACACTTTGGTGTCGACGAGCAAGAAATCTCTGCTGCTTTGGCAGACTATCAGCCTACAAACAAACGTTCGGAATTGGTTAAAACTGCCCACAACACGCTGGTCGTAGATGCCTACAATGCGAATCCCACAAGTATGGCGGCGGCGCTGGAAAACTTCACTCTGATGCAACACGATCGCAAGGTGGCGATCATCGGTGAAATGCGCGAACTCGGAGATGCCTCGGCCGAGGAACATGCCAAGGTCGTTGACCATTTGGGCAAAGTGGGTTGTCAACAAATATGGCTTGTAGGTGAAAACTTCCTGCCCTTTGCCGAACAATACAAGGTGTTCAAAAATGTGGATGAAGTGAAGGCGGAATTACAAAAGGCTCCCATCACAAATAGTTTGGTTTTGGTAAAAGGAAGCAATGGTACAAAATTGTTTACGCTGCCAGAGTTGCTCTAAAAACAAGCTTTAATCAACGGGAGTTTATATAAATAATCACTATCTCACACCTGCATTCCTATTTATTCTTCAGAAAAATGGCAAAGTCTAATATTAGCGGACGACTTACTTCCCTTGATGCCCTTCGCGGTTTTGATCTTTTTGTATTGACTGCTTTGGGGCCATTGGTGCTTTCAGTAGTTGCTGCTATTGGTGGGGAGAATCTGAATTGGTTAGCCCAAATCTTCACGCACAAGGACTGGGAAGGGTTTTCTCCCTGGGACCTCGTGATGCCGCTCTTTGTATTTATGAGTGGGGCTTCAATCCCCTTCGCATTGAGCAAAGCAAAGCGTGAAGGAAACGTGCCGAAATTTCTGCTACGATTGACCAAGCGTGTCGCACTGCTTTGGCTGCTGGGTATGTTCGTTCAGGGTAATTTGCGGGCACTTGACCCCGATCACATTTACCTTTACACCAATACGCTGCAAAGTATTGCTATGGGCTATTTGGTCTCAGCTCTGTTATTCTATTTCACATCAATCCGCACGCAGGTCATCTGTGCTACACTTTTGCTCTTGGCTTATTGGGCGGTGATGCAGTTTACTGGTGCCGATGGTTTTGGCTATGGTAATTACACCCCCGAGGGGAATATGGCGGAGTGGATTGATCAACAGGTGCTGGGACACTATCGCGACCAGAGTTCGCTGGCAGCAGATGGCACAGTGGTCTATGCTACGTGGTACCATTACACTTGGATTTTGTCAAGCTTGACTTTTGCTGCTACGGCGCTTACTGGCGTCTTTGCAGGGCACATTGCTAAATCATCCCTTTCCTCTGCACAAAAACTGCTGTGGCTCTTGCTCGGCGGTACAGCAATGGTGGCAGCAGGATGGATTTGTGATCTCTGGATGCCTATCATCAAACCCATTTGGACTAGTTCGATGGTGCTTTTCAGTAGTGGTTGGTGCTGGTTGCTCTTGGGTATTTTCTTTCTTGTGTATGATATATTGAAAGTCTCCTTGGGATTGGAATTCCTACGCACGTATGGCATGAATTCCATCACAGCATACGTAGTGGCTGAGGTGATTAATTTCCGCGGCATAGCTCATAGTGTGTTCTATGGTTTGGAACAATATATCGGCGGGTGGTATACTGTATTTTTGTGCGCATTTCAGGTAGGAATGATTTATATGATTTTGTACCTAATGAAGCGCAATAATATTTTCTTGAAAGTCTGATTGCTCTTGTCAAGACAGAAATATTCCGGCGAATCGTCTATTTTCAAGTGAATACCGACAAAGTTTCGGCAGAAATCACTAATTTTGCTTTCCGTTAAGCATTAATACAATCTTATAAAACATAAAATATAATGGAACTCGTACAACAACTCATTAGCCGCGCTAAGGCTGACCGCCAGCGCATCGTGTTGCCCGAAGGTACTGAAGAACGTACACTGAAGGCTGCTAACCAAATCCTGACCGACGAAGTTGCCGATCTGATTCTTATTGGAAACCCTGCTTTGATTGAAGAAAACGCAAAGAAGTGGGGACTTGGAAATATAAACAAAGCTACAATCGTAGATCCTGAAAACCATCCTAAGATGGAAGAGTATGCCGAATTGTTGTGTGAATTGCGCAAGAAGAAAGGCATGACTATTGAGCAAGCTCGCGAGTTGGTGAAGAATCCTCTCTACTTGGGTTGCTTGATCATCAAGAGTGGTGATGCAGATGGTCAGTTGGCTGGTGCGCAAAATACTACTGGAGACGTGCTCCGTCCAGCACTCCAAATCATCAAGACTTCTCCTGGTATCACATGCGTAAGTGGTGCGATGCTCCTGCTTACTATTGCTCCCGAATGTGGCGACAATGGTGTGCTCGTGATGGGCGACGTGGCTGTGACTCCAGCACCCGATGCTAATCAGTTGGCACAAATTGCGGTTTGCACAGCACGCACTGCAAAGGCGGTGGCAGGTATCGAACCACGTGTGGCTATGCTGAGCTTCTCGACCAAGGGTAGTGCTAAGCACGAAGCTGTGGACAAAGTAGTAGAAGCTTTCAATATCGCAAAGGAAATGGATCCCGAATTGGTGATCGACGGCGAATTGCAAGCAGATGCTGCATTGGTGCCATCAGTGGCTAACTCTAAGGCACCAGGTAGTCCTCTCGCAGGTAAGTCCAACGTCCTCGTAGCGCCTAACCTCGAAGTGGGTAACATTGGTTACAAGTTGGTGCAACGCCTCGGTCATGCGACAGCCGTAGGTCCAATCTTGCAAGGTATCGCTCGTCCTGTAAATGACCTTTCTCGTGGTTGCTCTATCGAAGATATCTATATGATGGTAGCTATCACTGCTTGTCAAGCTAGTGCAGCAAAGGCATTGGAGAATAAGTAAGACATCGCAAATCATCTCGTTGAGATGAACTGAAATAGAATGTAGCAAGTGCTCCGAAGAAGGAAGTGCTTGCTACATTTTTTTGTATATATAGATAAGAGGGTTTGATTTTTTGTAGAAACTTAAAGCAGCGAAAAGAACTGACAAAACATGAATAAAAACTTTGCGCCGTCTCGTTAAAAAAAAGTCTTACCTTTTTTAAAAAAGGTCTAAGGAAATTTAAAAAAGGTCTAGGTTTTTTTCAGCAATAAAAAGTGCCTATCATTTTTCGCTTTTTAGGAAGCAATGATAAGCACATTTTTTGACTATTATAGAGCATTTGGCAAAACGCCGATTTTATATCAGCATGTCAGGATTATTCATCCTTTACTTCTTCAAAGTCAACATATTCGCCTTCCGATTGTTGGAAGATTTTACCATTCTGTTTTGTACCCTTTGCATTCGACTTGGTACCCGAAGCGCTATTACTATATGCCGAACCCGTACCACCTTGCCAACTATCCTGCTGGCGTGTGTTGTTCTCGCTTGATGCTTTTGCACCAGTCTTCAGTCGCTGTGTAGTTCGCCATAGTCCAAAGAAGAAGTTGAGGACCATAGACACGACTCCCAGCACCAAAAAGATACCGAGAAAGAAAATTACCATTAGACATCCGTACATAATTCCTGTTCTTTAAGTTTAGTTGTGTTTTTTGATATATATTCAAGCGCATTTACTGCACTTGTTGTTAACGATAGAAAGGAGAATATAGCATAATATTACTGCAGAAAAACCTGCCCAACCTAAAAGAATGAGGAGGACTGCACTGAGCAAAATGAAACTATATTTCAATCCGTTGCCCTTCCATCCGAAACTCTTGAATTTAAGCGCAAACATGGGCAACTCAGCCACCAACAAATAGCAGGAAAGCAAAATACCAACGAGCAGTAACCACCACATCCACACGTGTGATACAATCAAATCGTGCGCACCGACAACAAGCGCTGACCAAAAGAGGGCATTGGCTGGAGTAGGCAGACCGATGAAGGAACCTGTCTGTCGTTCGTCCAAATTAAACTTAGCCAAACGCAACGCAGACAGTGCAGCAATGAGGAATGCTGAAAATGGCAGAATTTGGTTGACAAAATCATTGGATGTCAAGGCAGGAAGTTCTGACAAAAGGGCAAATAGTATCGTTGCAGGAGCTACGCCAAAGGTCACGACGTCTGCCAACGAATCCAACTCCTTTCCAATAGGCGAAGACACCTTCAGCAAACGCGCTGCGAAACCATCGAAAAAGTCGAATACTGCGCCGGCGATGATGAAGGCGAAGGCCCATTCGTATCTGCCGGCAAAGGCATGATAGGCAGCAATACAACCGCAGATCAAGTTGCAGCAAGTGATGGTGTTGGGGATATGTTTTTTGATCATATTGACTACGTTTTATGAGTGAGACGTTTGAGATTTTCTATCTAAAACAAAGATTGCTTAACCCCTGGCAGATATTTGCCCAGTGGGCGATAAAGCGATGGGAGGTTAAGCAATCCTTGCGCGATATGTGATTATTTTTCTTAGAAATTATTCCTCTACCGAAGTTTTAGGTTTCAACTTACCAATAATCGTTTGATTACCTGTCGTCGCTTGACCTAATTTCACAGAAATCTCTGTGTCGAGGGGCAAATATATATCTACGCGCGAACCAAACTTGATAAAGCCCATATGTTCGTCAATGTAGCAATCATCTCCCTCTTGTGCATAAGTGACAATGCGACGTGCCACAGCTCCAGCCACTTGGCGCACCAGCACATCGTGTCCCGAAGGAGTCTCGATGACTACTGTCGAGCGCTCATTCTCAGTGCTCGCCTTTGGCAACCAAGCCTTGTGAAAATTACCATTATGGTGCTTTGACACTTTTACAAAACCTTCTACAGGAAACCAGTTGGCATGAACATTCGTTACGCTCATAAAGATAGACACCATCAAACGGCGGTCGTGGAAATATTCATTCTCGTCTACTTCTTCAATGACTACGACTTTACCATCCGCCGCAGCAACGACAGTGTTCTCCGTTTCGCCATTAAACATACGTATTGGGCAACGGAAAAAGTTAACGATAATTGCAGCAACTATTGTAGTTAAGCCAAAGAAAATATAGAACGGCACGAGGGTAACATCCTTGAGGAAAAAGAAAAGTAGGGCGTTGAGCACCGCATATACACTCAGGGTGAGGATAAGGGTGTTTGTACCTTCATGGTGCAGACGCACATTTTTCAGACGTTTGATTCTTTTCATTCTAAGCAGTTATATTTTTCGCAAAGTTAGGTATTTTTGCGCACATGTCCAAAATTTGGTGTTTTTTTAGTACTTTCGCATCAGTTTTACTACATTTCGCTTTTCCGAATTTACTCATTTTACTTTATTATATACACCATGCCCATCATTTCTATCACCTCGCTCTCACACCCCGGCGTCGAAATTTTCTCATCCTTGACCGAAGCCCAACTGCGCAACAAGTTGGAACCTGGGAAAGGCATCTTTATCGCAGAAAGTCCCAAGGTGATTCATGTAGCGCTGGATGCTGGTTATGAACCCGTAGCTCTGTTGTGCGAAGAGAAGCACATCGTGGGCGATGCTGCTACGCTGATAGAAAGATGTGGGGACATCCCTGTGTATACAGGAGGGCGAGAGATACTGGCATCACTGACAGGGTATACGCTGACTCGTGGTGTGCTCTGCGCAATGAGACGTCCTGCGCATTTGCCTTGGCAGGAAGTTTGCAAGGATACACAGCGCATTGTCGTAGTAGATGGTGTGGTGGATACAACAAACATCGGTGCCATTTTTCGTAGTGCCGCGGCGCTTGGCATCGACGCTGTGTTGCTCACACCAACTTCTTGTGATCCACTGAACCGTCGTGCCGTACGTGTATCAATGGGTTCTGTTTTCCTAGTGCCTTGGACCTGGATTGACGGCGACTTGCAAAAATTGAACGAGATGGGATTCAAAACTGCCGCAATGGCATTGAGTGATAATTTTATCTCACTGGATGACGACCGGTTGAAAGCAGAGGAGAAACTTGCCATCATTATGGGCACAGAGGGCGACGGCTTGGCTAAAGAAGTCATTACTGCGGCTGATTATGTTGTAAAGATTCCGATGTCGCACCAGGTTGATTCGCTGAATGTCGCCGCCGCTGCAGCAGTTTCATTTTGGGAGTTGCGAAAAAGATAAGGCGGCCGTCTAAGCCACCTTATCATATTATTTTTTGTTTTTCTACTACTAACTAAAAGTAGTATTATTCTTCGTTGAGAAACTCCTCAATTGCATTGACTTTCTCAGCACAATCCTCGCCTACTACAGCATGGTTCTTGAAGGCGTCGAGCAGTGTTTCGAGTTTGGCTTTCTTTTCCGGATTATCCTTATATTCTTCCTTTAATATTTGCACTTTTTCATATTGGTGAATACCTTCTATCAACCTTTCAAAGCGCACGCTCGAGCGATTGCCGGGATAGTAGCAATAGGTGTCGCCCGCACCAAATTTTCTGAATCGTGAATCGGTTAGAGGGTGCTCATCCCAATTGATCCACGCCCAGTGCAAATAACCATTCAAACCGTTGGCAGCAGCATATAGGGGAAGGAATGCAGCCTCTGCTGGCAAGGAATTGCTGTAAATATTAGGTTCTACGTCTGCACAACTGGTGTAAATCGTAGTGACTTGCCCCTTTGCACGGCGTGCTGCAAGTTGTTCGGACGTAAACTTCTTGTCTTGCCCTAATGCTACACAAAAGTCCTGAAGTTTATCGCAGAGCGAAGCATGATAGTTGCCTGCAAGTGCCATCTTAAATCCAAGCGCATTGGCAATTTGATAAGCATTTAGCATATCAGACTCTGCGCGCTCATCCATTGCTATATTTGTCTTTTCAAACCAACCCTTTTCAATAAGATGTGCCTTAAAAGCCTTCAAGAAGTTGGTCCAAAGTTCACGATATTCGTCTGTTTTCGTCGTCGTTTGGAGGTATTGAAATGATGCAGAAGCTTCGTCCCAATATCTGAACTTCATATCCCAAGGCACCATACTGAAGCAGTTGATTTGTCTATCTATGCCATACTCAGCACAGAGCTCGACGTACTTATCAAAGATGGTATAATCGTATTCCCAGGTGCCGTCAGCTTTTTTCGTCGTTTGCACCATAGGGTCAAAGAGGTCGTGCGTCTGCTCTCCCCAAGGTTCGTAAAACATAATTGTGGATACCGTACGTTGCCCGGCTCTGCCCAAAGCTTGCAAATACGGGCGCAATGCATCCAGATGTTCGTTGCTCCAACGTTCTACTCCGTAATATCTACTCACGGCATAGGGTTGTTGCCAAAAGTCCAAATGAAACTTTTGCTCAGCTACGGTCGGCAAAGTTCTATTGTTGACACGGATGGTCAAAGACATATTTTTCACGACACGTCCTTTCGTATTGAGCACTTGTAGTTGCGTCGTATATTCCCCTGGGGCAATATCGCGAGGCACTTCCAAAGTACACCAGACAGGGCGGGTTTCCATTGCTGGGACTTGATGCGGACGATCTTGGTCTATCACATCTGGCACAAGCCAAGGTATCAAATCCTTGGGATGATTGCCACATCTTTTATAGTCGTCGGTAATGACATAATTCACAAACCTCGCTTCGCCGGCATCTATCTTCGTACGCTTTCTACCTTTCTTCCATGGTGTCATACGAACGGTCAGCACCCCTTGGTCAGACTTGCTATATAGGAGAGCTTGGATATTGGCACGTTCGCCTCTCCACACACTAATTGTAGTATCCGAAGTCTGCACTAGGTCTGGCACACGATGCAGTTCATAGTGTACATCTCGCGAAGCCCAAGATGCCTGCAAACCGTCGGCAAGTTTACTCCACTCCAAAGTATCTGGCGAAGTGCCAACACGTGGTTCTGTATATTCTTCAATAGGATATTGTCGAAATGTATCTTGTGCGACAAATTCAACCTTTGATGAAGTCAACAATATACTTTCATTATTTGCAGCAATAGTAGGCATTGACACACCAATTCCACAGAGGAAGAGAGAGAAGTAAAACACTTTCTTTAATGAATTATATTCCATAATATAGAAGAGTCGTTTATTAGTCATTTTCCGTTGTCAAAATTACTATTTTTACCTCAAATCAGGAACTATTCTACTCTGTTTTTTCACGGCGACTTAGAAAAATAGAAAACAGAAGGGGATGAGCCTGATGGACCCATCCCACAAATAGTTTACGTGTTAACAAATAGATGCTATGTTGAATTAGATAAAAATAAATGTACGCATCAGCCAATAACATAGTAACCCTGCCGCATATCCAGCAAAGGTTACCCACGTGATGTGCTTGAGATACCAACCGAAAGAAATCTTTTCGAGCCCCATCACAACGACACCAGCAGCCGAACCGATGATAAGCATCGATCCACCTACACCTGCACAATAGGCCAATAGTTGCCAGAACAATCCGTCAACACCCATGTCGCCCGTTGGAGCAAGTGGGTACATGCCAATGCAACCTGCTACCAAAGGCACGTTGTCTACGATACTTGACAATACACCTATGGCACCTGTTACTAGGTAATAGTTTCCATTTGATACCTCATTAAGCCAGGTACCAAGGGCAGAAAGTACACCGATCTCTTCCAAACAACACACAGCCATCAGGATACCGAGGAAGAAGAGTATTGTACTCATATCAATGCGTGAGAGCAAATTTGATACTCGTTTCTTCATGTCATCACCATCAAACTGGTGTTTCAGCTTCGCATAGAAAAGTTCGGTAGTCATCCATAGTACGGCCAACACTAATAGGATGCCAACATAGGGAGGTAGGTGTGTGATGCTCTTGAAAATAGGTACGAAGATCAAACCGCCCACACCGATTGCAAATATTACTTTGCGTTGCAATGCAGAGAAGTCCTCGGTGCTGTTGCTCTCTTCTGCTGCAGGTATTTCCAATGTTCCTTTTAGCAATGGTTGCAACAATAGTGCGGGAACCACCATTGATACGACCGAGGGTACGAACAATTGTACGATTACGCCTGCTGCGGTGATAAGGCTCATATTCCAAAGCATAATTGTAGTGACATCACCAATGGGAGAGAAGGCTCCTCCGGCATTAGCTGCGATAATCACCAACGAAGCATAGACCATGCGATCAGATTGCTTTTTCACCAACTTACGGAGTACCATCACCATCACAATACTGGTAGTCATATTGTCGAGAACGGCAGACAAAATGAACGTCAGCACTGCGATACGCCAAAGCAAATAACGCTTATTTTTTGTTTGCAGAGAATTTCTCACAAAATTGAATCCGCCATTTTGATCGACTACTTCTACGATGGTCATTGCACCCATCAGAAAGAAAAGCGTGGTAGCTGTCGCTCCTAAGTAGTGTTCCATAATACCGCTCACAGCATTTCCCGCATTTTCGCCAGGAGCCAGTGTAATGTATTCCTCAGGTGAAATCATAAATAAGGTCCAGCATGCTACAAACATGAATAATGCGACCGCAGCTTTGTTGACCTTAGTGATGCTTTCGAGGGCGATACAAGCGTAGCCCAGTACGAACACCACAACGATAGTAAGAGTTAGTGCTGTCATGGTTAGAATAGTTTTTGGATGAGTAATGATTCTGCTTCTTCATAAATACACACATCTGTCACCGGGGTGTACTCATAGTTGACAAAGCGAAACAATTGTAGCGCCGTGAAGCGACCATCTGCAGCCACACACATTTCCAAATGATAATTGCCAATATTAGCTTGGGGCAGCTTGCCATATTTTTCCACCAATTCATTGAGTTGAGCACGTGGTGCCCCAATGATTTTTTTCAGACATTCACCATCCTGCGGTGTATAATCGTATGTTTTTGCTTTTAACTTATTGTCAGGAGTCACGTAATAATAACTTTTACCAAAAAGTGACTTTTTGCATTGAATAAGTGGGAGGGCAAGCACTTGGCTCGCCATATCGAAATTAGTAATACTAGACATTTTCCTTGTTGAATATTGCGAAACCTGTCTGAAGGTTTCTGAGTTGATAAATAAATACGAGTTTTGTTGCCCAATCATAGATGAAAGGGCACGCTAATTAGAGGATGCCAAAGAAGGCAAAGAGATATTCGAATGATCGAAATCCTTCACCATTGCATCCGTGTCATAAGAGAGAGTGGGTTCAACAAAGAAGATGTCTCAAAGCCACAACGTAGCGATGGCATGAGACAAAAAACCGATAGTGCGCCGTCCGCTCGGATGACGCAAAGACAGTTTTTTTGAAATAAGAAAGTTGAGAAAAAACAAACCAATGCCATTTTGCCTCCCAGCGTTGGAGGTAAGATGTCGTCAATATCCTGCCCGGACGAGTAGTCAGGATGCGATAAAGATGGCTTGAATCAGAGAATATCGCCAATGGTATTCCGGCTTCACCCTTTGAGAAAGAATAAGCATCGGTAGCCTGGGGTGTCACCATAGATACAGGTTCCACACGTTCTGTCACAGAACGTGCAGAGAGGCTCACACCACCGATGGCGAACCAAAGACAAACGATGAGCAACCAGTATCTTTTCATTAGAAATATCAAATTAACGTCTTATGCCAGTTTGTTCTGCACTTATGAAATCAACCTAACATGGTACAATATTATATATATATAAGTGCACGAAAGAGATTTAATTTCTAATCGGCATGAGATGGAATGTGCGATCATTCACTAAGTATCAAAACCTTGATAAAGTCTTTCAAACGAATAGGACCTATGCCAAAAGCATTCTGAGAGTCATTGATCAAAAGCACAGTCTGACGACCATCTGCCAACGTGCGGCCTAAACACATGCCCTCGTAGTTGGCCCAAGTATGAACAAAGGGGTTCAACTTCGTCGAAAAACGTGCAATCAGTTCCTTTGTCATAAATTTATTCGGGTCAAAATCCTTGAAATCCGTTGAGCCGTCGATCGCTTCTTCATTGTTGGGGTCAACAATAAAGACTTTGCAGAAAACATCCGAACTCAAATAACCATTCGAGACGTTGGCTTCGCGTTCCAGCACCAACAGGCGGCCATCTGGCAGAGCACATAGTGCCGGCACGCCGTAGGCATAGGTCATGCCGAAGTCGTTATCCATGCCGCGGTCCATACGATAGGCGTATTGGGCAACGGGTTGTAAGTCGGCATCGAAGCATTGCAAGCGCAGGTAGTTTTGTCCCTTGGGATTCTTCGGACCTGCTGCCACGCCGTCCTTCTTGAGCATACTTTCGGTGACGGTCCACAACTTTTGTGATACGGAATCGTAGGTCAGGGCCTCGAATCCGTAGTTGGGAACAATATTTTCATAGGCAAAGATACCTGGCACGACAACACTACGTCCTGTCAATGTGCCATCCATCGCATATTCCAGAATAGACTGGTCCCCCTCGCCACTAATCAGCAAAGTCTTGGTGTGTGGCAGGTAGGCAATGCCCTCTGTGTCGCGTATGCTTAAACCTTTTTCATCTAATTTGGGGTCAGGATTTCCCTTGAATCCCTCCATTGCTACGTGTATCACGTCGCCAGTCACCTCATCTTGCAGAATTTGGAAAAGGAAAAAACCGTCTTGAGGTTCCTTGTCGCTCACGATAGCATAGCGATTGTCGCCAATTGCAGTAATGCCGCTATAGTTGGCAGTACCGATGTTCCAACGCGACAGATTCTGCTGCTTGCGCTCTACGGCCTGCTGCGCCGAGGCACTTGCGGCGAACAAAATGATTAAGGAAAGAAATATCTTTTTCATGACGTTATATCGATCTTATTTGAATGGTATTTTTCTTGTTCTTGGTGTCTTGAAAAAACATTAGACCTTTTTCAAATTTCCTTAGACCTTTTTCAAAAAAGGTTAGACTTTTTTTTCACGAGGTCTTGGTTTGTTAAATCTCGGTCTTTTGCTGCTTGGCAGAAGTCTGATTTATATTGCCCGAAGTCTACTTTTTGAGTTAGTTTGCGTTAGTAAACGAACTTTCGCTCCACCTTACCTTTTTCCGTATTCAACGTTACACAGATAGAGTCAACTCCACGTCTCAGCTGATTGGAGAATGACGCCAGTGGGCAGGACGAGAAATAGTCTTGCTTATACAGATAGGGCGCTTGCTGTATCTTGGTTTCCAATGTCAAATACATCATTTTGTAAGTGCCAAGTGCATTTGCCTTCTCCTCTGTGCAGATGTAACCCCATGTGAGTCCATTTTTCTCCTCGCCAACAGGCATTCTGACATGCACGTTGAGCCAACGACTCTGCGTCTTCCACAGCGAAATCAACTCCACCGGATCCTGCCTCACTGCCCCTGCCAACATTGGCATAGGTGACTTGGAGGGAACAATGCCCAACTGATAGAGTGCCGCACCACTACTGCTTATAGTATAAATGGTATAGGCGCGATACACAGCATTTGAGGTATATCCACTTTGGGGATTGAGCAAACCGTACGAAGTGCCTTGTTCTGTAATCAAGGTGCGCAATGTGCCGCTCGGATCAGCATGCAATTCCACCAAACCTTCGATGTAGGAAGGCAAGGGTTCTTGTTCTTTTTCGCAAGAAGTGAACAAGAGGAACAAAATGCTTATGAGCAGCAAAAGTCGTCTCATTTAGCAGCCAGTTGATTGTACAAAGGATTGGCATACATCTTGAGTATTGACTCGCGCAAGAAGGCTTCATCCTTGTTTTCCAAGTCTACCATTGCAATGCGTTCAGCCAAGTATTTTTCAAACGCCGCCTTGTCTTCCTCGGTGTAGTTCGCCTCGTGATTAGCCGTACCGTCGAGCAAATCTGCCGCTACATAATTGCAGGGATACATTTGGTATGAGCGGTGAATGTCTTGGTCTATGCGACGAGCCACTTCGGTGAAAAATTCCGTCTTAGGCATATCAGCCAATTCGGGCAACCATGCATTGATGCAAGGTGCTGCATGGTAATGAATACGTCCCTTGTAACCGAAAATACCCGTTTGCATGTTTTGCAAATCGTCTTGCTTGCTCTTCTTAAATTCAGGGTTGTCGCGCTTTTGCTGAAACTCTTTTGCCTTGAGATAATCGCAAGGGTCAAATTCGTACGAGATTGCCAATGGTACGATATTGAGTGCAGAAAGGCGCTCTACTGGAGTACCTTCGCCACCCATTGCCATCATCTTGAGGACTGATTCCTGTGTGCGGTCATTACTATCCTTGGCACGACCTTCACGTTGTGCGATCCAGATGTTTTCACCTTTTTCACGAACAGCAAAGTGCATGTATTTGCTCATACGCATACTACTTGCCAACATTTCGCGCATCGAAAGCGAACGTTGCACAATGAATGATTTGTTGACACGTACCAACTTCTTGATCCAGGGATAAATCAACAGATTGTCGCCTATGGCAATTTCCACAGTAGTGGGGAAATTATTATCAACGAGCATGACGCTGAGCAGTGCTGAATCAAGCACAATATCTCTGTGGTTGGAGATAAAAGTGTACTGCTGGTTCTTATCAGCCAAAGCCTCGGCATTCATATCACAACCTGCACTGCATTTTGCCAAGAGTTGCTTCAACAGTGGATAGAAGAACATCTTCTGCACCTCAAGGTTGGTTTGACAAGACAGAAGCGCCGCTTTGAATTGCTCTTTAGTCATGCCGCCAAGCATAGACAAAGCCACTTGCATGAATTGTTCGTCTGCCAAGAGTTCGTTGAAAACTTCGGGCAATTCCTCGGGACTATATGGACGGATTTCGTCAAATTCAGCAGGTACTTTCATAGTTTTTCGTTTTATAAAGTTTATATTCTGTGCTATCCAATATATATTATAGCGGAGTAGTTACAAAAATTTTTCTCCGCTTTATCAATTCAATTTACCTTCGATAATATCAGAGAGTACGTCCTTGATATCCAAACCAGCAGCGCGCACTTGCTGCGGGATAAAGCTTGTCACCGTCATACCTGGGGTAGTGTTGATTTCAAGCAAATTGATTTCTTCATTACCCTTCTCGCCCGACAGGATATAGTCGATGCGGATGATACCATAGCAGTCCAGCACCTGATAAATGCGACGAGTTGTTTCGGATACACGGCGTGCTGTTTCATCGGCAATACGTGCAGGAGTGATTTCCTCAACCTTGCCATTATATTTAGCATCGTAATCGAAGAATTCCTGTGTTGTCACCACTTCTGTGATAGGGAAAGTCACGATTTCATCACCTTTCTTGTAACAGCCGCAAGTGATTTCTGTACCCACCATTTCACGTTCCACCATCACCTCGTCGCTTTCGCACATTGCTTTCTCTATCGCTGCCACCAGTTCGTCGGCTTCTTTCACCTTGGTCACGCCAAAGCTACTGCCGCCGGCATTGGGTTTAACGAAGCAAGGCAATCCCACTCTTTCCACCATACTTTCGACGCTGGGCAACACTTCTCCCTTGCGAATCAGCAACGAGTCGGAGATATGTAATTCTGGGTATGCGCGCAGATAATTGTTGAGCGCAAATTTATTAAAGGTCAAGGCCTCTACCAACACACCGCTGGTAGAATATGGCATACCTATCAAGTCAAAATAACCTTGCAAAATACCATCTTCGCCAGGTGTGCCATGTATTGTGATATATGCAAAATCGAATGTATGACGTCCATCCTCAGCTACAAAAGAGAAATCGTTTTTATCAATTGGGCAAGTGGTGTCCTTATATTGTACATACCATTCTGCACCATGCATCACGACTACAAAGCAATCGTATTTTTCATGATCCATAAACGACATTATTCCTTCAGCACTGCGCAGTGACACGCCATATTCCGAAGAATCTCCTCCGGCTACTATTGCAATTGTTTTCTTCATTGCTTGTTTCGTTTTATCTTGTATTATATGATCTATTCTTAAATTTATTTCCTGTGCAAATAAGTTGATGAGGTTTTACCGAACTCCCATTACGTCATTGCCGCAGCATAGCGTCTCCACTTCTCGAGCATTTCCTCCATATCCTGAGCTATTGGTGTGGTGAAGTCCATTTCTTCGCCTGTACGTGGATGTTTGAATCCCAAGGTCAGAGCATGCAGGGCTTGACGTGGGCAGATCGAGAAGCAGTTTTTGATAAAGGCTGCATAATGTCCCGATGTATTGCCGCGAAGTATTTGCTCGCCACCATAGCGTTCGTCGTTGAAGAGCGGATGTCCGATGTGCTTCATGTGTGCACGGATCTGGTGAGTACGTCCCGTTTCTAGGACACATTCTACCAACGTAACATAGCCAAAACGTTCCAATACCCGATAGTGTGTGACAGCAGATTTTCCAATTTCGGAATCGGGCGGAAAGACTGCCATTTGCATCCGATCCTTGGGGTTGCGTGCAATATTTCCCTCGATACGTCCACTGTCTTCCTGGAAATTGCTCCACACAAGTGCGTTGTACTTGCGTCGCGTCGTCTTGTTGAAGAATTGCTCGCAGAGTTTGGTCTTGGCATCGGGTGTCTTGGCTACGACCAATAGTCCGGAGGTATCCTTGTCTATGCGGTGCACCAATCCTATCGTAGGGTCATTGGGGTCGTAGTCGGGATTATCCCGCAGGTGCCAGGCAATGGCATTGACCAAAGTGCCCGTATAGTTGCCGCAACCAGGGTGCACCACCAATCCCGCAGGTTTGTTGATCACGATCAGGTCGTCGTCCTCATAGACAATATCCAGGGGAATCTCCTCGGGGATAATGGTATTTTCGTATCTGGGTCGATCCAGTTTCAGCGTCACCACGTCACCTGGTTTCACGCGATAGTTGCTTTTCACCGGCACATCGTTGACGTGCAGATAGCCCGCCTTGGCTGCTGCCTGTAGTCTGTTGCGTGATGTGTCGGGCAGGTGGTCCAGCAAGAATTTATCAATACGTACGAGTTGCTGACCCTTGTCTGCGACAACACGAAAGTGCTCATAAAGCTGAGCACTTTCATCCATTTCATCGAGTTCAATATCTTCACTCACACCAATTTCACCCTGCGCATCTGCCATAGGGAGTTCTGATACAAATGTAGTGGTATGCGAGGACATCGATATATTTTTCATACCTTTTTCTTCTAAACGTTACACGTCGTATAAACGAAGTTGAGCCTTGAACCTATTGACCCATCAAACTATTTATTCGTCATCGCGCGAGAACAGACTTTTTTATTCTTCTTCGAGGAATTCGTCGTGTATTTCCAAGTCATTGTAGTCCATTTGACCAGCCCTTTCGACATCTGTCGTGTCTATGTATTCATTGAAGAAACTATCTGTACCAGTGAATGTCTCCATCAATGATCCATCACTAACGACCAGCACCAGGGGCGACTTGGCAGAAACCTTATCACCACCCTTGAGCACCTTGCCACGACTTTTGATCTGAAGCACCCAATCCTTAGCTTCGCCTTTGACATATTCTATCGGTGCAAGTTTAAACCCGATATTGGTCAAGATACTCCTTGCTTCCATCAAAGTACAGTTGCCGATGATGCCATCAGGGATTTCGATCGTAGGTGTCAACGTATTGATAAAAAGTTCAATCACGCGACCAGCTTTCACTTTTTCGCCAGCTGCTACAGACTGGATGATAACTGCTCTATCAGGTACTTTCTCACGATAAGCCTTGCCAATAATGAGATAGTCCAAGCCTATAGATTCCAGTTTCTTCTTAGCTACTTCAATATTCTGACCATACAGATCGGGCACTTCTATTTCCTCGCCATGATCAGTATATACATCCAAACCATAGAATAAACCAAAACACAGCAAAACTGATACGGCTATCATTCCCAAACAATTCAGCATCATCAATGGGCTGAACAAATTCTTAAGAAATTCCTTTACCTTCATTTTATAATATATATAATTGTCGCAAAGTTAATAAAACACGATTGCATGACCAAATCGGATGCCATGTTTTTGTTGTACAATATTTTTGCGACACACTTTTGTTTTACATAGGACAGAAACACCCGGACATTCGCTTAGTAAACAGGAGATGAAATGTAGTCCCAACAATTCATGGTATCTTTCATAGCATCACTATGATGCCATATACATTTCATACCACGCGACTCCCCCCCACTGTATAAAGTACAATAAAAGAAGAGGAAAATGCAAATTGGAATCTTGCATTTTCCTCTTCTTCTATTGGGAATCTGTCAGAACGATTCCGCCTCTTGATTACTTCTTGCCGTGTACTTCGTCAGATACGGTCAATTTCTTACGTCCCTTAGCGCGACGTGCAGCCAATACGCGACGACCATTTGCAGTCTGCATGCGTTGACGGAAACCATGCTTGTTGTTTCTCTTTCTGTTGTGAGGTTGGAATGTTCTTTTCATTTTATTCTATGCTGTTTTATTATTAATTCATTGCCTCCCCATAGTGCTTCTACGGGTTTCGGGTTGCAAATTTAGCAATTATTTTTTTATCACACAAATAAGTATGCATTTTTTTCACCATTCGGCACATTATTCGCGCCAAAAGTGATTATTGTGCAAAGCGGCGTGCCTGTTCTTCGATCAATTCTTTGTCATCAAAGTAGTTGATCTTCATCGCACGACGTACGTCTGCCAATGTATCTGCGGCTACAGCGCGCGCATCGTCGCATCCCTTGCGGAGCATTTCGTAGATGGCGGGGATATCCTTTTGGAACTCCATCCTGCGCTGACGGATGGGTTCGAGGGTTTCGTTCAGGACTTTTTCCAAGAATTTCTTGCACTTCACATCGCCCAATCCACCACGTTGGTAGTGCGCTTTGAGTTCATCCAGGTTGGCATAGTCGGGCAGATAGCGTTCGAAGTGCCCGTCTGTGCAGAAGGCATCGAGATAGGTGAATACGCAGTTGCCTTCGACATGGCCTGGGTCGGACACATTGATGTGCGTGGGGTCAGTGTACATCGACATCACCTTCTTGCGCATTTCATCAGCCGATTCGCTCAGATAGATACAGTTGCCCAGAGATTTGGACATCTTCGCCTTGCCATCAGTACCTGGCAAGCGCAGACAAGCATTGTTGGTAGGCAACATGATAGATGGCTCGACCAGGGTGTCGCCATAGATGTGATTGAAGCGGCGCACGATTTCGGTGGCTTGTTCAATCATGGGCTTTTGGTCTTCGCCCGCAGGCACAGTGGTAGCACGGAAGGCACAGATGTCTGCTGCCTGGCTGATGGGATAAGTGAAGAAGCCCACGGGGATACTTGATTCGAATCCGCGCATTTGGATTTCAGTCTTCACTGTCGGGTTGCGCTGCAAGCGGCTGACGCTGACCAAGTCCATGAAGTAGAATGATAGTTCGCAAAGTTCGGGAATCTGACTTTGGATGAAGAGTGTGACGCGCTCGGGATCCAGTCCGCAAGCTAGATAGTCCAATGCTACCTCGATGACGTTTTGACGCACCTTTTCAGGATTTTCCATATTGTCGGTCAGGGCTTGTGCATCGGCTATGAAGACAAACATCTTCTTGTAGTCCCCTTCGTTTTGCAATTCTACACGGCGGCGCAACGAACCCACAAAGTGTCCGATGTGCAATCTACCTGTTGGACGGTCGCCCGTCAAAATTATCTTTTCCTGTGCCATAATGCTATATCGTTTTTATTGTGTGCTTGATACGAATAACAGGTCTGAGCGCACTGCCCCACCCTATTATTGCAGCGCAAATTTACCATTATTTTTTTATCAGACCAAATTACGTATGAATAGAAATAGGCGAACGGGTGTTCGGGTGAACTTTTTTTTGTGAAGAAAGCTATACAAGAAAGCCACTCTCCTACCCCATTTTTTAACGATCATTTTTACAAGGAGAGAAAGTGCATTTTCAAAAAATAAAAAAAGTTTTCACCCACCGACTCCCCTTGTGTTTATAGTACTTTCAGAGCCTTTTTGAAATGTTAAAAAAATCTACAAAGATCAATTAAGATGAAGACACCCTCTGCAACATCGTATCTTTGCAGTGTCAATTGAAACGGCGCAAGCGTGCGCTTATTATATAATAGAGGTATAGCCTCATCATTGGAGGGATCCTATGATAACTATCCCCTAACCGATTGACAGCGCTCTTTGACTTATTGCACAAAAAAAAGTTCGCTAGAGGTAGCGAACAAATTTACAGAAGCTGCATCTCTACGGTCCCACTCAGATTATATGAACTATAAGGACAGCCGCAGCCCAAGGTCGTTGCAGCGATAGTCTGGAATGATGCAGCGGCGAAGAACAACACGGCAGAACCAGGCAACGCCGTCCCAGCTGCCCCCACGGTGCACACGGTGCGAGCCCGAACTAGGGCCAGTAGGATTATACGAGGGGGATTGACTATAATAGTTACTACTATACCAATCCTGACACCATTCCCAGACGTTACCACTCATGTCGTATAGTCCCAATTCGTTGGAGCGTTTCTGCTTCACGGGATGGGTTGTGGAAGAGGTATTACCATCAAACCACGCCACATCCGTCAGGGTGTTGCTACCACTGTATTTATATCCACGAGATTTGTTACCCCCACGTGCGGCATACTCCCATTCGGCTTCTGTGGGCAGACGGAAGTTCTTTCCGGTCAAAGCATTGAGTTTACGGATAAAGGTTTGACAATCGTCCCAAGAGACCTTTTCCACTGGACGCTGGCTGTCGCCAGTGAAAAACGACGGGTTAGAGCCCATCACGGCACGCCACAACTGCTGTGTCACCTCGGTCTCGCCAATATAGTAGTCGTTCAAGGTGACGCTGTGCACAGGTTGCTCATAACTTTCAGAATCCGAATCATTAGAGCCCATGCGGAAGGTGCCACCCTGGACATAGACCATCCGGAAAGACACACCATTGACGGTAAAGGTGCGAGAGGTGGAAGATGTATGCTTATCTTGCTGCGGAGCCGGAGATGCACTGGAAGCCTGAGTTTTACTCGATGAAGCGACCTTATCTTTAGCAGCCTTTGCAGGATTAAGTTGCCCCTCGAGATAGGCATCCTTTTTGCCCGTCAAGTCCTTATATATATTATAGGTCAAGCGCGCCTTCTCCACATTTCCATTCTTCAGATGCCTTTTGGCAGCTTGCAGATAGTCTGAATAAGACTGCGCAAGGACCACAGGAGATAAAACTAAAAAGAAAAGGAAGAAAAATAACTTTTTCATTGTTTTGTATCTTCTATGATTTGCTTTACTTTGTTGATGCGTTTTTGGATATTTGTGATACTATCATTCAAAGTGGTGATACTATCATTCTGCATCTTGATCGAGTCATTTATCTGCTTGGTACGTGCCTCGACGATTGAGTCTACCTTGGCACTATCCACAACCTTGACTGGTGGGAAGACTCCTGGGAAAGTATTACTTCCTGTACTTCCACCAAGGTAATAACCTATACCCAAAACCACAATAGCAGCGAACAGAATCGAAATCAAAGTGGTAAGGGTAAATGCAGATGATTTCTTTGCAACAGAAGTAGATTTTGCACTGCCTCTCTTTCCACCCGAGGATGCAGACCTGGACGTTTTCTTTGGAGTAAGCGGTTTTTTGTCTTCTCCCTTCTTGGCTGAGGTTTGTGATGGTTTGTCGACAGATGACGCAGGTGTTTTGGTCACCTCCAATTGCACATGTACAGGCGACGATTCGTAGGGGAATTCAGTTTGCACTAACACAACAGTGACATTGTCCTTGCCCCCTGCGACGTTGGCCGAGTCGATCAATGCCTGAACCTTTTCTTCGAGCGAAATATTTTCAGCCAGTATCTCCTTCATCTGTACAGACGTGATCATATCGCACAATCCGTCTGAGCAGAGCAAGAGTATGGATGATGGTTGTAATGGGAAGGTGTTGACCTCGACCTCCTTGGTATCCTCCTCCCAATGCGCAGAACCAAGGTCGCGACTGATGATATTGCGCTGAGGATGTGCCATGGCTTCCTCCTCGGTCAAATCACCGATTTCCTCGCGATACCCTACGAGAGAGTGATCGTGAGAGAGTTTATGAATAAAACCCTCGTTATATTCATAGAGTCGCGTGTCGCCGACGTGTGCCATATTGATACGACGCGCCTCCTCCTCGACCAAAATGGCGGTAAGGACACAACTCATTCGGTCGAATTGGGGCTGCAGTTTACGTTCCTCGTGTATCGTATTATTGGCATAAATGACAGCTTGCTTCAACAGTTCATGTCGTTCGCCATTGGAATATTTCTCCAAATATTCGACTATACACTTTTGCGCTATTGCTGCAGCTACTTCGCCACCTTCGTAGCCACCAACGCCATCAATAGCTACAGCCAAGACGTGGTGATCGTCCCATATATTTTGTACAACGAAGGCATCCTCGTTGTTGGTACGAATCATACCCAAATTGGTATTCCCTGAAAAACTGATTGCACTCATACCACGTTATGATTTAATGACAAACCTCAATTGAATCTCGTTGTTGATAAATATCGTAGAATTGTTGGCCAAATCCATCCATTGGATATTTCCACCAAAGCTCAAAGGTATCTCGCTACCATTCAAACGTGTATAACCAAATGCGGCTATCTGGAACTTATTATCTGCAGGCAAATGTTTGATTTGCACATGAGAATCCTTGATGGTGTCACTCTCTAAGCGGAAATAGCTACGTCCTGTACGCAAATCTCCCCTACCCGAAATATGTATCAACGCATCTTGCATTGCAAAAGTATAATGCTTACCCATCTTGTCGTATGACAAATCTGCTATTGCAGAAGCCAAACCATCTGTAATCAGGTTGACACTTTCGGGATTTGTATTGAGCGACATATCAAACTTGACAGAGTATGTGCCTTCACCCAAGACGTCAAGATTGCGCACTGCTGCGATGTTGGCATTGGTATCTTTTCCAACAACAGACTGATCAAGTTTCAAAGACACGCGAACATTATTATCAACTGTGATATTAGCCGTATCTTTGATCTCGAGCTTATACAAGGAAGCAAGGGTAGCTACATGACCAGGCGATAGTTCCAACAGTCCTTTACCCTCTGTCGGAATCTGACGGACAGCACAGGCTGAAAACTGGAAGTGCCAATGGGTTGCTGGGGGTGTAAAATTGGGATACTTCTGACGCTGATGACTAATCACCTTGTAAAATTCGCAGACTACCTCTTGCACCAAAAATGGAAAGGCGAGTTTGCGGTCTTCATAATCTTCTGGCGTCATCAACACATTGAAGGACATCGGATACAGCATTCGAGTGCCGACAGATTCAAAAGAGAGAACTTCCTTGAAGTGTGCCACCAATTCATCCAATATACGCTGATTACTAATCACATCAGGATCTACTGGTGTAACAGGTTTTTGACCACCTCTCACACGACCTGCGCCCAGTATTTTTTTAATAAACTTTTTCATAACAGACTATTTACTTCTTAGCTTCAAATTTTAACATTACATTTCGACTCAACACAATGATGTCTTTATCTTGCAAGGGCATGGGGATGTGTGGATTGTTCCACTCTGTCATTTTCCCATCACGACACACGTGTGTGCGCTTGCCAGAATTTCGGGTACCCCCAGGCTCAACATATAGTAGGAATCCATACTCTTCGTGAAAAGTTATATAAGCGTGAGCTCGACTCACAAACTTATTCTTATCATACTGAGAAGATGTAGCATCATCGTCGATGGCAATCTGATTGACGCGAACGAGCCCATTAGCCATTCTCACAACGGCAGAAACACCTATGTTGTATCGCTTGTCTGGAAGGTCTTGAATCGCGTTTGAATCCAAAAGAATCGGATTTGATACAAGAGAGCCACAATCTTCGATTGACGATAAAATGGCTGTTTTGATGACAGAAGTGTTTATCACAGCAGATGCGACTGTCACACCCACATTTTGCATTACCAGTGTAGCTTTCTGAGGAATCTCATCATTCTTCAACAACACTTCTTTAAAACAAAATCCCAATTGATCATTCAACTTTTGCTTGAGATCTGAGACAAAATCATCTTCACTTAAAACATCAAAGAATATCGCCTCGTCTACCCAAAGTATGAGAGAGCGCTGACTGAAATCAATTTTTGACCCCTTATAGTTAGACCGTAGCATCTTTATAATAGAGTCTAATAATGCAGATGATTTATCTATAATATTATTACATTCGGGCGACTGAACCTGTAATCCATCATCTTCATCCTGCAGCACTAAATCCTCGTCAATATCAGGAGTATCGTATTCTGTCGAAACTTTCACTCTATTTTCGACGACCTCTATTTTGGAAGAATCATCATTTAGCCATTTAGCTACTTTATCAAATATACTCATATTAAATACCAAGTTGTTTTTTTATTACATTCAGTTCTCTTTCTGCATTTTGAGCTTTACCTTTCCATTGCGTCACTTGCTGTTTTAGATTATTAATAGTAGCTTTGTCTGCACTTGACGAACTTTGATATGATGCTCCACTTGCTTTTTTCTTCAGGTTGGCATTTTCAGCCTGTAGTGCTTTTAATTCTTGTTTGAGTTTGTTTACGGTGTTCTCATCTACACTTTTTGTAGTTGATTTGAAATGTGAAGATAGATTAGCAGAATTTTTCACAGCTTCATTTAATGCTAATTGCAGACTATCTTTTTCTTGGATCGCAGAATCCAATGATTTTTGCAAACTATCTGAAGCGTATGACTCATCCTGCACCATAGATGGAACTTTTTCTTCTCTAAATAGCAACAACGAGGAGCTAATGATCAGCAATAGTAGTGTAACAAAGAAAAAATACTTCCAATGCTTCTGTGAACTGCTGGTTTCTTTGACATCAACTACTCCAGACGTTTCTGAGTTATTTGACGAAGCGAGCAATGCTGTATTTAGTTGTTTTTGCAAATCCTCATTTTGTTTTTTACATTTTTCCAATTCACTGGCTTGCAATTCCGAATATTTCTGCAGTTCATTTAACTGTTGCTGCAAAGCGACATTCTCCGACAACAAAGAGTCCGAAGACAACATACTATCTGATTGCATTTCAACAGACGAAGCAGGTGTGGCAGAAGATGCAGACAACGTAGCACCATTAAGCTGTTGCTGCATATTCTGCAATCTCGCTTTCATTGACTTATACTCTTTGGTTTGCATTTCCAAATAGAGCATCGCCTCATCCAATCTCTTTTGCAATGCGGCTTTTTGAGTATTCGCTTCTTGTATTAGAGACTCGCAGTTGCTCTTATATATCAAAGCCTCTTCCAACTGAGATTGAAGTACTGAGACAACAGCCTGTATTTCTTTTAAAGAACGCTTTTTTAGCTCTTCAGCATGTTTGATTTTAAAATATTCATATAAGTCTTTTCCATTCTTGTACCTATCATCTACGGCTTTTGACAAGCACTTCATAATGATTTCTTCAAGCCAATCAGGATAATCTTTCTTATAAGTTTGCCCTGGGTGAGTCTTTTCAAAAGCAGCCTTTCTCAATTCAAAAATGGGAGGAACTGGCGAGTTCTTATGAGCCTCACACAACAGATACTCTGCTTGGGTGGTATTGCAATTATTCTTGTCCAATTCAAAAGGAACACGACCAGCTAACATTTCATACAAGACAACGCCAAAACTATATATATCTGATTGAGTAGACAGATGTGATATATTGTCCCACTTCTCTGGCGATTTAAACTCAGGAGCTCCATCGCGACGTCGACTACTACGAACAACACTATTACCCTCGATAGCCAGACCAAAATCTAAAAGGACGTAACTGCCATTATCCCGACGAATGATATTAGATGAGTGCAAGTCATTATGAATAACTTGATACTTAGCTATTAATCGTTGGCGTATATCTTCATTGATTAAGACATTTTTCCCATCTGCAGGATTGGTCACAAGACCATCCTCATCACGGTCCATACAATACTTGTAAATGTCTTCGTGACAATAGGCTAATGCCCCTCCTATATCTTTAATCAAATTGATCACCTCGTCTACTTCCACAAACGAAGATTTACTTCTGATATATTTGGATATATCTATACCATCAACATAATCCATCTCAACAATAGCACGTTGAGCCCTTAGTAGAGGTTGATATATATGTACAATATTAGGATGATTGCCATTGCCTAAACGTAACAATATACGACATTCTGCCAGAAATTGTTGAAACGCTGCATCAGACTCTCCATGAGCAATCAGAGCATTCATTACTCTTATTGCACGAACATAGCCTAATTTATTATGACGAACTTTATAGACAGTAGCAAAACCACCCTGTCCAAGTTCTTCAAGCAATGTATATTCTTCTAAGAAAACAGACATAAAACTATAATTATAAATCAAAGACTAAGGCTGAAAACGATTCCTACTGACATATCCATACAAGGTACCATCTTCGTGATAAATACGTTGCCACCTTGAGTCTACATCATCTTTGTGAACTAAAACGTATTCGCCGCTTTCCAGTTCACCAATGGGGTGAGCACTCATACTTGCACCAGAACGTACGTTAGATCGCAAACCATCATCTTTCAATTGACGTTTGACAAATTGGTCATTAATATTGGTTAATTCGATATCATATTGAGACATGACTATCGCAGTAGTACCGAGACCTATGACATTCAAGAGGAATAACACCCAAAACAAGAATTTCCATGCGCCGCCTGACGATTTTTTGGAAACATTTGATATTATGGGAGTAGGAGGAGTCGAAATAACAGGCGCATCATGCATCACAGGCTTTTCGACATACACTATTTTTTCAGTTTGCTGATTATCTTGTATATGAGATTGCACAAAATCCAATAATTCCTTACCATTTGCAAATCTATCTTCTGGACGCTTTTGAAGGCATCGCATAATAACCTCTTCTAACCAATCTGGATAGTCTTTTACATATTGTTGACCAGGATTTGCTTTCTCAAAAGCGAGTTTTCTTTTTTCATAGATAGATGTCGGTGGCATCGATCTATGAGCTTGACATAGTTTATACTCTGCCTCAATTGCATTTATACTATCTTTATCAAAGCTAAAGGGGACAGAACCAGCCAACATTTCATATAGCACAACTCCAAAACTATAAATATCTGACTCGGTGGAGAGCAGTGTCTCGTTGTCCCACTTTTCTGGAGATTTAAATTCCGGAGCGCCATTCTTGCGACGACTGCTACGCACAACTGTTTCTCCCTCTATCGCTAACCCAAAGTCTAATAGTACATAGCTCCCACTTTCACGCCTAACAATATTGGCTGAATGAAGATCGTTATGAATAACTTGGTACTTTTTGACCAGACGCTGATGGGTTTGAGCATCTATCAGAACTTTACGACCATTTTGAGGATCTGTTTGCAGATGATCTTCATCACGATCCATACAGAATTTGTAGATATCCTCATGACAATAAGCTAGTGCACTTGAAATATCCTGCAAAAGCCTTATCACCTCATGAGTTGGAACAAATGAAGAATGATCTGCAAGAAAGTTTGTCAAGTTTTGACCATCCACATAATCCATTTCAACAATTGCACGCTGAGCTTTCAACAATGGTTGATAGATATGAACGATATTAGGGTGATTGCCATTACCCAAACGTAACAACAAACGACACTCATTCAGAAATTTCTGATATGTTGGATCCTTCTCGCCATGAGCTATCACAGCATTGAGCACACGTATCGCACGTACATAACCCAACGTATTATGCCTAACCTTATAAACAGTGGCATACCCGCCCTGACCTAATTCTTCTAATAGTGTATATTCTTCAAGGAAAACCATATTAACAATGCGAATCAGCAGTTAAAAATCATCCCCCTGATTCATTATCTAATTATTGATTTATAGTTAAATGTTAAAAAAACATTTTGCATTCTCCCTGTTAGTCTGCAAATCAGAAGAAAGAGCCACTCGGTTTTCTAATCTTGCTCCCAAGGAGAAAAAATTAAAACTTATAAAAAACAACAAAAGGATTGTTGGTACAGATCTATAGGAAGTTGACTATTATACCACCTCCATTTGCAAAATAATAATCATCTCACTATTTTATTGCGACTCATATAACCATAGAAAGTACCATTATCATGATAAACTCGCATCCAACTCTTTGAAAAGTCATCAGCGTTGACTAAGATAGCATTTCCGTCAGATACTTTTCCAACGATAGGATAATTTGTACCTTTGCCACTACGCACATTTGTATAACCACCCTCATCTTTGACATAAGCGTAAACTAAAGTAGGTGTAGTTGGTGCATTTTGATTAACTATTTTATTACGGCTCATATAACCATAGAAAACACCATTGTCATGATAAACTCGCATCCAGCTCTTTGAAAAGTCATCTGGATGGACGAGTACAGAAGCGCCGTCCTTATACTTTCCAATGATTGAATATTGTGTACCCTTTCCACTACGAACATTGGTATACCCATCTTCATCTTTTACATAAGCTACGACTAAAAGTGAAGTATTAACTTTCGACTCAACAGGTGTTTGAACAGTTTGTGCTTTTTTATCATTTTTTGACTGAGAATTTCTTTTAATCTCATAATCTGAATTCTGTTCTTGTTCTTCCTGCAACGTTTGAAGTTGGCTATCAATTTTTTCAATTTTTTCATTCTGTTTAGAAGACTCATCTAATTTATGAAGAAAATATAGACCAAACCCAACTACCACAACAATCAATAGCACCACTAAAGCTACCATCAAGAAAAGAAATGCTCTACTACTTTGATTTTGTTGACTCATTTTTTTAGATTTTTTTATTAGACAAAATATTATATTATTTCATAGCTAAGCGAAAACTACTACAACAGCTCGACTCATAGTCTTTGACACCAGCCCGATTGCTCAGACGACATTGTCTATCAGTAAAGTCTCTCTCAACATATTTCATTGTAAAAGTACACCCCCATTGACTATAATTTGAGATCTTTTGGTTTCTACTCTTCCACATTTTGAGGTTTTTCTTTACAACCACAGACAGGAGGGACTACCAACTCACATGCCTACACTAATATCAACAGATTAATAGGGTATCTGATAACGAAATCATGGCTTTTCATATAGTCTTTATAAAGGTGCTTATTGTAAGCAAAATTACAAATTTCATATGACATGTGTCACACGACATCTACAAATCATAAAAATTATTGCAAATATCCTAATTCACCAAGTACTTCAAGCACTACGTCTCTCGTTACATTGACGGCCTTCCCGGACCTACCCTCTCCCAATCGTTCCAATCTGACAGCAATCCCCAAAGGTGCTGTATAAACTTGACCATTCTTCTTTATGCGAGAATGTTCAACAAAGCAGATAAACCAACCATCATTGGGCGTTGTTTTTTTATTATTGACTTCTAGTTCACGTTCTGCAGTACCTGTTTTCCCTCCGACATTAGCATTAGTAAATTTCATCACAACGGCTTCTTCCTTCATAAATTCATTGAGTCGTTCTGCTTCAGCATATGTAATCACGGGAACACTGACTTTTGCCGAATCTAGGACAAATCGAGTTACAGGCATACTACCATAATTACCCACAATCGAAGCGACTCTTGCCATAGCCAATGGTGTAGCCGCCATTGTGCCTTGTCCCCAAATCCACATCCAAGCGTCATGCTTATTCATGCGAGGATCCTTAATATTAGGATATCTCTTTATATAATTTTTATAAGCTGTAGTTGCACCACTAGCTTGACTTATCACTTTAGCCACCCATTGCTCGTTGGGATCATACGTATTATAATTCCAGATATAGGGACTGCTACCATTGATATTCACACCGACTGTTCGATAGACATAAGCTAAAGAGTCATAAACATTATGATCATTGATTAAGTTGATAAAATAACAGTTTGAAGATTTCACAATTGCATCACGCATAGTCAGTCTGCCTATTGGGTCAAGACCAACTTTCTGATTGGCTTCAATCTTATAATTATAATCATCCAGTTCTGGATTTGCAGCATCTACTCCAATCTTGCGCAATCCGGCTATTGCAGAAATTACCTTTGCTGTAGATCCTGGTGCCGTAGCACGCACCAAGCCCAAGTCCATATCTGTATAGGCCTTCCAGTTTGATTCTTGATTCTTTTCTACGATTTCATAAACATTTGAAGCATCATCTTTCAATTTCACATAGTCAGGCAAAGGATAATTGGCAGATGCCAACATATCACCATTTGCGCCATCAAGCACAACGACAGACATGCGCAACTTATTCAATTTCGCATCATTGAAGTTTTGTTTTGCATATTCAGCCAAAGCATCTTGTAAGCGTGTCTGCAACACTGCATCCAGAGTCAAATGGACGTCCTTTGGGTGAATGTCTCCCACTTGCCACAATCCAGCATCCTTACCTTTGAACTTTGCGTTAACATCACTATAAAGACCTTCTTTCAGATAAGGCAATAGTCTACTATAGTCACGCACTTGGATTTCACCTGTTGACGTAGAATAATCTGTAGCATGGAATTTTCCAGGTGCCCATTCACTTGACTTCAACTCCACACGAACTGGTTTGCCATTTTTGTCTACTTTAATATTATCAAAGCCTCTCAAATCACTTAGGTGCCTTGCTTCTGCCATATAGCCACGCGGACTCACATCACTTGATGAGAAGAATAGTTTTGAATTGAAATCACCAAGCATGAAATACAAGTGTTCGCCATAGGGATAATAGCGTCTTTGCACTTTAGACGTATCACACTCCACACCACTGAGGGCATAATCCTTTGAATGCGATTTCAACTTAGACTTATTGCTTGTTGCCAGCAACACTCCATTACGGTCATAAATGTCGCCTGGATACATTTTGTTTGTCAATTGTGCAATACGTGGATTATAGGCCAACACAGGTGCACCACTCGCACTATTGACATAAACAGGCTTTGTCAAGATTTCATCACGCTCTACATATTGATAATAGAAGAACACGCCACAAATGAACAAAGCTACACAACTATATACTCCACTCAGGATAGATATTGAGTAGTTATATTTCTCCATATTCTTCTGACTCTTCTGAATCATTTCTGCGCTAGTCTTCTTGTATTCTTCAGTAATGTGCGAAGCTATTGAAAGGACAACACCAAAGGCAAACATATTCAAAATCACACTTACTTTACCAAAACTGAAGAAAGGTACCGTGACGCCGGTCAAAGGTATAATACCAAGACTACCTAACGAGATAATCAGGAATTGTACACCAGTCACGACAGCAATACCTAAACACAGGAAGAACAGGAACGGATGCGCTGTGCGGAATCCCCAAACGATAGTCTTACGTAATAATATCGCAAACAGCACAATTATTACAAAGACGCCGATAAATCCCATTTGCTCTGCTATACTTTCCAACACCATATCCGTATGGAATGCTGGGATGAAATGAGGAGAGCCATCACCAAGACCTTGCCCCTTTATACCACCGGAAGCTAAGCCCCAAAGACCTTCTGCCACTTGAGTATTCGCACCAGGGTCTCCCTTCACTCCATCAACTGGCAATACACCCCAGGTATTGGTACACATTTCATTGCGTGCTTCTAAGCGTTCGCCTATACCACCACCTAAGAGACTACTACCAAACATAAAACAGACGATAATCAAGTTGAAGACAATAGGGGTTTCAAATAGTTGTTTCCTCAATATGCCTCCTACAATCCAAACGACAAACCATAATCCGCTAAACAGAGCGAGATTATCTAAATAATGTCCGATAAGTACGCAGCAGACAAAGCTTAGTACACCATAAATCAGCATAGCCACATCACTCGTGAATATGCGTTTTAATATTACGCCATCTGATTGTCCCTCAAGTTCTATCTTTGATTTAATTATAGAATAGATAATAATGAATGTAAATGCCAACACCAAAGCGGGGCCCATATCACCCAGTAGCAAATACAATCCCATCAAAAGCAACAGACAGATCAGCACTACTGAAAGCATCTTGAGTTTAGACGAAATCAGATTCAGATTGCCTTGTGCAGAATACCTTACAATCGAATCTGCCTTAACACTAAAATAGGCTGCAGCAGAGATGACAAACAGATACTTGGCGATTTCACTTGGTTGAAACAAAAAGCCAAGATTCAAATTAACCTTCATACCACCGACTGAAGCGCCTAATGGAGTGAATAATAAGAGTGTCAACAACAAAGCGACGCACACATAACCAAGCCCCATTGGCAATCGGTCTGCTTTTTGTTCTACCCAATCATGCAACTTGGTCAATCCAATCACGTCCAACACCATCAGGGGCAGGGTCAATACGATTATCAATAAGGCCGCACATTTGATGAGCACATTTTTACTTTTATCGGTCAGCACTTCGCTCAATCGACTTACCTTTTGTTTATAGGGCTTAAAGAAGAACCATATCAGGATGGACATCGGTGCATCAAATGAGATCAAATATCTATCTTGATAAAACTTCTTGAAATTGACAAACTGCAATAAAAATATTACAATGATACCGACCAAAATACCGGTTCCCATATCCATGCCCAACAATCTGTCACAAAGGGGGTCGTTTATCGAGAACATGGACAAAAGGCTCAGTCCTGTCAGCATCATCAACACCGACAGCATAGTTTCATCGATAGACTTGCGTCGCACCACGCTCGTGATATACAACACCCACCATGCACCGAGCACCAGCACGACATACCAGACCAATTCATCCTTGTATTCTTTTGGTGTGCGCACTGTCACAGTACCTTCTTCTTTGATCTGCTTTAGCGTAGTTTCATCAAACAGTCTGATCAAATGCTCCTTCTCCTTAAATTCAAAATTGGCTTTGCCTTTATGCACTTTTTCCAAAGTTCCACCCACAGTTCCTCTTGAACTGCCATATTCATACCCTTTTCTGATGGGCAGCACACTATACGACTTTTGGGGATCCAATCCATTGAAGACCACTTCACCATCATCATTTGTACGCTTGTAGGCCAGCACACGACGTGTCGCTGCAGGCGGACCATTCAGTGTATCCACATACTCTTCGCACAGACGCACTGCCACACCGGCACATGCCTTATCTTCATTGGTCACTTCTACCTTGATGACGCCACTTTTCTCTTTCAGGTCGACACCTTGATTTTTCCACGCGCTCTTTTCAAAAGTGGCAAAGTCATCATCAATGCCTAAATTAATTTGAGATTGCAACAACTTTGCGCGCAGAGCCTCACCTCCGGCACTATCAATTTCTGCAGCTTTCGCTTGCCAGATACGTTTATTCAGTTCAAGCAGTGCACCAGGTCTCTCATTCTCTTGCAACTTCTTACATAAAGTATTTGCAATAAACTTCGCATCTTCCTTTGTCTGCACATAACTATGAGTCAATAGGATTGTTGCCAACCTATCCGCATCCATTTCAGCGGTCAGATTCACAGCCCCACCATTCTCATAGCGCTGCTCCACACTCTGAAAACGCTCATTGGAGTTAGAAAACAGTTTAAAGAATAATCCCAGGAGAACAACTGTGACGATTAATAGATAGATCTTTTTCATTTGTCTATTGGTGATATAGTAAATATCTTGATTTGCATAATATTTTTAACATGCAGTTTCGAAGGCATCTTTGCAACAAGAGTATAGGGCAGGAGGAACTTCGGTCAAATGGACGCCATATACTTTTGCTCTGCACGAATATACCCTAATTTATTATGACGGACTTTATAGACGGTGGCAAATGCGCCCTGTCCTAATTCCTCTAATAATGTATAATCCTCCAAAAAAGCCATGACGCAGTTTTTTCATTTTGATTTATAGCTTGCTAAAGTACAAAAATAAATTAACAATTCTACAAAAAAATAAAATAATCTGCTTTCAATCGGCTTTTGAAGTTTTGTTCTGTTGGTCTATCAGCAGTTGCCAATCATCTTTTCATCGCATTTCTGTTTTGCCTCACGCGCAGTGTTTCATATTCACTATAGGTTTCTGTCCCGTCTCACTTGAAATGTTTAATATTCACATCAGGTTTGCAGCAGATGGCCTCCGTCTCGCTACCTCTAGCAAGACATTTGTTGTACAATAAGTCAAAGAGCGTTGTCAATCTTTTTCTCAATCTGTGATTGACTCTGCAAAGATACAACATGCCAGAGGGCGTCTTCATCTTAATTGCTCTTTGTAGATTTTTTTAACATTTCAAAAAGGGGGCAAAAGCACTATAAACACAGGGGATATGGAGCGGTAATTTTTTTTCTTTTTTTTCAAAAGCGTGGAGGGAATTGGTGCTAAAAGCTTATATCTGGATTATGGCCTGAATTTGGTTTTAAGGGTCTTTAAGGTCTTTAGGGACTTTAAGGACTTTAAGGTCATTAGGGTCACAATAACACACAATGCACACCATATATAAACATACGCGCACGTGTACGTATATACGTATGCACGTGCGCGTATGCTTTATCATCTGACTATTCTAGAGCTTCTAGATGATCTAGAAAATCTAGAGAGCAAAACCTGCTATTCTATCCAGGGCTAGACAAAACGAAAACCGCTTGAAAAGATCATTTCGTCTTTCCAAGCGGTTCGTATAGGGCGGCGGCTACCTACTCTCCCACCTGTCGGCAGTACCATCGGCGTGGACGGGCTTAACTTCTCTGTTCGGAATGGGAAGAGGTGGAACCCCGGCGCTATAGCCACCATAAATAA
>JAZQSL010000032.1:0-1519 GCA_045630125.1 Alloprevotella sp. | reverse complement strand
AATTGAATCGACGGTTCGCTTCCTTTTATAAAAAAGCTTGTACTACATTTCCTTAATGTCTTATGTGAAATCTTTCAAAGAACTCAATCGCAAACTCCGTTGTTTCTCGTTTGCGGGTGCAAAGGTAGACACTTTCCACAATATGACAAAACATACAGGCAACTTTTTTAAAGAAATAACAAAATATTTTTGATACACATTATTATATAATATTATAGGACAGAAAAAAGGCTGGCACTATGTCATTATAGACTTTGGCCAGCCTTTTTCGTTATTTTCAAATAGAGCAAAATATTTTCATTCCATTCTCCACACACCATCCTCAAGCACCATAGGAATAACTATTCTTTCTGATGCGGAATCTGCGTAAATTATGTCCATATAGACCTCGGCACGCTTATCTTGAAGCAATGCCTCAGTTCCACGCACAGATAACATTCCGCCATGTTGTGCCTGTTGGTTTTGACAGAATGCCTTTAATGCCTGCAATGTCTGCGTCCGTTGTTCGGGCAACATCGCACACACACCTGAAATTCCTTCCAAATACTTTTCATACTGACCAGCTAAGAGATTCTGGTAATATATCTCGGCCTGACTACAGACAGCAGCACTTGAGTTCAGATCCTGCACTTCTTTGCGGCATGCCGTAAAAAGAAGGATGGACACCAGGGGCAATATGGACAGGAAGCGTTTCACTTCTGACGGATGAAGATATTGATTGGCGTACCAGAGAAGTCCCAGCGTTCGCGAATCTTATTTTCAAGGAAACGGCGATAGGGTTCCTTCACATATTGAGGGAGGTTTGCATAGAAAACAAAACTCGGAACGCGCGTATCGGGCAATTGCATGCAATACTTGATTTTGATATATTTACCTTTCATTGATGGTGGCGGATAGGCCTCAATCAATGGGAGCAACTCCTCGTTGAGTTTTGCGGTAGCCACCCTACGACGGCGAGACAAGTAAACGTCCTTGGCCGTTTCAAGAATCTTAAAGATTCGCTGTTTGGTAAGCGCACTCGCATAAATGATGGGGAAATCGCTGAATGGTGCCATGCGATTACGGATAGCCGATTCATACTCATCCATCACCTTTTGCGATTTGTCCTGCACAAGGTCCCATTTATTTACCACAACCACTATACTCTTCTGGTTGCGCTGGATCACTTGGAAAATATTCAAATCCTGTCCCTCAATTCCACGCGTCGCATCAAGCATCAGAATGCACACATCAGAGTTCTCGATGCTTCGAATGCTTCGCATTACACTATAGAACTCAAGATCTTCCGTCACTTTATTCTTACGACGGATTCCCGCTGTGTCCACAAGATAGAAGTCAAAACCGAACTTGTCATAACGTGTGTATATACTATCGCGGGTTGTTCCTGCGATGTCAGTTACAATATGGCGGTCCTCGCCGATGAAGGCATTGACCAGACTGCTCTTTCCTACATTAGGACGGCCAACCACCGCAAAACGTGGAATATCCGCCTCAGGCTGTTCAGACGCCTCTTTGGGCA
>JAZQSL010000031.1:0-11291 GCA_045630125.1 Alloprevotella sp. | reverse complement strand
TTTAGTAGGATTTTTCTGTAGACTATACGAAATCTGCAAATGTTTCGAGGAGATACTAAAAAAATGCAACGTTTTGTTGTAAAAAAGTCTTAGATAATTTCAACGAGACGTCGCAAAATTTAAAAAAGGTAAGACTTTTTTTATCATCATCCTTTGAGAGAATCGCCCCCATCGAAGTGGACGGCAACAAGATGACTATCAAGATGAGCAGTCACAGTATTGTTTTTACCCTCTATCAACGTGAGTTCTAATTTAATCTATGACGGCTATCACTGGGGTATACAAGAGCGTGGTTGATGCAAGATTACTTGCCTTTGTCATCACTATACTGAGGTTGATTGACTCGACGGCCCAATACACATATATATCCCGTTGGGGAAATTAAATCATAATGGTTTGATTTCGCCAACGGGCATTTTGTATATATAATTATACGCATCCTAAGTTTGCAAAAAATGCCGATTACTTGTCTCAGGAAAAAAATATTTGTCAAAAAATAGAAAAAAAGTTGTGTGATTTCAAAACTTGTTTATAACTTTGTTTTTGCTTTATAGAAAGCTGGTGTTTAGTACAGATAAAATAAATATCTCAAAACTGATTTTATGAACGAAAACTTCAACTTGCAGGAATCACTCAAGAAGTATTTCGGTTTTGATAGTTTCAAGGACAATCAAGAATCTATCATCCGAACTCTGCTCGATGGGCACGATGTATTCGTGCTGATGCCCACAGGTGGAGGTAAATCTATGTGCTATCAATTGCCTGCACTGCTTATGGAGGGTACAGCTATTGTAATATCTCCGTTGATAGCGCTGATGAAAAATCAAGTAGATGCCATCCGTTATACCAGCGAGGATGATGGAGTCGCCCACTTTATCAATTCGTCGCTCAACAAATCAGCAATTGATAAAGTTCGTGGGGATATTTTGTCTGGAAGAACAAAGCTTCTTTATGTTGCTCCTGAATCTTTAACAAAAGAAGAGAATGTAGAATTTTTAAGAAGTATTAAAATTTCATTTTACGCTGTCGATGAAGCACATTGTATTTCGGAATGGGGACATGACTTTAGACCGGAATATCGCAAAATTCGACCTATTATAAGTCAAATTGGTGAAGCACCTGTAATTGCACTTACAGCTACGGCAACAGATAAAGTGCGAACAGATATTAAGAAAAATCTTGGCATTGCAGATGCAGTTGAGTTTAAGAGTTCATTCAATCGTTCGAATTTATATTATGAGGTAAAGCCAAAGACTGAAAATGTAGACAAAGATATCATTAAGTATATACTCCAAAATTCTGGCAAAAGTGGTATTATCTATTGCTTAAGCAGGAAAAGAGTAGAAGAATTAACAAAAGTCTTACAAACGAATAATATAAAAGCAGAGGCTTATCATGCTGGCATGGATGCAGCTTCGCGAACCAAAACCCAAGACGATTTCATCATGGAAAAAATAGATGTAATCGTGGCTACAATAGCTTTTGGAATGGGCATAGATAAACCAGATGTGAGATTTGTTATTCACTATGATATCCCCAAAAGTCTGGAAGGTTATTACCAAGAGACCGGAAGAGCTGGACGAGACGGCGGCGAGGGAGCTTGTATTACGTATTACAACTCAAAAGACCTTCAAAAACTTGAAAAATTTATGGAAGGCAAACCTGTTGCAGAACAGGATATCGGTAGACAATTACTTAAAGAAACAGCAGCTTATGCTGAGTCTTCTGTGTGTAGAAGGAAACTACTCCTTCATTATTTTGGTGAATATTATAAATATGAAAACTGTGGCAATTGTGACAATTGCCGTAACCCCAAAAAACAAGTGGAAGCAAAAGAACATCTATGCAAAGTAATCCAAGTGATACTTGCAACAAAGGAAAAATTTAAAGACGACTATATCAAAAACATCATCATTGGACGTGAAACTGAAGAGATAATGTCTCATCATCATGATGATATTGATTTGTTTGGTTGTGGTGACGAAGTTGATGATAAAGTATGGTTTGCAGTTATTGCACAGGCGCTGATTGCTGGTTATCTCTACAAGGACGTAGAGAACTATGGAGTCTTGAAAGTTACAAAAGAAGGGCATTCATTCTTGAAAAAGCCTGTAAGTTTCATGATTGTCGAAAATAAAGATTTTGATGATATTGAAGAGATGGAACCCATGCAAAGCGGTGCTGCTTGTGCAGTAGATCCTGCGTTGTATCAGATGCTCAAAGATTTGAGAAAACGAATGAGCAAAGAGTTGGATGTGCCACCATATGTCATCTTTCAAGATCCCTCGCTCGAGGCAATGGCTACAATCTATCCACAGACTATTGACGAACTGCAAAATATTCCTGGTGTTGGAGCAGGAAAGGCAAAACGCTATGGTGAAGCATTCTGTCAATTAATCAAGCGTCACTGTGAAGAAAACGATGTAGAACGTCCAGAAGACCTACGCATACGTACCGTTGCTAATAAGTCTAAAATCAAAGTTAGTATTATTCAAAGTATAGACCGTAAGGTGGCACTTGATGATATTGCTGTGTCAAAAGGTATAGAATTTGAAGAACTACTTGATGAAATTGAAGCTATTGTATATTCAGGTACTAAGTTGAATATCGACTATTTCATTGAAGAGGTAATGGAAGATGAACACATCAATGATATCTATCTATATTTAAAGGAATCTGAAACAGATGACCTTGAAGCTGCTATAGAAGAACTTGGCAATGATTACAGCGAAGAGGAGATAAGACTCGTACGCATCAAATTCATCTCTGAAATGGCTAACTAATAGAAGAAATTAATAAACACTATATAATGGACTGCAACGCAAAACTTGAAATTCAAGAAAAGAAGTCATTGAACTTCATAGAAAAAATAGTTCAAAACGACCTATCAGAAGGCAAGAATGGTGGAAGATTGCAAACTCGCTTTCCGCCAGAACCCAATGGATACCTCCATATCGGCCATGCTAAGGCTATTGCAATAGATTTCGGAATAGCTGAAAAATTTGGTGGACAGTGCTATCTTCGCATGGACGACACAAATCCACAGAAGGAAGATTTGGAATATGTTCGTGCCATTGAAGAAGATATTCAGTGGTTAGGATATAACTGGGCTGGCGTCTGCTATGCAAGTGATTATTTTCAAGACTTATGGGATTTTGCCGAATGGTGTATACTCAACAACAAAGCCTATGTTGATGAGCAGACTTCTGAAGAAATTGCAGCCCAAAAGGGTACACCCACAGAGCCAGGTATAAATAGTCCCTATAGAAATCGTCCAGCTGAAGAAAGTCTCAACCTTTTCCGCGAGATGAATAGTGGTAACGTCGAACCTGGAAAGATGATTTTGCGAGCCAAAATTGATATGGCAAGCCCTAATATGCACTTCCGTGACCCAATCATGTATCGTGTACTTAATCTTCCGCATTGGCGCACAGGTACAAAGTGGAATGCATATCCTATGTATGACTTTACGCATGGACAAAGTGACTATTTAGAAGGTGTCACACACTCTATATGTACACTTGAATTTGTGCCACATAGAGATTTATACGATCTCTTCGTTACTTGGATTAAGGAATGGAGAGGAGATGAAGGTGATATCAACGACAATCGCCCTCGACAATTTGAGTTCAATAAACTTAATCTCAACTACACCTTAATGTCTAAGCGCAACCTGCTCACTCTGACCACAGAGGGTGTAGTAAGCGGATGGGACGATCCTCGGATGCCAACACTCTGTGGAATACGTCGTCGTGGATATAGCCCACAGGCAATACTAAATTTTATCGACAAGATTGGTTACACCACATTTGATGCACTAAATGACATCAAACTGTTGGAAGCTGCGTGTCGTGAAGATTTGAATCAAAGGGCGCTCCGTGTAAGTGCTGTAGTTGATCCAGTCAAACTCATTATTGACAACTATCCAGAAGGAAAAGTTGAAGAAATGAAAGCCATAAATAATCCAGAGGATGAAAATTCTGACACACACATCATCCGTTTCAGTCGTGAACTCTATATCGAACGTGATGATTTTATGGAAGATGGTGGCAAGAAATTTATGCGACTTGGTCCTGGTAAAGAGGTGAGATTGAAGAATGCCTACATAATCAAGTGTGATGAAGATCCAAGTAAATGTGTCGAAAAAGATGCAGAAGGTCGCATCGTATGCATTCATGCTACATATGACCCAGAAACAAGGAGCGGAATGCCAGGTGCAGATCGTAAGATTAAGGGAAAGACACTCCATTGGGTTAGCACTAATCATTGTATACCTTGCGAAGTACGTGACTATAGTTGTCTTTGGATCTGCGAAAATCCTCGAGATGCTATTAAGCAATATGAAAAGGAAAATGGTGTACGTGGCATAGAAGCAATGCGACCATTTATTAATCCTAACTCTTTGAAGGTAAATAAGAACGCATTCATTGAAGAATGGGTTGCTACACTACCACAATATACTTACTTGCAATTCCAACGCATAGGATACTATAATATTGATAAAGACTCTACTCCTGAGCATCCTGTTTTTAATAGAACAGTTGGCTTACGAGATAGTTGGACAAAAAAATAATTTTATTATATCGTTAAAATATTTGACCATAGTGACAAATCCTCTCACTATGGTTTTTTTTTGAATAATTCAAATAATGATATTTAGTTAAATTTTAAAATAACAATAGGTGGTAAAGAAAATGTAGTCGACCTCTATTTTTCATAGTCCATTACAAAGACTTCATTTTATTAAATAAGAATGATTGAATATTTTTTTCGTAACTTTGTCACACTTTTAAAAACAAAAATATGAAAATCAAGAGTGCTGAATTTTATATAAGTAATAGTAGGGCGGACAAGTGCCCAGATGGCAACTTGCCAGAGTTTGCTTTTATTGGTCGAAGCAATGTAGGGAAAAGCAGTTTGATAAATATGCTTACAGGTCGTAAGGGACTTGCTATGACGTCTTCGACTCCAGGAAAAACCATGCTTATCAACCACTTTATTATTAATGGCGAATGGTACTTGGTCGATCTCCCTGGTTATGGATACGCCAAACGTAGTAAAAAGGACACAGAGATTCTTGGCCGGATTATAAAGTACTATGTCACTGAAAGACGCCAACTAACCTGTTTGTTCGTCTTGATAGATTCACGTCTTGCTCCACAAAAAATAGACTTAGAATTCATTACAATGTTAGGAGAAGAAGGTGTCCCTTTTGGTATAATATTTACAAAAGCAGACAAATCTTCTGCGTCTAAAGTTGCACAAAACGTAAAGACTTTCTGTCAAAAATTAAAAGAGTCATGGGAGGAACTTCCACCATATTTTGTAACGAGCAGTGAAAATGGTCGAGGTAGGGATGAAGTCCTCTGTTATATAGAAGAAGTAATAAAAACCATTAACGAGAACAAGGAAATAGACTAATAAACACTCTGTCTGCATTATAAATACCATGAAAGTGAAATGGAATCATAGTATTAATACCGTAAAAGTAGGGCTAGGCATTGTAGCTTTACTTATCACGGTTGTATCACTATGGGTATCCCACGAATTGATAAAAGACCTTAAGCAAGAAGAACACACACGCATGGAAGTTTGGGCCGAAGCCATGCGGGTCATGGGGCAGGCTGATAACAACACAGATCTCACTCTTGTACTAAAAGTACTCAAAGAAAATGGTTCCATACCAGTCATCGTAATTGATGCAGAGGGCAATGTGCTGGAGCAAAGAAATCTTGAAAAGCAAGAAAATAGTAAAGATGCATTAGTGCAAGAAATCTATGATATGAAAAAAGCTGGACGTTGTATCCGCATTTTCTTGACTGAAGAAGAAGAACACATTGCTCTGAAAAACAAAAACTATATCACAATTTGTTATGGCGAATCATTGATGCTCAAGCGCCTTGCCTCATACCCTTATATACAGTTGGGTGTTGTCGCACTCTTTGCACTCATTGGCATATATGCTTTATTATCATCTAAAAGAGCAGAACAAAATAAAGTATGGGTAGGCCTGTCAAGAGAGACTGCTCACCAATTAGGCACTCCAATTTCATCACTAACAGCGTGGTCTGAAGTACTCCGAGAAACATATCCTAACGATCCAATGTTTGTAGAGATGGACAAAGATATTAGTCGTCTTAGACTTATAGCTGAACGCTTTTCAAAAATTGGTTCTGCTCCAGAATTAAAGGTTGAAAATTTATGTGATGTCGTAGCACGTGTAGCAGAGTATATCAGTCATCGTGCTTCTGATCAAGTGAAGATGAATGTTAGTATCCCTACAGATGAAGTGTACGTGAGTATGAATGCTCCACTATTTGAGTGGGTAATTGAAAACCTTTGTAAGAATGCAATTGATGCTATGCAGGGTTGTGGCAGTTTGGATATATATATATATAGGTCTGAAAACAATGTTGTAATAGAGGTTACAGATACAGGTAAGGGAATCCCCTCAGGTAATTTCAAGAATGTCTTTCGTCCTGGATTTACTACTAAAAGACGTGGTTGGGGATTAGGTCTTTCACTTGCAAAACGCATTGTTGAGGAGTATCATAATGGAAAAATTTATGTGAAATCAAGTCAAATAGGTATAGGTACTACTTTCGCAGTAGAAATGAGACTACAATAAAAACCTGGCTTTTTAGAAAATTATATCTGCCACAAAAAAAGTATAGTGTTTTGTTTTTTTTCTTTAATATTTTTTAAAGGTTTAGATCAATATTAAAAATAACTTGTTGGACATATTAAAGAGTAAAAAATATGCACTAATTTAATTCCGCCAACTGATAATATTTTTATATTAATATATTTTTGTATCTTTGTACGTTAGTTGTTAAATATTTAATGAAAAAGAATGATGAATGCATTGGTTAAAAAAACAATACTAGCACTGATGCTATGTTTACCCCTTGCGATGACAGCGCAAAAGGGTGGGGCAGACGATGCAAAATATTTGGCAGGTGCTGTCCCTACAGAGAATGGATATGTCACCTTTAAACAGATATTTAATACAAATGGCGTGACTCGCGAACAGGTATTTCTCGCCTTGATGGACTATGCCCAACAAGCGCTGGTGAAGGGGCCAGACGCTCTGTCCAAAGCACGTATCACTGAGGCTGATACACTCGGTGGTCTCGTAGTCGTGACCATGGAGGAATACCTTTACTTCAAGCGTAAAGCATGGACTTCGGACCGTGTGCGATTCAACTACCAGCTCATCTTCCGTGCCATGGATGGTGGCTTCGCTGTTGAAATGCGCAGACTGACCTATCAGTATGACGATGTGCCCAATACCGAATTGCGCCGTGCTGAGGATTGGATAGTTGATGCCGTGGCACTGACCGAAGATGGTAAGGCGCTCAAGAAGAAACCAGGCAAGCATCGCCGCTGTATCATCAACCGCAAAGACGCTATATTCAATGGTGCTCTTGAATGGGTGAAGAAATAATTGGCGTAAAGCAATAGACGGATATTGATTTTCCTAGAATATCTATGATTTCTAGACTTTCTAGAAAATCTAGACTCTTTCTAGCGGGCAGGAGGCAGAGCCAAAGTCAGCAACCTCCCTCCACTAAATAAAAACTCAACAAAACCACATATACAATGGAAATAGCAAGTAAATACAATCCCGAAGAAGTAGAGGGAAAATGGTACCAATATTGGATGGAACACAAGTTGTTCAGTTCTAAACCAGATGGTCGTGAACCCTATACCGTGGTCATTCCTCCCCCCAATGTGACAGGTGTATTGCACATGGGGCACATGCTCAACAATACTATCCAGGACATCCTCGTGCGTCGTGCACGTATGGAAGGCAAGAACGCTTGTTGGGTACCAGGTACCGACCATGCTTCTATCGCTACCGAAGCGAAGGTGGTGAAGAAACTCGCTGAACAAGGTATCAAGAAGAGCGACCTGACTCGTGAAGAATTCTTGAAGCACGCTTGGGATTGGACCGAAGAACACGGTGGTATCATCCTCAAGCAATTGCGTCGTCTTGGAGCATCTTGCGATTGGGACCGTACTTCATTTACCATGGACGAAAAGCGCAGCGAAAGCGTTATCAAGGTTTTCGTAGACCTATATAATAAGGGACTTATCTATCGTGGACTGCGTATGGTCAACTGGGACCCCAAGGCACAGACTGCACTCTCCAACGAGGAGGTCATCTATCGTGACGAAAAGAGCAAACTCTATTACCTCAGATATTTCGTAGACGAACCTGCTGGTTCTACCGATGGCGAAGTGGAAATGCCCGCTGTAGCAGAAGGCGAAGAACCCGTACAAGGTCAAGTAATCCATCGTGATGCTAATGGTAGACGCTATGCCGTAGTGGCAACTACACGTCCCGAAACTATCATGGGTGACACTGCAATGTGTATCAACCCAAAGGACCCAAAGAATACTTGGTTGAAGGGTAAAAACGTCATCGTACCTTTGGTGAACCGTAGCATCCCCGTCATCGAAGACCGCTACGTAGACATCGAATTCGGTACGGGTTGTTTGAAGGTAACTCCTGCGCACGATGTGAATGACCACGCTTTGGGCAAGACACACAACCTCGAAACTATCGATATCTTCAACGCCGACGCTACTATCAGCGAAGCAGCAGGCATGTACGTAGGTATGGACCGTATGGACGTGCGTAAGCAAATCGCCGAGGACTTGGCAGCTGCAGACCTCCTCGAAAAGGTAGAAGACTACGAAAACAAGGTGGGTTATAGCGAACGTAACGCCGATACTGCCGTAGAACCACGTCTGTGTATGCAATGGTTCCTTAGCATGCAACACTTTGCAGACATCGCTCTGCCACCAGTGATGAACGACGAATTGAAGTTCTATCCTTCGAAATACAAAGCGACTTACAATAACTGGTTGACTGGTATCCAAGACTGGTGTATCTCTCGCCAATTGTGGTGGGGACATCGCATCCCTGCTTACTTCTTGCCTACAGCAGAAGGCGCTGAAGAAAAGTTCGTCGTAGCAGAAACTGCCGAACAAGCATTGCAGTTGGCACACGCTATCAGCGGATACGAAAACATCACTATCGAAGACCTTCGTCAGGACGACGATGCACTCGATACTTGGTTTTCAAGTTGGTTGTGGCCAATCTCACTCTTCGACGGTATCAACAATCCCGACAACGAGGAAATCAACTATTACTATCCTACATGCGACCTCGTGACTGGTCCAGATATCATCTTCTTCTGGGTGGCACGTATGATTATGGCGGGATATGAATACATGAAGGATATGCCTTTCCGCAACGTTTACTTCACTGGTATCGTGCGTGACAAGTTGGGACGCAAGATGTCTAAATCGCTCGGTAACTCGCCCGACCCATTGGATTTGATTGACCAATTCGGTGCCGACGGTGTACGTATGGGTATGATGCTCTCAGCACCTGCTGGCAATGACATCCTTTTCGACGAAGCACTCTGTGAACAAGGACGTAACTTCAACAATAAGATTTGGAATGCCTTCCGCTTGGTGAAGGGTTGGGAAGTAGCAGATATCGAACAACCTGAAACTGCGAAGGTAGCGACCGAATGGATGAGCGCTTGCATCCGCAAACGTGCTAAGGAAGTGGCAGACCTCTTCAGCAAATATCGCCTGAGCGAAGCATTGATGGAAGTCTACAAACTGTTCTGGGACGAATTCTCTGCCCTCTATCTCGAAATGATTAAACCTGCCTACGGTTCGCCTATCGACGCTACTACATACAAGGCAGTGTTGGCACACTTCGACGATTTGCTCCACTTGCTCCACCCATTCATGCCATTTATCACCGAAGAATTGTGGCAAGCACTTGAACAACGTCAAGATGGTGAAAGTCTGATGGTTAGTCCACGTATCTTCGACGAACCTACTGTTGCCGACGAACAACTCCTCGCTGATATCGAGGTAGTGAAGCAAGTCATCACTGGCGTACGTGCTGAACGTGCTGCCAAGGGTATTTCTCCACGTGAAGGACTCCACCTGCAAGTCGTAGGCGAGAACCCCATCAAGGCATACAATACACTCGTGCAAAAGATGGCGGGTACTTCTGAAATCCAACAAGTTGCCGAAAAGGACACTGCAAGCGTATCGTTCATGGTAGGTACTACAGAGTTTGCAATCTTGCTCGAAGGTCTCGTAGATATGGCAGCAGAAGCAGAAAAGGCAAAGGCAGAAATCGCACGTCTCGAAGGTTTCTTGAAGGGTATAGAGAAGAAACTCTCTAACGAAAAGTTCGTGGCAAACGCACCTGCTGCTGTAGTGGAAATGGAAAAGAAGAAGAAAGCAGATGCTGAGACTAAGATACAGAAACTCAAGCAAATCTGCGATAGCGTGAAGTAATAATTGCTCTTTGCTATGAATTTTCAACAATTGATACAGACTGATTTGCGAGACTCCTTGGTCTCGCAAAATCTTATCTCGACACCCTTCCCCGAATGTCCCGATTTGGATGCACTATGGGAAGATACTTGTCAAGCATACATTGGTGATGGCATCCGTGAATTTACGGACTATCCCACGACCTCCTTAGGTTGGATGATGTACATCGGAATGGCATACGCTCAGTGGTGGGACCAATGTCCCGAGGTCTTGGCAAAAGGTGCTGAATCACTTTACGGTTCACTCAAGGCAGCACGTGGTTACGACGAGATGGACGAGTATATCCGTGAGGAAGTTCTGGGTATGAATGAGGAAGACTTTAAGCGTTGTGAGAAGATAGTCAGCACTTGTTCAGCACGCCTTGTTAGCGCCCTTCGTCGCAGTCCAGCAGAACCAGGTACCCCCGAAGCATTCCGTGCCTACGTTACTTGCCTGCACGAACTTTACCTCTGTGGTATCGCTGTGGAATTGAAGCGCTTAGGTTACAACATGGTCGAAGCGTAAACTATAAGATATTGATCTATATATTTATGACAGAGGAATTAGAATTTCCTCTGTTTTTTTTGTTTGTTGACTACTTTTAATTTAGGAGTTTGCTAAAAGCTTTTCAAATGAATAGCGATTTGTTTCGAATACATAAGTATCCCATTGGTATCAAAAGCAAGTCTAAAATAAGTATAATTCTTCTGCAATCTAGTAGAAAATGCCAATGTTAGGATTAATATTATTCATAACTGTCGCGTAAGAGTCGATAAATAGTCCTTTGAAATAATAGAAAGATAAAGCTATTTACTTACTATATTTTACTTTCCGTATCAGTGGAACTAACTTAAAAGTAAGAAGGAGAAGTTTGGCAAAAGTCTGAAATTGATGACTGCTATGGCAGACTGCCAAGTCGGATCGTAGCCATGTCG
>JAZQSL010000030.1:0-5690 GCA_045630125.1 Alloprevotella sp. | reverse complement strand
AAGTAAATCGACAGTAGAAAATTTACACCCGAACATATCATGCTATATACATAGTCATTATATATTCTCCTTGTACTTCTCTACAAAAAGTTTTATGGAATTGCTTTCAAAGAACGCTTCTTTTTAAAGTCGCTCACCAGGGCGTTTCCTGATTAGCGAGTGCAAAAGTACACACTTTTTTAATAACTGCCAAATGTTTTGACAAGAAATTTTAAAATTCGTGCGTACCAAAACCAGCCAAAATATGTATAAATATATAAAGGCCAGCCTATTAACTGCAATAAAAAAATTTTACTCTTTTTTCAAAGATTTATGCCTTCCCTTAGGCACGGACTGCAAAAATCGATGTTTTTATTGGTTTGACAAAATTAAAATTCAAGAAAATTAATGAAAGATGCTGAAGAACATAAATTCTTACATGTGTATTTTGAAAAAACATGTCAAAAAAAACAAACGATCAAGATAACACAAACTACCACGAACAACTCCACCCTGAATCAAACACATATAAAAAAAAGACATTGCTGAGCGAATCAACAATGTCTCATTTATCTGGAAGTATATAATTACTTGCTGAAGAATTCCTTTACGTCATCGTTAGGAACCATCTTTTCATCAAAAATGTAAGCACCAGTCTTAGGGCTCTTTACCATTTTGATAACTTTGGTGTAAGAGCGGCCATCGTTTTTGCCGGTCTTAAGGGTTGCAACTACTTTCTTTGCCATGGCTTACAAATTATTTAATTTCTTTGTGAATAGTCATTCTTTTCAAGATGGGGTTGTATTTCTTCAACTCCAAACGGTCTGGTGTATTCTTACGGTTCTTAGTTGTGATATAACGTGAAGTTCCGGGCAGACCACTTTCTTTCATTTCAGTGCACTCAAGGATTACTTGGACACGATTGCCTTTTACTTTCTTTGCCATAGTTTAAAGTCTTAACCAATTACTTTAATATTTTTCCAATCGCAATATCCCTTAGCTACGGCGTTGTTCAACGCAGCGTCGAGACCTACCTTATTAATCATACGCAAACCTGCTGCGCTGATGCGGAGGGTGATCCAGCAATCTTGTTCTACGTAGTAAAACTTCTTATTAAACAAGTTTACATCAAACGTACGCTTTGTGCGACGCTTTGAGTGCGAAACATTGTTGCCAATCATGGCCTTCTTTCCTGTAATTTGACAAATCTTAGACATTGCTTTCGCTTATTTTAATGTTCGGAATTGTGTAAGCCTATTTTCTGCTGTCGACCGGGCTTGGTGGTTTGTTGTTGCGTAATCTTGGGGTGGTATCCAAGCTTCGCGGTCCAGCCTATTTCGCTTACGGGGTGCAAATTTAGACATTTTATTTTTAACAGCAAAGCACTTTCTGTATTTTTTGTGTATCACACAGTTGCTTTGCGATTTTGCCTAACTTTTTGTCACCCTATATATTATATATGTACTCTAAACGTATTATACAAATATCACTGGCGGTTCTTGTTCATCATCTTCAAGTGGTGGCAGGATTTCCTTCAAGTAATCACGGAGCATCGCCATGGCTTCTTTTGTCGCAATGGTCAGATTCTTTTCACGGCCGTGGTCTTCCACTAACTTTTTAGTAACGATATTTCCCTCTTTGCCCACAGCTATCCATATCGTACCCACGATGCCGCTACCACATATACCATCGGGAGCAGTCGGACCTGCCCATCCGCTGATGGCTACGGCGACGTCGGTCTTAAACAATTCGTTGGCGCCGATGACCATTTGCTTCACCACCTCTTCGCACACAGCGGTATTTTCTTCTATCAGTTCGCTATCTACTTTCAGCAGTTCCTGCTTCAACTCGTTGCTGTAGCATACCAATCCGCCCTTGAAGTAATTAGAACTGCCGGGGATGGCTGTGATCGTGCTGGCGATTCGTCCAGCTGTACAACTCTCGGCTGTCGACACACTTTGATGTTGACGCCACAGCATTTCGTTGATTTCTTTGCTGATATTTTTGATATCAAATTCCATATCTATTTTTTATTACAAGTCCAAATGATATATGCAATTTCTAAATCACTGTTCTCGAGAAGGCGGGTTTGTTGATGTCGCAGAACTCGCCGTCAAGAAATTTATAGTAAGCCGTGATGGCAATCATCGCAGCATTATCTGTCGTATAGCTGAATGGTGGAATATAAATGTTCCAACCAGCACCCTGCTGCATATTCTTGAAGGCATTTCTCAAGCCCGTGTTGGCTGATACACCGCCCGACAGTGCCACATGGTTGATGCCCGTCTCCTTGACCGCCTGCTTCAGTTTCTTCATCAAGATATCCACGATGGTTTTCTCCAGCGAAGCCGCCAGGTCGTTTTTGTTCTTTTCGATAAAGTCAGGGTCTTCTTTCAATTGATCTCGCAGGAAATAGAGGAAAGAAGTTTTTAGTCCGCTGAAACTATAATCCAAGCCCGCGATATTAGGTTTGCTGAACTGGAAAGCCTTGGGATCGCCCTGTCGTGCCAGACGGTCGATGATGGGACCGCCGGGGTAGCCCAATCCCATCACCTTCGAACACTTGTCGATGGCTTCGCCTGCAGCATCGTCAATGGTTTGACCTAATAGTTCGAAGTCGCGATAGGAATTTACCTTTACGATTTGCGAATTACCACCGCTCACCAACAAGCACAGGTAGGGGTAAGGAGGTACTGCCCTGTCCTCGTCGCCCTCTTGTATAAAGTGCGCCAGGATATGTCCCTGTAGGTGGTTGCAATCTATCAGTGGGATGCCCAACGAAAGCGCCAAGCCCTTGGCAAACGACGTGCCGACCAGCAAGGATCCCATCAAACCGGGCCCGAGTGTCACGGCGATGGCAGAAAGTTCTTCCTTGGTCACACCCGCTTTCTTGAGCGCTTGGTCCACTACCGGCACGATGTTTTGTTGGTGCGCACGCGATGCCAATTCTGGCACCACGCCACCATAAGCCTCGTGCACGGCTTGGCCAGCAGTGACGTTGCTCAACAGACGTCCGTCGCGCAATACAGCAGCCGACGTGTCGTCGCAACTTGACTCTATCGCCAGGATAGTAATGGGGTCGTTGGGATTATGTTTTTTTAGCATAATTGCGAAAGAAAGTATACTACTATTATATATAATGTATGCGTGAGGTAAACAAGGTCAAGCCTTAATGACTCAATATCTCGAGCCCATGCTCCGTCATCACGAAGGTGTGCTCCCATTGTGCCGAAGGCAATTCGTCTTCGGTTACTACGGTCCAATCGTCCTCCTCATCGACGAAGACTTCCCATGTACCCATATTGATCATCGGTTCGATGGTGAAGGTCATGCCAGGCACCAGCAACATGCCGCGACGGCGTGTGTCATAATGGTCTACTTCGGGTTCTTCGTGGAATTCCAATCCTACGCCGTGACCGCACATATCGCGTACAACGCTGAAGCCATGTTTGTGCGCATGCTTAGCAATTGCCTTACCAATATCGCCCACGAAGCCCCATGGTTGAGCGGCTTTCATACCAATCTCTAGACATTCGCGCGCCACGTCCACCAATTTTTGTTTTTCGGGCGAAGTCTCGCCAATCACGAACATACGCGACGCGTCACTGTAGTAGCCGTCGAGAATAGTCGATACATCGACGTTGATGATATCGCCTTCCTCCAGGATTTCGTCCTCGCTGGGAATACCGTGGCAAACGACCTCGTTCACACTGGTGCACACACTTTTGGGAAATCCCTCATAGTTGAGCGGCGCGGGTATAGCACCGTGATCCATGGTGTACTCGTAGACCAAGCGATCAATCTCTGCTGTGCTCATGCCGGCGCGGATTTCGCTCGCCACCAAGTCCAGCACACCCGTATTCACCACCCCCGAGCGGCGGATGCCTTCGATTTGCTCAGGTGTCTTGATCAGTGTGCGTGGGGGAACTAATACTCCACGTTCCTGAAAGGCCAAAACCTTTCTGTCCAGTTCTGTGATAGATTGCCCCACGGGGATATACCAGTTCTTCTTGTTCTTTTTTGCCATTAGTTCATTGTTTGCTGTGCAAAGTTAGTAATTTTTGAAAATATAAATAAATGCACCATCTTCTTTTTAGAGCGAGGTCAAAAAATACTTTTTCTTTCCCAACCCATCTTCAGCCGAGAGGAGAATCAACCAATATTATTTCGACAGATATATGCACATACCAATCTTTTTTGATACCTTTGCAAAGACATAGTCCATTTATCAAACCACCGATTATCAATTTCAAAAATATTGTATATGACACGAAGTAGTATTTTCAAACTTGTAGCTTTTGTAGCTGCCCTACTCCATCTAACACCAGCCACAGCTCAAAGCGAGACCGTCGTAACATTGGCTGGCAATGCCTATATCACCGCTGGTCGTTCTGGATCTATCGATGAAGGCAGAAACGCTATTCGCAACTGGAACGAGAAAGAAACTGTGGTCAGCTTCTATTTCTACGCCAAGAAGAGTGGCAAGATAGACGTCGCTCTGCAAGCCAAAGGTCACTCACGCATCGAAGTTTCCTTGTTAGGCAAAAATAAGAAAGTGACACTCGACAGCGATGAACTGACACGCATCGAACTGGGAACATTCAAGGTGAAGCAACCAGGATATGTAAAAATGGACATTCGCGGTCTGAAAATCAACGAAGGCAAGACCTTTGGTTCTGTCGCAGCAGTTTATGTCAGCGAAAAGGTGGCTTGCGTTTCTCCTGATTTCAGCACACACTTCGGCCGTCGCGGACCTTCTGTTCACTTGGGTTACGTCTTGCCAAAAGAAAAGATCGAATGGTTCTACAACGAAGTCACTGTGCCCGAAGAAGGTGATATCCCCAGCAGTTACTATATGGCTTGCGGATTTGGTGAAGGTTATTTTGGCATGCAAAACAACTCGCCACACAAGCGCCGCGTGCTCTTCTCCGTGTGGAGCCCATTCGTGACAGACAATCCCAAAGAAATCCCCGACTCACTGCGTGTCAAACTCGTAAAGAAGGGCAAGAATGTCACCATCAACGATTTCGGCAACGAAGGCTCAGGAGGACAAAGTTACATGCACTACGACTGGAAAGCTGGCGAGTGCTGCCGCTTCTTGATGGGTGTGAGACCTGACGGCAAAGGCAGCACCATCTATACCGCCTATTTCTATGACAACCACCAAAGCAAATGGGTGCTCGTGGCATCATGGTGTCGTCCAAAGACCTCGACATGGTATACCAATGCGCACTCATTCCTGGAAAACTTCAACCCCATCATGGGCTATATCAACCGCAAGGCTTGCTATGGCAACCAATGGGCACGCACTACCGACGGCAGATGGATTCCTGTGACCAAAGCACGCTTCACCTGCGACACTACGGGTCATCAGGAAATGCGCCTCGACTACACCGGTGGCGTGAATGGCGAACATTTCTTCCTCTCTATGGGCGGATTCTTCGACCAGAATATGAAGCACGGCACTTACTTCGACCGCACAGGCAATACTACCGAAGCGCCAAACATCGATTTCTCCACATTGGAATAAGGATTTTTCCAAGACGTCTTGACGCGACACCCACCACCGACTCAATGCCTGTCGGTGGTGGGTGTTTGCTGTTCAATAGCATTTGTCCAAACAGAAGTTTTGCATTTATCAAAAGTAGCCTTTTACGGCAAGTTTGTTGGGCAAAATCATCTTTTTTTTACGTCTTTAACACCTTTTAACT
>JAZQSL010000029.1:0-42354 GCA_045630125.1 Alloprevotella sp. | reverse complement strand
TTTTGTATCTATTATAATGTAATATTACAAGTATTTTGAGTAGGGTTATTTTAGCCAGAATTATATGGTAAGAGGTATTGCCATTCGGCACATTTAAGACGCCGTTGTTTTTCAGAGAACAATGATTCTAAAGGGATGAGTAGGTAAATTAAAGATTTTTTTGTATTTTTGCGTGTGAAATATATTCACGACCTTCCGTTTGACAAATAAACAATAAAATAATCACAATCATACTTAATCTAAATCAATTATGATGCAATTGGATGTGCTTACTGCAGTATCTCCCGTAGATGGACGATACAGAAGCAAGACTGAGGCATTGGCGCCTTATTTTTCGGAATACGCTTTGATGAAATACCGCGTGAAGGTGGAAATCGAATACTTCATCATGCTCTGCGAACTCCCATTAAAGCAGTTGGAAGGTTTCGACGCTACACTCTTCCCTACCCTTCGTGGTATCTACGAGAACTTCAGCGAAGCAGATGCTCAGCGCGTGAAGGCTATCGAAAGCGTGACCAACCACGACGTGAAGGCTATCGAGTACTTCATCAAGGAAAAATTCGACGCTATCGGCGGTTTGGATACTTTCAAGGAATTCATCCACTTCGGTTTGACTTCTCAAGACATCAACAACACTTCGTTGCCAATGATGTTGAAGGATTCTTTGGACGAAGTTTACTGCCCAATGCTTCAAGAGTTGATCGACCAACTCAACGCTTTTGCTGAAGAGTGGAAGGATATCCCCATGTTGGCTAAGACACACGGACAACCCGCTTCTCCCACAAAGTTGGGCAAGGAAGTAAAGGTATTCGCTTACCGTCTCGAAACTCAACTGAAGCAATTGAAGGCTTGCCCAGTGAGCGGTAAGTTTGGGGGGGCTACAGGTAATTTCAACGCACACAACGTGGCTTATCCACAATACGACTGGAGAACTATCGCAAACAACTTCTTGCCCGAACGCTTGGGTATCGAACGCGAAGAATATACTACTCAAATCTCTAACTACGACAACTTCTCAGCTATCTTCGACGCGATGAAGCGCATCCACACCGTAGTGCTCGACCTCGACAAGGACTTCTGGCAATACGTTTCTATGGAATACTTCAAGCAAAAGATCAAGGCTGGCGAAGTGGGTTCGAGCGCTATGCCTCACAAGGTGAATCCTATCGACTTTGAAAACTCAGAAGGTAACCTCGGCATCGCCAACGCTATCCTGGAACACCTGAGTGCTAAGTTGCCCGTCAGCCGCCTGCAACGCGACTTGACCGACTCTACCGTCATCAGAAACGTCGGCGTACCTATGGCTCACGCGTTGATCAGCTTCCAAAGCACTTTGAAGGGTCTCGGCAAATTACTCTTGAACGAATCGGCTATCAAGGCTGACCTCGAAAACTGCTGGGTAGTCGTGGCAGAAGCAATCCAAACTGTATTGCGCCGCGAAGCTTATCCTAACCCCTACGAAGCGCTCAAAGCACTGACTCGCACCAATGCAGCAGTGACAGGCGAAAGCATCCATGCCTTCATCGACACATTGGAAGTGAGCGACGAATTGAAGGAAGAATTGAAGAAGATCACTCCATACAACTACACTGGAGTATACTAATCAATAGTTTTTACTTTATAATGAAAACGGGGAGCGGTGTTTCCCCAATGTATGAAATCAAATTAAAAGAAAAATGTACGACGATTTCTTTAACAAAAAGAGCGAAAACAGAAGCCGTGATGGCTATATGAATCGCAACGAGAACAACGGACAAGGTGCTAATGGCAGAAGATCTGAAGGCAGAACTTCACGCCCCCGAATCAGCCGCGATGGCAAAGTGGGTAGCAGCAACTATTCAACATCTGCCAGCAGAGATGCACGCGGTGGTGGATACCGTAGTAATTACAACAATGGTGACAACCGCGAACGTCGCTTCTTCTCGCCCGAAGGTGGTGCCCTGGGCAGCAATCCTAACCGCCGTCCACAAGGCGCTGGCGAAAACCGTTGGGGCAAGCGTCCCTCAGGTGCTGGATATGCACGCCCTGCAGCAGGTGGCGAAGGTGGTGGCGAAAAGCGCCCCTACTCTGGCTACGGCAATCGTCCCGGTGGTGGTGGATTCAAGAAGAAGAACGTATACAGCCAAAAGAAGCGTATGGAGTACAAGGAAGAATTCTTCGACCCCAATGCTCCAGTACGTCTGAACAAATATTTGGCCAACGCAGGTATCTGCTCACGCCGCGATGCCGACAAGTACATCCAGGCGGGCGTAGTGACTGTGAATGGCGAAGTGGTGACCGAATTGGGCACCAAGGTGCTGCGCTCGGACGTAGTCCTCTTCCACGACGATGCTGTGAAGATGGAAAAGAAGGTGTACATCCTCTTGAACAAGCCAAAGGGCTATGTGACTACAAGCGAAGACCCACAAAATCGCAAGACAGTGATGGATTTGGTCAAGGGTGCTTGCCCCGAAAGAATCTATCCCGTAGGTCGTCTTGACCGCAACACTACTGGTGTATTGCTCTTGACCAACGACGGCGAATTGGCGTCTAAATTGACTCACCCTAAATTCTTGAAGAAGAAAATCTATCACGTCACTACCGACCAAAACGTGACAGCAGCTCACCTGAGAGAAATCGCCGAAGGTATCACGCTGGAAGATGGCGACATCAAGGCGGATGCTATCGAATACGTGAGCGATACAGACAAGAAGCAAGTGGGTATCGAAATCCACTCGGGCAAGAACCGCATCGTACGCCGTATCTTCGAACACTTCGAATATCGCGTCACCAAGTTGGACCGCGTGTACTTCGCTGGTTTGACCAAGAAGAACGTGAAGCGTGGCGACTGGAGATTCTTGACTGAAAAGGAAGTGACAATGCTCAAAATGGGCGCTTACGAATAATAAATTATAGGAAATCAAAAGTATAATTATAATATGAAACGTACAAAAATCGTTGACCTGCTATCATGCACCGAATACGGCAAGGAAGTTTGCGTAAAGGGTTGGGTGAGAACTCGCCGCGGTAGCAAGGCTGTGAACTTCATCGCATTGAACGATGGTTCTACAATCAAGAATATACAAATCGTAGCAGACGTTGAAAAATTCGACGAAGAATTGCTCAAACAAATCACTACTGGTGCTTGCCTCTCGGTAAATGGTACACTCGTAGAAAGTGAAGGCGCTGGTCAAAGTTCTGAAATCCAAGCCAACGCTATCGAATTGCTCGGTGCCTGCGGCTCTGACTATCCTATGCAAAAGAAGGGTCAAACCTTCGAATACATGCGTCAACACGCGCACATGCGTCTGCGTACTAATACCTTTGGTGCTGTATTCCGCATTCGTCACAACATGGCGATGGCTGTGCACCAATACTTCCACGAAAAGGGTTTCTTCTACTTCCACACTCCAATCATCACTGCGAGCGACTGCGAAGGTGCTGGTCAAATGTTCCAAGTCACCACAAAGAACCTCTACGATTTGAAGAAGGACGAAGAAGGCAAGATCGACTACTCTGACGACTTCTTTGGCAAGACTACTTCGCTCACCGTATCAGGTCAGTTGGAAGGCGAATTGGCAGCTACTGCCCTCGGCGCTATCTATACTTTCGGTCCTACTTTCCGTGCTGAAAATTCAAATACTCCACGTCACTTGGCTGAATTCTGGATGATCGAACCAGAAGTAGCCTTCAACGATATCCACGACAATATGGACCTCGCCGAGGACTTCATCAAATATTGCGTGCGCTGGGCGTTGAACAATTGCCAGGACGATTTGGAATTCCTCAACAAGATGGTGGACAAGACCCTCTTGGAACGCTTGAACTTCGTCGTGAACAACGACTTCGTACGCCTCACCTACACCGAAGGTATCGAAATCCTCGAACAAGCAGTGAAGGACGGCAAAAAGTTCGAATTCCCTATCTACTGGGGTGTAGACTTGGCGAGCGAGCACGAAAGATTCTTGGTGGAAGAACACTTCAAGAAACCAGTGATCCTGACCGACTATCCAAAGGAAATCAAGGCATTCTATATGAAGCAAAACGAAGACGGCAAGACCGTTCGTGCTATGGACGTACTCTTCCCACAAATCGGCGAAATCATTGGTGGTTCTGAACGTGAAGAAAGCTACGACAAACTCGTGGCACGCATCAACGAATTAGGCATTCCTATGAAGGACATGTGGTGGTACCTCGATACTCGCAAGTTTGGTACTTGTCCTCACAGCGGTTTCGGTCTTGGATTCGAACGCCTCATTCTCTTCGTGACTGGTATGCAAAATATCCGCGACGTCATCCCATTCCCACGTACTCCAAAGAATGCAGATTTCTAATCTCGCGTAAGTCTAAAATATATTTTACCTAATCTACTAACACATATATATAATATGTATACAGTTGACGAACTCAATGACCTTTTGATCGACTTATCTTTCTCAGAAGATATCGGCGATGGTGACCACACCACGCTCTGTTGTGTCCCCGAGGACGCGATGGGTCAATCTCAACTCTTGATCAAAGAAGAAGGCATCCTGGCTGGTATCCGTATCGCCAAGGAAGTATTCCACCGTTTCGACCCCACTATGCAAGTGGAAGTATTCATTGAAGATGGTACTCGCGTGAAACCAGGTGACGTCGCTATGATTGTGACTGGTAAGGTGAGAAGCCTCCTTCAAACCGAACGCTTGATGCTCAACATCATGCAGCGTATGAGCGGTATCGCTACGATGACTGCTAAGTACGTAGAAAAGCTTGATGGCACCAACACACGCGTGCTCGACACTCGCAAGACTACTCCTGGTATGCGTATGCTCGAAAAGGAAGCTGTCAAGATCGGTGGCGGTACCAATCACCGCATCGGTTTGTTCGACATGATCTTGCTCAAGGACAACCACGTAGACTTCTGCGGTGGTATCAAGAACGCCTTGGATCGTTGCGCTCAATATCAAAAGGAAAAAGGTCTCAACTTGAAGGTAGAAATCGAAGTACGTACCTTCGACGAAATCGAACAAGTGATGCAACATGGCGGTGCAGACCGTATCATGCTCGACAACTTCTCTGTGGAAAATACAAAGAAGGCCGTTGAAATCATCAACCACAAATTTGAAGTAGAGTCAAGCGGCGGCATCACATTCGATACACTCCGCGACTACGCAGAATGCGGCGTAGACTTTATCTCAGTAGGTGCCCTCACCCACTCTGTCATGGGTCTCGACATGTCATTCAAAGCCGTAAAATAATATTTCCCGAAGGGTTAAGGGTCAAAGGTTAAGGGTCCAGAGAAGTAGTGATGCCCACACAGCATGCACTAGCGAAATATCTCTACAAGGTCCCCTAACCCATCTCCCTGACCCTTCGTATTTTTAATGGTGGAGAGATCTGAGGACTCTGAAGACTCGGAGAATTCTGAAGACTCTGAAGACTCTGAGGGTTCTGAGGGCTCCGAGAACTCCTACCAACAACCTCCAAACCCCTAATCATGAAAAAATCCCTATTCATCACCGCACTTATAGCAGTATTAGCATTTGCATTTCAATCTGCAGATGCTTGCACCAGTTTTCTGGTCGGCAAGAAAGCCTCTACCGACGGTTCTGCTTTTATCACCTACAATGCCGACAGTTATGGCATGTTTGGTCGTCTCAAATACTACCCTGCTGCCAAGCACCCCAAGGGCACTATGCGCCGCATAGTTGATGGCGACACTAACCACTACCTCTGCGACATCCCAGAAGCAGCCGAAACTTACGCTGTGATGGGACAAATCAACGAGTACCAATTAGCTATCACCGAGACCACCTTTGGCGGCCGCGAAGAATTAGACGGTGCTGGTGAAGGTATAGACTATGTAAGCCTGATGACACTGGGCTTGCAGCGCGCCAAGACAGCTCGCGAAGCCATCAAGGTGATGACCGAACTGGTCAACAAATACGGCTATGCCAGCAGCGGCGAAAGTTTCTCAATCGCCGACCCCAACGAAGTGTGGATGATGGAAATGATCGGCAAGGGCAAGGGGCGTCAGGGCGCCGTATGGGTGGCTGTCAGAATACCAGACGACTGCATCGCTGCACACGCCAACCACAGCCGCATCCACAAATTCGACTTGAAGGACAAGAAGAACATCATGTATGCCAAGGACGTCATCACCTTTGCTCGTCAAAAAGGCTATTTCGATGGCAAGGACGAAGACTTCTCCTTCTCTGCTGCCTACGCTCCAGCTGACTTTAGCGCTATCCGCTACTGCGACACCCGCGTGTGGAGTTTCTACAACAAGTGGGTCGAAGGTATGGACAAATACCTCGCATACGCTACTGGCAAGGAAATCGGCAAACACGAACCTATGCCTCTCTACTTCAAGCCAAAGTGCAAATTGAGCCTTGCTGATGTAATGGAAAGCAATCGCGACCACTACGAAGGCACTCCATTTGACGTAACCAAGGACGCTGGAGCTGGTGCATACTGCATGCCTTACCGCCCATCACCACTCACATGGAAGCATGAAGGCAAGACTTACTTCAATGAGCGTCCCATCTCTACCCAACAAACTGCATTCACTGTCGTAGCACAAGTGCGCGACTATCTGCCCAACGCTATTGGCGGCGTCCTCTGGTATGCCAACGACGACCCCAACATGGCAGCATATACACCAGTCTATTGTGCCAACAACGCTGTGCCTGAATGCTACAATGTGGCCGAAGCAAACGATGTGACCTTCTCTATCAAGTCGGCCTTTTGGGTGTGCAATTGGGTAGCCAACATGACTTATCCTCGCTACTCGCAAATGTTCCCTTCGCTCAAGGCCGTACGCGATCGTCTCGAAACGACCTACTTCGACAGAGCAACGCAAATTGAGGGCGCTGCTGGCAAATTGTTCGAGCACAATCCAACTGACGCGGTGAAGTACCTGACAGCCTATTCACAACAATGCTCTGAAGAGATGATGTCGGCTTGGCTGAAACTGGCAGAATATCAAATCGTGAAATTCAACGATATGGTGATAAAGCCAGAAAAGGACGGCAAATTTGAACTCACACCCGACGGCATCGCCGTATCTCCCGTTCGCCCAGGCTTCGACGAATCACAAAAAGCAACTATCGTGCGCGAGACTGGCGACAAATACCTTTTGCCGACAGAGTAAATAAAAAATTAAAGGCAGAAAACGACGGAGAGCGCTAACGATTATTTATACTAGAAAAATATGCAACAAGAAGGAGACTGATACCGATTAGTATATCAGTCTCCTTCTAATTTTTACGGGCCATAACCACATACAAACAACTGGAGAAGAAGTTTCATTTATCTAAAAAACAGATCTGTTTTCTAGCAACAAGCCGGTGATTCACGAACCTAGACCTTTTTTAAAAAAAGCCTTGACTTTTTTAAACGAGACGTCGCGAAATTTCAACAAGGTTAAGGTTTGTGTAAAGTAAAGAAAACGTCACTAATTTGACTACTTAAAATTGGCCATAATGATGCGACTCAGCACTTCGCTTCCTCGTGGCGAATAGGTGCGACCACCACGCCGTATGCTGTCAACACCAGCAAAGTCGATGAAATGTATGCCAGCAGGGATGACATCGGGGTGAGTATCAAGAAGGCGAAGGAAATACGAGTGAACTATCTCTGCATTCTGTAGATAGCCACGCGAAGTAGCCAATCCCGGCAAATGCATAAGCGTGTTAGCATAGGCGCTGAGAAAATTGAAGGTAATAAAGTCCTTCTGAGAAGACCAATCAAAGGCTATCTGTACAGCTGCCTGTTTGCTCATCATACGCTCAGTTCCCATTGAATTATAATAATCCTGAATTCGTAAGGGGATTGATGCGTCACCATTACTTGGCATGATACGAGCTTCAGTGGTCCCACCAGCACTATGTGACCATCCATACACAATACCGCCTAGTGCAGTGCCAGCATAAGCATTGCGAGAAAGCAGCAATATCCGACCCCGAAGATCTGCTACACACATTCTATGCGAAAGAGGCGCTATTTTTTCTCTATATTTATTGATACACTCTCCCACCTTTTGTGCCCAGAGTTTTCTTTCCTTTTCCGACTCCGCTTCGACTTCCTCACGCAATAGCACGATGGCAAATTCCGTGGGATGTGTTTCCAACTTGTTACATATAGTCTGAATAACTTCGTCAAAAGTCGTTTTGACACGCAATGGTCCATGATAGATATGCAGGGTGTGACCCTTGACAGCTGGGCGCAAGTCAAAAGCTCTAACACCCATTTCCCAAAGTTCAGAGATAGTATAGGTTTGAGTGAGGCCTAGTCGGAAGGGACCGACAACACCATGTCCTGTCGCAGCATCGTGAGCACCGGGAATAGACAGCGCAGAGACACATCGATCGTCGGACAGGGCTAGCATCCAAGCCTCTCGCTGAGCAAACATGTGCAGACTTCCCGTGATAAGGAAGACTGCACATGACAATATATTCAATAGTATTCGCATACCTATTCTATAGAAGAGAGCCAATCGCTAAAGGGCTATCAAACTATATAGCATATAAATCCAATGGGCTACAAGTGCTGCACCGATACCACCGATGGTGTGAGACAGAATCGCCTTGGAGGTGAGATTGCGATATCCCAATGAGTCGAGCATCGCGGTGTGTGTACTGAGATAACCGCTCCAACACATACCAATAGCTGTGAATACGGCGATAGCATTGCCATCTGCCCAGCCCGATTCGATGAAGCCTGGTACAAGCCCCAGTGCGGCACCAACGGCACCGAGAGCAGTGATTGGGAAGGCTATCTGATGGGGATCTGTGAAACCAAACAACCAGTCGAACAGGAAGTCAAGATGAGTCGCTAAAGTGGGCAAGAGTTCGATACCCTCGTACGCTGCACCAGTATAAGTCCCATCGGCCGAAGCGCCAAAAGTGAGAAGCATGACCAATGATGATATAATCAACACACCAGGGATAATTGCAATACCAACATCGACGCCAGTGCGACCGCCATTGAGCAGGGCATTGAGGATGCGGGTGAACATAGGTTCATCTGACTCGCCACCAACGTTCATTTTCTCATCGACACGCTCGTGAACATATTCTGTAACGTACTCAGGATGTGCCTTACTGACAAAGCGTTGCATCAAACGAGTTGATAAGATACTACCACAGAAAGCACCAAACAAACCAATCATTGGTTCGGCATAAAATCCCTGACCAAACATAAAAACGAGCACCAACAAACCCATACCAAAGGCGGTACCGAAGTTAGTCAGAGAGATTAACTGATATTTCTTGAAATAACTAGCAAATCGCTTGTCTTGAGACAAGGAGATGATGGCAGGATTGTCCGAAAGGAAAGTCATCACGGCTCCAAGTGCTGCAACACCAGGCAGATTGAACAAGGGACGCATAAAGGGACGCAAAAGTGTACCGAGCAATTTCACTACACCAAATTCCACAAAAATTGCACCGATAGCACCTGTAATGACGCAGATGGCCATTAGATAGAAACAGGTATTGAGCAACAGGTCGTGTGCCGTCTTCATGATCGTATTGAGCATATTGGGCACTCCCATTATACTGCCGATATAACCAAAGAAGCCAAAGACGATGAGCAAGCAGGGAATACCTGCGGGGATAAACTTCTTAATACTTGATGCTTTCATAATTAGATTTTTTTTGAGGGGGTAGTCGGATTCCTCAGATTTCGCAGACTACTTCACTATTTACTTTCATTTCTTCTTAATCACCTTTTGCAATGCTGAGATAACGTCAACCTTCCATTTAACACCCAAATCAAAGAAGGCTTGATTGTCCTGCAAAGCACCTGCGGGGTCGCCATTTTTGCCGAACGAGTATCCACCATTGACATGGAGGCGCAGGTCATGACTGTCCTTGAGGGGATACACCTCTACCCCACCACCAACGCGAGTCATCTCGGTACCAGGCATGACGCACAGGTCGGCACCCGATTGGCTCTTATTGACATCATAACTGGCCTTGGCAAAGACATTAACGCGATCCTTTATCATATACGACAAATCGCCCACAATGGTATAGTTCTTGAAAAGTGTGAAATCGTCGAGCGTTGCACGATTCATGATGTCGAGTTGCAGACAGAAATTATTCCAATTAAACTGATTGCCCAGGCTCAGGTACTGCACAAACTTGCCGGGTTGGTATTCCAAGAAGTTGACAGAATAGAGCGAGGTAAACCAATCGTGCTGCCCCATCCACATCAGGTTGTAAGCGAAACTGTGCTTTTTATTACCTTCAATATAATCAAACGGACTTGTCACTATCTGTGCCAGGACTTTATCATTTCCTTTTGGCGTAATGTAAGCACCACTCACACCCCAACGATAGCAGTTGATATGATGCCAATATTCCGATGCAAAATAGACATCAATAGGCGCTTTGTCGTACTCGAAACCACCAATAGCCACGACCTGCTTACCGGCAGAGATTTCCCAATTTTGAGTCGGCTTATAGGTCAAATGCAACCAGTCGGTAGCGTCGAAGAAAGTCGCATCTTTGTTGGGCTTATTCAAACGCTGGCGGTAGTCGTAGTACAATTGGTCGGTGATCTTACCCTTCAAACGAACATTAAAGTATTTACCCTTGAAGCCAGAATTAGCATCAACGGTCTTACCATCGACCAACTCGTGTTGATAGTCTGCTCTGACTTCAAAGCCCAAATTAATCCATTCATTGCTATTTTGCGCAGTGGCAGCAGTGACGCCAACCAAAGCAAGCAGGACCAATATCGTTTTCTTCATAGCCTTATATTTTAATAAATAGTAAATAGAAAATGAGGATGCACCATCGTGCACATCCCCATTGTAAATTGCATATTTAGAATTCGCTAGTGAAGTGGAAGCGAATATTCTTAAAGTCATTTTGTGCCATTTGTAGCACATAGCCAGAGTCGGCCAGGAATACATCACGACCCTCGCGGTCCTTGGCCATATATTGATATTTACGCTTCTTGAAGTTTTCCAGTTCTACAGGGTCATCGCTCTCTATCCAGCACGCTTTGTAGAGTGATATGGGTTCCCAGCGACACTTGGCATTGTATTCATTTTCCAAGCGATATTGGATGACTTCAAACTGCAATTGACCTACGGTACCGATAATCTTGCGACCATTGAATTGGTTGACGAAGAGCTGTGCCACACCTTCGTCCATTAACTGCTCGATACCTTTTTGCAATTGCTTTGTCTTCATCGGATCGGCATTTTCGATGTATTTGAACATCTCTGGCGAGAACGAGGGCAAACCGCGATAGTGCAGATTCTCGCCTTCGGTGAGTGTGTCGCCAATCTTGAACGTGCCATTGTCTGGCAAACCTATGATGTCGCCAGCCCATGCTTCATCGACAGTAGTCTTGCGCTGTGCCATAAATTGTGTGGGCGAAGAGAAACGCAGTGTTTTACCGTGGCGAACATGCAAGTAAGGCGCATTGCGCACGAATTTGCCAGAGCAAACTTTACAGAAGGCTACGCACGAGCGGTGATTGGGATCGATATTGGCGGTGATTTTGAAAATAAAGCCACTGAATTTCTGCTCGTCGGGTTGCACTTCGCGTTCTTCAGCCATAACGGGACGTGGAGATGGAGCAATTTCGACGAAGGTGTTGAGCAATTCCTCTACACCAAAGTTGTTTAGCGCCGAACCAAAGAATACTGGCGCCACTGTGCCTTCGAGGTAATCTGCTACGTTGAACTCTGGATAGACGCCTTCGATGAGTTCCAACTCGCTGCGTAACTTATCAGCCAACTCTACACCAATATGCTCGTCCAATTGTGGCGTATTGATGTCAACCTCGACCTTTTCAGCCACTACTTGCTTTGAGGCTTGGAAGATGTTCAGGTTTTGCTCGTAGATATTATACACCCCCTTGAAGCGCACACCACTTTCAATAGGCCAAGTCAAAGGACGCACGCTGATTTGCAATTCTTCCTCCAGTTCATCCATCAGGTCAAATGGGTCTTTGGCTTCGCGGTCCATCTTGTTGACAAAGATGATGACGGGCGTATTGCGCATACGGCATACATCCATCAATTTGCGCGTCTGTGTTTCGACCCCCTTCGCACCATCCACAACAATGATTACGCTGTCCACAGCGGTGAGCGTGCGGTATGTGTCTTCAGCAAAGTCTTGGTGACCTGGGGTATCAAGGATATTGATCTTATAGTCGCGGTAGTCAAACTCCATCACCGAGGTTGTGACAGAGATACCACGTTGCTTTTCGATTTCCATCCAGTCGGATGTAGCCGTTTTCTTAATCTTATTGCTTTTCACAGCACCAGCCACTTGGATTTGTCCACCAAAGAGCAGGAGTTTTTCTGTAAGTGAAGTTTTACCGGCATCTGGGTGAGCTATGATAGCAAAGGTGCGACGACGACTGATTTCGGGATTCATTTGAAATATATAATTTATTATTATTGTGATTAAACAAAATTAATAGACTAAAATTCAATAGGCTCTGCCTTGTCTTTCAGATAATAGTCTGAAAGTGTACCAAGCATATTTGAGATATGATTTGCTGCTTGCTGGGTCTCGGTTGAAATATCCTTCTTCTGAAGTTTCAAGAGCAACAAACCATACAAGGTATTGAAGCAGGTTTCGAGTTCTGTAGCATTAGTATTCTCGCACTTAGCACGCACCTCTACAATGTAGGAGAGTACACGGTGATACATTTCTCTATAGTAGGGAAATTTCTGTGAAGCCAAAAGTTGGAGGTGGAAGTCCTCGAGGTCAGCCAGGATATTCTTGTGTATTTGCAAGTGTCCACCTTGCTGCAAACCCTCTTCACGTAGCATCGTACAGAGATTCTCATACCATTTCTCTGTCTCAGAGCGTTTAGTTTCATCCAGGTCAAAACGCCCCAGATATTCAGACTTTACACGCTCAAAGTTCAATTGAAAAGCACGCAATAAATCCTCTACCTGCCAGAGATAGAGGATAAATTCAGCACGATTCGTTTTGCTTAGTTTATCGGCAATTATCATTTTGTACTATTTTTAGATGAGGGGATGAAGCTACCTGAAGACAAGTTGACGTATTAACATTCGCTATTACACTTGCCCTTAAATCTACACGCCAAATAGGAAACCTGTAATAGAGATATTCAGCAACGTGAACATAGCATAGAAAAAGGCGAGCGTCAGGACTACACCACCTATAGTGCGATTCATACGAATGATGCCCTTCTCGCCAAAGGTGTTCCGCGTCTTATTTATCACATACGTCAGACCCAGCCACCAAAGCATGGCACCACCGACAATAGCGGCAAAGCCTGCTGCTGTGTAGACGAAATTCTCGCCCGTGCCCACAAAGGGTGCAAACATATTGAACAAGGCGATAAACAAGAAGACAATCATCGGATTGCACAACGTAATCATAAAGGCGGTGAAGAAATTCTTGAGGAGCGAACCCTTCTTAGCACTTTCTGGTTGAAGCTTTGGCGCTGGCTTTGTACGATACATGTGAATACCAAATCCACAGAGCAAAGCGCTACCCACCAATTTCATCCAAAATTCATTCTGGGGATTCTGCAAAAAGGGCAACAGCGAAATACCATAACCCGTGATGATCGCATAAATCAAATCACTCATTGCCGCACCTGCTCCTGTCATCAGGCCATAGATGCGACCCTTCTTGATCGTACGGCGAATGCAAAGCACACCAACCGGTCCCATTGGCGCAGATGCTACTATACCAATGATGACACCTTTGATGATGTATATAATGAGGTCCGTGATTTCTGTAATATAACCCATGGCCATTTTTCTTAATTTCTGCAAATTTCGCTTTTTTTTATGAGAAACAGAAATTTCCTATATATATTTTTCGGGCATATAACAAGAAAATGCACTTTATAGGGCTTTTAAGAGGGAAAATAGTAGATGAGTAGACGAGTGGACAAGTAAACGAGTGGACAAGTAAACAAGTGGACGAGTGGACGAGTGCGAACTAAGCACCTTTCACCATCAGATTCGTTTACTTGTAATTTTGTCAAAACTTGAAATTCAGGCGCACATTGATTTGTCTTCCTGTCAAGTAGTTGGGCACAGCGTATTGCGTATTTGTAATGTCGGTCACCCAATAATAGGAGTTGACATTCTTGATGCCGAGGATATTGAAAGCATCAAGCCCAATCCACGCGGTCTTGATGAATTTGCCAAAACGACGCAGGTGGCCGTCTTCGTTGGCTATGAGTTTGTAGCTCATACCAAGATCCACGCGTTTGTAGGCTGGAGCACGGAATCTGTGCTGCAGGCGGTCGGTATGAGGAGGTCCGAAGGGGAGTCCGTCGGCCAGTGCAGCCTTGAGGGTAAAGGACCATCGTTCGGTACCAGGGAAATAATCGGTAAAATAGAGCGATAGATTGTAGCGCTGGTCTGTAGGACGAGGCATCCACTGTCCTTTGTACTTCTCCTTGGTCGACATGATGGAGAAGGTGAGCCAGGAATCGGTGCCAGGTACAAATTCGCCATAGAGTTTGAAGTCTATCCCAGTAGCATAGCCTCGACTAAGGTTCTGACCATAATAAACGACGCGAACGTTGTTGATGGTATAGGGGATAAGATTTGACAAATGCTTGTAGTAGGCTTCTGCCGTAAACTTGAACGGACGACGCATCATGCGGAAGGTATAGTCACCGCCGAGTACGAAGTGGATGGAGCGTTGGGATTTAATTTCCTTGTTGAGCGCAACTGTTGAGATACCTGCGACGATGGTGGTGTCCTTGATTTCCTTGTAGAAAGGCGATTGGTAATAAACGCCAGTGGCAAACCTAAATGTCAAACCGTCGCAGAATGATGGTAACCAGCCGATCGAGGCACGTGGCGAGAAGAGTACTTCTTTGTTCCAACTCCAGTGCGAAAGGCGCGCGCCATAGGTAAGATTGAACAAACCCAGGTTGTTCTTGAATCGCCAGGTGTCTTGCGCAAAGAGTTCGAAGCGATTGGTGCGGAGATCGGCCTTGGATCGCTGACTATAAATCAGTTTGAGTTCGTTGGGAGCATGAGGCAGGGAGTACCCCATGGAGTCACGCATCTCCCACTCGCGTGAATTTTCGTGGATAGACTCGTTTTGCCAGTTGAAACCAGCCTGCAGTGTGTGGTGCTCCAATCGGGTGCGAAAGCGCAAGCCTGTATTGACCACGCCTGCCTTGAGATAATTGCGCGCATGCTCCATGTATGTACCGACACCCAATTGGTCTTGCCCAGTAGCCTCGTTGAGCCAATATTCGCCCTGAATGTCGTAAGTTTCCTGCTCTTTGGATGTAAAGGCAGACATTTGCAAAGCCAAATAGGTGTCGGCATTGAAATTGTGGGTCGCAGTGAGCGAGCCGAACAGGGTGCGAAAATGATCCTTCTCCTGACCATCAAAATAGACCTTAAAACTCTTGGCATCGTTCATCGTACCAAATCTGGTCTCGCGGTCTTTGGGGTAGAAGTTATAGTGATTGTCCGAGATATTACCCAGCACATCTATCGTCCAGCGGCGTGTAGGCCGCCACGACACATAGGCTTGATAGTCGAGGAAGTTAGGTTTATATTCGCCACCAGTATCCATCGTACCCATAAGGTAGCGTGTGGTCTTGTAGCGAACGGAGGTCATCAGACTCACTTTACTATTACCCCACCCTACGTAGGCACCAGCACCAAGCAAGTTGATGGCTGCCGAGGCTTCGAGGGCTTCGGGGCGCTTGTAAGTAATATCGAGCACCGAGGACATACGGTCGCCATATCTTGCCTCAAAACCACCCGAGGAGAAGCCGATACTTTCGACCATATCGGGATTGATGATACTGAGCCCCTCTTGTTGGCCTGAGCGTACGAGCATCGGGCGATACACTTCAACGCCATTCAGGTAGACACAGTTCTCGTCGAAAGACCCACCGCGGACGTTGTATTGCGACGAGAGTTCGTTGTGCGTAGACACACCGGCTTGTGTCGCGATGATTTCTTCTACGCCATTGCCTGTAGTAGATGGCATCAAATTGGTGTTGACGGGTTTAATGCGCTGCGTGGTTCCTGTCTGTATATTCATAGCTTTGACCACAGCCTCGCCCAGCATTCCCTCGTGAGTGGGAAGCATAACGTCCATGCGAACGGAGTCGCCAGGGTTGTGCAATAGTCGTTTGCGCGACTCGTAGCCTATCATCGAATAGACCACCTGCACGGTGTCGCGCGAGGTGCAATAGAGCGAATATTCGCCTTTGAGATTTGACACCGTCAATACACCTTGCCCTTTGACCTGGACGGTGGCCAACTCAATAGGATTGCCACTCTCGTCCCTGAGTGTACCGAAGATGCGGCTACGCTTTTGGGCTAAGACAGACAAAGACAGACAGAAGAATAGACAGAGTATCATCACAAATCGGCAAGCGAACTGTGATGCACATGAGTCGGATATGTATTGATGTCTATTCACTATTGTACGACAAAAGGGGACCTAAAAATTTCGCGACGGCTTGTTGAAATTTCGCGACGGCAAATTTAAAAAAGGTTAGACTTTTTTTTCACGAGACGTCGCAAAGTTTTTCAGCGGTCGCCGAATATATAATTTATCAGAATCTTAACGCTGGAATTATTGATTTATTGTATCAACACATTTATATTAGTAGGCCATACTGCCTGAGCTTAATTTATTTTTGTCATTTTTGCAAACTTCAGCAACAGGGATTTTTCGCCTGTATATTCAAATCGGACACGAGCCTTTTCACCTGCTCCGCTGCCCTCGAGTTCTATCACCACGCCAACGCCAAATCGCTCATGCTTGACTTTGTCGCCTACTTTAAACGCATTCGTAGCGGAGGCATTTGCAGTAGTTGTGGTCGAATAATTTGACGCCGTATTTGAAATAGGTTTGAAGCGTGCTGTAGGAGGTGTAATTTTGGTAAATCTCTGCGAAGCAGTCGTTTGCTTAGGTTTGTGAAAGTAATTCTTTGTATTCGATGCAGATGTAGACAAGGAGCTATCCGAGGCAACATATTGACTATCGATTTCGCTAAGGAAAGGACTTGGTTCGCACACCTCAACACTACCAAACTTAAATCGACTCCTCGCAAAGGAGAGACAGCAGAATCGCTTAGCTCTGGTCACGGCTACATAAAACAAGCGGCGCTCCTCTTCCATTTCCTTGGGATTATATCTGCTGCTCGCATTGGGGAAGAGGTCGTCCTCCATTCCTGTGACGAAGACGGCGTCGTACTCCAATCCCTTGGCAGCATGCACCGTCATCAGTGTGACTTTGGGCAAGCCGTCGTCATTCTTATCGGCATCGGTGAGCAATGATATTTGCGCCAGATAGTCGGACAATGTCACCAGATTTTGTCCTTCTTCCTCGAGCAAGTCGGCCTCGTAAGTGCTAATAGCATTAAGCAATTCTTCCAGGTTTTCCAATGCGCTGAGGTTCTCGGGACTTCTTTCACGACTGTACTCAGCAGCGATGCCACTTTCATTGATGATGCGTGAAGCCAACTTGTAGCCACTCATACTGGATGCGGCAGTACTAAAACCCTCAATCAATTGCACAAAGTTGCCAAGTTTAGCAGCAGTACCTTTGTTGATATTGACGTCATAGTAGGCCAAGTGCGTCAGAACTTCCCAGATAGACACATTATTCGCCGTAGCTGTGGCAATAAGCTTTGCTTCGGTCGTCTTACCAATACCGCGAGCGGGATAATTAATGATGCGCCTGAGCGCCTCCTCGTCGTTGGGATTGCACACCACACGCATATAAGCTACGACATCCTTAATTTCCTTTCTTTGATAGAACGAAAGGCCGCCATGGATACGATAAGGTATGCCTTCATTACGCAATGCATCCTCAAATCCTCTACTTTGAGCATTAGTGCGGTATAAAATTGCTATTTGATTGTATTCCAGCGACTCTTTGCGCTTCAAATATTGCAATTTCCCCACTACTCTGGTACTTTCCTCCTTATCACTGAATGCTGTGATAATGGGAATTTTCTCGCCCACTTCGTTTCTACTGTAGACGACCTTGGGGATTTGATATTTATTGTGCTTTATGATGCTATTGGCAGCATTGACGATGGTCTGAGTCGAACGGTAATTTTGCTCCAGTTTCACCACCTTTGCACCAGGATATTGCTGCGTGAATTGTAATATATTGTCAATCTCAGCACCACGGAATCCGTAGATACTTTGAGCGTCGTCGCCGACCACACATATCTTAGATGCAGGATGTGTCAACTGTGCAATAATCTTATGTTGGGCAAAGTTGGTATCTTGATACTCGTCCACCAGGATATACTCAAAGAGATTGGCATATTTAGCACGCACTTCGGGATGACGGTCAAACAGCAGATAGGTATTAAGTAACAAATCATCGAAATCCATAGCGTTGGCAGTGATGCAACGTTGACGATATTGACGATATATTTCATAGACCTTTTCGACATTATTACTCTTGTCACGATGCCTCATCAGTGTATTAGCCTCGTAAGCTTCGGGGGTGAGCAATTGGTTCTTTCCCTCCGAAATACGTGAAGCTACGTACGATGCCTTGTAGACCTTTTCGTCAAGTCCCATTTCCTTGACGATACTCTTAATCAAACTCTTCGAATCTGCACTATCGTAAATGCTAAAGTCCTTTTGGAAATCTGTATATGCTATCTCTTCGTGCAAAATTCTCAGGAACATCGAGTGAAATGTGCCCATCCTCAACCCCTGAAGGTGTGCCCCGCCAATCAGTTTGCCAATACGGTCTTTCATTTCCTTTGCGGCTTTATTGGTAAAGGTCAAAGCCAGGATGCGCCATGGCAATACGCCGCACTCCAACAAGTAGGCAATTTTGCTGGTCAATACGCGAGTTTTTCCCGCTCCGGCACCTGCTACTACCAACAAAGGGCCGTCTATATAGGTGACGGCCTCTCTTTGAATTTCACTCAGACTTTGTGTTGAAATATTGTTCATTTATTGATTTCCTATAGGATATTTGGTATAAGTTTCATTCATCTCTATCACATAAAGTAGAGTTTACTGACGAGACTGACTGCGATCGTGCTCAATCTTCCTTCTGTAAAATTCTGCCTTAAGAAACATTTCATCAAATCTTTCCTTTAGCACCGTCATTGAGTCTTTTTCTGTCTTCATTCTCTCGTCCAGCAAAAGCAGATTGTGTTCTGCCTCAGCCAAATTGATTGAGTCGAGCAACAATATACCAGCCTCTCTAGCTGTCAATGCACGTCGACAATTATTTCTCATCGAATCAATCTCTACTCTGGCTGCTTCAAATTCCTTGTCGGCGAGATACGCTCTTGCCTGCTTCAGATATTCCTGGCCCAACAACTCTTGTGCATTTCTCTTTTCACGATGAGTGCCATTCTTCAAATTATCTTTATCACTCGACTGATTTTGGCAACCCATCATTACGACTACTGCCAGCATCATCAACAAAAACTTTTTCATAATCTTTATTCCTTTTATTTAATTTTGGGACAAAGATACGAATAAGCGAGCGAGAAATATGAAGTTTACTTCAATATTTTTCACAGCGAACGAAAGTATCTTCGAGATTTATCTCAGAGATACGAATAAGGGAGCGAGAAATATGAAGTATCAAGAAAAAGAAAAATTCCCCACATGAACTACATGCAGGGAATCATATTGAAATCGGATAAACTAATTAGTTCGTTATCTTCAAACCCAGGAAATAAGTGCGGGGCGCCGTTGGACCATAGAAGTAGCCCGAGTCACGATAACCACCCTTGTCCAAATCTTGTTGAAAGGCATTGAAGATATTTTGTACACCGCAGTTGATTTGCAGATTCACCTTATCAGCCAAGTTAAAGGTGTAACTTACTTTAGCGTTGAAGTCAAAAAAATCAGGTGTGCGCACCATTTCATCTTGCTGGATATAGGTATATTCATAGTCAGCAGGCACATCGCCAGGAGCGAAATGAGGCACATACATGCGACCTGTATAAACGCCCGAGAGCGAAGCTTCAAAGCCACGTAGAGGAGATGAAGTCAAGGTGAAATATCCGTAGCAATTAGGCGTGCGAGGCATATTCTTAGTTGGTGCAACAAGGGGATTTTCGCTCCATACTTCCATTTCCTTGTAACGACTTTGCTGATAGGTAAAACCTGCTTGCAGGGCAATCTCCTTGCCATGCGCTATCTTCGCATCCAGATTCACACCATACACACGTGCACCGCTACCATTGCGACGTTCCTGCAATGCGTTGCCAGCTGCATCCACACCAATATTTTCGAGTACAAACACATTGCGCAGGTCGGTATAGAACCCTTCGGCGAGGAAATTGGCGCTCCAGTGACCAAAATTGGTTGCCCAGTCTACTGAACCACTGAAACTATTAGAGTGTTCGGGTTTCAATCCCTCTGCTAATTGTATAAGTACACCCTCTCCGCCAACGGCTGTGATATGCAAATCCTCGTCATAGGCTTGTGGCGCACGGAAACCTGTAGACCAAGTCAAGCGAGCCTGAAGTTTTTCAAAGGGACGATACAGCAAATTGAGACGAGGACTAAATATTGGCTTGTCTATCAAATTATGCTTGTCCAGTCGGAATCCTGCCAACAAGGTGAAATATTTCATCTGCCATTCGTTCTGCACAAAACCACCGCCAATTTTCACATCCTGCGTCATATCTCTACCATAACCCACCATCACATCGTGCATCGAGTTAGCCTGATATTCGAGACCAGCAGTCAACGTAGCAGGCGAGAATAGTACGCGATCAAAATTGCCTGAATAAGTTGTACCAACGACATACGTCAAGTCTGTGGTCTTACCATAAGCATCAGGATTTTGCTGTGCGCCGTAGTAACTATTACGATTTATGTGTTGCAGCGAAACGTAAGCAGAGAATTTATGACGATTGCCTGGCAAGAAATGGTCGTACGACACCCCGCCACTATTGATGATATGCTTCGTCTGCTCAGTGATATCGGTATTGAATGGTTCCAGGTCAAATTTATTACCGCCGCGTCTGAATTCATTAGTCGTATGATATTCCACATTGATCACATTTTGTGACGTAGGGCGATAGAAAGAGCGCAAGCCAAAAGTATTCATTTCCAACAAGCCTACTTCAGAGAAGCCATCGCCGTCCGCATCATAGGGATTACGATTGCGGAAGGATTCATACAGAGCGATGCCATAGTCGCGGTCCTTGGATACGAGCGACACATTGGCACCCATAGTCTCTTCCCACGTCTTGCCATTCATATTTGATACTTGGGTGTTCACGGCAAACGAATTGCTCGTCGGCGTCTTGGTGATGATATTGATCGTACCTCCCACAGCATTAGCACCAAAGAGTGCTGAACCGCCGCCACGCACGACCTCCACACGCTCAATCATATTCACGGGGATTTGTTCCAAACCATACACGCCCGACAGCGCACTCACCACAGGACGACTATTTATCAGGATTTGTGAATAAGGGCCTTCCAAACCATTGATACGCACCTGTGGAAAAGCACAGTTTTGGCAATTATTCTCTACTCTGAGCCCAGATTGAAAATTCAAGGATTTAGCCAAGTCGGGCGAATTGACCGTCTCAAACATTTTCTGGTTCAACACACTCACCACCACCGGTGCCATACTGCGCTTCACCTCGTTGCGATTGGCGCTCACCACCACTTCACTCATGTCATAGCTCTTTGGACGCATCTTCAGGTCGCATCGTGTCACCGCCTCGTCAGCACTCACCTCTATTGCGGTTTCAAGCGTCTCATAACCCAACAGGATAGCACGAAGCGTATATTTCCCGCTTTGGGTTCCCATGAATATATATTCACCCGCTTCGTTGGTCGTAGCCTTCGTTTGGGTTTCCACCAGTTGCAGCACCACGCCTGTCAGCGGTTCGTCTGTTTGTTCATTCATCACATTCCCCATCACGCTGTGCGTCTTCACATTTTGTGCCACAGTATATTGAGGCAGCATAGTGACTATAGCCACCATGTATAGCAATATTTTTCTCATTATCCGTAAATCAATCTTTGTTTTGTTACTAATTGTAAATAAAAGCGGTAGGTTGGTCGTAAGCACTACAAACCCTGACAATGGCACGGGCTTGGGCAGACTGACATATCTCCGCCCACATTGCACAACGGCTCACCAAGGAGATTTCTCTTGGCGCAACTTCTACAGTGCTGTACTACTTGTGAAAAAACGACCTTACCCGCAGGCAGGCTATCCGATCAAACAAAACAAACAGGCGGGTCACGAGGTTTAGCATCCCTCGTCGTAAACGTAAAAATAGGCGAAGTCATCTCGGCTTCGTCTACCGAAGGAGGATAATAGAAAGGCTGAACTAATTGGAATCCATCACTCATTTCATCGGCGAAGAAATGCGATAGCAAATCGATTGTAGCAATTTCTTCAGCACTGTGATTGTGATTTGCATCAGTCCATGGATGCGAGTGAAACAGGGTTCTGCCACCTACAATGTGGTAGTGAGCAGAGCTATAGAGCACTACTTGAAACACCACAAATAGCAATAGTGGGCACAACCTAAACCATTTGAAAAGTGAACTTTCTCGCATCAATGATATATACTTTTCTAAATTTCGAATGCAAAATTACAAAATAATTCTATCTACACCAATACTAAAAAGTGGGTAAAATAGTTGTAGCCTTCCCTTTGATTCAGCGAAGAGCGACTATTTGGCGTACCATACTCCGAAGTATTTTGATAGGAAATAAACACTTCTTCGGGTGAGATATAAAAATTTTGACTAATTTTGTCAGCAACACCCACAGGATACATTCCAATATTATTTTTACGCACCTATTATATAATACTATGATTACAATGAAAAAGTTTTTGCTCTCCTTGCTCGCAGTTTCTGCAGGCTGTTTTGCCTCGGCCAATGCTCAGCAACCGCCTATCATGGGGTGGAGTTCGTGGAACACGTATGGTTTTCAAATCAACGACTCGCTTGTGCGCACACAGGCTGATGCGATGGTCAGCCTCGGTTTCTTTGACAAGGGATATAAGTATATCAATATCGACGACGGCTTCTTTGGCGGCCGTGACAATGAGGGAAAGCTATTGATTCACCCTACCCGCTTCCCCAACGGACTACGCCCATTGGTCGACTATATCCACGGCAAGGGGCTCAAGGCTGGTATCTACTCTGACGCGGGGCGCAACACCTGCGCATCATTCTGGGGCAATCCAAAAGATACCATCGGTATCGGCGTGGGTCTGTATGGTCACGATGCCGAGGACATGGCACTCTATTTCGACGACCTGGATTTCGACTTCATCAAGGTGGACTATTGCGGTGCCGATGCTGGCAATAATGCCGAAGGCTTGGACCTTGACGAGGAGCAACGCTACAAGGAAATCGCTGCTGCTATTCGTGGCGTGAACAAGAAGGACCTGAACTGGAACATCTGCCGCTGGGCTTTCCCTGGCACTTGGGTGTGTGACATTGTCGACTCCTGGCGCACCACCGAGGACATCTACCTCGGTTGGGAATCTATCAAGAGCATCATTGGTCAGAGTCTCTACCTCTCAGCCTACACCACATACGGCCACTACAACGATATGGACATGCTCGAAGTGGGCCGCGGACTCACCGACGAGGAGGACAAGACACACTTTGGCATGTGGTGCATCATGAGTTCGCCCCTGCTCATCGGTTGCGACCTGCACGACATCAAGGGCAACGCTTTGGAGTTGATGCAAAACGAAGAACTCATTGCACTCAACCAAAACACCCTGGGCCTGCAAGCCTATGTGGTGGAAAAGGAAAACGACTGCTACATCCTCGTCAAGGACGTTGAAGAGCTCTACGGCAAGAAGCGCGCCATCGCCGTCTACAACCCCTCGAATGGCATAAAGCATGTGACAGTAGATTTCTCTATGCTCGACCTGGCGGGCGAAGTGAAAGCGCGCGACTTGTTCCAACGCAAAGACGTAGGTTCCTACAGTGGCGAAATGTCCGTCACAGTGCCCGCCCACGGCACACGCATCTATACCCTGGAAGCAGCCCAGCGCTTGGAACGCACAGTCTATGAAGCCGAAACGGCATGGCTCAGCGAATATCAGGAATTGTGGAACAATGAATCACGTGGCACAGCCATCTATAGCGAAAAGTCAGACGCATCGGGCGGCGCTATTGTAGGTTGGTTGGGCAATCGTGCCAGCAACGACTTACAGTGGCGCAACGTCTACAGCCACACGGGTGGTAAGTACAAGATGACACTTTCGTTCATCACTGGCGAGAACCGCAATATCAAGATAAGCGTAAATGGCGGCGCGCCTATCTCTGCAACACTCAACGGCGGCAGCTGGAGCAACATTGCTCATCAAGATTTTGAAATCACACTCAACCCTGGTAACAACGTCGTGCGCCTCTACACCGACGCAGGTTGGGCAGCAGACATCGACTGCATGCGCCTTGAGTTGATCGAACCCACACAAATCGCAACACACAGTCTGGCGGCCCTTGACGTAAAAGTGCAGGGACATAAGCTCCATATCCAAGCTCCCGAATCTACCACAGTGACCATCGTTGACGTAGCTGGCAAACAAATATGGCGTGGCGAAGTCGCTGGTAGCAAAACTATTGAACTGCCCACAGGCACTTACTTGGTGGGAGACAAAAAGGTAGTAGTGAAATAATACTCACAGCCAATAACACATCAAAGGGAGAAGGATAAAACCTTCTCCTTTTTGCATCTTGGAAACATGGCAAAGGGTGACTGAAAAAAAGGTCTAATGTTTTTTAAAAAAAGTCTAATCTTTTTCAAAAAAGGTCTAGGTTTTTTCAAATTTGCCAAGGGTTTGTGAAATCTTGGAAAAATCGGGGCATTTTCGCTTGTGTGTTTGTGTACGATTCACTAACTTCGCATCAATTATGAACAACGAACGAAAAGCAAAAGGTAAACCTCTGCCTGCAGAATGGCGTGAGGATGTCGCTCGGGCTCTCGAGGTGCTAAACAAAGGAGGCGTGATACTCTATCCCACAGATACGATTTGGGGGATAGGCTGTGATGCCACGAACGAAGCGGCAGTGCGTCGTGTCTTCGACATCAAGCATCGTGCCGACAGCAAGGCACTGATTTCGCTGGTGGATTCGCCCATCAAGGTACAAGGTTATGTCAAAGAAATGCCCGATGTGGCATGGGACTTGATAGAAGTGGCATCGCGTCCGCTCACTATCATCTATGACGACGTGAGATACCTGGCGCCGAGCCTGGCTGCTGAAGATGGCAGTGCTGCTATACGGGTGACGAGCGAACCTTTCAGCCGCGAACTGTGTATGCGCTTGAAGCGACCATTAGTATCGACTTCGGCCAACATAAGTGGCGCAGCCTCGCCCCGCTGCTTTGCGGACATCAACCCCGATTTGCTCAAAGCTGTAGACTATGTATGCACTTCGCGCAGAGAAGAGGGAGAAAACCCTGCGGCCTCGAGTATCATCAAACTGAAAAGCAATGGCGAGATAGTCATCGTGCGCGAGTGATATTTGGGGCAATCGAGAGGAAAATTCAGGGATAAAAACTCTCCACGTATCACGTGTATCACGAGTATTCGTAGTAACTCTTATCCGTGTAGATACGAGAGATACGCTGGATCAAATATCATTCGTGGCAATTCGGGAGATTCGTGGTAAAAAACATTATTAAATTCCCAAGATTCTAAAGATTTGCGTGAGATAAAATATTCGTGTCCATTCGTGGTTAAATAAAACCAATTCGTAGTTAAATAAAACCAGTTCGTAGTTACTCCCCATAACTCTCAACATTCCCTCCCCAACATTAATCGTTAAACGTTAATCGTTAAAATGCAAAGGATTTCTACTTTTTCAAATAATATCGTCAGACGCATCCACGTTTGGAGCGAGAAACATTTGACGCCAAAGCAGTTTTTGCTCGTCTTGAGTTTTTTCGTAGGTATCGGTGCGGCGCTGGCGGCGTGGTTGCTAAAATGGTTGATTCACGAAATCGAACACCTGCTGACATCCCACTTTATTGCTACAGGGTCCAACTGGTTGTATCTGGTCTACCCTATTGTGGGTATTCTGCTGACGGCACTATTTATCAAATATATCGTGCGCGATGACATAGGGCATGGCGTGACAAAGATATTGTATGCCATTTCTCGCAAACAGGGATTTATCAAGTCGCACAATTGCTTGTCGAGCGTAGTAGCCTCGGCCACGACCATCGGCTGTGGTGGTTCGGTAGGAGCAGAGTCGCCCATCGTATTGACAGGTTCGGCTATTGGGTCGAGTTTGGGACGTTTATTCAATTTGGACCACAAGACGCTGATGTTACTGATAGGTTGTGGCGCTTCGGGCGCTGTGGCAGGCATCTTCAAAGCGCCAATTGCTGGGCTGACGTTCACGCTGGAGGTCTTGATGATAGACCTGACGATGGCTTCGTTGATGCCTATTATGGTGAGTTGTCTGACGGCTACTTGCATCACTTATACACTGACGGGTACGGAGGCAATGTTTTCCTTCGAACTGATGGATCCCTTCGTGATAGACCGTGTACCGACGGCGGTACTGCTCGGTGTGTGCTGTGGTCTGTTGTCGCTCTATTTCACCCGAGTGATGAACGGTTTCGAGCGCATCTTTGCGAAAGTTAACAATATGTATAGCAAACTGGCCCTAGGTGGCGTGGTGCTGTCTGCACTTATCTACTTCTTCCCCTCGCTGTATGGCGAAGGGTATAGCACCATCACGACATTGCTGAGGGAAGGTGGCAATGCGGGGGCAGATTCTGTGATGAACAATTCGCTCTTTGCTGGTCATGGCAACTTGCTGCTGGTCTATTTGGGTTTGACCATGCTTTTCAAAGTCTTTGCTACTACAGCGACCAATGGCGGTGGTGGCTGCGGAGGTACGTTTGCGCCCAGTTTGTTCCTGGGTTGTATTGGCGGCTACGTCTTTGCTTCTATTTGGAATATGTATCAACCTTTCGGCATCTATGCGCCTTGCACCAACTACGCCCTGCTCGGTATGGCTGGTGTGATGAGCGGTGTATTCCATGCACCACTGACGGGCGTATTCCTTATTGCCGAACTCACTGGGGGGTATGCTTTGTTTATCCCCTTGATGATAGTTTCTGTAGCAAGTTATCTGACCATCCATGCCTTTGAGCCGCACAGCATTTATTCAATGCGTTTGGCTCGCCGCGGCGAATTGCTCACACACAACAAGGACCGCTCCGTGCTCACCCTGCTCTCGATGGACGCCATCATTGACAAGAGCCGACCAATCCTGAAACCCGATATGAATCTGGGCGAGGTGGTGCAAATTATCTCGCAAAGCAAGAGCATCCACTTTGCCGTGTGCGATATGACGGGCAATTTGCAAGGAATTATCAACATCAACGCCTTGCGCAAACTGATATTCCGTAGCGAACTCTACCGCATGTACAAAGCCGAACAACTGATGCAAAAACCACAGGGTTTATTGCGCACAGATATGTCGATGCCCGCCGTGATGGAGACTTTCGAACACTCAGATGCCGGCACATTGTCGGTGACAGATGCCGATGGCAAATTTGTAGGGTTCATACAAAAGAGCCGACTCTACGAAGCCTATCGCAAAGTGATGAAGGACTTTTCAGAGGAATAGACACAGAAAAGAAAAATCATATACTTATACCATAAAATCATGAACAAAGATATCCGTATCGTATATATGGGCACACCCGACTTTGCCGTAGAAAGTCTGCGCAAACTGGTCGAAGGTGGATATAACGTAGTGGGCGTAGTGACTATGCCCGACAAAGCCGTAGGTCGCCATCACACACAATTGCAACCCTCGGCAGTGAAAATGTATGCCGTGGAGCAAGGTATCCCTGTATTGCAACCCGAAAAGTTGAAAGACCCCGAATTTCTGGAAGCCTTGCGTGCGCTGAATGCCGACTTGCAAATCGTAGTAGCCTTCAGGATGTTGCCCGAAGTCGTATGGGATATGCCACGCCTGGGCACATTCAATCTGCATACAGCATTGCTGCCACAATATCGAGGCGCAGCGCCTATCAACTGGGCGGTAATGAATGGCGAGACACAAAGCGGTGTGACTACTTTCTTCCTGGACAAAGATATTGACACGGGCGTGATCATCCACCAAACTCCCGTAGACATCACACCGACCGACGATGCTGGCGACTTGCACGACAAGTTGATGCATGTAGGCGCCGACTTGGTGATAAAGACAGTCGACGACATCATTGCTGGCACTATCCGACCACGTCCACAAAGCGAGTGGATAACCGCCGACACGGTGTTGCACCACGCTCCCAAGATCTTCAAAGAAACCTGCCGCATCCCCTGGGCAGAAAAGTCTATGAAAGAAGTCTACGACCATATCCGCGGACTATCGCCCTACCCCGCTGCTTGGACAGAATTGATCACGAGCAAGGGTTCCAGCGTATTGAAGATCTATCGCACCGAAATGGAGCTCACTACGCCTACTGAAGCATCAGGCACTGTAGTCGTAGAAGCGCCTTCGACTTTCAAGGTGGCAACGAAGGAGGGTTATCTGCACATTCTCTCGCTGCAAATCGCTGGCAAAAAGCGCATGGAGGTGACAGAATTCCTACGTGGATTCCATGCACAAGATGATTTGAGAGTGGAGTGACTAGAATAAAAATTTAGATTGCAATAATACCACAACCACTCTATACAATCCATTATATTTATAACTAGATAATCTTTGAATTAGTTGATAGGAAAGTCACATTAATACCATTTCTACTATGAGCTATTGCATTAACTTTATCACGAACAAACTATTTTCTCCTGAAGATATCTTCAAAAAATTAGCAGACTATGGTCTGAGAATCATGGTCACATCAGATGAATTTCCAAGTGTAAAACTAGGAATTTTAGAAGAAAGCTTACGAGGAATTGAAATTAATAAAGAAGATAAAGGTTACAAGGTAAGAATTTGTAGTTGTTCATCACATGCAGATTACTATCTTTTTGCAAAGACAATTATTGCCATGCAAGAAATTACTGGGGAAACTGGATTTAGTGATGATGGCGAACAAATTAGTACCCCCCACACAACATTGAATGAAGAGTGGATAGAACGAGAAAATAAATCTTCCTGGGATGTTGTTCGCGCCTTTATAAAACAATATCGAACAATTGTTGTATTAAAAGGCATGTTTGAGGATATCTGCATTGGTCCTAAAATGCTAGCTAATTATAAAATTAGTTTATTCCCTCCTTATCACGACGAAACAGAGAAATGGGTAAAGTTAACACAATATTTGACAATCATACAATGGAGATTGGCTGATTTAAAAAGTACAAATTCTAATCTTGTTGTTAGGGATAATAATAATCAATTAGAAGTTTCGCTTATTTCTATAAAAGACAATAAGGTTCAATATTTTGATTATGTCTCACATGCACCGCTGCTAGGTATAGTTAATTTGGACACAGAAGAAAGCTTAATAATACCATTTAAAGATTTTCGCAAAGCAACTCATATAGCTGAATTTGAAACAAGTTTCTCTGCCTTTGATGAATGTCAACTGATCATCTGTCCCAAAGTCAATAGTAATGGAGAAATTTCTATCAAAGAAATAACTGATATCATTAAAATCGCTGAAAGGTATGAATATGAAGATTATGTAACAAAACCAACAATACCTGGTTCAGGATTCAATGAAAAACAAAATACATTTATTTTTATATGGAACACTGAAACTTCTAATATCACCATAGAGGAATATATAGATAGTATTAAATATTTTTATATAGGACATTATGAACGTAAAATTCACGATTGGAAAGAAGCCAAAATTGGAGATAGATTTTATGTAATTAAGGTTGGAGAAGATAACGTTGGTATTGTTATGGCAGGCAAATTTAGTTCACACCCATTTATTGCATCTAATTGGAGTGGAAAAGGGAAAAAACCATATATGATCGAACTTGAACCATCATTCATGATCAATCCAGAAACTATGCCACTTTTAACAATTGAAGAATTAAGCACTGCCATTCCAAATTTCATGTGGAGGGGTGGATATTCGGGACGAAAATTAGAGATTGATCAAGCTAAGACTTTGGAAAATGTTTTTTCAAACTATCTTAAAACGATCAAAGGGAAAGATGATGGTATTAACATGTGTATGATAGAAGTGCTATAAAGAAGATTAGCCCAACATCTACATTCTGCCCAATATGAAAAGATCTATACTTTGCATCCTACTCTGCCTGACTGCGATCCTCTGCAGTTGGGCAATTTATGCATATATAGAAATAGGTGAATATCAGGACAAATTGTGGTTGCATCGTGCTAATAGCTTGGAAAAATGGCGCGAAAAGGCAGATGCTTATCCGAATGTTGAGGTGGATCTAATCTTTTGGAAAGGAAAATTTCACGTCGCCCACGACACCGCAGATATCACCGTGCTGACGATAGATGAATACTTCAAAGAAATGCCAAACCGCAAGGGGTATCTATGGCTGGATATCAAGAATCTAAGCAAAAACAATACCATTGTTGCTTTACATGAATTAGACAGACTCTGCAGTAAATACAACGTGGATAAAAGTCGCTTCATCATCGAATCAGACAACGAGTCGGCGCTATCGCATTTCACCCACCAGGGCGACTATTTCACCAGTTATTATGTAAAAGCCCCTCGCCCCTCAACATTGTCTGAAGAAGAGCGAAAAGAAGTCATCTATCAACTGGAGCAAGTCGCCGGCCGTGGCAATGTGTCCGCCCTGTCCTTTCCACGTCACTGGTATAAAGACATCAGCAGTGGATTGAAGTCAGACATACCCCTACTCACCTGGGACCATCACACGGGTGAATGGTTATTTCACGCTTCGTTTTGGAAACACAAAATGCTCAACGACGACCGAGTGAAGGTGATACTCGTCAAATAGACTAAATTCCAAGAAAAGCAACAACTGGATTCCTGCGTAGAGGTATCCTACCCCATGAGTTTATCCTTGTAATTATCATCATCTTTTTGGGATTCGTTTTTTGAATTGTAACTTCATCGACTCGTTCTTTTGTACAATTCTCATCATTCTTTTATCTTTCAAAACAAAATTCAACTCTTTCCTTTAGGGCTAAATATTTTATTAGCATTTGATTTTTCAATTTCCATTTCAATACTCAGCCTAACCCACCAAACAGCACAGCAGATAAATTTAAAACCACGACTTTCATCAAAATTCTTGGCTGCCAACACCAACCCCTTATTACCTGCTTGTATTAGTTCTTCCATAGATAGGTTGTTGTTCACGTACCTCTTGGCTATAGCAGTCACAAGTCGTTGTTTGAGCTTTTCAATAGCTATTTCACTTTCTTTTCCTCCTTGCTGAATACTCTGTATAGTCTCCAATTCTTCCTCAAGAGAATAGTAATATTCTGTATTAACGTCTTGTTCATTGAGTTTATAAGATTTAGAGATGTTTACGGTAACTTTCTTTATCCAGCATTCTATACCATCAATATTAGTTTTCCCATCTTGTGCTCCAATTGCTTTGCAAAATTCTGAGAAATCTTTATTGTTTTTTTCTACATTTTCCTTATATGACTTCTCCTTATCAATTTCACCTTCAAAAACGATTACTAAAATTATACACTTGTTCTTTTTCTTTTCAATGGCATAATTAATAGTAGCTCTGGTTGCCGTAAAAAGTTGATAACCTATTTTGTCCACATCTTCACTGTCAAATTTGACTAATCGCTTTCTTAACCTATATGCCCTAGTATCTTCTTCGTTATTTTTCTTTTGTTTATTTAAAGCATTAATCCAGTCTTTATCAAAAGATTCTGATACTTTTGCTTCAACACCAATTATACAATCTTCATCACCTTCCATCAGAAGATCATGATTCCTACATCCTCCTCTTCCAAATCCTTTACCCAAACTGCTTTTGTATTCTGGCGTACATGTAAAATCTTGTTCGGTAATACCGCATGATGTCAATACTTGTGAAATCCTTTAGATTTGCGAAGAAAAAGAAAGGTAAGCGAAAAGTGCTATCTTTGCAAAAAAAGTTAACCAAAGGAGAGAGGTGAACTATTGTGAAATCTAGCCTTATGAGCTATAAACTGAAACAGTCCTCTTCTCCTTTCCGTTGAACGGAAGAGCCAACTATATTTGTAGATTCAGAGATCTAATAAAGGATGTAGTTAGTTCAACTCCTGGTTAACCAATTTTTCGTTTAATCGGTACAAAGGTATGAAAAAAGATTATTACATCGGTGTGGACATCTCTAAAAAGAGTATTGATGTGGCTATTTACGTTAAGAATCCTACAGGCAAGCTCCCTATTCCCCATGAAACGTTCCAGAATGGTAATGATGGATTTAAGGAGATGAACAGGTGGCTTCGCAGCAAGGGAGTTACTATTTCTAAATCCTTCTTCTGTATGGAAGCGACAGGAACCTATACCTACGAGCTTTGCCAGTTTCTGGAAGAGCACAAAGTTCCATACTCGGTACAGAGTCCCCTTCATCTGAAGCGTTCCTTTGGATTGACTCATGGCAAGAATGACAAGGTAGATGCAGCCTACTATGCTTATCTTCATCGCGAGGACATCAAGGTCTCAAGGCTAGCCTCTGATAGCGTACGCAAGCTAAAATCTTTGCTAGCAGAGAGAAAGAGCCTTGTAGTAGAGATTGCCAGATGCAAGGCGCAGCTAAAAGAGGTTGGCGCACATACACCAGAGTCAGGTACCGTTAAACGCACGCAAGCCCTGCAGGCATTCCTAGAGGCACAGGTAGAAGCTATTGAGGAGGAAATGACTCAAACAATAGAATCTGACGAAAAGTTAAATAAGAACTACCGCCTGTTATTATCCGTTGATGGCATAGGCCTAGTCAATGCCATCAACACAATCATTGCAACACATAACTTTGAGATGTTTGATAATGCCAGACAATACGCCAGCTATATCGGTGTTGCTCCGTTTGAACATTCTTCAGGTACCAGTGTCAAGGGCAGAACGCATGTTGAACCTGGTGTCAAAATGCTAAAGGCGGACCTAACAGGTGCTGTGAGAACATGTATAAATCATGACAAGGAAATAAAGAAATACTATGAAAGAAAGATAGCCGAGGGTAAAGCATATGGTGTAGTGGCAAATGCCATAAAGTTTAAACTTTTGTTGAGAATGTTTGCTGTTATCAAGCGTGGCGAAGTGTTCTGGAGGAAGGCAGAACATCTAATTTGAGAAAATAACAAAAATAATTGCAGATTTATTTGGTTATATCTTATATTTCAGTTAATTATATAAAAAATCCTCGTGATACCCGCGATACGTGGAGACAAAATTCATGTCTGTGTGTCCCCCGTTCAACTTTGCATAAAATATAAAAGGTCCCCATTAAGTGGAGACCTTTCAAGAATTATCCAGCGATAATCTATTATTTGTTGTAAAGCAACCAAGCGCCAGGGTAAGTAGCCTTCAACTCATCGCGAGATTGAGCAGCTTGGTCTTTGTAGTCAAATGAAGAAGCGATAACGCGGAACCAACCAGTTTGGCCCTTGATAGTTTCGTTAGTCTTAACAACAGTCGCATTGTAACCACGACCATTCAAAGTGTTCATCAAACCAACAGCGTTAGTTTGGTTCACGAAGCTACCTACAACTACGCTATAAGCCTTGAGGTTAGCACCAGCAACGACAGTAATGCCGCCAGGAATAGTGCGCACGTCGCTGTGATCTACAGTTGTAGTAGTTTGTTGAGGTTGAGCAGGAGTTACAACAGTTGTAGTTTGTTGGTTAGTTACATCTGTAGTAGCTTGTTGTTCTTGAGCCTTTGCTCTTTCGTAAGCTTCACGGTAAGCGCTGTCCTTAGATTTACAACCAGTGAAAACCATTGCTGCGCAGAGCGTCAAGCCTAAAAGAAAATAATGTTTCATCGTCTAAAAGATATTTTAAAGATTGAGATTAATTTACTGCTTCAATAATGCGATTGGCAGCACCGCAGCCTTTACACATCGTTGCAAAGTTACGATTTTATAACAGAATAGGCAAATAATGTGGCATTATTTCACCTTTAAACTTGTTAATAAAGAAAAAAATACAAAGTTAAAAGCCTTCCGTCGAACAAAAATCATAACACGATTCACGGATAAACCGAATTATTGCAGTAAATTTGTCGCCAAATATTAAACCCACACCCCGCCCTTGGACTCCTGGCTATAGCGAGAAATCATAAAGAAACAATTCAATCTGTTCAATCACGTTGTTAAAAAGAAAAAACAACACGATGTCACAGATGAAACAGATTCCATGCTTCGTCTCAATGCGCTAGCAAAAACAGTTTAATCTGTTCAATCACGTTGTTGAAATAATCATATCGTTAATACGTCATTGTCCTATTTTCAATGTTAATCGTTAAACATTTCAAATATGTATAGAAAGAAAAATCCCTCGACCATATACCATGTGAAGGAACCAGCACAACTGTTGGAATTCCTGATGATAGCCATGAACGGCGTCAGTCGCAACAAAGCCAAGTTGATACTCTCTGGTAGTGGCGTCAAGGTGAATGGTAAGCCTCAGACGCGTCATGACTACGCCCTGCATACTGGAGATGCTGTCGAAGTGAGCGCACACAAACCCAAAGCGACACTGACCAACAAGTTCGTGAAAATGGAGTACGAGGACAAGGATATCGTTGTGATCGAAAAGAATGTGGGTATACTGTCAATGTCGCCCAAACCCAATATCATGAGCGTGAAGACAGTGCTCGACAACTATTTCCGTAAGAACCGCAAGTCCTACACCGCACACGTCGTACACCGTCTGGACCGCGATACCTCCGGTCTCTTGGTCTATGCCAAAACGATGCAAGCAGAACAAATCCTGGAAAACAACTGGAGCGAGATCGTGACAGACCGCAGATATATTGCCCTAGTATCAGGCCGAATGGAACAAAACGAAGGCACCGTGAAGAGCTGGTTGAAAGACAACAAAAACTATATCACCTGCTCCTCGCCAACAGATAATGGCGGCAAACTGGCCATCACACACTTCCGAGTACTTCGCTCCAACGACCACTACTCTCTGGTCGAACTCAAACTCGAGACCGGTCGTAAGAACCAAATCCGTGTACACATGCAGGACCTCGGTCACCCCGTCTGCGGCGATATCAAATACGGCAACGGCGACGACCCCATCGGCCGCCTCGCTCTCCACGCCTTCCGCCTCAACTTCTATCACCCCATCCTCGGCGACCACATGACATTCGAAACCCCATGCCCCAAGACATTCCTTACTGTGTTTAAAAGTCAAGAGTCAAGAGACAAGGGACAAGAGTCTATCGACTAGAATCATGGACCTTATTTAAAAGAAGTATATGTCAACGAGAAAAGTAGAAGATTTACGTATTTGGTGCGATGCCAGAATCTTTGTAAAAGAAATATATGATTTAATGAAGAACAATCATGATTTTGGCTTCAAAGATCAAATTCAAAGGGCAGCCGTATCAATTATGAATAATATAGCAGAAGGATTTGAATCCGGCTCAGATGCTAAATTCGTCAATTTCCTCAATATCTCCAGAGGCAGTTGCTCAGAAGTAAAAAGTATACTATATTTGTGCGAAGATTTAGAATATTGTACAAAGGAGCAACGCGAATATCTCCAAGAACAAGTCTCAAATATATCCAGCGGAATATATAAATTCTCAGAATATCTTAAAAAACAACGCCCCTAGTCCCTAGTCCCCAGTCTCTTGACTCTTGTCTCTAGTCTCTTGTCCCTAGTCCCTAGTCCCTAGTCCCTAGTCTCTCGTCCCTAGTCTCTCGTCCCCTAAAAAAATGAAACTAATCACCCAACCCCAAATCAAGTCATTAAATATCGCCCCCGCCCAATGTGTGGAATGGGTAAAAGAAAGTTTTTCACTCAAAGCCCAGGCGCAATTGCCCGCCAAGATCAGTTTGCATCCCCAGGGCAACGATTTCTTCAATACCATGCCCTGTTTGTTGCCCGCCCCACACAACTACTTCGGCGTGAAACTAGTGCACCGTATCAAAGGCGCCACTCCCGCACTCGGTGGCGACATATTATTATATGATTCCAAAGGCGGAAACCTGTTAGCGATGATGGATGCCGACTGGATCACTACAATGCGCACAGGAGCCGTCGCAACTCTGGCCATTCAGACCTTCCGCAAATCCGACGCTCAGACTTATGGCTTCATCGGTCTCGGCAATACAGGACGCGCCACACTGCTCTGCCTGCTCGACTCCGAACCCCAAGTGATGCACCACGTCCTATTGCTACGCTACAAGGACCAGGCCGAATCCTTTATTGAGCGCTTCAAAGCATTCGATAATGTGCAGTTCACCATTTGCGACACAGCCAAAGAAATCGTAGCCCAATCCGACGTCATCGTCAGCTGTATCACCGAAGCCGACGGCCTGTTGTGCGACGACGACACCCTCTTCCGCAAAGGCTGTTTAGTAGTACCCGTCCACACCCGTGGTTTCCAAAACTGCGACCTCTTCTTCGACAAAGTCTTCGCAGACGACACCGCCCACGTCTGCGGCTTCAAATACTTCGACCGCTTCAAGCAATTTGCCGAAATCCAAGAAGCCATAGAAGGTCTCAAACCCGGACGCACCAACGACGACGAGCGCATCCTCAGCTACAACATCGGCCTCGGCCTCCACGACGTAGTCTACGCTAGCAAACTCTACGAACTCCTGAAAGACACCGCCACCGAAACCGAACTCCCCCGCGAAACCGCCAAATTCTGGATATAATCCCAAACCCGCAAATACAACAAAGGCGCCAAATGAGTCCCCCTCACTTGGCGCCTTTGTTTATATCTCAACGCTCACAGCTCAGAACTTTAGAACCTCAGAACGTTCCTCGTCCAGTTGTCTCTTGTCCCTTGTCCCTTGACTCTTGACCCTCATCCCCTTGTCAGACGAAGTCTCCCCCTTAACCCTTAACCCTTCACCGGGCGTAGCCCTCGTCCCTAGCAGACAACGTCCTCCTAACCCATCGCCTCCTTAATACAATCCACGATATAGTGAACATCCTCGTCTGTAACATAAGGACCAGCGGGTAGACAGAAGCCAACTTTAAAGAGATCCTCTTCTACGCCTCTAGTATATGCCACACTCTTGTCAGAGGTTTGACAAATAACACCATTAGGCAGTGTCTCCACGCTCATCGCTCCCATATACACAGGTTGCTTATGCATAGGCTTCCACAAAGGACGGCATTCCACCTTTTTGTTCAGCATGAATACGCGGAGCGCTTCTACATTGTCATTAGGTTGGCATTCTGTTGTAGCACTTTCTACAGCCTTGATTACACCAGCTGCACCCCCTACGGCACTTTTGATGACTTCTTTGTAAGCATTCTTTTGTCCTACAATCTTTACAGATGGGTCTAACGTAGCAGCGCAAAGCCAGAAGTTCGAGTCATAGCGAGAATCAGCAGGTTGGTCATGCAGAGTCACACCAGGTACATCCTTCAGCAACTCACGGTACAACTGTTGTACATGCTTGTGATGAACAATATGGTCATCCAATACAGTCATCTGTCCACGACCGATACCAGCACAAACATTGCTCATACGATAGTTATATCCAATAGCAGTGTGTTCGTAGTAAGGATAAGCATCGCGAGCTTGGGTAGCATACCACATAACCTCATTCGCATCTTCATTCGCAGTACGAGACCCTAGTCCCTTGTCCCTAGTCCCTTGACTGTTGTCTGTTGTCTGTTGTCTGTTGTCTGTTGTCCCTTGACTCTTGACTCTTGTCTCAAAACCATTACAGATCATAGCCCCACCACCAGAGGTAGTAATCATCTTGTTACCATTGAAGCTCAATATACCAAAGCGACCGAATGTACCAAGCACCTGACCATTGAAACGAGAGCCCATACCTTCTGCAGCATCTTCAATCACGGGAATACCATATTTGTCTGCTATCGCCATAATCTCATCAATGCGGTAGGGCATACCATATAGCGCTACTGGAATAATAGCCTTTGGATAACGACCCGTCTTCTCCTTGCGGTCAACGATCGCCTGTTCCAACAGTGCAGGATCCATGTTCCATGTTTCCCCCTCACTACCAACAAATATAGGTTTAGCACCCAAATAGGTAATAGGGTGAGAAGAAGCACAGAAAGTAAACGACTGCACCAACACTTCATCGCCAAGACCCACACCGCAAGCAATCAAAGCCAAATGAATAGCAGCGGTACCAGCAGACAGACACACAACTTTACTTCCATTCATCGTCTCTTGTCCCCTGTCTGTTGTCCGTTGACTGACAAAGTCCGTCAGGTCTTGTTCAAAAGCATTCACATTAGGTCCCATGGGTACCACCCAATTTGTATCAAATGCCTCTTTCACATATTTTTGTTCGACTCCAGCTTCGCTCATGTGTGCCAAGCAGAGGTAAATCATCTTTCTTTCTGACATAATATTTTGTTTTTATATTTTTGTTAATAAGTGAGTTTGTGATGAAGTGATTTGGTTAGTTAGTAATAGGAACAATTTATTTATTTTCTTTCGTAGGGAAGATAGCAACTAAATTACCTCCCCCGCTCACCTATTCCACTTCAACATCCAAATTCGTTGTATAATCTTAAATATAGGACTCCATATCACCTCTGAGGGATAAGAACGTAGGAAACGTAAGTTGCGGATAGTTCGTCTCACGAAGCGAGTGAATAATCGTTCATCCTGCGAACGAATAATGCGGGGGTCATAATGTCCAAAGTTACCCGCCATCATTATCTCATCCAAAAGGAATTTACCCTCACGTTCGTTGGGAGTAGTGAGCATATATTTTGCTTCTAGTCCAAACACTTCTTGCAATACCCACATCACCGCTTCAGCAAAGCGCTCCATCTTAAATTGTTTCAACATTCGCAGGGTTTCCTGTCGCTCAGTTTCTGTAAATCCTTGACGAAGCACATAATAATAATCCATTAATTGGCGTAGTCCCACACCTTCATCAAACAAATGTCGATAAATGTGTGAAAGGATATACACACGATTAAATGCAGCAGTCGGAGTATGCACTTTATGCCCACCTTCCAATGTGGTAATATGCTCCATCTGTGCTCCACGTTCCTCTCTAACCCACTTTTGAAACTTGTAATTAGTAAACAAATCACTAAAGTATGAAGGAGTAAAATGCAATTCTATCGAAACCCTATCTACATCAACAAAGTCCACATGATGGTAAATCACAAAAGGTTTTTCCTTAAAGCGTTTCACATACACAACAATCTCTTTACGCTCGCCCTCTAACCATAAATCCACATCCCCAGGCGTTCTATTAAGCGGATGAGGATAAAGAGCAGCCATGCCCACACCCTTCAAAACAACTCCCCGCAATCCATCTGCAGCAAATCGTTGCTCCACCTTTTCCGCCACCTCATTTAGGCGCTTACTCTGTTGTTTGATGCGTTCAGTCATGCCCCACCATTGCATGATCAATGCCTTTGGCGGACGTTGCTCTTCCGTAAGAGAATCTATCGCTAGAAAAACAATGCCTAGCAATGCCTGCTGTTTTGCCAAGGCATACACCTGTTGCCAAGTGTCAGCATCTATTTGATTGGGCAATAAGACTTCATCACCAACAGTCCTACGCAACAATGAGAAAAATATATTTGTAGATATATCCACGAGATTAATCTATTCCTTTTCAACAACTAGCAAATACAGGTGAAGTTTTCAGATAGCATAAGTAGTTCTGTCCGTTCTTAAATTAAAATTAAAACAAATACTTCTCATCAGACAGATCTGTATACTCCCTCTTTTCTAAATTCCAAGTTGAAGCATGCTGTTCATACTTAATTCTATCAAGAGAGGGAATTTTCATATAATCACCAAAACGATTACTCAAGAAATGTTCCAGCCCTGCAGCCACATAAAGTTCAATAGTTTCAAATGGCAACTTCTTTACCTTCTCAAAGTCTTCTCGCAAATAAGTACCATTCTTAAACAAAGCTTTGCCGAGGTAATTACAATAGAAATCAGATTTCTCGTTTCTAAAACGATAGACTTGCTTCAAACCATAGTTTAACAAGAAACGTTTAGGAAGAAGACTTATCATCTTCAATAACGCATAAATAAACTTACCTCGACTATGATATTCTTTGTTCGCGATTCCTTTAACTACAAGATATTTTGCCCAAAAATATTGCCATCGTCTTTTAAAGATATTGTTAGGACATGTGTGAAGAATGAATATATCTATGTAAACTCCATGATGAATTTTCCATCCTTTCAGAAGTTCCTCTTCATAATAAGAATTATTCAATCTTACTTTTGCTGTTATTACCTTTCCATCTGCGGCACCTAGTTCATGAAGATAAAACAACTTTTTATCTCCATCATTATTGAAACAAGCACGAAATTTCTCATAGTTATTTGGGGTCATAAAGATATCAAGGTCATCATCCCAAGGGATAAACCCGCCATGTCGTTTTGCTCCTAAGGCACTACCGCCCATCAGGCAATATTGAATGCCATGAGATTCACAAAAATCATGTACATAAACTGCTATATTAAGAATCACATTTTGTAGTTCTTTTAATCCCCATGTATCTGCTACATCATGACGCATTAATTTATTCATATTTCATTCTTTTATCCATCAGTTTTCTAACAACATTTCTTAATGCCTTAGGCATTCCATAGTACAGGTCAAAAATCCACTTTTTCTTTGGTGTAAGATGTACTTGTACAACTTTGTCAAAATCCCATTCTTGCAAATGCTGAAAAAATAGTTTACGTTCAGCCTTTTCTTTAGAAGGATTTTTTAGACATCCATTTTCATTGATTGCACATTGTATTGGGAGTGCAACAGAAGCGACTTTGCCTGAATTCACAATTTGCAGAAACAAAGATTTTCCAACATCCGTATTACACAATATCATTGATACTCCTTCTTTAGCATTCAATTCTGACGCATATTTTTCAATGCCCCAGTAGTCCCCCAAAGTAATATCACCTGCACGTTCTGAACATGCCCATTTACATTGATAGCATGATGGTCTGAGAGTAATGTACTTCTGAAAACCAAAATAATAGGGGAACTGATAATGTAGTCCTAAACGAATCTTATTACCATCAGTGTGCTTTATGGCATAAGACTGAGGATGCTTTACATCAGCCGACTTATATCTAAACTGAAACCACTCAACCTTTTTGCCATTTTTCTTTTCATACCACTTTATGGTTTTGTCAAACAAACTTTGACTAGGCACACCATGGCAAACAAAGTCTACAAGTATGAGGTTCTCACGCTTATTGCCCACAAAATTCTTCAGAGCATTCACCTGGCATGGAGTTCCACAAAACAAGGTATATCGTCCTTCTCGCAAATCTTGCTTTATTTGACGATAAACTCCTGACAGATCGCTCTGAATGTACTTTGACTTCAATAGTGGTTTTAATTCGTCTTCTTTGTCTGCCTTTGTATGCACCAAATGAATTTGATTGTCAAAAGCAGCACCCCCCACACGACCACTTTTATTCAACACCTCTTCAGCGAGAAGTCCAAAAGCGCCACCCGAAGAACCCGCTTCACGTTTTGACTCATCAGTAGCAAACACGGCAAAAGAGTTTGCTGCGGAATCATTCTTTGAAGGAGATAATGCAGGACAATTCTTCACGCAAATACCACATGAAATACACGTCGCCTCATCTACCTTAGGGTATTTGAACCCCTCTGAATCTTCATAAAAAGAAATAGCAGACTTTGGGCAACAATCGTCACAAAGCATGCAACCCGTGCATTGTTCTTTTTGCAGAAATGCAATAGTCTTATTTTCGGTCATTTACTTTCTTCGCTAAGAGTGTAGAACTTACTCCTTCCGTATGCGAGAAGAATACAATTTCAGCACCAACCTTTGCAAACTCCTCCTCATATTTATTATATAGAGGTGTACCCTTCCATTCGTCACCGTGGAACATAACATCAAACTTCAGATTTTTCCAAGCTTCCAATTTATCCATACTTGTCTGTGGAACGACTTCATCCACATATCTACAAGCCGCAACAATCTCCATGCGGTTTTCAAATGGAATAATAGGGGTTTTATTCTTATAGTTTTGAACCAATTCGTCAGTGCTTACCCCCACTATCAAATGTTCACACATTTCCTTAGCACGCTTAATAATTCGTAAATGTCCGACATGGAACATGTCATAAACACCAGTTGTATAACCAACTTTATACTTCTTTTCACTCATAGTTTATATCAATTTAATTGTTAATTAAAATATAAGCATTTAAATAAGTAAGACCTAAATCACGAATATCATTTAAATATCCGTTTCATTATATAATTCTGCTTTATCAATCCAAGTTCATTATTTCAACAATGTGTATAAACTTTTCATAATCAAATACTACAAATTTTGCAATTCCTTAGGAGTCTCGAATTTT
>JAZQSL010000028.1:0-84027 GCA_045630125.1 Alloprevotella sp. | reverse complement strand
GGGGAAACCCTTGCGCCTTCGTGTTATTGATTGTTGACTGTTGCATGACTAGATATTCTAGAAGTTCTAGAGGTTCTAGATACGTTAGGTATTTTATTATCCCAAACGTGCTTTGATAGCCTCCGTCTCAGCCTCATAACCAGGCTTGCCGAGGAGAGCAAACATGTTACGCTTGTAGTCCTCTACTCCGGGTTGGTCGAAGGGGTTTACACCGAGTACATAGCCGCTTATACCACAACCCTTCTCGAAGAAGTAGAGCAACTGACCGATGTAGTACTCGTCGAGTTTGGGCATTACGATGCGGAGGTTAGGCACGCCACCATCAACGTGTGCGAGGAGTGTGCCGAGTTCGGCCATCTTGTTCACCTCATCGACGTGCTTGCCGGCGAGGAAGTTGAGGCCGTCGAGATTCTTCTCATCGGTGGGCACCACGAGGCTGTGGTTGGTGGTCTCAACAGAGATTACAGTCTCGAAGATGGTGCGCTCACCCTGCTGAATCCATTGACCCATAGAGTGGAGGTCGGTAGAGAAGTCCACCGATGCGGGGAAGATACCCTTGTTCTCCTTACCCTCAGACTCGCCATAGAGTTGTTTCCACCACTCTGAAACGTAGTGCAACTTGGGCTGGTAGTTTACGAGGATTTCAATCTTCTTGCCATCGGCATAGAGAGCGTTGCGCGTAGCAGCATATACAGCAGCAATGTTCTCCTCGAAGGGAACCTCGGGAGCGGTAGCAGCCTCCATATCGGCAGCACCCTTCACAAGCGCCTTGATGTCGAAACCTGCAATGGCGATGGGAAGCAAGCCTACGGGAGTGAGCACAGAGAAACGTCCACCCACGTTGTCGGGGATGATGAAACTCTTGTAACCTTCCTTGTCTGCTGTAACACGTGCAGCGCCTTTCTTAGCGTCGGTTACTGCCACGATCACCTTGCGTGCTACGTCCAAACCGCGTTGCTCTTCGCATTGCTTCTTGAGCAGACGGAATGCCAAAGCAGTTTCGGTGGTTGTACCTGACTTTGAAATGTTGATGACACCGAAGCGGCGACCTTTCAGGTATTCGCAGAGTTCATAGAGGTAGTCCTCGCCGATGTTATTACCTGCGAAAAGAATTACGGGGTTCTTGCCATCGTTAGCAAGCCACTCGAAACTGTTGCCAAGTGCTTCGATTACGGCACGAGCACCGAGGTAGCTACCACCAATACCTGCTACGACGATCGTATCGCAGTTCTCGCGCAATACTTGTGCTGTAGCGAGGATGTCGTTCAAATGTTCTTCTGTAATAGAAGAGGGGAGGTGCAACCAACCCAAGAAGTCATTACCAGCGCAAGTACCGGCTTCGAGAGCTTCGTTGGCAGCTTGTGCTTGAGGATAGAGATTTTCAATTGCATTGGCTTCCAAAAAAGGGAGCGCCTTGCCTAGTTCTAATGATAAAGTTTTCATGTTTGAATAGTATTTGTATTATTATTTGATTTTATTGGAATATTTTACTATGTTTGCTTTCTTGTCGTCGTAAATTACTTCTTTCAGTGTTTCTGAACTTACGGTGATGGCGTTCTTAGAGAACTCTGGGACATTGTAACTCTTCATGCGCATCAAATTGAATTCGGGGTCTTTTTGCGGCAGGAGGAAAACTTTGTGGGCCTTGCCTTCCTTGTCGAAATATGCAATGTATGGGCGAGAATAACTGCCATCTTCGCGGCGTGATGCTACGACAAGCCAACGGCCGTTGCTGCTCCATGAGTGATAACTATCTGCTGCAAAACTATTGGCTTTGTCCAATGGACGTACTTCGCCGCTTTGCAGATCCTTCACGTAGAGATCGGCTGAATGGTGCCAAATGTGGAATTGACCATAGTCGGCCATGGTGAACAATACGAAGCGGCCGTCAGGACTAACCTTGGGTACTGCGGCACTCTTGCCCATGGCATTGCAATCTACTTCGACCTCGGGCGTGCCAAATGTCTTGGTTTGTGCATCAAATGGGATGCTCATCAGATTGTAGCGGATAGAGTCGTAGCGAGGCAGAATGGCATCGCTGGCAGCTTTGGTATCCAGTCCCTTTAGATATGGAGTCTGCGCCGCACAATAGTATACCTTTGAACCATCAGGCGCCCAGCAGGGGAAAGTCTCCATCACGTCGTCTGTCTTCAGAATGTTGGTGAGTGTTTCCTTTTCGACATCAAAAAACACCAAGTCAGAACCATAGTCGATCACTTCGATCTTTTGTCCGTGAATCATGTGGAAGGCTTGTCCGGTACGGTTGCTTGAAAATACAACCCATGGTTTTTCTCTGTGCCAAGTGGGATATACGGTTGAAGATAGGATTGAGTCGCTCTTCATATTGAGCTTGCGTGCCTTGCCGTTTTGGATAAACACAGTACCGCCATGGCCTGCACGAACGTGGAAGAGCATATTGTCGGTACTATAGTTTTGGAAATTGTGGCAGTTGATGCAGTGATTGTCTTCGTTGTTGTATTCGGGATTGTTTTCGTATACCACTTTTTCGTCAAAGGTCGTGATATTACGTTGGTAGATGCCCAATTGACGATAAAGTTCGTAGCTGGGTTCAATCAAGCGATAGGTAAGGAAGGGGTCGATCTCTTCTTGTGCTACGTCGATGGTATATTCTGGGTACTTTACCCATCCGCTTTCTGTTTCGGCGAAAATATTAACTTTGATTTGCTTGCCTTTGCTCGCAGACAATAGTTGTTGCCACTCTGCTTCGTCAAAAAACAGCTTGCCGTCTTCTGCAGCGCATGCTGTAATTTCTTGATTGTCGCAAGCGAGTGATGCAAAGTATGCTTTGGCATCTGCCTTAACTTGTACATTTAGTGGAGCGATATTGCAAGGAATCGTAATATTGCGATAGTCGGGATAAATATTTGCAGCCACGTTTGCGTTCGTGAAGTTTGTAGGGCGTTCTACGCTGACTCCACATGCAGTGAACAAGGTGATAAGTGCTGTTGCAAATATAAGATGAATTTTCATACGTGTATATTATGTATTAAATATGATGTTTCGGGGGATGAAGTAGGATTTAGTTTACACCGGCGTTATTCTGATTTCCGGTTTCTTCTTTCTTGACCAGATTTTCGCAGTAGTAATAGTAGAAGTAGTGTCCCAGCCATTCTTCTTTCAGCGTCTTGGCTACCTCTGCAGGGACGCCGCCTTTAATACCTACTTTCAATGAATCTTGCCATTCATTAGCAGCATATTTGCTTTCATAATAGGCTTGAATATCTTTCAGGAACGTATAAAGTGTGCTGGTCGCATTGTTGCCCATAGTTTGATTGTCGGGATTGAGCTCGGGGAAAGCCTGATAGGTTTCGGGCTTACTCATACCGCGAATAGCCAAAGCCTCGAGTACAGTATTGGGCAGGTAACCCCCGCGTGATGCTTTCAAGGCTTGAGCACGCTCTATCAAAGTTGAGAAATCTTTTGAGTATAGACAAGCTGCGATAGACACAGGGAGTGTTTCATTGTTGCCTTCGAGCACACCGATGTTGTATCCCATGAAGACGGGTTGACGGTAGTTTTGCTCAAAGCGCTTTTCGCGTGGCACGAGTTTGAGGATTTGGGCGAACAGCGGATCTTGTTCCACCAATGTGCGGTCTGCATTCATCGCTCTGAACTTTTCTACGAATTTTCCTTCGAAGGGCATTTGGTCGATGATGGTGAGGTACTTTTCTGCTAGAGCGGGTTCGTTGTTGAGCATAGCACAAATGGCCATACGCTTGAGGTTGTAGGCTGTAGCACCATTCATCACGTTATGATCCATAGATGTGCGATATGCAGAATTTAACAGACCCGAGAAAAGGTTAGCATCTGATTGGAAGACGCCGTACTCTTCGAAACCGTCCTTTTTGTCCAATTTCATTTCGGGGTAAGCATATTCGATATCAAATAGGCCTTCGAGCATTTGTTGGGTATGGAGCAAACCGATAGCGTGGTATGCTGCAATCGAACGGGAGGGCTGTTCTGCCAAATGTGCATCGTCTACCAAAGCGCCGATTTCATTGATGTCGAAGGTGAATAGGCGGTTTTGCATACGTGCGGTCAGTATCTCGTTGTCGTTGCGCAGTAACGTCGTAGTGGTGAGTGCGCCGAAAAAGAGTAAGGGCAGTATGAAAGGGATAACATTCCATTTGCTCCACGCTTTTTCAGTTTTCTCTACTCCATTATTATCTTTCTTTGCGAACTTGCCGACCAAAGCAGAAATACCCCATAAGAGGAGACTACCTGCCATCAAAAACAAAGGATAGAGCACGATGGCTGAAGGTTCATTCTTGTAGAACAAACTGTACCCACGAAATACCATCCAAAGTAGTAGGCCCCAGGAAAGGAGAGCACTGATGCCGCGCAGGAATTGAGGGATGCGTAGAGCACGGTCTAAGGCAAATGCAGCGAGGGTTAGGACTGTGGCCATAAACAAACTTCCCGTCAACGTGGTCTTCCATACCAGCATGATGAAACGACCTATCCAATAGAGATGGCCAAAGTCCTTGTTGAGCAGGTATTGCATCGACAGCGGAGAATCAGATACGAATGCTTCCTGCTGTGCTCTGGTGAAGACGTCGCCATAGATTGTGGTACAGAAAAGCATGATCAGTGCCCAAGTAATAAAATATGGCCACCATGTGATGGACTTTTGCCATTCTTCTCGCAATGTAGAGCGCTGTTCAGCCTGAGCAGATTTGGAAGCCACTACGGTTTTGTTGTGCTGTTGGTTGTTTCGTGATTTGTTGGCGTACTGTTTGTTTTTTGCTGTTGCCATAATTTGATAATATATTTTACACAAACTGAACGGATGGTTACTTGTATACCACCCGCCCAGTGTCTAAATGTTTGGTTTATTTCACAATGACTTTTTGATTGCCGACTACGTACACACCCTTTTCGAGATGATCAACGATAGTTTGACCTATACCTGCGTCGACAGTACGTACTAAAGCACCGCTTACGCTGTAGATATGCAAGGTCTGAGCTGTGCTGGTGTTGATGCTGATACAACTGTTGCCACCAACGGCGTCGAAGAATTTAGTGTCTTCTACTTCGTTCACGCCTACGGTGATTGGGTCAAAGTTGTACTGTCTGTCCAAGAATTCAACGCGTTCGCCAATCCAGTTGTGGATATATTCCACGTCGCCGGCTATGTCGTTGTGCAGCGAGTTCCATTTTTTCTGTTCACGCAGGTCTGCTCCACTTTCTACGAACAGGTCGCAATATGCGGTGAAGCGGTCTTTCAGGTTTTGAGGATCGAAATGTGTTGGGCGCAGTTCTGCATATCTCGTCGCCAATCTTTCTGTCCAGCCTGTGTTCTTGATATTTTGCAGACGGTGGAAGATCGTGTGTGTGCCGTGCTCGTATTGCCACAAGAAGTTGGTGAAATCTTGTCTTGAGTGAGTAAGGTAGTTTGAACTGTCCCATCTGCGTCCCCATGTGCCGTCGAGGTCCCATGGTGCAAAACCGATGCGGCTGGAATACTTGTCGCCCAATTTGTCGTAGCAATAGAAGAAAATATTCTTGCCGTGGTTGTCGGTCGCCAGCATGAGTTCGATGAACAGATAATAGTCGTCGAGTGTCGGTGCATCCAGGTATTTGTCAAAATCCTTGATGAATGTGTTGTCACTCGAAGTCGCTACGAAATTGATGCAGTTCCAAAGTGGTCCCCAGTCAATCTTTTCGGTTTCGTAGTCCGGATATTTCACTTCGTAGTTCGCCCAACTTTCAGAATAACTGTTATTGCTGTAACTTTTTGGGGTCGTGCCCGAGAAATATTGACTATCTGATTCGTGTCCCATAAAGACTTCGTAACCCCACTGTGCCGATTTGTACAGCACACCATGGATTTCGGCCGCCGTAGTATTGGTTTGCTCCACATATTTCTTGAGCTTCAGCTGCTTGCGGTCCATCTTTTCTGTCATACAGTACAGACCGTGGTAAGTGCCATTCAGGAATACTTCGACAAACTCTCCACGTGTGCCCTGGCGAGCTTTCTTTTCCCAACCTTCGCGACGATGATAGGGATGTGTGGCAAAGTCGTTCCACAAGTCGGTGCTGACGCGGTTGCGCATGCAAGCCTTGTCGATAGCCATAGCGTCGAGAATCCAGTTGTTGTCGTCGCGCAAGCCAAAGAACTCGCGGTCTACGGATTCACCCTTCTCATCGCGTAGCTTGATGGCGTAACTCTTTTTGTCGTAGTTCTGAGCTGTAGCGCCACGATACTTATAGGCTGCGATATAGGTCGAATCATAACCTGCCGTGTTGGGGTCTGTCACACGGATGGTGCCGGAATTGTAATAAGAGCCGTTGCAGGAATTGTAAGTCACCTCGACAATAGGCATATAGGTAAAGCGTAGGGGTGACGAGGCTACGCGTTGTCCATCTGCATCCTTGATAGTGATTTCGTAGTCCTTGGTGCAGTCGATATCGCCTAGGTCTATTTCGCCATCTTCGTTGGCTGCCGTGTCGTCAATGTAGACAATGTAGCCTTTGTCCTTTTGGTGGCAGCTGGCAGTCAGTGTGCCGAGAAAACTATTTTCACCGCGTGCCGACGAGGGTAGGGCACAGTAGTACACCTTCTCCTTTTTGTCATAGATCAAGTCTTTGTTGTTGATGCGCAGGGTGTCTACGTAGTTCGACACAATACCGTCGCTCACCGCGCCGCCGCCAAAGAGGCCCTGTGCTTTCAGATTGTCGATGTGGCGCTGGTCTGATGAGTAGAATCTGAACGTAGAACCATTGTCGCAGTTGTACAAGCCAATCACACCGCCGCTGACGTTGTAGTCGTTCCAGTATAGGTATTGGCTTTGGTTGTAACCTTCAGCCGTAGTGGGCAGATTGTCCAATTTGAATAGGGCATATCCGGGATAGGAGTAGTCTGCATAAAATTCGATGTCCCATATATTCTTGCCCGAAGCAGAACCTGTGGTGGTGATCAATGGGCTTTTGCCTTCGCCGAATGCCAAGAAACTGGTGGATACGTATTGACCGCCTTCTGTGTATACCTTGATGCCATCACCGTCTTTCATAAAGTAGAAGCGTGTGCCGTTATTGATATCTTGGTACAGGTTGTTGGCATAGACGTAGACCCACTTGTTGGAGCGTACGTTTTGAATTTGATAGTACACAGGGTTGGCTGTGTTTGTAGTCAGAACGATAGGGTTGCCTACACCCACAGTCTCCCAATACTTGCCGTCGGCTGTCATACCATAGTTGTCCGATGTCTCAGGCTTGTCGGGTGTCACAGTACCTCCACCGCCGCCACTCGTGCCAGTGATGCTCATGCCGTATTGGTCGTACACCATGAAACACTCATTGGACGAACCTGATACGCTGTAAGTGCCCACCAATCCTGTGCCGTCCAGACGCAGGTTGAAACCTTGCGATGGCGCTTCTACGCTGGTGATGATGACTGTGCCGTCAGTGTTTTCAGAAAATTTCCAAAGCCCATTGTTGCCACTGGTTGTTGCTGACAGTTGCAGACCTTTAGCCTGATATTGTCCGCTGGAGTTTTGCACACGACCCTCTTTGTAGATGATATATTCGCGTGTCACAGCGTTTTGGATAGTATAACCATTCTCATCGCCGACAATGGTCCAATAGCTGTCGTCACTCAGACTGCTGTTGCTGGTGTGATAGATATAGGCCGCCTGACCATGATAGGCCCCTACGACCATATTGCCTGAGGATTGAGCTTTGCAGACAAAGTAGTATTTTGAGCCGCTTTTGATGTTGATTTCGGCTTGAATTTGGCACGCAAAAACGAGGCCGATGAGCAAGAGTAGATATTTTTTCATGCTGTGTTATAATTTTGTGCGCCAAAATTACAGAATTTTCATTGTTTTACAAAGTAAAAAGATGGTAAATCAGTAAAAAAAAGCCATTTTCTGCATTTTTGTTTATATCAACGAGAGGAGTTTCATTCGGTGCGCAAAATATTTGCTGTTGAAGTTTGATAATGATTTGCAAGCCTTTTTTTAACACTTTTCTTTTAAATTGTCCATCTTTTATTTAAGTTTATTTATGAAAGTTTAACTGTTGTAAAAGGGGCGTTTGACTAAAAAGTAAAAAGCCTTGTTGTTTTTTCAAAAAGGTTTGATGGAATTTGAAAAAGGTTAGACTTATTTTCCTCTTTACGTTGCAGATTTTTAAGCGATTTTTCGATAAAAATATAGGGAAATGCTCTGCAGTAGAGCACCTCCCTATATGGTATAGCAAAGATACATTATTTTTTTATAAAAAGCAAATTTGAGTTTGTATTTTTTAACAAATTGCTTATTGGGCTTAATGGGGCTGAAGCTGTCAAAATAGATACTAAAATTTGTGTTGGGTTAATTGGTTTTTAATAAATCGGTGCCTCGAGTAAGTACCTTGTGATAGTGAAAAGCCTTTCGCAAAGTTCTAAAAAAACAAAAACTTCTTGATTTTCTTTGCCTTTTTCCTCGGTTAAAGTAAATTTGCACCCAATAACACAGACTTAAAACTAACTTCTGACTATGAACCTAATCATAGATATCGGCAACACTCGCTCGAAAATAGTGCTCTTTTGTGACGGCGAGCCACAAGAGGCTGTGGCCGTTGCGTCTGGTTTGTGCGATGTCGTGCAGCAGATGTGTGCCAAGTATCCAGTCGAAGTAATCGCTTGGAGTGCTGTGGGCAGAATACCCGATGGTTTTGAGCAGCTGCTCTCTGCGATGGATTGTCCGGTAGTCCGTTTGGAGTGGAATACCCCCATCTCGTTCAACCACAAATACCAAACCCCAGAAGGCATGGGAGCCGATCGTGTAGCGGCGGATATTGCAGCAGTGGTGTACTCGCCTGGTTGCAACGTCTTGGTGATAGACGCTGGCACGTGCATCACCTACGACTTGCTTTGGGCTGATGGCCCCTATATTGGCGGCAATATTGCGCCGGGTATGCAGATGCGCCTGCAGGCTATGCACGATCATACAGCCGCGTTACCTTTGATTTCGGCGCAGGGACCTCTGCCAGACTATGGTCATGATACGGACACCGCGATGAGATGTGGTGTGGTGTGGGGTATGCGCGGAGAAATTGCTGCGGAAGTAGAGCGTTACAAGAGCCTCATACCGAACCTAAAAGTGTGGATTACCGGAGGCGATGAACTCAACTTGGCAGAATATGTAAAAGGCGAGGTGAATGTAGACAAATACCTCGTGGCACGAGGACTGAATTTGGTCTGCGAGGAGTATTTGCAGAGAACAAAAATTGTTCAATAATAGATATAAACTGAAATATTGAATGCCGCTTGATGACGAACGTGATGTCGTGACCAAGAGGCATAGTTAAATATAAGAATACATGAATATTAAAAAGTACGTCTTACTCATTTTGCTCGGTGTGATTTTTTCATCGAGCGTTGTTGCGCAGCATACAGGTAGCAACTCGCCCTACTCGCGATATGGCTTCGGCTTATTGACCGACCGTGCACAGAGTTTCAACAAGGGTATGAGTGGACTTTCATACGGTATGCAGAGCGGAAAAGAGTTGAATATGAAAAACCCTGCTACATACGCTTCGATTGATTCTTTGGCATTCCTTTTTGATTTAGGTCTGTCTTTGCAGAATGCCAACATTAGTCAAGATGGTAAGCGTGTGAATGCTCGCAATGCCGCTATTGATTATTTGTCAATGGGTTTTCGTATGGCACCTGGCTTGGGGATGTCTTTAGGCCTTATGCCCTATTCTACGATTGGCTATAATATCAGTCAGGACGACAGAATTGATTCAGACTACGGCGAAATGACAAAAACAGATGCTTATAGCGGCGAGGGCGGTTTGCACGAAGTTTATGTGGGCTTGGCATGGAAACCCTTTAAACCAATATCAATCGGTGCAAATGTTGGCTATTTGTGGGGAGATATGACGCACACCGTACTGACCTCCTTCAGCAATACAGCTGTGAAATCGCGCCGTCTGATGTATAATACAGATTTGCGTACGTATAAAGCAGACTTCGGTTTGCAATACACTCAGCCCATAGGCAAAAAGAATTCTTTTACACTTGGTCTTGTCTATGGACTTGGACATAAGATAGGCTCTTCAGCTTATTACTACGACCAAACCATTGAGTCGGGTTCGATTACAGGATCGGATACATTGCGCGCAGCGAAGGCTTATGAATTGCCACATACCTTTGGCGCAGGTCTTTCGTGGAATTACAATAATTCGCTCAGAATAGGTGCCGACTACACTCTGCAAAAGTGGGGTGGTGTGAAATCTCCTGCAATTTCTACAGATGCTTCAGGTAATAAAATTTATACTTCTACAGTTGGTGCATACACCGATATGCAGCGCATTACAGTAGGTGCTGAGTATGTGCCCAATCGTAGCGGTGTAAATTGGAGTGACCATCTGCGCTACAGAGCAGGTTTCTCATACGGCACACCTTATGCCAAAATAAATGGTCAGGATGGACCTCGCAGTTATCAGGCTTCATTAGGCGTGGCATTCCCTATTATGAATAGATACAACAACCGCTCGTTGGTCGATGTTGCGGTGCAATATGAGCGTATCCAACCCAGTATGAAAGGCATGATTGTTGAGAATTATATACGACTTTGCGTGGGTATATCTTTCAACGAACGCTGGTTTATGAAGTGGAAAGTAGATTAACAGAGATAGGCAAATCTTAAAAAACAATAGACTTCAATGAAACTATGGTGAAGTGGGGGTGAAGTAGGTATCACTTCCTTTCTCCTTATAATATATATAGTGTGAATATTCGTACGGCTCTTTTCTCTCTCATTGTGTTAGCGATCTTGGCGCTTTCGTCTTGTGGAAACGATGCGCCGCCGATGGCTCCCGCTGTCAATACCAAAGACTCGATAGCTATGATGGTGGACTACGGAGTCGCTACGCTGATGTCAGACTCGGGGTATGTTAAATACAAACTCGTGGCAGAAGAATGGCATTTCTTCAATCGTAACAATAAATCATTGTGGGTTTTCCCAAAGGGTGTATTCTTGGAACGTTACGATAGGAAGTTTAACGTAGATATGCACGTCACAGCAGACACAGCCTACTTTCGCGATCAAAACCTCTTGGAACTACGAGGACGTGTCTACTTGCAAGACTTAGAAAAGCAAGTGACGTTTTCATCCGAAGAACTCTTCTATGATACACAAAAACACCTCTTCTATTCAAGGAAGTACCACCATTTTAGAACGCCCGATCGAGATCTAAAAGGAGATTGGTTTGAATCTGACGATCAGTTCAGAAAATATCATGTCAAGCAATCTCGTGGCTTTGTTCCCGTGCCAGGAAATGGAGAACAGAAAGCGATTGGAACAAGTGAGACACCCAGCGAGAATGAATCGCAACGTTTAGAGGCTGTTCCTGCGGCGCGAAAAACAAATGAAGTGCCTTTGACAGCACCAGATACGACCAGAGTGAATTAATTCGTTGGTAAAAAAATTACTTTCGTAGTGTAAACCTTTGTTGGGACTGATGGAGTTGCGAAAACATCTGATAGAGTACGAACAATGGTATATTATATGGAAGAAAATGCGCATCGCAGTTCAACAAAAGTAGAAAAAATGCATTTTTTTTATTAAAAGCGTGTATTAATCTACTTTTTTTGTATTTTTGCACGTTGAATTCCCAAAAAAGAAAATAATAATAAAAAAATAAATAATAATGGCAGCATTACAAACACTTAGGAACAAGCCTGCTCTGCTGATGGGTGTCATCGGTGGCGCACTTTTGCTCTTTATCATTACAATGGTTGTGGAAAATCACAATCCATTTGGTCCAAGTGATAAAGCTGGTAAGGCATTTGGACAAACTATCAAAATTACAGACCTTAACCAAGAAATTGAAGACGCAATCAACTTCCAAACAGTAAGCCGCACTCTTCAAAATATGGCTAATGGCAACAACGAATTGGTGAAACTTAGCGAGCAAGAAAGAGAACAAGTACGTCAAAGCACTTGGCAAGCAAATGTTGAAGAATTGGCAATGCTCGAAGAAATCAATAAGTTGGGTTTGACTGTGACTGATGAAGAGTTGACAAACTATTTGCAAAATGCAAACTTCCAAACTCAAAGTCAAGAAGTACAGTTGATGATAATGGTTGGATATATCTTCTCAGGAAATCCAACTATTGCTGGCTACCAACAATTCTTGAAAGATTATGACAAGATTATTCAGCAGTATGCGCAATCTAGTTCAGATATGGTGGAATTTGTACAAAGTGTGAAGCGCGCTTCTGTTTATGCTGAAAACAACTTGAAAAAGACACTTCTGCAAAATAAATACATGACTTTGTTGCAAGGTAGTTTTATTTCTAACCCAGTTTCTGCAAAGGCACTCTTCAATGACGTATATACTAAGTATGATTTTGAAATCGCAGCAGTTTCTTACGATTCAATCAGCGATGCTGATATCAAAGTAACTGACGAAGATTACAAACAATTGTACAATCAATATAAAGATAACTTCTTCACAGGAGCAGAAACTCGTGAAGTACAGTTGATAGATTTCCAAGTTCGTCCAACACCAAATGATGTAAGCAATATTACAGCTTGCATTAAGGCTGCAGAAGACTCTTTGAGAAAAACTAATGATGTTAATGATATCAAGGCTATTTTATCTGCAGCAAACTCTAACTTGGATTTCCAAAATGTATATTTGACTAAGGATGCATACAAGGCAAATAATATGAACGATATTATTAGTCGTGTAGACTCTTTGAGCGTCGGTGCAGTCGCTTCTACCTATAATGATGGTAAGAGTGTGTATGCTGTGAAATTGGTGGGTAAGAAGACTACTGCAGACTCATTGCAAATGGCTTTCATCCCTGCTCAAAGCAAGGCGCAAGCTGATAGTATCATGAATGACTTGAATGCTGGTAAGGCTTGGGCAGATGTAGCAAAAGCAAGAAATGCAAAAGATACTTTGATTTGGAATCATTTCCCATTCTATAACGACATCACAGAAGCTGATAGTGGCGTTTATACTCACCCAGCTCAACTCGCGGTAAATACTCCTGGTATTTTGCAAAGTGGTGTGGGCTATGTTGTAGTAAAGGTTGTGGCGCAAAAGGCAATGACTGAAAAGTATAATATAGCAATCGTACGCAACGAATTAGACTTCTCTGATGTGACATACGAAGAAGCTTTGAGCAAAATGAATAACTTTGTTGGCACAAATAAGGAAGCTGCGAAGGTAGAAGAAGCTGCAAAGAAAGCTGGATATATGCCACAGACAAGCATTATGACTGCTTCTAATTACTCTGATATGTCATATCGTTTCGGTGATAAGGCTGGAGAAATTATGAGATGGATCTTTGATGAAGCTAAGGTAGGTCAAGTTTCTAATGTATTTGAAACTCGCGATGTACAAGGTAACACTCACTTGCTTGCAGTAGCAGTCGTTTCAGAATGTGGTGACGATTATTTGTCATGGGATAGCGAAGTTGTCAAGAATCAATTGAAACCTATTGCAATCCAACAGAAAAAAGCTGCTAAGGCTCTTGAAATGGTTAAGAACGTTAAGAGCATGGCAGATATGAAGAACATTGCAGGCGCAAGTGTAGACACAATTTCTGCTAAATCACTCAATGAACTTCCTGCAGCAGATCCAGCATTGATAGGTGCTCTTCAAAAAGCAAAACAAGGTCAATTTATTGGTGCAATCAAGGGTGCAAATGGTGTATATGCTATCAACGTAACAGCAAAGGTTGAGCCTAAGGTACCTTATACAGAAGCAATTTATATGAATTATGCTGCTAACCAAAACATGAGTAATGTATTTGGCTATCAAGGTCAAGGATTCGGCAGCTTCTTGCAACATTTGATCTCTCGCAAGGGTAATGTGAAAGATTTGCGTTACAAGTTCTAATAACGCAATTACATATTCTCAAAAAACCGCTCTCCCCTCAGGGTGGGCGGTTTTTACTTTAATAGCAGATGCTGTAATCCGATAGCATTGCTCAGTCTTGTCCAGATTAGGGGGAGAATACCCTTATGGAAAAATACAGGATGTTATATTTTATAATAGAGTCAGAAAGCAGACTTTAGTAGATTTGAAAAAAGAAGATGACGTTATGAAACTCAACGAACTACTACAAATATATGCCAAGCATCCGCAGGTGAAAGTTCTCGGCGGATTGTTGAATGAGGGCAAGACTTCCCCTATATACATAAAGGGGATGAAGGCTTCGGCTGCTTCTGTGATCTTTGGCGCCTTGGCTTCGGGAGAAGTTGAGGTGGGAATATCTGATGATGCTACGGCTGAGAAGAAAGTGGCAACGACAAAAGGTGAAAAGATCAAAGGAACTGGTGGATCAATAAAAGGAACAGAGAGGACAATCAAAAGTGATGGTGGTTCAATCAAAAGTACCGGTTGTTCAGTAAAAGGTGACCGTGGTTCAATAAAAGGTGCCAGTGGTGCCATCAAAGGTCCTTTTCTCTTTTTATTAGACGACGAGGATGCGGCAGGTTACTTTTATCACGACTTGGTACAGATGTTGGGAGAAAAGCAAGTTCTGCTCTTTCCTTCCACTTATCGTCGTGCTGTAAAGTATGCTCAGCGCGATGCTGCAAATGAAGTTCTGCGTACAGATGTTTTGGGACGTTTGTCTAATTTTGATGCTACTAAAAATGACTGGTTGTTCGTCGTTACTTACCCTGCTGCATTGGCTGAGAAGGTTGCTTCTCGCGAAGAAATAGTTGACCATACGATTACCCTGCGTATTGGCGAGAGTCATGACCTTGTAGAATTATCCAAACGACTTGACGAAATAGGATTTGTGCGCCGTGATTATGTCTACGAACCGGGTGAGTTTGCTATCCGTGGTAGTTTGTTGGACGTATTTTCCTACTCTTCGGAGTACCCCTATCGTATAGATTTCTTCGGCGACGAGATAGAAAGCCTACGTACGTTTGAAGTGCAGAGTCAATTGTCAAAGGAAAAGGTTGATGAAGTCTCAATTGTGCCCGATGTAGATGGACAAAGTCAAAATTTGGTGCCTTTTACAGAGTTTTTGCCAAGGCAAACTCGAATTGTGGCTAACGACTTTGTATATTTTTGCGACGCTGTGTCGAAAATATACGACGAGGGCTTTTCACACCAGGCTGTAGTTGAGAAACAAGCACAGGTTGGAAAGGACTTCGGTGCTTCGGCCGAACAATTAGACAAGCAATATTTGCTCGTCGATGGTACCGATTTGATGCGCGACTTAGCCCCCTTGCAACGTATAGAGATTGGTCCGCACCCCACAGGCGTTTCGGCGGCAGTGTTGCAGTTCAACCTCAGTCCCCAACCACTTTTTCACAAAAACTTCGAACTCCTGCACGAATCTCTCGCAGACCTTCGACGCAATCGCTACGGCATTTATATATTGGCGGATAGTCAAAAGCAAAACGAACGTTTGCGTGATATCTTCAACGAGATGAAACCTTCGCCCGAGGCGGATGATATTTTCATTCCCGTCGAACGTACTTTGCACGAAGGTTTTGCTGATGATGACCTGCGTTTGTGCTTTTTCACCGACCACCAAATCTTTGATCGCTTCCATAAGTATAGTTTGCGTAGCGATAGGGCGCGCAACACCAAGATGGCACTTTCGTTGAAGGAACTCATGCAGTTTGAACCCGGCGACTTTGTGGTGCACGTCGACCACGGCGTAGGACGCTTCGCTGGTCTGATGCGCATGCCCGGAAGCGACGGCGAGATGCAAGAAGTCATTAAGATTACCTTCCAAAACGATGATGTCGTCTTCGTTTCCATACATGCCTTGCACAAGGTGGCAAAGTATAAGGGAAAGGATGGCGAACCTCCACGCCTGAGCCGCCTTGGCACTGGCGCGTGGGAGAAGATGAAGGAGCGCACCAAGAAGAAGATTAAGGATATAGCCAGAGACTTGATACAATTGTATTCACGTCGTCGCGAGGAGAAAGGATTTGCTTTCTCGCACGACTCCTTCCTGCAACACGAACTCGAGGCAGGCTTTGCCTACGAGGATACGCCTGACCAATTGAAGGTGACCCGCGAAGTCAAAGAGGATATGGAGCGCGAACGCCCCATGGACCGCTTGGTATGTGGCGACGTCGGTTTCGGCAAGACCGAGATAGCCATTCGTGCAGCAATGAAGGCGGCGGTCGACAATAAGCAAGTGGCAGTCCTGGTACCAACCACCGTGCTCGCATTGCAACACTACAAGACTTTTGCGTCTCGCTTGGCAGATTTTCCAGTACGTGTCGACTATCTGAGCCGTGCACGCACAGCCACTCAGACCCGAGAAGTGTTGAAAGACCTGGCAGAAGGTAAAATCAACGTCATCGTAGGTACACACAAGTTGATAGGAAAGAACGTCAAGTTCAAAGACCTGGGACTACTGATTATTGACGAAGAGCAAAAGTTCGGCGTTGCAGTCAAGGAAAAGTTGCGTCAAATGAAGGTCAACGTAGATACTTTGACTATGTCTGCCACGCCTATTCCGCGCACACTGCAATTCTCGTTGATGGGCGCCAGGGACTTTTCCGTCATCCAAACACCCCCGCCCAACCGTCATCCCATTCAGACCGAAATACATACATTCCACCACGATATTATCGCCGAGGCCGTATCCTTTGAGATGAGCCGCAATGGACAAGTCTACATCGTGACCAATCGCGTATCTGCTTTGGGAAATCTGGCCAATCTGGTGCGTGAACATGTGCCCGATGCTCGTGTCGCCATAGGTCATGGACAGATGCCGCCAGCCGAGATGGAGCAGGTGATACTCGACTTTATCAATCACGACTTTGATGTCCTGATCTCCACCACTATTGTCGAAAATGGTATAGACGTCCCCAATGCCAATACCATAATCATCGATGCCGCTCACCATTTTGGCTTGTCCGATTTGCACCAGATGCGTGGACGCGTAGGGCGTGGCAATCGCAAAGCCTTCTGCTACTTGCTCGCTCCCCCCTTGTCCCTGCTCAAGGACGATGCGCGCCGCCGCTTGCAGGCTATAGAAAATTTCTCCGACCTGGGCAGTGGTATCCATATTGCTATGCAAGACTTGGATATTCGCGGCGCAGGCAATCTGTTGGGTGCCGAGCAGAGTGGATTTATCGCCGATTTGGGTTACGAAACCTATCAAAAGATTTTGGCAGAAGCCGTTTCTGAACTCAAAAACGAGGAATTTGCGGAAATGTATGCCGACGAGTTGCGCAAGCAGAACGAATTGTCCGGCGAACTCTTTGTCGACGATTGTGCTGTGGATTGCGATTTGAATGCCTACTTCCCCGAAGTCTACGTACCCGGTAGCGCCGAGCGTATGTTGCTCTACCGCGAGCTGGACGGTCTGTCTACGGATATGGAAATCGACGCCTTCCGCAAGCGCATGCACGACCGCTTTGGACCCCTCCCTCCCGAGGGCGAAGAACTCCTGCGCATTGTTCCCCTGCGCCGCTATGCACGTCGTGCAGGTGCCGAACGTTTGGTGTTGAAGCAGGGCCGCATGACTCTACACTTCGTAGGGCACGCCGACAGCCCTTTCTATCGCAGCGCCGCCTTTGACCGCATCATCCAATATGCCACCCAGCATTTCCGCACCTGCGTCTTGCGCGAGGACAATGGTCGCCGCCGCATGATTATCCAGGGTGTGAACTCCGTAGAGAGCGGTTTGCATGTACTACGTACGATGTTGGAAGGGTAGGGGTATACATTGTGCTTGCAACATAATGTTCCACGATTTCGAAATTAAGGATTATTAAGAAAGTTTATATCTTTTGAAGAAATAGTTTAGGTCTAGTGCGAAAAGCATTAGACCTTTTTTGTACAAACCTAGGGAAAGTTTCAACAAACCCTTGACTTTTTTCAACAAGTCGGCGCGAAATTTTGACAAAGTCTTGACTTTTTTCGGTCAAAATTTAGGTAAAACAAAGGGGAATTGCCTGTACATGGGCAATTCCCCTCTTTCGTATCACAAAGATACAATATTTTTTGCAGAAATCCAAATTCGATTTAACAGTTGTTTACATTTGTTCCACGGAGAAAATGGGTCTATCTTTTTCACTTTTCTCATTTTTTTTCAATAAAATCATAAAACCTCTGCAAATTTTTATTGATCGTTGTATCTCAGATCTACCCGTGCTTAAAGTTGATGGTATCTCAGCGCGGCAAATTGTATTTTATTTGAAAAATATCCTAGTACATGTGTCTCTAAATAGCCAATTTTCTCAAGAAGATGCATTGCGTTTTGCTATTTAGAGATTTCAAAATTTGTTTTTTTATGGTCTACAAGTGTAAACAATGTAGTTCAAACTATGTTTTGTAAATAATTGAAAATCAGCTAATATATAAAATAAGATACACTTTGAGATATACTGAAATACAGCTGAGATACACTTGCAGGAGGTTTAAATACATCGATGTAGACTTTCCGATACAAACGTTTCTGATAATAGCGACACCTCATTTCTTCGTAGGATACACCAACCTCCTAAAAATCCTTTTTTCTTGCCCAGAAAGTTCGTTCCTTTGCCATCGTGATTCAGCGACAGTCGTTCGCTACTCCCTGTGAAATTAAATAAAATAAAAAAATACGAACTACTAATTTTGACGCACACCATTATGAAGCGAAATTGTATTATCGGAATTATTTCGGCGCTATTCCTCCTCTGGTCAAGTACTGCTTTTGGCCAAAAGGTAGCTGTCAAGACCAACTTGCTGTATGATGCTACAGCAACAGCCAACCTCGGCGTCGAGGTAGGTCTTGCGCCAAAGTGGACACTCGACTTGTCGGGAAACTTAAATGCTTGGACTATTAAAGAAGGTAAGCGCTGGAAGCAATGGATGGTGCAACCCGAAGCACGCTATTGGACCTGCGAACGCTTCTCTGGTCACTTCTTCGCCCTGCACGCCCTGGGTGGTCAATTCAATTTCGGCGGCATCCCCCTCTTCGGATTGGAAAACACTCGCAAGCAAGGCTGGATGGCAGGTGCCGGTCTCGGATATGGTTACTCCTGGATATTGAGCCGCCATGTCAACCTCGAACTCGAACTCGGAGTGGGATACGTGCACAGCCGTTACGACCAATTCGAATGCGAAGGTTGTGGCAGAAAAATAGCCGAAAATCAAAAAGGACACTACTTCGGTCCCACGAAAGCAGCACTCAACCTAGTATTTGCTTTCTAAAACAAAGTGAGACGTAATATTAATAGCACATCCACAATTAGAATATAGAATCCTATGAAGATAAAGAATTTCCTCCTGATTGCAGCCCTTGGCACACTCGCCGTGACCGAAGCCGGAGCACAAACCATTGCCGGAGTAAGCGTCAGCAATATGAAATTGGAACGCAATAAGAACTTCATGGCAGCCAAGATGACTTTGAACCTAGACAATGTCGATGTCAAGTCAACTCGCGCCTTGTTGCTCACCCCCGCAATCGTGACAGACAAAGATACCGTCGAACTCTCCTCAGTAGGTGTGTATGGCCGTCGTCGCTACTACTACTACCTGCGTAATGGCGAGACGATGATCACCGGAGACAAGGAGATGAGTTACCGCTCGAAGGATTGTCCCACAGAAATCAACTGGAGCGATGTTGTCCCCTACGAAGAATGGATGAATGGTTCGGATCTCGTGTTACTCACTCAGACCTACGGTTGCTGCAACGATATCCTGGACGAAGGAGCAACTTCAGCATTGACTCACTATCCATTGGCATTGCCCGCTCCACCTTTCCACTACATCAATCCTCAGGTTGAAAGAGTGAAATCTCGTAGCATCTCAGGTTCAGCCTACGTAGACTTCCGCGTAAACAAAATGAACATCGATCCAAGCTATCGCAACAACGTAGCAGAACTCGGTAAGATCATGGCAAGTATTGATTCAGTGAAGAGCGACAAGGACATCAACATCACTTCAGTCTTCATCAAAGGTTTCGCTTCGCCCGAAGGTACCTACAAGAACAACACAAGATTGGCAGACGGACGTACAAAATCGCTCAGCAAGCACGTACAAAGTCTCTATCACTTCGAAGACGGCTTCATCACTACAGCCTACGAACCCGAAAACTGGGAAGGCCTCAGAGCTTACGTTGAAGCTTCTGACTTGGAAAATAAGACAGAAATTCTGGAAATCATCAATAGCGATTTAGCTCACGATGCTCGCGAAGCACAACTCCGCAGAAAGTTCCCCACAGAATACCTCTCACTCGCAGCCAACTGCTATCCTGCACTTCGTCGCTCAGACTATCGCATAGAATACGTCATCCGCAGTTATTCCGACGTCAAGGAAATCGCTGAAGTATTTAAGACTTCTCCACAAAAGCTCAGTTTGAACGAACTCCACATGTTGGCACAACAACATCAAGGCGATGCAGAATTCCTGAACGACGTCTACGAAACAGCCGTGAGAATGTATCCAAATGACCAAGTGGCAAATCTCAATGCAGCCAATGCCGCAATGGAGCGCAAAGACCTCCAGTCAGCACGCCGCTACCTCGATAAAGCAGGAAATACTCCTGAGGCAACTTACGCAAGAGGAGCCTACCACATCCTGACGATGGAATACGATAAAGCATACGAATTGATGCAACAAGCAGAAGCCGCTGGTGTGAAGAATGCCACAGAAGTAATCAAAATGCTTGACGAAACAGTCAGATAAAACACAACATAAAAAATAAACACAATAAATAATTAACACACAAAAACCTATTGTTATGAAAACAAAGAAATTTTTCCTCGGTCTTCTCAGTGCAGCAGCTCTCGTCAGTTGTACAAACGATGAAGAATTTGTAAACATCCCAGCAGGCGAAACAGAAAAATCTTATATTTCCGTTTCACTCAATGCATCCAACTCAGGTGTACGTGCAGAATTCGAAGATGCTTCAACACCCGAAGAACAAAAGATTTCTTCTGCTACATTCTTCTTCTTCGACAACTCTGGCAACCCCGTGATCGTTGACAATTCTGGTGGTAATGCCCGTAATTATGTCATCCTGAACAACCCCGGTACAACTCCCGACGCTAATGCAGGCGACAACGTAGAACAATTGATCAACTCGACACTTGTGCTCAATGCCTACAAGGGCGTAATCCCCAATCAAGTAGTAGCAGTCGTAAACTGGACTCCTACACGCAACTATACTTTGAATGAATTGAGCAAGAACCTTCTCACCGCAAGCGAAGTTGCTGATGGAACAAACGGTTTCGTAATGAGCAACTCAGTATATTTGGATGGTACTACACAAGTATCTGCTGTACCTTTGACTACTGCCAATGTATCTTCTGACGCATCTATCGCTATGGCAAATCCAGTAGACATCAGCGTAGAACGTGTAGCGGCTAAGGTTCGTACTAATGCTACTGCAGAAGTTTATCCTACTGGTCAGACTTCTAATGGTACAGATGTTTACGTGAAGATTTTGGGTTGGGATGTCAATACTACAATGTCTCACGGTTATATGGTTAAGCAATTAGATCCAGCCTGGACTACTGTTGACAATCCTTTCACTGGTTGGGTAGGCGTGAATCGTACATTCTGGGCGAAGTCTGCACAAGGCGAAGCAGGTGTGACAAAGAATGGTTCATTCTCTTGGAACGGACTCGGACAAACTCTCGCAGGTTCAACTTATTGTACAGAAAATACGGCAAGCGACTGGACAAAAGTTGTAGTGAAAGCTCAACTTTGCAGCGATGCAGCAGGTACTACTCCATTGACCATAGCTCGTTGGTATGGTGCAGACTATGCTAGCGTGGATGATTTGAAGGCAGCATTCCTTTCACTCTATGGCAGCAAGTACTATTCAGTTACTACTGCAGGTGGTAGCACTACCTACACCGCATTGACTACAGACGATATCGATCTCAAGGTGAATGCTACTGAAAACTACTTGGTGAACTTCTGCCTCTCTGCTACAGGTGCGGCTAAGACTTGGAGTTCTACTTCTGGCACTACTACAGCAGTTACAGCAGATGCTATCAATGCAGAATTGGCTCAACAGCAACCTGCAATGGTTTGGGAAAATGGTATGACATACTACTATTTCGACGTGAAGCACCTCAATCCAACAGTAGGCGCAACTGGTGAATTTGGTATTGTACGTAATCACCTCTACGATATCAGTATCGGTGGTGTGAGCGGCCTTGGTACTCCAGTCTACAACCCAGACCAAGTTACAGTTCCCGAAACGCCCACAGATGCTTCTTCATTCGTAGCAGCTAAGATCAACGTTCTCGCATGGAAGCTCGTTTCTCAAAACGTAACGCTCGGTAACTAATCGCATAAAGTTAATAATAAATAAGTGAATCAGTAAGCCCCTCTATCTTTTTCAGAAGGGATGAGGGAAAAAACCACAAGACCGTTTTAGGGAAAGGATAGAGGGGCTACTTTTAAAATCTAAGTTCATAAACATTAAACTACAAGTCATGAACGCATTTGCTAAACTGAATAGAATGTTTGTTTGGTCCGCTTTGTTTGGACTGACAGCAATGTTTGCATCGTGTGATAATAATATCATCTACGAAGATCAGGGTGATTGCGAGGCAAACTACCGCATCAGCTTTAAGTATGATATGAACATGAAGTTTGCTGATGCGTTTCCCCACGAAACCACAGATGTGCGAGTATTCGCATTTGATGAAAGCGGAGTGTTGGTAGCTGAACAAGCAGCTTCGGCTACAGAATTGAAAGCAACGGCATGTATGATGCCTTTGGATTTGAATGCAGGAAAATACAAACTGCTCTGCTGGGCAGGTACTGCAGAAAGTGGCTCATTCGAAGTCCCCACAGCAACAGTCGGTCAGACGCGAATCGAAGATCTGACCTGCGCTTTGAAGCACGACACTGATAATAACGGAAACGCAATCAGTTCAAAACATTTGCCTGGACTTTTCCATGGCATCCAGGAGGTCACATTGACCGACGAGCCCGGTACATACGATTATGTAATGCCTCTGACAAAAAATACTAACACCGTGAGAGTAGTCCTACAACAACTTTCTGGTGAACCTGTCAATCAGGATCTCTTCTCCTTTGAAATTACTGACGAAAATGGTCTGATGGCGTACGACAATTCGCCTCTGACAAACAAAGTCATTCACTATACACCATGGCGCCAGGTGCAAGGTAGCGCTTCTGCCGGAACACCCAATCCCAACGGCGGCTATACCGAAGTCAGTGTAGCAATGGCAGAAATGACCGTAGGAAGACTGGTCGAAGGCAAGCGCCCCATGCTCACAGTACTTCGCAAAGATGATGGCAACACTGTCCTCTCAATTCCTTTGATAGACTATGCACTCCTGGTGAAAGGCTATTACAACCGCGACATGAGCAATCAGGAATATCTGGACCGACAGGATGAATACAATCTGACCTTCTTCCTTGATAGCAATCAACGATGGATCAACTCATCAATCATCGTGAATTCATGGAAAGTCGTGTTGAGCCAAGAAAATCTGAAATAATCGCATCGACACTAATTAGATGCAATAAATACTAACACAAATAATCTCTCTCACTATGCATATTACATTCAATCCTTTCAAACCCTTGTTGCTGGCCGGAGCATTGTCTCTCTTCGCTGCGTGCGACATCTACGAAGATGGTTACGAGTTTGAGGAGTGTATGAAGCAATATGTTGTGTTCAACCTTTCCGTAGACAGACAACCTGCTCAAACGCGCAGCACTTGGGGTGATACTTACACCCAAGGGGCGAATCAAGGTGCCGATACCTATATCAATCCAGACAGAATCCGAGTGGCTGTATTTTCTTCGGCGACCAATTCCTATCTGGGCGAGGTGGACAAATTGATGGCAGGCGAGGATGGCAAATTTGTCGGCGACTTGACACCATTGGTCGAGAGTGGAAAAATAGAAAAGAACGGCGCGTACAAATTGATGGTGATGTCTGGCTGCCGCGAGAACGCTGACGATACAAATCTGTCGAACCTCTCGTACGACCTCAATCAGTTGGAGCCAGTCGACGGCGCCGAGATCCCAATGTGGGGCGTACAGGAAATCACTTTCGACGGCGCGCAACGCCAAGAGGTAACCCAACCCATCGATATGCTTCGTGCAGCAGCAAAGATTCGAGTGAATTTCTCTGACGATGTCCTGGCTAAATATTCGGATATCAAAGTTCGTATGTGGAACTATTCAGCCAATGGTTTCTGTGTGCCTACAGGTTGGGACAATGTCACTGCAACCCGCCAATTGGTCAGAGATGATTCCTTCCGTCCCTATTACAGTACAATCAGCGCCGTGGCGCACAATTTCACTGCGCTTTCGGGTGGTAGAATCTATCAAACCTATGCTGCAGAATACAACAACGAAGCCTCTACTACTCCCTCATATTTGGAAGTCACTTTGACCAACAATGCTACAGCCGAAACCAAGACTTATCCTATCTACTTTGGCAACTATAATGCAGAAGGCAAGTTTATCCCAGGCTCGGAGTACAATATCGTACGCAACCACTTGTATCAATTCAATGTACTCGGCGTCAGTGAAGAAGGCATCAAGTTGAATTGCTACGTCGAAGATTGGGCACACAATGCCGCAACCGACAGTTGGTCGCACGATTTCAGTTACCCCACGTACACCAATCCTCTCTACCCCTCGATGTCGCACACAGGAGATATCACCGTCTCTCCCGAAATGCACTACGACGTAGTAGATCCCGAACTCGGCGCGTTCAAGGGTTACTTCCAAATCACAAAACCTGCAAATCAGGCCTGGACACCGACACTGACCGACGCCAGTATGAGCGAGTACGCCATCACCGTGTATCGCATCAATAGCGGCATAGGTACCAAGGTTTATGATACCCGAGACGATGTGAACTATCCCTCTTCCAACCTCATCGCAGCAGATGATTGGTACGAAATCAGGGTTTTCCCCATCACCGGTACCACTCCTCCCGAAGGCAAGAAGGTCACCCTCGGCATCACATACCGCCAGACCTGGATGGGCATAGAGGACCGTCTGTACCTCTTCATCAATGGCGAAGCCGACGATACAGCATGGCCTAACAGCGGAAGTGATACTAAGTTCATCGAAATCGCACATAAGCCCTATTAGAATACGCAAATTTAGCACAGCAAAAAGACCCGTTTTCACAAACCCTGGGATCGTTGAAAAAAAGTCTAACCTTTTTTTAACGAGGCGTCGCGAAATTTAAAAAAGGTCTTGGCTTTTTTCAGGACTCCAAAATCGCCTAAAAAACAGGTCTCACTAAAACGACAAAAGTTCTCTTTTCGGTAAAGAAAAAAATACGTTCAACCTCTCACCTTTAAACCTAAGATATTATGTCAAAGTATATTCTAAATATCCTGCTTGTGGTCGTCACACTCTCCCTGGCATCCTGTGTGGAATCTGACTACATCGAACCAGCATCTGGTGACGGTCGCATCACATTGCAAATCACCGATGGCGGAAAGGCTCTGCGCGCCACAGCAGCCGAGACTCAGGATCTGGCATCCGAGAGGGCGTTGAAGCACATGGATATCTTCGTGTTCAATAGTGCCGAGGCTTGCATCCACCAGGAACGTGTTAGTACATTTGTCCCCTCGGGCGACAACAACGCACAGACGGTGACGCTGGGCAAACGTCCATCGGATTTCGACGAAGCACAGACCTATGATGTCTATGTCGTAGCCAATAGCACAGCAGATCTGACAGGCATTGCTACACTGGGCGAATTGCGCAACCGCGTTCAGGTGGACGAGCGAGTACATGTGACAGGTTTGGGATTGAGCGGCGCTCCTACACACTTCCTGATGGATGGTAAGGCAGGCGGCGTAGCATTGAATCAAGGTGAAGGCGTAGACGTGGAAATCAATATGCCATTGCAGCGTGCAGCAGCCAAGATTGTTGTGACTTTCCAACGTGGTGCAGATGTGGTATTTGACCAAAATGCTGCGACAAACTACCAAAAGGGATACTTCCTACGCAACATGCCTTATAGCACAACACTCCTGTCAGAGGCAAGCACACTGCACGATGCAATGTTGCGCACGCCTGACAAAGTGGCCGACGAACAATTTGAATGGGGCGCCGACCAAGTGAAAGTGACCGCTTACGTCTATGCACACAATTGGGGCAAGGATGGCAATACCTTCTTTGAAAAAGGTACAACACTTGTGGTAAACATTCCACTGACGTACAACGGTGTACACTATGGTAACTGTTACTACCAAATACCAGTCGTTAAACCTGCGGCGGATAACTCCTACACGATCCATCGCAACACCTACTACGAAGTAAAGGCGACCATCAACGCACCAGGTGCCGAGGATGTGACTCACCCCGTCGAAGTGCAGGATTTGACTTTCACCACAAAACCCTGGACAGAAGTCCTGGTCAGCGTAGGCGACGATGCGACACCACGCTATCTGGAGCTGAACAAAGAAGAAATGGAAATGCACAATGTGGATGAAGACAATACTTTGGAATTTACTTCCTCATCGGAAGTCACCGCCGAAGTGGTAAGCGTATCCTATGTGGACAAATTCGGACAAACTATTGATATTACAAATACAGCCCATGGCATCACATTGACACCACAGGCTGGTTATGCGGGAAATATTCAAATCAATAGCCCAATACCTACAAACAACACGATCCGTTACATCACGATCAAGGTGACCAACAAGGAGGGCAATGTACAATACGTCACAGTTCGCCAATACCCTGTAATTTATATTACGAACAAGCAATCCTACTATTCCTACCGCGACGATTTCAAATCGGGAAGTCATGCTCCCACAACGATTCACAATCAAGGTGCAAGAATAGTCGGTGTAAGTCTGACAGGTAATACAAATTCCTGGAACTATACTTACAATACCTCTTCGCAAGGATTCTGGCGCTCAAAGGTAGTAGATGAAACGTACAGCAATGGTAAGTCTGACATCAGTTACTACTCCTGGTCATCAGGTTGGGGAAATTCTTCCTACACGCTGAATACGACCAATGCAGAAAGCAATAGTAATGCCAGAATGTATCACATCCGTGTGACATCAACCTCAGACGAATATGTCGTAAGCCGCCCAGGTCGTGATGCGAATGATAAGACTTTGTCTGATGCAAACAACGCTAAATTGGTTTCACCTTCGTTCATGATTGCGTCCCGTTTGGGTTTTGTCAATTCATCTTCGGGCAATCTGGACTATATCAATACCGAGCAAGAATACATCGACTTCTACGGCGAACACTGCAAACAATATGTGGAAGTTTACAAGGATGACGCGGGCAACGAGGTAGTGCTGGACGACTGGAGATTGCCTACTGAATCAGAATTGAAGATCATCATGGATGTGCAAGGTACACAAAACCAAAATGCCGACGCCATAGACTACCTGCTCAACGCAAGATATTATGTAAGTGCAAGCGGACGTGTACAAAACTCAAAGAATTCGACACAAGGTACTGCGGGACGCTGCGTTCGCGACGTGTACAACAAAAAATAATATGAAGTGTAAATGTGAAGTGTAATTGTTAAGAAGATATTGTTATGAAGACGTTGAAAAATACTTTAGGACTGTTGATGGCACTGCTCGTGCTTTCCTTTGCCGTGGTTTCTTGTCAAGAGGATTTGTTGGACTACAACTTTGGCGACGAAGAAATTCCAGAGGGTTACCAGGGTGTGACTTTCAAGGTAAATCAAGCCGCTATGCCTGCCCACAATCTCAGAGCCGTAGACCCTGATGGCAAGCATATCCACAATATGAAGGTGTTCTGCTTCAATTCATACGGATTGTTCATCACGATGGTTTATGCAGATCTCTTGTCGACAGATGCTTCAGGCGAGAATGGTACTTACAAGGCGGTAATCCCTGCTGGTACAGAAATCGTACACTTTATCGCCAACCAAAACATTGGACAATATCCTATCAGCGAATTCAATGGGAAGAGCGAGGCCGACGTGCTCTCGGCTATGGAAGGTGGTTCGGGTATCCTGGTGTACTGGGGGCGAGTGGTCAAGGGCGATGCAGATGCTGATATCGGCGTGACATTACGCAACCTCAGCACAGAGGGAAACGGCGTGGAATTGCTCCGCAACCAGGCTAAGGTGACAGTAGAAGTAGATCCCTCGGCAGCAGGTGCTTTCACGTTGCAAGGTTTCCGTACTGCAAACATCCACGCTTTTGGTACAGTGGCACCTTATCACAGCGAAAAGGGATTTGAATTCGATACACACGATTTTATCACTTTGCCCAAGAATGTCACCAGTATGTCGGACATCGTCGAAGTGAACACTGCAGCAGAAGATTATATCTTTGAACACGAAAACTCTATGGACAATCCCGTCAGTGTGATCATCAAGGGACAAAACGCTGGCGAAGCGCCAAAATACTACCGCGTGATGTTGGTAGGTGGTGCAAACAAGGAATTTCTTCCCATTCTCCGCAATCATCACTACCGCCTCGTGATCCAGGGTCCTTTGTCTTACGGACAAGATACTTTCGAAGCAGCACTTTCTGCTCCTGCGACCAATAATGTCTGGGTAGCCGTAGCAGACTGGGTGAATGAAATCGCGGAGGGTTCTCGTTTCTTGAAAGTAGAAAAGACTCGTGTAGTCTATGGTGAGGATATCGTAGGTACATTGGGCGAATCAGAAGTTTTGCACTTCGAAGCGTCTGAAGAACCTGAGATCTCGTGGGTAGACGGCAATAATGTCGCTTCACAAGTCTTCACTACGACCTACGATCCTGCTACCAAGAAGGGCACGATTACTATTACGCTGTTGCCCTTGGGTAATGAAAGCTATCGTCAAGGTAAGTTGATCCTGACTATGGGTAATATGTTCCGCACGATCAGTGTGAATACAGTGAAGAAGATGAAGTTTACCCCCTCGTGGATCTCAGCACAGGTGTATGGTAATACTACAGATGAACACGTCACACTGAAGTTTACCGTGCCCGAAGACTGTCCACAGGATTTGTTCCCCTTCAACGTACTCGTATCGGTCAATGACCTCGACGTACGCAGCGAATCGGGTATGAAGTTGCCCGTACGCTTGAAAGGCGAAGACGGCTACTTTGGCGAAGACCACGGCAATCTCGGTTACAAGTACGAATACACCGTAGAGCATGCTGGCGTACACCGCTTGTACTTTGAAACAATTCAAGGTAAGAGTGAGGGACAAGTAGAAGATGTATATTTGGACGGCGAATTTTTCGAAACGTTGAACAAGAAAGTCACCTTCTCTAACTATAACAAAGCTATCCGATTGACAGGCGACAATGTGTTCTCATTCAACTCCACTGGCGGAGGTTACGAAGCCGACAAGAATATCTATTATATTATGGTGCCACAAAAGCGCGGTGCTTTGGTAGATTTTACAATAGGTTTGCGTGAAATTGGATCTAATGGCACAGAAAGTGCAGTAGACGCTGGTGCTGCCGACGAATTCTTCCTTTACAACAAGAACCTCGACCCCAATGGCGGTAAAGCGGATTGTAATGTCAACTTCCATAGTATTGACGAAAGCATTTGGCAAACAGCAACCAATGGCCGTATGGTGGCATTCGTGCCCAAGAGTAGTGCAGGCACAGGTAACTATAAGATTTGCATGAAGACTAATGTGGCGAAGAGCGAGGACGTGATCCGCGTAGCATCCAACCACTCTGGGCTAGCATCTGTACTCACTCCTTCTGGTACCTATGCAGCAGGTGAATACCGCGATATGATTTTTGAATTGGCCAACTTTGCACCGTTCCACTTCAACGCTAAGGTCAATGGCGTGGGTAGCTCCACTACAGGCAACGTGGCAGAAACTCGCGAAACAATCAATTTGGATTACGCTAAGCCCGGCACAGACATTGTCAACCTTTCCTTCGATGTCAAAGCCTTTACCACAACAGTCGGTGGACAGACTCACACCGTAGACCCTTTCGGCGAATCTTTCGAAATCTACATCGACGCGCCAATGTTGGCTTTGGCTCCAAGTCTTGGCGAATATGCAGGCAAGATCAAGGCTCACCCATCTATCCCCGGTCGCTTTGTCTACACTGTTGCAGCTACGCAAGCTGAGGAAGATACCTATGGCACTGGTGGCACAAAGACGATTCCTTTTGTCACAAAGAATGTCTGCAGCAGTGGTGAAATTACTTTTAGCACCAACGAGCAACAAATTGTTTATTTCCAGAAGACCTTCGTCGTAAAGAACAACGACATCGTAGGCTCATTGGTATACAATGATGGCGGCACCTACAAGAATGTCCCAGCATACTCTTTCGTTTCTTTCTCACGTGTCAAGACTGGTGCACGCATCGGCGCGGTCACTGTGACAGCCGACGGTACTTATCACCTCCAATTGCGTTCGGAATACGTCATCAACTGGGACGACGAAATCGAGTTCAACTGCACCATCAATGGCAAGACCTACGACAGTGTCTACCTGGACGGCGGTGTACTGCGCGAACTTCGCCTGAGCGAATTGCTTACCCAGCCCAACGTTACCCTCACACTTGCGGTTGAATAACCTATATTATATGTACAAGGTCCTCACGTACACCGCATACCCAAAGATTAAATCATATATACCTCTTCATAGTATGTGAGGACCTTTGATATTCCATAAACAACAATCTAAGACACATCCCTATGCGCCCTACATTATTGTTTATTCCCTCTTTCTTGATGCCTCTCTATCGGATAGTGCAACAATTCCCCTTACCCCAGATACCCTGTTGCTTGGGAGGAATGCGTCAGCGTGCGAATTACCTGGCACTGCACTATTGGGATAGAGTGGATATGACCGACTGCCGTACGATGAGTGACAACGAAGATGTGATGGAGGCAGGTTTCTCTGAATTCGTCAGTATCTTGTCTTATGCAAGCAATGCCAAAGAGGCTTTTCGCCGTCTGTATGCCAAGGCCAGTGCTTGCCAACAGTCGTTTCGTTTCTTCGTCCGTTTGGCCCGGAAATACCTGGCAGAGATGCAATCGCCTTTTTATGACGAAGAGATGTATCGATTGGCGTTGCTCGGTGTACTGCATCAGTCAGAAAATGCCGAGTGCTCAAAAAATATCGACGAACTCCTGGGCCTACCCGAACGCAAGCGTCTGGAGTTTCGTACCAAGTTGCTGGGCAAGAATAGGGTGGGGCAAGTGGCACACGATTTCAATTATCAAACGAAAACCCAGCAGACCGCTACACTTTTCTCGCTCCAGCGCGAATACGTTCTCGTTTGTTTTTATGATTCCGAATGTGCCAGCAGCGAGAATGTGCTGGATCAATTGGCTGACGCTGTTAAGGTCAATGAATATCTCGCCGGACGTCGATTGGATGTACTCTGCGTGAATGTAGAGGGCGACACTCCCACATGGCGCCACAGACAATTGCCAGAAGGTTGGATTGATGCTTGCGATGACAATTATAGCATCACCGCCCATCTGCTTTACGATCTGTCCGACCTGCCTGCGCTCTATCTTTTGGATGACGAAAAGGTCGTGCTACTGAAAAATGCTACGATTAAACAAATCGAATCCCTATTGCCGTAAAAAGTCAAAACAATAAAACCCCTTCATAACAATAATACACTTTTCATGTTCCAGGGGGAGATGCCGCAGGGTGTCTCTCCCTGATTTTTTTGTGTGATCTTAGCGCCAATTTCCTCGCTCAAAAATGCGAAAAATTTTGACATTTCAAAAATGCAAACTAGAACGACGCTTTAGGTTCTTTTCAAGGGTATTTTGAAAAAGTCAAGGGTTTGTTGAAAAAAAAGTCTAAGGAAATTTTCACAAACCTAAGGAAAGTTTTTACTAAGTCTTGACTTTTTTCAATGATTTTACTCCGATTTTTTGCCGAAAAAGGCGGAAAATGTGAAAAAAGTACCCTAAAACACCCCGGATTATGTGAAAAAGGAGCGAAAAATAGGTTTTTCTAACCGCTCACCAGTGCAATATTTGCGAGCAAGGATAGAAGTGGTAATTTCTGAGCGATTCTCGTGCCATTAATTAGCCCGTTTTTCAACATTTTTTTGAGGGATAAATCCAACCCTTATTTGTCGCTATCCAAAATCTCTCAAACTCGAATTTTGCCAATCCATCTTATATTCATATATTTGCACGTAATTGTAATACTATGCTCTAAAACGAAATAACATTAACCTTTTTTATATGAAACCTAACCAATTTTTCCAACCTATGAAGCAATGGGCATTGGCACTGTTGCTTTGTGTGCTGAACATCTCGTGGGTGAGCGCTGCGGTGCTGCCCGAGGATGCGATGACTTATCAGATCCTGACGTATGCAGGAGATAAGGCTGTGTCTAACAAAAATTCGGCGGTGCACGACACCTATCTGGGCTTGGCAGATGCCGGCAATTTGACCGCAGGCGAGAAGTGGACCTTCCACCAGGCCAAGGCGGATCAAGCAGAGTACTTCATCTTCAACCACACCTACGGACAGGTGGCTGACATGGCTTTGGAATCCAAGACTCCCGGCAAGTTGTTGCAATGGGAATACACTGGTTCGGGCAATCAGCAATTCTATGTGCAGTCGGTCAGTGGCTCTGCGGAATATGTGCAACTGCTCTGCAATACCGATCGTAGCAAGGCGGTGACTGTGCAAAGCGATGGTAGCCTGTTGCTGACTACTGATTTGAGCAATACGAATACTTATTTCAAGTTGAAGAAGTTGGACGACCCCGCTGCGCCTGCTATTCCCAGCGCCGGAGCACACTATCGCATCAAGTCTGTGGGTACTGGCAATATGCTGACCAGTCGTGGTAACTATGAAAACACAGCACGCATCTATGCAGATGCTTTTGATAGCAACAACGAGAACAATTTCGTATGGCAATTGCGTCGTGAAAACAGTTCGAAGAGTTATTTCCAACTCTATACACCATACGGTACCAAGGCGGTGGATGCTGCGCTCAACAATACGAAGCAACCCTTGCTCTGGACACCTTCGTACACCAACGAAAACCAATTGTTCTACATCAATAGCGTAAGTGGACAACAGGGAGTATATCAACTCGTGGCTTGGTACGAAGGTAAGAAATACTACCTGTCTGCTTCGGGCAACAATACATCGATGGTGACATCTGACTCGGATGCGAGCACTTATTTCCAATTCGAACGCGTCTATCCCGAGAATTTGCCAGAAACTGCTATTTGGGAAGACGAAACTGTGTATGAACGCAACAAGGAACGCGCACACGCTTGGTTCGTGCCCTTTGCCGGTGTCGAAGAAATGAAGGCACAGATGGCAGCATCGCCTTTCTATGAAGAGGTGAATAGTAAGCGCTTCCTGTCGCTCAATGGTATATGGAAATTGAACTATGTAGATGCGCCCAACAAGCGACCAGGTGAAAAGGAATTCTGGGGCAATGACGTGGATGTCTCTGCATGGGATACTATCAGCGTACCTTCATGTTTGGAAATGAAGGGTTATGGCGATCCGCTCTATATCAACGTAAACTATGCGTTTGCAGATGCTCCTCCTACTATCAATATGAAGAGCGGTCTGACCAACTCTGTCGCATCATACCGCCGCAACTTCACCCTGCCCGAAGGTTGGGAAGGCGAACGTATCTTCCTGCACTTCGATGGTATTTATAGCGCTGCCTTTGTATGGGTAAACGGTAAATCTGTCGGTTATACTCAGGGTGCAAACAATGATGCTGAATTCGACGTGACAAACCACGTACGCACTGGCGAAAACAATGTCTGTGTACAGGTATTCCGCTGGAGCGATGGTTCGTACCTCGAAGGTCAAGATATGTGGCACATGAGTGGTATTCACCGCGATGTTTATCTCTATGCTATGCCTCGTGCCTTCGTACGCGACCATTATATCACTTCCGAGTTGAATGAGTCGTCTAACTACACCAGTGGTAAGATGACAGTGAAGTTGGAATTAGACAACCGCGAAGGTTTGCAAGTGCACAAGAATGTAGATGTATTGCTCTATTCACCTGCTGGCGATTTGGTAGCAAAACGTACCGTAGAAGTGATGATGGCAGAGGATTTGAAGTCTACAGAAAAGACTGTAACCTTTGACGGATTGACAGACCTGAAACTGTGGTCGGCAGAAACTCCCAATCTGTACAACGTACAAATCGTGCAATACGATGCTGCTGGCAAGGAAGAATATGCATTCAATACCGACTTCGGTTTCCGTCATATCGAAATCAAGAACAACAAGGTGTGGGTAAACGGCAAGCAAGTGTACTTCAAGGGGGCTAACCTGCAAGATACACACCCCGTACACGGTCGTAGTGTAGATGTGGCTACAGTGAGAAAGGACGTGATCCTGATGAAGCAATCCAACATGAACACCATCCGTTGCAGCCACTATCCTCGTCAACACCGCATGTACAAACTCTTTGACCACTACGGTTTGTACTGTATGGACGAAGCCGACGTAGAATGTCACCTCAACTGGGAAAACAATGGTCGTCTGGGCGGTATCACTCAGTCTGAATCATGGCGTCCACAGTTCGTAGACCGCAACGTACGTATGGTGATGTCTCACCGCAATTTCCCATCTATCATCTTCTGGAGTATGGGTAACGAAAGTGGTGGTGGTAGCAACTTCAATGCAGCATTCAGTGCTATCAAGTCGCTCGACTCGCGTATCGTACACTACGAAGGCGCTACACGTGCAGGTACTTCGCCCACAGAACTCTACAGCGTGATGTACCCTAAACTCTCGTTGGCACAATCAGACGCTAATGGCAACAGCACATCTCAACCTTACTTCATGTGCGAATATGCTCACGCTATGGGTAACGCCGTGGGTAACCTGAAGGAATACTGGGACGCTATCGAAAGCAGTAAGTACGGTATCGGTGGTTGTATCTGGGACTTTGTAGACCAATCTATCATCGATTCAAAGGATATCAAGAATGGCGAACTCAAGGTGAATGGTATGAACAAATACCGCACTGGATCAGACTATCCCGGTCCTCACCAAGGCAACTTTGTCAACAATGGTCTCGTGGCTGCCGATCGTGCTTGGAGTCCTGAATTGACAGAAGTAAAGGGCGTATATCAATATGCGAAATTCGAAAAGTTCGACAAGAATACTAAGGAATTGACCATCAACAATACCTACGACTTCACCAACCTTGATAAGTACCAATTGAAGTACGCAGTGCTCGTAGATGGTGAGGTGGTAGAAGAAGGCAACGTAACTATGCCAAGCGTACCTTCGGATACTAAGGCTAAGGTACAAGTGCCCTATAAATATGATGTGGCTAAGGCACAAGGCAAGGAAGTTTGCATCAACTTCGAACTCTGCTTGACACAAGACGAAATGTGGGCGAAGAGCGGATATCCTATCGCTGCATACCAAAGCGTATTGCAAGAACGTCCTGCTAAACTTGCACAAGTAGAAAATACTGGCAGCGCGCTCGAAATGACTACTACATCGGGCATGACTATCATCAAGAATGACCGTGTACGTATCGAATTTGACGGCGATGGCAATATGAACAAATGGCAAGTAGGTGGCGTAGATCTGCTCACCGCTGGTCCTGAATACGACAACTACCGCTGGGTAGAAAATGATGGTCCGACAGAAACTATCTACGGCTACAGCCCCAACAATGGTATCACTGGCAAGGATGCTACCTTCTCTCGCGCAGCAGATGGTTCAAGTGTCACTGTGACAGTAGATGCATGGGGACGTAATTGCGACTATTTGATGGTATACACTATCTATCGCAATGGTCAATTCGATCTCAAGACTACACTCAAGCCACAGATCAACAACTTGCGCCGTATCGGTTTCTCAATGAAGTTCCCCAAGGCATTCGAACATTTGACTTACTACGCTCGTGGTCCATGGGAAAATATCACAGACCGCAAGACTGCATCATTCTTCGGCCGCTACACTACAACCGTGTCGGATATGTTTGAACCTTATCCCAAACCACAAAGTTGTGGTAACCGTGAAGATTTGCGCGATTTGACTTTGGTAAATCTTAACTCCAATATGGCAATCAAGGTAGAGACTGAGGGTAATGTTGCTTTCTCTATGCTCCACTATACCGACGAGACTTTGAAGCAAACTACACACACATGGGAACTCACTCCTGGTGACGTAGTCGCTCACTTTGATTACCAACAATTGGGCGTAGGTAATGGTAGTTGTGGTCAAAACACTGGTACACTCAGCGAATACCAATTGCCAGCTTCTGGCGAATACACTTACACACTTCGCTTCACTCCTATAGATCCTACTTTGACTGGCGTAGAAACAGTGAAGAAGGACGTAGATGCTTTGGCTATCCGTCATGATGCAGAGGCTCGCCAAGTGGTATGTCTCGGTCAGATGACTGCTGGTACTACAGTATCGCTCTACAACCTCGGTGGTGTACTCCTCGGTCAGGCAAAGGCCAACGGTACAGCAACTGAACTCACTCTCTCGACAGAAGGTCTGCCCGTCAGCACCTACTTGGTAATAGTGAGAAGTGCAGAAGGCGTACGCACACACAAATTGGTGTTTTAATTTCTAAAGCGCAATACTAGGAAAGACTTCGAGCAGCCCTCCCTGCTTGAAGTCTTTTTTGGAAAGTTTTTGCTCTGATTACTCTGAGCACTCTGAGGACTCCGAGCATTCCGATTTATAATAATCCCACCTCTATGAAAATCCTATTCATCTGTCTCGGCAACATCTGCCGTTCGGTCACTGCCGAAGAAGTTTTCCGTCAATATCTCCAACGCAATGGTCTTGACGCCGGCGTCGAAGTCGACTCTGCCGGTATGATAGACTATCACGAAGGCGAATTGGCTGACCCACGTATGCGCAAGCATGCCTTCGATCGCGGTTACAAACTGACACATCGTTCGCGCCCTGTAGTCGTTCGCGATTTCTACGAATTCGACTATATGGTCGTGATGGATGAGGACAACGTACGTCGCCTACAGCGCGTACAACCCAATGGTCCCGTCAAAGCCAAACTCCTGCGCATGGCAGACTTCCTGCAAAACTACGACTACAACTATATCCCAGATCCCTACTACGGCGACGCCGCCGACTTCGAACTTGTCATCGACCTGTTGGAAGATGCTTCGCCAGCATTGTGGGAGCATATTTCGGAGTAATTTAAACAAAAACATTTTATCGCGAAAGCACATAACCCAGGGTAAGGCGAACCTAGTGAACCTACACCCTGGGCTAATTGTATTCCATCTATAATGGTTACGCACTATGTGATATAGTAGTTGGTTTAACTTTATAATAGGGAATATGTGATGTGTCTTTATTAGCTATTAGTAATAGCATTCTCCACCTGACTCAGGGGGAGTACCGAGGGGAGGAGGTATGTCAATGGGAAAAGCGTTTTGTGTTTAGCAAATGGAAATCCACTAATGATTATATTTGTATTGATTTTTGTAAACTCCACTTATCAAAACTGGGGGGGGCAAATGGCCAAAGCATTAATTTTCAATCAGTCGTATCTATCTGAAAGAAACCATTATATTACTTTTGCACGCGATGAAACAGGCGCGCATCTGCGCCAAAGCACAGAAATAATAATAATCAAAATATCTAAATCTATAATGAAGAAAATTTTACTTTTAATGACCATGGTCCTCACTTGCGTTGGGGCGTGGGCGCAAACGCACATTGCGATTGGTCAACAAGTGACAGACTTGTCTACAATTTCTGCAGATAAACGTTATGCATTGTATGTAAAAACACACCATGCGACCAATAGTGGCACAAATGGCGCTGAAGGAGAAAATGGTGGTTTCTTGTATCACGCAGCTTCAAATAAGCGTTATAAAGCAACAGATAATTTGACAACGACTACTATCGCTTGGACTCTCACTCCTAAAGGAACTGCTACTTTTAGTTTTAAGAGCGATGGCTATTATATGCCAACATTTAAAAGAACTTCTTCTACGACAGAAAGTGGTTTTGATGGTGCAATGAGTTATAGTACGGCATATTATAAACTTGTAGATGAAGATGGTGATGGTTTCTTTACTATGCAAGCTACTGGTACGGTGACAAATGGTAGTAGTGGAGATTATTGCTACTTAAACTGGGTGAGTACTAATAATGAAGTGTGGATTGCAGTAGATAAATCCAGAGCAATGGAAATTGCTATTTATGAATGTACAGAGAAATCTATTAGTTCAGTTTCCGGTTTAGAAAACAATAAAATTTATAATATCGCTAATGCTCGTAGTACGGGAAAATATTTGATGTATCACCCTTCTGCTTCAGGACAAATGTCATGTAATATAAGAAGTGGATATGATGATATTACTTATGGTTTTAATGTGCCAGAATACCAATGGGCTATATACAAATCGCCACAGACATCAAATTATTATATGTATAGTATCGCAGCTAATAAGTTTGTTGGCACAACAACTACTAAAGATGCACCAATCCCATTGACTGATGTTGTAGCTAATATACATGATGTCAAGTTTAAAACCGAATCAGACAATGCAAGTTATCCATTTATGATGACTTGTAACGATGGAGCGGGTGCAATCAATACAAGTGCTAATCATGCAAGTGGTGCAATTAACTGGCAAGGTGGATATGGTTATACAAATGACGGAGGTAACCAATTTAGATTTGAAGAAGTAGGAACGATTCCTGAAGATGTTTTGTTTAATATTAAAAACAAAGTATGTGAAAAAGAGAATGGTTACTCTATGGTAGAATTAGATGCTTGTATGAATTGGGCTTCAGAATGTCTGCAAGCAAGTTCTAAAGGAATGGTTGGTTATCCAATAGCAGAACAAACAGTTTTCAATAACCTTCGTTCTGCATGGTCTACAATTATGGGTAAGGGCTATGATCAAGGCAATTTTGATTACAATGCAACCGATTGTAATGCGTTATTTACTGCCTATAACGAATTTGTTGGTTCTACTGATGTGAAAACTTTTGAAGATGGTAAAGCATATGTCATTCGTAATGTTCAAAAAAATGGTAATGAGTTTATGTTGACTAACGACCATTCTTCTGCTGTACTTCCTGCAGCAACAGAAAGTGCTGTGGCCGATTATTCAAATGTATTTATCTGCCGAGTGATTGATGCGGCTCAGAATCAATATAGCTTTGTGAATGCACAAAACGGACTCTTTATGGTATTCCATGGTGTTTCAGGGACAAAACCTTGTACTGCTACAGGTTTTGAAACCTACAATGCTAGAGGTGGAAATGAATGTAACTTGGTTATAACTTCACAAAAGAGTACTCTTGCAGGAAGTTTCACTATTGGTGGTCGCAGAGATGAAGCGAATGGTTGGACTTGGGGTACTATGACTATTAGTCCTGAAGGTTCTATGAATGCTAATAGTGGTAGTGCTAATAAAACTTATTCTGATAGTTGGAGTTCACTCTTCACCTTCCAAGAAGTAGCTTACCCCAATAATGTTAAATTGACAGCTTTTGCTGGAAGCGAATTGATTTCAAACTTTGGTAATGGTACAACTATCGGTACATTCAGTGCTCCTTTCTCAACAGTTATTCCAAGTGGTGTAACAGCATACTTTGCAAATTCAAATGAAGGTGAATATATCAAGTTGATGCCATTCACTGGTGCAGTACCTGCTAACCAAGGTGTAATTTTGGTAGGTGAATCTGCGACAAGTGCGTTTATGATTCCTGCAACAACTGAAACTGCATCTGTTGATTTTGTTAATGCAACTAGTGAATATAGCAATATCTTCGAAAATACAGCTGGTAAAACTCACCCCACCGTAGCTGGAGACTATGTTTTGGCTAATGGTAATCAAGGTGTCGGTTTCTATGAAACAAATGTTGGAGGTACTTTGGCGATGAATAAGGCATTCCTCAGTTTGAGCGCTCAGTCAGTTTCTGCTTTCCGCCTCGTAGTAGACGAAACAGGCGAAACTACCGCTATCGAAACAGTAGAAACTGAAAAGGCTAATGCTCCTATCTACGACTTGAGCGGTCGCCGCGTACTCACTACCGTGAAGGGTGGTATCTATATCCAAAATGGTAAGAAGTTTATCGTAAAGTAATAAACCTATAAACAACAATAGAAATAATGAAAAAGACATATATACAACCCGAAACTATCGTAGTAAACCTTCACACAGAAGGTATGATCGCTGCAAGCATCGGCTTCGGTAGCTCAGATAATAAAGTTGATGCTTCTAGTGCATTGACCAACAAAAAGGAATCTTCTATCTGGGGTTCAGAGGAAGAAGAACAAGGCGGCATCTGGTAAGATATCTCATAGATTAGATATTATATATAATTTGGTAGGCGCAGCATCATCACGGTGCTGTGCTTTTTTATTTTATCCCCCACAAAAAATAAAATATGCCAAAGACTTGCATTTCGCTCTTTGGCATATTATCTTTGCAGTAGATTTTTATCTATAGTGACTATAGTATTTATAGAATATATAGTATCTATAGCATCTATTCCATCTAGCCCTTTAAAATAGCAGACAATGAAAAACACTAATCCCTCTCAACAGGTCCTGAAAAGGCAGGCGCCTTGGCGCAACGCCTATTTCTATCAAAAGACAGAGGTGATTTATCATATGACTTATGCTTTCTGCAAGCGATTCCTGCCAGCGCATGGCGATCGCACCGTGGATCAAATGATACAAGCGGCACGAAGCGGAAAACAAAATATCATCGAGGGTATAGAGGATGGTGTGACTTCATCAGAAATGCAAATCAAACTGCTGAACGTGGCGCGTAGTTCTATACAGGAACTGCGAGAAGACTATCGAGACTATTTGCTCTCGCGCCACCTTGCGATTTGGACAGCAGGACACGCACGATATGAAAAAATGCAGGACTTTTGCAGACACCACAATCAGGTGGAGGACTATCTGCCTCATCTGCAAAAATGGAATGACGAGGAAATAGCAAACATCGCGCTTACCCTGTGTTATATGGTAGACGCGATGCTCAATAAACATTTGATAAACTTGGAACAGGACTTCGTGACGCAAGGCGGCATCAAGGAACGTATGCACGCCGCCCGCACGGGTTACCGCCAACAACAGGACCAGGAACTGCAAGACTTGCGAGATCTGGTGAAAAAACAAGCCGAAGAAATCCAACGACTCCGCGAAATCATCGAAACAAGCGGCATCAAGGTATAGTATGTATAGATTTTATAGACTCTATAGTAACTATAGTCTCTATAGTTTCTATAGCCGGCTATAGAAATTATAGCCTCTATTCTATCTATCCTCCTTTATTTATAAATCAAGAATATCGCAGGGATCTTTCCCAAATCGGGCAATCCTGTTTGCTTCCAGCGCTTGATGCTCTGGGTGCGGATGTATTCTTGTTCGGTCGTTAGTCCTGCTGCAACGCAAAGGCGGGTCGTGGGGTTGCATGCCGAGCAGATGTCGGCGAAGAGTTTGGCGTTGCGGTAGGGTGTTTCGATAAACAGTTGCGTCTGATCCTCGGCGATGGAGCGCGCTTCCAATTGTTTCAGGCGCTTCATACGCTGACCGCCGTCTATTGGCAAATAACCATGGAAGGCGAAACTCTGTCCGTTGAATCCTGAACCCATTACGGCCAATAAGATAGAAGAGGGACCGACGAGAGGGACCACCTTCAAACCCTCGCCTTGTGCTATAGCGACCAAGTCTGCACCAGGGTCGGCTACGGCTGGACAACCCGCTTCGCTGATCACACCAACCGCTTCGCCATTACGTAGAGGCTTGAGGTAGGCTGAAAAGGTCGCCTTGTCGGCATGCTTGCCCATGGGGTAGAAGGTCAAATCGTTGATGTTGATATTGCGATCCACCTGCTTGAGAAAACGGCGCGCCGTACGGATCTCCTCAACTACGAAGTGGCGAATACGACGTATGATATCAGCATTGTGAGCAGGGAGCACCTGGTCGATAGGTGTATTGCCCAAAGTCACAGGGATGAGATAGAGTGCCGGAGTCAAGGGAGTGGTGGCGCTTTCGGTATTTGGTGTAGAAATGGGTGAGTCGGACATACTATTATATATTATATAAGGTATAGATAGTTATTGAAACGGTCTTTTTGTAAAAGCCACATTAGGGATGCAAATCGGAAAATTTCTTCTTGCCCTTGGCATAATAATTCCACAGCAGGCAGATTCGGCTTCTGCCTTTGGGATGTGGCGTCGTCATCAGACGTAGATTCTCTTCTCTTTGGGGCAGATAGTCTTTCTTTATACGTTGGAACTCCTTTCGAGCCTTTCGTACAGCTTTGGCGTTAGCAAAATCAAAGGTCAATAGAAATTTGAACAACGCTACGTAGTCCAAAACGCAACGCATACGCATCACTGGCGCTAACTCCTCGGTTGGAAGATTCTTATAAAGCATCAAGAGATTGTTGCGGAAGTTGAGGAAAGTCTTCCTGGGATTACCTTGCGCCAAAGAAGCACCACCGACATGGTAGGCCTTGCTCTGTGGAATGCAGACAATTCCTCGGCCACGAGAACGTAGACGCCAGCACAAGTCTATCTCTTCCATATGTGCGAAGAAGCGTCCGTCCAGGCCGCCGGCGCTTTCCCAATCGGTGCGTCTCACCATCAGTGCTGCGCCTGTCGCCCATAGCAGAGGCACGACTTGGTCGTATTGCCCGTGGTCTTGCTCCAAAGTATCAAAGACACGACCTCGGCAGTAGGGATAACCATATCTGTCCAAATATCCGCCAGCACCTCCAGCATATTCAAAGGAATCGGGATGACGCTGCCAAAGCAATTTGGGCTGACATGCCGCTACCTCGGGATGTTCTTCCATATAGTTGAGCATAGGACTAAGCCACTCTTTCTTCAACTCTACATCCGAGTTGAGAAGCAAATAATATTCTGCATCCAGTCCTTGTAAAGCGCGATTGTATCCTTCGGCAAATCCATAATTCTCTGGCAAAACGATTTGTTCTACCTGTGGAAATTCCTGGGAGAGCATCTCGCACGAACCATCCGTACTGCCGTTGTCCGCCACAATGATGCGCGCTAAACTTTCAGAGTGCTCAATCACCGTGGGTAGGAACTGGCGCATCATATCTTTGCCATTCCAATTTAATATGACGATTGCGATTTTCTTTTGCATTGCTAAGTTTTCTCTTTAAAAGATGATAAATTGAAAACATTAAACCGATTTGCTTTTTGCAAAGAGGTTAGGCCTCTGCCATCAGACTTTCTGTATCTTCGGCAAAACCTTTCAACTTCACCGTCGTGATAAGATTGTCCACTGCCTTGCAGCCTTCGGTCTCGGTCACACGGATATAGTTGTCGGTAAATCCTTGCAGCGGCATTCCTGCTTTGGCATGTTCCCACAATACGGGGCGCTCTGTGTCGATGTATTTTTCGTAAAAAGCCTTGCGCTTTTCTTCCGACAAATCCAATAGGCGTTTGCTGCGCTCGTGCTTCACTGCTGGCGAAACGACGTGTGGAATCTCCAAGGCTTTGGTGCCTGGACGCTCCGAGTAACTGAACACGTGCAATTGTGAGATGTCCAGCGATTTGATAAAGCGGTAGGCGTCTTCAAAGTATTCGTCTGTTTCTCCGCGAGTACCTACAATCACATCGACGCCAATGAAAGCATCGGGCATCACAGACTTAATACGTGCTACCTTTTGCGCAAATAGCGCAGTGTCGTACTTGCGATGCATCAAGCGAAGCACATCGTCACTTCCGCTTTGCAACGGGATGTGAAAGTGAGGCATGAATTTCTTTGATACGGCGCAAAAATCTATAATCTCGTCGGTCAAGAGATTCGGTTCAATAGAAGAAATGCGATAGCGCTCAATACCTTCTACTTGATCCAAGGCTTGTACTAACTGCAAAAAAGTTTCATCAGTTGAACGACCGAAGTCTCCGATATTTACGCCGGTAATTACAATTTCCTTCCCACCTTGCTGTGCAACTTCTTCAGCCTGTTTTACCAAAGATTCTATAGAACCATTGCGAGAACGGCCTCGTGCAATAGGAATGGTGCAATAAGTACAATAATAATTGCAGCCATCCTGTACTTTCAAGAAATAGCGAGTGCGATCTCCTCTCGAACAAGAAGGTACAAACGTATGGATATCCTTTGTAGGCACAGCGATGGCAGTGTGGCAAGCTTCGCCTTGTGTCAAAGTACGTTTCTCTTCTACCAAACGGCGCACATGTTTAGGGACGTCACCCTTTTGCTCCATACCAAGAACGAGATCGACACCGTTGAACTTTGCGATTTCATCTGATTTCAATTGTGCGTAGCAGCCTATGACGATAATTACCGCATTGGGGTGTTCTCGGTGCAATTTGTTGATGGTTTGTCTGCACTTTTGGTCAGCAGTTTCTGTGACGGAACAAGTATTGATGATACACACGTCTGCCTGCTCCCCCTTTTCTATAGGTAAAATATTTTGCTGTATCAATTGATCGCGAAGCGAAGAAGTCTCAGCAAAATTTAGTTTACAGCCGAGGGTAGAATAAGCGGCTTTAAGTGTGTCGAGATTTTCGTTGTTTGTATACATATATAATATATATATAATAGATGTTTTATATGAAGCACAAAGTTACGACAAATCCCACATTTCTAAAAGAAAGATATGCTCTTTTTTTATGCACAAAAAAGCGGGTTTTGAGAAAATATGTTATGTAGCATACTAGAAAATCAGTAGTTTAAACCATAAAATTGTTAAAAATGCACTTTTTTATGAAAATATTTACAGAAAAAATTTGGTGGTATTAAAAAAGTCCGTACCTTTGCACCGTTTTAATAAAGCAATTAATTGTTTAACTCAAAAAAACTTATCAAAAATGAAAAAGTTGGTATTTATGTTCGTAGCTTGCGCTACTATGTCTTTGGCAGTTTCTTTCTCTTCTTGCGGTAACGGTGCTGCTACTGATTCAGTTGCTGATTCTGTAGATTCTGCAGTTGTTGCTGATTCTGCTGACACTACTGCTGCTGATTCAGTTGTTGCTGACTCTGCTGCTGCTGACTCTGCTAACGCTTGAGAAAGCCAGGACTTTGTGCCTGAACCTTAAAAGTTCGTAAGTACGAACAAAGAGAGAATTGAGACCTGTTGGGAATTCCCACAGGTTTTCTTTTTTTATATAGGAGTGAAATCTATTCTCGGAGAAAGAGAAGTCAGTTTTGTTCCTATTTTTTGTGCTATTATGTGGTGAAGGATTCTGGGGAGAGGAAAAACACCATTTATGTTATGCAAAAAATAGGACTTTGAGGGAAATCAATTGGTTGAGTAGATTTTTATGTGTATATTTGCAAGAAATCGTGTTTGGCAAAGGAAACTAATGCAGGGACTTTGTTAAGAAAACGGTAGATGATTTGAAAATTAACCTAAATACAATATGAACAAGAAATTAATTATTGCAACGGCGCTGTTGTTTGGTGCAAATTTTGCAGCACAAGCGCAATTGGACTTAGTGAATCCTGTGCCTCAGCAGGTGGAAAGGAGTGCGGCGGCTTCGATTGTTGACGCGCCCAAGGCATGGAGTGTGAAATGTGATGCGGGAAAACACGCAGACGTTTTGAATGTGTTGTCAACTGCTTCTGTGAAACAAGAAAAAGGTGCGCAATTCACTGTGACACTCGGTGTGAAGGGTGATAAAAGTGTGAAGAAATTTGCAAAGAAAGTGCCTGCGAAGACAGAAGGTTACTACTTGCAAGTAGATGCCAAGGGTGCTGTGATTGCAGCAGCAGACGAGAGCGGTTTGTTCCATGGTGTACAAACTCTGCTCGGTATGATGGCAAAGGGCAAGCTTGAGTATTGTCAAGTGACCGACTATCCCGACGTGCCTTTCCGTGGTGTCGTAGAAGGTTTCTATGGTACACCTTGGAGTCATGCCGTACGTTTGGATCAAATCAAGTTCTATGCGCGCAACAAGATGAATGTTTATATCTACGGTCCTAAGGATGATCCCTGGCACCGTGATAAGTGGCGTGAAGCTTATCCTGAAGCAGAAGGAAAGAAGATTAGCGAATTGGCAGAAGTTGCTAAGAAGAATGGTGTCAACTTCTACTGGGCTATTCACCCCGGCGTAGATATCAAATGGACCGACGAAGATCGTGATAAACTCGTAGCGAAGTTGGAAATGATGTACCAATTGGGCGTACGTTCGTTTGCCGTGTTCTTCGACGATATTTGGGGCGAAGGTACAAAGGCTGACAAGCAAGCAGCACTCCTGAACTATGTCGACGACAACTTTGTGCAAAAGAAACCAGACGTGGCTCCCTTGGTGATGTGTCCTACAGAATACAACCGTGCTTGGGCTAACGATCAAAAGGGCTACTTGCGCACGCTCGGTACTCAGATGAACAAGGGTATCGAAATCATGTGGACAGGAAATAGTGTGGTGCACTGCATCGACCGTGAGAGCATGGAGTGGATCAATCAACGTATCGACCGCAAGGCATACATCTGGTGGAATTTCCCTGTATCTGACTTCGTGCGCGACCGTATCTTGTTGGGTCCAGCCTACGGCAATGATCTCGATATCGCCGAAACGATGAGTGGTTTCGTGAGCAATCCTATGGAACATGCCGAAGCGTCAAAACTTTCCCTCTATGGTATCGCAGACTATACCTGGAATATGGAAGGTTATGACTACAAGCGCGATTGGGAAAAGGCTATCGTAGATGTACTCCCTGCCAATGCTGAAGCACTCCGCACCTTCGCACTTTACAGCAAGGATTTGGGACAAAATGGTCACGGTTTCCGTCGTGAAGAAGGCGATGAATTGAAAGACTTGGCTCAGCAAGCACTCGCAGGCAATGTGTCGGCTCGTCAAGAGTTGGGTTTGCGTTGTCAAGACCTCAAGACTGCTGCAGATATCCTGTTGAACGATGATACTAATCCTCAGTTGCAAAAAGAACTCCGCCCCTGGTTGTTGCAAGCTAAGAATGTAGCAGACTATGGTATGACTGTAGTGGCAATGTCTGAGGCTTTAGCGAAAACGACCAAGGCAGAAGGTCTCCGTTCGGTAGAGCATTTCTACAACCAAGCACGTTCGTTGCAAAAGCAAATGTACGAATTGGAAAATAGCAACGTGCGTCACCCATTGCAACCAGGTATCAAGGTGGCAACAAAGGTGCTTTTGCCTACGCTCAACCAATTGTTTGCACAAACAGTGAAGACTTACAACGAAAAGAACGGCGCAGACCTGAATCCAGTGGCTGACTACAATCCATTCCGCTTGACCTCGACTGTACAACAGTTGGCATTGCTCCCCGTATCAGTGAATGGCAATGATGTGACCGTAGCGCCCGCTCTCGAAGTCATCAACTGGCAAGCAGGTGGCGAAATGGTAATTGAAGGCGACCGCCCCATCAAGTTTGCAGGTATGGACTTCAACTTCGGCGTGAAGGATGTGGCTAAACACTTCAGCCTCGAACTCTTCGTAGATGGTGCATGGAAGCAAGTGTCTCTGTTGCACTATAGCGCAGAAGACCCCGTGATCCACACAGGCAACGAATTGGGTGGAATGGTAGCGACTAAGTTGCGCATTACTAATACCTCGGGTGCAGAACAAAAAGTGTACTTCCGTCACTTCAAGTTTGTGAAGCAATAAGAAAGTATTACAATAAATGAAAACCTCGGCGAGTGCTTAAATAGTGCTCGCCGAGATTTTTTATGCTTATTGTCTGAGGCCCAGATATCTCGGTGTACTCTGAGTATTCCGAAAAGAAGAAATAAAAAAAGACCTTGATTGCATGCAATCAAGGTCTTAATCTTTGGGGTGACTGATGGGACTCGAACCCACGACATTCAGAACCACAATCTGACGCTCTAACCAACTGAACTACAGTCACCATGTCTCTTTTCCTTAGAAAAGCGATGCAAAGGTATGGACTTTTTTCGAAATATCCAAACAAAATGGCGAGAATTTGCTGATTTGGGGCAATTTTTCTTTTGTGAAGTTGATTTCATGCTGGTTTTGTCAAAATTTTTCGCATTTTTCAGGGGGTATTTTGGGCGTAGAAATTTTTGTTTACCATTTGTTCGTAAATATCGCCAGCACGAGAGGGTAAAAAATAGGGTTAAATGGCAAAAAAGTGCCTTGAGGTGCAAAAAACCTAGGCTTTTTTAAGGAAAATGTAGGTTTGGCTGCAAAATCTTGATAGGCTTTGTCACGAAAAAGCCAAGACATAATTTGAATTTCGCGACGTCTCGTTGAAATTTCTTTAGACCTTTTTTCAAGAAAGCTACGACTTTTTTATTTTATGTCTCATGTGCGAGTATTTTCGCGTTCTAGAATGCAAACGTCGTTTGTCAAAATTTTTCGCATTTTTTGACGACTTGCCATGCAGTCTTTTGTTATGAGAAAAAAGTGAGTTATGTTGTGTAAAACTATTGCAGTACAATCAATCGGTAATGATATGTAAAAATAATTTAATAGCCTATTGTGGTGTTGCCTAACTGAAAAAAAATCAGTAATTTTGCATCCGATTTTTGACGCCAGGCCTTAATCCGTATTTGATAGAGGGACGGCTTTAAAATAGAATTATTCTTTTTATGAAAAATAATGCTAATAGACCGGCGCTACTCCTGTTGGTGGCGTCGATAATTCTTGTATGTTTGCGCTTTGTGCCCTCGTTTACTATTTTTGGGTATGAAGTGAAGTCCGTAGACCTGCTGTCTGATCTCATTACTGCCGAATCGTCAGGAGATGGGGAGGGGGACTTGGGGTTAATGACCGAGGAACAGAAAGTTCGTGAATACAAGTGTCCCGAAGGTGTGGTTTGTATCGAAGATTATGGTCAAGGCAAGCCCTCGGGGATGTCTTCCTTCTACAAAGCATTGGATCAACGCGATAGCTTGGGTCGTCCCGTTCGCATCGCTTACTTCGGCGATTCGTTCGTCGAGGGAGATATTCTGACTGCCGACTTGCGCGAATTACTTCAACAGGAGTATGGCGGATGCGGCGTGGGTTATCTCAGCGTAGCTCCCGAAGCGCCAGGATTTCGTAAGTCCGTGGCACAGTCCTTTGGTGGTTGGGAAATGCACCAGTCTATCGACAAGGAGGGTTTCGTGGCAAAGAAGCAAGGTATTACACAAAGTTATGCTTTCCCTCGCGGTTATTCTTATACCGACGTATGCGCGGTAGACAAGTACCCCTGTGCATCACGCTTTGAGACTTCGACATTCTATCTCGTATCCAATTACCCCGTGAATTTGAACGTGAACAAAAACAATGGTGAACAAGAAGTCGTAAAGAGCCAAGGTACAGGAAAAGTTGAGGCGGTGAGTGTACAGGGCGAGATGAAGCACGTACGCTGGGGTATGTCTGGCGGCAATGGTGTGCTGTGTCACGGTGTAGCCGTCGAGGGTAAGACCGGTGTCGTATTGGACAACTTCGCAATGCGCTCTACCAGTGGTGTACATCTTTTGTCGTTGGATGTAGATTACTTGAAGGCACTCAATGCTGTTCGCCCCTATGATTTGATTATACTGCACTATGGTCTGAATGTGGCAGGAAAGAATACAAAAAACTATGACGGCTATGTAGGTCAGATGTCGCAAGTGGTCAATAAACTCAAAGAAAGTTTTCCTAATACCTCTATCCTCATCACCAGCGTCGGCGACCGAGAAAGCAAGGTACAGGGCGAATTGCATACGATCCCAGGTGCATTGGCTTTGATACAATATCAGCAAAAAATGGCTGCCGACAATGAAGTTGCTTTCTGGAATCTCTATGAAGGCATGGGCAGCGATGGCAGTATTGTGAAATTGGTAGAAAAGAAGCCAGCCGAGGCGCGCAAAGACTATACGCACATCACGCACGAGGGGGGCAGAACTTTGGCTGAACCTTATTTCAAAGCCATCGTGGCAGGGTATGAACAATATCAAATTATGGAGAAGTAATATGATGATGAAAAATATTCTTTATATAGTACTTCTGGGAAGCATTCTCTGTGGTAATTTAGCGGTAAAGGCACAGACTACCACCGAGAACACACCTACCAATGTTCAAGATACATCATATATCCATGGTAGACTAGTCTACACCTTTTGTTATACACCCGAGGATAGCGCGAAGGCACTTAAACAATTGCCCAGTACGTTTGTCAACGCAAAACCCAACTTAATCGAACGAGCAGAAGCATTGGCGCCCTTTTTCCACAAACTGCTGATGGGCGAACAGCAAGTCAAAGTGCTACACCTCGGCGACTCGCATATCGCAGGCAGGGATTATCCCAACTCGGTAAAGGCTGTGTTGGCACAAGAGTGGGAACCCGAACAAAAAGATTCGGCGGACGCACGTTTCTACTTTGAATATATGGCAAAAAATGGAGCAAGGATGAAAGGATACTTGACTCCGGAAAGATTGAAAATAATTGGACAGAAACAACCAGACTTGGTCATTCTCTCATTTGGAACAAACGAATGTCATGGTATGGGCTACAAAGAAGATGTGCACTATAAGCAAATAGAACAAACCTTCGACTCGTTGCTGGCCGTTTGTCCTGATGCAGCATTCCTATTCACAACACCACAAGGTGCCTACCTGAATGGAAAACCTAATCCGATGACAGAAAAATGTGTGGCAACCTTGAAAAAGTTTGCTGCCGATCGTAATGTAGCCTTTTGGAATATTTACGAAATCGCTGGAGAAAACAAAGCTCTGCAGAACTATATTTCTGCAGGTATGCTAAAAAAAGATAGAGTTCACTATACCCCCAGCGGATACAAATTGCAAGGTAAACTACTCGGTGAAGCAATTCTCACAGCAACGCCTAAAAAATAATAATATATAAATATTATGAGCGAAATGTTTGGTCGTCTTTTGGACCTCTTAGTATACAATGAAACTCAACCGTTGTTCTTCAACTCGGGCCTGTTCCTCTTTTTGTTTTTGCTACTCAGTTGTGGCTACGCGCTTTTGACTAGCAAACATCAGACGGCGGTACGCTTGCTCTATCTGACAGCATTTTCGTATTACTTCTATTACAAAAATGCCGGAGGGTATTGTGTGCTCCTCGCCATCATCACTTTGGGCAATTACTTTATTGGTAAAATGATAGAAGATGCTCAGGATGTTAAAAAGAAAAAGATCCTGGTATCACTGGCTGTAACCTTGATGCTATCACAATTGGCCTATTTTAAATATACCAACTTCGCCTTGTCATTAATTATGCCCTGGGCTGGTGGAACATTTGAACCCTTGGATATTTTCTTACCTGCGGGAATATCTTTCTTTACTTTCCAGTCAATGAACTATGTGATAGATGTATACAGAGGTAAGCTCAAAGCATGTAGGTCACTGCTAGATTTCTCGTTCTTTGTTTCATTCTTCCCTACGCTTTTGGCAGGACCAATTCTCCGTGCTCGAGACTTCTTGCCACAAGTACGTCAACCGCTGAATGTCACTCGTGAAATGTTCGGTCTCGGACTTTGGTTCATCATGATCGGACTTTTTAAGAAGGCGATCATTTCTGATTACATCGGTGTGAACTTTGTGAACCGCATCTTCGACGATCCTTCGCTCTATACCGGCTTGGAAAATCTACTCGGTATCTATGGCTATGCATTAAAGTTGTATTGCGATTTCTCTGGTTACAGTGATATGGCCATAGGTATTGCCTTGTGGCTCGGCTTCCATATTCCAGCCAACTTCCGTTCGCCCTACAAGAGTCAAAGTATTACGGAATTTTGGCGCAGATGGCACATCTCACTTTCTTCATGGCTCAGAGATTATCTTTATATTTCACTCGGCGGAAATAGAAAAGGGAAAGTACGCATGTATGTCAACCTCTTTTTGACAATGCTCCTGGGTGGTTTGTGGCATGGTGCATCTTTGAACTTTATAGTTTGGGGAAGTATCCACGGTGCGGCACTGGGTGTGCACAAATGGTTCAGAGAAAAATTACATCATGGTAAAGAATACGTCTCAACAGGCTGGAAAAAGATCGCTGCTGTATTCTTGACTTTCCATCTCGTGTGCTTCTGTTGGCTGTTCTTCGCCAATACGACATTTGATGCTTCGCTGATGATGCTGACTAAGATCTTTACAGAATTCCACGGCGAAACGATTGGACAATTCCTGGCAGGCTATCCCGTAGTCAGCACTATGATCGTAGTAGGTTTTGTACTGCATTTCCTACCCGAATCCTGGAACACAAAAGTAAGCGACAAGATTATAAAGTCTCCCCTTTGGTTGCAAGCAGCAGTTTTCATTTTGCTCATTATCCTAGTTGTGCAGGTAAAGAGTAGCGATGTGCAGCCATTTATCTATATGCAATTTTGATTTTTGGGTAGAGTAGGGGTTTTATAAGTAAAGTAGAATATGAATCAGGTTATCAATTTCAATCGTGCAATACTCATCGTCTTGATGATATTAGTACATATTACACTTTGGGGAGACACTTATGCCGAAACCAAGTTGGCTATTCTCTCCTTCATGATGCCTGCTTTCCTTTTCATTACAGGTTTGCTGTACAGGGTAGAACGTAGTTGGAAGGACTTCCTGCTTTATCAGTGGCAAATCCTTTTGCCCTACGTTTTATTAGTAAGCACATTTGCCATTTTGTCTTACTTCTTGCCGACGAGAGAAGGCATCAGCGAATTGACATTTAATGCCGTTGCCGAAAAAGTCTTTGTGACTTCCATCGGGCCGTATTGGTTTTTGCGCACGATGTTCTATTGTGGCGCTTTCTGGTTTTTGATTCATAAGACCCTCAGACCATTTTGCAACAAGGTCTCTTTGTTGATGATCTATGCTTTGGCTCTTTTGATTTTCACTAGGCTTTGTCCCTCACAACTCAGCATCTCCGCTGCATTATACTACTATTTGGGCGTGGTGGTGCGTAGTGCAGATTTGAAATTCCAAGACATCGTACGTCCTACCCCTTGGGCAATACTACCTTTGCTTTGGATCGTCTCAAATCCTCAGTGGCACGACTGGGCAGGGTGTGGGGTGCTTGTGTCAGCCTACTGTGCACTTTCTACAGGGTCTTGGCTTTTTGAAAAAGTCCAACATCAAAAGTGTGCAAGGGTAATCAATTATATAGGCATGAATACATTGCCCATCTATTTGCTGCATCCTATTTTTACAATGGCGTCGAAGTTTTACGCTCCTGTCTTTGCATGGGATAGCACGGCATTGACCTTCACGCTTTTAACCTTGACGTTGTCGGTCGCAGGTACTTTGGCTTTGGCTTGGATATCCGACAGAATTGGCGTGTCATGCTTGCTTGGTAGAAAAAGACTTTTGCGAAGTTCAAAAAGCTAAGGTAGCCGATATATAAACCTAGGATTTGTCAATCCCATAAAAGTTTGTAAATTTGCACTTCAAAACGAAGAATTATATAGAAGAATTATATATAAGTTATGTTTGAAAATTTAAGTGAAAGATTAGAACGATCGTTTAAGATATTGAAAGGTGAAGGCCGTATCAGCGAGATCAACGTAGCCGAAACCTTGAAAGATGTACGCCGCGCATTGCTCGATGCCGACGTCAATTATAAAGTAGCCAAAACCTTCACCGACACCGTAAAGCAAAAGGCGCTTGGCCAAAACGTATTGACCAGCGTGAAGCCTGGACAATTGATGGTGAAGATTGTTCACGATGAGCTGGCAACTTTGATGGGTGGCACAGCTACTGAATTGGAGTTCAAATCTCGTCCTTCTGTCATCTTGATGGCAGGTCTTAATGGTGCGGGTAAGACCACACTTTCTGGTAAGCTGGCTTATTTGCTCAAGAACAAGAAGCACCGTAAACCTTTGCTGGTAGCTTGCGACGTCTATCGCCCTGCTGCAATCGAGCAGCTCCGAGTTTTGGCAGAGCAGATCGAAGTGCCTATCTATATGAATTTGTCTTCGAAAGATCCTGTAGCGATTGCTCGCGAGGGTGTCTTGGAAGCTAAGTCTAAGGGTTACGACACTGTCATCGTCGATACTGCTGGTCGTCTCGCTATTGATGAAGAATTGATGCAGGAGATTGCTGCGATCAAGGCGGCTATTAATCCTGACGAAACGCTCTTTGTTGTAGATGCCATGACCGGACAGGATGCGGTGAACACGGCGAAGGAATTCAACGAGCGCTTGGATTACGATGGCGTAGTCTTGACTAAGTTGGACGGTGATACTCGTGGTGGTGCGGCCCTCTCTATCCGTACAGTAGTAGACAAACCTATTAAATTTGTCGGTACTGGCGAAAAGATGGAAGCACTGGACGTCTTCCACCCCGAACGTATGGCGGACCGCATCCTCGGTATGGGGGATATCGTCAGCTTGGTAGAACGTGCGCAAGAGCAGTACGACGAAGAAGCAGCTAAGAAGTTGCAAAAGAAGATTCAAAAGAATCAGTTCGACTTCAACGACTTCTTGGCACAGATCCAGCAAATCAAGAAAATGGGTAACTTGAAGGACCTTGCATCAATGATTCCCGGTGTAGGTAAGCAGTTGAAGGATGTAGAAATCGACGATAATGCCTTCAAAGGTATTGAAGCAATTATCCTGTCAATGACACCGAAGGAACGCACCCACCCCGAAATCCTCAACCAAAGCCGCAAGATGCGTATTGCTAAGGGTTCGGGTACAAATCTGCAAGAGGTCAATCGTCTCATCAAGCAGTTCGATCAAACGCGCAAGATGATGAAGATGATGACAGGTTCCAAGATGGGCAAGATGATGGGCAAAATGCCTAAACTGCCTGGCATGAAATTCTAAGAAATACATGGGCTAATATCTCGGCGGAGTTTGCTTATAAAAAGAGTAATCCCCTACGAAATATTAGCCCATTTTATTTTTGCTCTCATAGGGCAAAACGTATATTTATCACGACTAAATCAAAAAATCCTATGACTATTATAGATGGCAAGGCGACAGCCGATATTATTAAGAAGGAAATTGCGGCCGAGGTCGAACAAATGGTTAATTCCGGAGCGAAGCGGCCCCACTTGGCAGCAGTGCTGATCGGCCATGATGGCGGCAGCGAGACTTATGTCAAGAATAAGATTTTGGCATGCCAGGCTTGCGGTTTTGAATCTTCGTTGGTGAGATACGAAGATGATGTGACTGAGGAGGAACTCCTTGCCTGCATCGACCGCCTCAACCGCGACGAGCGTGTAGATGGTTTTATTGTGCAATTGCCACTGCCTCGTCACATCAACAAGCAACGTGTAATCGAAGCCATAGACCACCGCAAGGATGTAGATGGCTTTCATCCTATCAACGTGGGCCGTACTGCGTTGGGCCTTCCCTGCTTCCTGTCAGCGACGCCTATGGGTATTTTGGAACTGCTGAAGCGTTATAATATTGAGATGACAGGTAAGAAATGCGTGGTCCTGGGTCGTAGCAACATTGTGGGCAAACCGATGTCTCAACTGATGATGCAGAAGGAGCATGGCGACACCACCGTCACCGTATGTCACAGTCATAGCAAAAATATCGCCGAGGAGTGTAGACAGGCCGACATCCTGATTGCCGCCATAGGTATGCCGGGCTACGTCACTGCCGATATGGTCAAACCAGGTGCTGTGGTTATCGACGTAGGTACCACTCGTGTGCCAGATGCTAGTCGTCCCAGCGGATTTCGCCTAAGCGGAGATGTGCATTTCGACAAGGTTGCGCCGCTTTGCAGTGCTATTAGTCCTGTGCCCGGTGGTGTAGGCCCCATGACTATTTGTATGTTGATGCTCAACACCCTTGCAGCTGCTAAGGGTACTTATTATGAGAAATAAATCCTATGGCAGAGTTTACAGTCAGTCCGTCCTATTGTGAATGGACAGACTTGTAGGCAGCTTGAAAGATAGTGAAAGGGCAAGCAGATGGTAGAAAAAACTGATTGCTCTTTTTATGTCAAAGCAGGGTGAAAAACTTGCATTTTTTTTGACAAATACAATTGCCCTAAAAAATAAATTTCAGGTGGCGCAATCAACTCTTTTTTGAAAAAAGTAAGGCTATTTTTGAAAAAGGTTAGACCTTGTTGAAAAAAGGTCTTAGGGAATTTCAAAAAAGTCTTGACTTTTTTCAACGAAGTCAAGACTTTTTTCTTTTGTTCAACACTCTTTTTTTACTCAATCAATGCATATTTTTTGCATAATTTGCTGAAATTTCCAGTTTATGCAAGAAATATGCGCATATCGTTGCATATTCTATTTGTCTGTGCTTGTGCTGTAGCAAAATATTTTTTTCTTTGTTGAAAATATGCGATTCTCGCCCTAGAAAGTTAAGGTGAATTTTGAGATAAAAGGTGTGAAAATTCATAATTGTTTCACCTCCGTGGATCGATATGAGATGAAGGCTTGTTTGTGTGAATATTTGTCTTTGTCATGACAAAAGAAAAGCGTGCCCAAACCATCAGTTTTGACACGCTTTCGTTAAGTGTTGTTCAGTATATTCAGTCTATTATTCCTCGCCCCACATATCCTTCAGCTTTTGTTGCATCTGAAAGATGTGATGTATTTGGCCGCCATAAGTAGAATTCTCACGATGTAGCTCTACGATATCAATGTAGTAACTGGCCGTAGTAGGAAAATCTAGGAAGAAGGTGGATTCGTTCAATTGTAGGGTGGGAGGCAAGCGATGCATATTCTTTTTGAACCATTCGCATACCTCGTCCAGTTCTTCCGGAGTGTATAGCTTCTTATAGGGTACCATGCTTCTTTTATGATAATAGATGATGAATTACTGTAACGTTCTTGTTCTATGAAATGCCGACCGACAAAATCTCTTGTGGGGATACTTGTGGTCGGCATTTGTTTTAAGTGTTTTAGTACAGGGTTTCCAGGCTATAGGAGTTGGGATAAATAATCTTTGCAAACTCAGTATGGCCTTGAGCAAAGTGCTCTGAAACCTTCTACCTATCTTAATTATTTCACACGAATCTTGAATGAGCGAACAGCCTTGCCGTCTTTCTTCACGACTACGACGTATGTGCCTGCCTGAGCACCGCCGAGGCTGATTCCCTTCACTTCGCCAGCACGAGCGTCGAGTACGTTGTTTGCTACAGTAGCACCTGCAGTGTTGTAAACGGATACGACGAATGTACCTTCTTCAGCGAAGAGCACGTCGGCTTTGTTTTCAAATTCGTGAGGATAGATCACGTAGCCGTTTTCATTGTCTGCATTGACGTCCTTGATCGCTGTTGGGTTCACTACGATGTACTCAGTGATAGTCTTTGACACTGAACCCCAAGAGTTGGATGCAGTCACTGTGATAGGATAGTCTCCAGATTCGGGGAATACGGCTTCAGCTTCGCTTGCGTTGGCATTTTGAACGCGTGCGCCTTCTACCATCCACTTAGAAGATTCGTACTTGATGGGGAATACACCTGTGAGCGAAGGTACACCAGTAGTTGTAGTGAGTTGGTTTTGCTTGTGGTCTGTAGTGACATTATTTTCACTCTTACCAATAGTCATGTATCCACCTGCTACGCGGTCTACACCCTTACCCATGTTGGGGAAGTAGATCTTGCCCTCAGCGTCGGTGCGAGTTTGTTCGAATTTGAAGTAGCCTTCCAATCCGTCTGGCGCGAATCTGTAACCCTTCATCGCTTCCAATACTTCAGCTTGTGTGAGTGACTTGCTCCAGATTTGAACTTCGTCTACCCAACCAGTGAAAGAAGCCAAGTTGGTCATCGAACCACCTACGTAGAACTTAGCACCGCGCCAATTCTTAGGACCTGAACCACGTGCTTGGCAGTCAATGATCAATTTACCATTGAGGTAAACCTTTTCGTTGCGACCATTCTTCACGACGCAAATGTGATACCAAGTGTTGGGTTGGAGTGAATAGCCGTCTGAAAGGCCATCGACGTCGTTGTTGTGTTCGTAACTTGGTGTACCTGCAGGAGGACCATCGAAGCAAACAGAGATCTCGTTTTCAGCATTGTCGCGACGGAGGTTGTTGCCCTTAGCATAACCAGCTGGACGGATAGCAGTCCACATTTCGCCCCAAACAGATTCAGTCCAGGTGCCGCCGTAGTTGCGGTTTACCTTTGTCATGAGGAGTGTACCGAGAGAAGCATGTTCGAACTTTTCTACCTTGAACCAAAGTGCGTACGAGTTGTTAGTGTACTCGCTCATTACGTTGGCATCTACAGTGAATTGGTAGGGTTCTTGCATGTAGAGAGATTGTGATACTGTACAAGGTGCGTCGTTGAACTTAGTACCATCATTGATGTCTGCAGTCAACTTCACTGCGTCTGTATCCAATACTTCTTTAGCACCAACAGAGATGTTGTTGATTTGTGGCAAGCGACCTGTTTCTTCAGGTGAAATCAAGATGATAGAGCGGTTCATGATGCTCTTGCCACCAGAAACGATTTCTACGTCATAGCTACCTACTTCGCTCAATGAAGTAGTCATAGTCAATTTGCCTTGAGCAGAAGCTACCTTCACACCAGTCAAAGCGTTGTAGATATTGAAATCGCATGCAGGGTGGTTGGGGTCTTCGAAACCGATAGTGAATTCTTCACCTGGCTTAATCACTTCCTTATCAATAGTCAAGGTTTCGATCATTGTCAATTCCTTATTGATGACAGGAGACCAAGTGATAGCACTCTTAGTCTTACCATCCAAACCTACTGCACGTACACCGATTTGCACTTCGGGGTTAGATGGATCCAATGGAGCATCTACTACGTATGCAGCCCAAGAAGTTGTAGTGGTAACGAGGGTTTCCTTGTTGCCTTGCTTCACGAATACTTCGTAGTACCATGCGCCTACTTCTTCGTTGTAAACAGGACATCCGTCGTACTTAGCAGGACGGCTTGCAGGTGTACCCATATCAAATACTACCTTGAAGTCTGCGCGGTTGTAGAAACGCTTCATTACTTCGTGGTGAGTAATCTTTGGTGTATTTGGAGTAACAGCAAATGCTGCAGGGATGAATGACATTTCGCCGAGGAGTACTTCGTAGTTTGCAGGAGTTTGTTCTGCTGACAAACCTACGTAACCAATTACATCGCCAGCGTTGAGACCGAAGTCAGAAGCCTTGAATGTAGCAGTAGTCCATTTATCTTGTTCGCCAGCAGGCAAAGCTACTGTTTGGAAATTAGCAGTAGCGCCATCTTTTGCTACCATCAACTTCAAATGACTTTCGTTGCCCGACTTAATCTTATAAACCACCTTGAATTCATCTGCACCATTTGCGACATTCCAACGAGTAGCGAAGAGACGAAGGTCTGAGCGATTTGTCTTGCCGTGAAGCTTCAAACAAGAACCGCCAAACCATGCGTCGTCGTATGTGAAGTCTACTTGCAACGCTTCAGTAGGAACTGTCTTGCCATCGCCGTTGTCGATCCACCAACGCCAGGTTGGAAGCATATCTTGCATACCCCAGTTGTACCACTTGTGGTTCCAGGTAGTCACACCATTGTCGTTGAAGAAACGACCATTACCCAAATTGAAACGAGTCACAAATGGCACTTCGTTGAGGGTAGAGCGTTCGCGTACGGCCTTAGCATAACCATGCCATTTGCCGAGGTCTGAGAAAGAAGATGTGATATTTGCGTCAGTCAAGGCAGGCAATTGCAATACGTTGCGGTTACCGCCAGAGAAGAGCATTTCTTGCTTCTTTTGGTATTCGTTTTGTACGGCGTAGTCACTCTGGCCACCTTCTGTCGAAGATACATAGAGTTGTGAACGGTCGTGTGCACCCCACACAACAACTGAGACAGGATATTTCATCAACGAAGTCCAGCCGGCATTACCATTCTTACCGTAACCACGACCTTGCATATCGAAGCCAGCATATACGTCGAATGTGTTACGACCTAACTGCTTCGCTGCATTGACAGACTGTTGCAAACCTGCATCACTCCAGTTGTAGTTGAGGAAGAAGACGTCGGTCACAGGTTGATTGATATTTTGGTCATGGAACCACTGGTCGTTGGCACCAACAGTCAGTTTACAACCATTATCACTCAATTGTCCTGTATTGCTAACAAATGCGTACCAATCTACGTGGAATGGCCAATTCAATTCCTTAGCTACACGGTGACATTCAGCAAGGAAACCTTTCACAGCATTATTTACATTTGGTGCCCAGTTACCTTCTGGATTAAATGTCAAACCTGTGATACCATAATAACGCATGAACTTGATCAGTTTCTCTGCGTAAAGGTAATTGCCGTCCCAGTCTGTTTCTGCCAATTCATACAAAGTCTTACCGGGGTCATTCATCGAGTTGACAGGAGTAGCCCAGTCGATGAAGTAAGTACATCCAGTGCGTACACCATTACGGTGAGCTACGTCATTGAAAGCACCTGGCACACGCCACCAGCCGTTTGACCAGTTAGAGTGTGTATTGACGTATTGCCACATGTTGAAGTTGTCGCCGTCGAAGTTGTAACGGGGCAGAGGACCCCACTTCTTGGTCATTTCACCAGTAGGCGCACACCAACAGAAGTACTTGTCGTTGCTGTCGTTCAAATCATCGTTTGCCCAATCTCCGGGAACGAATCTTTCCTTCAAGGGAACGCGAGAAATAAAGAAGTTCTCGTCCTTGTAGTCCTTACCTTCACCAAAGTTCTTGCCTGGCTCCCAATTTTTCAGAGCTTCGACCAAACCACTTGGTGTAGCGTATTGCACATACATCTCGTGCGTAGGCACACTTTGTGCAAATGCTCCTGCTGCAGACAGGAGGAATGCTGAAAAAAGTAGTTGTCTTTTTTTCATAGTAAAACAAGTTAATAGTTATTCGTTGCGAATTTAGGCATTTTTTGTAAGACTTGGTAGAAAATACTTAAAAAATACAAGTCACGAGATGTTAAAACCTATAAACAATACCGGAACTTGTCTTCATTCTTACTTTTAAGTGCGAAATATTGGTTTGGTTTCCTTCGAATCTGCCGTTTGGGCGAAGTGACGCGACGTTTCTACCTATAAATGGGGATTGTGAAAAAATAACTTTTGTTATAATTTTGCCACCGATTTTGGAGTAGTGTCGCCAGTGCATCTGTTTGCGGTGAAATCGCGCTCCATATTTATTATATTAGGCATTTAATAAGAAACAAACTTTTAAACTATGAAACGACTGCAATACATTTGTTTGCTTTTCGCGTTATTATTTTTATCCTCCAACGTTTGGGCGAATGGTGAGGGTGTACTAAAGTCTGCACCAGCCGAACCCATTGATACCACACGTATATATAATATAGAAGAAGCCGTAGTCGTTTCTTCACCAAAGGAAACATCTTTCTTGAAGCGTCAACCGATTTCTGCTACTTTGTTGGGCAAAGAGGAAATTGCTGCCTTAGGTGCTACTTCGCTGAAGCAACTTTCTATGGCAGCGCCTAACTTCTATATGCCAGCCTACGGTTCTCGTGTCACTTCGGCTACGTATGTCCGCGGCGTGGGTTCACGTATTGGCGAACCTGCGGTGGGTTTGTATGTCGACAATGTGCCTTATGGTTCGCGCTCGGCGTATGATTTCTCCTTCCTCGACGTTGCGCGCATCGACGTCTTGCGTGGTCCACAGGGCACGCTTTATGGTAGCGGCGCCATGGGAGGTGTGGTGCGTTTGTTCACGGTTTCGCCATTTGATGGCAAGGGTACTGATGTGCAAGTCGGTGGTAAGACACACTTGGGCGGACGTAGCGTGAAAGCCGTCACTTATTTGCGCCCACATAGTAAGGTCGCGCTGTCATTGGCAGGCACCTACGAGGGACAAGACGGCGCATTCAAAAATGCTTATACTGGAGCGAAGGCTGACAAGAGTGATGCTGCTGGTGCAAAGGTACGTCTGGCTTGGCGCCCCAAGCAGAATGTGCGCATAGACGCTATGGCTTCGTACGAATATTCCGACGAAAATGCTTGTCCTTACTATTTTGTAGATACATTGTCTAACCCTGCGCCTGAGAAGGAAGGCCTCGGAGAAATTACACAAAATCGCCAGAGCAGATACCGCCGCAGTCTGTGGAATACATCACTCGGCGTGGAATGGATAGCACCTAAGTTTGTCCTGACACAAATTGCAGCTTACCAGCACCTCAACGACCGTCTGTTTATGGATCAGGATTTTATTGCCAAGGATATTTTCTCGTTGACACAAAAGCAACGTGTGGGCAACTTTACCGAAGAAATTTCACTGCGCAGTAGTGGTCGCAGATTCTGGGAGTGGACTGCTGGTGCTTTCTTCAGATATCAGCACACACAGACCGACTGTCCTGTCGTCTTCCACGGCGATGGTATGCGCTTCCTCAACAATCAGTTCGCAGCCGTCCTGCCCAAGAATCCACCGATGTCTTTGGCGTTCACTAATGACGAACTGCGCTTCATCTCAGATATTAAGACACCGATGCTGAGCGGTGCCTTGTTCCACCAAAGTACGCTCAACTTTGGCGCAGGTATTTCTGCCGTCGCAGGCATCCGCTTGGCTTACGATCACCACACCCTGAATTTGCGTTCAGGCCTTGCCTCGCCCGCCACATACCAGTTTGCTATGCCTGCATTCGGTATCCGCGCTAACCTTTCCTCTTCGCCCGAAGTCAATGGTACTTTGAAAAAAGATACTTGGCAAGTTCTGCCCAAAGTGGCACTCCAATATAAGCATAAGAGCGGCCGTGGCAATGTCTATTTGTCGGCTGCAAAGGGATATCGCCCTGGTGGCTACAATCTGCAATCCTACTCTGATTTGGCACAAGTATCACTGCGCCGTGACATGATGCTGGGTGTCAAGGAATTTAGCATTAATACGATCAATGCCATGCCTTTGCCCGACGCAGCCAAGCAGGGAGCAATTGCCGGTATGAGTAAGGTGCTGGATGCAAACATCCCTGCCGAACCAAATATTGCTGATTTGGAATACAAGGCAGAAGAAGCGTGGAACTACGAACTCGGCGGCCACTTGAATTTCAACCTAGGCCAAGGAACCCTGGGCGTAGATTATAGCGCATTCTATGTCACTACGAAAAATCGCCAGTTGGCGCGCTTTGCCGAAAGTGGAATGGGTCGTGTCACAGTCAACGCTGGTCGTTCGCGTAGCATAGGTGCTGAGGTTGCGCTCCGTGCCGAACCGCTGCTTGATCGCCTCATTCTGCAAGCCACATACGGCTATACACACGCCACCCTTGTCGAACATAACCTGGGCGAGCAGAATGGTGTCGTGATAGACTATTCTGGCAACCGCGTGCCCTTTGCGCCCGAGCACACCTTCAGTGCAAATGCCACCTATCGTCAACCTCTGCACACCCGCGTGCTCCGCGCCGTGCACGTAGGTATTGGCACGTATGGTGCAGGTCGTATCTATTGGGACGAAGCCAATACTTTCGAGCAACCCTTCTATGCGCAATTGCAAGCCAGAGTAGGTGTGGAATTCCCAGCTGACGTGAAATTTGAAATTATCGGTCACAATCTGACCAACACCCGTTTCACTACATTTGCCTTCGATAGCATGGATCGCCGATTCGCTCAGTACAGCAATCCCTTCCATCTCGAAATGAAACTGGGCTGGCAGTTTTGAAAGTTTAAGATTTAGATAGATAATTCCCGAGCGGACGAGATAGTTCTGACAAAGACTATTTTGTCCGCTCTTTTTAATGCTTTTTTCACGAGATAAAAAGTGCGAAAAATTTTGACAAACGCACTTGGGCTAAAAAATCAAGTTTGGGGCGCGACATCAGACTTTGTTGAAACAATCCAAGGCTTTGTTGAAAAAAAGTCTTGGATAATTTTTACGAGACGTCGCGAAGTTTTCACAAAGTCTTAACTTTTTTCAACGAAGTCTTGGCTTTTTTCTTTATTTCAAAGCAACAAATTTATAGTCCCAACTGCATATTTATGCAAATATGCCATCGAGAAGTAGGGATTTTGTAAAAATATGCGCATATCACTGCATATTCTGTGCCTCCGTACTCGCGCTGTAGCAAAAATATTTTTCTTTGAACGAAAATACGCGATTCTCGCTGTCGGAAAATGCGAAATATTTTGACAAAAAGCTATTGATGTTCATTTCTTTGATCTCTATAACACGAATCCTTTTGCGTTTTTCTTTATCAAAGACTCATTATCAGGAAATTTTAATTTATATTTGCAAAATAGGAATTAGGGATGGCGTACAGGATTGTTTAAAGTCGTGAATTGAACCTCGTGCGCTATTTTGAAGGACTACGAAAGCATTTTCAAACTATAAATATGGTATGATGTCAGACAAAAAAAATACGAACTTAAATACGAAAACCAGTAAATCATCTTCCCAAAAATCTTTGTTGGGTGGAACTGGTTGCCTCTGGTGGCTTTTCGCAACGCTTCTTCTTGTTCTTATAAGTACTTTTTGTGGTGCAGAATTGACTATCGGATTATTTATAGGAGCGAGCATTCCAGGATTCTTGTTGGGTGCTTTCCTTGCTGGTCTATTTGGAGACAAACATGCAAAATTTGATGTAAAGCCTAAGCACGCAGACGTTATAGAATACTTCAATAAACAATCCGAAGTTAAAAATCCGCTTACTGAGCAGCAATTTCGTCTTATTAAAACAGAAACAGAAAATCTTTGCGATTTTTATTCACTTATTGTAAAAAAGACTGCAGTTTGTGAACTCTGTGATACTGTTCTTGCACTTAAGAATGAAGACGGCACTGATTGGGAGCTCTCACTAAAAATGCAATATGCTTTCATTGCTGATATTCATAAATGCTTCTTAGGTTTAGGACAAGATTTCGATGCTGAAAATGATACGAATTTAGGTTTATGTTTGCTTCTAACAAAAATTGCTGACCCAGATACAGATATCACTTATGATGATTATGCGTATTACAAAGCAAGCTTACTTGATTCATACAAAGGGGTGTTGGAGATTTCTAAACAAATCATTGATGCAGGTCAGTTTTCTCACAATAAATTTATCCTGCAATATGTCCTGGGTAAATATGACAAAGATTGTCAGTTGAAATATATGACTCATCTTTATCGTTTCGCTTCTGCCTGCTCTAAAGCCGATGGTAAGGTGACAGAGCAAGAATCTCAATGGCTTTCTGAAATTATGAAATCTACAGAAGATGAAGAAGTCAGTCAACCTGCCGAGATCAACAATCCTAAGGAATTTGAAACTCCTCCCATCGAAGAATTGCAAAAGCTGATTGGTTTGTCGTCTGTGAAAATTGATATTGAAAGGCTAACTAATTTCATAAAAATCCAACAGGTCAGAAAGGAGATAGGTCTGAAAGAATCTAAAGTTTCGTATCATTGTATTTTTACGGGAAATCCTGGTACAGGAAAAACTACTGTGGCAAGAATTGTGGCAGGTATATACAAGGAACTTGGAATAATCAAAAAAGGGCATTTAGTAGAAACAGATCGATCGGGTTTAGTAGCCGAATATGTTGGCCAAACAGCTGTTAAAACCAATAAAATCATTGACAGTGCATTGGACGGCGTTCTCTTTATCGACGAAGCTTATTCCTTAGTTCAAGGCTCTGCAAATGATTATGGGCATGAAGCTATCTCAACACTCTTGAAACGAATGGAAGACGACCGAGACAGACTAATTGTAATATTGGCGGGTTACAGAGAAAATATGCAAACTTTCATTAATTCCAATCCTGGGCTACAATCTCGATTTAATAGATATATAGATTTTCAAGATTATACATCACAACAACTTTTTGATATATTCATGCTGAATGTCAAAAAGCATGATTATACCATTAATCAGAAAGCACAAGAAAAACTCAGAAAACTGTTTGAAGACGCAATAGAAAATAAGGATGAAAATTTTGGTAATGCTAGATATGTGAGAAACATTTTCGAAAAAACATTGGAAAATCAAGCCATGAGACTAGCTTCTCTAACAAATCTATCAAAAGAAGTGCTGTCTGAAATCACCGAAAAGGACATTCCTGTTGCCGAATAAAATCACATATACTATTAGCAACCTTAAAAGCACGTGAGTTCGGTATGAGAAAGTGATAAAAAACAGCATAGAGATGAAAATTTATTTTGTGACTTTATAGTTAGAAAATCAAATATTTACATATAAAATTAATATTCATATGATTGCTGCAAATCAGTAGAAATATTCAGTATATGAGATGAATGTTGTAAAAGTTTAAAGCCTGAACCCCAAAAACGTGCTATAGCGAGCTATCTAAAGACAGCTCGCTGCAATCGCGAACCGATGATGTCAGATAGTGAAATCATCGACAAAAGTAGAATAATTGCATAGGGCTTATACCAAACTCACGTTTAATAGGAAATGTGACTATTTAGCGGGCGGTAGTAGTCTCTCAACGATCATCACCATCGTCTACTGAACGCTGCTCCTTATCGGCACAGCAGAGGCTCCATATCCATCCATTCAGCAGAGCACAATTTTGTCGTCAAGTGCTGGCGAAAATGCCATAACTGAACTTGTTGTTAACTTTACTTCGCAATTTCCGTTGATAAAAACACAATATTAAAATATATAAGTTATCTTTGCGAAGAAGAAGAAACATAGGTGGCGGTGTGCAGACCGCACCGCTACGAACAAGAAAAACACTATTTAGTGTAAATAGATGCCCGTTTCCTAAGGACTGCACTCCTTGGATGCGGGCATTAGTTTTATTAACACAATGAAAACAGTAAAAAACATCCTTAGTTTAAATCATGTTGAAGCAATGGACTTCTTCATGAAGTCTGAACAATATCATGGTTTCGAATTACCTGAGTATTTCACGTTTGATGAAGTGCTAACATATGTGCGCGAGGCTATTGGAGATACTTCATTCAGTGAATGCATTCAACTTGAGATTTCCCCCGAAGAACTAACAGATGTTAATCTTGACATACTTCTTAATAAAGATGGTCGCTATGCTGTTCGTCCTATTGTGCTAGCTAATCCTTTTTTATACTATTTCCTTGTACGTGAGATTTGCAACGAAGAGAATTGGACTATAGTGAGGGAACTATTCGAAAAGTTCAAAGTGCCACATATTACGTCTTGTGCTATCCTGGTTATCCCCAACGAAAAGGAATCGTTTCACAAGGCAACAACGATCAACAATTGGTGGAATAGTATGGAGCAACGTTCCATTGAATTGTCATTAGAATATCGTTATATGTTTGTGACGGACATCACTAACTGCTATGGTTCTGTAAATCCGCAGACTTTTGATTGGGCATTTAATTTGAAGGATACTTCTTTCGAAATTGAAGGTGAAAGCAAGATAGCCAAAAACATACAGAGATATTTACGTGCCTTCCAACAAGGACGAAATATTGGAATTCCCCAAGGTAGTGCAATCTTTGATTTTGTAGGGGAGATTATCCTTGGTTACTCAGATCTTCTATTGCACAAAGCATTGATGGAGAAGGAAAAAGAATACAAAGAACGAGGGTTTTCTTTCCCTGATTATGAGATCATCCGCTATCGTGATGACTATCGCATTTTCTGTAGCAATAAGGATGCGCTTGAAGATATCTCTTACATTCTCCAAAAAAATTTGGAGCGACTGAATTTCCGCATGAACAGTCAGAAAACCAAGATAAGCGAAAGTATCGTAACTGATGCTGTTAAGTCCGATAAACTTGCATACATCTATAATACCCCCATTTTCAACAAGAAGGGTGTTGACTTTGATAGTTTTGAGAAGCATTTACTCTATATCCTAATGTTTGCCCGTCAATATCCTGATAGTGGTTCAGTAAAAACAATGTTGTCTGACATTGACAAGAGAATATCTGAATGGTTACATCCACATGACGAGAAAAAGGAAACAGACAATATATTGTGGGGCGATGTGGATTTAAGCGAAGATGGTCAACTTGTAAAGAAAGATAGCAAGAAAATTAAGGAACCACATTATATACCTGGTGGTAGTGTTCGTGCTATGTCTGCTATATGTATTCAGATTGCTCTTGAGAACGTCGGTTGTGTCCATTATATCCTCCGAATCATTAGTCGTATGGTTGACTCGGTTAAAAATATGAAAGAAAAGCAGTCTATCATTGATTTGGTGTATAACAAACTCTGCAATCAACCAAACTCCGACTACAACCAACTTTGGTTGCAGAACATGACCTATACACAAGACAAGAAGAATGGAACATCACCATACTCATTACGTCTCTGTCAGCTTGTCGCTGGAAAAAGGATTCAGTCATTATGGAACAATAAATGGTTGAAATCTGATTTTGAAAAAGATCTTCCTTATAACTCTATAATCAATAAGGATACTTTAAATAAGGTTACCCCTGTAATTGTTTTTAAAGAAACAAGAATCTATAACGAATACTAACACATGCCTATTATGTCATTTATTCAAGATTTAAATAAAAAACGCAGCAATTATAGTGATCCAGATCAGGCCACTATGCAAGAAAATAGTTTGGAAAAATTGTCGTCTGGTATTTATACAGAGGGAGAACGATTTATTTTCGAACTTCTTCAAAATGCAGTAGATGCACATAGTGCTTCCGATTGTTTAGAAGTATCTATTTGTATTCAAGATGGATATCTAGTTTTTATGCACAATGGTGATCTCTTTACCAATGAGGATATTGAAGGTATTTGCTTTGTAGGACGCAAAGGTGAAAAAGTTAGAAAAACTGAGAAAATTGGATATAAAGGCATCGGATTTAAGTCTGTTTTTGGTATTTCATCTAAAGTGTATATCCACACAGGTAGTCAATGCTTCAGATTCGATAAAGATTATTGGCGCTCCTATTGGAATGAACATTGGAGTCCTTCATATGGTCCAAAACCTGTTGACTTATCAGAATATACAATGCCTTGGCAGGTGATACCTATTGAGTCGGAAATGCCAATTCCTTTGGATGAGAGAAATGCAAATGTTTCAACATATATTGCTATTGATTCAGAAGATGAACTGAAATTAGTTGAATGCGTCAATGGACTTATGCAGTCTTGTCGTTTTCTAATATTCCTAAAAGACAATAATATTAAGATGTCTTTTACTTATCGTGGTAATACACAGTGTACTATAGAAAAACAAACTTTGGATGGTGAGGTCGTTTTATATTTAAATGGTATTGAGGACAGCAGATGGATGGTGTATCAGAATCCTAAGGTGCCTTTAAATCTCACAGAGGAACAAAAAAGAAGAATTGAAAAGCATAAGAGTACTCCCGATAAACTAAAAAATGCCATAGCATTTGATCTTTCTTTTGCTATTGGCATAGAGGATGGCAAACTAAAGAAAGCAGACAATGCTGTGTTTTATACCTATTTGCCAACATCTTATAGTTTTGGTGACGGATTCCCGTTCCTTGTGAATGCGAACTTCATTACAGATGAAGGTCGCCAACATTTAGATGTAGACGCAGAATGGAATAAAGTGCTTATCTCAAAGATTCCAGAAGAATATCTTAAGTGGGTTGCATCATTTTCAAAAAAACATTCTAACTATTATGACATCTTGCCTAAAAAATCATATGGTTCTACTAATGAACTGATGAAAACATATGAAGATGCGATGGAGGATGCTATTGAAAAGATTGCGTTCATACCATCTGCGAAAAACAACATTTTACTTAAGGTAAAAGAATCTATTCTTGATAGGATGAATGTATCAGATGCGATTACGCCACAAATGCTCGTTTCTCATATCAACAGAATTTATCATCGACAATTTACTGGTGATAATAATATAATTAATAATGAAGGCAACACAATACTAAAGAGTTACGGAGTTTTTGACTTTGACAAGAAAAAGTTTAAGGATTTCTTCGAAGATTCGCACGCTATTACAGGAATCGTTCCAGAATCAGATGCTAAACTTATAAATTTGTTGTGTGTCTATCACAAATCATTAAATAGTGAAGAATGCTCTGAATCCGAACATTTATTGAAAAATACAAAGTTCGTTTTGAATCAGAATAATTCTCCTTCTTGCCCTAAGTCACTTACTTTATCAGCCCTTCAATCAGCAGATTATTCTTCTGACATAGATTGCATAAGTGACTCTGTATTACAATCCCTGGAGCAGGACTCTATCAATTGGCTTAAGAATCTTGGTGTGTCAGAACCTTCAGATGTCAGTCTAATTACAACAGGAAAATTATTCGAAGAGGGTTATGTATCAACAGATAATGCGATAGAAATAGGTAAATATTTCTTCAATCTTTTTAAGAAAGGTAGACTTGATTCAAGCATCTTGTCTGAATTAAGAAAGATGCCGATGCTGACTCAGCAGGGGAAACTAAAAAGGGCTAGTCAACTTTATTTGTCAAATGCGTATCACCCTGAGTTACCTGTAGAAGATTTTGTTTTAATTGATACATTCGTTTCTGATGAATATATTGATACGTCTTCTTTACATGAGTTGAAAAGTTTCTTACTAGCTATAGGACTTTCAGAAAACTTGGATTTATCTTTCAAAAGTATAACAAGCGAGGTCGTTCGAAAAGATTATGCATGGGCTAATGAATTTTGGGATTGTCACAAAACTCAGCCATATACATCATATGCAGGTAATCATTGGGATAATCCAATCACAACCTATAATTTGTATATATTCTCTTTATATGAGTATATAACGGTTTATGAATTTGCAAAATTATTTTGGCCAGAGGCATTCAAAACCAAATTTAACCGAACTTCAAAAGATATTGGTCGCGCAACATGGCAAAACAAGTTACATATTGATGACAATTTTTTTGAATGGAGTATTTCAAACAAGGCTATTATTCCAACAACACAACACAAAATGGAAATAGCCTCCAATGTGTTTGTCAACCATCTTTCAGAACTTTGTGGCACATATCTTCCTGTAATTGATATCAATAGCGAAATACCTCTGGATTGGATAAACTTACTTCATTTAAAGCAAAATTTGGAGATTGAAGACATGCTTAAAGTTTTGAGAAAGGTAAGTGAAGATTCAAATACAGAATTCATTTCTCAAAATAAAAACTTAATAACCAATCTATATTCAAAGATAGCAGAAGAATTACCTCATCTTCATTCCTCAAAGATTAAAACCATTAGGGATTGGTCAAATGAAAATAAAATTTTATCCAAGGGGGAAAAATTTGTTTCGCCTAAGGATTTAAATTATGTAACCATAGATGGTTTTAGTAGCAAAAAACAAGTTTATATTGGTAAGCAAAAAGATAAAGATGGTGTCCTGAAATTGTTATCACTAATGGGGGTTAAAATTTTCACAGAAGATAATGTAATGCCTACATTTGAAAATGAAATCCTTAACACCGATATTTCAACTCGACTCCTATCAACTCTCCCAGCATTAACTGTCTTGGCTCGCGATTGTAATGAACAAAAATCATATCAAGAATGCAAAGAATTTCTTCAGAAAAAAATTGAAAACACAAAATTTTATAAATGTCATGAAATCAATCTAACTTATGATAACTCAGGTGACACAATCTCCAAAATAACTTTTGCACAAGAGGGAAAATTCTATTTTACAGGAGAATTACGTCCTGCTAAGATTGAACCATTACTTCACCCATTATGCTCATACCTTGGTATTAAAGGTAAGGAGCGCGAATTGTTTGTCATAATGACAGAACCTGAATTTTCGGGTATTATAGAATACCTTAAGGAAAAGGATTACAATGTAGCAGATATCAAGTCTGAAATGCTCCCAATACCCGTAGCTGAAACTTCCGCTGTTTCTGTGGGCGGACAAATTGGGGGAGGTGTTGACACAGCAAAACAAATAGCAGAAAACAATGAGGCTAAAACACTTGTTCTAGCCAAACTTGAGAACGAAGGTTTTGATGTGAGTGATGTAGATTCAGAGTACTCCGTAATTAATGGCGTAACAAGGGATAACGTAGCATATCCTCTTGTAGTAAAGAGTTGCAAAAACCATGAACACAATCTTAAATTTAATCCTAATGAGTGGAGACAATTATTTAAACCGAATTCGATGTTGTGGTTACATTTAGGTAATGGCGTTGTCGTACCAATCAAGGCTCATGAGTTATTTACTTATCAGGACAAGCTTACGCTTACATTTGATACTGTCAATCTAATGATGGATGACAGAGTAAATAAAATAATGGAAGTGATGCGTTATTTCAATAATGTACATCTTGATGTTGCGACATTAAATCCAGACCAGCATAGAGCTGAACGATTGGAAGAATATCTATTTGATAATAATAATGCTGACAACAGCGATTTGTCCGTTTCTTCTATTGATTAATTATGATATATTCAAGAAAAGAACATTACCTTTTCCTTGAGGAGGAATTAAGGGCACAAACAGACCAATTCAAACAGAAACTTGAAACATCTGCTACGTACATGCTTAATGTACGTGAAGAATTATTCATCTCTCAATTTGTTAAAATAGAAAATGGAGAGATGATTCTGAAATTTAGTACAAGTAGAGGATTGCCGAGAAAAGGCGAATATCTATATTGTTTTACAACCCCCAATCATCTTCACAAGTTCAAAGAGTGGGGAACAATTACGTATGGAGATTTGCTAAAATCTAAAGGGTTCTCAACAGAACTAGTTTGTATTTGGCAAGCATCGTTGAAAGATGACCCCAATCATTGTCTTGTCGGTTTTCGAGGAGTAGATATTGAGTTTGCCGAACATGTAGATGGACATCCCGGAGCATTTCTCATCCTTGGGCCTAATATTCCACCAACTCAATATATTAGTAATCTTCAGTATATCATCAAGAATAGCACTCAAGAATGTATTGAAAATCTAATAGAGGGCAATATTCAACTAAATGAAGTAGAACCGGTTTCAATTAATAGTGGTACTAATATTTCTGACTTTATCATAGCTCAATTAAATTTGACAGATGATGTAATTCTTCAAGGTCCTCCAGGTACAGGGAAGACCTATCAAATTGCCACTATTTGCAAAAAACTCTGTGAAAGAGGAGCTTCTGTTTTGGTAACTGCGTTGACAAATAGGGCTTTGATTGAGGTTGCAAGCAAAGATGAATTAAAAAGTCTTCTTGAAAACGGTAAGATCCACAAGACTAAAGTGTCTGTGGACGAAGCTAAGGAACTACCCGAATTGGATTGTGTTAAGACTTTAAGTGCTGAACCTGGTCAAATTATGCTTTCTACATTTTATGTTACAAGTGGAGAAGCGAAGAATGTAGCTGATATGCCTTCGTTTGACTATGTTATAATGGATGAGGCTAGTCAAGCTTTGCTCGGTATGTGCGCAGCAATAAAATCACTTGGGAAAAAATGTCTTTTTGTTGGTGACACGAATCAGTTGCCTCCAGTTATAGCTATTAATGAAGATAGAATAGAACGAAGGAACTACCATTTTTATGCAAATGGATTAAGTTCTTTGAGTAGTCTGGCCACTATACCGTCATATAGGTTGGCAGATACATATCGACTCACACCGAGAGCCACAGTTTTTACAGGTCTATTCTATAATTGTTCTCTATCTTCCCGTTCAGATGCAAAGGTTCCATTCTACTATGAAGATCTTGTAGATTCAATAGCTAAATTCTTCCATCCACAAGGTGGACCTACTTTGTTAAAAACTGATTTGCCTTTAGGCGATAAAAAACCTACTGCCGCATTGCTTCTGACAACTCTGCTTGTGTCAGCATTGTTAGCTCGAAAGGAGAAAATGCATATATCAGTATTAACTTTCTATGTAGAAACAACTAAGGCTCTCCAACGTGCAATATATCAGACAATCGGTAATCATAACAACTTACTCATTGATACAGTATCACGAATACAAGGTCTAACAACAGACATTGCTATATATGTAGTACCAAACACATCCTACTATAGACTATTAGATAGAAGATTATTTAATGTTGCAACTAGTAGAGCTCGTAGGCATACCATCATTGTAACTGATGCAGATATAATGAATCATCTAAATATGATAGATTCTGATGTTTGTAGATTTATGGAAAAAATAGAATTAGAATCATTCTACATACCAATTCAATCTTCATCTGCAAACGCTATCGGTGGTATAAGAGATAGCAAACCGAATTCTTCAAATTCGTCCCAAAATTCCGTTGCTAGTATTGAAGGTGAATCTTTCCCTCTTTTGCTTCCCGTATATGATGGGGGGGAAGAGAAAAATGTTGATCATAGAATGACAGATGAATATAAAAACGCAACGGATGAGTCTACATTCATAGAAGCTGAGATACCAAAAGTGAAATTGAAGATAGTTGGGAAAATTGATCTTAGTAAATTTGAGACAAAGAAGAAAAAAGATTCTGTTATTAGGGATACAAATCATGCAACGTATATCATTGACACTAATACTTTTGTTGATTGCCCTCAAATTATTAGCAAAATCAGCAAAGATTGTACTATAGTTTTATCAGCAAAAGTCATTGATGAATTAGATAAATTAAAGATTACATTGGATGCTAAAGGTAAAGATTCTGTGCAGAAGGCGTTAAAAAACATCAATATGGAGACAGATAAACGAGATATACAATTCGAAGTAGCTAATACGCGCCTTTTGCCAAAAGATTTCGATTATCGCTCTCCAGACAATATGATATTATCAGTTGCATTAAAGTATAAGGGAATGAATCCCATTATGCTTACATCGGATAATGGGCTGCAAGTTAAATGCAAGATTGTAGGTATTTCAACAATCTCCACAAAGGATTTTTTAAATTTATGACTTAAGTCAAAACATTATATTACCTACTAATCAAGTACAAGCAATGGAATGTTATCATGATCATGGAGATATAAATATTTATTACAAATATGTCTGTGTAATCCTTTAGATTTGGGGGTCAAAACAGAAGAAATCTACATAACAACTTTTGCCCATATGGAGCACTGGAAGGCTGTAAGGGAGCACTTCATAAACACTTTTTTCTACGTTCGTGTAAGTGTACATTTTTTTTGACATTTTCTGCGAATTTAGCTTTAATTCTTGAAAATGCCTGATTAAACTACTGTCCCATTTCTGTCCCAGTTTTCGTTTACAGAAACAAAAAAATGTAGGTTAATCAGTTGACTTAGAAGTCTTTTGATTACCTACATTTGTTTAAAAGTTGCGGAGACCCGATTGAAAAGTCTCCTTGTGTTGCGGAGGCTCGATTGAAAAGCCTTGCCACTCCCACTGTATATAAGGGTTATAAAAAGCTTAAACAAATGCCGGTTTGGTTGCAGAAACAAACTATTTGTCCCATTTCCGTCCCACTTTTGGAACGGTAATTTGGGTAACTTGGTTCTACATTTGTTTGTTTTAATTTCATTGCAAAATTACAATGTTTTTGTAACATTACAAAATTACAATGTTTTTATTTTTGATGCCGTTTTTCGCTTTCGGATTTCGGGACGATGACATTTTTTTCTGATTCAATTTTTGCTATATCAGACTTTAATTTTGTAATACTTTACAGAAAAAAATAAGAAAAAATATTAGGACTTTTCAACTATTGTTTTTTGCTTGAAAAGTACATTTTTTGTGAAATCACTATTCAAATTTTGGGCACAATTTATACTCGTTTACTTGATTGTGAAATTCCTATCATATTATAAATAATTTTGCCATAACAAATAAAAAATCATTCATAGAAACTATCAGTGATTATGCTACTTTGCAGAGTTTTTCACATGATAATCTCCTATCGTCTATGAATGTCTCTTGTGAAGATTTCTTACTTCGCAGGTCTTTGCAAAATTACCATTGAGAATTTCACTTTTAAGCAATCATTGCTCCAAAATTACAGCCGTTGTACGTCACCTTTCTATCACCGTATTGTATAATCTGTCAACTAGTTAGCTATTTGCTAAATGCTTGAAAATTATTATATTTGTTATAGAGACGCTTTTAGAAACGCGAATAAACAAGTGTAATAAAAAATTGCTTACGCAGAAACATTATAAAATTACAATATTTTGAAACATTATAAAAATACAATACTATGCAAGTGACAGTTATTGAGTTTTACAACAAACTTGACAAAAAACAACAAAAAGTCTTTAGACAAAACGTCCTGAATTTGTCCGACATTGATTACAATAAGTTCTTTTATCGCTTAAAACACAATTCTTGGACGACCTTGGAATTGGCTGTGATAAATCGTATCATAGCTGGCACTGGATATGTTGTTGCTAAAGAAGCGTATGACATGTATGAGAAGATTAAACCTATACAATTACAAGGATGATAAGTCAACAAACCATTGATGCCGTGCTCGACCGTGCAGATATTGTTACGATAGTATCTGAAGCGGTACCAGACTTGAAGCGGAAAGGTAGCACCTACGTTTGCTGTTGTCCTTTCCATCAAGAGAAGACACCATCCTTCCACGTCTCCCCTGCTCGACAAACCTGGCACTGCTTCGGTGCCTGTCAGGAAGGTGGAAACGTCATCAAGTTTGTGATGAAGCACGAGAACTACACGTTCCCACAAGCGGTCAAATCCCTGGCTAAACGCTTCGGGATTGATTGCTTTGAGGAAGAAGAATCGGATGCAGAGCGCGAACAGCGCCTGCACCGTGAATCTATCTGGAACCTCAATGAACGTGTGGCCAACCACTTTGTACAAAACCTGTATGGCCCTGCTAATGGCAATGCTCTGCAATACGCTATCAATCGTTTTGGTGAGCAATATGTTCGTGAGTCAGGAATGGGTTATGCAGCCAAAGAGAACGACCTTTTTAGCTGGGCTGGTGAACATGGTGAAAACTTTGAACTTCTCGAAGAAGCGAGTCTCCTTGGTGTGAACTCTGAGAATAATGAATACTATGATTTCTTTAGAGACCGAATAGTTTTCCCCATTCGTGACCGAAGCAAACATATCGTAGGGTTCACCGCCCGTGACCTTTCTGGTTCTAGTAACAGCAAATACCTTAACTCTAAGGAGAGCACTGCCTACAAAAAGAAATACTGTGTATTCGGCATTGATGAAGCAATTCGTGAGGCCGTCAAGAAAGACCAGTTCTTCTTGGTGGAAGGTGCTCCCGACGTTCTAAAGATGCACTCCGTAGGCATTTATAACGTCGTCGCTCCTCTCGGCGGTGCCTGGACCAAAGAACAATTCGCTTTGCTCAAAAAGTCTTGTAATTCTCTTTGCTTCATCAATGATGCTGACCCTCCTGCTGAAGGTGAAGCGTTCGGTGCCGGACTAAAGTACGTCATCAAGAACGGGAAACAAGCCATTACCATGGGCTTTAGGGTTTCCGTTCGTGAGCTTCCCCTTGGCGAGGGTAATAAGAAGCAAGACCCAGGCAGTTTCTTTACAGCTGCTTCGCAACTGGACTTGCTCCCAGAAGAGGAGTTTTGTGGATGGTATGCACGCAAAATATGGAGCGAGAAAGACAACGTCCATCAAAAGACAGACAAAGTCAAGGAAATCGCAGAAGTTGCCAGTTACATTGAGGACAACACGACGATTGATATTCTTCTTGACGAACTCAACAAGATTCGTAAGGGAAAGGACACTTGGCGCCAACGCATCATGAGCGCCAAGTGGGCACGTCAGCGTGAGGAAAGCAACCGAAAGCAAGAAGTTGACCTTCATCAGTATGGCTTCTACGAAGTGAACAACTGTTATGTCGGTCTCTCTGACAAAGGTGAAGAGACTTGGTGCAACTTTACCATGAAGCCGCTCTATCACATCATGGACAATGATAAGTCTCGACGTACCTACGAAATCAAGAACTTTCGAGGAACGACCAAAACCATTGAACTTATGCCAGAGGACTTGGTTTCACTCAGTCGTTTCCGTCAGAGACTGGAGAGTCGTGGTAACTTCACTTGGGAAGTCGGTGAAGGTGAACTCATCAAACTTAAACGTTACCTCTACGACAATACCGAAACGGCGTCGTTGGTCAAGCAAATGGGATGGAATCCCGTTGGCTTTTACGCTTTCGGTAACGGCATTTGGAAAGATGGTTCGTTCCTGAAGACCAACCAATACGGCATTGTCTCTATCGCCAAGGACGACGAAGAAAAGAAAGGTGACCAGGAACATTATAATTGGTACATACCTGCGGCTGTCGTCAGTAATGATGAAGGCGATAGTTCCTATGAACGCCAACGCAAATTCGTCCATCGTACCTTGCAGAATATTCGCTTTGAGGAATACATGAAGCAATTCATTGACGTTTACGGAGACAATGGCAAGGTTGGACTGTGCTATTGGTTGGCATCGTTGTTTCGTGACATCGTAACGAGTTACACACGCTCCTTCCCTCTCCTGAACCTGTTCGGTCCGAAAGGTTCTGGTAAGACAGAATTGGGTGCTGCGCTCATGGCGTTCTTTGTTGTGGACAACAAGGCACCCAACTTAAAGAACTCTACGCCTATCGCCCTCAATGATGACGTGGCGTATGTCTGTGATGCTTTGGTACATTTTGACGAGTACAAAAATGACTTGCACCCTCGCATGATTGAGTTCTTGAAGGGTCTCTACGATGGTGTGGGACGTACTAAGATGGGTGGCAGTTCCTTTGAGGATAGAAAGATGACGGCTGTGAAGACTGGCGTCATCTTCAGCGGACAGGAAATCCCGACCGCTGACATCGCTTTGTTTCACCGTTGCGTGTTCTTATCCTTCCAAACGTCTGAGTTTACCAAGGAACAGCGCCAGCGTTTTGCGAAATTGAGAGCCATTCAGGAAATGGGACTCACGCACCTTACACTCCAGGTGCTGGAACTACGCAAGCGTGTTCAAGGTTCATTCTTGGCCAAGTACAGTGAGGTAGCGGAAGAAATCAACAAACGCACCAATGGTGCTCCGTTGGAAACGCGTATTGTTGAGAACTGGAGTAAACTTCTGGCGATCTTCTCCTGCGTCGAGGAACGCTTGAAGTTTCCTTTCACCTATGATGAGATTTTCGACATCAGTTTGAAGTTGATGGTGAAGCAGAACAGCATGAGTGGTGAAGGCAATGAACTCGCTCACTTCTGGCGTATGTTGATGTTTCTTCGTGATAACGGGAACCTATACGAAGAAGGTGACTATCGCATTAAGAACTTTGTCACGTTCAAAAGCGATATCATCAACAATCGTGAGTTCACCTCTCCTCGCCCAATACTCCTACTGAACGTGAGTCGTGTATTTACACTCTATAAAGAAGCGGCAAGACGTTCTGGAGATAAAATCATTCCCGATGATGCGCTGAGGGAATACCTCAAACATACGGAATACTACTATGGGTACTTGAATTGCGTACGCTTCAAGAGTTTCGCCAATGGGTATCAAGAAATGAAGGAGGATGGTATTGGTGGTATGAAACCCGTTACTCGTGTTCTGCGTGCGATGGCATTTGATTACACCATACTCAAAGAGAAATACAACATTTCGTTGGAGTCTTCAACGTCAACATTGAATAAAACGGATGACGAACTCCTGGAGGAGGAAGCTAGGCGCAAAAAGGAAGAACGTATGAAACCCAAGGAATTTCCTTTTGAAGAAAATGAATAAGAATAAACCTTAAATCAATACATGAGAAACATCTCTACATTTGTTTGCATGAGTCAGCCTGTTGGGAAACACGCTGGCTCTTTCTCATTTTATATACTAAACACGCATCCCGCTTTACACATCCGAGAAAATAGGTATCTACATACTCTACAAATATCTACATTTTATAAAATGATTAAAAATCAATTATTTAGGAAGCCCAATTTTGTAGGATTTTCTAAAAAAACATTCTACAACTATCTACAAATTTCCACCAAAGTTGGTGGTCAATCGAACAAATTGCCTATTCATTCTACATGTAGAATTTGCAACTATTTGATTATCAATATGTAGATAGTGATTCAGTTTGTAGATAGTAAAAACACCTCACGTGCGCGCGAGAGAAAAACAGAAAAATTATTGTCCTATGAAAGATATAAGAGTACACATCAAAGTTGAACGTTACATCAAAGAATGGTTGATTTTCCATTTTGGCAATCCCGTTCGTTTTCCTGACCGTTCCTTCGAGAACGAAGTCCTTCATCGTATGCTAACCCGTCGTCCGCCTAACGAACCGCCGGAGTTACCTAGCGATGATACTGTGTCGATTGTCATTACTGACAACAAACATCATCGCCCAGAGTTTTACAACTATCTTGGCTTTCATGGTCAGCGCACCGTCGTTTCTGCCATTGATGGGCTATTTCGTATCAGTCTTTGGAGTGGCTGCTTTCCACTCATCCATTCCAAAGGTGAACTCAACAGAGGAATAGATTTATGGTGCGAACAGAACGGGATTTCACTTGACGCTCGTGAGGCAGTAAGACAGAAATTTTACAGACTCCGTAAACAATATCACGAGAAAGGCGTGATAGTTGGTAAAATTTATCATAAAAAGAAATCCACCTACCTTTCACAAATCGTACAACCTAACAAAAACAAATCCCATGGCTAAAATCTATATGAACCAAATGCAACGGGAAGCGACGCTTTACCGCGCAAACAAAACCATAGTCTGTGCTGGACGTGGTACGGGTAAAGGTTTGCTCCATGCAGCTGTACAATTGGAGAACTTTCAGTTGATGCCTCGCTCGACAACAGCGTTTGTAGTTCCCAACGCGAAACGAGGACTCACGAATACCTTGCCCTCTATGTTTCAGCATTGGGAGAACTGGGGATATAAACGAGACGTGCATTGGTGTGTCGGTCGTAAACCACCTAAGGCTTTAGGATGGCCGGACCCGTTCTTCAAACCTGAGAACTACGACAACATCATTTCATTTTACACAGGTGCCATTGGGCAAATCATTTCTCAGGACAGAAAAGGTACGTCAAACTCTAAATCATTTGACTATCTCGACATCGACGAAGCTAAGTACATCGACTTCGAGCAGCTGAAATCTGAAACCTTTCCTGCTAATCGTGGGCAAGTAAAAGAGTTTGGTCATCTGCCGTTTCATCATGGGATGCTGATTACATCCGACATGCCCGTGACCAAACAAGGTTCCTGGTTCTTGCAATACGAAAAGGATTGCGACCCGGAAGTCATGGAATGTATTCGTGGTTTGGTGGCTGAGCAATGGTTTATCAAAGACCAATTGGCGCAACATCCTACGCAGTATTATCGTCAGCGTCTCAAAGAAGTGCAACAAATGTTGAACGACCTTCGGCGTAACGCTACGTTCTTTGGACGCTATTCTTCACTGACCAACATTGAGGTGTTGGGGGAAGCATGGTTCAAACAAATGAAGCGTGATCTTCCTCCGATGGAATTCAGAACATCTATCCTTTGTTTGCCTGTGGATATCATGCAGGATGGTTTCTATTCATCGATGCGTCCGAGTCATAAGTATAACGCTACGGACTTTCATTATCTCGATAGTCTGGGGTACGACATGGAGAAACTACAGCAACAGGATTGCCGTATGGATGGCGACCTTCAAGCAGACCGACCACTGTGCATTGCCTTTGACTTCAACAGCAACATCAACTGCATGGTGGTGGGGCAAACGGATGAAGGGCGTCGTCGTTTGAATGTGGTGAAATCTTTTTACGTGAAATACACGAAGAAACTCCCTGACCTAGTGAATGACTTCTGTAAGTATTATCATTACTTCAAGACGCATGAGGTTATCTTCTACTACGACACGACGGCATTAGGTTCTAATTATGCGGTGAATGATGAGGACTTCCGTTGGGTTATCTGCAATCAGTTGGAGAAGAAGGGTTGGCAAGTGCGCCCCGTGCCCATTGGTCGCCCGATGGGACACTTGGAGAAGCAGTTGCTTATCAATCGTGGATTTGATGGACGGGCACGCCTGGTTCCTTACTTCAACGAACAGAACAACGAGAGTCTGCTTATCTCAGTACAGACGGCTGGTGTGTATAACGGGAAAAAGGATAAGCGACTGGAGAAGACGGTAGAGACGGAGGAGAGTAAATTGGAGGAACGCACGGACTTCTCGGATGCGTTCGATACGCTCTACATTGGATGCGAGCGTTTTCCACAAGAAACTGTGGTCTTGCCTGTGACCTCAGATTTTTAATTTATTCATAAAAAACACGAATCGGGACAAAAACGCATGAAATCTTTAAATAATCGGGACAATTTGTCCCGATTATTGGGCAAAAACGCGTAATTTTGTCCCGATTCTAAAATTTAGCACTATGACAATAGAAGTAGAAATATTACAGTATTTGCATTATCATCCACTTTCAAAGCGTTCTGAAATTAATAGTGGATTGGAATCTCCTTTGGGTGAGCGTACATTAAAAAGAATTATCGCAGAGTGTGTAGAAGAAGGGTTAATCGAAATTGTTGGCAAGGGACCTGCAACTAGATACAAACTCACTCCACAGGCACACGTGACAATGCCCCTGCATCTTGATACGTATTTTGAAAAGGATATTGATGAACGACAAGTTCAAGAAAGTTTCAACTTTGAACTTATACGTGATATATTACCTAACGTCCAACTTTTCACTCCTGATGAATTGAGTACTCTGCATGATGCGCAAGATAAATTTCGTCAACATCTTTCCGAAATGACGGAGATAGAGTATCGCAAAGAAATGGAACGACTGGGTATCGACCTTTCATGGAAATCTTCACAGATTGAGGGTAATACTTATTCATTGCTTGAAACTGAGCGATTGCTTAAAGAAAAACAAAAAGCAAGTGGTAAGACACAAGAAGAAGCGATTATGTTGCTCAATCATAAAGATGCGCTAGACTTTATCTTAGATGTGCCAGATTATTTGACGCAGTTGACGCTTCCTCGCATTGAAGAGATTCATGCTTTATTGGTTAAAGAGCTCGGAGTAGAACGTAATATTCGTCACCGTCGAGTAGGTATCACAGGAACAAACTATCAACCTCTTGATAATGAATTTCAAATTAGAGAGGCTCTTGAGGATACTTGTAACCTCATTAATGGTAAAGTTGAAATATTTGAGAAGGCTCTTCTTGCCTTAGTTTTGCTTTCATACATTCAAGCTTTTACAGATGGGAACAAACGAACTGCACGTATAATTAGCAACGGTATTTTGATTGCAAACAACTATTGCCCAATATCGTTCAGAAGTGTAGATTCGATTGATTACAAAAAAGCTATGCTTATGTTCTACGAACAAAATAACATAGCAGCATTCAAACAAATTTTTATAGACCAATTCCTCTTTGCTGTAAAAACTTATTTTTGATAAGCTTAGAAAGTTCGGAAAACAGATTGTCCTTGTCGTACATTTTTTTTACTATGCGGTCGCCTTTGGCGGTCGCTTTTTTTATTGGGAGTAAACAAATTTTGGACCAGCTGCCGCAAGCGGATATGTGTGCGCTCCTCGTGTTCTGCCCAACCACTCCAATCGGTTCGACCTTCGTCCGAATCGATACGCCCAGAACTCGGAGCGCACTTCAAATCGCAGTTCGCCCTCACGTGCGGCGATTTGACCGTGTAGTCGGTGCATATTCCGCCTTTATTCGTTTGAGGTGATGAGTTCACGGGCGGAGGGCGGTGGGGGGTGTCTTCGCACGTTATCCGCACAAAATGCGGGTTCCTAATCGGATAAAGCGCTGGAAACAAGTCTTCTATCCTTTCCCCAAATCGAAAAAATTGTAAATCCTTACAATTTATAGGTTATTAGACACGTTTTCAGCGCTTTAGCCGAGTATCTTGCCCGTTTCGCCCATAACGCATCGCTTGCAGTGATGAGTCACGGGTCCCCGAAACGGGCGCTTTAGCGGAATGAAAGTCATGAGCAGTCTCCATCTACGCTTACGCCATTTGACTCCAGGTCAGGAAGACCACGTTCGGGAGGAAAAAGTACTGCGTACACTTTCCTTATTTCCCTCAATGCTTGTCGTCATCCTTTCCTTACGGTAAATTACTTCATCTACGCCTACGACTGCTCATCACTTTCCAGTTGCTCACGTGTCGCCATCTGCGTTCTGACACGATTTTAAGAGGGTCAGTCACACGACTTATCCCTGAATAGCCACTGCGTTCGCTGTTCTGTGATAAGTCGTGTGGACTTAAGTGCTATACTTTAATCTACTTATACTTTTGCACTCACATAACTGTAGTTCTGTTTCTTTATCAATATTTGTTTTATAGTTACACAATAAAGACAACAACATGGCAAAAGATGAAGTTATTATAATGTCACAAAAATATTCTCAAATGAAATTAATATGTGATTCTTTTTGCTTTATGGAAATATAGTTATACATTTGCACTGACAAAACAGTCGTAATATGCGACCATTTTGTCAGTACGATTAATAAATATGCTATGGTTATTGACAGAAAAGAATATTTGGATAAGTTGTATTCCAAACGATGGAACGGCAAGGTTAAGATAATTACTGGTATTAGACGTTGTGGAAAAT
>JAZQSL010000027.1:0-1700 GCA_045630125.1 Alloprevotella sp. | reverse complement strand
CTTGACTATCCTAAACAAATATGTTATAATGTTAAAAACAAGACATATACGACAGGAGAGAATGATTATGGCTATTGGCGAAAGAATCAACTTTTTCCGCAATATGCGTGGTATGACTCAGAAATATCTTGGTATGCAGGTAGGCTTCCCGGAGAAGTCTGCCGATGTTCGTCTTGCCCAGTACGAAACAGGGACAAGAACTCCTAAAACGGATTTGACCGCAGCGTTGGCTGATACCCTTGATGTATCTCCGCAGGCTCTCGCCGTACCGGACATTGATTCCTATATCGGTCTGATGCACACGCTGTTCACCTTGGAGGACAGATACGGACTCCATATCGACGAAGCCGATGGGGAAATCTGTTTGAAGGTCGATGTGCGTAAAAACAAGGATGCTGCACAGCTTCACGAAATGCTGTGTGCTTGGAGACAGGCTGCTGCCATGCTCAAAGCAGGTGAGATCACGCAGGAAGAATATGATCGTTGGCGTTATCGCTATCCCGAATTTGATACCACCCAGCGTTGGGCAAAGGTGCCGTCCCAGGCTCTCAGCGATATGCTCGTCGAGGCACTTTTGAAAGACGGAGAGGGAGCAAAATGAAAAATCAAAACAAATGGATATGTATTTGGTTGGCGGTAATTGCATTTTTACTTTTAGCTGGAGTTATTCTTTTTGCTGCGTATGTATATAAGTTTGACCCTCTTACACCGTTTGTAGAGATTTTCAGCTTTAAAGGTGATGTTTTCTGGTCTGCTGCAAATGCAATTGCAACGGCTGCAATTGGTATTGCAACTATTTTCATAAACAAAGGATTATCTAAGGTTCAAGAGAAGCAAGCAAAAATCGAGTTACAGCAGAAAACGCTTTATACGGAACCTCATGTCTTAATTGATTCATTTAATGTTATCTCTACAGGACTTCAACTAACTACCAATGGGAAAGAGATAAAAGCAATTAAGAATTTTGACCACCCGTATTTTGTTAATCGTGAAGGTGAATTTAACTATAACGACTTTTCTGTGCTTGCAGTTACTTTTATTAATACATCCGAAGCATTTGCAAGACTAAGATTTGATAGTGCGACAATCTTTCAAGGTGAAGAAATTATTGGAGATTTTAATTTTTCTTCTTTTGGCACACCCAAATTTCACATAATGTTACGCAAAGGCGAAAGTGGAACTATTGGGCTACTGGTCAACAATTCTCTCATTCCAAAGATAAACGGAACCTTTATCACCGTTAGAACAATTCTGGATAATAACTTTAGAGAGAGTTATCGTGATGAACAAACATATCTGTTAAGCAGAATTTGTGAAGGTGATGTAACGTTCATTCCCAATGACATTTCCAAAAATGTATATAAGCTAATTGAGAGATAACAAAAAGAGCTAACTGACTTAATCAAAATCAGTTAGCTCTTTATTGTTGAATAATGAAGTTTTGTTGCCATTTCGTTGCCACGAATGGCTCAAATCCTTAAAAAGTCCGGTGTAGACTGGGCTTTTATGACCTGTAGGATCATTCCCACGCGATGGTGCCGATGGGCTTGGGAGTCAGATCCATCAGGACGCGGTTGATGCCGGGAACCTCATGGGTGATGCGGTAAGTGATGTGGTGCAGGATGGAGTAGGGGATCTCCTCGAGGGTGGAAGACATAGCATCCTTGGTAGTGGCAGGGAGGATGATGGCGGGCCGGCCT